>NZ_JBDVFO010000002.1:1510000-2183187 GCF_039940915.1 Ekhidna sp.
CGTCGAAGTTATCATCCAATTCAAGGGATGAAAGCAATGAGAGATGTTGTTCTTTCAGCTTTTGATACTTCGCATCAAAATCTTTTTCAATGATATCACCAATTCTAAGTCCATGTCTACCAATCTTATCCTGATAGGTAGGACCAATACCTCTTAATGTAGAACCAATCTTCTCTTCTCCTTTAGACAACTCCAATGCTTTATCTATTAGTTTATGAGTAGGTAGAATTAGCTGGGCTTTGTTTGAAAGCACTAGTGTTTTTGTTGCGTCGACACCAAATGGTTCAAGATCTCTAATCTCTCTCTCAAATACAATCGGATCAATTACTACCCCATTTCCGATGATGTTCAAAATATCCGGATGGAATATGCCTGAAGGAATTTGATGAAGTACATGCTTTTTCCCATCAAACTCCAATGTATGTCCCGCATTTGGCCCTCCTTGAAATCGTGCAACTATATCATACTTTGGTGCGAGAAAATCAACAACTTTTCCCTTACCCTCATCTCCCCACTGGAGACCTAAGAGTACATCTACTTTTGACATTATCTATTTTTTGATTTTTTGGAGTGCTTCTTCTTCTGATTCTGCAATATTAAATATTGCCTGAAGTTTTGTCATTATCAAAAGCTTATTAACATGATCAGACGGCTTTATTATATACAAGTCTCCCGTTTTATTTCTGAATTTGGTCAAGAGTGTGATTAAAACACCAATGCCGCTACTGTTTATGTAGCGAACATCTGAAATATTCAGCATGCAATGAGTTACTCCATTTGCAATTGCATCATTGGCTAACTCTACAACTTCAGGACCATTATTTTCTCCTATGAGGTCTCCTTCAAAATGGAGTTTTAGTACTTTATTATTAATCTCCTGCGTGTACTTCATTTACTTAACTTATGAGGCTACTTTATTTTGACAATTTTCTTTCTGACAACTTGCGTATAGAATCAACGAATGGTGCATTACTTTGAATTGCAAAAGTTGACCAACGGTTGTTTGAATGTTTTGAATTCTAGGGTCACAGAATTCATGTACTTTGTTACAATCTGTGCAAATTAGGTGATCGTGCTGTCTAAATCCATATGCTCTTTCAAACTGTGCTAAATTTTTGCCAAATTGATGTTTTGACACTAAATCGCAATCAACCAGTAGATCAAGGGTATTGTATACGGTGGCGCGACTAACTCTATAATTCTTATCCTTCATACTCACATACAAGGACTCAACATCAAAATGACCATCGCGATCATATATCTCCTCAAGTATTGCAAAACGCTCTGGAGTCTTACGTAAATTCTTATTTTCAAGATGAGCTTGAAATATCTTTTTTACCTCATCCATTACATTCTGTCCCGACATGCTACAAATATAAATTAAGGTACCCTATCATTTAGTCCTACTTACTTTTACAACCCCATTTACTTTCTCGAGTTTTTTGACAAGTCGATCAAGATGCGAGGTATCCTCAACATATAAGCGTATTACTCCTTCAAAGATTCCCCCTTCTGTATTTATTGAAAGAGATCTCATGTTTACTTTCAGCTCTTCTGAAATAATATTGGAAACATCACTTACTAAACCTAAGCGATCTGTTCCTATAATAGATAAGGTAGCTTCAAATGAATGTTTTCTTGAAGATGCCCATTTTGCTTTTATTATTCTATAGCCATAATTGGATAGGAGTTCAGCAGCATTGGGGCAAGTAGTGCGATGAATTTTTATGCCATCACTCACTGTTACGAATCCAAAGACATCATCACCAGCTATTGGATTGCAGCACTTCGCAAACTTGTAATCAATTATATCAAGATCCTCTCCTAAAAGAAGTAGATCACTGTCTGTCTTCCTGACACGACTCAGCTTTTCTTCCACATCTTTGGCCCCATGTACTCCTTCGTTCTGTTTTTGGGAACTTTTTCCCGCTTTCGCAAAAGACTTAATGAGTGAATGATCAATTTTACCCGTACCCACTAAATACAACAAATCTGCCGCTGATTTCACATTGAAATAGTGCGCAATGTCTTCAAGAACTGTTTGCTTGTAATCGATTTTTAATTGCTTGAGCTTTCGCTTTACAATTTCGCGCCCTTCATCTATGAAAACTTTGCGTTCCTCCTTTAATGCGTCTTTTATTTTTGATTTGGCCTTGGAACTAACTACGTATTGAAGCCAGCTTTCATTTGGTTTTTGTTTGCTGGAGGTCAGGATTTCTACTTGATCTCCATTTTTAAGCTCAAAACTTAATGGGACAAGCTTCTGATTGACTTTTGCTCCTAGGCAGTGCTCTCCTATTTCAGTGTGAATATCAAAAGCAAAATCCAATGCTGTAGCGCCTTGAGGAAGTGTCTTTAAATCTCCTTTTGGGGTAAATACAAAAACTTCATCGCTGTAAAGGTTAGAGCGGAAATCATCTACAAACTCAATGGCGTTACCATCATTCTGTTCTAGAATCTCACGAACTTTTGCTATCCACATTTCCAAGCCGGTTTCATCAGACGATTTTGCATCTTTATATTTCCAGTGTGCGGCATATCCTTTTTCAGCAATTTCATCCATGCGGGTAGTTCGAACCTGCACCTCCACCCATTGACCTTTATCACTCATTACTGTGGTATGGAGTGATTCATATCCATTGGCTTTTGGAATGCTGATCCAATCTCTCAATCTATCCGGATTTGGTTGATAATAATCTGTTACTAATGAATACACCTGCCAGCATAGTGCTTTTTCATCTCGATAAGGAACATTAAGGATGATTCTAACTGCAAATAGGTCATACACCTCGTCAAAAGGGACATTTTGTTTCTTCATTTTATTCCAAATGGAATGAATAGACTTGGGTCTTCCTTTTATTTCGTAATTAACATTTAGGGAGTTGAGTTTATCCTTAATGGGTCGAATAAAGTTTCGTATAAATTTATTTCTCGAATCTTTCGTCTCATTGATCTTTCCTGAGATATCATTATACACTTCTGGTTCAGAGTATTTCAGGTACAAATCTTCCAACTCCGATTTAAAAGCATAGAGGCCTAAACGATGTGCCAATGGTGCATATAGATATATCGTTTCATTTGCAATCTTTAGCTGCTTATTGCGAGGCATGCTCTCCAACGTTCTCATGTTATGTAGGCGATCAGCCAGCTTTATTAGGATCACCCTTACATCATCCGAAAGAGTCAACAGCATTTTTCTGAAATTCTCTGCTTGTTGTGAACTTCCCTGATCAAATACACCGGATATTTTTGTCAGGCCATCGATAATTACTGCCACTTTCTTCCCAAACAGCCTTTCGATATCTTCTAGCTCATAGTCTGTATCCTCTACTACATCGTGCAACAGTGCAGCTATAATGGAGGTAGTTCCCAATCCTATCTCAGAAATGCATATTTCTGCTACCTCAAGGGGGTGAAATATGTATGGTTCACCAGATCTCCTTCTCATACCACTATGTGCTTCCATAGAAGTATAAAATGCCTTCTTTATCAATTTAGCATCCCCTTCTTTAAGGACTGGCTTAGCTTTTCTAAGCAGACGTCTGTACCGTCTGATGATCTCTTTTTTTTCTGATTCTAAATCTTCCTCTACGACCATAATAATTTTACAAAATTAAACCCTTGTTGAATCAAAAATATTATCTATTTTTGCCATCCAATTTTCAGAGCGAGAAAAAGTTCGAGCAATGAAATCTGCGGATGTGGCGAAATTGGTAGACGCACTAGACTTAGGATCTAGCGCCGCGAGGCATGGGGGTTCGAGTCCCTCCATCCGCACTGAAAAACAACCCTCTTTCCGAGACCCGATAAACGGGACGAGTAAGAGGGTTTTTATTTTATAAACATCAAACAATAGTACGTTGGATATAACTTTTGACAAAACAGAAAAAACACAAGGCGTAATTAAAATTAGCGTAAACCGACCTGATTTTCAACCTGGTGTAGATCAAAAAATAAAAGAGTACAGCAAGACTGCTAGCATCAAAGGCTTCCGTCAAGGAAAAGTTCCTACCGGAATGATCAAGAAAATGTACGGCAATGCACTTGTTGTGGATGAAATAAACAAATTGGTTTCCGAAAAGCTTAATGCCTACCTAAGGGAAGGCGAAACGCAATTCTTAGGTGAACCACTTCCAGTTGAAACGGACAAGGAATTTGATTGGGAAAATCAGGACTCTTTTGAGTTTAAATATGAGATTGGATTTGCAGAACCTTTTGATTTGAAAGTTGATAAAAAGGTGAAGCTTGAAAAGTACCTTATCAATGTAGATGACAAAGTAATTGATGAAACCATCGAAAATCTACAGCGTCAGTTTGGGGAAATGGAAAACCCTGAAATTTCTTCAGAGAAGGATACCCTATATGGTCAAGTTAAGTCCAAAGATGGTGAGATCGATCAGGAAATCAGCATCGACCTAAGAGATCTTGAAAAGGGCACTTTGAAAAAGATGGTGGGAATAAAAAATGGAGCAGAGGTAGAAGTTGACCCCAAGAAGAGTTTCAAGCATGAAAATGCACTGAAAGGTCAGCTTAGATTGAATGACGAGGAATTTAAAAAACTAAAAAAGCTATCCTTCACTCTTAAGGCGATTAATCATCATAAGCTTGCTCCTATCAATCAGGAGCTTTTCGATAAAACTTTTGGTAAGGATACCATTAAAGATGAGGCAGGTTTTCGAGACCGAGTGAAAGAAATTGTTTCTCAGAACTACGCCTCAGAGTCTGACAAGTTTTTTGACCACCAAGTAAGGGAAAAACTGACTGATTCGGCTAAAATCAATCTTCCAGATGAATTTTTGAAAAAATGGTTAGTTAGAACTAACGATAACATCACGCCTGAGTTGATGGAGCTTGAGTACGAATCATATGCTAAAGAATTGAAATGGTCTCTGATCCGCAATCAACTTGTGAAGAGCAACGATATTAAGGTAGAGCATGAGGATGTAACTAATGAGGCCAAAGAGCTAATTAAGAAACAATTTGCTGGCTCAGGCATGGGAAATCAGATGGATGATCAACTTGATACCTTCGCTGACAATTATCTACAAGGTGAAAATGGCGAGAACTATATGAAGGTATTTAATCAGGTTCAATCAAATAAGGTATTGGAGCATGTTAAAAATGAAGTAACAGTAAAGGATAAAACTGTTTCTTTGGACGAGTTTAGAAAGCTTTGATTTTGAACCAAATGATATCATTTTAGGTTTTGAAGAAGTCCTGTACGCAGGACTTTTTTATTTTTACACCTTATACTTTAACTTATTGAAATGATAAACACTGAGGAATTCAGAAAATTTGCTGTAAAAGGCCAAAATATAAGCGGTACGGCCGTTGATGGATATGTTCAACATGTTGAAAACATGACGAGAGCGGTAATCGAGGAGAGACCTACAAATTTCCGCGAAATAGATGTTTTTTCTCGGTTAATAATGGATCGTATCATCTTCCTTGGAATGCAGGTAGAAGAAGGTATTGCTAATATCATTACAGCTCAACTGTTATTTCTTGAGTCTGTTGATTCTAAAAAGGACATATTATTGTATGTGAATAGCCCTGGTGGATCAGTATATGCTGGTCTTGGCATGTATGACACCATGCAATATGTCAATCCAGACGTAGCAACGATCTGCACAGGCATGGCGGCATCCATGGGTGCTGTACTTCTTGCGGGTGGTGCTGCCGGAAAAAGGTCGGCTCTTCCTCATGCCCGAGTAATGATTCACCAACCAAGCGGTGGGATGCAGGGTCAATCTAGAGATATGGAAATTACGCTCAAGCAAATGCAGGAGTTGCGAAAAGATTTGTACGGTATCTTATCTAAGCACTCAGGCAAATCATTAAAAGACATTGAAAGAGATTCTGATCGTGACTACTGGATGCGCGCTTCAGAAGCAAAAGAATATGGCCTCATTGATGAGGTATTAGAGAAAAAATAAAAATCATGGCTCAGGTTACTTGTAGTTTTTGCGGTAGAAATAAGAAAGATGTAGATCTCATGATCTCAGGAATACATGCGCATATATGCGATAAATGTATTGCTCAGGCTCAACAGATTCTCAACGAAGAGCTTAAAACTACATCTGAGAATGAGAGTCCAAATTTCAAGCTCATCAAGCCCACGGATATGAAGTTGCATCTTGATGAGTTTGTTATTGGTCAAGATGAAGCAAAAAAGTACATTGCTGTAGCTGTTTATAATCATTACAAAAGGTTGATGCAAACAGCCGATAAAGATGATGTTGTGATTGAGAAGTCCAACATCATAATGGTTGGGCAAACAGGAACTGGTAAGACCTATTTAGCCAGAACTCTGGCTAAGATCCTTCAAGTACCGTTTTGTATTGCTGACGCCACTGTTTTAACGGAAGCGGGGTATGTTGGAGAAGATGTAGAAAGCATCCTTACCCGACTTCTTCAATCTGCAAATTATGATGTGGAAGCAGCTGAGCGAGGCATTGTTTACATCGATGAGATAGATAAGATCGCTCGAAAGTCTGACAATCCATCGATAACTCGTGATGTCAGTGGTGAGGGTGTACAGCAGGCCTTATTGAAGCTTTTAGAAGGCACTACAGTAAACGTCCCCCCTCAGGGAGGTCGAAAGCATCCTGATCAAAAAATGATCAATGTAAATACGGAAAACATCCTTTTCATCTGTGGCGGTGCTTTTGATGGTATAGAAAGACATATCGCAAATAGGCTAAATACGCGACCAATCGGTTTTGCAAACGACAATGAGTTCAATTCTGGAGTAATTGACAAGGATAATTTACTTCAATACATCACTGCTCAAGACATCAAAAGCTTTGGCTTAATCCCTGAATTGATTGGCCGTCTACCCGTATTGACTCACTTAGATCCTCTGAATAATTCTGCGTTAAAGCGGATTTTAACAGAGCCAAAAAATGCGCTTGTAAAACAATATACAAAGCTTTTTGACATGGAAGAAGTGAAGCTTAGTCTTCAAGATGATGCACTTGATTACATTGTAGAAAAAGCGATGGAATTTAAATTGGGTGCAAGAGGACTGAGATCAATCTGTGAAGCCATAGTTACAGATGCGATGTTTGAATTACCCTCTAATAAGGACATTAAAGATATGGTGATTGATCGAGCTTATGCTGTAGAAAAGTTTGAGAAATCTAAGTTTAATAAGCTGCGAGCTGCCTAAACTTCACTCTTTTCTATCCACTCTGTTATTTTCTGAACCGCAGATCTTGCAACTGGCTGGGCACCAAGCTTTTCTTTAAATTCCTGATATCCCACCATCATTGTTGCGCAGTACTCATGATTATTGAGCACTAAGTCAAGTTCACCGATTACTTGTTCATGTTCATTTGATTTAAACGTCTTTATAATTTCTCGTCCTTCCACTTTATTGATGAGTGACTGTGCTGCTTTTGTAAAGCCTAGAAATCCCGGCTCTTCGGCAATTGAGATCTGTGGGCAATTGAGAAGTGCTGCCGCAACCGAATCTTGCTCTGAGTCTAAGATTACTGCATTTGCACTTTTTAGGACGTCCAGTCTATTCTCTACAAAGTCAATATTTCCAAATGACTTAATATATTCGATACTTTTGCCAGAAGGCTCTTTTCCTCCAATCAACCATCTGCAAGTATTTTCCTTCTCTGAAACAGATTTAATGAGATTAGGTATTTTTTTAAAATTTGCTTCTTTATTTATCAAAAGCCCTATTCTAAGCTCTTCGGAAGTCTCTCCCTTAAAATCATGTTTCCGGATTAAATCATTCACGTAATGTCCTATGCATTCGCTGGTTGTCCTCAGGTCATAGACAGGAACGTCTACATAGACTTTATGAAACCTGGCAAAGGCCTGCTCATATATCTTTCTTCCAGTACTGTAGTCAGCAGTAATTTGAAAAAAGCAGGTTTTTGCTTGAAGCTTCCTAAGCTTTGAAACAAGCCTACCATCAAAAGTGCTGCCGATAACACATAGTAAATCGAACTTTTGATCCAGGTGTGCTGATTTAATTCTCCGGTATTCGGATGAAAATTGGCATTCCTCATTTGAGTGTATTCTTAACTCCTTGCCTGAGTTGGTAAAAATCTCTGATCGAATATCAAAACGTTCTATTTCATTGGCCAATAACCTGGCAAAATCACTTGACTCTTGGGAGTTGGTAATAATTAGATACCTCATTTTTCTCCATAATAGTCTATGAAATTTCTTGGAGTCTCGTACAGTCTGAGGTGGTGAAGCTTAGCATCAGGTGCAATTTCTACAATTTTTGGTTCCAGAATGTTCCAGAATTCCAAAATCAAGTTTTCACAGCTCGCCATTTTTCCATTCATAAATGGTACATCCAGATTCAGGTTTTTGTGATCTACTTTTTCTAAAATTTCCTTTTTAATCAGGTTGCTCAGTCTTTTGAGGTCGATTACAAATCCTGTCTCCAAACTTGGAGTACCCCTCACTCCTACTATCAACTCGAAGTTATGCCCATGCCAATTCTCATTTGCACACGGACCAAATACTTCCACATTCTTTTCTTTGGACCAATTTGGATTGTATAGTTTGTGTGCTGCGTTGAAGTGTTCTTTGCGATAGACTGTGACCATGTGGCAAAGATAGATATTCGAAGAAGTTTGATCGTAAAGTTGTTCTGTATAAGCAAAAAAAAAGCCGTCGACTGACGGCTTTTTTTGAATTTCTACTAACTATTTAGTGGAAAGGAAGTACTGCTGCATTTGTTTTATTAGCAGCTAGTATTGCATTAACATTATGAGTTATCACGCAAGTTCCTGCGCCTGCATCATATGTAATTGCATCCATATCCGTTGGCAAGAAAGCTGGAACAGCAGCTTCAATATCACTTGCTGTGATATTTGTGTTTGATAGCTGCTCAACTTCAGAAACTGGCAACTTAATACCCAAATCCATCCATCTTCTACCTTCTGCTATAAAGATCTCTTGTCTCATCAAGTAAAGAGCTTCTAGATAGTCATCTTCAGTAACCAAAGCATCAATATCTGCATCAACTAATGATGTACCTGATATTACAGGAATGGTGATATCTCCTGCTAGTCTGTTAAGTACAAGTCCTGCTCTTTGAGCTTCTCCAGCATACCCGACAGTTACAGTAGTAACATCTGGTCTGTTGAATGTACTTGTAGTAGCATCGTTTGTTCTGCCCTCAACGCTATCATCGAAAGTAGCAGTTGCTCTTGTACCTACTAGTGCAATTACATCTTTCATTTTCTGATTAGCTCCTGGTAGGTCTGCATCAGATATTTCAGCTTCCGCTAAAATCAAATGAGCTTCCTCAATTTTCAAGATCGGAATCGGCGCTTCTAGAGTACTAGATACTGCATACGCTTTTGGATCAAGGAAATCCAGGCTTGGAAGTGGCTGCAAATCATCAAAGTTACCTCTGTCTTGCAATGCATCTTGCAAATCGCTATCACTAGCTGCACCGTTTACAGCATCCCATTCTACATTTCTCAAGTATGCAGCATCCGCAGCTATCGCTTCGTTTGCTTTAATCACTGCGTTTGCTTTATCACCAGTGAAGTAATACGCTCTAGCTAAAGCTAGTTTGTATCCTGCATTTGTGGCATCTAAAGCTTCTGCTGCCTGGAAATCTGCAATTGCATTAGCCAGATGAGTAGCAGCGGGTAAAGCCGCTTCTCCACCAACAGCTGGCAACGTTTTGAAGATTTCTCCGCCAAGCAAGAAAGCCCAACCTCTGAAGAAGTGTAACTCCGCTAGTTGTGCATCTGTAGATTCACTATCTCCAGGATGTATGGCGTTAATTCCAACATCGGCACTGTTTCTCAAATCAGAAATATCCAATGCCAAAGCATTCACGTCAGCATCGTTAAACCTGATATCCAATATATCAAACGTCTGATTAAAGAACGTTTGTGTATTTACATAGTTATCAGAAGCCAATGCAGCAATGACTAATATTTCATTGTAAGTAAGCGCCAATTGTCTGTCCAATCCTACCAACCACAAAGACGTGGAGTTAGGTGTTCCGATAATCGTTCCTTCCGTCACATTTGGGTTAACTACTTCTGTCGGATCTACAAGATCACAACTATTAATTACCAAAGTGGCTAAAAAAAGTATTATTGATATTCTTATAGTTTTCATACTATTCTCTAATTAAAAATTGAATTTAATTGACCCGATAAATTGTCTTGGAGCTGAGAATGTTCCATATCCAAAACCACCCACGTTAACTGCGTTTTGAGTTCTCGCACCTGCACCAGTAGTTTCTGGATCAAAGTTCGTCGCCTTGAAGAAGTTCAACGGATTCAACGCAGTGAATGTCACTTGTACGTTCTTCACGTGATCATTGAACCACTCATTAGGCATAGAGTATGAAAGACTAATGTTTCTAATTTTCAAGTAATCACTTGACTCAACCCAAACTCCGCCTAGGTCAAAGAATGACACTGAGCTACTTGCAGCTGGAACCCTGTCGTCATCCAATCCTCTAAAGAATCGAAGTACTTCGTTCGTATTTACAGAGTATCCACCAGTTTGCCAGTCACCCGTTACAAATAAGCTCCAACGTTGCTTGAACGTTGCACTCAATGTCATTGATCCGAAATAATCAGGCAAAGTTTTACCTAGATCAGTATTTCGCTCAACACTCGCCAATGCTCCAGACTCATCAAATGTTGGCTGAGCACCTCTAAGATATCCTAGTGGTAGTCCTTCAGTTACAAATGGGCCTAAGAATGTAAATCCTCCAATATTGAATTCAGCTGCACCTCCAGTGCTTTCCACCTTATTCTCAATTTTATTAAGTGATGCTGTCAAATTCACATCCCAATCAGCATTTCTAACAATGTTGAATGTAGAAACGATTTCCCATCCTTTGTTAGATATGGTTCCTAAGTTTCTTTGCCTTGCAGCTAAACCAAACGAAGGAGCGAAAGGTGCAGTAAATAATGCATCTTCTGTTTTGGAATCAAAATAGGTAACAGCTAGTGAGAACCTATCGTCAAGGAATCGAAGATCAACTCCAAACTCCGTTGTTTTCACTCTCTCTGGAGCTAGATTCGGAGCTGCAGGAACGAACGGCTGTACAGCTGTTCCACCTAAAAATGAATTTACTTCAAGGTTCGCTGCTCTTGCAAATGGAGCTGGGAAGTTACCCGCCTCTCCATATGTTCCTCTCAGTTTCATGAAAGAAACAACGCTAGAAAGTCCATCGAAGAATGCCTCATTACTTACTACATAAGAAGCTCCGAAAGATGGGAAGAATTGTCCACCAACATCCGTACCGAAAGCAGTGTTATAATCTACTCTGAAACCGAAATCAACAAAATATCTATCCTTGAATCCAACGTTTTCTTTACCGAAGAATCCGTAGTTAGTAACTGTCTGAATGAAATCCTGACCAATCACTTCCGATGAATTGTTTACAGATTTTGATCCTTCAACGACATTAGTCGCATCCAATCTTGTTTGACGATCATCATTTCTGAAGAATTGTCCACCAGCGATCGTAATGAAGGAGAAATCATTGTAAGTTTCTTCATACTGAATATTCAAGCTACCAGTTGAAGACAAGAAATTTCTCTCAGTAACAGCAATCGTACCTTGATCTGTAGTACCAGGAGCCTCAGACTGCTGTACTATCAAATACTCATTTGTATTGATCGCCTGTTGCTTAGAATAACGGTAGTCTACACCAAAAGTAGCTTTGATTGAAACCTTATCAATTGGATCATACGTCAAAGACTGAGAGTTTTGAAATCTCTTAACGTTTTCTGTGATATCTGCAGTTCTTGCTACATCACTCAGTAGTTGAGAAACGATTGCAACATCCGCAGGTGTCCACTCATCAGGGTTATTGGTAGAAAGACCAAATGTACCTGTAGAAAGACCTTGCTCGATTCCATAAGCTCTGTCAAAAGACGAATTCGCATTTGGAAGACGAGTGAAATTGTTTGATACAAAACCCAAGCTAGATTGTAAATTCAATTTCTCGTTCAGAGAAGCATTAATGGTTGTTCTCAGGCTATAGCGTTGGTTCTCAATACCTTCTCTATATCCGTTATCTCCATTGATACTACCTGTGAAATTGTAAGTAACATTTTCGTTACCGCCTGAAGCGCCAATTCTGTACGTTTGGCTAAACCCTGTTTTGAATACAATATCGCTTGTCGCATCGTACTTGAAGTAATCTCCAGTACCTTTAATTGCTCCTAGCTGTGTTTCAAAAGTAAATCTCGCTTTTCCAGCTTGACCTTTTTTGGTAAAAATCTGGATAACTCCATTTCCTGCATCAGCTCCAAATAGCGTAGTTGCTGCTCCACCTTTTACAAACTCAATTCGCTCAATTGCTTCTACCGGGATATCCGCTAAAGCTGAACTCTGAGCTCCTCCAGTCGCAATCCCTAAAGATGTTCCTGTGTTAAGGTTATCAACTCTTACTCCATCGATATAGATAATTGGAGTAGTCGATAACGCTGCTGAAGCTATACCTCTTGATCGAACAATTGAAGCTGTCCCAGGATCTCCTGATGACATTAGAATTTGAGAGCTTGGCAAGGCAGATTGAATCACCTGATCAATCCTTGTCAATGGCTTATTTTCTAAATCTTTTGCTGAAACTACATCTACTGTAGTAGCAATTCTATTCTTACTTATCCCTGCTCCTTGACCAGTTACAACAACTTCTTCCAGTTGAACTGCACCTCCCATGGTAACATCGATAGTAGTTCTTGAACCTACAGTAACTTCCTGAGTTTCAAATCCTACATAAGAAAAAATTAGCGATGCATCGCTGTCTACAGAAATTTGGTAATTACCGTCCAAATCTGTACTCACACCCGTTGTTGTGCCTTTAATCACAACATTCACACCTGGTAATCCTTCACCCGATTCATCGGTGACTTTACCAGACACTGTTATTTGCGCAATCACACTAAATGAAAATAGCGTGATTAACGCAAAACTTAGTAGTAAATTCCTCTTCATACTAACTAGTTAATCGTTAAACATTAATTATTTGAAGTCCGAAAGATATGTCTTTTTAAGAATAATTAACAAAACAACTATTTTTTTGAACGTCTTTAAATCACCATTAAAAGATGAAAAAACCCTTCCATCACCCTTATGTATGAGTAAAACATTCAACTAGCGAAATAATATTTCAGTGTATTGAATATTTACCCGAATAAATTTGGTGCCATAAAACGGCTAAAAACTGTAAAAAAAAATTAAACCTTCGGATCTCTATTTCGTAGACACCGAATTGCCATTTTCAGTTGTATTTCTAGTCCAAATAGGACGGTTAGGGAGACTATTTAAACTTCAGGATGCGGAACTCTATTCTCCTATTGGATTGCCTATTAATGCCTGAATCGTTAGGAACTAGGGGCTGAGACTCTGCATAACCTTGAAAGACTATTCTATCTTTCGCAATTCCTTTCCGTAATAATTCATCAAACACGGCCTTGGCTCTTAGCCTTGAAAGCTGTTGATTGTATTCATGTGTTCCTGCATCGTCTGTATGACCAGCGATTTCAACTTCTATTTCAGGGTTTTCATTTAATAATTGATATGCATTATCAATTTCTGACTTAGATTTTTCACTGATCACATAAGAGTCGATTTCGAAGTAGATGTTCTCCAAAACTAAAGTTCTACCTGCTGAAATTGGCTCTAAATTGATATCGATTGTATCTGGCTTGAACGCATTATTAAGGGCGGTTTGGAAATGGAAATCGTTATACAAATACCCTTTTTTCTTTACATAAGATGCTAAATCAAGTCCTACTGGTAATACCATGAAGTACTCTCCGCTGATTGAGTCTGATTTATTATCGTAGATAGTTTCATTGGAAGCTAAATCAATCACTTCTATCGCCGCCTTGAGAGGTTTTCTTGTTTGAGCATCGAATACTCTTCCAATAACATAAGATGCTGATTTGGATCGCACATCATCCGGGAGGGTTATTTGTACGATTTTACTGTCCAAAATCTCAAAATTCTTCTGTTCTTCTTTTGCGAAATAGGCGGTTTTACCATCTGCTCCAATGACAATCGCAACTTCATCTTTATGTGTATTTATTGGGTAGCCTAAGTTTTGGGGTTTGCTCCAAGTTGAATCATTTTTTGATGCAACGTATAAATCATACCCACCCATTCCTGGATACCCATTGGCAGAGAGGTAAAGCGAGACCCCGTTTGGATGAATGAAAGGAGTCGTTTCGTCCCGATTCGTGTTTATGGAATCTCCAAGGTTTTGGGGCTTGGTCCATTTCCCGTCAATATTTTTTGAACTCCATATATCTCTCCCTCCATGTCCTCCAATTCTATTTGATGAGAAGTAAAGGGTCTTTCCATCCGATGACAATGATGGCTGGGATTCCCAGTAAACAGAATTTATGGGTTTACCTAAATTCTTAGGCTTGGACCAAGAGTCTCCTGTTTTTTTTGAAATATATAGGTCACAACTTCCGAGAGAATTTCTACCATCGCATGATGTAAATATCATTGTCCGTCCATCTGCGGATACCGTGCATGCGCCTTCATTTAAAGGGGAATTAATCCGAGGGGAGACTGATTGAGCAGGCGTCCATTGCTTATTTTCATAGTAACTCACTACAATGTCCTCATCTCCCTGCAAATAATCTCTTTTTGTATAGAACATTGTTGCGTTATCAATGGTGATAGAAGGCAAATACTGCAAGGTGAATCGATTTATTTCAGGAGGAAGTATTTGGATGCGAATGCTATCTGGAGAATGTGCGAGCTGCTTTTCAGCGAATTCTAAACTCTTTTTCAACAAAATGATTTCTGGGCTCCCACCTCTCTCTGGCACCTTAAGCAAAAAATCATTCAAGAAACTTTCTGACACTGAATAATGACCTCTATCAAAGGCCATAAATGCAAGTCTTTCTAAAACAGAAGCAATTGGGTTGGGTGCTACTCTCACATAAACGCTGAACTTTGAGTAAACAGAATCTTCCTGACCTAAGGCATTGTAAAGGCTTCCCATTCGGATGTATGCTTCGGAGAAGTTTGGGTCCTCTTTTGCTGCTTCTTCCAAAAAGGATATTGCTCCTTCAAAGTCTCGTTCTTTGTATTTCTTATCTGCCTTTTCGTATAGTTTCCTTGCCTTCTTACTATCAGTAGAAAGGCCTCCTTGGGAAAACACACAAAAGGAAATAACTAACAAAAAAAGAAAGACAATTCCTTTCTTCAAGGGATGTCCATGTATTTGTGGGTCTGTAATGATATCTTCCATCTTGGATTCTGCTTAACAAAATCAACGATCAAAGGTGTCATTTCTTTTTCTTTTGACCACTCGGGTTGAAGAAACAATTGTGATTCTGTGTGCATTTTTTCGGCATGACTAGCTGCCCAACTGAAATCACTCTTATTGAAGGCCACTACTTTTAGTTCGTGCGATAGTGTGTAAAATTCATCAAGTGGGGCTTTGAATTTTTTTGGCGAGAAGCAAATCCAATCCCAATCTCCAGTAAGTAAATAGGCTCCAGAAGTCTCAATATTGGTTTGTAATCCGGCTTGCTTCAGTGATTTCGTGAGCTCCGAAAGATCATACATCAATGGCTCACCGCCAGTAACAACAACCACATTAGCTCCTGACGCTTGTGCTTCTTTTGTGATATCCTCTACACTAAACCAATCAAACTGCGAAGCGTCCCATGATTCTTTCACATCGCACCACACACATCCTACATCACACCCTCCCAACCTGACAAAGTAGGCTGGAGTTCCGGAGTAGAAGCCCTCACCCTGAATGGTATAGAATGACTCCATCACCGGCAAGAAGGCCGGATCAGTGATTGAGCTCATAGGCTTTCAAGGTATTCAACAGCAATGAAGCTATTGTCATTGGCCCTACACCACCAGGGACTGGGGTAATATGGCTAGACATTGGAGCTACTTCATCATAAACCACATCTCCGGATAGTCTAAATCCTGATTTCTTTGAAGCATCTTCAACTCTGGTGGTCCCAACGTCTATTACAACAGCTCCTTCTTTCACCATGTCTTTTGTAATTAAACCTGGCTTACCTACTGCCACGATGAGAATATCTGCTTCTTGCGTATGGCTTTTAAGGTCTTTTGTCAATTTATGGCATACGGTAACTGTCGCACCGCCATCCTGCAACATCATTAAGCTCAGTGGAGCCCCGGCGATTCGAGAAGCCCCAACTATCACGCAATGCTTCCCTTCCGTTGGAATATCGTACCTACTCAGTAGCTCCATCACACCATAGGGGGTAGCAGGCAAAAGGAGTTGATGATGAGACATGATACTACCAAAGTTTTGATTGGTAAAACCGTCTACATCTTTACGAGGGGCAATCTTCTCTGTTATGTGCTCCACAGAAATGTGATCAGGCAATGGGATTTGCACAATAAATCCATCAATGTCGTCATCTTCATTGAGTTGCTGAATGTGCTTGATCAGTTTTTCTTCTGAAATAGTGCTTGCAAAATGCATCAGTGTAAAATCAAATCCAACTGCTTTACAAGCGTTGATTTTTCCATTTACGTAGCTATGGCTTGCGCCATCATCACCCACGATAATGATCGCCAGGTGTGGAGCACGATGGCCATCTGATTTGATAGCTTCGACCTTTTCAGCTATTTCGTTTTTTATGTCCTTGGAAACTTTTCGTCCGTCAATAATGGTGGGCATAATTTATCAGTTTAATCAAGTTTGAGAACGGCCATGAATGCTTCTTGTGGAATTTCGACATTCCCCACTTGACGCATTCGTTTCTTTCCTTTCTTTTGCTTTTCTAAAAGCTTCCGCTTCCGAGAGATATCTCCTCCGTAACATTTTGCCAGTACATTTTTACGCATTGCTTTCACAGATTCTCTTGCAATGATCTTTGTCCCAATTGCTGCTTGAACAGCAATTTCAAACATCTGTCTTGGGATAAGTTCTTTTAGTTTTTCACAAAGTCTTTTTCCCCATTCGTAAGCTTTGTCTCGATGAACTATCGCTGAGAGGGCATCGACTTTATCACCATTTAGCATAATGTCGAGCTTTACCATGTCTGATCTTCGGTAACCAATCAGCTCATAATCAAGCGATGCGTACCCTCTTGAAATGGTTTTTAACTTATCGAAAAAATCAAATACAATCTCGGCAAGAGGTATTTCAAATGTGAGTTCTACGCGATCTGAAGTGAGGTACACCTGGTTCTTAATCTCCCCTCTTTTGTCCATGCAGAGTGCGATGATAGGCCCGATAAATTCTGATTTGGAAATAATCTGCGCACGGATAAATGGTTCTTCAATGTGACTAATTACGTTTGATTCAGGTAGCTCTGATGGTGCACTAACTTTGAGGATATTTCCATCATTTTCAATGGCATGAAATCGCACAGAAGGGACTGTGGTAATCACTGTCATATCAAATTCCCTTTCGAGTCTTTCCTGCACAATCTCCATATGCAGCATTCCTAGGAAACCACATCTAAATCCAAAACCCAAAGCAGCTGATGTTTCAGGCTCCCAAATCAATGATGCGTCATTGAGCTGAAGTTTTTCCATCGAAGCGCGAAGCTCTTCAAACTCACTCGTTTCCACTGGATAGATGCCAGCAAAAACCATCGGCTTGACGTCTTCAAATCCTTTCACCTGAAGTTGGGTAGGTCTATCCACATGCGTAATAGTATCTCCAACTTTTACCTCTTTCGCCACTTTGATACCTGATATCAGGTATCCAACGTTGCCTGCCGAAATTGTTTTCTTGGGCTCATGATCTAGTCGTAATACTCCTATTTCGTCCGCTTCATACGTTTTCCCTGTATTGACGAATTTGACTTTATCTCCTTTATTGAATGAGCCATTAAAAACTCTAAAGTATACTTCTATCCCCCTGTACGGGTTGAATACTGAATCAAAAATCATTGCCTGGAGTGGTTCTCCAGGATCTCCCTTGGGCGAAGGAATTCGATCGACGATGGATTCAAGAATGTCTGTAATTCCTATGCCTTCTTTGGCGCTGGCATGGATTATGGATTCTTTTTCACATCCAATTAAATCAATAATCTGGTCGGAAACCTCCTCTGGCATTGCTCCCGGAAGGTCAATCTTATTTAAGACTGGTATAATTTCCAAGTCGTGTTCAAGTGCCAAATATAGATTTGAGATCGTCTGTGCTTCAATGCCCTGAGCAGCATCCACAACCAATAAGGCTCCTTCGCAAGCAGCTATGGATCGCGACACTTCATATGAAAAGTCCACGTGTCCAGGAGTATCGATCAGATTGAGCGTATACTTCTCCCCATTTAGCTCATAGTCCATCTGAATGGCATGGCTTTTTATGGTAATCCCACGTTCACGTTCCAGATCCATATTATCTAGCAACTGCGCCTGCATGTCACGTTTAGCAACTGTTTGAGTAAACTCCAATAGTCTATCAGCCAGGGTGCTTTTACCATGATCGATGTGGGCAATTATGCAGAAATTTCGAATGTTCTCCATTAAATAAATAAGTCAGCGGATTGTGACTTCACTCTCCTAATCCTTTGAAAATTAGGCGCAAAGGTAACATGACCTCAAGCCCATTCAAAGGGTGAATATATAATTCGATCAAAAAAGAACTAATGTTTGTTTTTGGTGTCCATTAAAATGGTAACTGGACCATCGTTTACCAATGAAACTTTCATATCTGCCCCAAATTCTCCTGTCTGTACTTCCTTTTCTATCTGCTCCTGAAGCTTGAATACAAATAGTTCATATAGTGGAATGGCAGTATCTGGCCTTGCGGCCTGAATGTATGAAGGGCGATTGCCTTTCTTCGTGCTGGCATGAAGAGTGAATTGACTTACTACCAAAGCTTCTCCATCCACTTCTAGCAAACTTTTATTCATTACGCCTTCCTCATCAGGAAAAACACGCATGTTGGCAATTTTACGGCAGAGCCATTCTACGTCATCTTGACTGTCAGCCTCCTCAATTCCTAAAAAAATAAGAAGACCATTGGAAATCTCTGATTTAACCTGCTGCTCAATGGTGACGGATGCAGCTGATACACGCTGGATGACTACTCTCATTCTGAATATGCAATATCTATCATTTGGCCAGGCCTGTATCTACCAAACCCGTCTTCTTTTTTGTGTGCTACCTCAATCATCGCTTTTGCTACCTCTACGTCATGTATGGCTCCTACCTTTTTCTTGGATCCAATGGTGAAAAAAGAAGCGATAGCACTCAACACTTTAGCTACTTCTTCCATGAATCGATATTCCTTTCTATTTCCAAGCAGCAGTGAGGGCTGAAATATCTTAAGTCTTTTAAGTTTTAGTTCTTGCAATCGATCTTCAAGCTCGCCTTTTGCCTTATTATAAAACAATGGTGAAGAGCTATTGGCTCCCACAGCAGTAACTACCAGCAGTTGTTGAAAATCTGGTTGTAATTGAGCCAATCGGGCAAATGATATCGGATATTCTACATCTACTTTTAAAAATGCTTCCTTAGAACCTGCCTTCTTTCGAGTGGTTCCCAAGGCACAGTAAAAGTCATGCCCGTTCAATCGTGATGCTTTTTTACTTAAATCTTCAAAATCTTCGATGATTAGTTCTATCAGCTTTGGGTCTTTGATTTCATGTGGTTTTCGTAAAATCAAGAGAACAGAATCATATCTATTGTCTTTCACCATTAGCCTAACTAATTGCTTTCCAACCAACCCTGTAGCTCCAATGACTACTGCTTTTTTAGATGCCATGGATAATTAATCTAAGCATCGTCAATCTGTTTGTCCCAATTTTTTTTCTTCCCATTGGAGAAATTTAGTGATGTCTCGATTCAGTTTTTTCGCAATGAGAAAAATCACCGAGGCATCATCTGTAAAGCCCAAAGCAGGAATGAAATCAGGAATTAAATCTATTGGTGTGATGAAGTATAGAAGAGCGAAGACAATCAGTATTATGCTAGAAACGGAGAATGAGCGATACGCTCCTGATAAGTGTGATTGAGTCATCCGGATGAGAATCTCAAGTTTGCTTTTTAATTCCCTCAACTCATTTGAGTTTTCCGCCAAATTCTTCAACTTCTTACCTGCAGATGAAAGCGTAGTTTTTATTTGGCCTTTGTCAGATGCAGTTTTTTTTGCCTTTTCCCATATCTTCTTAGTCTTATCCATCTTTTAAAAAACGTCCTGAATTTCTTCTTTGATGTATTTGATGGCTTGTTTTGGGGTATCCATTTCTTCTCCTGCTGTATTTTCCAGAATCGCGCGGGCAAGGTCAAATCCCTTGGCCTTTTCATCTAGTGAATTGGTTGAAGAATTCACGATGGAGATGGTTTGCTCTACAGCGGTGGTAACGTACGTCCAGGCGCTATCTGACATGTATACTTGCTGTGAAAGGTTGTGATTGAACTCGTTTCTAATCTCATGAATTAAGATTTGTTGAAATTCTTCAGCTGTGTAATCAGAACTGCTGAGCCTGGATATGAGATTGGATGGTGTAATTCGTTCTAAAAGCAAAACAATACGTTCATAGGCTTGCAGTCGAATAGGCACGACTATTTCCTGATTTTTCTGACGCACACTAAAAGCGATTTCATCTAGTTGCTTTTGCAAAAAAGAGCGTACCAATAGGTAAGCGAGATAAAGCATCAGAGCGGCAGGAATTGTAATTTTTAGTAGGTCGTAAACCATTTCCATGTATTGGATTGTTTAGTGTTGATAATCGTCAAAAGTAACTCGAAAAATTCGAGATTTATTCATTGTCAATTGGTATTACTTAAAACACTTTATTCGAAAAATTAAAAGTTATTGTTTCAATTTGTGGAATCATAAATCAAGACAATTCTTCTTTTTATATTTTCACTATCAACTTGATTTTACTCATTGACTAAAGAACCATGTTGACTTAGGACTAAAAGTAAGTTTAGAACGTGACAGACGCGCAAGACAAACAAATACCTGTAGAAATAACGGAAAGAGCACTGGAAGAGGTGAAAAATATCTTAAAAAACAAGGGTATACCGGAGGGCTATGGCCTACGCATAGCTACAAAAGGAATGGGATGTGGCGTTGGCTTTAAACTTGGTTTTGACAAGAAGAAAGAAACAGATGATGAATACTTCATCGATGATGTACAGATATTGGTTCAAAAAAGAGAGATGATGTTTTTGGTGGGAAAAAAGATCGAGTTCTACGATGAAGCTGACGCGAGGGGATTTGTGTTTATCTAACCCTCTAACTCAACTGTGGCCTTCCGACACAATCCCTTGATCGGCGGGTTGTATTTGCTCACTCGAACCTGGACGTGACTGATTTCTGAGAAATTGTCTCTTAGCGCTTTAATCATCTTTCCAGCAAGGTGCTCTAAGAGATTGGCATCAATACTCATCACATTTTGCACAATCTCATAGACTTTTTCATAGTTGACCGTACCTTCAAGCTTATCATCAGATGCAGCTTCAGCAAAGTCTAACTCAAGTGTAACATCAACGCTGTATTTATTTCCAATCACACGTTCCTCCTCATAGTAACCGTGACGGGCATAAAATTCCATTCCCTCCAAAGAGACCTTCCCCATGATTTTAGTCTGTATCTAATTCGTCAAAAAACGAAACTGTCTTGGATATACGTGGCCCCTTTTTTTCCTCCGGTTGTTTTTCAGTGTTCCCCTCTTCCTGTTGCTCAACGGCCACTACTTCCTCTTTCTTTGGCTCTGTTTTTATTTCTACTGGCTCTGCGGGTTCTTTTATGGTTAATTCTTCCTGCTCGGGCTTCACATTCTTCGGTTCCTCTTCTTTCGAAACCTCCACAGGTTTAATTTCAGCCTTTTCGTTTTCTATCGGTTGCTTTTGTACGATTCTTTCACGTATCTCTTCTGTTTTTGGAGGCTCATAAGCTGCTTCTGTGTTTATCTCTGAAGTTTCTTTTTGAATAGGCTCAATGTGCTTCGTTTCTATCTGCACTTCCGTCTTTTCCGATTTGATCCGCTCCTCACTTTCCCGAGCCAACTTCTTTACTCGCTTCACATAGTCGTCGAATTTAAACTCTTTGCTTTCGCCAGTATTTCGTTCCACTTTCTCAATAAGCGTTACCGAAAGGTTCTTTAACTCTTGCAGTGCATTTTGGCGATGGTTTTCAATATCTCGGTGGTTCTGCTCTATGCCTTTTACCGCATCTTGTAATTCCTCAATGATTTGGCGTGCTTCCATTTCAGCCTGCTCTATCATCGCACGTGCTTTATTTTTAGACTCACTGAGCAAACCCTCTGCGTTCATCTTGGTTTCTTTCATGTGAAGCTCAGCAGCTTTGTTTGCCTGATCTATCACATTAGCGCCTGTATCTTCTGCGGTTTTAAGGGTCTTGTATAGCGAAGATTCTACTTCTCGGAGCTTTGAGACCTCTTTCTCTGCTTGGTTGAGCTTCAGGTTTAACTCTTTATTCTCCTCAAGCATTCGTTCCCACTCATTGGATAATGACTGCAAAAAAGCATTCACTTCATCTTTATCGTACCCTCTAAGTTTCTTCTCAAACTCTTTTTGACGAATTTCCAGCGGTGTTATCTTCATTCTTCAAATTTTATTTCCCAAACAGAGATCGAACGATCATCGCTACAAGTTACTAACAAGTCACGATAATTCATCCAAAGCAGCTTATTAACGCTATTTCCGTGCCCAGCGTGTCTATGTTTGTCAAGTACTTTTAGCAATTGGAAATTGTGTGCATCCCACAGTTTAATTGCTTTATCCATACTTGCCGTCACAAAGTATCGTCCATCTGCCCGAAAGGTCAAGTCATTGATGGTATATAGGTGAGCTGCGATAGATTCTCTCATTAAATAATCAGCCTGACTGTCCCACACTTTTAGTTGAGCATCTCGACCTCCAGAGATCACATATTTACCTGATGGGTGGTACTTAGCCGCGAAAACAGAATTCTTATGTCCTATTAGCTCATGTTGCACTTCTTTGGTCTGGTCATCTACAATCCGCGTGACATTATCACTGCATGCTATAGCCACTCGATTTTCACTCGTATCAAAATTTCTTACACGATCATTCGCATATTTGATTCGGTCTTCTTCTACCATATCTTTTGATAACACGACAACTTCCCCATTGGAAAGTCCGACCCAAAGCTGATCGTTGATTAGTTTCAAATCAAATAGCTGAAAATCTCCCAATTGAATTGACCCTACCTCGTTCTTCGCATTCAGATCAATTTTATGAATCCCCTCATTGTTTTCACCCACATAAAGGAATCCTTCTTTTTCATCGTAAGTGAGTGCATAAACCGATCCTTCTATCCTTACAATAACTTCGCCCTCATCAGGAGATTTTAAATCCCAGAGTACGACCATGCCGTCTCCACCTGCAGAAATGAACCTGTGATCATCGAGACTTTGCAATGTGTAAATGCTATCGTTGTGACCTAGAAAAGTATGCAGTTTTTTTACGTTGATCTTGCTCATTTGGTATGCAAAAGTATTACAATTGCTTTATGCCGCTGCTATTAAACAAGCAGATTGATAAACAGTCTGCATATGCCGTTTGGAACATTCAGGAGACCTTTTTAGCGTTGCCCTATTTATCACCTGAACCGTTTCCAGCTGATTTAAATCCAGTAAGACAAGCAGAGTGGATTGTTGGGAGAATTTTAGTGAAATCGCTATGCGAAAAATTTGATATTGAATTTGATGGCATAAGCAAGGAAGCAAACGGAAAACCTTATTTGGATGGTAAGGGCGTACATATTTCCATCTCGCATTCCTTTCCCATTGCAGCCGCAATGATCCACCTTGAAAAACCTTGTGGCATAGACATGGAGCGTCCACGCAAAAAACATGACTATGTGAAAATGAAGTACTTACATGCTTCGGAGATGGAATACAAAGAAGACCTTCAGAAACTATGCACCATCTGGTGCGCCAAGGAGGTGATTTATAAAATATTTGGACGGAAGTTTCTGAGTCTGAAAGATGAGATCAAGGTTTCCTTTGAGTCTGATACAGTGATCAAAGGTGAAATACTGAAGCCCGAACATGCAAGTACGCACACTATCCACTACGAATGGGTGAAAGAGTATTTGCTAGCTTTTGGGACTTAATGGCAATACGATAGATAAACCCTGAGCAAGTTCAGGGGTTTACCAAAGTTTAGATATTGCGGGCTTCTGTTATCAAGGTTTATCTTCCTTGCGAAGCATATATACTCCACCTAAAATGCCAGCAATAATCAATGTGAATATGATCCTGTCCCATTCTCCATGAACGGCATGCGTTATGGTAGCTCCCAACATAATTGCTCCTAATCCCAGCGCTGCTTTTGCAGCAAATTTTGGAATGAAAATCAGGATGCCGCCTACAACTTCGAGAGCGCCTATCAGTAAATAAAAATGATCTGGAAATCCCCAGTTACTGAACTGCTTGGCCCAAACTTCAGTAGCAGTAAATTTTGCTTGTCCAGCTATTAGAAATTCAAGTCCCATGAGAACTTGCAGTATCCATGTGACAATTCGTTTAAATTTAATATTCATGATTTGAGTGTTTTAATCTTCAAACTAGGTTACGACGCATTCACTTTTGAATCACTTTATAGAATGACACATAAATGCTATTGAATTTTACAGCCGTTCTTTTAAACTGGTGGATGATTTTAATTTTCTGCGCCTTATTGGGTTTATTTTGGGCCTACTTCCTGGCGACCAATAAAAGAGGCAATGTTGTAGCTAATCGCTATGTAGCAATGCTTTTATTTGCTCTTGCTATCTTAATTATTCGGCAATCTGCAAATATTGGAATTGATGACACAGTCGCGAGTTTTTTTTACTTCTTATCTCAGGGTGTTCTGTTTTTGATAGGGCCGTCAATCCTATTTCATTTCCAAAGTCTGGCCAATAAGCAAATTCCAATCTGGACGATAGTCAAGCATTATAGTTTGTCAATAACTGTGACAATTGTATTAGTAATACTTTTCAACTTTCGAGATGAGCTTCGGAATGTGAATAATACGGCTGTAATGAAAATCATCCTTTTTAGTTTTATCTCATTTCAGATTGTGCATTTGATCTACTACCTATTCATTTCCAGAAAGGAGATTATAAGCTATGAAACTAAGTATGGTCAATATCACACAGCCACTTCTGGGATAAACCTGCGATGGATGAAAGGCTTGATTCGAATCATTTCTTTGTTCTCGCTTCTAATTTTAACAATGTATTTCCTGATTCTTTCAGGTGGGTATTATTCCATGAATAACAACGCAGATTTGCTTTTTCTTCTGGGTGTGGGATTAATCATCGTACGCATCGTTGTTACTTCCTGGCGACAGCCTGAAGTCGCATCAGGTATTTATCAAGACGAGAGTAAATACAAAAATTCACCTCTCTCACCTTCGGAATCGATGGCCTTGAAGGAGAAGCTTGACAGGTTGGTCAAAGAGGAGCAAGTTTTCAAAACTCCTGAACTGAACCTTAATCAGCTTGCAAAAGAACTTGAAGTACCAGCATATATCCTTTCTCAGCTCATAAATCAGGAATACAATCAAAATTTTTTCAATTTCATTAATGATTTTAGGATTGATTTTGCTTCCAGGAAAATCATGGAGGGTAAGCTAGCTTCTCTTACCCTTGCTGGCATTGCCTATGAATCAGGCTTCAACAGCAAGAGCACCTTTAATAGAGCTTTCAAGAGAAAAATGGGATGCACTCCCAAAGAGTTCGGTAAAACAAAAAGGCCCATGCAAGCATGAGCCCTTCAATTTCTCATTCGTCTTTTAAAATATTCACAGGGTTTACTTTCGCCGCCTGAAGTGATTTGATCCCCACAGTAACTGCCCCGATCAAAAAGGTGCTGATACCTGCTATGATAAAAAGGATCGGATTCAAGGATGTTCTATACTCAAATCCTTCGAGCCATGCATTGCCAAAGTAATAGCCAAAGGGTGTTGCTACAAGAAAGGCGAAGATCATGAGCATCGAATAATCCCTTGATAACAATAAAACCAACTGCTTTACGCTTGCTCCATGTACCTTTCTTACACCAATTTCTTTAGACCGCTGCTCCGCTGAAAAGGCCGACAAACCAAACAGTCCTAAGCATGATATAAATATAGAAATGCCTGCAAAAATCTTTACCAACGCACTAACTGTCATTTCACTCTCATAGCTTTCTGCATAGGTTTGGTCTATAAATTCGTAGTTGAAATTTTGCTCAGGATCTAAATTTTGACCTACCCTTTCGATGGACTTCAACGCTTTGTTAGGATCCCCTTGAATTCTCACAAGTGCAAGACTTGTACTCGATGGTGCAATACATGTGATGATGAGCGGCGCAATTGGTTCATGGAGATTTCTCATGTGAAAGTTTTTCACAACTCCAACTACTTTCCCATTGATACCCCAAAAGGATAAACTCTTGTTGATTGGATCATCAAACCCCATAAGTTCAGCCATCACTTCATTGATGATGAAGTTGGTTGAATCCGTGAGTTGTTCATCAAAGCTTCTTCCTGCATCGATTTCCATTCCCATGGTTTCAATAAATCGCTCATCAGTGAGAAGTACATTTATTTCATATCCTTCTTCACTCATTCCCTCCCATCTGGCAGAGCTAGTAGATCGTCCGTATGAGATCGGATTCCCGGATGCGGCTGTTACGGCCTTTACTTCCGGGATTTTACCAATTTCGGTTTGATACGTACTGAGTCGTTCCCCAAAGTCCGCTCCCATTTGAATAGCCACTAGATTTTCCTTATCCAATCCTAGATTTTTATTGAGCACGTAATCGAGCTGGGTATAAATAATGGCTGTACCGACTATTAGAAGTGTAGAAATTGAGAACTGAAAAACAACGAGTCCTTTTCTGAAATAAGCTGCCCCGGAGGATTGCCGAACAGAACCCTTCAACGATTGTATGATATTGAATGTAGGAAGCAAAATCGCGGGATACGCACCAGACAAAAAGCCAACACCAAACGTAATGCCAGCTAAAAAATACCAGCTTACGGGCTGACTCAAATCCATTGTCAGCTGTCTATCTACCAGCTGATTAAAAAATGGCAGAAGTAGCCAAACTACAAAAACCGACACAACGACCGCAATGAACGATAGTAAAATTGATTCAAGAAAAAACTGAATACTAACGGAGGCTTTGTGTGCTCCCATTACTTTTCTCAACCCAATTTCTTTGGATCTTCTTCCAGACCTAGCTGTGGCTAAATTCATGAAGTTGATACAAGCGATGATGAGGATGAATATTGCCACCACAGTCATAATTTTAACATATCCGATCCGGCCGCCAGCCACTTCTCCATTTTCGAAATTTGAGTAGAGGTAGTGATCTTGAAACTTTTGTGCGATTAGGTATTCCTCTCCCGAATTGCTTTGACCTGCCGCATGGGTAATTATTTCATCATGCATCCGCTGTTTTACTGCTGGCAAATCTTGTTCTTGCCTGAGAGTAAAGTAGATGTTAAAACTTCCATTCCCCCAGTCATCTATCCAGTCATTTCGATTGAAGAAATATTGGGCCGGCAGGAGCCAGTCGAACTGGAGGCTAGAGTTGGTTCCCACATTTTCAAATACTCCACTTACGATTGCTTCTCTTTCGTCATCAATGAAAAGCGGGGAACCGACCGCTTTCTCTTGCCACAATGAGCCGAAGTATTTTTCTGCTACAGTCCGAGAGATAACAATAGATCCAAGATCTTCAAGAGCCGTCTTCGGATCACCTTCGAGCAACTCATAAGAAAATAGTGTAAGAAAATTGGATGTTGCAAAGTATCCAGCTTCCTCAGACTTGTTTTCATCCTTTTCAAAGGCCATACCCATAGGCCAGCTGAGCTGAGCTACTTCATCTACTTCAGAGTATTCATCTCTTAAAAGATCAGCAGCAGGTTTGGGTATGGATGAAGTAGTTCTTATCATCCCTCCTGACTGTTTCATATTCCTGAACATTTGGTAGATTTTATCTCCATTCGCATGGAATTTATCCACTCCAACTTCATCGTTCACCCACATGAGTATGAGCATGCTGGAAACTAATCCAACAATGAGTCCAAGTAAGTTTAATGCAGTAAATCCTTTATATCTTAAAGCATTTCTGAGTGCGATTTTTAGATAATTTTTGATCATAGCAGTGTTAATTAGTCCATTTTTAAATTCAAGATTTCGAATGATCCCCGGGCGAAATAGCAATAGTACGTCCAGCCCATATTTGATTTTGGCTTTGAAATGATTGGAGACTGCCCTTTCTTCATAGAGTTCAGACAAGTCCCCTTCCACATCCTCAACTAACATGGGGTCACAAAACCATTTCAAGAAACGTGTAGCTAACTTTGGGGGCACTATGTTGTGCTCTTTACTCATACCTCAGTGAGCTCACAGGATTTGCCCTCACAGCTTTGATGACATGAAAACTAACTGTGGCTAAGGCTATCAACAGGGCAACAGCTCCTCCTATCACAAATAGGAAAGGATTAATATCAATTCTGTAAGCAAAGTTTTCAAGCCAACCAGACATAAATACATATGTAATCGGTGTGGCTAGGATGAAGGATATCAAAATCATTGTGACAAATCCTTTTGATAGTAGAATCATGAGCTCCTTAGCTGACGCCCCCATTACCTTCCTAATTCCAATTTCTTTTATTCTTCTTTGAATGGAAATAGATGCAAGCCCAAATAGCCCCATACAACCAATGAAAATAGACAGTACTGCGATGATGGTTATCACGGATCCCATCTGCTGATCCGATTGATACATTTCCTCAAAGTGATCGTCAAGAAATTCATATTGCAAGGGGAAATCAGTTACAAATTGCCCATACACGTTTTCAATTTCATCAAGAGCTGCTTCAACATTCTGACCGTTGATCTTCACGGACATTTCACTGAAACCCCACTCGGTGTGCACCACCATCGATAGCGTGTTTACTTTGTAGTGTAGTGAGTTGAAATTGAAATCCTCCGTAACTCCAATGATTGTTCCTAAAGAATCATTGGGATACCAGCTATGGCCGGCTTTTTGACCAACCGCGTTTTCAAAGCCCAGCTCCTTTGCAAAGGATTCATTGATGATAAAAGCTAGTCCATCGTCTGTGGCAAACTCCTTAGAAAAGGATCTCCCATCTTTAAGTTCTATTCCATAAACATCCAGGTAGTCATAGTCTACATGTACGTTGGATGGTGCCAAATTCAGCATACCGGTATCTTGGCGAACTTTGAATCCCCATTGATGAAAATTATTTCCCAGTCGCTGACCTGAAGCTGTCACCCCAAGGATATTGGACTGATTTAAGAGTTCTTCCTTCATCTGAGAAAAGTTCTCCTGCATATCTCCATTCATTTCTATCAGGACCATGTGATCTTTGTTAAAACCAATGTCTTTGTTCTTAATAAAAAAGAGTTGCTCCACTACTATAAATGTGCAAACGATCATTCCCAACGCGAGACTAAATTGAAGTACAATCAATGAACTCCTAAAAATGGATTTCTTTTCCTGATTTTTAAGGCCTTTTAAAACAACAATTGGCCTAAATGAAGACAGATAAAGAGAAGGATAAAGACCTGCCACAAGTCCTAAAAATAATGTGATTCCGATGGCAATAGGAATGAATTCCAAGTTTAAGAGGAATGGGAAGATCGACAGTTCCCTATCTATCAGGTTGTTTAGAAAAGGTAGCGATACAATCACCAAAACAACAGCGAAAACTAAGGCGATTAAAGAGAGCATGACAGACTCGAAAATAAACTGATCGAAGAGTTGCTTACGTAATGCACCGATGGTCTTCCTTACACCCACTTCTTTACTTCTGTAGCTCGCTCTCGCTGTGGTCAGATTTGTAAAGTTTACGGAAGCAATGATCATGATGAAAATACCAACCAAGATGAATACATCGAGGTATTGTCCATTGAATTTGCGGTAATTGGCATAGTCATGTTCAATATCTGTCGACGACAGGTGAACATCTGGTAGTGGCTGTAGAAAGAGTTTATAAACATCATTGATGTCCGGGTTATCCATTACTCGTACCAGATAATCAGGAAACTTAGTCGTAAGGGCTTCAATATCTGCCTCTCTGTTCAGGACGAAATACGTGTTAAGAAAATTACCTCCAAAGGTGCTATTAAACTCCTCTTCATTCTCACCTGAAGCAAACATGGAGAGTACGATTTCAAACTGAAGGTGCGAGTTTTCAGTAACATTTTCAATCACACCTCTAACTGCTACTTGATCTCCTCCCATCACGAATGTCTTGCCAACAGCATCTATCTCTCCATACAACCTCATAGCCACATCTCTGGTAATTACTGCATCCAATGGTCCATCTATTGCTTTGGATCGATCTCCATAAAGAAACTCGTAATCAAACATTTCAAAGAAATTGCTATCTACGCCGACAACTTTTTCTACCATCACATTCTTATCCTCCAACTCTACAAGCTGACTTCCAAATCTTCTGTATCGTGTGTAGCTTTCGATTTCAGGAAATTGATCTGTCATTGTTGGCCCCATACCTGGCATGCTGAGTGCAACTTTCTGCGTATTTGTTCCTGGAAAACTTTGGACTTCACAAAGCCGGTAAATGTTCTGCTTATTGAAAGCATCAAACGCTTTTTCGTCCTTTATGAAGAGGAAAATCACCATGCAAGCAGCCATCCCTATGGAAAGGCTGAAAATATTGATGGAGGAGAAACTCTTGTATTTTAAGAGGTTTCTAATGGCAGATTTTAGATAATTTTTTAGCATAGATGTATTGATTAGTCCGTTTTTTATTTCGAAGTTTTTGATGATGCCCGGCCGAAAGAGTAGGAGAACATCAAGTATGTAATTGACCTTAGCCTTAAGTTGACTTTTGCTCGCACGCTCTGCAAAGAGCTCTGACAAGTCACCCTCCACATCTTCAAATAGCATTGGGTGGCAAAACCATTTTAAAAATCGAGCAGGCAGCCGAGGTGGCGATATGTGGAGGTCATTCTTCATCCAAATTTGAAATCAAATGCTACTGAAGGAATGGAATCCCACAGCTGCTTTCGAGTCTCCATCACTTGCTCCAGTACTTTTTTACCTAAAGGAGTTACTTTGAAATATCTCTTCCTTTTCCCTCCTCGTACGGCAGTAGCTTCGCCAAACTCAGAGTCGAGGTAGCCTTTTTTTTCCAGTCGATTTAAAGCAGTACGCATAGCGCCCACGCTTACTTTGCGAGCCAGCCGGCTCTCTATTTCTTCTTTGATTGATATCCCGTAAGCATTTTCAAACAAAACAGCAACCGTTAACATCACCACTTCTTCAAATTCCCCTATCGAATACTTATTCATTGATTATATATTTAAATCCTAAAAGTAGCTAAAATATTTAAGTCTTAAATGTAATCTTAATACTCCTTTAAGGAATAAAGGTTTCAATGAAATGAATTCTGATTATGATTTCTTGGATCTCAGTCGTTCTTGAATCTTATCACTCTTTAGTTCTCTGAGCGCATCCGTCGCTATCCATTTAGCTGGTTTTGAGCCTTGCCTTCGAATTCTTTCTGCTACTTCAATCGCTTGGGCATTGAGTTGCAAACTTCGCTTGCCGATTTGTCGGAGTGCCCAATTCACAGCTTTTTTTACAAAGTTTCGGTCATCCCAGGCTTCTCGCTCAATGATTGGGAAAAATTCTGCTATCCGAGCATCGGGTTCCTTTTTGCAATGAATGGAAATGCCAACCATCAATGCAAATGCCATTCTTTTTTCATATTCTGCTTCACGACGGCTCCATTCTTCTATTTTATGAAAAGCATAAGAGGTTTTTGGTAAAATTTTCATCGCAATGCCATCAACTAAATCCCAGGAGTAGCATTCTGCAGTCCATTTATCCGCTAGTTCTTCCGTGAAGTTTTTAGATTCAGCGATGTGTATAGCAAGCTGCTTGCATTCATGTATTGGTTGTTCCCAAAGCAGGTTCGCTAATGGTTGATTTCTTCCAAACTCTTTTGCATAGGGCTTGAGGTAGGCATTCTTTATTCCCAGTATTTTTGGAGCATCTCTTATACCAAAATACTCCATTCTAGAAATATATGCAGGGTCTTTCATTCCCTTCAGATCTTTCAAAATCTGATCTAAATCTTTCACAGAGAGAAATACTGATTGTCCATTTTTTGCAGAATCAATTTGATTTCGTCGGCTTTGTGATAATCCCCAAGCTTTTCAAAGGATACGATCAGATTCCTCAATGCTCGAAGTATGATGTCTAAATTGGAGCATGGCTCATAAAAGATATCTTGCCTATCCAGTTGAAGGCTATCCAAATAGTTGTCAATATCTTCTCTGGTAAAAATGAGTCCTCGGTTAAATACATTGATGTAGAACGATTCGTCTCCAACTTGATACGTCAATATGAATAGGTTTGGAAGGTTTACTCCAAACACAGGCAACCTCATCTTTTGTGCAAGTAATAAATAAACTGTGCACAAGGATATCGGATTCCCTTTCTTGGTCTCCAACACTGAATTAATCATGGAATTGGCGGGTGAATGAAAGTTTTTCGTATTCGCTCTGAATTTGAACTCATTAAAAAAAATTTCATTAAATACTTTTACCCTGTCATATGGAGCCATTTCATCCTCCATGTGGCGCCACAACTCGTGATATAATTGATCTATCTCCTGGCTAATTTCCTGTAATTCCAAATCTGGATATAAGTAGGTAGCGACTATCCAAAGACCTTCAGTAAGGTCGATTCCTCCTCCTTCTTTCCATAAAAGGAAGCGTTCTTTTAGCAACTCGAATTGCAGCTCGTGTACAAGATCTTCAATTTTCGATTGAATGATTGGATTGAATGTGCTTTCCCATTCATGCTCCAATAGTGGGATGATACTGGTCCCAATAGACATTATTTTTTCCTCAACATGAGCTACAACCTCATGATCTTCATCATCCAGCAGGACAACCAGGGCCTTTATTTCGGACTCTTTCAAGGAATTCAAATGCTTTTTACTTTAGATATACCTAAAATGAATATTCAAAAATATAAAGATTCATTCAGGTGTATTAAAATCTAAGACAAAGCGTCAGTTAGCTAGGGTAAGAATACAACTCATTTCGATAAGCATCAAGTTTGAATAACACCTACATTCATCCGCTCTTCAATGGGGGCATGATTGGCCACTTTAATGCCTTTTGAAATCACATTTCTTGTCTCTTTCGGATCAATAATTCCATCTACCCATAACCTGGAAGCGGCATAGTATGGACTTAATTTTTCTCTGTACGAATCTTCAATCTTTTTTAACTGCGCCTTCTTTTCTTCTTCCGTAAGCTCTTTGCCTTTCGCCTTTGCAGAAGCTATTTCAATCTGTAATAAGGTCTTAGCAGCAGAGCCTCCGCTCATTACAGCTATTTCAGCTGTTGGCCAAGCATATATTAGCCTGGGGTCGTATGCTTTACCACACATGGCATAATTTCCAGCGCCATAAGAACTTCCCATGACAATGCTGAATTTCGGAACCACAGAGTTAGAAACTGCATTGACCATCTTAGCTCCATCTTTAATGATTCCTCCATGCTCCGAACGAGAGCCAACCATGAAACCATTTACATCGTGCAGGAAGAGCAGTGGAATTTTACGCTGATTGCAATTCATGATGAATCGAGCTGCCTTGTCTGCAGAATCTGAGTAGATCACTCCTCCCATCTGCATTTCTCCCTTTTTAGTCTTCACTACTTTCCGCTGATTGGCAACAATTCCAATACTCCACCCATCAATTCGAGCATATCCACAAACAATGGATTTTCCGTAGAGCTCTTTATATTGATCAAATTCAGAATCATCAACCAAACACTTGATCACCTCTACCATGTCATACTGAATCCCCCGATTTGCAGGAAATTCACCATAGATATCTTCTAGTTTTTTCTTTGGAGGCTTACTTTCTGCTCGATTAAAGCCTGCACTTTCAGGCTCACCTACTTTATCAAAAATTCGTTTGATCGCATCCAGAGCTGCCTTATCATCAGAAAATTTATTATCGGTAACTCCAGATATTTCGCAATGTGTAGTGGCGCCCCCAAGAGTTTCATTATCTATATCTTCTCCAACGGCTGACTTTACTAAATAGCTTCCAGCTAAAAAAACAGATCCGGTTCCATCCACAATGAGTGCTTCATCAGCCATGATAGGCAAATAAGCTCCTCCTGCCACACAACTTCCCATAATGGCTGCAATCTGGATAATCCCTTTTGAAGACATGATCGCATTATTTCTAAACTGTCTACCGAAGTGTTCTTTATCGGGAAATATCTCATCTTGCATCGGCAAGAATACCCCGGCACTGTCCACCAAATAGATAATTGGTAAGTTATTCTCAAGCGAAATTTCTTGCGCCCTAAGATTCTTTTTAGCCGTCATAGGAAACCAGGCACCCGCTTTTACAGTAGCATCGTTTGCTACAATCATGCATTCTCTACCAGAGACTGTACCTATTCCGGTTACAACGCCAGCAGAGGGACATCCTCCAACCTCTTGATACATCCCTTCGGCAGCCAATGCACCCACTTCAAGAAATTCACTAGACTCATCCAACAAATATGCTATGCGTTCACGGGCAGTTAGCTTACCTTTCTTATGGTGTGATGTAATCTTTTTTTCTCCCCCGCCAAGATGTACGGTTTTTAGACGCTCGTTTAGTTTGTATACCAACTGTTTGTTGGCATCTTCATTTTTGTTGAATTGAATATTCATGAATTTTCGCTACTTACCTTCCTGAGAAATTCCCTTAAGCTTCTTGTTTTTTCTACCAAGCGGCTTCATAAAGTCCTTTGGATAATTATTAAAGTGGATGATTAGTTCATCCATATCAACCAGAAGTTTATTTAAGTTATTGTAGATGGAATCGTTGTTCAGCAATTTTCCAACTGTGCCTTCTTCAGATTGCACTGCCAAAAGAAGGTTATTCACATGATCCAAAGACTCATTTACTTTCTCTAAAGTTTGCGCCAATGGTACATTATTCAATGAGTCAATCAATGACTTAGAGCTAGCCAAAACACCATCCAGTTGATCAGAACGATCTTTGATGCTTTTGAGAAGTGAATCCGTTGATGCAATGACTTTTTCAACCTCTAGTCTATTAACCTTATTGGTAATTGTCCCGATTGCATATTTCAATGTGTCAACCGTACCTCGGATATCGGTTTTATTTAGCTCGTCAAGCAAATCATTGAGCTTGGTGATTGTCGTATTAAGGTTGTCAGCAACTGGTTCAAACTGTGATAACATTCCTTCATCCATATCAGATCCCAATGTATCTCCCGGTTGGGCCAACTCTGGTAATTTACCTACATCTAAAACAATGGCTTTACCTCCGAAAAGACCATCATTTGCCAGGGTTGCTGAAGCGTCCTTACTGATCATTAATCCATCGTCTATATCGAATGCTACAACGATGTATTTTTTTTCTTGAACCAACTCAAATCCACTTACTCTACCAACAGGTAATCCATTGAAATAAACCGGATTAGATACATTTAATCCTGCCACATTCGCATACGTAGCATAGTATCTATTTGAAGGAGAAAATATATCTGAACCCTTCAAAAAATTGAATCCATAGTATAAGAGAGCTCCTGAAATAATGGTGATAAGACCAATCTTAAATTCTTTTGACACGTTCTTAATTTTTAGTTCTGAGCATCAAATGCTTCCTTGTATTCTTTGATTGCACGATAGATCCCTGAGGCTATAAATGATTGAACTTCAGCGTTGTTTAATTCCTTTTCTTCCATCGGATTGGAAAGGTAGCCAATTTCCACCAACACACTTGGCATTGCTGTACTCCACATTACGTAAAGACTCGATTGCTTAACGCCATAACTTCTTCTGCCCGCTCTATTTTTTAGTTGGTCATCGATGAGGCTTGCCAGCATCAGGCTATTATCCTGATACGCAGACTGTGTAAGGTTGTAAAGAATGTATGATTCTTCTGATTGCGGATCGAAATCATAATTCTTCTGATAATCTTCCTCCAGTAAGATCACTGAGTTCTCTCTTTGTGCAACTTCCAAAGCTCTATCTGTATTTTGTGCACCCATTACATATACCTCCGAACCTTTTATCGATTGCTTTCTGGACAGTGGTGTCTTTTTTGGTAAGGAGTTTGCATGGATCGAAACAAACAAGTCGGCGTTATGATTATTAGCCATTTCAGATCTTTTCTCAAGCTCTATAAACGTATCATCCTTACGCGTATAAATGATTTTAACATCCGGAATATATTTTTTCACATATTCACCCACCTTGAGAGCTACTTCAAGAGCTACGTCTTTTTCTTTGGTATAAGACCCAAGAGTTCCTGGGTCTTTTCCCCCATGCCCTGGGTCAATTACAATTTTTGTGACAGCAAAGCTTCGCTTACCAACTGGCTGAAATGAAGCCAACACTAAAAATAATGTCAATCCGATGGGTAGTACTAGGTTTCTCACTCCCTTTATTGTCTAAAATGAAATACTTTTACGCAAATGTTAGAAAAATTGGCCATGGCGGTAATTTCTCTTTGCCTTTATTTGCAAAAAATCTGCCAATTGTGCCAGCAATAAAACATCTCAAAGATAGTTTGGTCATAGTTCATTTTCAAAAAAGCGAGTTGGATTGAGGTGTCTCATTATACTTTTCTGTTTAATAATTTCATTCATTGCCTTTTCGCAAGAAAGAGACTCTGTCTATAATAAGGCTGAGAACAACCTATTGGTGGGTGATACGACTAGTAGAACCGCCTCGGACTCTACAAAAACAATCAGTTCCGCAGCTCAGTCCACAAGACAAAATCGAAGCGATATTGAAACCACCATTAATTACAATGCCAAGGATTCACTTTTTTTTAATGTGAAAAGTAGAGAACTGTTTCTCTACGGCGAGACCCACATAGATTATGGGAAAATAGCACTGGATGCCGAACGAACCGACGTAGACTGGAATAAACGAACACTAAAGGCTAAATACATTACCGACTCAACGGGGAAAAAAATTGGTAAACCTGTTTTTGCCGACGGTCCGGATACTTATGTAACAGATGACATTGTTTATAATTTTAAAACGGAACGTGCCCTCATCAAAGGAGTGATTACCGAAAAGCAAGGCGGTTTCATGCACGGAGAGGATGTTAAGAAAAATGCGGAAGATGAGCTTTTCATCAGAGGAGCAGCCTATACTACTTGCAACCTGGAAGACCCTCACTTTTCAATAAAATCCTCCAAACTAAAGGTTATTCCAAATAACAAGGTCGTGTCTGGCCCTTTCAATATGCGCTTTCGAGATGTCCCAACGCCACTTTTCTTCCCTTTCGGAATGTTCCCTCAGCCAAAAGAAAAATCGTCGGGTGTCATTGTACCATCCTATGGTGAAGAGCAGAGAAGAGGGTTCTTCCTGAGAAATGGCGGATACTATTTTGCAATTAGTGATTATGTTGACCTTCGGTTAACCGGAGATATTTATTCAAAAGGTGGCAGTGCGATAAATGCCACTTCAAATTATTTCAAACGCTACTCTTTCAGAGGGACGTTTAACTTCTCGTACAATAATTCGATCTCCGATGATTTAGAAAACCCTTTAGAAACCAACGACTACAGTGTTCGATGGAACCACACGCCTGAATCCAAGGGTAATTCCTCGTTTTCAGCTTCTGTAAATGCAGCAACCAGAACCTTTACCCAAAATAACAACCTGGTTGTTCAGGATTTTGACAGAAGCATAAACTCACAGCTAGCATCGAGTATTCGATATACCAAAACCTTTGCAGGTACACCTTTCAATATGTCTAGCAATCTAAGACATAGTCAAAATTTACAATCAGGAATTGTCAATCTGACTTTGCCCGATCTTACAATTAACACCAATCGGGTGTACCCGTTTAAAAACCTGGTTACCTCGAGCAAATCTCCTTTATCTAAACTCAACTTTAGTCACAATTTTGTTGCGAAAAATGAACTCTCAAACAACAGCGTGAGAAGTTCAAGCTTCAACGTCATCAACCGGGATGCTCGCTCAGATTCTGTCATTTCATTCAATAGAAGTAATTTTTCAGAAATATTTAGAAGATCGCAATTTGGAGGCAAGCATGCGATACCTATATCCACTTCCATGAGCGTTCTCAAGTATTTCACTTTGAATCCTTCATTCAATTATCAGGAATTGTGGTATGCTAAAGAGCTCCAATATGAATACGTAGAGGCGGAGAATGGTGTCCGCATCGACACTGTTAACGGGTTTAGCAGAGCTGGTAGTTGGTCGACAGGTGCATCTTTGAATACACGTATCTACGGAACCGCTTTTTTTAATGGAGGTAAGATTCAAGCCATTCGACATGTAATGACTCCCAGCATTTCTTTCAGTTACAGTCCCGACTTTTCAGATACAAAATATGGCGTGTACAGCGATGTACAAATTGACTCTTTAGGAAACAGGCGTCGCTTAAGCAGATACGAAGGATTTGCTTATGGCTCTCCTCCTGGTGGTGAAAGTAAAACGCTGGGTTTTTCTCTTTCCAACAACATTGAAATGAAAGTAGCTAGCAAGAAAGACACTGTGAATGGTTTCAAGAAAATAAAACTTTTCGATAATCTGGGATTAAGTACGGGATATAACCTTGCAGCTGATTCCTTTAAGCTTAGCAACATTAATATCAATGCCAGAACCAGCTTTCTTGACGGAAAACTTGCCATTAACTTCACTGGAACATTAGATCCGTATGAATACCTGCTTTTATCAGAAAGTACAAATGCACGTGGTGAGCGGGTGGTTAGTCAGCGAAGACTGGATCGTTACACTTGGAATAACGGCAATGGACTGGGTCGATTAACGAACATGACTACTTCAATAAATCTCAGTCTTTCTCCAAAAGGTTCTAACAAAAATAATTCCACAGCTAACAATAATGAACCGGATAATGGATTCAACCCACCACAAGACCAAGTAGGTTTTGATGGATTGACAGACCTGGAAAGACAAAAATTAGCACACATCCAAAATAATCCGGAAATGTATGTAGATTTTGCTGTCCCGTGGACGTTACGGATACAGTATTCAATTAATAGGAATAAAACAGGATTCCAAGATGCTTCAATTCGACAAAGTTTTCAGTTTAGTGGAACATTAGGGTTAACTGATAATACCCAAATTACATTTAATTCAGGTTATGATTTTGAGGCTAAGGACTTCACAACCACTCGTCTTGGTATTTCCAGAGATCTACACTGCTGGACAATGAATTTTGATTGGGTTCCCTTCGGCAGATTCCAATCCTATTTCCTTTCTATTCGTGTGAAATCCTCCATTCTGCAGGATTTGAAGCTTGAAAAACGTCGCAGCTTCTTCGATTTTTTTAATTGAAACAGTATAAAGTTTTACCGTTAATAGTAAAAACCAATAGAGATTGTATCTTTTTTTACAATTTCTAAAACTTTTTCAAGGTTATTGTCATAACAATAATTTATCTCAAATGTATTAGTTTAGTGGATTAAACCAATTTTATTAAACTACAAATAATGCTTATGAGAAAGTTTTACTTTTCATTGATTATGTGTCTCTTAGTTTTGGCGCAAGCCTTTGCTCAGAGAACAGTATCTGGTAAGGTCACCGATGACAGTGGTGAAGGCCTTCCAGGTGTGAACGTGGTGATCAAAGGCACCACTACGGGCGTTACTACTGATATTGACGGAAATTTCCGTATTTCAGTTAGTGATGGAGACATCTTATCCTTCTCTTATGTAGGCTTTGAATCTCAAGAAGTGAACGTTGGCACCAGATCGGTGATTGATGTAACGATGGGAGGCGCCACAGAGTTACAAGAAGTTGTTGTAACTGGTTATGGACCACAAGATGCTAGAAGAGCATCCGGATCTGTTGCCTCCGTTGATGCCCAAACAATCAACAATGTACCAATCGCATCATTCGACAAGATTCTTCAAGGTCAAGCAGCTGGTGTTCTTTCACAATCGAGCAGTGGTCAGCCAGGAGCTGGAGCTAGTGTTTTGATTAGAGGAGCCAGTAGTATCAACTCAAGTACTCAACCACTTTACATATTGGATGGCGTGCCAATCGATGCTGCAGAGTTTGAAACCATCAACCCGAACGACATTGAAAATGTATCAGTTCTCAAAGATGCATCTTCATCAGCCATCTACGGGTCCAGGGGCGCAAATGGTGTAATTGTAATTACTTCTAAAAATGGTAAGGCCGGTAAGCCTAGAGTTACTTTCAGCGCTCAGTATGGTGTTTCTGAAGCACCTAGCAATTTCTTACCAGTAATGAATACGCAGCAAAAGATCGACTTTGAGTTATTTACTGGTGGCACTCAGATGTCCACCCTTACTAACGAGCAAGTTGATTCGCTTAGACAATTCTCTACAAACTGGAAAGATGAACTTTTCCAATCAGCTGCTACGCGAAACCTTCAAGTGAATGTTTCTGGAGGAAATGAAAACACCACTTATTTCATCTCTGGATCTTACTATGATGAAGAAGGTACAGTAGTAACAACAGGTCTACAGCGATATACTACGCGGATCAATCTTAAAACTGTAACTGGAAATTTAACATTCGGAACGAATAACTCACTTGGTTATTCTCGCTTGCAAGATACCAGGGAAGGAAATGCATTTATTGGATCACCCTTAAACGCAGCATACTGGTCAAACCCATATGAGCCCATATTTAACCCTGATGGCACATTCAATCAGTTGACTTCAGGACAGCCAAATGGTGTGCAAGAGCTAACACAGAATACAAACAACACTGAGAATGTGAAAGTCATTTCCACATTGTACGGAGAGTTTGATATTCCAGGTGTTGAAGGTTTATCTGTCACTTCAAGATGGGGTGTTGATTTTGATACTGATATCGACACTGATTTTACTGATCCTAGAACTAACCCAGGAGCTCAGGCAAAAGGTGGTCAAGGAAGTCTTTTCAGAGATTTTGATAGAGATGTCACTTTCATTGGAACAAACTCAGTTAATTATATAACTGAATTCGGTTCTGACCACAAACTATCTGTTTCCTTATTCCAGGAGTTTATCTGGAATGACAATGAAAGCTTCAATTTCACAGGATATGGATTCACAAACTTGAAACTGAAGAACGAGGCTGGTATTACTGGTGGTAGTGCTACCAACGGGTTTATTCCAGACGTAGGGGGAACAGGTGTTAGAAGTTCACTTGTATCTTACTTCGGAACAGTAGCCTACACCTTCATGGATAAGTATACTTTCAATGGTACACTTAGAAGAGATGGATCGTCAAGATTTGGAGCAAATAATCAACATGCAACATTTTACTCAGCTGGATTGGCATGGGTTGTTTCAGATGAAGACTTCATGGATGTTGCCTTCGTTGACAATTTGAAATTCAAAGCAAGTTATGGTACCACTGGTAACCAAAACATTGGAGATTTCCAGTTTGCTTCAACGCTAGGTACCACTTCGTATGCTGGTGTAAACGGATTATTCCTCCAAGCAATACCTAATGAAAACATTCAGTGGGAGACCACTAAGATGTTAAACGTAGGTGTAGATTTCAGCTTGTTTCAGTCTGTTCTTTCTGGCTCAATTGAATACTACAATAACTTAACTGTAGATGCTTTCTTGAATACACAACTTTCAAGAACTACCGGATTTACTGCTCAAAACCAGAATGCTGGTGAGATCAGAAACAAAGGTATTGAAGTAACACTTTCAGGTAAAGTGGTGAACGCGGGAGATTTCTCCGTTGTAGTAGGTGCTAATTTTGCATTCAATGACAATGTAGTGGAAAGTCTTGCAGGAGAAGATGATATCATTGGCAATACCACTATCATTAGAGAAGGGCAGCCTGTTTCTGCAAACTATGTAGTACCATACGTAGGAGTAAATCCTGCAAATGGGGATGCGCTTTACCTCACTGCGGAGGGTACAATTACCAATGTATTTGATCAAGCAAATGATTCAAGAGTATTCGGTCCAAGAACAGCTCCTTATTCAGGAGGTATTACACTTAATGTGACATACGGAAATCTTTCCCTATTCGCTTTAGGATCATGGATACACGGTTCTACATTGTATAACAATGAAAGAATCAACATTGATAATCCAGCTTATGTTCCAGATAATGTTTCTATAGACCTATTAAGAGCTTGGAAACAACCAGGAGACATCACTGATATTCCTAGAATCAGGACTACCGGTGGTTTAACTACAAACACTTACCAAAGTGCTACTACCAGGTATCTGGAAGATGGAGATTTCTTCAGACTTAGAAATGTGTTACTATCCTACAACTTGCCTTCTGACATAGTTAGCAAAGCTGGTTTCAAAAATGTAAGGATTTACGCACAGGGTCAAAACCTATTTACACTCACGAAATTCACAGGAGCAGATCCTGAGGATACAAATGGGTTCTTGTTAGGAGCTGTTTACCCTGCGGTAAGAACATATACATTCGGTCTGGACTTAACATTCTAATTGAACAATATCATGAAAATAAAAAGCTTTATTATAATATTGTTTGTTCTGGCCGCATATTCATGCGAGAACAAACTTGACATAGCTCCGGAGTTTTCGTTAACCTCGGACAATGCATTCGAATCAGCTGAAGAGTACGATCAAATATTGATTGGAGCTTATGCTACTTTGAACAATAACGGATACTATGCCGAGACATATGGCGAACTAATGGAATTAGGCGCTGACGGTGGTACCGAGACTGCAGAATCGTTAAGAAACGAAGCTGAATTTACCGATTGGCAATTCGGACCATCAGATGGAAGTGGTAATGTTGCTGCTGGGTGGAATACACCATATCTGATGATTGCGAGAGCCAATGTGGTTTCAGATGGAATCAATGACGTTCCTGAAACAACTGCAGGTAGCAGAAATCGTATCTTGGGACAAGCTTTGGCTTTACGTGCTCTGGGTCATTTCGATCTTTTAAGATTGTATGGTCAGGCTTATGAGCGAAATTCTACTGCTTTAGGTGTTCCCGTAAGAATTACACAAACGTTAGACAATCCTGTTCGTGCAACAGTGAGTGCAACATATGATCAAATCTTGGCAGATCTAAATCAAGCTGAAACTTTACTTGATCCTGCAGGTTTGGATGTAAGTCCAAATACAGGTGGTACAAGATATCGCATTGATAGGTTAGTGGTTCGAGCGATTCGTGCAAAAGTGAATCTTTATGCTGGTGAGTACGCTGCTGCTGTTGCTGATGCTACGGCCGTAATTGGAGATGGAGCAGTATCCATTGGAACAACTGCAAGCTTTTCTTCCATATGGGATGCTGATGATCAAAATACGGAAGTAATTTGGTCAGTAGCTGTTGTAGATCAGAGTGAAGGTAGACCAACTGCCGAAATGTTTTTCTATGTGAATAACAGAATGGGGTGGGTACCGTCCGCTGATGTCTTGAGTTTGTATGATCAGGCGAATGACATAAGATTTTCAAGCTATTTCTCCAATACTTTCAACATCTCTGCGGTAAATGGCGGGCCTGATAGAAATGGTACAACAGTATCTATCAAGTACAGCGGCAGAAATGGAGCGATTGATGGAGTAAATGATATCAAAATCTTCAGAATGGGTGAAATGTATTTGATTAGATCTGAGGCTCAGTTTGAGTTGAATCAACCAACGCTGGCTATGCAAGATCTAAATACACTTAGATCCAATAGAATAACTGGTTATGTTGATCAGAATCTTACAGGCATTTCTCTTGAAACTGCTATTCAGAACGAAAGAAGAAAGGAATTGTGGTTGGAAGGGCATCGTTGGTTTGATTTAAGAAGATGGAACCAGGCAATTACTCGTGGCGCCGATTGTGCATCTCCAATGGAGGCTTGCAGTCTAGCAGCGGATAGTTTCAGACGAATCTTCCCTATTCCGACAACTGAAGTTGTTGTTTCAGGAATCGAACAAAATGATCAATATTAAATTTTAGCATATGAAAAATTTAAAAAATATAATCGCATTATCTCTCGTGTTCTTACTTGCAGCATGTGGTGAACAAGAGCGAATAACTTATAGCGGAGAGTTTCTTTCAATCGATGGGCCAGCAGCTCTTAGTGTGGATGAAGCTTCTGGCAATCAGACTGTAACTATTATTCTTAGTAGTGCACCTAGTTCAGATTTAACTGTCAATTTAAGTGTAGTGGATGGCACTGCGCTTGCAGGAGTAGACTACTCTATACCAAGCGCTTCTATTACTATAGCAGCAGGAGAGTATACGGGCACTTTTGACTATACAATTATCGACAATGACGAAATTGATGGTTCTAAGTCTTTTACCATTAGCCTACCGGAAGATTCTCCGATAGAAATAGGTAATGAGTCTTCTGTGGCAGTTACAATTGTTGATAACGATTTTTTCTGCCCTAGAAATGTGCTTGCAAACATTGTTACAACAGAACTTGATGTAGGGTACAGCAGTGCTCCTGTATCAATAAGTAGTGTAGGAGCAGCTGGGCCAGAGTGTCTGGAGTTCAGAATTACTGGTGGTTCAGGTACGCTTTTCGGCGGGTTTGCTAATATTAGTTACGTAGTAACTTTAATAGAAGACAGCCCAGAATCGAATTCAGGAACAGTAGATGCAACTGAAATTTTCAATCTAAGCAATGGTGATGGTTCAGGTACTTATAATAACCTCCTAAGAATAACTGGAGGTACTTATGATCTGACCACTGGAGTTCTTGATGTAAACTATGAGTATTACGGTACTGATGGTGTATTCAGGTATCCAGGAACCTTCAGATATTCTGACGGGAGCTGATTAAGCTAAGAGATAATTCATATATGTATAATATAAAGGTTGGGAGTTTTCCCAACCTTTTTTTAACGCTACACATGAAATTTCTATTATCTATAACCTCCTTGTTAATTGCCTCCTCTGCAATTGGACAGCTTGGCGTGGTGCAATCATCAGCAAGTCAGAGTGATCATTACACCCTATTCCATCCGCATAACAATACAAACACCTATCTAATTGATGATTCCGGAGCCCTACTACATCAATGGGACGGCATTTACCCACCCGGGAATACCGTGGCTCTTTTGCCCAATAAACAACTATTTAGAACAGGGAAGATAGAAAACGATTCATTTCGGGCTGGTGGACTTGGCGGCTATATGGAGCTTGTTGATTTTGACGGAAATGTGTCATGGAGCTTCACCCTATCAAATGCAAATGAGGCCTTTCACCATGAAGCCATTTTCCTTGAAAATGGGAACATTTTGGCCATCGTTTGGGAAGCAATCTCAGAAGATGAAGCCATTCAAATGGGAAGAGATCCAGCATCCTTGGATGACCAGGGTTTTTGGGCAGAAAAAATAGTTGAGATGCGACCGATCGGAACCAATGACATGGAAATTGTCTGGGAATGGCGTGCAAAAGACCACCTTATTCAAAACTTCGATCCATCTAAAGATAACTATAGTGATGTGGTCAATCCACATAAACTGGATATCAACTATGTAAAAGAGAAGAATAAAGTTGATTGGATTCACCTCAACTCCATTGACTATTTAGAAAGTCTTGATTTGATTTTGCTCAGTTCTCCATTTTTCAATGAAATATGGATAATTGATCACTCAACAACTGCCGAAGAAGCTAAAGCTTCTACTGGAGGCGATTACGATCTCGGAGGTGGGCTTCTTTATAGGTGGGGGAATCCAGTAACATACGATCAGGGATCGGTGGAAGATCAAAGATTATTTGGCCAACATAATGCTCAATTTGTTCTGGAGAATGGGGAGTTGGGAGTTTTGCTGTACAATAATGGAGTTGACAGGCCTGAAGGGGTCTATTCTTCCATAGATTTTTTCGTGACACCATTCACAGTTAATGACGGCTTTGCGAAAATGTCCGATTCTCCATTTGCTCCTTCAAATGTGGATTGGTCCTTGACAGCAGAAGTCAAAGAAGATCTCTATTCCAGAATTGTGTCTGGAGTACAAGTCTTACCCACTGGTAATTTTTTCATCACGGAAGGGATAAATGGACGATTGATTGAGATGGATTCTACCGGCACCATATTGTGGGAATACCAATCCCCTCATGGTTCCAGCGAAACACTCCTGACACAATTTCATTGTGAAGAATCCGAAAGCTTCAACCCATCCATTATCTTCAGAGCATCGAAAATTGCACCCGATTTCATCGGACTAGAAGAAGGTTTGGTTCCCACAACCATGCTGGAGGACCTCAATTGTCCATTAGGGATAAAACAGGTAGAAAATAGGATTATTACAGTTTTTACTACAAATGGTACAATTTTAAAAACCTTCTTTTTAGCAAGTGATAAAAAAATTAACACGGAAGATTTACCTAAAAACAGATTGTTAATAATTAGAGAAAATATTAACGGTTTAATAACATCCAGAAAGATAATTGTTCGAAATAATTAGCTGTTTCAAGGGAATTCTCCCTTCATTTTGAAACTAAAAATTAAAAAACCAACACAAAGTGCTGGTTTTTTTTGTATTACATATCTTTTAATTCAACAAAAAAAGCAACAAAAAACACATAGAATAGGTGTGTGTTAATTATTGAAAACAAGCTCAAAATGTCCCTTTAATTGATCTGATCACACTAAATCATCAAACAGATAAGTTGTCTTTTTTACAATTATTCAAAAATTTCTATTCTATCTTTATTGTTTAATTAATTAATAACTAACAAATCATGCGTATGAAAAAGTTTTTCTTTTCAATGATTGTGTCTCTCTTAGTTATGACTCAGGTCATTGCGCAGAGGACGGTATCCGGTAAAGTCACCGACGACCTTGGTGAAGGTTTACCCGGAGTGAATGTAGTGATTAAAGGCACTACAACAGGAGCTACAACTGATATAGACGGAAATTATCGCCTTCAGGTTGCTGATGGAGATATATTAGTCTTTTCGTTTGTAGGATTTGAAACCCAGGAAATCAATGTAGGCACTAGATCTACTATTGACGTGACCATGGGTGGTGCTACGGAACTACAGGAGGTAATTGTAACCGCCTACGGTACGAGTACTAAAAAGGATTTTACTGGATCAGCAACAGCAATCAGTGCGGAAGATTTTGAGCTTAGACAAGTGACAAATCCACTTGCTGCTATTGAAGGTAATTCCACAGGAGTTCAATTTATCACTCCTTCTGGTGCTCCTGGTTCTTCTCCTAGTATTGTGATACGAGGGGTAAGTACACTTAATGGTGGATCTACAGACCCGCTATTCATTATCGATGGTGTTCAGTTTGAAGGAACTTTATCGCTTATCAATCAAGATGATATTCAGTCAATGACTATCTTGAAAGATGCGGCGTCAACTTCCCTATACGGATCACGTGCAGCAAACGGAGTAGTTATCATTACTACGAAGGGTGGAAGAAAAGGACAGCCAACACAGGTGAGCTTCTCTTCTCAATTTGGCACAATGTCTCCGGCGGTTGAACAATATGAGGCTACAAACCCGCAGCAGTACTATGAAGTAATGTGGGAAGCATATAAAAACTCATTAAGCGTAGCAGATCCTGCAGCTGAAGCTTCTGCAACTATCTTTAACAGATTGGGATACAATCCATTCAATGTAGCCAACGATCAAATCGTAGGTACAGATGGTTCGATCAATCCAAGTGCTCAGGTTCGTTATCCTGGTCTTGATTGGTTTGATGCTTTTGAAAGAAGAGGAACAAGACAAAATCATTCCTTGAGTATTTCTGGAGGTAGCGACAATACTTCTTTGTTCTTTTCTACAGGCTACTTGAAAGAAGAAGGCTATGTGATTAGAAGTTCTTTTGAAAGATTAACAACTAGGCTAAAAGCAGATACTGATGTAAACGATTGGTTGTCTGTTGGCACAAGCGTTAATTTATCAATGTCTGATCAAGGTGGTGTTGGTGGTGCAGGTACTGGTAGCATTGTTAACCCTTTTGGATTTGCTAAAAACATGGGAGCTATCTACCCCGTTTATATTGTAGATGATGCAACTGGTGAGTTTGTGTTGGATGCAGCTGGTAACAGACTGTATGACAGAGGAGAAGGCTATAGTCAATACGGTATTTCACCAAGACCTCAGAGTCCTGGTCGTCATGCAATTGAAGAAGCAGTTCTGAACGATATATTCGACAGAGAAAATGGTTACGGATTCAGATCTTATGCTGATTTCACTATTCCATGGGTTGAAGGTCTATCTGCAAGAATCACTTATGGTAGAGATTACCAAGAGCGTACTCGTAAAGATTATGAGAATGCTGAAGTTGGTGATGGACAACCGACTGCTCGATACGCAGAAACTAGATCTAGAAGAATTGTAGAGAATTTCAACCAAATTCTTTCTTATCGAAAAACGATCAATGATGTACACAACTTAGATGTAACACTCGGTCACGAAAGTTTTGACAGAAATTTCTCTGACAATAATACGTTTGCTACTACTCAAGTGGCTGAAGGTATTTTCGAATTTGACAACTTCTCTGTACCTGTAAGTATCGGTGGTGCTACTACTGATAAAACACTAGAAGGTTATTTCGCGAGAGTTAACTATAACTATGACAATAAGTACTACATCTCCCTTTCTGGAAGAAGAGACGGTAGCTCTGTATTTAATAAAAATGTTCGATGGGGTAATTTCTACTCTGTAGGAGCATCTTGGAGAGTTAGCGAAGAGTCGTTCATGAGTGGTGTTGACTTTGTTGATGACTTAAAAATCAGAGCATCTTACGGTGAAGTAGGTAATGATAACCTAGGAGATTTCTACATTTCTCAAGCTCGTTATCAGTTAACTTCAAATGCTGGTAATCCTGCGATTACGCTTTCAGATTTAGGTAATGAAGCTTTGACTTGGGAAAACCTTATCAATTACGATGTTGCTATTGAGTTTTCACTTTTCAACTTCTTGATTGATGGTACAGTAGAGTACTATAGAAGAAATTCTACAGACCTATTGTACAATGTGCCAATCGCACTTTCTAATGGTCTGAATTCAATTCCGGACAACATTGCGGATATGCACAACGACGGGATAGAAATATCTTTGACTGGCCACATCTTACGTGATCCAAACGGATTGAACTGGGATTTGACAGCTCTTGCTACTACATTGAATAATGAGATCACAAATATTCCTTCTCCATTCCAGAATGGATCTAAAAGATGGGATGTTGGAAGATCACGTTATGATTTTTACATCTACCACAGTGCTGGTGTAGATCCTGCAACAGGAGATCAATTGTATTATGTATTTGAAGATGATCCAGAAACTGGCAATGGTGTACCGGTGCTAGATACTGAAGGAAACCAAACAACTACAAATGATTGGACTGATGCTGGTAGAGCATTTACTGGTGACAAATCCATTCCAGATATCATTGGTTCCGTAACTAACAGATTTAGCTACAAAGGATTGTCTCTAAGCGTATTGATGACTTTCTCTCAAGGTGGTAAACTTCTTGACAATGGATATTCTGCTATGATGAGTAGTGGAGACTTTGGTGAGTCGCATCACGTTGATCAGTTGAGAGCTTGGAAACAACCAGGTGACATCACTGACGTTCCGCGACTTGAGAATGGAAATGCTGAGCAGGTTCAGACGCAATCCACTCGATTCTTAACAGATGCTTCTTTCGTGGCTTTGAGAAACGTTAACCTTTCTTATGCTTTCGATCCGAAAATGGTTGAGAACTGGGGTCTGAATAATTTGAATGTATTTGTTTCTGGAGAGAATCTGTGGTTTAGTTCAGCTAGACAAGGCTTGAACCCTCAGTATAATCTTGCGGGTACGGGGTCTGGAAATGATTACCGTCCAAACAAAATATTCACAGTCGGTTTAAGTGTAGGACTTTAAGATTTAAAGAAATAAAACTATGAAACGAAAAATTATATATCTGATATTACCGTGCTTGTTAATTATGAGCACGAGTTGTGATGAGGATTTCTTGGAACGTACGCCTACAGATGCAATTGCAGCAGGTGATGCGTTAGCATCCGCTGGTAACATGAGATTGGTAATCAATGGACTTCACCGTCTATTGTATGCTCAGGCTCAGACTATTTTACCTGGAGGATCTTCTGGTCGTTCTGGTGAGCACTATTGGGTTCCTGTTGATGATGCCATGGTAGGTGGAATTATTCACTCTGCACCAGGTAATGGATGGATGAGAGCTGACCTACAGTGGAATGCTCATACACTTCCTACATCAACAACGGTGACACAAAGATGGTACCAACGTTATCACATCATTGCGAGTGCAAGTGCGATCATCAACAAGGTAGCTGAAGAAGGTACTCCTGTAGATCCAGATTTAGCTGATATTTTAGGTCAAGCTTATGCATACCGTGCTTATGCTTACTATGATTTGATTACGCACTATGCAAGAGGATATTTAGTTGGTAATCCAGCTACAGATCCTGGAGTTCCGTTGCAAACTGGAACAGCTCCTCCTTACACTAGTGGGCCGAGAGCTACCGTACAAGCAATATATGATTTGATGGAAGCTGATATAGATCAGTCTATTGCTTTCTTTGGATCAGCGTCTCCTCGTTGTACTGGTGGTACAGACTGTAAGTCGAATCTGAACATAAATACTGCACATGGCCTGAAGGCTAGAATAGCATTTTCTAGTGGAGATTGGGCTACTGCCGCATCTTCAGCTGTTGCTGCTAGAGCAGGATATCCTTTGATGAGCGAAACTGATTGGAAGTCTGGTTTTAATACACTAGACGTAGGTGAAGTGATTTGGGGAAGTAATGTGATCAGTACTGAGACTGTTTTCTTCCGTTCTTATTTCTACCTAATGTCTAATACATTTAATGGTAGCCAGAACAGAGGAAATCCTAAAACGTTCAACATTGCAATGTATAACCAAATACCAGCAACTGATTATCGTAGAGATGTAGTATTGCCATTGGCACCAAATACTAACCCATCTGCGAATAATGATCAAGGTGGAAGTTTTACAGTGGATCCAAACTATGACAATGAAGCTGACTTCTTGAGAGTTAGAGATTCGATCAGAAGCATTTACGGTACTAACAGTACAGGACATAACACGCATCCATACATGCATTACAAGATGAAAAACAAAGCACCAGGAACAATTGATCCTGATGATATCATCCTAATGCGTTCAGCTGAGATGTATCTGATAGAAGCTGAATCAGAATTAATGCAGAATAACATCCCTGGAGCTCAGGCTGCACTACAAGTGCTAGGTGCTTCTAGAGATGCTGCTTACAATGCTACAGCGTTTGCCACTACAGGTGCATTGCTTGATCACATCAAGTTCCAATGGTATGTTGAGATGTATGGTGAAGGGTTTGGATACGAAAATCACCTGAGATGGGATGATCCAATCGATCTAACTGGTTCAGGTGCTGATCCAACTTACTACGGTGATGGTTTCACGCAAGCTGCTCCGTCTACAAACGGTGAGTGGATTTGGAAGCTTCCTCAAGATGAGATTGATGCCAATCCAAACTTGACAGAAGCTGATCAAAACTAATCAGTACAGAATTAATTTATATTTAAAAAGCTGCCTCCTTTATGGGGGCAGCTTTTTTTATTGTCTGATAGGCAAGTATCACGACCATAGATATAACCTCAGAGCATCAACTCAGAGCGTTTACAGGACTTGATAGCAAATCTCAGGGTTCTTTTAGCTCGATAGTAGAAAGAGTCTTAAACAAGCTAACGATCACCTTCACAGGCGACGTACAGTCTCAAGTACTCTTATTGCTTTTCTTAACCTTCCGATTGCTATGGTTTGACTTTTAGGGCCGACGTATTAGATTGATCTTCAAAAAACACTTCTATTCGTTCGTTGAGCAAATAGGATTATTCGTATGTTTCAAGTCGATGCCTCCAAAAGTATCAGTTACATACTCTTCAGTCCTCTTAGAATCGTTAGTTGAATTGTCTGTATTGTGAAGCCATCAATTACACAGTCGCAAGAATACATCCTGTTTATTTACTGCGGGGAACTCAAAAGATTGCGTGTTCAAAAAACTTTTTAGGACTGGTATTCAGGAAATACTTGAAATCCTTAATCACATGGGATTGGTCGTAGTACCCACATTGGTAGGTCAATTCTGTTAAACTAATGTTTCCATGCTCTACATAGGTATTGATGAAGCAATTGATCTTCTCAATTTTACAAAACTCTTTTGGCGTAAGCCCCACCTCTCTGTTAAAATGCTGCTCTAATTTCGATTTGCTGACATTTAATGAAGAATAGATCTCCTTCACGGAAATAGTGCCCGAGGTTTCTCTTATCTGCTCTATGGAGTCTAAAATCGTATAGTTATAATCATACAGTCCATTCACATGATCCAATACATCGCCAATCATATCACTGGCGCCATAAATATCTTTAGTCTTGGAATACTTGCATATAGAACTTAGTTGCTGCTTATCCAATGTTAATGTGAATACGCCATTCGATATTTCAGACAGCCCTTGTGCTATTTTTCTTGCGTAGATAGGATTAATTTTCAAGATTAAGCACTTCGTATTGGCAGGCATCGGAATCTCTGCTCCTCTCCTTCTCGGCATAAAGAAGTAGGCTTTATTTTCAGATAAGCGTAGTGATCTTACGCTACCTATGCAACTAAACGTAATTTCATTCTGCAATGGAATTATGATTTCAGCTTTATTATCTGGCACAAGCACATGAGTTGTGTTGTTTTCAGAACCAACTATCTGGGCAATTTCTTCCACGATAGCGATTTTTTCCGTTAGACCTACCTTTTGAGTATACATTTTGGTGACATGTTCGTTACCACCGAAACGTATTCAAAGGCCTTGCCACCTATTGATTTTCATATACACCTGTAAACAATCGTGATTCTTTATATAAAGAATTCCACTTTTTAATCCTTAAGAAAAACATAAGGTGGGGTTTTGCCTATTTCGACTGTTCTACTGCTCGATATTGGGTTGGAGACATTCCAGTCTCGCTTTTAAACGCATTGTAAAAAGAAACTTTGTTGGAAAAGCCACATTCTTCTGCGATCGCTTCTATCGTATAGTGGTCAAATTTTCCACCTATTAACAGTTCTTTCGAGTGCTCGATCCGAAATGCGTTGATAAACTTATTGAAATTCCCACTCCCAAATCTATTGATGGCACGAGAAACCATTCGCTCGTTGGATGCTAGCTCTTGAGCCAAATCTGAAAGCTTAAGGTTTTTATTGAGGTAGTACTTTTCCGCGTTTACTAACTCAATCGTTTTATTAAATATCAATGTGAGTTCGTCCTCATCATCAATTACTTTGTCTTCATCTCTGCTTTGAGGATGACGTTTGGCATACAACATAAGGGCAATTCCCAATAGGGTCAAACCTATTGCAATCATAATCCAGTTCACTTTGAGTCAGTTGCTGTTAAAACAAACATTAAAGCTAACAACCCTCATTCGTGAGAAAAATCTTCTTTTTTACAGTTCGATGGTTTCCAACCTTTTTTACAATTATCAAAAAAGGGTCAGCTCTATTCTTGTATTCCTCTTCATACTTAACAGAGGGGTATCGGGTTGTTATCCGACCCCTCTTTTTTATGATCGGTCAAATACCCGCCTTGAAATCCCACTTTTGAATTATTTAAAGAATAGCATTAGAATAATTATAGGATATTTCAAACTTAATTACCTGTAATGCATTTTTTTCTCTGAAAAGTGTACATTTGATAGACCATCAGCTATAATTGACATGGAAAAGAAGAAAAGAGACAACTGGCTCAATTTCAAAAACATCATCCATTACGCATTTGCCGATATGTGGCGGAGTATGTGGCAGTTTCTTCTCAAAAGACAAAATAGATTCCACAAGCATCATATGCACCATGATGAATAAGATATAAACTCTAAGAAATATATGAAGTCGGCTTTTGCCGACTTTTTTTGTTTAAATAAATTCACCTCGCGCAACCATTAGCATTTTAGGTGCATCTACCCCATGAAGGTCAAAACCATGCTGCGAATTAACAAGTCACTAACCGAAGAAGAATTGCTGGAAGGCTGCCGTAAAGGCAAGGCTTCCTCGCAGCGTGGCCTATACGACCGACTGGCTCCCAAAATGTTGGGGGTATGCCTCAGGTACATAAAAGACCGTGAAGAAGCGGAACATGTTATGATCGGAGGTATTGTAAAGGTTTTTGATAAACTAGATCAGTTTAAAAGCGAAGGAAGCTTTGAGGGCTGGGTAAGGCGAATTATCGTCAATGATTGCTTGATGTACATTCGGAAGAATAGAAACATGTCACTTCAGACAGATATTGAAACAGCCACAGACAGTCCCAACCTAAGCGTCATGGAAGACGCATTGGACAAAGAAGACCTGCTGAAGCTGATTGGAGAACTCCCTGTAGGCTACAGGACAGTTTTTAATCTCTATGCGATAGAGGGGTATAGCCATGCTGAGATAGCAGAGCAACTGAATATCAGTGAAAATACTTCTAAATCTCAATTGAGCAGAGCCAGAAAGTGGTTGCAAACCCGACTGGCAGAATTGGAAAATGAACTTGAAAACAAGATTACAAATGGATCAACATAAAATTGATCGGTTATTTAGGGAAAAACTAGACCAGATAGAAGGCACGCCTTCTCCAAAAGCTTGGTCTCAGGTTGAGAAACAGATAAGACCAAAGAAAACACCCATAGTTTACTTGGTAGCAGCATCTGTATCTCTATTGCTTATCTCATGGATAATCTGGCCGGAAGACTCCCAAGCAAATCTGACCCCAATTGCATCAGAGGTGAATCGCCCGGTAAATCAGAGAATCCCTGATTTTGTGATTCCAGAAATTGACGGAGCGGAAGACAAGCAAACCGAAGGAATGAAACCTCTCCAAAAAACTACACAAAGACCGCAAGTTCAAACTCAATTTGCCTCGAATAAGTCTATGGATGAAAATCCTCAAATACAAAAAGACCTGGTTCCGGAAATTGACAATGTAAGTACAGAGGCAGTGGTAGCTGAAGTAGAAATGGAAGAGCCTGTGATCTTGGATGAAGTGAAAGAAGTCATAGAAAAACCAGCCTTTAAAGCGGTTAAAATAACTTATATCGCATCTAACAGTAACGGTAAGAAAACTGAGGGTGAAGCACAAAAAAACGACTCTACTGGGGTATTAAAGAAGTTCATTGCTTTTACAGAGAAAATAGCCCCCGGAGATATGTTGGCTGACATGAAAACAGCCAAGGATAATCTGCTCAATGGTGGATTGAAGAATAAAAAGGAAAGAAGCTCATTATAAAAGACTAAAAAGATGAAAAATACACAGATAAAATATAGACGGATGAAATCATTGATCGCCCTTTTGGCTCTCCTGGTGATATTGCCAGCTTCGGCCTCTAGCATTGCCCTGTCCAACACTAAACAAGACACTGTAATCATAGAGCTCAATAACAACAGTAAAATTGTAATCATCACAAAGAGTAGAGACGATCTGGCTTCTCTGGAGAACTATGACATTAATCAAATGGTGAAAGATTTGAATAACCAACTCTCTGACAGTGTAGAATATATGGAAATCAAAGACGGAAAAGCATACGTGAATGAAGATGATGAAGTAGAGATGAAAGATTGGAAAATCAATGATGATGAAGTAAGAATAAAACTAGGTGGAGTAGAGGTAGACGTAGACACAGATGAAATGGATCGATGGGACGAGGATGACTGGGAAGATCGTAAGAAAGTAACTTACGAAGCAGATCGTGTCGACAAAACCACACATCACTTCAATGTAGATATTGGCCTTAACAACTGGCTTGAGGATGGAAGTTTTCCTGCAGGCAACTCACCGTACTCCATCAAATCATTTGGATCTTGGTATGTGGGACTTAACAGTACCAACAGAACCTGGGTAGGTGGTCCGCTCTTTTTGGAATGGGGTGTAGGAATAAACTGGTACAACTGGAAGTTAGAAGATCCAGATTACATCATCCAGGAAGGCGCAAATGAAATTGAATTCAACCTTGCTCCAGCTGGTCAAAACGGCACTAAAAGTAAACTGACTGCCTCTTACATCAATGCGACGTTCGTACCAATGTTTGATTTTTCCAGAGGAAGAAGAAAAATCACCAGCATTGAATCCGGTGGGATAAGAATCAAAAAATACTCGCGAAAAGGTTTCCGATTCGGCATAGGTGGTTACGCAGGATATAGAATAGGTAGTCACACCAAGTTCAAGTACAAAGAAGATGGTGATAGAGATAAGGATAAAGAAAGTGATAATTTCTTCCTTGAAAACTTCCGATATGGTCTTCGAGCACAAATTGGATGGAAAGGCGTAGAACTGTTTGCCAATTATGACTTAAACGACGTATTTACTTCAAATAGAGGCCCAATAAATGCAGATGGCAACAATGCAAGCCTCAGTGCTATAAGCTTCGGAATTACATTATAAGAATTAGTCATTTAGCATCAGCAAAAGGCGTCGCTCTTCAGTGACGCCTTTTTCATGTCTCATCGTGTAAGGCTTTTCTCTCTTGTTTTGTTAATCGCATGTCACGTACAAACTTATCTTCTGAAGGTCTCAAAAATGAATACTGCACAAGCACCACAAAGTATGCTATTACAAAAATAAATGAGGCTTGAATCCACATTGCTCCTACAGAAATCAACCCTCCGCACGCTAAAATGCCATATTTCATCAAATTGCGTTTCTTAAACTCCCTCATCTTTTCCCCTACGTTCATTTCATCTTTCAATTGATACCGCACCTTCTCCCCTTTCCACACATACCAGCAAGCATAACCAACCACCCAAACCAATTGAGCAAAAAGAATAAAGAAAACACTGGTCATTGAATGGACCTCCTTATCAGTTGTTGAGTCCCATTCAAGAAAAAGTAATGCGAATGGAATAAGAGTGATAGCGATTATGCCATGATAAATCTGGTACAATTGGTGATGATAATCCTTCCAGCGACTGGGTGTTACTTCCATGTCGCAAATGAAGTGAAAAATCCAATTACAACCATTTTCTGACAAAAGACGTATATTACAATGATATCATTTTAATATCATTTAATATTTTGATTATGAAAGCGATTACTACAGCCCTACTCATTCTATATATCGTACCTCTATTCGGACAATCCTTTACAGAAACGTCGGTAGAAATCGAGGCTCTGAGGGGAACACTAAGCATCCCAAACAAAAAAACAAATACCGCTATCCTAATCATCGCGGGTTCCGGGCCTACAGACAGAAACGGAAATAGTGCGATAGGTATGAACAACAACTCTTTGAAAATGGTAGCCCAGGAAATGGTAGAAGAAGGTTATGCCGTACTACGTTATGACAAACGAGGCATAGCAGAGAGTAAGGGTGCTGTAACAGATCTAACAAGTGTCAGGTTTGATGATTTCGTAGGAGATGCTAAAAATTGGCTGACATTTTTAGTAGAAAAAGGGTATCCAAACATAGTTATTGCAGGTCATAGCCAGGGATCACTCGTTGGGATGCTTGCAGCGCAAGGAAATGAAAAAGTAAAGGGATTTATCTCAATAGCCGGTCTGGCAGAAGATTCTGGGGAGGCTATAGTCCGTCAACTACAGGCACAATCTCCCGTTTTGGGCGAAGACGCCAGAGTGAACATTGATTCGATGAAAGCTGGATACACGGTCACGCAGTTTAATCCATACCTGATCTCAATATTTGGTCCAGCAATTCAACCTTTTCTGAAATCCTACATGGCATATACGCCTTCGGAAGAAATAAAAGAACTGGATATACCTGTACTCATCATTAATGGAACCACTGACCTTCAAGTAGATATTCCACAAGCAGAAAAACTGAAGGAATCTTATCCTAAAGGTCAGCTACTCATCATAAAAGAAATGAATCACGTGCTGAAAAATGCACCAAAAAACGATTTGTCGGCAAATGCGGCAACTTATAACAATCCAGACTTGCCTCTCAGCGAAGGCTTGATATCCGGTATGCTCAATTTCATTGATAAACTTTAAAATCAATTACTATGCAATCACAAGAAAAAAACCATACACCCGCTTCCGGCTATTTAGCCATTTTCTTAAACCTCGCACTTCTTGGAACCTTTATCACGATGGTTTCTTTAACGCAACAACCCATCTGGTTGCTTCTCTTGCTACCATGGTTAATCATGATGCCTGGTTTTTTCTATGTGAACCCTAACGGCTCACGCGTCTTAGTACTCTTTGGTAAATACATCGGGACGGTACGTGAAAATGGCTTTTACTGGGTAAATCCCTTTTACGTAAAGAAAAGAATTAGTCTCCGTGCACGAAACTTCGACAGTGAACGAATCAAAGTAAACGACAGCATCGGTAATCCGATTATGATTTCTGTTATTCTTGTTTGGCGCGTAAAAGATACTTTTTCAGCTGCTTTTGAGGTAGACGATTATGAAAACTTCGTCAGAGTACAGACCGATGCTGCCGTAAGAAAATTAGCTGGCAGCTATCCGTATGATAATTTCGATGATGAGCAAGCAGATGTCACTTTGCGATCAGGCATAAAGGAGGTGAATGAAGATTTGGAAAAAGAATTGGATGAACGTCTGGCCATTGCAGGAATTGAGATATTGGAAGCCCGCATCGGATACCTGGCATATGCTCAGGAAATTGCAAGCGCGATGCTCAGAAGGCAACAAGCAACTGCTATTGTAGCTGCAAGACACAAAATCGTCGAAGGAGCTGTAAGCATGGTAGAAATGGCCTTAGAGCAGCTTAAAGAAAAAGAAGTTATTGAACTGGATGAGGAACGTAAAGCAGCAATGGTGAGCAATCTAATGGTTGTCCTTTGCGCTGATAAGGATGTTGCTCCAGTGGTCAATTCAGGCACCTTAAATCATTGATAAATCATGAACAATTATAAATTCATTAAGCAAAAGGCATTTGAAAAAATGGATAAGTTTGAAAAGCGTGTAAATGAAAGTACCACTCAGGGATGGAGGATAAATGGTTTTTCCAGTGACCATGGTTCCATTACCGTCCTTCTGGAAAGGGAACGATAAACCAACGTCATGAAAGGCAAATTACTTTTTAAGGAAGAACAAGGCTTTGTGGGCACCTGGATGTGGTATCTGGTGATCGGCATTTCAATCCTCTCTGTTGGGGGTACCGCTTTAGGCTTGGTGTTTAAGTCAGATGAAGAAGGTGTAATAGGTTTGATTTTAGCAGCTGTAGTTACCGCTGGGGTTGTCGTGCTATTTTATTCATCAAAGCTTTATGTTTCGATTGATCAGGATCATCTTTATTACCGATATCCGCCCTTCGTAAACAAGGAGAAAAAAATCTCAAAGGATGACATAAAAGAAATGTATGTTAGAAAGTATAAGCCTATACGTGAGTATGGAGGGTGGGGCTATCGCTTCCGATTCAAGTCTGGACGAGCGATGAATGTAGCTGGAGATATTGGCCTACAGCTTGTACTGAAAAACGGCAAGAGATTATTAATTGGTACCCAAAAACCAGAAGCGATGAAGCAGGCAGTGAGTAGATTGAAGGAAAACTGGGAAATAGATGGCTAAGAAAAAACCATTCGCCCTACGTCTAAACGAAGACACAATGAAGGCCCTCGAAAAATGGGCAGCAGATGAGTTTCGCTCAACCAACGGACAGATCGAATGGATCATTCACAAAGCGCTAAAAGAGAATGGGAGGTTGAAAGACAAATAAGCCGATCAATGATCGGCTTTGGATTCCCTACTGCCCTACAAAAAACATGGCGTTTACCATCAACAGTTTTCCATTTTGCCAGAAGGATCTAAAAAGTGGATTATCTACGATATGCACAATCTGCCCACTTCCTTTATTTTCTACACCGAAGATAAGCGTTTTGGCCATGTCTTCTTTAGCATACTTTCCAGAAAAACCACTCAGAAGATCTTCCTTACCTACTACAATGCCTACATTATTTCCATCCAAATAAGCTACTCGCCTGGATCCTGTTTTTAAAGTGTAGTATAAGTCACCATAACCAAAGGCAAGCGGATGCGTCTTGTCCATTTTCACTTTGTATATCGCTCCAGGTGAAAATCCTTTGATAAACTCTCTTTCTTGATTTTCAAAAGCCACCAGACGTGCCTTTTCCTCTCTTTCCGTTTCTTTTTTTTCTGCTGCTTTCTTTTCTGCATCATCTACATATGCTGAAAGTGAAGAATGATCACTGTCTTTAAGCTTGTTCAAAGCACCATCCACGGCTATTAGCTTTCCTCCGGCAGAAACCCAATCCATCAATTTCTTCATCTCTCGCTCCCCAAAACTTCCGTACCAACCACTTTGCATAATCATCACATCATACTCAGACAGGTTCACTTGCCTGAAGTAATCCGTTCCTAAAATGGTGACAGGGTAATCGAGTTCTTGCTCCATAAAATGCCAGGTGGCACCAAATGCCAACGAAGAGGTACCATCTCCGCTCAACAAAGCAATTTTAGGACGTTTAAGATATCTAACCGCAGAGGAACCAACATCAGGCCCACCATCCATAAACCCAGATTGAATCACTGCAAGAGATCGTTTGTGATCATTCGCAAGTGCTGTAATCTTATCTTCAAAGTTGCGAACTCCTTTATTATCTCTTCTGGCAATTATCAAACTTCCTCTCTCAAACGATTCCCCTTTATAAGTCATTGGTTTATGGGTGAAGCGTACCTTGATATTTGCTTTCAGCAAAGCTGCCATGAACCTTGCATCATCCATGCTATTCCATTTGCTCACAAAGGCGTAAGCCTTTTCAGGAGCTGCAGATGCCTCATAAATCGGTTGAGGTACCTCATTTATAGGGATCATTTGCGAAGATGCAAATGCCTGAATTCCGTAGGCGTAAGGCACACCCCATGCCGTAATATCATAAGTCACTGAATCTACCAGTTTGGTCTGAGGTTCCAATAAAATGTGAGCCAATGTGGCTTTTGGTTGATTCATATTTATTACCAGATCATTGGCATTTATTGAAAAACTCGCATCTCGTCCTGACTTATAATCATACCCTTTTACTCCACGTCCTGAGGCACTTCCATACCTGATTCCTTGATTGTCCAACCACTTCTTTAGACTGTTGAATTTGTCAGTATTTCCATCATACTTCAATACAAATGTTTTGTATTTCAATGAAGAATTATCTCCAAAGAACTTACCGAACTGACTCAGCAGCCTATCCGCATTGTTTACAGTTATTTCTATGGTGGACAGACCGGTAGTGTAGTGATGAGCAATGCGATCTTTGAGTGTAAGACTATCTCCCTCCTGCTTGATTATTCCCAAACCAGCTCTTCCATGGCCTGCTTGCTCATAGGTCATGCCAATGGAGCCATTATAGCTGGGATACGTGTCACCATAACTGGGATATAACAAATCGAAAAATTGTTTAGTGAAATAGAACCAGTCGTTTGCATCAAAATACTTTGCATGATTACGGCCTATTTCTGTTTGAAAATCTCGCTGAAATGTGGTTAGCAGCTCGTGATAAGGCTGAGCTGCTGGTGCAAAATAATAGGGGGAATTTATGCCTTGCTCATGAAAATCTACATGAATCTGTGGCAGCCATTGGTTATAGACTTTTATTCTACTTTGGCTCTCAACCTGCGTCTGCCACGCCCAATCTCTATTCAGATCAAATAAATAGTGATTGGCTCGACCACCCGGCCAGGGTTCATTATGCTCCAATGCGTTTGGATCAGGATTATAGGGCTGACTGGCATTTTGCCAGAAAAAATTCACATACCTATCTCTTCCGTCAGGATTGATACATGGATCAATCACCACAATAGCCTTCTCTAGCCAGCCTCCTTTATCTGTATCTTCCTTTATCAATTCATAAATTGTGGCCATGGAAGCCTCTGTAGAAGACGACTCGTTCCCATGCACGTTGTAACTAAGCCAAACAATTGGAACATTGCTTTCTGCTTCTCCTTCAATAATTCCTGCTCGCTTGAGGTTATCCGTTCGAATGCTTTCAAGGTTTGCTAAATTTTCTTTGGAGGACACAAAAGCTAAGAGCAAAGGACGACCCTCATACGTCTTCCCGTACTGCTGAAGGGTTACCTTTTCTGATTTCTCGGATATATGTCTGTAGTAATCTACAACTTGATGATGTCTTGAAAATTTATCTCCTAGCTCATAACCCAAAAATTCTGCGGGGCTTTTGAGTTGCGCGAAAAGAATAATTGGCAATAGGAAGGTAATTGTTATGAAGGTTCTCATTGATTATTAGTTATACCGCCAAATTAAATCGATTAAATACATCCAACAAAACCAAAAAGTGTTGGACGGTTATTTCCTTAGAGGTAATCAAAAGATTATATTTGAAATACTTGCTTCACCGCATTATGCTAAATAAACCACTCTTATTTCCGTTATTGCTCTTCTTCGCCATTTCTTCAGCAACATCTCAAACTACAAGAGTAGATAGCTTAAAAAATGCACTTCTTGAGGCAGAATCTGACACTTTAAAAATCAGCATTCTGATTGATCTGGCCTATGAATCAGCGGATGAACAAAACCAATTGAAATATGCGGGTGAGGCTTACACATTAGGTAGGCAAACAAAATCAATCAAACACAAGGGTCGATCTAGAGTAGTTTTAGGTTTATTCTACTCAAATATTGATATGGATTCCAGTATCCACTTAATGGAATCAGGCGCTGAGTTATACCTCCAAAATGAATTGATGAGTCATGCCGTTAATGCTTATTACATCATTGGCGTTACTTACGAAATTGAAAATCAGCTTGATTCCGCCATTTCCGTCTACAAAAAAACCTTCGAGATTGGTTCCGAGCACAAAGTTCACCCTGAATATGGAGATGCAGCCTATGCTTTAGCCAATATTTTCAACATCAGGGGTAAGAATGTGGACGCATTACGTTGGGCGATGAAGGCGAAAGCAGCATATGAAGAAGGAGGCCTGAAAAAAGAGGTAAGCCAGGCACTAAATCAAATGGGCATTATATATGATCAAAAAGGTCTTTTTTCAGAGGCTTTGGACAGCTATCTCCAGGCACGTGAACTTGCCATTCTATCTGAAGATATTGATGGAGAAATTTTAATAAACAACAACTTAGGAGTCATTTATGATAACATGAATAATTCTGAGATGGCCTTGGAGTATTACAGTGATGCCCTTGAAAAAGCTCGAATACATGATATGCAGACCAACGAGGCTACGCTTCTCAATAACCTATCCTACATCCATTTAAAGAATGGGGATACCCTCAAATCAATAAATCTCCTTAAAAAGTCCCTTGCCATCGATCTTTCATACGATTATCCATGTTTCGAGAGCTATCCATTGGAAGGAATGGGCGCCATCTACATTGGTTTAAATAAACTCGATTCAGCCGAAATCTATTTGAAAAAAGCGCTGAAAGTTTCCACAACTTGTGAAGATGCAGCTGTTATAGCTTCCGTGCAAACAGATCTTGGAAAGCTATACGCTAAGCAAGGCAAACCGAAAATGGCCAACATAGCATTTGAAAAAGCCCTAAAAATAAGTAGAGCCTCAAGCTTTAGAATAGAAACTAAAGAAGCGCTAAATGCTTATTATCATTTTCACAAAGATTATGGCAATACGAATATGGCCATGAGGTACTTAGAAGAATATCAAACATTAACCGACTCCATTCATCAGGAAAGTCAGGTAGAAAAAGCTACTCAATTGGCCGCTGAATATGAATTCCGAAAACAAATAGCTAAAATGGAGCAGGAACGACTTGAGGCTGAGAAAAAATTAACAAATGAAATTGAGGCGAAATCTTTTGAAAATCGCCTAGTCCTGCTGGCGCTCTTTCTCTTTATCCTTTTAGCAATAACACTTGCCAGATCCTATTTCTTTATTCAGAAGCAAAACAAGAAGCTGAAATGGTTGAATGATGAGAAAAATAAACTCATGGGCATCGTTGCTCATGATCTCCGCAATCCACTCAATATGATTATTGGATTGATGCCCTTATTTCAAGATGTCACTAAAAAGCTTTCTGACGCAAATCTTAAAAAATATGTAGAGCTGCTTGAAGCATCCTCCGAAAGGATGCGAAGTATGATTGACCGGGTGCTAGACATTAGTGCAATTGAGAATATGAAGGTTAATCTAAAGTTGGAAAAAACCAATCTGTCTTCTTTGACATATGAATCTATCCACAACTTTGACATCATTGCATCGCAGAAAGAAATTCAAATTATTGATAAGATAGATAAGTCAAAAGAGTGCTTCTCAGAAGTTGATCCAGATTACCTAGTTCAAGTCATCGACAACCTACTTTCTAATGCAATCAAATTTTCTGAAAGGGGAAAAAACATCGAAGTTTCGCTTTTATCCGCTAATAATCATCATGAAATAGTTGTAAAAGACCAAGGTCCGGGCATAAGTCAAGAGGAACAAAAAAATTTATTTCAAGCTTACACCACCTTAAGTTCGAAGCCTACAGAGCAAGAAAAATCTACTGGCCTTGGTTTATCAATAGCCTACAAATTTGTTGAGGCTATGGGCGGGAAGATTACCTGCAATAGCACACCAGGTAGCGGCACCTCGTTTAATTTAATCTTCCTGAGAGCATAGACTATCCCATTTCAACTCTCACGCGATCTGTTAATGGTTTTCCAATACATGTGAGCACATAACCTTCATCCAATTCATCCTGGGATAGACCTTCAGCTTCATCAATACTGATCTTTCCTTCGACACATTTGCCGCGACAAGCAGTACAAAGTCCACTCTGGCATGAGTATGGCATATCCAGGTCATTATTAAGTGCGGTGTCTAGAATAGACTCATTTTTCTTTACGGTAATGGCATATTCTTCTCCATCCAGCAAAATTGTAACCTCACTTTCTGAGCTAGTCTCTTTATCAATTATTTCAGACGGTGAGGTCTTTCCTGCTTCGAAGCTTTCCATTCTTACTGCCTCCTCATCGATACCGAATTCCTCAAGGCCTTTGGCAACCACATCCATCATAGGCTGAGGGCCGCATATATAAAATTCCGAATTTGAATCCGCAGAAATGGCTTTGCATATCTCTCCTATCATTTGAGGAGTAGGCCTTCCACTGTAATCTGCATCCCCTTCTTCCAAGATATGAATAGCCTTAAACCTGCCGCTGTATTTATCTTCTAAAGTGGATATTAGCTCTTTGAAGATGACAAACTCTTCTGTTCTGTTTCCATACACCAGGGTTGCCATACTATCTGGCTCTTTCAAAAGAATTGACCTGATGATAGACATCAAAGGAGTGATTCCACTTCCACCACCAAAAAACACTGTATTGCGCTTGTTTGAAGACACATACTCTGTTGTAAACATCCCCATCGGCTCCATAATTTCCAACCGATCCCCTGCTTTTGCATGGTCATTGAGCTCGTTGGACATTGCTCCTCCTTCTACTCTTTTAATGGTTACTGCCGGATTTTCATCTTCAAAAGGAGTGGTACATAAAGAATAGGCTCTGCGTATTTTCTTTCCGTTTACTTCCTTGATGATCGTAATAAATTGACCTGGCTGATAATCGAAAGATTCAGGTTTTTCAAAAACGAGGTTAACCGCGTCTTTGGCCACATCTACAACTTCTTTGATAGTCAGAATTTGATACCGATCGTCTTTCTTGTTTTTGTTCTTTTTGAATAATGAGAATGCCATAGTTTCAATTTTAAGGGCGCAAAGATAATTCTACTGATGAGGTCAAGCAAGTAAACATGATGAGGTACTTTTGTGTTCCTTTTTATCGAATATAATTTCATGAAATGAGCATAATTCTCAAAGCACCAATTTTGGTAAATGTTGATAATGTGAATTCCATGTGTGCCGATGAAAACAAACACTATATACATGAATTTAAATCCACTTGAAGGCATCTCGCCAATTGACGGAAGATACAGATCCAAGGTATCTCAACTTGCTGATTATTTTTCAGAAAAAGCACTCATCCAGTATCGAGTAAAGGTTGAGGTGCTCTACTTCATCGCCCTTCACGAGAGTGGCATCCCGCAGCTCCAAGCATATGATTATGCCCACAATGAAAGCCTAAAGAATATTTATGAGTCTTTTTCTCTGGAAGATGCGGAGGCGATTAAAGAAATAGAAAAAACAACTAATCATGACGTAAAAGCTGTTGAATACTTCCTCAAAGAAAAGTTTGATACTCTTGGACTTCAGGAGTTTAAAGAGTTTATCCATTTCGGGTTGACATCTCAAGACATCAACAATACTTCCATTCCTTTATCGCTCAAAGACGCCTTGGTAGAATCATTTCTTCCAAAATTAGAAGAGATGATTGATGTATTGGAAACAAAGTCTCATACATGGAAGGATATCCCAATGCTTGCGAAAACTCACGGACAGCCCGCCTCTCCTACTCGACTCGGCAAGGAAATAATGGTTTTTGTGCAAAGACTAAAAGAACAACTCCTGCTGCTCAAGCAAATTCCTTTTGCCGCCAAGTTTGGTGGTGCAACCGGAAACTTCAATGCTCACAATGTTGCTTACCCAAGTCTGGATTGGCATGCATTTGGAAATAGTTTTGTTTCTGAAAAACTTGGACTTGTGAGAAGTCATCCCACCACCCAGATAGAACACTATGATCATATAGCGGCTCTTTTTGATTCAATGAAAAGGATCAACACAATTCTGATTGACTTTAGCCGAGACGTATGGCAATACATATCAATGAATTACTTCACGCAGACAATCTCTAAAAATGAAGTGGGTTCATCAGCCATGCCTCATAAGGTAAATCCGATTGATTTTGAAAACGCAGAAGGAAATCTGGGCATAGCAAATGCCCTTTTTGAGCACTTGAGTGCTAAACTTCCAATCTCTCGGCTTCAAAGAGATCTTACTGACTCTACAGTTTTACGAAACATTGGCGTACCAATCGCTCATACCTTCATTTCACTTCTTTCACTTGAAAAAGGGCTGTCAAAGATCAACGCCAATGAAGCTGTGATTCATGCCGACCTTGATGACAATTGGGCTGTGGTTGCTGAAGCTATTCAGACCATTTTGAGACGTGAGGGGTACCCAAAGCCTTATGAAGCATTAAAGGCGCTTACAAGGACCAATGAGGCCATCACAGAAGCTTCTATCCAGGCATTCATTGATGGGTTAAATGTATCAGAAGAAATTAAAAACGAGTTGAAGTCTATTACTCCGTTTAACTATACTGGCAGATAGTTTACGCTACACCTGCTAAAAGATATAGCACGGCCATTCTAACGGCTACTCCATTCTCAACTTGTTGAAGGATAATGGAATGATCAGAATCTGCAACGTCACTTGTGATTTCCACGCCTCGATTGATTGGCCCTGGATGCATTATGGTAATTTCCTTTTTAAGCGAATCAAGTAGTTGCTTATTGACACCAAAATACTTTGAATATTCCCTTAATGAAGGAAAGTATTTCATTTGCTGCCTCTCCAATTGAATTCGAAGAATGTTAGCTACATCACACCATTCAAGTGCTTTTCGGATATCAGTTTCCACTTTTACACCGAGCTCTCCGATATGTTTAGGAAGTAAGGTAGCAGGCCCACATACCATTACCTCAGCTCCTAAGGTTTGCAAAGCGAAAATGTTTGAGAGTGCGACTCTTGAATGGAGGATATCACCGATAATTACTACTTTCTTTCCTTCCACTTGTCCACACTTTTGCTGAATGGAAAAGGTATCCAGGAGGGCTTGAGTGGGATGCTCATGTGTACCATCTCCTGCATTCACAATGTTTGCATCAATATGTTTTGCCAGAAAGTGAGGCGCTCCGGGGCTAGAATGCCGCATGACCACCATATCTACCTTCATAGCTAAGATGTTGTTTACCGTATCAAGCAGGGTTTCCCCTTTTTTTACAGAACTGCCAGAAGCGGAAAAATTGATTACGTCAGCGGATAATCTTTTCTCCGCTAGTTCAAAAGATAACTTTGTACGTGTAGAATTCTCAAAGAATATATTGGCAACCGTCACATCTCTAAGTGATGGTACTTTCTTAATGGGTCTATTGATTACTTCTTTGAAGTTGGCTGCTGTTTGAAAAATAAGTTCAATATCCTCTCGATCGAGGTTTTTTATCCCTAAAAGATGTTTGGTTTTGAGTTGACTCATTCTTCTTTCGTGATTAACCAAATATGATCTTCTTTTTGTTTTTCATCTAGTTCAACTAAAACTTTTTGTGATTGAATTGTATTCACCTTTCTCCCTACATAGTTTGCCTCGACCGGAATGTCTCTACTGTACAATCTATCGATGAGTACCAGTAACTCTACTTTCGCAGGTCTTCCAAAAGTGCTCATGGCGTCTAGGGCGGATCTAACGGTTCGCCCTGTAAACAAGACATCATCTATTAGAATGACATTCTTATTTTCAATTAAAAACGGAATTTTAGTTTGGCTTGGAGTGATGGGCTCATCTCTTCTTCTAAAATCATCTCTATGAAAAGTTGTATCGAGGTACCCCAGATGTATTTCATCTTCAATAAGGCTCTGGAGCTCATCTCGTACGCGCTCAGCCAGATGTATACCTCTTGGTTGCAATCCAATGATTACCGATTGAGAAAAATCTTCATGAACTTCAATGAGTTGCTGACACAACCTGCTGATTGTGACCTTGAGTAGTGGGCTATCGAAAAGCAGTCGCTTTTGCATGAGTAGTTATTCCCACAAAAGTAATGTTTAACAATTAATTTGCCCGCCTATCCAGATCGTATTGAATTTTATTGATGTAAAAAACTTTTCTACTCGCTCGAATTCCCGATTCGGTCGTACGCTTTATCGATTGTTCTCCATACGCATAGAGTGTCTCATCATACCATCTTTTTAACCCTTCAACATTAGGGTCTTTGTTTTTGAGTTTATCCGTCTCAAATGATAGACGTACCGGATTAAAAGTTCTACCTTCTATTATTTCATTGCCTTTGACCACTTTAGATCTAATCTCATTTTCTTCTAGATACATCAATATTACTCGGTCGCCTGACGCGCTTACAACAACATTTTCATCCAAGGAGTAGCTTTGAATATCCTCAATCTTAAAAGTTTGATCCCACAGGATGTTACAATTTTGATCGAATCCTAAAACTACTGCATGTGTGTACTTATAACCCAAAAAATACGGATTCCTGCCAGCACGTGGAGTATACCCATATCCAGTGTATGGAGAGTTGAAGTTATTGCTTGATGCCGAGTAGTTGTATCGAGGATAATATGCCTCAGCGATCATAATGTACTCTCCGTCTCGCTCAAGGATTTTATGAACCAGCAGTCGGTAGTTAAATTTTTTGATCTTGCCTTTGGATCTCTTTTTTTCGATTTTATTCATTATCCTCTCTTCTCTCTTTGGCCTAAGATGTCCGAAAAAATTATTCAAATCTGCAAAGGGGTAATATTTATTAAACTGCTGTTGACCGTTGATAAACTTGCTCAAATAGAATCCTTGACTATACTGATCAGACTTTTTTGAGTGGGTTCCGGCCAGGTATTGGAGACCTCCGGCAAAAGTTGTACTTGCAGCATCTAGCAGACTTTTCCTCTCCCCTGGATTGATGAGGTTATCTTGTATTATTTCTGCCTTGTCTGTAAATGTCCTTACCCGAACGGTAAATTTCTTATTCCTCATTTTTTCGGCAAGTATTACGGTGAAGAGTTTGGCTTCTTCATCGACTACCAAATCGAGGATGTCATTTTTGTTATCATAAAATCCCGGAACTACCCGAGGGATACGATCATTAATATTATAGGTGATCACCACAGGCCTAAAATTCGCATAACCTGCAATAAGCAATGTTTCTCCTACTGATTCGAAATGCGAAATCGCAATTGGAAAGACTGTTGTTATCTCGTAAGCTGTGTATTCTAAAGTGCTGGCTACAAATTGATAGACAATCAAATCCTCGGTTCTAAACCTACTCTTACTAAATAAGAGATAAAACCTTCCATCAAAATATTCATACCCCAGAATGGAGCCACCTGGTGGAAGAACCAGATTTTGAGCCCAAACTACTTGCAGTGCGGTATCTACCAGATGCAGCTTCCAGATAAGACCCTTCCCACCTGCACTTTCTCCTGTCTCTTCAACAACCAGAATTCCATCCGTTTCACCTGGAACTACAAAATATTCTGAGTCATCACTTCTTTTTTCGAACTCTATGCGATTTGGCTGTAAGATTACCGCGCTTGTGTCTCTGTTCTTCTTACGCTGCGAAAAAGTAAAAAGTGGTAACAAAATCAGAACAATCAAAATTTTTCTCATAACTAAAAAACAATTAAAGCTACGATATCCCTATCGCTCACTTAATTCTAAAATAATATCAAATTCTTCCTTCTTCACGCCTTGAACAGATAATCTTGCGTATTTAACAAGTTGCATTTCACTTAAACGATCGTCTGATTTTACTTCAGCCAATGTTACAGGTCTTTTGAGCTTCCTGACCGGAACTACGTCCATTACATACCATCTGTGATCCTCGGTTGTCGGGTCTTTGTAATACTCCTTCACCACTTCAGCAATCCCCACCACAGATTTCTCGTTTACACTGTGGTAGAAAAGACATAAATCACCAACCTTCATTTGCTTGATATTGTTTCGTGCCTTGAAATTTCTTACACCATCCCAATGATCTCTACCTAATTTCACTAGGTCATCCCATGAATACGTATTCGGCTCGCTTTTTATTAACCAGTAGTTCATCGCTAAATTAAATTAAAGTACCCAGCGTCAATTTTTAATTGAATCGTATTAGTTTCAAACAAATTACGCTGGAGTCCTTTTTACCTATATGAAGATACTAATTATTAACTCAGTATCAAGTCAAGAATCATTATTGGTTAGCCCCTTGCTTAGAGTTTTAAAAACTGAACTTGGTGCGGAAACCCATTTAGTGATTCATGAAAAAAACAGGAATCCCTTCCAACTAAATCCCTATTTAGATAAAGTCTACCTATCCACACAATCTCCATTTCAGCTAAGAAAAGATTTAAAAAAAGAGCACTTTGATTACACGGTTGATCTTCGGAATAGTTCATATTCAGTCATTTTGAGGTTGGGTGTTTCTAAAAAGACACTTGTTTTTAATAATAGACGCTTTAAACGCTGGCTCTATTCAAAAACAAAGTTGAATCTCCTTCCAACAAAGCATAAAGTGGATCAGTACGTAGATCTATTGAAACCTCTTGGCATCAAAGGTGATAACTTAGGAATAGACTTTTTTTTGCCAGAGAAGGATTTTGTGGAAAATGACTGGCTTCCCGATTCGCATCAAAATGGGTATGTTGCAATTGCAATTGAGGGTTCTTATTACACAAAAAAATTACCAGTCAATCGCCTCATCGAGCTTTGCGATCGGATTAATAAGCCTATTATATTGATTGGAGACTCACAGGATGTTGCTGTTGCTGACGAAGTTGAGTTATTTTTTCAGCCCGGATCAAAGGAGGAAGAACAGGAAATAGAAAAGTTGAACAAAAAAACGGTCATTTTCAGTGCGTGTGGTAAGTTCAATTTTAATCAATCCGCCTCGATAATAAAGCAAGCAAATTGGGTATTTACCTATGATAATCAGATGATGCATGTAGCAGCAGCTTTTAAAAAGCGCATTTACACCATTTGGGGAAGTTCCTCTCCACTTTTCGGAACATATCCCTATCGTACGCAGTTTACTGTTTTTGAAAACAATAAATTGAGCTGTCGTCCTTGTTCCATAGATGGATATGAAAATTGTCCAAAAGGACATTTCCAGTGTATGAACGATCTGAATTTTGACTTCTATTTACCTGATTAAATGAAAACACTGTACCTCATACGTCACGCTAAATCCTCTTGGGCATTTGACTTAAATGATCATGATAGACCTTTAGGTAAGCGAGGCAGAAAAGATGTAGTGAAAATGGGGAAGTATCTTTCAGAACATCAGCCAAAGCCCGAAGTTCTGATCTCAAGCACAGCCAGCCGAGCTTTCTATACCGCCCTACATGTCTGTGATCTCATGGGAATTGATGAAGGACAAATCAGATTAGATAAAAACCTGTATCATGCCGGAGCAGCTGAAATTTTAAGTGTTATTAAGCATGCACCAAATTGCGACAGAATGGCTCTCTTCGGTCACAATCCCGGCTTTACAAGTGCCGCAAATGCTCTTGCAAATCTTCAATTCGACAACATCCCAACCTGTGGGATGGTAGGAATAAATTTTGATGTTAAATACTGGAAAGATGTAGCATTTAATACGGGGATGCTCGCCTTTTTCTATTTCCCAAAGGAGATTTAGTACCTTTATTTAATGGCTCTATCTTGAGTTTTATGACCTTTAGGTTTTTCTGATTTTCAAACTATTAAAAATGAGCACAATCAAAATTACAGGAATGACTATCGCCATATCGGATATGCCGAAAATGGTCAACTTCTATCAGCAGGTTTTTAAACTGAATTTTGAAGAAATGGAGATGTACGGCAGCAAGCTTTACAAAACTCATATCGATCATCTGGAAGTGCTGTTCTGTCCAGCGTCCATTGCTCAAAATACCGCAAAACAAAACAGGCATCAGCTAAATTTTGAGGTAGAAGACTTGGGAATTGCGCTAGCTGATGTACCAATAAATGGAGGTGAGGTCATGGGAGAACCTCAATTAGAAGGATCCTTTAAACAAATTGGCGTAAAGGATCCTGATAACAATTCAATTGTTTTGAAGCAAAAAATTACTGACTAAAGTATGTATCTGCTTAGGTCTTTATCCTTCACCAATCCAGCCAGTTTCTCCTGAACCATCTCTTTGTCAATTAAGATTTGTGCGTTTGGCCCTATCGTATCCGGAATATCAAATAAGATTTCGTTTAGGAGCTTGCTCATAACCGTATGAAGTCTTCTTGCTCCAATGTTTTCAACCTCCTCATTTATTTGAAAGGCCATTTCTGCAAGTGATTCGAGAGCTTCATCCTGGAAGGATAGCTTCACCTCTTCGGCAGCCACTAAAGCTTCATATTGCTTTGTGAGCGCATTCTTTGGTTCTGTAAGTATTCTTAAGAAATCTTCTTTTGTTAAATTTTCCAGCTCTACTCGGATCGGAAAACGTCCCTGTAGCTCTGGTATCAAATCAGAAGGCTTGCTAAAATGGAAAGCACCTGCTGCCACAAATAAGATATGATCAGTATTGATAATCCCATACTTGGTGTTTACAGCACTACCCTCAACAATGGGTAATAAATCGCGCTGAACCCCTTCTCTGCTTACATCTGGACCTTTTCCATTATCTCCTCCTTTGGCTATCTTATCTACTTCATCAATGAAAATGATTCCGGTATTTTCAGCCTTGAAAATAGCCTCATCTTTCACCTCATCCATGTCTATCATCTTAGCAGCTTCCTCTTCTAAGAGAATTTTACGTGCTTCAGAAATTGTCACTTTTCGCTTCTTTTTCTTCTTTGGCATCATATTGCCAATCATCTCCTGGATATTAATCATGGATGCTTCATCCATGCCTCCCCCGACCATGCCAACATTTCCTGAGGGATTAGATGTTACATCAATTTCAATCTTCCGATCATCCAGTTCGCCATTTCTTATCTTCTCGCGAAATCTTGCTCGAGTTTGCTCATTTAGCTCGACTTCATTTTCAGGTTCATCACTACCTATTTTGGTGGCATAAGCATTTGGCGTGCCTTTAAGCGGGGGAATCAACGCATCCAGAATTATTCCTTCTACCACCTCAGCGGCTTTTTCTTTCACCTCCTCTTTTTTGGCAATTTTCACCATGTTTACGGCTTGTTCTACCAAGTCTCTAACCATGCTTTCTACATCTCTTCCCACATAGCCTACCTCGGTAAATTTTGAGGCTTCTACTTTGGTAAATGGCGCATCGGCAATTTTCGCTAACCTTCTAGCAATCTCTGTCTTACCCACTCCCGTAGATCCAATGAGTAGGATATTGTTTGGCACAATCTCTCCTTGAATTTCCTCCTTTACATTCATTCTGCGCCATCGATTTCTCAATGCAATAGCTACGTTCCTCTTCGCGTCTTTTTGCCCAATTATGTACTTGTCTAACTCCGTGACTATTTGTCTTGGCGTTAAATCATTCTTTATTTCTCTCATAAAATTTTCTTAAAATCATTTATATCCGTGCGCAGGCTTATAAAACTACTTCCGCCTGCAGCATGATAGGTGGCTCTTGAAAATCGCAACTCGATTCTTTTTACTTTCACCATCATGCCAAATGAAAATCCGGCCCCACCTCCAATTTCATTCAATCTTAATTCTTGCTTTCTTTTATGACTATATCCAACCAATAGCTGAAAATGGTCACTTAATAATACTTCCGCGCCAAGATTTACACGCTTCCATACTTTATCTAAATCTCTGCTAGATCGTCCACCAGAATCGTCCAGCGATATGGCATTTTCATTTACCAGATTCGTGGTTGTAATTGTAAATCTAATTGGCATATACTCTGGCTTGAAAGTAGTGCCTATTTTCACATCAAATGGCACTTGAGAGGAAGAAAAATTAGTATATCCAGATATCTGAGTCCCCATATTTTCAAAAACCATCGCCACGGTCCAATTTTTATTCACGCGAAATATCCCTCCTATATCCAGCAACAATGCTGTAGCTCCATAGCTCTCAATGGAGGAATGTGAAAGTTTAACATTTGCGCCCAGCGTGAACGGGCCAACGCTATGTGCTTTCCCCAATTGGAAGGTATAGTCCTGTGCTGGAAATGTACCCAAATGATTACCGGTCTCATCTGTCATTTCAAACGCTCCATAGTTTACATAGTTCAGTCCTGCAGCGAATGTGCCTATTGAACCAATATTGAAAGCATATGCCCCGGAATAGACAAACACATCAGCAAAGTAAGGATTGATTTGAACAAAAATATTCTTCTCTCCAACAGAATCAAGTATGGCTGGATTCTCAAAAAATTGAGAAATATCTCCATCAGCTAAAGAAATACTTGTACCTCCTAAAGCTGCAGCTCTCGGATTGCTGGTAAGGTTGAGGGATTGAAAGCTCAACTGCCCACCAATCTGTGCCCACCCAAACAGGGGAATAAAACATGCTATAAAGAATGGAATTCTCAATCTTTCTTTTCTTCTGGAAGGATAAATTCTATCGGATTACTAGCTTTTTGCTTTGTTAACGCTATTTCCAATACCTCAGGTACATATTCTACAAAATGAATTTTTAAACCCTTTAAATACTTCGGATTAATCTCCTCAAGGTCCTTTTCATTCCTTTTGCACATCATTATTTCTTTGATTCCTGCTCTTCGTGCCGCAAGAATTTTCTCCTTAATTCCGCCTACTGGCAGCACTTTTCCTCGGAGTGTTATCTCACCAGTCATCGCCAACTGTTTCTTCACCTTACGTTGGGTAAAAACAGAGGCCAGTGAAGTGAGCATAGTTATTCCTGCAGACGGTCCATCTTTAGGAATCGCTCCAGCGGGAACGTGGACGTGAAGGTCGTAGCTATCAAACACTCTATGATCTATCTCCAGCAACTCAGAATGAGAGCGAAGATAGGACAGAGCTGCAACAGCCGATTCTTTCATCACATCGCCCAACTGGCCAGAAAGCGTCAGTTTCCCCTTACCTCTACTCAATGAAGACTCTATAAACAAAATATCTCCGCCAGAAGGTGTCCAGGCAAGTCCGGTTACAACTCCAGGAACTGAGTTGTCCTCGTAGTTGTCCTTGTCAAAAATTTCAGGGCCAAGAATCTCTCTAACGCGCTGATCAGTAACCTTTGCTTCATAGGCTTCCTCCATTGCTACAGACTTAGCAATGGATCGAATAACCGCAGCGACTTTTCGTTCCAAACTTCTTACGCCAGACTCCCTTGTGTAGTCATTGACAAGTTTCACTATTGCAGATTTGTCAAAAACAATATCAGAAGTCTTCAGCCCATGTTCTTTTCTCTGCTTGGGGATCAAATGCTTTTTGGCTATTTCAACCTTCTCCTCAAGGGTGTAGCCGCTTACATCAATAATCTCCATACGATCTCTAAGTGCTGGTTGTATGGTGTCCAATGAGTTCGCGGTAGCAATGAACAACACCTTGGAAAGGTCATAATCAACTTCCAGGTAATTGTCCTTAAAAGTGGAATTCTGCTCCGGGTCTAATACTTCAAGCAAAGCAGACGAAGGGTCTCCTCTAAAATCTGAGCTGACCTTATCTATCTCGTCCAGAATAAAAACAGGGTTCGACGATTTGGCTCGATTTAGATTCTGGATAATCTTGCCTGGCATTGCACCGATGTATGTCTTACGATGCCCCCTGATTTCTGCTTCATCATGGACTCCGCCTAGAGACATTCTTACATACTTTCTATTGAGCGAATCAGCAATCGACTTTCCGAGTGAAGTTTTTCCTACTCCAGGAGGACCATACAGGCACAGAATAGGGCCTTTGAGGTCTTTCTTAAGCTTCCTTACGGCCAGATACTCAATGATTCTCTCTTTTACCTTTTCCAATCCAAAATGATCACGATCTAAGACTTTTCGCGCATTATTTAAATCAAAATTATCTTCACTGACTTCATTCCACGGCAAATCAATTAAAAGCTCTGCATAGCTCATTGCCACAGGAAATTCTGCAGCTGCAGGATTCATCCTTAAGATTTTGTCAAGCTCTTTATTGAAATGTTCCATCACTTCTAATGGCCATTCTTTTTTATCCCCACGCTTACGCAAAGCCTCCACTTCTTGATCTGGACCATCTTGTCCAAGTTCATCTTGCAATATTCTAATCTGCTGACGTAGAAAATAATCCCGTTGCTGCTGATCAATATCTGTATGAACTTTGTCCTGTATCTCCTGCTTTAGCTCTAACATCTGCAAGTCTTTGAGCATAAATTGAAGTAACTTCTCTGATCGGATTTTAGGATCATCCATCTCAAGCAAAGACTGCTTGTCATTGACTTCAGCGTTTACATTAGAGGATAAGAAGTGAGTGAGAAAATTGAAATTATCAATATTATCAACAGCAACTCTTGCTTCCTTGGGGATTTCAGGGCTGAGTCCCATGATTTTGGTTGCTGTATCCTTTAAGGATTGAATAATTGCTTTTTGTTCTTTCTTGGGAAGGGTGTTTTTTAAGTCAGGAACCGTTTTATACTTGACAATATGGTGTGGTTCTTCCTGCACATGCTCGGAAATCTGGAACCTGTTTTGCCCCTGAATGATTATCGTCGTATTACCGTCAGGCAATACGATCATTTTCAAAATCTTCGCAATGGTTCCAATCTTGAACATGTCCTCGAACTGAGGCTCCTCAGTTTTCACATTTTTCTGAGCTACTACACCTATAATTCGATCTCCTCTATAGGCTTTCTTAACCAGCCGAATAGACTTGGTTCTACCTACAGTGATCGGCAAGACAACTCCTGGAAAGAGCACTGTATTTCTTATTGGAAGAATGGGAAGATCTTCAGGAAGATCCGATTCTGCCATTTGATTGTCCTCTGGAGAGATGATTTGGATTAACTCTTCAGAGTCCTCGTCTATAAATTCTGGTATAAAATATGATTTCAAATTAGCTTCACTCATAAAATGCCAATGTGTCAGATTAATTGTACGCATCCCCTTGAAATTGGGAAAGGTACATAATAGTCAATCGTTGTGCCAAAGTGGAAGTACATAACAAATAGTGCTAACTTTAAATTAATTTTAATTTTTACTGACGAATCGACAGCATGTGCCGTAATTTCCATTGTCATATTGGATTTTTCTTAGTTCTTATCACATTTTGTGCATCTGCACAAAAGGGTAGAAAAGAAGTGCAAATAGTCCCCGATTCTATTCCGAAAGATGTTGTATTCAATGCATACGAATTCAAAGGAATCAATAAGTATCCAGAATACTTTAGCAAGCAAAAGCTTGAGCAAATCATTAAACTGGATCAATCAGAAAAATGGGACGAACTATATAATGCCCTGAAGGATTATGTCGGACGTTTTGGTATTCGAAACTTTTATAAGGACACTAGACTCATTTGGAAGCTAGCTAAAATGACTGAGCTCTTTGGAGATCAGGAAGAAGCCAAGATATTGTACCGCATGGTCTTAAGACATCATTATCAGGGGATCGACATCAAAGAAATTGAATTGTACTATGACTCCCTCAACAGACAAGCAGCAGAACAATTTGTACCGATAGACTACTATTATGAACTGGTAGAGCACCGAAAACTGATTGACACACTGCAACCTCCTCGTGGGGTACTATTGAATATGGGGATGCTAGTGAATAGCTCAAGCGCAGACTATGGTCCATCACTGAATATTCATAACAATATTCTCATATTTACTTCCAAGCGAAAAAAGGTAGATGAGACCATAAGGTTTAGGGAAGACGAAGATCTATTCTTTAGCCATAAGGATCCGTATGGAACATGGTCTAAAGCGAAACCGATCAAAAACCTTAATTCACATTACAACGAAGGTTCACCTTGCTTAAGTGGAGATGGGAAAACGCTAGTTTTTTCGAGATGTGATTCACCAGATTCGTATGGAGATTGCGACTTATTCATTGCCAAATTGCAAGCGGACAGTACATGGTCCAGACCGGAAAACCTTGGAGTAAGCATCAATAGCCTGGCTTGGGACTCGCACCCTGCACTATCACACGCGGGCGATACTTTGTATTTTGCATCTGATCGACTCGGTGGATTTGGTCTATCCGACATTTACTATACCACAAGAGACGATAGAGGTCGATGGTCTGCCGCTCAAAACTTGGGTCCAGTAATCAATACTCGACAAAATGATGTAAGTCCATTCTATCATCCCGTTTTTGACGTTTTGTATTTTAGCTCACAAGGTCAGTTATACAATTTTGGCGAATTTGATATCTACAAAGCCTATCATAAAGATGGTTATTGGACAGAACCTCAAAATATAGGTCCGCTTGTAAATGGCAGAGGAAGCGAGTTTTACTTCACAATAGACTCCGATTCTGAGTTGCTTTTTTATGCCAGATCTTCTACAAGAGATTTAAACAAGCAGGATATCTATTCATTTCCCCTGCCAATGGAAGCTCAACCAGATGCAACTACATCTGTTACGGGCACTCTCACCGATTCCCTGACCGGTGTCCCTTTTCAGGGAATTGTGTCAATAATCGATTTAGATAAAGGTCATGAAGTCGCTCCAAAATTCCTCAAAGAGGATGGTTCTTTCGAGTTTGATTTAATATCTGAAAGGAACTACCTACTCATACTTCAGGGTGATGATTTCTTCCGAATTGAGGAAGTCTTTTATTTAGATGGGCCTTTAGAAATAAACACAGTAACGCAACCAATTGCTTCCAGAATGAAGTTCGAGTCTATTGAGTTTGACATAGGTAAATCAGAATTGAAAACTGAAATGTACGCTGATCTCAATAAGGTGGTCAATTTTCTTTATGATAACATTGATTTCAAACTCCGAATCTCTGGTCACACCGATTCGGTTGGTGACCCTGCTAAAAATCTGCAGCTATCCCAGGAACGAGCTGAAAACATCAGAGATTACATTGTGATTTTTGCGGGTATCATCAAAGAACGCGTAGAAGCTAAAGGATACGGGGACACCAAGCCCATCATTGTAAATGAAGTCACTGATGCCGATAAAAAATTAAATCGCCGCGTAGAGTTTGAAATCTATCGAGAAGCTCCTCCGACTATTGAATCGGAGGAAGCGGGTAATGATTTTTAGAAAAGGCTAATTGTATCATTGATAATAACAAAAGCCATCAATGATAAAAGGATCACCATTCCTACTTTCTGAGAGTTTTCAAGGAATTTATCCGAAGGCTTTCTTCCTGTAACAATTTCCCATGTTAGGAATACAACATGACCTCCATCCAGCGCAGGGATAGGTAAAAAGTTCATAAAAGCAAGTACCATAGACAAAAGTCCAACTATGCGCCAGAAATTATTCCAATCCCAAGTTCCGCCAAAGAAAGTGGCAATTTTGATGGGTCCCGACAATGATTTTCTTACATCTACATCACCTGCAAACATTTTCTTAAAACCCTTGATATTTAGCCAAACCACTGCAAAAGCATTATAAGTACCTTCTCCCAGAGCTTCACCAAAAGTAAAATCTCTACTCACATAATTCAATCGATATTGAGCGACAAAACCAAGGGTACCGTCTGTGTCAACAGAAGTTGCCATGTCTATTATTTCTTCACCGCGTTTTGCTTGAAGTGTAATTTCCTTTCCTTTCAGATTGCTCAGCGTAGAACTCAATTGATCAAAATACTTTATTTCGTCTCCATTGATAGACACAATTTCATCTCCGGATTGAAGTCCCGCATCTGCCGCCAGCGAACCGGGGACAACAGACTGTACTGAAAATGGAATTCTAGGGTCAATAACGCTCACCCTTTTGTTTTTATCTGCAAGTTTGTCAATGAAATCATTCGGCATTTCCACTCTTACTTCTTCGCCATCTCTAAGAACTGTATAGTAGTTATCCGATCCTAACAAAAGATTGGGGCTCAATAGATCTGAAAATCGTTCATAATTCTGACCATTGATTGCAAGTATTTTATCTCCTGTTTTGAATCCAAGCTGCTCACCTAAATCGTAAGCCACAATCCCATTTTCATTGAGTACATCTTTTGGAAGATATGCCTCCCCGTTTACCAAAGCCAAGCCAATGAAAATAATGATACCGGTCACCACATTGACAATAATACCTCCCATCATTACGATGAGTCTTTGCCATGCTGGTTTTGCTCTGAACTCCCATGGCTCGGGCTCATCACTTAGTGATTTCGTGTCTAACGATTCATCAATCATTCCTGAAATTTTAACAAAGCCACCCAAAGGAATCGCTCCGATGGAATATTCGGTCTCGCCAAACTTCTTCCCCCATATCTTAGGAGGGAAACCAATAGAGAATTTTTCAACTCGCATTCCAAACGATTTGGCAGCAATCAGATGCCCCCATTCATGTACTCCTACTAAAATTGACAGTCCTAAAAGCAACTGCCCTACCATTATTAAAGTCTCCATCTATTTAATCAATTCGAGCGCTTTAGCTCTTGTTTCTTTATCTGTTTGTATAAAATCTTCTATTTCAGGATTGCGAATATAGCTCACCTTTTCCAGGCAATTTTCAATCACATCTGAAATCTCAAGGAATCCCACCTTATCTTCTAAAAACGCTTGAACTGCAATTTCGTTCGCAGCGTTGAGAATACATGGTTGATTGCCTCCCTCTTTTGCAACTCTAAAAGCTAATCCAAGGTTCCTGAAAGTCTCTACATCTGGTTTCTCAAATGTCAGCAACGGATAATCCAGAAAGTTAAACCTTGGATAATCTGCTTTTAGACGTTCAGGATATGTCATTGCAAACTGTATCGGCACACGCATATTCGGCAAGCCCATTTGCGCCTTCATTGATCCATCCTCAAATTGAACCAATGAATGAACAATTGATTGTGGGTGCACCACTACTTCTATCTGATCCAATGAAACACCAAAGAGCCATTTAGCTTCAATAACTTCAAGTCCTTTATTCATCATAGTTGCAGAATCAATGGTGATTTTCGCTCCCATATCCCAATTGGGATGTTTCAACGCTTGTTCTTTAGTAACTGACTCTAAAAAACTTTGATTTTTACCCCTAAATGGTCCCCCAGATGCCGTGAGGATGAGTTTTTCAATTGGATTGTGGAATTCTCCAACGATGCATTGGAATATGGCAGAGTGCTCTGAATCAACCGGCAGGATATTTACTCCCTTTTCTTGCGCCAATTTCGTTATCAGCTCTCCAGCTACTACAAGTGTCTCTTTATTTGCAAGCGCAATGGTCTTACCCGCATTTATCGCTCTTATCGTTGGCAATAACCCAGCGTATCCAACCAAAGCAGTAAGTACCATGTCAATCGATTCCATTTCAACAATGGAAGCAAGCGCACTCTCTCCGGCATATACTTTTATATCATGCGTATCCAATGCATCAAATACCTGCTGATAAAGTGAATCATTTGCAATGACTACACTATTGGGTTTAAATTCTAATGCCTGAGCAATCAACAATTCAGCACTGTTTTGTGCTGTCAAGACTTCTACTTCAAAACTATCTGGATGCCTCTTTATAACATCTAGTGCTTGTGTTCCAATGGAACCTGTGGAGCCAAGAATGGCTATATTTCGTTTCTTCATTTAGGTTGTTCTACCTTCTTTTTAAAAAGAACAGTCGGCAAAGGTAAGAGTTTGCAATTTTTAACAATCGGATGGAATACTTTTTGAGCAAATTCAGTTTATTTTCTAATAAATAAAATCAACGCACATGGGCAAACTTCAAACAATAATATTGGCTTTGGTATCTGGAATCTTTGGTGCACTGATAGTAGGAGAATTTCAGCAAAATGATACGGACAAAGAAGAAAACTTTGTAGCTCCAAGCCAGCAAAAGAATCAGGTCAGTCAAGTGTCCTATTCAACTATCATACCCAATGAAAACTTCGTTGAAGCCTCGAGGAAGAGCACGGGCAGTGTTGTTTTTATTCAAACTTTGAGTGAAGTGGAGTATCGTACGGGTGGCTGGATGGACTGGTTTTTTGAACCACGTTCTTCTCAAAGAGTAGGGAGTGGATCTGGGGTTGTTTTTTCCGACGATGGCTACATAGTCACAAACAATCACGTAATCAAAGACGCGGACGAAATAACGGTCATTGCAGGAAAGAGAAGCTATCAGGCCGACCTTGTTGGAAGGGATCCAAGTTCAGATTTGGCTGTCATTAAAATCAATTCGACTGATCTTGCAGCTATAGAAAAAGGAGACTCGGAGCAAGTAAAGGTTGGAGAGTGGGTTTTAGCCGTTGGTAATCCTTTCAATCTAACCTCAACGGTCACTGCTGGTATTGTAAGCGCAAAAGGTAGAAATATTAACATTCTAAGGGACAAATTTCCAATCGAAAGCTTCATTCAAACCGATGCTGCAATTAATCCAGGAAATAGTGGCGGTGCTCTCGTCAATGCTGATGGCAAACTCATTGGGATAAATACGGCAATTCTATCTAGGACAGGGTCGTATGCTGGTTACGGCTTTGCAATCCCAGTAAACATTGTCAAGAAAGTATTTAATGATTTGGTGAAGTATGGAGAATTGCAAAAAGGATTTACCGGAGCTGAATTCATTGATATAGACAGCGAGCTTGCAGAAAGAATTGGAGTAGAGGATTTGGATGGCGTTATTGTAGCTGAGGTCAAAGAAGGAAGTGCTGCAGACAAAGCTGGCCTAAAAAAACGTGATGTACTTCGAAAAGTAAATGACAAGCAAATAAGCAGTAAAGCGACTTTAGAGGAGCTTATCGCCAAGAGTTACCCTGGTGACAAACTTAGTATTTTAGTTCAGCGGGATAATGAAATGCTGGATCGGGAGTTAATATTGACCAATCGCGAAGGCACTACAAATATCATTACCCGAGACATCTATTATGCAGAAGATTTAAATGCAAGCTTTGAAAGTGTTTCTAAAGTAGAGCGCGATCTATTAGGAATCAAAAGCGGAGTGAAAGTGGTTGACTATAAGGCAAACGGGTTCTTTGCCAATCTGGGCATTCCTAAAGGCTTCATCATCACTCAAATAAATAACAAGGCAATAAACAAACCAGCAGAACTAGAGAAAATTCTTGAGGACATTCGTGGACGGTTTGATGTTATCGGAATCGATGAAAAGGGAAGAAAAGTATATTATCCGTTCAGGCGTTAGGCGGTTCGCATTTTCAATTTTTTCTTCAGCTCATCAACCGAATAACGGAATTTTGCATCCGTATCAATCATATCATTCACTGATTGAAGCGCATGTATCACGGTGCTATGATCACGACCACCGAAGTGATATCCAATAGATTTTAATGAGTGATTGGTATAATCTTTTGAGAAATACATGGCTACCTGGCGTGCAATAACGATTTCTTTCTTCCGAGTCTTCGCTTTTAAATCGTCCTGACCAACATGGAAGTAGTCGGAAACGGTTTTTTGTATGTAGTCGATGCCTACTTCAGAATCTATTTCCTTAACGATATTTTTAAGGACTTTTTTTGCCAGCTCTAAATTTACCTCCACACGCATTAATGAAGCATGAGCAATCAGCGATACAATGACACCTTCCAACTCTCGAATGTTGGTATCAACCGTGTAGGCTATATATTCAATCACTTCTTCAGGAATGTAAATTCCATCTTCCTGAATTTTACGTTGAATGATTGCCATTCGAGTTTCAAAAGCAGGTTGTTGCAAATCCGCAGTAAGTCCCCACTTAAATCTAGAAACCAATCGTTCCTGAAGGCCTTTTAGATCTTTTGGGGCACAGTCACTTGTCATCACTATCTGCTTACCCGCCTGATGTAAGTGATTAAAAATGTGAAAGAAAATCTCTTGCGTCTTCTCCTTATCTCTCAGAAATTGAACATCGTCTAATATCAAAATATCTACTCCTCTGTAATAAGAAATGAAACTTTGAACATTATTGTTTTTTAAAGAGTCGATAAACTGATTCGTAAATTTTTCAGAAGCCACATAAATAATCTTCTTAGATGGATCTTCGTTTTTTATGTGATTTCCTATCCCCTGAACTAAATGCGTCTTTCCAAGTCCAACACCACCATAAATCATTAATGGATTGAATGACGTGATGCCAGGTTTTTTAGCAACAGCATATCCTGCAGAGCGTCCTAACCTATTGCAATCTCCTTCAATAAAATTCTCAAAGGTGTACGTTGGATTCAGGTTATTCTCACTCTTCAAATCGTCGATAAATGCAGTATTTAACCCCTTACCATTACTTCCATTTCTATCACTTAGGTTGTTGATTTTCAAGGGAGTGGCTCCAGATTTCTTCGTTTCTTCATTTTTTACCACAACAGAATATTCCAATCTAGCATCTTCGCCCATTTCCTTAGCAATTGCTTCTTTCAGAATGTGAACATAATGTTCCTCTAACCATTCATAGAAAAACTGACTAGGAACTTGAATGGTGAGTACGTTACCCTCTGTCTTTAAGGGAGTTATAGGATCAAACCATGTACTGAAACTTTGATGAGGAATGCGCTCTTTAATGAAGTCAAGGCAGTTTTTCCAAATTAGTTCATGCATTTCAGTTTAGTGTTAGTAGTGGTTTATATCGGCTTAGGTGACCTCTCGTTTTTTCGAAAGGGCATCAAATATGTTTGATTTTTTTTTCTTAAAAAAATGGATTTTACCCTTGATTTTTTCAAAAAGATTCATAGGTTGATCTAAGCCACTTTTCGCTGAAAAAAACTTCGAAAAATACAATTTTTCTTAACATGGCATTTCTAGTCTAATTTCGTAAAACAATCATTGCATCAAAATAAAAATTTGAAAAATTTAGACCTCAGCACATTCCCCCATATCAACAAAGATGAATGGATTAAATACGCGGAAAAACAGCTCAAAGGAGCTAATCCAAATGATGAATTAAGATGGGAAAATGACGGAAAATTGAAACTAGAAGGATATTACGATTACTCAGATGTTTCAGACCTCAAGTATTTGGAAAACTTCTTTGGGAACCTTCCTGCTCACAAGTGGAAGCTTTACGAGCGTGTCTTGACAGATGACCCCAAGGTCGCTAATTCAAATGCTTTGAACGCGCTGATGGGTGGTTGTGATGGAGTTATTCTAGACAATCCAATGTCAGATGATCTCAACATCATATTAGAAGGAATAAACCATGAAATTTGTGATGTAAATGTAATTTCTGCTCACAGCCTAAGCGGAATAAATAAGCTTACCGGTTTTGAATTGAGTCCTGCAGGCAATTGCCTTCAATTACTAGAAGAAAAAAATCCTGTAGTCCAACTTGCCGAGGCATTGGACAAAATAACTAATGAGACCTTTATCTACAGATTCGCTCACACGGACTTCTTTTTAGAAATAGCTACTGTACGCTCGCTTAGGTATCTTCTGGACCTAAAAGGCATCAGAGAAATTCATATTCATACACAAATACCATTGCATACTTCCTATGAACAGCAATGGTTCTTAAACACTACCGGCGGTCTGGCGAGTATTCTTGGAGGTAGTCATTCCGTTGATTTCACAACAGCTACGGGCGATGCACGAATAAGTAGAAATGTGGGCAATCTTATCAGAGAAGAAAGCGGTATTGAGGAGTACAATGATCAATGTGGCGGATCATATTACATTGAAGTTCTCACCCATAAAATCATCCAAAAAGTATCAGAAAGGGCGTAATCATGAGTGAAGGAAATTATTTGCAGGAAGGTTTTTCAGCAGGCGTCGCTCCATTCCTGAGGGGACCTTACGCTACCATGTATACGTCTAGACCTTGGACCATTCGACAGTATGCCGGATTTAGCACAGCCGAAGAATCCAATGCTTTTTATAGAAGGAATTTAGCAGCTGGTCAAAAAGGTCTGTCTGTGGCTTTTGATCTTGCTACCCATCGAGGGTACGATAGCGACAACCCAAGAGTGAAGGGGGATGTTGGAAAAGCCGGAGTTGCCATCGATTCTGTTGAGGACATGAAAATCCTCTTCGATCAGATCCCTTTGGATAAGATGTCTGTTTCTATGACAATGAATGGCGCGGTAATACCAATTATGGCGTTCTACATAGTGGCTGCTGAGGAGCAGGGAGTTTCACCTGAAACACTAACAGGGACTATTCAGAATGATATTCTTAAGGAATTCATGGTGAGAAATACCTACATCTATCCACCCGGTCAGTCCATGAGAATCATCGCGGATATTTTCAAATTCACCTCTGAGAAAATGCCGAAGTTCAATTCCATTAGCATCAGTGGGTATCATATGCATGAAGCAGGTGCCACGGCCGAATTAGAAATGGCATTTACATTGGCAGATGGATTGGAATATGTGAGGACGGGCATAGAAGCAGGAATTGATATCGATTCATTCGCTCCGCGGCTTTCATTTTTCTGGGGAATTGGAATGAATTTTTTCACGGAAATAGCCAAAATGAGAGCAGCTCGTGTTCTCTGGGCCAGAATCATTAAGGACTTTGATCCTAAAAATGCAAAATCCATGGCTTTGCGTACGCATAGTCAAACCTCGGGATATAGCCTGACTGCTCAAGACCCCTACAACAATGTAGCACGCACAACGATTGAAGCTTTGGCGGCAGTTCTTGGCCATACCCAGTCTTTGCACACCAACGCACTAGATGAGGCCATTGCCCTACCAACAGACTTCTCAGCTAAAATTGCTCGAAACACACAGATTTATCTTCAAAAGGAAACCAACATCACCAAAGTCGTCGACCCAATGGGTGGCTCTAGACATCTTGAAAAACTAACGAATGATCTCATAGAGCGTAGCTGGAAGATAATTCAGGATGTTGAAGAAATGGGTGGGATGTCTAAAGCCATCGAAGAAGGATATCCGAAAATGAAAATAGAAGAGGCAGCAGCTCAAAAGCAAGCCCGCATAGATTCTGGTGAGGAATCCATCATCGGAGTAAACAAGTTTATTACGGATGAAAAAACCGAGATTGAACTTCTCGAAGTAGATAATAACCAAGTCCGTAAAAAACAGATTGACCGAATCAATACTATCAAGTCCAGCAGAAACGAGAAAAAAGTACAGCAAGCCTTGAAAAATCTCGAAGAAGGTTCCAAATCCAATGGCAATCTTTTAGAATTGGCCATTGAGGCAGCTAGAGAACGAGCTACACTTGGAGAAATCTCAATTGCAATGGAGAAAATTTTTGGTAGATTTCAGGCAACCAATAGAACCATATCTGGCGTGTATTCTTCAGCTATTAAAAACAACAAGGATTTCAAAAAAGCCCTGGAACTTTCAGATAAGTTTGAAGAATTTGATGGAAGACGTCCAAGAATAATGATTGCCAAAATGGGGCAAGATGGACATGACCGTGGGGCAAAAGTGATTGCAACATCCTTTGCTGATTTAGGATTTGATGTAGACATAGGCCCGCTTTTTCAAACACCACAAGAAGTTGCTAAGCAAGCCATAGAAAATGACGTTCACATTGTAGGAGCATCTTCTCTAGCAGGCGGACATAAAACACTCATTCCAGAATTGATTGAAGAGTTAAAAGAACAGGGACGAGGAGATATTCTGGTTGTGGCAGGTGGAATCATACCAGAAAATGATCATGAGGAACTAATTTCTCGTGGAGTTACGGACATATTTGGTCCCGGAACCATCATTTCCCAAGCCGCCATAAAAATTCTTAACAAACTGATGACCTGATAGTTCTCGCATTTTCGATAACTTTAATCATCAGAAAATCCAATTGAAAATGAAATACTTCCAATCTGCTATACTAATGGCGCTTATACTATGCAATAACGTTGCTGGTGCCCAATACCAAAAGTCTATTGAGAAAGCAGATGAAAAATACGAGTCTGGAGACTATTCATCTGCTAGGAATCAGATAGAAACAATGAAGAAAAAGGTGACAAAAAGCCTGGGCTACAACAATCCCTACAATGCCATAGCTCTCGTGAAAGAAGCGAAAATCAATGTTGGGCTTGGTGAGCTGGTAAGCGTAATGGATCCCCTAGAGGAAGCAATCACAATGAGCGAAGAAGTAAATGGGGCAAAAAGTGCGGAACATGGATTCATACTCATGGAAGCTTCAGAAGTTTTAATTTCCTATGGTAATTTCCTTCTGGCCGGGCAATTCATTGAAAAGGCTACCGAAGCTTTTGATTCCTCAGGGTCATTGATTGAGGATATCAAATCCTCGCTAGACGTACAAAGGGCTCAAGTACTGGCTGGCAAAGGTTTTTTCAGCCAGGCGATAAAATTAGTAGATCAGCAAACAGATTATTATCTAAACAGAGCTCTTTCTGCTGAAGGAGACAAAAAGAATCAAGAAGACCGAAAAGAAGAATTTGCTAAGATGATGATAGTGAAGGCAAATTCTCTGCGTAAGATGGGTGACTATCAATCTGCTGATGCCGCATTTATCGCAAATCTGCAGTGGGTGGGAGACAATCTTAAAAAATCGCACCTATTGTGGGCAGAAAATGTTTTTTTGAACGCCCAACTGCTTGAGGAAAACGGGCTCGCTGTGGAGGCTCAGGCCAAACTGTATGAAGACGCCTATGTGCAGGCCGTCAGAAAGTACGACCTTTCTCACAACACAGTAATGACCGTACAAGCCAATTTAATGAGGGCTTACTACCGGAACGGTCAAAGTGCACGACTGAACATCATTGAAGAAGATTTCAAAAAGTCACTGCGTGAATTTAAAAAGACTAGCATTTTCAACCTGGCGGAGGAAAAAATGGGCTTGACTTTTGATTTGGCCGATCAAGACATCAAAAAAATGGAGGACAAAATCAATGCGATCTTGGAAAGCCCTACCATTCCCGAATTCCATAGTGAGAGAATTGAACTTTTAGAGCTCGCCAAGAAAGTAGCACTTTATGCAGGCAGATATGAGAATACAGAAACATATGATGCAGAAATTCTAAAAATCAAGGAATTTCTACTAGGTCCTGAGGCACCCGAATATCATCTAACGAAAGTTAAGCTAGCCAATTACTTTGTAGACTTCACCGATAAGTTTACTGAAGCGAAGACAATTTATGATGAAAGTTTTCACACCATAGTAGAGCCTGAAATCACTAAGGGTCACGTCGATTATCTGGATATAATGAATCACCTTGCTAAGTTTTATGAAGAAACTGACAATTACTCAAAAGCATCTGGAATCCTTGACGATGCATTACTTGCAGCAAGAGTAAAGTATGACAATCAAGACATAGAATATGGAAAAGAGCTTGAGAAAATTGCTAGCCTTCAAATTAATATTGGAGAATATGAGAAAGCCACAAAGAACTTAGAAGAAGCAGAAAAGATAATGAAGGATGCGAAGACGGAAGAAGCTAAAAGCTATCTCGCATCAGCATACATCACAAAAGCCAAGTTACTATCAATCAAAGGCGAATACGATTCAGCAGAAGATCACATCTACGATTCTGAGGATCTAAGAGAGCAAGGAGCCTTAACCATTGATGTAACAGGTCTAAGTTATCAGGATGACCTTGGAGGTTTATTTACAAGTATTGGAAGGTATTCTGACGCAACAAAACTTCTGCTCGGATCGCTCACAGAGAAAACTGCTCAATTTGGTAGCAGTAGCCGACACCTCAATAAAACACTTGTTTTAAATGCTAAGCTAAATCTAATCAAAGGAGACTATACGCAGGCAGAGCAGCAGGCAAGGAGGGCAAATGGCATTGCCATCAGTACGTTTGGTGAGAATTCATCTAAAGTAGTAGCCTCTATGCTACAGCTCGCAGACGTATATACCACCATAGGTGACTATGACAAAGCCGAAACACTTCTGAAAAATGCCATTCGCATTCAAAAAGAGAAATTTGGGCCTGATCATGTAGATGTTGGAAAATCTACTTCCAAGCTCGCTTTAGTGTATTTCTATCAAGATAAGCCACTCACACAAATACAATCACTTTTTCAGGAAGCTGAAAAAATAATCGGGAAAAAACTTGGGTCTAACAACCCTACGTATGCTGAAATCTTGAAGAACATGGCCATTGCCAATATTGCCTCTGGTAATTATTCTTTGGCCTTTACGTATCTCAATCAATCAGAAAGTATTTGGAAGAATAAAATTGGTAAGCGCAATAACATAAACGCTGCAACAGTTCAGGTGCTCAAAGGTGACATTTACTATAAGCAAAAGAACTATCCTGAGGCTGAGGTATACTATGAAAATGCTCAAAGACAGTATCAAAAAGTATTCAGTAACACTCATCCAGAATACGTAAAAGTTCAATCCAAGCTCAGCAAAACCTATTTTATGCAGGCGAGATACAAAGATTCTCAAGATGAGATGGAGTCTGTGCTAGCTAACTATAAAGACTTCATTAAGCAATATTTTCCAGCACTGAGCGAGCGCGAAAAGGCAAAATTCTGGAATACCATCAAAGGAGATTATGAATTCTACAACACTTTAATTATCAGCCGAAACAGAAGTGTGAAATACATTGGTGAGCTCTACAATAATGCGCTTTTGACAAAAGCTCTTCTGCTAAACTCATCCATTAAAGTTCGTCAGCGGATAATGAGCAGTAACGATCAAGAGCTCATCGGGATGTATACAAAATGGGTTGAAGATAAAGAGCTTCTAACGGCAGCTTTATCTATGAGTACTCAGGATCTTTCAGAAAGTGGCATTGACCCGGTTACCCTATCCAGTAGTGTTGAGTTGCTAGAGAAAAGCATAAGCTTAAAATCTGAATTATTCTCTCAAAGCGCTGACAGCAGAGAAATTCTGTGGGAAAACGTAAGGAGTGCATTAGGAGAAAATGAAGTCGCTATTGAAATGGTCCGTTTTAGAGTATTCGATCACGCTTTTACAGATTCAGTAATGTATGCGCTTCTATACATTAAGGGAGGCCCTAGATCTGAGCCTAAAATGATACTGCTTGATAACGGCAAAGAATTGGAGAGTAGATACTTAAAAACTTATCGAAATAGTATCAAGTACAAGATTGGCGATAAGTATTCCTATGAACAATTCTGGAAACCTATACAAGATGAAGTTGGGGCAGTATCAACGCTTTACATATCTCCAGATGGAGTGTACAACCAAATTAATCTTGAGGCCATACCAACACCTGACGGTAAATATGTACTTGACAATTCCAACATTCTGTTAATCAGCAATACAAAAGATCTATTCATCAATAAGATCAAGACCAAAGTAGTTGCAGAGGAGGAACATGCTATGATGTTTGGGAATCCGCAGTTTTACATGGACACGCAGCCTGGTCAACCCTTGGCAAGCTCTGGACTAACAAGATCCACTGCTGAAGTAATAAGTCCACTTCCTGGCACCAAACAGGAGATTGAAGAATTGTATGATCTACTCGATCGGAAGGGTTGGACAACAGATAAGTACACAGAAAATCAAGCGAGTGAAGAATTAATCAAACAGGTAACGAATCCTAAAGTATTTCATGTTGCGACTCATGGTTTCTTCAAAGAATCCCCTAAGGCAAGTAATCTTGACCAAGAGTATAATGAAAGTGCGGCTTACGATAATCCGCTACTAAAAACAGGATTACTTCTTGCCGGCGCTGGTGACATCCTGAATCAAACCCAATTCAATTACAATGTAAATAATGGGATCTTAACCGCCTATGAAGCAATGAATCTAAACCTTGATAAAACAGACTTAGTGGTTCTTTCAGCATGTGAGACGGGACTTGGAGAGGTGCAAGCTGGTGAGGGTGTTTATGGTCTTCAAAGAGCCTTCTTAGTGGCTGGTGCCAGAACAATCGTCATGTCACTTTTCAAAGTAAGCGATGAGGCTACCCAGCAGTTGATGGTGAAGTTTTACCGTAAATGGATTGAAACGGGAAACAAGAGACAAGCATTTATCGATGCAAAGAAGGAAATCCGAAACGAATACCGTGATCCTATCTACTGGGGCCCATTCGTGATGATCGGTTTAGATTAAGGACGATTTATTGAAAGAATTTTAAAAAGGACGTCCAAATGGACATCCTTTTTTATTTCTTAATTAGTGTTAAATAGCTAATCCTAAGCTCTATCCTATCGTATCAAAGAAAAAAGCCTATGATTCATAGTTCATTTTTCTGGAAAAATCATTTTGAAAAAAACCTCCTGGTAAAGCGAGTTGGCTGGAAAAGTCAACCTTCTATCTCTGAAGATGAAAAAAAGAAAATTCTATACTCACTTAAAGCATGGCAGCTGGGTGAAACAAGCGATGGAGCCCATCTTTTAGCTGCAGCTAGAAAATACGCGAGCAAAATCAATGACCCAGATTATACCCATGCAGTAGAGCTGTTTATCAAGGAAGAACAAAAACATGGGAACAACCTTGGAAGGTATATTGATCTGATTGGAGAAAAGAGAAGTCAGAAAGACTGGGGAGATACACTATTTAGAAAAATCAGGTACTTCAACACAAGTATGGAGCTGTGGACGATAGCTGTAATTATTGTGGAGAGTGCAGCTCAAATATTTTACCAGGCTTTGAAAGATGCAACTAATTGTACGTTGCTAAAAGAAATCTGTCAGGATATCTTAATAGATGAAGCACATCATATCAAATTCCAGAATGAACGACTTTACCAAATCTTTCAAACCAAGAGTTTTTACAGTAAGGCACTTAGTATTGGCTGGTACGGGATTCTTTTTTTTGGTACTATTCATGCCATTTGGTTTGGTCATGGCAAAGCGCTTAAGGCCGGTGGAATCCCCAAGAAAGAATTCATGAGGCAAATGTATTACAAGTTCTTCAGCAGTTTAAAGTACTGCCATTCACACTTTTCAATAGCGAAAGGACAATTGGCTCAAGCACAATAAAAAACCCTGATCTTGACCAGATCAGGGTTCGAAAATTGGTTTCTATCTAAGACTTATTCAGTCTCCTTGTAAACTTTGATACCATTTCTTTCGATGATATCTTTCTTAATTATTTTAAAATCTTCCACATCTGGATTCATCTGGATTGCTTCATCTATAGCCGTTAAAGCATCCACAATTAATCCATTCTCCTCGTAGAAAGATGCATATATCACCTTGTTGAGCGGACTATCCTCATCAACCTCAGCTTTTAGGCTACTAAGCCCTTCAGCGTATTGATCTGGATTTTCTGGCCGCTTGATAGCAATGTCTCCTGAAGAAACATCCTGATTTTCTTTTGCTTTCACGTTGATAATCCAAAGGCCTTCCTCATTTTGCATTTGCCCAGCTGTGAAATCAAGCACTACTCTATTCCCAGTTACTTCTTCTTTCATGATTTCCTCATCAAAGATATTTTTCACTGTCACAATGAATGTATTCTCTTCCATTCCTTCCGGTGTATCCCAATTAAGGATGGCCTTGTCACCTAAAACGCTAGCATCCTCAGCAGGAATCAACACTTGAATCTGCTCATCACCTGCAAGTGCTCTGGAAACAGCTCCAGTTGCATTTAATCTAGCTCTATAATTAGGCTGTTCTTTCTCATTCATTTTATTCGCTAGAAATTTCGCATACCTACTAGATACGCTAGCCGACTTGGTATTTACCAGTTTAGCTAAATCTGCGACTTTTTTCGTTCCCGGTGTTCTTACTTCCAAAGTCTTTCCAGACTTGTGCATTAACCCGATGTACGCTCCTTGAGAGGCAATCAACTGATCACCGTCACTAAGGGTAGCTCCGGTTTTGAGCGCTACAGCTGCAGCAGCCCCTTCCTTTTTAACTTTATTTTGGCCCTTATTGGCCAACACTCTAAATGTGTACCCTTGTCCATTGGCAACACCAACAGCAAAAACAAACATTATAGTCATAGCGATAGAAACAAACTTTCTCATAATAATTCCAATAATAATTGACGTTCTAAAAATTTATAATCGTGATACTTTAAATAATTCTTTTCTTCCTTCTCTAGAGAGTGAATTCTTAACCACTCCATAAAATACTTCCAGTCCATCTCCTGAAAGAGCCACTGCAAACAGTAAAAATGTAAGATCCAATTTCAGGCTATAAAAATCCATGAAATAAACCATGAGATAAATTAACCCTACAAACTCAATTACCTGAATAACCTTTGTGATACCATCGTACCATTTTGGAAGTTTTTTATAAATCCATGAAAAAATCATGATATTTAGAAAAAGTCCTATAAAAGCAACCAAATACTTCTGCCAATCCTTCAGATAAAAAATGTAATCTTCATTCATGATCATTGATACAATGTTGGCGTGAATAACACCTCCATACATGTCTGGGAAAGCCCTTCCGATGTATACTTCGTTCAATGGTGTGAAAAACTTATCTTCAAAATTTTCTCTATCGCCCAGATATTCACCTAAAAAACAGAAAATAACAACTTTACCTTCAATAATGTCATCTGTGTAGTTACTACCAAAAACATCCCCCACATCCAGTGCATAGTATTTATTTCCAAATTTTGTTGCTCCATAGTCCAGTACATTTCCTCTGTAGTTGATTACCTCAACTTCGTTTCCTCTATCCACAAATTTCTTTGTCTTTTCCGGTACTACATAAGAAGCAAGCTTAACTGCCAAAGAATGATGCACTACCGAATCAGATGTGGTCAATGTAGGATTAAACTCTCTACACATCTTCAAATCTTCCTGTACTCCCGCATCTGTTAAAAGATTTGCGAAGGCTGGTTCCGAATTGAACGTAAACCAAGGCCAGGAATAATGAACTGAATCCAATTCATCAGTCTCCGGATTGTACAATACTTTGGACACCATGACTAAATTTTCGACTCTGCTTAAAGCATCCATCAACATCATATCGGCTAGAGTGTCTTCCTTTGGATAATCAAAGAATGAGTCCACGCCTATAACAGCCGGATTTCGCTTACTAATTGAGTCGATCATCATGGCAATGCCTGCTCTTGACTCCAATCCCATGTTTACAAGAACTACGTTCTCATCAGCTATAGGATCATCGAGCAATTGCGAAAAATAGATGTCCGTAAACTCCATATCCGCAAAGGCGTCTCCAATTGGATCAAACATGTCAAAGACCTTGAAGGCTGATACTGATCCTATAAAGACCATTAAGCCTATGATAAAAAATGTGCCCAGGATTACATCCCGCCAGAATCTTCTAAACATTGTCTATTCGTTGGTGAGTTAGTTAGTTAAGATTATATATGCAATTAAAGCATTTATCATTAACGATCACAATTGTTGTATTAGAAGAATTCAATTTTTTCTTAAAATTACTCAATAAAAACTTTAATACTCGTCTTATGGATTCAACTTTTCGGCGAACACCTGATATTCATCTACAAGACTTAATAAAGGGTCTATTGCAAGGAAACAGGGGTTTTCTTAGCAGGGCTATTACACTTGTAGAAAGTAAAAGAGCTGATGATAGGAGGCTTAGTGCTGAACTAATAGACAAAATCCTAACTGAATCGCAAAAAACACTTAGAATTGGAATTACTGGGGTTCCAGGTGTAGGGAAAAGTACATTCATTGAAGCTTTCGGAAAAATGCTAACGGCGCTGGGTAAGAAAGTTGCGGTTCTTTCAGTTGATCCCAGCAGCAATCGCACCAAGGGAAGCATTCTTGGTGATAAAACAAGAATGGATGAGCTATCCAAAGACGCTAATGCCTACATCAGACCATCAGCTTCTGGATCTAATCTTGGAGGAGTCGCTTCTAGTACGAGGGAGACCATCCTTTTATGTGAAGCAGCTGGTTTTGATGTAATAATTATTGAGACTGTAGGTGTCGGACAAAGTGAGACAGTTGTAAAAGACATGGTTGATTACTTCTTATTACTCATGCTTGCTGGTGGTGGTGACGAACTTCAGGGTATTAAGCGTGGCATCATGGAGATGGCTGATCACATTCTGATCAATAAAGCTGACGAGGACAATGTGAAAGCCGCAAGAAGAGCAAAGGAAGATTATAAAAATGCAGTTCATCTTTTCCCTGCTAACGAAGCTGATTGGGTCGTCCCAGTTAGTTTATGCTCCGCTCTGGAAAAGACCGGAATAGATCAAGTTTGGAAAGAAATTGAGCGTTATGAGCAACATTCCAGATCTAATGGATGGTTTATTGAAAATCGAAAGCGCCAGGTTCTCAAATGGTTTCATGAGCGTATACATGCTCGACTGGAAGACAGTTTTTATGCTAAAAAAGACATCAAGGAAAAAATTAAGGAAAGGGAGGAGCTAATCTCCTCCCAGAAAATTTCTGTTCGCAAAGCGGTGGAAGAACTATTTAGTTAAAAACAAACCCATTAGGCCCTCTTCCTACTGTAAAGGAAGATAGGAAAGTTCCGTTTGAGCTGTACCGAAAGACTTCTCCATCCTCAACGAAATTTTTTGAATCCGCCAAATAGATTTCACCCGTGTCAGGGTTTACTCCAATTCCATAGAGAGAGGTGAAATCCTCTCCCGCAATAAGTGGCTCTGTGGATGTCGAAGTGCTATTTACATTTCTTGTAAAGACATTATTTTCAACATAGAAATAAACTTCATCTTTCAGAAGGTTGAATGCGAGCTTACCAGAGACATTGGCATTAAATTCTATTGAACCTGTTACCTCATTGGTTCCAAGATCTACTTTAAAAATCGCTCCGTCGTTCGTTGGAGAAAAATTTGCATCAAATCCCCCTTTGCAAGCAACCCAGAGGTCTCCATTTATATCAATATCCATCTGAGCCGGGGATGGTGATGGCATTGATATAGTCCCAACTACTTCATTGTTTGTCAGATCCACCACAGATATGGTGCTTTCAAAACTATTTGACACGTATGCTCTATTACTGATGACCTCAACGTCTTCAGCACCAAAGCCAACTGTAATTGAAGCGTCTATTTTTCCCGTCGTTAAGTCAACAATCGATAATCTTCCGGCATCTGAAAAGCTTACCCACTCGGTCAGGTATCCTTTAGTACCCGCAACTGTCATATAGCGAGGCAATGCCGCTTCGATTGTATAGAGGCTTTCCATTGTATATCTGTGCATAACTTCCACTTTGTTGCTATTGTTTACAACAACAAAAAGCAACGTATCATATGCATATCCAGATTGAGCTACGTCACCTAGCGCAAGGTTATTTATCCCCTTAAAAACATTGAGTTGCGTCTCTGCTGTGGTATAGCCGTAATAGGAAATTGATGCATCTCCTTCCGTAAAATTACCTTCATTAATAATGAATGCTCCAAAGTCATATTCGCCCAACGGAATTGGAGAACCATCATCGTCATTACAGGAATAAAACAGTCCAACAATTAATGCAAAGACTAGTTTTTTGATTAAAGATTGATTCATTGTTTAAAGTTTAGTTGTTAATTCAATTAAAAATGCCCTTCCAGGCATTGCAGTATTTTTTAAGTTTTCATAATTCACGTCAGCAATATTTTGCACGTTGATCGCTGCTTTGATCAGTGCTGATCCCCATGAAATTGTTCGGGTCAATCGCATTTCCATCAAAAAGAAATCGTCGATTCTATTTGCACGAGAATTAGAAAGCGTAGTAAATCTTCTTCCGGTGTAGTTTGTAATGAACTCGATGCTTGATTGAAAATAGATAAGGGTCGCTGAGGCCATAGCTGAATGTTTGGGTACATATGGAAGCTGGTTTCCCTCGGCTAGACCCTTATCTGTAGATCGTATGTAGCTGTATTCTGAATTTATTGAAAGCTTGAGATCTCGAATCGAATGGTTAGAATTTAAGGTGATCTCAATTCCCTTCGTCCGTACTTCTCTTATATTTTGCGGAGACCAAATTCCGTCTGTTGGTGTCCATTGAATCCAGTTGCTTATCTCTGAAGTAAAGCCTGTAATCTCTAGCTTTTGGCTAGCACTTCCTACCTCCAAGCCAAGCTCATAATTCATGCTTCGCTCCGGCTGTAGGTTTGGATTCCCACCTGGTCTCCAGAATAAATCATTGAAAGTAGGAGCTCTATAATCCCTGCTCACCTGACCTTTGAAATTGAATTGAAAACTACCGATCCCTAGTGCCGCGGTTTCCAATCCGAGTGAAGGAATGAAGACGACATCCTTTCTATAAAATGCCTGGCGTAAATTGACAGTAACACTTCCAATAGCATTGAAAACTGTCCCTGAAGCAAACAAGTGGCCTTGCGTTTGCTTTTCTATTCCCTCAAAATTGTCTGACTTGGCCCATTCATGAATCCCTGTACCTCCAAGCCGGACAAACAGAAACGATTGGATAGGTCGTTCAATCGAATGAGTAGCAGCAATGCGATAAGACTTAGTTATGGAATTATCATTGAATACAGTTTGGTCAGAAATAAAACCCAGTGTTGAATGTTGAGTAAGATTGCCGTGCAATTCATTATTCAAAACCGCACGAATGTTCTGACTTTCCAAGGTACTTCTTGATGCGCTTGTTCTCGTCGGCTGAATATCTCTATCATTCTTAGCAAAGGCTATTTCTGAAAAGAATTGACCATTCTGATATTCAAAGCCCAACCTGTTTGAGAAACCCAAGCGATTGACCGAAGCGTGCTCTTGTCTTGTCCCATCTGCCAGTTGGAAGTCATTTTCTAAAAGACTTCCAAATAATGCAACCTCATGAGTGAATTGATTGTGCTGCATATGAAGTCGTAAGCCTGCATCTTTTTGTCCGAAAGATCCATATCCTATGTAAAGGTTTAGCAAGGAGTCCCTTTGAATGGCTGAATTATCCAATATCACCGTTCCTCCTATTGCTCCACTCCCAAAAAGCGAGCTTCCACCACCTTTCTGAATCAACAATTGATTGGTAAGAAATAGCGGCCATACCGAAAAATCAGTTTGACCCAGTGTCGGTGAATTAACTGGAATCCCATTCCAAATCACATTCGTATGTGAAGCTGAGGTTCCTCTTAAACTTATGGTAGAAAGTTGCTGCGAACCATAGTTTTTGAAGTATATCGTTGATTGATTCTCTATGGCCGTAAGAGAACCGCTATTACTCTTTTTGATTGACTTAAGGCTTGTCCCAGATGAAAATCGAGATAAATCAATACCGATAATATCCACCTGATCCAATACCCGAGTTGAATCCTGAGCAACACAAATGAAGGAAACACAACAAGCAAATACTTGCATGCACCTTGAAATAAACCAATACATCTTAGTTAATACCAAGTGTTTAACATCTCGACACTCTCCTCCCGGAATGCAGAATAAAATGACTAGGCAGGTCTCCTGGCTTATCTGATTTTGGCTTCCTTCCCGTCCTCAAAAAAGGACAGTGGATTTTGATATGGCCAAAACGTTCTTCAGACTTACAGTTGCGGGGACAGCTCTCGAATTGGAACCTATAAGGCTCCTCACGAAATTCCCGTTTTAATTCTCACCCACAGAAGTGGGATTGAAACCAAGTCGAGAACAAAACTAAACAACTTACCGAGTTGATGCGCTACTTTTGAATCATGAATAGACTTATTTTGGGAATAATCGTACTAGCAGGGGCTTGTTCGGCACCTCAAAAAGAAAAATCTTCTGTTTCATCCTATGAGGAAGTGCAATTTGCAAAGGGGTTTCATTTTGAAAATGATGGAGACAAAAGGTATTTGGTTGTCGACAAGCCTTGGCCCAACGCAACAACACCCATTCGATATTTATTGGATGGCACTCCCAAAAGGATCGTATGTACTTCTACTTCTCACCTTCCTTTTTTTGACATGCTTGACTCTGAGGAGTCAGTCGTTGGATTTCCTAACTTGAATTACATAAGCTCACAAGTTTTTATTGATAGAGCCAATGCTGGTCTGCTTACAGATCTTGGGCCTGATGGCAACATGAACATGGAGTTGCTGCTCGGGATCAATCCAGACGCGGTTATTGCTTTTGATATGGGGGGCGAATCCAAGACACTCGCCAAAATTCAGGAGGCAGGTATTCCAGTTTATTACAACTCTGACTTTTTAGAACAGTCTCCATTGGGTAGAGCAGAGTGGATCAAATTTTTTGGGGCTTTGCTAAACAAGGAAGCAAAGGCTGATTCAATTTTTAATGAAATAGCTGATGAATACAACCGATTAAAAGAACTTGCATTAGATGCGAAGGAAAGACCTACTATCCTCAGTGGGGTGGTTTACGGTGACACTTGGTTTCTCCCTGGTGGGGATAATTGGGCAGCAACATTTTTCAACAACGCTGGAGGAGAATATCTATGGGATTCTGATACCACTTCAGGTTGGCTCGAGCTCAGCTTTGAAGCCGTCTATGAGAAGGGGAATGATGCTGACTTTTGGATTGGAACCTCCACCCTCAACACCATGAATGAAATGAAGGGTCAAGATCAGCGATATGCCTCTTTCAGTGCTTTCACAAACAAAGAAGTATATAATTACAATAAGAAAATTGGACCCAATGGAGGATATGATTTCTTTGAATCTGGCTATTCAAGACCCGATTTGGTTCTGTCAGACTTGATCAAAATCTTGCACCCAGAATTGCTTCCAGCATATGAAACGGTATATTTTCAAAACATAAAATGATCGAAACTCAGCTTGATGAATCCAAAAAGAAATGGAGGATAGTCTTTCTTGTTCTATCCTTAATCCTAGTTGGGTGCTTCATTTTAAGTATTTCATTGGGATCTGTTCAAATTCCATTTGGGTTTATTGTCAATCATTTTTTGGGGTTGTCTGGTGATGAGGTGTGGTCTAACATCATTCAAAACTTTCGAATCCCAAAAACAATTACCACAATGCTAGCCGGTAGTGCGCTGGCTATTAGTGGCCTCCAAATGCAAACGCTCTTCCGCAATCCGCTCGCCGGCCCTTTTATTCTAGGAATTAGTTCAGGTGCCGGATTAGGAGTTGCACTGGTCATCTTTCTAGGTTTTTGGCTAGGGGGCTTCATAGAAATGACCGGACTTGGCAGAAACTGGTTGCTAGTGGGTGCGGCCGGACTTGGTTCTTTCATTGTTTTGTCCGTTGTATTGATTGCCTCATTTAGAATAAGGTCAGGTGTTTCATTGCTTATTATAGGCCTGATGTTTGGATCTGCTGTGAGTGCGCTAGTCAGTATTCTTCAATATTTCAGTCAGGCGGATAACATTCAAGCTTACGTCATCTGGACCTTCGGAAGTCTAGGAAGTCTCTCGTGGGGAGAGATCTATGTGATGATGCCCGTCATTCTTATCTCACTCGTTTTCTCTTTTCTATTGTCAAAACCTTTGAATGCGTTGCTGCTTGGGGAGAATTATGCAGAATCATTGGGTGTCAACCTTAAGAGAGCTCGAATGCTTATCATTATAAATACGAGCCTTCTTGCTGGAACAGTTACTGCATTTTGCGGTCCCATTGCCTTTATTGGATTGGCTGTTCCTCACATTGCACGGATGCTGTTCAATACAGGAAATCACCTTTTGCTTACCCCTCTGGTAATCCTTCTAGGAAGCATTTTGCTCGTGATCTTTGATGTTTTAGCACAGCTTCCTGGCATGCAGGAGACATTGCCAATAAACGCGGTAACCTCACTTTTTGGAGCTCCTTTTGTCATCTGGCTCATTTTGAGAAAGGCAAACCTTAACTATTCATTCTAAATGAAGCTACTTGACATAAGGGATTTAGAGATAGGATATGGCAGAGATAAGGTTCTTGCTAAGAATATAAACCTATGTGTTATGCCTGGTCAATTGGTAGGTTTGGTAGGTCAAAATGGTGTTGGTAAGTCCACATTTATCCGCACCATCTGCGGTTTGCAGCCAAGGCTAAAAGGGCAAATCATACTTTCTGGCAGAGAAATTAGTGCTGAAAGCCCTAAATCACTAGCCACGAAAATAAGTGTAGTACTCACTGGACGTCCAGAATCTTTGAACCTATCGGTTCTTGATCTGATTGCACTCGGAAGACACCCCTACTCTGGCTGGCTAGGTAACCTTAAAAAGGAGGATAAGGAAAAAATTGAGGAATCGATCACTCAAATGGAAATCAACTACTTAGTACAAAAAAGATTGTATGAGTTAAGTGACGGTCAGCTGCAAAAAGTGATGATCGCAAGAGCTTTGGCTCAGGATACTGACCTAATTATTCTAGATGAGCCCACTTCTCATTTAGACCTCAAAAACAAAATTGAGGTTTTAGAGCTTCTTAAAAAAATCACCAGTTCGGGAAGAGGAGTTTTGATTTCAACGCATGAGATTCAATTATCAGCTAAGGCGTGCGATTTATTTTGGTGCATGGATTTTGGGAAGGAAATGCTTGTGGGAGAACCACATTCAATCATACAAAATGGGTCATTGCAGGAATATCTTCACATTCCGAAAGAGATTCTTTTATAAAAAAAAGAAGGGACCCTGGAGGGTCCCTAAAATATATGGATGGGATAATCGTAACCTAACCTAACCGAATAGAAACGTGCCTTTGCACGCTAACCCATCCATTTCACCTAATCACCAATTAAATTGTACGTAATTAATTGAAATAAGATTGTGATGGTTTGAAGATTTTTTGTCAACCAATTGACAATAAGAGCTTAATGCACAAAATGCCTCAATCTCATTGCCAAAGCGTGTGGATAAACTCGCATCTAACAGCCTACCGCTATTCTTTTCCAATTGCTTTTCTTTTATCAAAGTATGTCAATGACTTGACAATCGATATTGGTTCTTTGTAACTTAAGAGCTACCGATCTCGCATCAACGTATTATTGACTTTTTAAACTACCAAATGCAAAGAATTGTCATAATTGGAAATGGTGTCGCTGGTATTACAGCAGCACGACATATTCGAAAACTCTCTGATGATCAAATCACAGTTATCTCAGGAGAGACGGATCATTTTTTTTCACGCACTGCTCTGATGTATATCTACATGGGGCATATGAAATACGAAAACACGAAACCATACGAAGATTGGTTTTGGACGAAAAACAGAATAGACCTCAAACGAGGCTGGGTCAAATCAGTTGATTTCACCAAAAAAGAAATTGAGCTGGAAGGAGCTGAATCCATGGCATATGATAAACTCATACTTGCGACAGGAAGTCAATCCAACAAATTTGGCTGGCCCGGGCAAGATTTGAATGGCGTGCAGGGTCTTTACGCTTATCAGGATTTGGAGCTGATGGAAGAGAATACGAAGGATGTGAAACAAGCCGTAATTCTTGGTGGAGGTCTGATTGGGGTAGAAATGGCGGAGATGTTACATTCCAGACATATTCCGGTTACTTATCTCATTCGAGAAGAGCATTTCTGGGGCAATATGCTCCCAGAAGAGGAAGCCACTCTTATTGATGGACACTTAGCCAAAAATGGCATTGACCTAAGACAGGAAACAGAGTTAGAAGAAATTTTGGATGACGGAAATGGTCGGGTGAAGGGAATAAAAACCAAGTCAGGGGAAGTTATTGACTGTCAGTTTGTAGGTCTCACCGTAGGTGTTCACCCAAACATTGATCTTGTGAAAGATTCGAAGGTAGATACAGACAGAGGAATACTTGTAGATGAAAACCTCCAGACGAGTGTTCCTGATGTGTATGCCATTGGTGACTGTGTGCAACTTCGAAATCCACCCTCGCATAGACGACCTATCGAAGCTGTTTGGTATGTAGGGAGAATGATGGGAGAAACAGTTGCTCATACGGTAACTGGCAATGAGACTAAATATCAACCCGGCGTATGGTTTAACTCAGCCAAGTTTTTCGACATTGAATATCAAAATTACGGAACCGTACTACCAGTTAACCCCGAAGGTCATAGCTCCTTTTACTGGGAATGTGCAGATAAAGAAAAATGTATTAAGATCATTTACAATGAGGAAACGCTTGAAGTAAGAGGTGTTAATCTTTTCGGAATTAGAAACAGGCATGAGATCTGGAACAAGTGGCTTGTAGAGAAAAGACCGCTGGACTATGTCATCGCAAATCTACCGGAAGCAAACTTTGACCCTGAGTTTTTTACTCACTGGGAAAGTGAAATTCAAATGCTATTCAATGGTGAATTTCCAGACAACCAAGTTAGCGTCAGAAAAAAAGGGTTCTTAGAAAAACTATTCGCATAACATGAAAACAATCAGATTTACAGGACTTATTCTATTCCTATTCTCCCTGGGACTATTTCTGGGTAGTTTTTTTATGTCGAGCTTTATTCTCACTGAAGAGACATTTTCTTTGGTAGTAAAGCCGGAACATAAAGAAGTACTCAAGCCTGCTATCACTGAGATGTACGGCAAGGATTACGCTTTAAGTATTCCTTTTGTCAACGACATAAATGCCGTGGTAAAAGAAGTTAATGCACAGGCAAGAGCCGAGCAAAAGTGGGATCAGGTGATCTATGATGACTATGCAGGCTCCTTAGCAAGAACCTCTGCATCTGGGTTTGTTCCTGAGAACAAATTGCTGGTCTTCTTCCTTGTCTACATCGTTGGCGCTTTGGGTGCTTTGATGTTTATATTACCTCAGGCAAAGCTTCAAGGCCCTGCCGGAATAAAAAACAACCATATTTTCCATCATGCACTAAACAATCGTGGATGGATGGGGATGCTTACTGGAGCTCTTCTCGTAGGTTTTTACATTCTGCTTTACTTCTTTCCTGCATATATCACCAACTGGATCATTGCAGTAGACCCATTACAAAAATTAATCAACCCATCAGCCTCCTCCAGTCAGTGGTTTCTGTATGGATTCCTATACACTTTTGCTGTTTTAGTGATGGGTGTGCGGATGATTATCAAGTATAGACATAGCAAGTACCAGATTTTCAGAACTTGCTCTGTTATGTTCTTTCAGCTGGCCTTCGCTTTCCTAATTCCCGAAATATTGGTACGACTTAACCAGCCATACTTTGATTTTAAAAATATGTGGCCACTGGATTATGACTTCTTTGATGCATGGCATATCAATACGTTAACACAATCAGGTGGTCTTGGAATTTTCATGTTCGTTTGGGGTATTTCATTGTTCGCAGTAGGCGTCCCCGTATTTGTTTATCTTTTTGGGAAAAGGTGGTACTGTTCATGGGTATGTGGATGTGGCGGACTGGCCGAAACCGCAGGTGATCCATTCAGGCAATTGTCTGACAAATCCACGGAAGCCTGGCAAATAGAACGGTTCATTATTCATGGCGTCCTTGTATTTGGCATCATCATGACAGGCATGGTGATTTACAACTTTTTTGGGGGAGATTTCTACGTCTCATTTAGCAAATGGACCGTCATGGGTATTGTTATACTTTTGGGTGCAGGGCTTTATCTCTATCACCGAAAGAAATTCCCGGCCATGACCGGAAAAAAAGTAAGAAACACAGCAATCAGCATCACTGGCTTCTTCGCTTTAGCGGTGATATTCAGTGAAGTTTCTGTATTTGCTAAGTATATGCCTGTAGATGGCAATAACTTCAGTTTCTCCAGCGGAAACATCCGTACAGTATATGGATTTATGATTGGCTCTATATTCTCAGGAGTAGTGGGTACAGGATTTTATCCTTTGATGGGAAATCGCGTTTGGTGTCGATTTGGTTGCCCTCTTGCAGCATATCTTGGGTTGGTTCAGCGGTTTAAATCGAAGTTTCGAATTACCACCAATGGTGGTCAATGTATCTCATGCGGCAATTGCTCTACTTACTGTGAAATGGGGATTGATGTAAGAGCGTATGCGCAGAAAGGCCAAAACATTGTTCGCTCTTCTTGTGTTGGATGTGGAGTTTGTTCGTCGGTTTGTCCGCGAGGCGTCCTTAACCTTGAAAACAGAGAAGAAGATGGACGTTTTAACCAACCTATTTTGCTCGGAAACGATAGTATTTCAGTATCTAAATAAAAACTATGAAACGACTTTTTCTATCACTTACGATCACACTTTTTATATCCTCGCTTGCGCTAGCAGGAGGAGGCTGGACCAAACAAAAAGGGACAGGCTACTATAAAGTTTCGCACTGGTGGGTCAATGCTGCCAAGCAATACACCTTCAATGGCAACACCGCTGCTTCCGTAAAAGAAGGGATTTTTAATACTTCGATATTTGCAGAATATGGAGTGACTGACCGATTTACTGCTATTGTAAATCTTCCCTACAGCAAGTCAGCAAATGCAAATGAATCCGTGACGGGAATTGGCGATACTGATGTAGCGCTTAAATATCGTATCAGCAAGGCAGGAAGCAAATTCGTGCTTGCCGGTACTCTCCTGTTAGGACTACCGCTTGGAGAAGAAGCTGGTGGTAGTGATGGAAGCCTTCAAACAGGAGATGGCGAATTCAATCAAATGATGCGACTCGATCTGAGCAAGTCCTTTCAGTTAGGATCAGTAAATGCCTACGCCAATGTGTACACTGCCTATAACAATCGCAGTGAAAACTTCTCCGATGAGATGAGGATTGGCGCAGAAGTTGGTGGAGGATTCCTTAATAACAAGATTTGGGCAATTCTCCGACTTGATGTTGTAGAATCACTTGGCAATGGGGCAGAATCAACTGCACTAAGTGATGGAGCTACAATCTTTGCCAATAACACAGAATATGTCGCATATACTACCGAAATCGCCGGATACATCACAGATAAAATAGGAGTATCTGCATCAACAGCTACCGTTCTAAGCGCTTCCAACATTTTCGCTGCTCCATCGTATTCTCTTGGTGTATTTCTCGATATGAAATAGTCTAATTCTGTTTGCTTTGATCGTCTTAAGGAAAACTATGGGGCTGAAAGGAGATAAACACACCAATGATGCACAGCTTACGGCTGAGCTGTTTCTTGAAAAACTCGTTGTAATAAAGGGGGTAACATCTAAGAAAATGTTTGGCGGTCATGGCTTTTTCCACGAGGGTCAAATGTTTGGAATGGTGGACTCAAAAGGCGGTATAGCTCTCAAGGTAGACAATGATCTCGAACAGGAGTATATAAAAATGGGGAGCTCAAAGCATGGTAAAATGCCCCATTATGCAATCCCGGATAGTATTTTTCGATCAGACGAATTGATAGACTGGGTGAAAAAATCAATCGCTGTAAATAGCTAAAGCGTAATCTGTCGAAGTATCCGCTTTCTGGAATGATGGTCAAAATCATCCGACTCGCTATAAGCTAGCCAAACGTTGATCTTATTCCCCTCAGCCAGTTCGTAATGAAGGTTGTCCACTTTTTTTGTGTAAATACTAAAGTTTAAAGTGGTTGACCCTTTGTTCTCCCCGCCACTAATATCAAAGATTCGAGGAGCTACTGCTAGTGCTTCGACTGGGGGATGCTCACCCAAATCTGTCACAAACTGATCCTGTACGAATACCTCGCCATCTGAAACATATCCCTGAATCAGGTTAGTATTAACAATGCTGGATTCAGTAGTAAAGCCCACGGCAACCCATCCTGTGGATGGGGCCGAGATGCTGACTTGGATATGATGTTTATAGTGAGTCCATTCCAATACAAAACCTTCAGTCTCCAATTTTTTTGTTGAAGAAATCATAAATAGCAATGAAAATAAAATTAAATGTTTCATTATCAATTATTGATATATCATTTAATGGATAAAAAATTATGAACTGAAATTATCTCTTATCCTATCCAATACTTTGCGGAAAGTTCTCATCTCTTCCCCCGACACCCCTTCTATTCCTTTTTCACGGTATTTGACTGCCTCCGGAAGCACCTTTTTCACAAGTTTCTCGCCTTCTTGAGTTAAGTTGATAGTGAATGATCTTCGATCAGCCATTACACGTGCAATAAGCTTTTCCTTTTCCAACAGGTCAAGAATTCTTGTCACTGATGCCGGATCTTTTGAAATAGATTTAGCTAGTTCCCTTTGCGTCAATGCCTGCTCTTCGCTCAACCTTTTTAGGATGATCCATTGATCTGAAGTGATGTTGATTCCAAGATCTCTAAACAATTGGTTGGAGGCTTTTTTCCATGCTTTCATGGTCCTATCCATCCAAAAGAAATAGACTTCATTTATTGGCTTATCAATTTCACTCATTGCGTCAATTTTTCTACAAGTTAAGTATCAACCCTTAAAAGTTGCATTCACCAGCTCTTCTATTATTTTCCATTCTCCGTCAATTTTGATCAAAGAAAAAATAGACCTCATCTGCGACTTCTTCCCATCTAGTATGGCTTTTACTGTCGCATTTACACCATCAAAGTTTTCAACTGCTTCAATGGTTATTTTCCGTGCATCTCCTCCCCATTCTTTTGCTTCTATTTTAGAGATGTAACCCATTTTATCTAAGATAAATGGTGCTTTTGTCCCATCGTGCCATATCAATCTATGCTGATCATGAAGCAAAGATTTCAATGCAGACACATCCTGTTGATCTCCGGCTCTTGCATAGCTGGTAACCGCTTTCTTAATTTCATTTTGTGTCTGTGCTGCAGCTACCGCAAACAGACTCATTCCTAAAAGGAAAAAAATTGATTTAATCATTTTATTAACTTATTAATTATTGACATATCAACAATACGAATAAAAATGATGAAAAGTTTAATAAGCTGCGAATTTTTTAATCAGTTGGTCTCCCGCACCTATTCAAAAATTCCTAGTTTGCATCATGCATTACGAAAGCTTTGGCCCATCCGATTTACTAAAGGACTTGGTGAAAGAATACTGGGTGTTTGAGAGTGAAGATTCCACAATTACGCAGCAGAAAATTATTCCAGACGGATACAGTGAAATCATCATCCACTACAGGAGTCCCTACCGAATCAATCTTGCCGGAAGATGGGAAGAACAATCCTTGTTGCTATTTTCAAGTCAAATCAGAAGGTTCTTCTTTCTTGAGAATACGGGGAAATCTGGAATGATTGGCATTAAACTTCACCCAGCAGCCTTCTTTGAATTATTCCAAAAAGATGTATCAAGTTTAACAGACCGTGTAATTGCACTTGATGAGATCATCGCATCCGAACTTGTGCAACTAGAAGCAATTAAGGCTGGCGATTCAATCGAATCTCGCGTTGGAATGGCTGAAAAATGGCTGGAGAGTCAGCTTCAAAATCTTCACCCTCAAGGTGTTGTGAGGCACTGCATTGCTGATATTTTTGCCACACATGGCATGATTGACATTGATCAAATGGCCAGTAATGTGTGCTTAAGCACGCGCCAGTTGGAGCGACTTTTTAAAAAAGTGGTTGGACTTACACCTAAGTTTTACTGTCGGATAATTCGCTTCAATTACATTTTCGAGGTGATGAAAGATCACAATGACTCCTGGATCAGAACCGCACTCCAGTCTGGCTATTTTGACCAGTCTCATTTTATAAAAAATTTCAAAGAGTTTACTGGAGAGGAGCCTTCCAACTATGGATTTGATGAAGTCAATTTGGCCAATTTCTTTTTAAAAAAATAAGTGTCGGTTTTTTACAATACCTAAAGTATTTACGACGCTATCATTGTCTAAAAAACGATGAAAAAAGCAATACTATTAGCCACAGGACTATTTCTATCTCAATTCGCGCTCTCACAGTCTATGAAAGATTTCAAGTGGATTCAAGGTAAATGGGAGCGACAAAACGTAAAGCCAGGCACATCCGCATTTGAAGTCTGGGAAAAAACAAAAGAAGGCTTCTCAGGATCAGGAGTATCCATGAAGGGCGCAGACACCACATTTGTAGAGTCCTTAAGTATTGTGAAAAAAGATGCTGATTTCTACTATGTTGCCAATGTGAGTAGCAACGCGTCTCCTACTTATTTTAAAATCACTTCTACCTCTAAAACTGGTTTTGTGAGTGAAAATCCTGAGCATGATTTTCCAAAGAAAATAACATACGAGCTTGAAGGTGATCAGTTAACCGCTGTTATTTCAGCTGGAGATAAAAAGATGGGGTTTGTTTTTGTCCGGCAAGAATGATCAAATCTCAGTTATAATAAAAAGGATGATAAAAAGAATAAAGAAACAAGGAACCAAACCGCATGAAAGGCGAAAATCCGTATACTCTTTATTCTTGACCACAATAGCTGAAAAGAAAAGAATAATGATTGAAAACACATTTCGATATGTATAAATCGATCCATTAACAATAAAATCTTCATCACTATCGATGACTTGGATTTTCGCAGGAATATTAAAAAACAATGAGTATTTAACTAAAATTTGATTTCTCCCTCGATCAGAATACTCATGAAAAAATCTTTCTGAAGTTAAAATTCGAGCATTTTTTTCTGTCAAAATTTTTGTCTGAAATCTGCTATTAGAAATCTCGCTTACAATCTCCACTTGCTGATTGGGCTGAAAATAATAGTCGATGGTCATCAAGATCGCCATGGCAAAGAATAGCATGTTGGCCAGCCGCTCATATCGATAAAAGCGAGTTTTTAATTTGACCAGGAAAATGATGTGCTCTCTTTCTTTTCGAGCTTTTCTTGTCAAATATTCTTCTCTATACCTCTGCGCTCTTGGATTCTCCTGAATATCCGTCTTGACTGGCACTCCTTTCAGGTACTGATCGTATAAGCTTCTAGTAGTATGATTTGAAAGCACCTCATAGGCTTCATTGATTAGAATCATCCGACCTGCAGCTGCCGGGCTGGGGTTAATGTCCGGATGAAATCGCTTAACGAGCTTTCTGTATGCCCCCTTAATTTCAGATTGAGAGGAAGTGGCCCGTACTTCCAATACTTCATAGTGATTCATGGTGGATAAAGCTAAGAAGAGAAGTTTTAGTGTGTGTCATTGCTGAGTCATTTTTAATGGCTGGATAAACCTACCTTTGCGCCTCATTGAAGAATCCCCTTGAGAAAACCTGATATTCGCGTAATCATTCCTGCATTCAACGAACAAAATGCAGTTGGCCTTGTCATTGATGAAATACCAAAAGAATGGGTATCAGATATCATCGTAGTAGATAATGGATCTACGGATGACACATTCACTCAAGCGCAATCACGAGGTGCAACAACACTCAAAGAGCCTATCAGAGGTTACGGAAACGCTTGCCTAAGAGGCTTAAGTCATATTGCTGAGTCTAAAACCCAGCCAGACATTGTTGTTTTCCTAGATGGAGACCATTCGGATTATCCAGAGCAATTGGTTGAGTTGGTAAAACCAATCATCGATGATGAGGTGGATTTGGTTATCGGATCGCGCTCGCTTGGAAACACGGAAAGAGGAAGCATGACACCTCAACAGATATTTGGCAACTGGCTTGCGACAGCACTCATAAGGCTGTTTTACCACAAGAAGTACACAGACTTAGGTCCATTTAGAGCCATTCGGTATGAAAGCCTCAAGACAATTGCCATGAAAGATCGCACCTATGGATGGACAGTAGAGATGCAATTAAAGGCAGCTAAGCTAAATTTGCGGACAAAAGATATTCCGGTGAATTACCGACAGAGAATTGGTGTTTCTAAAGTAAGTGGAACTGTAAAGGGTACGCTGGGAGCAGGTTATAAAATCATTTATACAATCTTTAAATATCTATAAGGTGGAGTGGTTAGTCATTGTACTATATGGGGTCACACTGTTGATCATTTGCCTTTTTAGTTTAGGTCAATTCAACCTAACCTGGCACTATCTGAAAGCAAAGAAGCAGATTGAGGAAGCTACAGAAGAGCTATCGGAATATCCAATCGTTACCATTCAGCTCCCGGTCTATAATGAAAGGTATGTGGTCGAACGCTTGATCGATGCTGTTGCCAAGATTCAATATCCCAAGAATAAGCTGGAAATTCAGGTTTTGGATGATTCTGATGATGAAACTGTGGAGATCATTGAAAAAAAAGTACATGCTTATACTGCTAACGGCTGGGACATTTCACACCTCCGACGACCAGATCGCATCGGATATAAAGCAGGCGCCCTGGCATACGGAATGGAGCGAGCCAAAGGGGAGTTCATCGCTATTTTCGATGCGGATTTTGTGCCGAATCCTGAATTTCTTCTCCGCACCCTTCCTAAACTAAAAAACGAAAAAGTGGGAATGGTACAAACCAAATGGAGTCACCTCAATACCGATTATGGTTCGCTCACCAAAATCCAGGCCTTTTGGCTGGATGCTCATTTTACCGTAGAACAAAAGGGAAGAGAACACGCGGGTAGTTTTATCAATTTTAATGGGACAGCTGGTGTTTGGCGTAAAGCATGCATCAAAGATGCTGGCGGATGGCAATATGATACCATTACTGAAGATTTAGACCTTAGTTATAGAGCACAGCTAAAAGGTTGGAAGTTTGTATATCGTGAAGAAATTGAATCTCCAGCAGAACTTCCTGTTTTGATACCTGCAGTAAAATCACAGCAATATCGCTGGAACAAAGGCGCCGCTGAAACTGCCAGGAAAACCTTAGGAAAAGTGCTCACCTCAAATATTGGTTGGAAGCACAAAATCAGGGCCGTGTTCCATCTGCTCAACAGCTCCGTTTTTCTTCTGTTGCTAATAGCTGCGGTACTAAGCATCCCAATGCTCTACATCAAGGAATACAACCCTGACCTGGCGCTGGTATTCGATCTGGGTAGTATTTTCATTGTTGGGTTTCTCGCGATGGGTTTCTTCTATTGGGTAGCAGCAAAAGCCACTCACCCCGAATACACATTCAGGTACTTCATTAAAAATTTTCCTCTGTTTTTGGCCTTTTCCATGGGGATGGCTCTACATAATTCCATTGCGGTTGTGGAAGGGTATTTGGGAATTAAGACTCCATTCGTAAGAACTCCCAAGTTTAACGTGCGATCCAAAGGAGACTCATGGAAGGGCAATCAATACCTCAGCAAAGTACTGACACCCGTAACTTTCATGGAAGGATTGCTTTCTATTTACTTTATCTATGGAATCTTCTCTGGATTCAAGCTAGAGGATTATGGATTGCTGCTTTTTCATGGAATGCTAGCTATTGGATTCGCATACGTTTTTATCTTGTCGGTGAAACCGATGAAATATCCAAGCTGAAATCGACCATTATGCTTAAGCAGCACAAAACTGGCTACTACACCTTTCTAGCTGTCTACGTTCTTGCCATTTTTGCTCTTGGCAACTGGATAGAACGTTACGCCTCCTTCACCCTTCTACTTGCCTTCTCAAGTGCTTTTTTTGGATATATATTTCTGCTCCAGAAACAGGAAAATGCTCGCATTCTTTTCATCACAGGTCTTCTAGCTCGTGTGCTACTTTTCCTAAGCCTACCGCAGCTATCAGACGATTTATATCGCTTCATTTGGGATGGCACCTTACTGAAAAACAACATTCATCCTTTTGAGGCACTGCCAAGCACTTATTTAAATCAAGGCATTGAGGGAATCAATGCAGAGCTGTATAACCAACTCAATTCTCCGAATTATTTCACCATCTATCCTCCGCTAAACCAGTTCATTTTCTGGCTGAGCGTAGCGGTCGGCAATGGAGACTGGCTCGTCTCTGCCAATACGATACGATTGATTTTGCTTGCTGGTGATCTGGGGTCATTCTTTTTACTTCAAAAATTGCTAACTCACTATGGCAAATCAGAAAGTATGGCCCATTGGTACTGGCTGAATCCGCTGGTTGTCCTAGAATTCACTGGTAATCTACACTTCGAAGGACTTGTGATTCTTTTTGTACTGGCGGGTATCTTCTTTTATGAGCATCATAGAAAATGGCTGTCTGCAGCAGGCTTTGGACTCGCGATTGGGACTAAGCTATTGCCGCTAATTTATCTACCATTCCTCTTTCTGAAAGGGCTAAAGGAGAAGAAATGGATCATATCAATCCTGGCTGGAATTACAAGCATTATTACCCTGCTGCCGCTATTTGATCAAACATTTATTCGCGCTATGAGCGAAAGCCTTGATCTGTATTTCAGGTCTTTTGAGTTTAATGCCAGCATCTATTTCATAGCCCGAGCCATTGGCTTCTGGATTTATGGCTATAATAATATTGCACTGATAGGTCCACTTCTCTCTGTATTCTCAATTGTCTCAATTCTCACTATTTCGGTAGTTGCCTTTTGGAAACAATGGTCGATACCTAAGGCATTGCTTTTTATCCTAACTTTCTACCTCTTATTTGCCACTACCGTACATCCATGGTACATTCTTCCGCTCGTGGCACTGGGTGTCTTATCAGGCTACTGGTATCCCATCATTTGGTCTTTTTTGATATTTCTTACGTATTTAGGATATACAAAAGGTGGTTTTGAACTTCCAACTTACATAATTGTTATCGAGTATGTCTTGACTGGATTAGTTTTGCTAGCCGAGATACGACTGAAGAAAAAATGAATAAACTCATACCTCCCTTTATTTTACTATTGGCCTCCACTCTCACATCTTGCGGCCAAAAAACGTATGATGAAAAGCTAGAGAGTTTGTACAGGAAGACCGTCCCTCTCATTAAAGCAGACTCCCTTAAACCCCGCCTTTCTGAAGTAGTCATTCTGGATACGCGGGCTGAAGAGGAATTCCAAGTAAGTCACATTCAGGGCGCACGTTTTGTAGACTATGATGCATTTGAAGTAACACAGGTCAAAGACATTCCGCTTGATCAGGAATTGATTGTCTATTGCTCGGTCGGATATCGCAGTGAGCGAGTGGGGGAAAAATTACAAAAAGCAGGATATACGAACGTAAAAAATCTATACGGAGGCATTTTCAGCTGGAAGAATGAAGGCTATGAGGTGATGGGCTCAAAGAATACACCGACGGATAGTGTACATACTTACAATAAGTCATGGGGAAAATGGCTACTAAAAGGAACAAAAGTTTACTAAAAAAAGAACATAATAAAATGAGTGACAGCTTGTTAATGATTTTTGTGAAAAACCTAATTCCAGGCATGGTAAAGACTCGCCTAGCTAAAGATATTGGTATCGACAAAGCCTTGGATGTATATCAGGAATTGGTACATCACACACACACAATCACTAAGAAAATTGAAGTGGATAAAGCCGTGTATTACTCCGAATATGTGGAAATTGAAGATATATGGGACACCGGCGATTATAAACTTACTTCTCAAAAAGGGTTCACACTTGGTGAGAAGATGACGAATGCATTTGATGAAGCATTTGATGCCTACAACAAAGTCATTATCATAGGAAGCGATTGCTACGATTTGAATTCCAAAATCATCAAATCTGCATTTGAAATGCTGGAAGAGAATGACCTGGTAGTAGGACCAGCCAAAGATGGAGGTTATTACCTCCTTGGCATGAAAGAATACCTTCCTCAACTGTTTCAAGACAAAACCTATAGTACAGACTCAGTTTTGAAAGAGTTGCTGGCAGAGGCTGAAGAGCTGGAGCTGTCGATCCATCAATTGCCTTTACTCAATGACATTGATACCCTTGATGATCTGAAGGGGACAGATATGGATTGGGAAAATCTTGGAGCTGAAGCTAACGCAGATGAAGAGGGAGAAGCTTATTAAGCCTCTCCCAATCAAATCTATTCATACCTTAACGAATCAATCGGGTTTGCTCCTGAAGCTTTCCAAACTTTAGCTCCAATGGAAGCTAGTGCGATAGCAACGGAAACCAACCCACCGAGTACATATATCCACCAGGATATTTCCGTTTGGTAAGCAAAGTCTTCCATCCATTTTCCAACGATGTAGTAGGATATGGGTGTGGAAACCACAAAAGCGACTACTATTAGCAAGATGAATTCCTTACTGAGAATGGTTCCAATTTGGAGGATAGATGCACCAAGCACTTTTCTAATGCCTAGCTCCTTGGATTTTTGCACAATGGTGAATGAGATCAAACCAAACAAGCCTAGGCAGGAAATCAAGATGGCAATTGCTGTCGCTGTAGATGCCAGCTTAGAAGTTTGACGCTCAGTTTTATAAAATTGCTCCACTGTTTCGTCCATGAAATTGACTGTCAATGGATAGTCCGGATAAACCTCACTCCACTTATCGGTGAGCTTATCGATGGTTTGCTCAATCTGCTCTCCTTTGACCTTTAACGCAAAACACCTAGACTTTTTCTGATACCGATAAAGCAGCGGTTCGATTGGATGATGTAGGGATCTGAAATGAAAATCTTTCACTATTCCTACTACCGTATGATCTTTCGAATTGAAATCGAAGGTTGTCCCTACTGCTTCTCTTGGATCTGTAAAGCCCAGATCACGCATAAACGTTTCGTTGATTAATAACTCAGGCAATGTATCATTTGGCAAAAGATTCCTTCCAGCCAAAAGTTTGATATCATAAAACCTTAAATAAGTTGTATCTCCGGACTTTTGGTGAGCACTGGTTACGACCTCTACGCTATCCGTTTGGTACTTCACCGTTGAAGTAGAATATCCCCGCTGGGCAGGGGGGGTATTTTGAAGTGCATAATCCATAACTTCCGGCATCTCATCCAGGTAATTCTTAATCAATTCAGACTTACTGTACTGTTCATAGTATGGTGTATAAAAGTAAATGACTCCATCTTCTTTGAATCCCAAATCTTTATCCAACATGAAGGATATCTGCCAGGCAATGGCCAGTGTACCCACAATGAGTAGTTGAGAAAATAGAAATTGGAACAGTATTAAGGCTTTTCGAATAAAAGATCCTCCTGAATTGTTTGATTTAGATCCAGAACTCAATGCTATTACCGGTCGGAAGGAAGAAATTACAAATGATGGATATATTCCTGCAATAATCCCAACCACTAAAGTCAGCCCTACAATGACCAACCAGAAAAGAGGATTGTTGTAATCCAGCCCGACACCTTGTGGAATAAATTCTTCGAAAAAGATAAATGAATAATGTGCAATGGGAATTGACAGCAAAACCGCAAAAAATGAGATGAGAATACTTTCTGTCAAAAACCTGCCAATCAATTGTCTTTTTGGGCTACCCAGCACTTTGCGTACACCAACTTCTTTAGATTTAGTTGTAGACTGTGCGGTTTCCAGGTTTACAAAGTTGAAAATAGCGATCAGCAGGATTGCCAGGGCCACGACACCTAAAATGGTTAATGTAGGAGTGTGAGCTGGGCCTCTGCCATTGTCGAAGATTCCTATGTCTGGACTAAAATGTACCTCGGCTAAAGGCTGAAGTCGATAGCTTTGCACCCAGTCAGCATCATCTGTCTGCTTTGCCACATGTTCATCAAGATCTTCCAACTGCAACATAATATCCGCTGCACTCACATTGTTAGATGTTCTAATCCATAGCTGGGACGAGCTATTGGTACTACCCCAGTCGTTATTGTAGCGATCCTTCAACCAAGAACTTTCTATTGTGAGAAACGAAATAAAATCGGTAAAATCAAAATCTGTGTTGTAGTCAGGTTGCCTCACGACACCAGACACAGCCACTTGCAGTGAATCCTGATAAATCACCGTACGGTTGATCATATCCAACCAATCCTCATCACCAAAATACTTGCGCGCCTGATCTGTGGTAAGTACCACTTTGTGTGGCTCACTTAGCGCATTATCGGGATTACCAGCCAGCCATTCATATTGTTTCACCACTTGGAAATAGGAGTCTCCAACAAGCAAAAGGTTACTTTGCCGCTCAAAGTCTTTCTTTTCATCACCATCCAATACTTCCACACCTGCAGAATACGTATGAAAATAAGAGAGCGCATCTATCCCAGAAAAATTCTCGCTTACATACGGTCCGATAGGCGTAGAAACACCTTTGTTTGTTTGGGTAAACGAACCGGTAAACGAGGTGTAAATTCTGTATACATTTTCCTTATCAGGAATCTGAGTATTGAAGCTCGTTTCAAACCTGACGATACTTAAAATAGAGAGAAAGGCTCCCACTCCTATGGCCAAGCCTAGCACATTGATTGATGCTGTGGTTTTATTCTTGAGCAAGTTCCTCCAGGCAATTACCAGGTTGTGCTTCAAAAAAGTCATTGATGTATTTACTCTGTTGTTCTTCATTTTAGTCCTTTTAAGTGCATATGTTCGAAAACTTCTGATCACCAACCACCAATAAAAAAGTTTTGCAAAACGAGCTCCCTGCTCTTCTACAAACTCATTGTAGACTTCATAAAGATCTCCTTCGAGCTCTTCGGTTCGTTCTTCCGAACAATAAAAGCGAAAGACTTTCAGTGGTAGTCTTGGTGGTCGATTTGATTTCATCCTAGATTATCAAAAGCAATTTTTGGTATTTGATTTCTCATGCGGTTTCGAAGCTCGTTGGCTTTTTCCAATGCCACTTTCCCTGCCTGTGAAATGGTGAAAATACGCTTTCGCTTACCTCCCCTTTCATTAGACATCTCTCCCATTCTGGAATTCAATAGTCCTTTTTCCTCCAAACGGTAGACGGCTGCATGCACTGAACTAATGCTAACCTTTCGGTCGGTTTGCTTATTCAATTCATGCTGGATAGCAACACTGTAAGCATTGTCATACAATATGCCCACAGTAAGCAACACGAGCTCTTCAAACTCTCCAAGATTGGTTCCCTTCATTTTTTGAAATATTAATTTCGTAAATGTAAGTATTATACCACAAAAGTGAATTTTGGTTACAGATCGCTAAGACTTTTTTAGAAATACTGGCCTATCCCAAGGACAAAGCCATTGACCCCTAGCTCTTGTAAATTGACTCCATAATCTACCCTAAGGATCGCATTATAGATTTTTTTATGAATGAAGCGAAAGCCTCCACCAGCAAAAAGTACCAGGTTTTCAGATTTGCTAAAATCAGAAAAATTTCCGCCAGGGTTTCTCCATGATCCTGAATCAGAGAAAAGGACTCCCTGCACTGCCAACTTCTGTTTATCTACAAATGAATGACGGTACTCAACATTTAAAATAATGGCTCCTGTACCTCTGTCTACCCGATTTCCTACGCCTCGAATATTTAGGTAGCTATCCAAAACAAATGGAGCGAACGGGCTTTGCTCGTTAGTACTCAAACCCAATCGGAAGCGAGTAGCAAAATTTCCTCTTACACCACTTCTCCAAAACTTCTTTGTATCATTAAACACAATGTAAAAGGCAGGATCATCGTCCAGTGATTGAACAGTTTGAAGGTTCAACTGATTGTGTAACCCATCTTGATAAAAGAAAAAATAGTTCACACGGTTCCAAACAAAAGTGACCTTACCCAGTAGCTTATTTTTTGTCACTTTGTCCGGAGCCCCTACAAAATTTCCTTCAGTAAATTTCCGATAGTCTTCAGTGAAAAAAGCCCCACCGACCTCCACTCGATCTTGAAAGTTGAAATGTCGGATCAGGTCAGCACCGAACGTATAATTATCATATTCATATTCCACCGTCTGATTGAAAAACAAGGGCTCCAGTGTTGACCATTTGATCAGGTTAACATTCATTCCCCAATTTGATTGCCTGATCCTGTCAAAAGTTAAATGAGCTGCGAATGAGCTGCGATCGTAGTATTGATAGTATGCCGTAAGCTTATTGCCTCTCCCGCCTAGGTTTGCCTCTGAAGCACCAATTTGAACCCAGAAATTTTCTTCGATCCCGCCAAAACTGAAAATTGGCAGGAGGGTGTAAAGCTCCTGAAATTCGTATATAATCTCAGCCCCTTCGGTCGTTTCATTTACCTCAAAGCTGACGTCTGAAAACATTTCCAGATTTACCAGGCGCTGCTTAGTCGCCTTGAGTTTTACCGAATCCAATTTTTCCCCAACACTGAATGTTAAGAATTGATCTACGTAGGTAGCATTTGTCTTTTTAAGTCCCTTATATTGAATTACATATACCTCCTGCGAAAAACACTGGCTAAAAAGGCTAAAAAGGCATACGATCAATGAGGTTTTTTTCACTTTTGGCGTATCACTCGGATACCCAAATTTATGGTTTCTCCAGCACCTTCCCCTTCACTTCCAAGCCAAAAGTTAGTATACAGAAATTCCAACTCTATAAAATTTGGAACTAGCTGATATTTTGCGCCAAGACCTGATTGAACAAAGTAGGAGAAGAATGCTTCCCCAGTCTGCGTACCATTATTATAATGGGTGGGGAAATATTCCGACATGGCGTAGACTGTAAATCGTGTATTCGGGAAGTAGCTAAAGAACACGCTTGTCTGAGTTTGCAAGTAATTGTTCGCCCGAAAAGAATCACGAGAGAAATTGTACCAGAAAGCCTGCTGAAAGAAGAGTTGTGTTTTTTCTGATAATGGAAGGTCATAAAAAATCTGATTCAACCACAGACTACCGTCTGGATGTAAGAAAGCATCATTGGAAGTCTGATTCTCTAGATCATCAGCCAATGGCAACAGAAATGTAGACTGAATGGAGAGTCTCTTTAGATTATTGAAGGGGGCAATTTTTATTTTGGGTCCAAAACCCACAACAGCCGTTCTGGAGCCTTGCGCATCGCTGGTGTTCACATTTTTGATCCAAACGTCTGCACCAATATTGATTTTATCATTTAATCCGAAAAGAAACTGATTAATTGAAGTAAAGTAGTTTTCTCTTCTTCCATTATCGACTTTGCCTCCATTAGCGTCGAAAGATTTAGTCTGTGTATACAGATTTTGAAAACTTTTAAACTCCCAGTCTCCCTTCCCAAATAGGATAGATGGTGTATAGTTTTGTAGATTGTTTTGCGCTGAGCTTACAAAAAAAGCTGACGCAAGTAAAGAGAATAATATGACCCGCATGTTTTTAAATTTTCATCAAAGAACGTTGAACTATCGTCAAATGACAGTCAACTACCGGACAAATAAGGAAATGTGATGAATTGTTAAACTTCTTGTGATAATTAGGCCAATTTTTCCAAATCTCGGATCAATATTCTTCGCCTATCGAAATTGATCAGGTTCTTTTCTCGAAGTTCATTCATCACTGTAGTCACCGTCTGCCTGGAAGTGCCCGTGAGAGAAGCAATGTCTTTATGTGTCAGGTGATTTTTTATCATCGTTTCAAACCCAACTTTCTGGCCTTTTTCTTCGGCCATCTCTTTCAGAAAGTCTACGATACGTGTCCTTGCATCTTTGAATACCAGTGACTCAATCTTGCGCTCCATTTTTCGAAGACGGAAGCCAACGATTCTCAATATCTTAAGGTTGAGTTCTTTGTTGTCAACCATTAGATTTTGTAAATCTTCTATGGTCATGGAGCATACGTGCGTGTCATTGTCCATGGATTGAGCAAAATCCTGCCGTTTTTCCTCGCCAGCAAGTGCTAACTCACCAAAAACCTCTCCTCGCGTTAGAATTGCCTTGACTATTTCTTTTCCATCAGGGCCATAGGTGCCGATCTTCACCCGTCCACTAGAGACCATATAAATGTTCTCAGATGATTGATCTTTAAAATAAATGAAATCATCTTTCTTGTAGATGCCTGGAATATGCTTCTCTTCAAGATAAGGTGTCTTTTTGGGGCAAAGTACTTCGAAGAGATCTGTGTCTTCAAAATACCATAAATTTCTTTCGTCGCTCATGATCTTAGGATGTCTCGATTGTTGCAAATTTGCAAACAACCATGGTTAACAACAATTATAATTAAAAAGGTCCTACATGGAATACTTATATCTGAAAGCTCTTCATATCATTTTCGTGATAACATGGTTTGCTGGATTGTTCTATATCGTAAGACTTTTCATCTATCACACGGAGGCATTAGAAAAGCCTGAGCCTGCTAAAACCATTTTGTCAGATCAGCTTTCCTTGATGAGCAAGAAGCTCTGGTACATCATTGCCTGGCCATCAGCTGTACTCACTGTCGTGCTGGGTACATCTCTACTAATCAGTCAGCCATCTTGGCTAAAAATGCCCTTCATGCACATTAAATTAGGTTTTGTATTCCTGCTGATTCTTTATCATTTAGGATGTGATATTATTTTTCGTCAGCTTCAAGCAGGAAATGCACGCTACTCATCCACTCAGCTTCGGGTGTATAATGAGATAGCTACGCTCATACTTTTTGCGGTTGTTTTTCTGATCGTCTTAAAGAATGAGCTGAGTTGGATATGGGGTACCATTGGTCTTGTTAGCTTTGCCGTGGTTCTAATGATTGCTATAAAACTTTATAAAAAGTTTAGAAAAATGTGACATTTAGCAATCTTTTGAACGGTAAAATTCAAGTTAAATAGCACAGAAACAAACCATGAAACACCTTACCCTCCTTTTTTTGATCACCATTTTCATCGCTTGTGATCAAAAATCCTCAACAGAACAACTTCCTTTTTTGGGCAACACGATCTACGAGGGCAATGACACGATCTATCACACCATCCAAGATTTCCAACTTGTAGATCAGGACAGCAGCATCGTGACAAATGAGACTTTTGGTGACAAAATTTATGTCGCTGACTTTTTCTTCACCTCTTGCCCTACCATCTGTCCAAAGATGAAAGCTCAAATGCTACGTGTCTATGAGAAGTTTGAAGGAAGTGATGAGGTGGGAATTTTATCACATACCATCGACCCAACCTATGATACCGTGGCATTGCTAAAAGATTACGCTGAGCGACTGGGTGTAAGCTCGGACAAGTGGAAATTTTTAACCGGAGATCAGGATTACATATATGAACTAGCCGAGAATAGCTATATCTCACTCGCCGATGAAGATGGAAATGCTCCCGGTGGTTTTGTCCATTCAGGGGCTTTCTTGTTGGTAGACAAAGACCGTAGAATCCGAGGGTTTTATGACGGAACGGTACCCGAGCAGGTAGACGTATTGATCAACGACATTGAAAGACTTTTAAAAGAATATCAGCCAGCAACCGAAAAATAAAACTTAATCAACATGCAAAGACTAACCTTCGTATTTATAGCACTAGCATTCGCAGTGGCTTGTGGCAGCAGTTCAGACGAAAAATCAGCAGATACCTCCTCTACAGAATTGAGTTCTCGAGATCAAATTCGGCTGAAGCAATATCAAGTGCAAGGTGCAAAGGTGTATGCCACCTATTGCGCCAATTGCCATCAGCAAGATGGAAAAGGGCTTGCATCTCTCTACCCACCGCTGGCAGGGTCTGACTACCTCCTCGAAGATATGTCCAGAGCGGCATGCATCATTAAAAATGGGCAGAGCAAAGAGATCGTAGTGAATGGGGTGACCTACAACCAGATGATGCCGGGCAATCCCATTACCAATCTCGAGATCGCTGAAGTACTGACATTCATTGGGAATGCCTGGGGCAATGAAGCAGGTCTTGTTGGCGTAAAAGATGTGGACAAATGGATTGATGCCTGTGAGGAAGGGTATTGATTTGCAGAATTCTATCTCAATTTAGTATTGCTCCAAAGTCTCTTTGGCAGCAGCTAACGATCCGTTCATGTCTTCCTTCACTTGCTGGATGGATTTTTTTTGACCTTCCAAGTATTCTTTGATTTCGTCATCTGTGCCGTCAAACTCAGAATCATACTGATGCATCCAATTCATCATGCCTTCATTGGCAGCTGCCAGGTCAGTTGCTAACCTGCTAAACATTTTTGCGTTCGTGCTATCTGCCTCCATCAAGGAATCTGCTAACACCTCTAACTCCATCCGTGTTTTTCTTAACTCCCCTATTTTAGGCATCACTTCATCATGAATGGCTAGCACTTGACTTTTCAAGCTATCTAGCGAAATTTCTTCTGGAGCAGAACTACTATTGGTCGCATTTTCTGGTTTTCTCCCACAAGAAAAAATCAGACTAGCAGTAAAAAGGATAAGGGTTAGGTATTTCATCGTTTAGTCAATTTTTACTTCTGCATCTTTCAAGATATACATCAGTTGGTCGTAATCAGTATCGTTTAGCTCTAGTCTGCCTGTGACCGTAACAGGCTTGGCTGTGTACTTCACTTCGTCTTTTAAATAGGCCTCAGCAACGGTCTCTGGTCCACTCCCTCCACAGAAAAAACATGCGGCAATGGGCAAGGATGATAAAATGATGTGCTTTGGCTCAAACATCCCCTCAAATGGAATAATGAATCCTTTCAGTGAAATCATCTTTCCATTCATCTTTTGAACATCATCTCCAAACTTCGGGACATAGATTTCCCCGTACTCATCTTGCGATTTTTCGTACTTCACATCAGCCATTGTTTCCCAATTTTTGCTGGAATCTGTGAATTGCGCAGATACTCCAAATGATAACAAGAGTACAAAGAGAAGAAGTGTATTTTTCATTTAGTTTAAATTTTACCCATAAAGCCAGTTGGTGCAAAAAATCATTGACATCCTCATCCCAATAATTAATTGACCATTCATGGTCTTATGCTTTTGAAAGCGTTTCCGAGATATCTGCCTTATACGCAAGAAATGCCGGAATGATTGAAGCAAAAATACCTACTCCTAAACTTCCAAGCACCACATAGTACTCGTCACTCACAAAAAACATTCCACTTGTCTGAATTTGTTCCATCGAGCTTACTAAAACACCAAAACCTACATGCGCCAATCCAAAACCACACAAGCTTCCGATAATCGTCAGTACAATACCTTCGGTTAGAATCAGCATAAAAATTTTACCCTGACTGGCCCCCATCGATCGCATGATGGCCAGCTCATATCTTCGCTCCTTCAAAGAGTTGATCAAAGCAATGAATACACTGGTGGCACTCAAAACAATAATTACCAAACCCAAAACATTCACCACATCTACACCCACGCCTATGATGTTGAACAGCCGTGCGGTCTCGTAAGGAGGTGAGGCGGCCTGGAGGTTGCTGGTCCCGTTGACGATTCGTGGAAGCTGAACTGCTGCCATTGGTGACCGATACTTGACAAGCAAGGAGGTAATGTCTTCATTCTCCATCTGTTCTTTGGTCACTGCAATGCCTAACCGTTCCAAATCAATCGTCTCATGCATGTCATTACCTTCCTCATGATCGTGCGTTTCATGACCCGCATGCACTTCCCATACACTTTGAATAGAAACCAAAATAAGTTGGTCCATCACCGAGCCTGATTGCTCCATGATTCCTACCACCTTAAATGGATGCTCTTCATGACCACCAGCTCCCTCTGCAAGTCCATGAGCACTTTCGAGCTCATCACCAATGGAAATCCCTAAACTCTTGGCAATGGCTGATCCGACAGTAGCAGTCATTTCATTGCCAAACCATTCACCTTCTTTCAGTTTTGCTCCGTACAATGCCGGATAAGCAGGCGAGGTTCCTACGATTCGATAACCCTGGTAACTGTCTCCAAGGGACAATGGAATAGCTGACTTCACTAACCTGTTTCGGGTAAGGTTATTGGCATCTTTAAGCGAAATATTTCCCGTAGGGAAGTCTATGTGAAAAATACAGGCCAAAATGATCTGAAGGGGGCTTCCTTTGGCTCCAACTACCAGATCAATGCCCTGGGCATTCTTATTGATTTCATTTTTAAGGAAGGTGCTCGTAAGCAAGATGGAAACAATTATGGCTACCCCAAATCCGAACAACAAGACACTCAAGAGCGAACTTAAGGGCTTGGCAAATACATTTTTTATGCTGAGTGAAAATAGATTCATAGGGATAATTGATTTTTGAATTCACTTTTCACACGCTGATCATGTGTCGCTACGATGAGCGTTGCACCGGTTTCTTCCGCCTGAGACTTCAGGAGATCTATCACTTTTTTACAATTTTCGTCATCCAAACTGGCAGTCGGCTCATCAGCTAAAAGCAGCTTTGGTGAATTAATCACCGCTCTGGCAATAGATACGCGCTGCGCCTGCCCTTGACTAATTTGATGAATTTTCCGGTTAGCTAACTCTTTAATTCCAAGTCGCGACAACACTTCGTCTAATCGTCTGCCATCCGTCTTCTTTCGCCCTAAGTATTGTGACAAACTCAAGTTCTCTTTTACGGAAAGTGATCGAATTAAATGAGGTCTTTGAAAAACGATCCCAATATTTTCACCACGAAAACGATCCAATTTCACGTCACTTTTTGATCCTAAGTTTTCTCCCGCCACTTCGAGCGTTCCCTCTTTCGGCGACATTAATCCGCCGATCAGATGGAGTAAAGTGGTCTTTCCACATCCTGAATTGCCAAGAATGACCGCATGATTTCCTTCTTCTACCTTCCAGTCCGGATAGCTAATCTGAGCGTCTCCATCATAAGAATGTTTTAGTTTTTCTATTCGTAGCATTAAACTCCAAGTTGCTTTTTGATTCTATTGATTTGATGTACGTGATGAATTTGATGGTAAACAAACGAATCAACTGCTCGATCCAAATTTTGCCTTCCACCCATCGGATGTTTATACACTAGTTTATTGAGCCATTCTTCTGGAAAATCATCAACAAATGCTTCTATAGAAGCCCTTGTCTCAGCCCATTTTGATTTTATTTCTTCAAATGAATAACTGGCGGGTTTTGAAACATACGATGGAGCTTTCCACTTCAGTGAGCTTTTGAGTACTCCGTTACATAGCCACATTCTCAAAGCATTTGTAGCACCTGAATTTTTCATTCCCTCGCCTGCTTGCATTTTTTTTTGCATGTATTTGAGAGAGGCTTTTTCTGCTGAATTTAAGTGCGAAAGAACTTGTATTATGCTCCAGCCGTAAGCTGTATCACTTAGTTTTTCAACGGGAATCTCCTCCAGAGAAGCGTATATATTAGCAGTGTCTGCGTTCAGCCTTTTAAGCTTCTCATGTATTGCCTTTTTCACTTATATCAATTTTTTGCTATAAAATATAAAAAAAGTTATCTTCGTTCCTGTAAATCAGCCTTTTATAAAGGTATAACCACCACCAGGACTCGTAAAAATGGGTCTGGCGCCTAATGAAGTGCCAAATTAAAGTATTTGAAAAACTAGCTTGATGAATTCAAGCAACAGATCAATTACTAAAAAATATACTCTCAAACGCTTGTATAATTATTCGTACTGTTAGTTTTAAAATTAATATTGCGTAAAATCACCCTTTAAATTACACGGAAGTGAGTATTCTAGATATCATAGCCTTGTTTATCTTTCTTTCAGGAGCGTTTATTTTCATAAACACCTTCTACCTGAAGTTGCCGTCGTCCATTGGTTTGATGATTATGGCACTCGTGCTATCATTTTTTGTGTTAATTATCGGAAACGTCTTTCCAGAGCTGCATTTGGCTGAGCACGTAAAAGAATATGAATTCGAAGAAGTGCTCTATCAGATTGTATTGAGCTTCATGCTCTTCTCAGGGGCTTTGAATATAGATTTTAGAAAATTAAGTAGTCAGCGTAGTTCTGTGCTTGTACTCGCAATTGTAGGGGTGCTAATCTCCACGCTAGTGATTGGAACGGGGGTTTATTACATGCTCAATTTCATGGGCATTCACCTTGAATTTTTGTATTGCCTGGTGTTTGGAGCCTTGATTTCTCCGACTGACCCAATTGCCGTTACCAAAACAATCAAGCGATTCAACCTGTCCAAAGAGCTGGAAATTAAAATTTCCGGTGAATCACTCTTCAACGATGGCGTAGCTGTAGTTCTAGCATTAACATTATTAGATATTGCTCATGCAGGCGAAGATCATACGCTTTCTTTTTTCGAAACCATATACATCGTGGTGGCTGATATTGGTGGTGGTATTTTCATCGGTCTGTTGCTTGGCTACATTGGCTACCGACTATTAAAATATGTAGACAATGATGCGGTTGAGGTTGAAGTTTTAATCACTTTGGCTTTGGTTCTGGTTGGTTCTCAGCTGGCAGACTTCATTCACGTATCTGCCAAACAAGCCGCTGTTGTAATGGGATTAGTTGTTGGTAATGAAGGAAAAAGTACCCATGTCGCTGGAGCAGCCGGGGATTACGTCTTTAAGTTCTGGAAACTACTCGAAGAAACATTTAGTGCCATGCTTTTCGTGTTGATTGGTCTTGAGATGCTTGTCCTGGATTTACGAATGGATTTCATTGCTGCAGGATTCTTTGCGGTTTGTATCGTGCTCTTCGGAAGATGGATGAGTGTATTTATTCCAATTAAAATGATGTCGGTCAAAAATCATTTTGCCCCAAACACCATATCTGTGCTTACATGGGGTGCTTTGAGGGGAGGTTTACCCATCGCCTTGTCGCTTTCCCTGACAAACTTTAATGGAAAGGATGTCATTGTTACAATGACGTACATTGTGGTGGTTTGCTCCGTCCTCTATCAAGGACTGACGGTACCTACCCTGATGCGATCGACTTCTTCAGATTCCTAACATAATTATAACACTCATTTTAAGGGTATCTTGCTAAATTTATGGCATGATCAGACTCAGCTATGTGTTTCTCACTATACTATTGATCACCTCTTGTGGTGAAGGTAAGGAAGAAACGAAAAGACCCTCTTCACCTCGAATCAGAAAGCAATCCAGCATTGTGAGTCCAACGCAAAATCAAAACTTTGTTCGGGGAACCTCCATATCCATCGAAGTGAAGTCTTCCGAAGAATTTGAGATTGATTCCGTACAACTTACCATTGGAGATCAGGTTAATACCTATTTTGAATCAGCATTCGAGGCGACGATTGCTTCGAGACAGGTTGGGACCTGGCGTTTACTTTTGAAGGTCTTCAGTGGAAAAAGCTCGGAAACACATTATAGAAATGTAATCGTACTACCAGAAAATGAACCAGTGGCTTACACCTATACCATTGAAAACACCTTTCCACATAGCACAGAAGACTACACACAGGGTTTGCTTGTAAAAGATGGATCCCTGTATGAAAGTACCGGACAGCGAGGAGAATCCACTTTTAAAAAGAAAAATCTGACTACTGGAGAAACCGAAAAAGTGGTGAACCTATCTTCCGATCTTTTTGGTGAAGGATTAGCCTTGCTAGACAATGAGTTTTACCAGCTTACCTGGACTTCCGGTCAAGGATTTGTCTATAATGATCAAATGGAGCAAATACGTACATTCAATTACCAAGTGCAAGGATGGGGTCTTACCACTTTAAATGAGGAGCTTGTGCTTACTGACGAGACGGAGAAGCTTTACTTTTTAGACCCTTCAAGTTTTACCATCAGGAAAAAGATTGAAGTCTATGACAATGAGGGAAAGGTAGATGCGCTGAATGAATTAGAAGTAATTGATGGCCTGCTCTACGCCAATGTCTACCTGAAAGACTATATCGTGGTGATCGATCCTGAGACTGGCGAAGTTCTTAGAAAAATTGACTGCTCAGGCTTGCTTACAGATGATGAAGCCAAAAACGCAGATGTGCTCAATGGCATTGCTTATGATCAAAAATCCGGGGCTATTTTTATCACTGGAAAATGGTGGCCAAAACTATTTGAAGTAACTTTTCAACCAAAAACTTTACAATAATGACATTAGAAGAAATCACAGGAAAAATCCAAAAACTAGCGGACAGACATAGTGGGCAATTTGCAGGCAAAGCAAACTTCAAATTTGATGAGGGAGTGGTGCATCTGGACGATACAGTTTCTCCTACTGTGGTTGTAAACGAAGAAAGAGAAGCTCCATTTGCCATCAAAATGACAGCTGACAATTTCAATCAAATCTTGACAGGCGATCTAAATGTAATGATGGCGTTTATGTCAGGGAAATTGAAGATCGAAGGGGATAAAGGTGCAGCTATGAAATTGACGGCTCTTTTTTAACTAGCCTCTTCATCGATTTCTACCTCTAAATTCATTTCTTCCAAGTCTTCATCGGGGGTATTTACTTTTTGATTGCTCTCTCCGTGTAGAAATTTTTCAAATCCCATATAAAAGGTAATGGCTGTAAAAATTCCTATCAGCGAGCCTGCCATAATATCTATCAAGAAGTGCTGCACCAAATAGACCCTCGATATAGCTGTAAGAACCGCGGCGACAAGGAGTATCATTGAATAGTTACTGTGCTGCATCATGAGAGCAATGAATGTTGCCAATGCAAAAACAGCCATTGAGTGTCCAGAAGGAAAGGAATATTGGCTCAAAATAGAAACTCCATCTACAAAATCAAGTACTTCATATCCTCTGAAATAAATAATGGGTCGTTGTGCTTCCGGAAACAAAACATGTTTGAAGAAAAGTGAGATGGCCGCAACGCTTATACCTATCGCAGCTAGCACAATGCCAAATCTTCGTTTCCAAAAAATTAATCCAACAGTAATAATTGTGAAAAATATCACATCCCCAGTATGTGTCCAGTATTTAAAAAAGAAATTCCAGATAGGATTATGTAGGCTATTTAGCCATAACACAAATTTTCCATGACTTTGATAGAAGAAAAAAGTCATCGCTAGTGTAAACAGGCATAAATAGGGTATAAAGAAAAGTCGGGTATTTCTAAGTCGATCAATCATGCTGATCAACGTAAGATATAGAGTTTACCGAATCCATTCTTGAACGCGCGATCTGCGCTGGTTGATTTTTGCACCATTGCACTCCCGTTGGAGTTCACGAACACTTTATAGAAGTAAACGCCATTGGCTAATTGATCCCCAAACTCATCTCGACCATCCCAAGCATAGTTGGATATGTTGTTTCCTATCCGAATTGGCCCCAATTCATCTTGTGTGATTTCTCGCACAACCCTTCCTGATACGGTCAATATCTGAATTTTGATTTGATCAGGAATTTCACTTCCTGTTAGTGTAAAAACAAAGCGGCACCTCGTAGAAAAAGGATTAGGATAGGGATAAAAGTGAGTGATTGTAGATTCGCTTATTACTTCAAAAGTAATTTCAAAAGGCTCGGCTCCAGCGGCATTTCCTGCCTCATCTTCTGCCTGAACCTGGATCGCGTAAATCCCATCAGTCAAAGGTCCTGGTTGATATTCTACCTGAAAGTCCTGACTTTCAGTAGCCAGCGAATAGGTAAGTCTTGGATCAGAAAAATTGATACGCTCAAACTGACTCCCCTCCCCTGGAAGCTTCAGTGAAAGATTGATACCCAAAGTGTCAGTCTTGGATACAAATGGATTGTCGTCTCTCATTTTCACTATGATATTCGGATTTGGTGAAACGACATCCCCGTCCAGGATGTGGTATCCATCGAAAGTTACATCCAAAATAGGATTGGTCTCATCTGCCTGAACATTGATCACATTGGGGAGCGTCAGCCTGTTATTCGACTCATATATTTCATTTTCATCGGACAGCACCTCTACAATTAAGCTATTGTTTCCATCAAGGTTAAAAGATGGGAATTCCACTGTGAAAACTGTGGTATCTCCAGCTATTGGGGGTGCTATTTTGAAGCTGGATTCTGAAATGGTTCCACTGTTTTGATTAATCATTGAAGCCATGACGCTTAAGGAGTCAGAAAAATTAACACTGGAAATATTGTAAAAATAAAATTCTCTGGATATCTGATCTCCTTCTAGAACGGAGGTTACAGATTTGATTGCTGGCAGAATGATGCCCTCAGCAGGGTACTCATAGTTAACCTCCCAGAAGTTTAGCTGAGGAGGTGTTTGATCTGTTTCATCGTTGAACGAAAAAGAGAGTTCAATTTCAGGAAATAACAGCGGATCTACCGAAGCAATGTCTATGGTCTCTGATCTGGCTCTGGAAGCCAAAGTGGAAAGATTACCATCCTTATCTACTCCAAACACATCAATGGCAATGTTGTCATTAATTTCTTCCGTAACGCGATAGGAGAAATCATCCCAGCTCCTTGCTGGACCGATACGCCTACTTCTAAGCTCTCCACTCACAAAGCGTCCAATCACATCATCCTGAAAATCAATGCTTTGCTCCCTTACTGGGGTAGCTGAGCCATTGTTTACAATGGTAGTCGCAGCTCCAGGAGCATCCCCTTTTTTACCAAAAAACACCACTGGTTGTCCATCTGTCAATGCATTGATTGTCGTTGTACTCACTCCAAGCGAATTCAATGTAGCCCTAACCTCGGCATCCCAGTTGGAATAATCAACATTCCCAATATTGAACATGACAATCAAATCACCATCCCGCATATTATCGACCATCTCCTGCAGTCTTCTTTCCGATCCAATCATATCCACTTCTCTAAATTGATAGATGCGCTGTGGTAATCTTCCGCAAACTTCCCTGTTAAATACATCTAAGTCTGTCGTTTGTATGGGACGATAAGGATCTCCACTTTCTTTGTCAAAAGCTATTGCATTAAAGGTATTTGCCTCGCAGTTAGGATCGATGGTATTAGAGGTAACAAAAAAGTCCAATCCCCCAATAACAGCTCGCATGTCGCTTGCGGTAAATGTCGGATTATCTACTCCAAAAGTGAAGATATCAATAGGCGTCGCATTCGAAATAAACTCCCAGTTATTAGTCAATTGATTGTACTGCACACCTGTAGTGATTTCCCTTTCCATTTGCTCCGGATCATACTGTCCCCAACCTTCGCCTATTGTGTTGATCAAGGTGAAAGAGCTGTTAACCCATTCATTGGTCTCATCTGGCTCAGGGTTTGTATATCTTGTACGCCAGTAGACAGTGGAAGAATCTGGCAAAGCGAGCGTTGTGAAATCAAATACTTGTGTTGCGATTACTTCGGCCGATACAGTAAACTCTCTGTTGTTTGACCCAGAAAAATCTGGTTCGGTATCTATTTCCAGCATATAGCTTCTTGCATCTTCCAGTAGATTGCTAGACTGCCACATAAACTCCACTTGCGGACTTGACAAGGTGCCATTATCAAGCGGGAATAAATTGACCGTGTTGCCGCTAAAAATGGATACTTCCAGTGTCGCAGAATTATTTGTTTCATCAAGTTCTGCTGTTACATTGGCTGGATCCAATATCACATTGAAAAGATTCAACCCATCATTATTCTGAGTAGGATCAATCGGAATGTGGAAAGCTAACGTATCCTGTCTAAGAGGTCTTACAAACTCTCTGGTATACACCTCCTGTCCTCCATCTGGATACGTCCTATTGATTTGAACAACCAACGAATCCGAAACGGTTCTTCCAAAATTCTTTACAACAACATCTATTAGAAAGGAATCTTGGCTAGCCAGGATTTGGTCAGCACCAATAGCCGAAGCACTAAGAAAACTCTCATCAATCTGATAATCCGGCAAGGTAGCTCCAAACACACGGTATGCTGGATCCCCTTGCAGCGTCATTTGATGCACCTGGGTCAGGTTAATATCACTTGTTCCAAATTGACTAATGTATCTTCTGGAAACTTCAAGCATCACATTTCCGATGGACTCATTGATAAATGTTTCGTCCCCAAATCCTAATCCGTAAAACAGGTCACTCCACCGTTTAAGTGTGGTTGATAGTGCGACATCTGAATGCGCAATAAAACCAATAGCTCCTAAATCTGGCGTTATCATCCAGTCTTCTCCAAAGGTGAAGTTGTCGCCATAAATCTCACCGGCTTTGCATCCATTCACCAGGAAGATGGGATACTTTCCTTTGTTCGTAAATCCAAAAGATGGATTGCTAACCCTTCCAATTTCTATATCGGTGACTGTTCCGCTTGAATGCCCGAAGAATGTGATATACCCAACACCCTGATTCACACGATCAGTCACATCAACAAATTCCACCGCTTCACCTGTCTCTTTACCCGTATTAAACGCCCGACCTCCTATGAAGTCATTTTCCAACACATTGGTAAAGCCCTGAACAATACCAATGAAGTTTGAAATCTCAGACTGATTGATCCCTCCACTCAGTTGCAGAAAATCTTTCCTAAATAAATCATTAAATGGGAGGGCCTCCATTTCCACGATCTTATTCAGATAAGCTGTTACGTCTGCAGGAACGAATGCATTCAGTCTTCCAATAGCAATTGCAGGCACCTCAGGATCGGATCCTATACCCAACGTATAGACCAAGTCACTTCCTGGGAAACCATAGGTAGGAATGTTTACTCCAGCCTGGGTTCCCCGATAATAATCGAAATTGTTAGTGAATCCTTTTCCTATAATAAAGACATTTTCAACAGGGTTTTGATTATTGGCATCTACAATGAAGTTTTTGACTGCCAAAGGAGAAGGATCCCCGTAACTATACAGGTTGAATAAATCATCAATATTGGCAACTTGTACACGATGACCCCCACCAGCTGACGACTCTCTATAGTTTTCATATGCTGCTACAGGATCACCGGAGGCTCGAAGATCAGCGTGCGTAACCATTAGATAATTTTTATCTGTCAGAACATAATTTGGCAAACTCACAGACTCAATTGAGGCGACACCTTCTGTATTTGTGACTGCTAGTACTTTGTGGCCATCGGTCACACCAGGTATCACAACCTCCACTCGATCGCTGAAATTGGTAGTAGAAATTCTTATGGCATTAACAGGATCAGTAATGTCAAATACGCGTGTACCAACCGCATTGGTCGTAGGGATTTGCATCCAGGCTTTAACATCTGCTGGATTGTCCAGCGTAAATACTTTGTTTTCACTTGCTCCCAGCTGAATCGTTTGTGGGTATTTCAATCTTAAATATGCGACAGAAATACGTTCGAATGCATCTGGAAATCCTTCGGCTGTGATTCTGGCAACAAATTCTCCAGAGGTTCCAACGCTTGCACTACTAAACGAACTCGAATAAAGCTCTTTTCCCCATCCGCTAAATGAGACATTTGCTAACAGACCTAAAGAACTTGTGCTGGAACCAACACGAATAGCAACGTTGTGATTTAAGCTATTTCCGCCAACGATTACACTCTCCAATACCGGGTCGATGCTCGATGATTCAAAATCAACCAGCGAAAACTCAAAGTCCTTGAATGCGTTCTTTGTCTGAAATCCTCCAGTCCATCCTTCTCCATCATCATACTTGCTTAAGCTAAATGCAGCGCCTGATCCAAACTTTCTTCCAGGTGCATAATTAGAAGTAAACAATTGGATCGTATCCGCAATGTGATAGGCTTCAGGTGTTAGCCCACTCGCATTCCTATCCGAAGAAAAGACCATCCGCTTACCGCTTTCGTTCCCCAATTTGTAGGTGAGGAAATAGCTAGCCGTATCAGAAAATAAATTGTAAAATGTATGCGGTTGATCACCCGCATCGTAAAGCGTTGCATCACTTGTTCCATCATTTCTGAGTCCGTAAAACTCAAAATAGTTAAGCGTGCCATCCCCATTTGTATTGACATTCAATGCTACCTCTTGTCCCTTTCTAAACAGCTGAACTCGATTTGCAGGTACACTTGCTATTGGAAACCCTGCAGCAAAAAGTTGATCCTGACTAACCCGATAAAAGCCATCTTCTGCAATTTTTATCTTAAAATACGATTGCGTGAAATCGATCCATTCATTCCCCACTTGTCCTAAAGCAGCAGTGCCAATTAAAAACAATATCGCTATCAACCTAATTCTCATTATTGAAATCGACTTTTACTGAAAAAACATGTGAAAAAAGTCCGGGAGCGAGATCCCCAATATCTGTAAGTGCATAATCGATGGTCAACTCGTTGATCTTAAACCCGAGTCCCAGATTTGGCTGAAACGTCCAAGAAGTGGTTCCATCAAAATCTTTAATCTGCTGAAATTGATTAGCTCCAAGTCTTAGAAAAGCAAGTTTCTTATAATCAAACTCTACACCCGCTTTTGGGTCGATGGAAATCAAACTTGATTTAATGAGTGTATTTCTTTCTCCATCAAAGGTCATATCTAAATCGATGGATGCCATGACTCCAAATTTATCTGTAATGGTGAATGCTCTGGAGCCTCCTAGTATCAATCTGGGCAGTGTTACCTCTACAGAGTTGAGTGGTACATCATTACCGGTCAACGCATATACTTCTTCAACTTCGTCGGTATTATGAGACCATGCATTGAAAGTTCCCAGCATGTCTCTCGCCACCAGGCCAATTTTCCACTGATTAATTTGCTTTTGAGCTCCAAGGTCAAATCCGAAACCCCATGCTTTGGAAAAACTACCCACAGTCCGGTGAATTACTTTAAGGTTACCACCTGCGTCTATTCCACCAAGAAAAGGGAGCTTTCGCGCATATGAAATAAGAAATGCATAATCTGCTGAAGAAAAGAATTGGATGTTATCGTAATTGATTGAGCCATTGACATCAACTAAAAAACGAGTGTCCGGAATGTCGTCTACGGCAAAACGAATAAGTGATATAGCAATCTTGCTCTCATCATCTACAGACGTAGCGAAAGCAGCATAATCATAGTTTGCAAGCCCTCCGAAATAAGATGAGTGCATCAGGGAAAGTTGATGATCTGACGCTAGTTTATTAAGACCAGCAGGGTTCCAGTACCCTGCAGTCACATCATCTACGAAAGACACTGCTGTAAAGCCCATCCCAAACGAGCGGGCACTCACGCCAATATTCATAAATTCATTGCTGTACTTAGGAGTAGCATCGCCAGAAGCAGACTCGTCTTGAGCCGATAAAACGCCACAAACTCCAAACACCAGAATGCCAACTATTAAATATTTCATATAGAATAAATCCATTGGCAAGTTAGCCATTGGGCAATGATTCGCACCCCATATATTCGTTGAATAGTGCCATAAATACGACAATACTCACATTAAGTATACGCTGCAATTATATAATTATTTCAATTAATCATATAATAATATTAAGAATATTAAGCAATCAGTACAATTTTTCCTAAAGTACTTGGCCATACAAAGTACCTTTACGTATATAGCACCGAAACCTACCCATGTATAATGAAAAGTTTGATTCGAAATGAGCACGACTTATGAATATTGAAAACACACAAGTTCAAATGAGAAAGGGGATTCTGGAGTTTTGCATTCTGCACATCATTGCCAGAGGTGAAGTATACGCTTCAGACATGTTGGAAGAGCTAACCTCCGCAAAAATCATGGTGGTAGAAGGCACACTATACCCACTCTTAACCCGCCTAAGAAAGGCAGGTTTGGTAGATTACAAATGGGTAGAGTCTAATTCTGGTCCTCCACGGAAATATTACACACTCACGAAGGATGGTAGTAATTTCCTGGGAGGGTTAGATCAGACATGGGCTGAGTTGGTCGGTTCCACCAAAAAAATCATCGCTAATAAAAACACAAAGAAGAAATGAAATGAGTCGTACGGAGAATACCCATATGACCATAACATAAAAAGACACACACATGAAAAAGAATATAAGTATCAACATTGGCGGTATCATATTCCACATCGAAGAAGATGGATATGAAAAACTGAAAAATTACCTCGATTCGGTCAATAAATACTTTTCCTCTTTTGAAGACAGCAAGGAAATCATTGCAGATATAGAAGGAAGAATTGCCGAAATATTCCTCTCAAAGCTCGATGAAGGCAAGCAAATCATTAATCCTGAAGATGTAAATGACCTCATAGCCACGATGGGGACTACCAAAGATTTTGAGGCTTCCATCGAAATTGAACCTGCTGAAGAAAAGCCAGAAGAAGTAAACGAAAAACAAGAAACTGAAACTCCGAAAGGAGAAACACAAGAAGAGTCAAAAAGCTCGTATGAAAAAGCGAAGCGTTTGTACCGGGATTCTAAGCGCAAAGTGATTGGCGGAGTTGCCTCCGGTATCGCCAACTACTTTGGCATTGATCCTATCTGGATTCGCTTGATTATGCTTGCCTTCCTATTCAACATTCTTTTCTGGGGACTTAGTGGGTTCATTTTCTTGACATACATCATTTTGTGGATAGCCATACCTGCAAGTGATAAACTGGATGACGATAAAGCAATCAAAAAGCTCTTTAGAAGCATAGATGATCGGGTATTGGGTGGAGTCTCTGGTGGCATTGCCTCCTACTTTGGTACTGACCCTGTAGTCATCCGTGTATTATTTGTGCTCTCGATCTTCTTGGGCGGTGCTGGTCTATTGGTTTACTTAATCCTTTGGATCATTACACCTGAGGCCAAGTCCATTACCGAGAAAATGCAAATGCAGGGTGAACCTGTGACGATATCTAACATTGAGGAAAATCTGAAAAAGAACCTCAATGTGAACGAAGGAGAAGAGAATGTTTTTGTGAAAATTCTTCTTTTCCCATTCAGACTCATTGCGATGGTTTTCAAGGCTCTTGGAGAAGTATTGGGTCCTCTATTGAGATTCAGTGTTGAAGCACTCCGCATATTGGTTGGTGTATTCCTTGTATTCTTAGGCTTTGTACTCATGATCGCCTTTACCATAACCTTGGCCGTATTACTGGGCGTTGGTGGTACCATGGATGCTTGGGTTCATTTTGGAGACTTACCGGTGCAGGAGTTTTTCGGCTCAATGAGCACTGTTGCAATAATTTCTGCATACGTCACTTCCATGATTCCATCGCTAGCCGTTCTTATGCTTGGCTTGGTGATCATCTTGAAGAAGAAGGTAGCCAGTGCGTTCATCGCCTGGAGTTTGTTTGGCTTATGGTTACTCGGGATGATCGGCCTGGCAGTTTCTGTGCCTACCATTATCAGGGACTATAGCGCCGAAGGTACCTACAAGGAAGAACGCACATTTGCGGTGAATGAAGGAATAACAGAATTGAAGCTGAAAGATCTGGATTGGGAAAAATATAACAGCGTGGACTTGAAAATTCGTGGACACGAGGACTCAGCACGGTTTCTTTTAGAAATGAGTTTCGACGCACGTGGTTACTCTCGCTCCAATGCCAGAGAAAATGGAGAAGCAGTGGATTATGTTGTCACCAAGGAAGGAAACACGTTCTATTTTGATTCTGAGATCACCTTCGGAGATGCTCCGTTTCGATTTCAAGAAGTTTCTGCCACATTCTATGTGCCTTATGGCAAGACCTTTCGAATGGATCGTGACTTGAGAAAAATCCTGAGAAACACGCTATGGATTCATGATTACAATTCCGGCGACCTTGGCGACAATGATTGGGTATTCGACGAAGGAGGTTTAAAATGCCTCACCTGCGATTATTCCGATACGCGTTCCTACAAAGAAAGAAGTTCGTACGGATCGGAGACTCAGAATTATCAGTTCAAGGACTTTGATGAAGTTAAACTGGTTTCACTTTTCGATTTCGAGATTATTAAGGACGATGAGTACTCCGTAAGATTGGAAGGAAAGGACAGCGAACTGAAGGATGTATACCTGAGTCAAAGTGGAGATGAGCTTGAAATTAGGTATGGACGAAATAAAGACTGGTGGAAGAGGCGCAATCGACGTGATAAGATCAAGGTATTTATCCGAATGCCTGAATTGGAATACTTAAAAGCGACCGGAGCCTGCGATGGTGAAGTGAGAGGGTTTACCGGCTCTGATATTGCTTTCGATTTAGAAGGAGCATCTAAAGTCTGGGCTGACATCAACGTTGATTTTCTCCAGGCAGACTTGATTGGTGCTTCCGAACTAGTTCTCGTTGGTGAAGGCGACGATCTGGAAGTTGATCTTACGGGTGCCTCGGAATTGGATGCATTCAATTTTACTGTCGAAGACGCAGACATAAATGCCATAGGTGCATCAAGTGCCAAAGTTTATGTAAGAAATGAGCTCGATGCTCAGGCTGCTGGCGCCAGCAAAGTGCGCTATCGAGGGGGTGCAAGAGTTTCAGCCAGTAGCAATGGGCTGAGCTCAATCAAAAAAGATTAAAGATATCTAACTGGTCCAGGGTCAACTAACGACTCAATCATTTAGGTTTTGGTTTCCTCTGCTTTTGGTCGGGCAGGGGATTTTTTTATTGTGGACTTAGTGAATAAGCCATTGGCTTCCCGCCAAACAACGCCTTGGTCTTGGTCCAGGTGTCATCAAAAAAATCGGAGTGACGATATTTTTCCAAATCTTCCTCGCTCTCCCATTTACTGAACGTATAGTAGACATGGTCCAGCTTGGCGTCTTTGCAAAGCTCCAAATGATGGCATCCGGGAAAAGTAGAAATCTTATCTTTTACTGTTTCAAACAATGACAAAAAATCGCTCACCTTTTCTGGGCTAAAATCCATTCGTACAATGCGTATCAACATATCTATCCTGTTGTAAATTCTATAAGTACAGGCGAGTCTGTAGACAGGCCCAAAAGTTCTGAAGCATTTCCTTTATTTATTCCAATCTGCAGCTGTCCTGAGGAATTGAACAAAACAAAACAATCGCCAGACTCCACATCACTGAAGAAGGAATGCATGTGCTGAAATTGCTCCCTTCCAAATCGAATCGCATACTGCACCCCTGCTCCATTGATTTCAACTATTTTGTCAAATTCAGGTTTATTGATATTGGTAATCAAATTACCGTAGTGATCCACAGTGACCACATTCCCGGCAATCTCACGTTTGGTTACTTTCAACTGCCGGGCAAAGAGCACTTTCATTTCTTCCTGCGTCTTTCCTAAAGCCGCCAATTTTTTCCCTTCTGCCAAATCCAACGCCACCTTCGCCAATACATTTTTAGCAGGAAATGTACAGTTGGAATGTTCCAACTCCACGACCATATCAGGTTGCTTGTTGGAGATCAAACTGAAAATACCAGAATCGAATCCGACGAAATAATGACCATCCAGTTCAATGGCAATCAAATTGCATTTTTCATTCATGCTATCGACTGCTACCAGATGCACCGATTCATTGGGAAACTCCTTATAAACATGCTTGATGACATTGGCCGCATGTGAAATATCATACGGTCGAATGTTGTGCGTAATATCTGCAATGGGCTGACTTGGGGATCTGGACAGAATAGCTGCTCTGACTGCTGCCACATAGTGATCTTGTGTTCCAAAGTCAGACATAAATGTGATTACAGCCATTTGGGGGATTTCCGCTTACATTTGTTCTTACAAAGCTATATATTTTACTCACACGGTGAGCTTTTAAACCTATGGGTTTATCTCAAAAAAAATGCTATGAAATTGGAACAATAAATTGCGTTCCATGAATAATTTACGTTCGAAGTATTAACTGAAATATCGATTGCTAGAAAAAATAATTACACTTGAAAATGTTTCCTTGGTCGACTTCCTTGGAATCGAGAATCAAAACATCAAAACCATTGCTACGGCCTTCCCCGATAGCCAAATTGTCAGCCGTGGAAATGAGATCAGAATTAAAGGATCGGCACCGCAAATTCTCAAAATCAATGAAATCCTAAACTCGCTGCTTGGACACTACCATGAATATGGCAAGGTGACTACTGATAACGTGAAGGATTTCGTAGATAATGAGCAAAACACCATTGAGGTGGGGCCAAATGCCAGTGCCCTCGTACATGGCACCCGTGGTACACGCATCGTACCTAAGACGGTCAATCAAAAGAAACTAGTAGCTGCTGTGGAGAAAAATGACCTGGTCTTTGCCATAGGTCCAGCCGGTACCGGAAAGACCTACATCTCTGTGGCACTCGCGGTGCGTGCACTGAAAAACAAAGAAGTCAAGAAGATCATCATCACACGTCCTGCAGTAGAGGCTGGTGAAAATCTAGGGTTTCTTCCTGGTGATCTGAAAGAAAAGATTGATCCGTACTTGCGACCCATCTACGATGCGCTCAGCGACATGATACCCGCAGAAAAGCTCAGGTATTATAAGGAAAACGGTGTTGTAGAAATAGCGCCTCTGGCCTATATGCGTGGACGTACACTCAATGATGCATACGTGCTGCTGGATGAAGCACAAAACACCACACCGATGCAGATCAAAATGTTTCTGACCCGGATGGGGCCACAGTCCAAGGTGATCATCACTGGCGATCAGTCACAAATAGACCTTCCCAAAAAGCAGACCTCCGGACTCATCGAAACCATGCGCGTGCTCAAAGAGGTGAAAGGTATTGGGTTTGTAAACCTGGATGAAAGAGATGTGGTACGACACAAGCTCGTAAAAGCAATCATAAAAGCATACAATAAATATGACTTACAGGGTACTCAAGGCAACCAATGAGGAGCTGAAAAAGAAATCCTTTCAGATACGTGAAGAAGTATTTGTAGTGGAGCAGGAAGTGGCTACTGAGGAGGAGTTTGATGAGTTCGAAGATGAATCCCATCACTTTGTGGCACTTGATGAAAATGATGCCCCTGTTGGCTCAGCTCGCTGGAGGTACACCGATAAAGGCATAAAGCTGGAGCGCTTCACAGCTAAGCAAACCATGCGAGGCAAGGGGCTGGGTAGCGCTATCGTGCAAGCGGTACTTGACGACATAGCTGAAAAAGCTAAGCCAGGCACCTGCCTCTACATGCACGCACAGCTACCCGCGGTAAATCTCTACCTGAAGTTTGGCTTCCAGACGAAAGGCGACCAGTTTGATGAATGCGGCATCATGCATTACCTGATGTGGAAGGAGTTGTAGGTTGCTAGATGCTGAAGTTCGGCATGAAAATGATTAGTGCTCTGAATTGGAACATCATCATCTTCAAAGGGACAAACATCCCCAAGCCTCGGTTCGTGTCCCCACAAACCGCACCATTTAACTCATGCTTTAGGGTTTGTGAAGACACAAACCATAGCGAAGGATTTAAAGACGCAGAATTACTAGAAGGTCACGCCATCCTCAAGGGGGCAAATATCTTATTCTCTCTATAGCAGGCTTGAATCAGGTATACAAATCGTAATCCCGAACCTACATTCTTAATAATTCTTCATTTACCTGGCTACTACATCCTAGCATGCAAGGGTGTTTTTCTGGAACTCCTATCCTTTTGTTCGATTCAGCATAGCTCTCATGCTAGGCGTCTTGTGCTATGATCAAAATCCTGATCTTTGGAAAAATCCATTGGAGGCACTCATCGTTGGGATCATCGGTTATGCCATCTCCGTTTTTTCCTCGCATAAATTTGGCTTTTTCAAGCTTCGACACATAAACGGTTGCTTAGGGTTGTTGCTCATTTTTTACATTGGAGGCTATTCCGTTCAGTCCAAGTATCATACTAAAGATCCATCCCATTATACAAACCTTGAAAATAACATGAGGGGGTTTTCAGGAGTCATTGTCAGTCAGAAGAATGAACGCAAAAATCACTTTAGATATGATTTCAGACTGGATCACATCATCACCCGAAAGGATTCTCTCATAGCTGCAAATGGCGAAATCCATCTCTATATTCGAAAGGATTCTTCGAACCTTACCTTTCAATACGGGGATCAACTCAATGTCTATGGTCGCTATTTCCGCATAAATGATCCTGACAACCCGGGAGAATTCAATTACAAACAATACCTCGAGAGGCAAAACATCTATAGCCATGCTTTTGTAGAAAATCACCATGTCGAACTAGTCCGGAATGCCGCGCCCAGTAGCTTGTTTCAATGGGCATACAGCATAAGAGCACATGCAAATAGCACAATTGATAAACATATCCATCAACCAAGAGAAAATGGCATTGCTAAGGCGCTATTATTGGGAATCAAAGACCACCTGGACGATGATTTAAAAAAAGCATATTCCGCCGCAGGTGCTATGCACGTTCTTGCAGTCTCCGGCTTGCACGTTGGCATTATTTTACTGATTATCAAGCTAATTTTCGGAAAACTAAGACAGGAAGGAAAAAGAGGTAGGTATGTTTTCGGATTGATTAGCCTCTCAATTATTTGGCTTTATGCCATAGTAACGGGATTAAGTCCGTCTGTGCTAAGAGCAGCCACCATGTTCTCCATGATCGCGTTGAGCGATGCATCCTCAAGAGAAAGCAACATCTACAATTCTCTTGGGCTTGCGGCATTCATTCTCCTGCTCTTTGATCCATACCTAATCTACTCTGTCGGGTTTCAATTGTCTTTTGCAGCAGTCATTGGGATTGTTTACTTACAACCCAAACTTTATTTACTCTTGGATTTTCGACACTTCCTTATTGATAAATCATGGATGATCACCTGTGTTTCAATAGCCGCACAGCTTTCCACTTTTCCACTGACCGCATACTACTTTCACCAATTCCCTACCTATTTTCTCATCTCCAACCTTATCGTTATCCCCTCCTCTTTTCTCATGCTCATTGTGGGCATTTGCATGCTATGCATTGATCCGATCATTCCTGTGGTAGGCAAATTGATTGGGTTACTGCTCCAGCATTTTATGTGGATTGTAAATCAAGCCATTACCTATGTTCACAAATTGCCAAACAGTCTGATCGAGTGGATTTACATGGACGAAGTAGGGCTTATACTAACATATTCAATCGTACTTACACTCATAGCAAGTCTTCACTATCGCACATTCAAAACGCTTAGCGTTTCTGCTGTTTTAATCATTGCCCATTTTTCCTGGACCATTCTAGACAATGAGACGCAAGCCAGAAAAAATGAATTGGTTTTTTATCAGATTGATGATAAGATCGCCATTGATCATATTGAAGGTCATACTGCCGTTCTTTATATCAATGAGGTAGCGGAAAATGAGGTTGAGTTGCTTGCCCATCAAATAAACCCTAACAGACTTTCTTCACATTTGAAGCCAATTAGCGAAACCATCATTCCATTAAATCAAGGCGGTTTCAAAGAGAAAGATGCCATTCATCAGGGTGTCATTGCTGGTAAACGGATCATTATTATCGACTCAACCACCTTTCACCTTGAATTCAGGGATACCATTGAAGTAGATTATATCATTATTAACAACGGCAGTGTTAAAAATTTAAACTGGCTGAAAAATCATTTTACGTTTGATCGGATTATCATCAGTCCTAAAAATTCCATTTACTACTCCAGGAAAATGAGGAAGCAAGCCACATCACTGGGTCTCAACATTCATTCTTTGAAGGAGGAAGGAGCACTGAAAATCTCTTTAAAAGAGGGCATAAAAAAAGAGCGGACAATATAGCCCGCTCTGTTCACCACCAATCCCGACTAGCATCGGGAAAAACTTACTACCGCCTAGTAGTATCACAAATGTAATACATATACTGGTTCACCAAAGGATATTTAGGAAAAACCACGGTCAAAAATCAATTTTTTACCACTTAACGATTGTACCTGCAAAAGTCAATCCTCCTCCAAATCCAATCATCAGAACAATATCGCCTTTCTTTATACCACCGTTAGCTACAGATTTAGCAATGGCCAGCGGTATTGAAGCAGAGGAAGTATTTCCAAAATCCGTCACACTTTGCGGTATTTTACTCATTGGATAATCCAAATTCTTAGCGATGGCCTCTATTATGCGAAGATTGGCACTGTGTGGCACGATGTAGTCCAGATCGTCTAAGGTCATTCCTGCTTTTTCCACAAGCTCCTTAATCTTGATTGGTATATTCCCCACCGCCCACTTAAAAACCGAGCGTCCGTTTTGAATTATTTTACCATTTGGGTTTATCCCGACACCATTGATGCTGTTTTTTTTATGACTTAGGTACAGGTCGTGACCAAAATCACCGTTTGTGCCTGAATTAAAGGCCATGAAGTGCTCATCCTCACTTGGCTCTATGAGTACCGCTCCTGCGCCATCTCCAAAGAGGATGCATGAAGTTCGATCTTTCAGATCCATTATTTTTGATAACGCCTCGCTCCCAATCACTAGCACTTTCTTGTAAACACCTGAATTCACAAAACCGTGTGCCATTTGTATTCCGTAAACGAAACCGGCGCAGGCGGCATAAATATCATTACATCCGGCATTCTTAATGCCTAGCTTATACTGGACACGAGATGCCGTATTGGGCATGGGCTGATCTGGAGAAGTTGTGCATACTACAATGAAGTCCACATCGGAAACATCTGCGCCACTGTTGGCCATCAGGTTTTCCACTGCCTTTACCGAAAGATCACTTGCATACTCACCGTCTTTCGCAAATCGTCGAGTCTTGATACCCGTGCGTGACTCAATCCACTCATCATTCGTATCAATGAACTGTTCGAAGTAGTGATTGTCTATGATTTTTTCTGGCACATAAGTGCCGAATGCGGTAATTCTTGACATAATAAAGATTTGGGAGATTTGTACTGAAAAAGATTAATCTTTTGTGATGACTGTCTGTTTCAAAAGCAAGTTGAATTAGTATATTGGTAAATCCAAAGAAGCTACTTACTTTCTTTCAGCATTTTTTCAGCTTCCTGCAGCTCATCCCTTAGTCTTGCGGCTTCCATGAAATCCAAATCTTTTGCTGCCTTCTCCATTTTTCGCCTGGTCTCGTTTACCAGCTTGGAGAGTTGCTCTTTCGACATGTAGGAAACAATAGGATCTGCTGCCAGCGATTGTTCTTCTTCGATGTAATACTTCTTGGCTCCTTTTTTCTTATCCGCTACTCCTGTCTGTCGAAGGATTTCTTCTTTATTTTTCTTTAATGAAACCGGAGTAATGCCATGCTTTTCATTGTATTCCATTTGAATACTTCTGCGGCGATTGGTTTCATCAATGGCAACTCTCATTGACCCTGTAACTTTATCTGCATACATTATCACCTTCCCATGATCGTTTCGAGCCGCTCTACCAATGGTTTGAACCAAAGATCGCTCATTCCTCAAGAATCCTTCCTTGTCTGCATCCAATATCGCTACGAGAGACACCTCCGGCAAATCAAGTCCTTCCCTAAGCAAATTCACCCCTACCAGTACATCAAAAACCCCCAATCTCAATTCTCTGAGTATCTCCACTCGGTCAAGCGTATCCACCTCTGAATGAATATATCGAGTCTTTACTCCAGCATTGAGTAAATACTTGGTGAGTTCCTCGGCCATACGTTTGGTCAATGTAGTCACCAGTATGCGATCTTCCATTTCTATTCGTTGCTGTATTTCTTCCATCAAATCATCAATCTGATTTTGACTTGGACGTACATCGATAACCGGATCCAATAATCCGGTAGGTCGTATGAGTTGCTCAATAATCACTCCTTCAGACTTTCTTAGCTCATATTCACTTGGTGTCGCACTTACAAATACCACTTGGTTGAGCATGTCTTCGAATTCATTGAAAGTCAATGGGCGATTGTCCATTGCCGAAGGAAGGCGGAAACCATAATCTACCAGGTTTACTTTCCTTGCTCTATCTCCTCCCCACATTCCTCTAACTTGAGGTACGGTCACGTGGCTTTCATCAATGATCATTAAAAAGTCATCCGGAAAATAGTCCAGCAGACAGAATGGCCTGCTCCCCGGTGATCGCCGATCGAAATATCGGGAATAATTTTCCACACCGGAGCAATAGCCAATCTCGCGGATCATTTCCAGATCAAATTCAGTGCGCTCTTTTAACCTCTTTGCCTCAAGGAATCTACGTTCGTCTTCAAAGAACTGTACCTGCTCCACCATGTCGTCCTGAATTTCCTTGATTGCTACCTGAAGTTGATCTTTTGCTGTAACAAAAAGATTGGCTGGAAAAATGCTGATGATTCGTTCATCTGATTGTTTTTCTCCAGTGATAGGGTCAATCCGCTGTATGGACTCTATTTCATCTCCCCAAAAAATGAAACGATAAGCAAAATCCGCATACGCCACAAAGACATCTACCGTGTCTCCTTTAACCCGGAAAGTTCCTCGCTTAAATTCTGCTTCGGTTCGACTGTAAAGAATATCTACCAAATCGAAGAGGAATTTATTCCTGGACACTTTATCGCCTTCCTGTACCTTAATCACATTCTTACCAAACTCTTCCGGATTTCCAATACCATAGATGCAAGAAACTGATGCTACTACGATCACATCTCTTCTCCCTGAAAGTAGCGCGGAAGAGGCACTTAATCGAAGTTTCTCAATTTCATCATTTATTGAAAGATCCTTTTCTATGTAAACGTTGCTTGTAGGAATGTACGCTTCCGGCTGATAGTAGTCATAGTATGAGATGAAATATTCGACTGCATTTTCAGGAAAAAATCGCTTGAACTCCCCGTACAACTGTGCTGCCAATGTCTTATTATGACTGAGTACAAGTGTTGGTTTCTGTACTTGCTCTACGACGTTAGCCATCGTAAATGTTTTACCCGATCCCGTTACACCCAGCAACGTCTGCGCAGGTTCATCATTATTGATCCCCTCGATGATTTGACGAATCGCTGATGGCTGATCCCCCGTTGGGCTATACTCCGAAACAAGTTTGAATTCCATATTTTAACTATTCCAAATATCCCACGATCTCTCGGCTTGTAGCTCCAACATCTCAAGTCCATTTTTAGTTTTAGCGCCATACTTTTCGCCTTGCTTTAAAAAAGCCGTCTGCTCCGGATTATAAACCAAGTCGTAAAAGAAGGTTCCTTTGCTAATCTTACTGTACGGTAGATCAGGTATCGATTCGTTATTAGGATGCATCCCTAATGGTGTAGTATTAATGATTAATCTGAAGCGGGTAATGATGTCCGGATTGGATTTGATCTGTTCATAGGTATAATCACCACCCTTATTACTTCTGCTTACCTGATTGTAAGGAATTTTCAGATCTGTCAGCCCTGCTTGCACGGCCTTAGAAGCTCCTCCAGACCCAAGAATTAGAGACTCTCCTTTAAATTTTCCCAACCACACGCTAAGTGAATCTCTGAAGGCCATATAATCAGAATTATATCCGATAAGCTTGTTTCCTTTTTTGCAAATAACATTAGCGGCACCTACTTTGATTGCGCTAACATCCTGCTTATCCAAGTATTTCACTACATTCTCTTTATGAGGAACGGTCACATTGAGACCACAGAGATCGCCATGCTGAAGCCAAAGAGCAGGAAATTCGTTGAGAAACTCCATTTCAAATAAGTCATATACATGATCTTTCAGACCAAGGTCTTGGAATTTCTTTTGGAAGAAATTCTGTGAGTAGCTATGTCCCACTGGATAACCGATCAACCCAAAGCGCTTCATTTAGACTAAAGTTATATCAAGAACTCAACCCAACCTAAACTACTCCTCAACAGTGGCAGATTTTCGTTCCATCCAAAAAACAATGAAAAATCCAAGAATGATAAAAAAGCTTGAGTACAAGAAATCAATATTCATCGCGGGAACCTCCCAAACGTATCCAACAGCCTTTTCCTTACCCTCAAACATTTCCGTCAGTGTGGCTTTCCACGGCCAAATTATCAACAAAGAACCAGCTACAAATCCGCTGAGAGTAGCTACGGTCTCATCTTTGAATCTACCAAATAAGAAAGATAAAATGCGCGATAATGCCACAAGTCCAATAATACATCCGATTGCGATAGGAGCAAGTATGCTAATATTCAGACTGCTAATCGCTTTTAATACCAGCAAGTAATTACCCATTAGTAATAAAATGTATGATCCTGAAAGCCCAGGGAGTATCATACTGCAAACAGCAACGACCCCACATAGTATTAGATACATAAACGACTCATTGGGTTGTGCTGGTGGAAGGAAGGCAATACCAATGGCAATTGCAGCACCTATAGTAAAGGAAAATATGACTGTCGCAGTAAGCTTGCTGACTTGTTTTGAAACAGCCAGAACTGACGCAACTATTAAACCAAAGAAAAATGAGAGTGTAAGAACTTCATACTGTTCAAGTAGAATTTCCAAAAGCTTGGCTAAGCTGATGATGCTAACAAAAACTCCAAAAAATAAAACAACCAGAAAGTAGAAATCTACTTTCTTTCCAAACTCGCGAAATCGACCACTAAAAAATAATTTTAGTGCTTCTACATCGACATTCTTAAGGGCGTTGATCAAGCGTTCATAAATGCCGGTAATAAAAGCGACTGTACCTCCTGACACACCGGGGATCACATTAGCTGCTCCCATTGCAGCCCCTTTAACGAAAAGTTTGAAGTTGATCATTGTACGAAATACGTTATTACTGACATGAGGTGCAAATACTGATGAAATTTTTAGGGGAAATCGTTTTTACTTCACTCTAACGAAAAACAACACTTACTTGCTATGAAAATTTTGATCACCGCCACCCTCCTCTTTGTTTCTTTTTTTTCCTTCTCCCAAAAAATAGATACAAGTTATTCCAAGAATAAGAAACGTGCCATAAAAATGGAGTTCTTTTCTCCGTTGACTGGAAATACCACATTTGGTTATGAGAGCTACATAAAAGACTGGCTTTCCTGGGAGGCTAAAATTGGCATCATTGGATTAGGGGTAAGCGCTCATGACGCAAACTATAAAGGTTTTTTATTCAAAGGTGGGCCAAAGTTTAAGCTTAATCCTGACTTTATCACCAGTGATTTAAGAGGGTCACATTTGCTTAGTGGTAAATATATTCGCCCTGAAATCATCTTTGCCCAATATCAAGCTGAAGATGAATTTTTCGACTCCAGCTCAAAATCAATCACATCTGTAGCTCTTATGATTACCTATGGTCGGCAATATGTTCTGGCCAACATCATGACTCTTGATTATCACATAGGTTTGGGATACGGCTATGACTCCTCTGAAGATGGGAGATATAACTTTGGCCATTCCAATGGTAATTCAGATTTTCCAATCGCCATATCTGCAGGATTCACGATTGGCGTCCTTTTGAAGTAGTTTATAAAAAATAGTCGAATGTGTCTCCTCTTAGTCCCAAACGAATAGTCTCCAATGGAATTACTTCATTGGGAGCAATATTACCAAGGTTTACATTGGATCCGCCAAGTTTGATGAACCATACCTGTTGTGCTTTCTGAGGAGCTTCCCAGAGAATCTTATCTGCAGGAATTTGAGTTAAAATCTCTTCAACCAGTCCTTGTCTTACTTCTCCAGAGTCTCTGAATAGTCCGACATTTCCGCTTTCTCTTGCCTCACCTATCACCTTCCAGGCACCAGCTTCCAGCTCTGTGCTCATCTGTTCGATCCATTTGTATGGAGGTATAATCTTGGCCGCATCTTTTGATCCAACTTCACTAAGGACTGTTACCTGCTTAGCCAGGGTTCTTATGTATTCACATTTTTTATCGTGATCCATCACCAAAGATCCATCAGAAACCTCAGCGTACTCCAGGCCGAATTCATCAAGCACTCTTTGATAATCAGCAAACTGATCGCGAACAATAAATGCTTCAAATAAAGTTCCTCCAAAGTAGCATGGAATCCCAGCTGACTTATAAATGGCGATTTTCTCCTTTAATTTCGGATATAAATAAGATGTCGCCCAGCCAAATTTTACGATATCTATGTATTCACCACTCGACTCAATGAGGTCTTCCACTTCTCTAAGGCTAAGGCCTTTGTCCATGACCATGGTGTACCCCTCGTTTCTCGGTTTTTGAGTTCGCTCTGGTATATTGTTAAGATGATAATTCATGTAGGGTTTTTGATACTCGTGAAAAACAAGCGACAAAAATCACAAATTATCCTTAGACGGTCAAAGATTATTGATTATCCTGACGAAACTGATCAATAATTCTGTAAAGTGCCTTTTGCGTAGGTAGGTTCGGGAAGAAGTCAAAAAGTACTTCGTGAGCATCAAAATCCAATATTAACGCAGTTTCCAGTCTATTTATAGCATTTTTATAGCTACCAGAACCAATCAGATAAACGACACCTCTATAATACATTTCGGCATTATCTGGACATTCATCCAAGCCTTGCTCTAATATGGAAATAGCCTCTTCATAGTTTCCTTGCTCATAGTACACCATAGACCAATCCAGCCAGATTTTAGGATCTTCGGCATCCATCTCACTCGCTTCTCGATACGCCTCTATGGAAGAAACCAGGTTACCCGTTTTATATTCGGCATCTGCTACCGCCTTCCAATACAATACATTCTCAGCATCTATTTTGAGGGCTTTATTCAAAAAGTGAATGGCCTCATACCATTTCTCCTGAATGGCTAGACATACGCCAACTCCATACCAAGCTTCGTGATACAGTTGGTCCAGCTTAGTTGCTTTTTGATAATACTTTATTGCCAGATCATGCTGATCCAATTTTTCATACGCTGCTCCAATGTGACAATAGGTTTCAGGTGAGGCTCCTTCCTGATCATATGTTTTCAGGTAGGCCGCAAGGGCTCTGTCATATTTCCCCAGATTCATTAGTGCATTGCCCATGTTAAACCAGGCACTGCTAAATTCCTCATCTATTGCAGTAGCATATTCATATGCATCCACCGCTTCCTCAAACTTTGAAAGTTTGTTATATACGATACCAAGGTTATACCAAGCATACTCTGAGTATGGATCTTGATCAATGAACTTTTGATAGTATGACAAACTACTCTCCAACTCTCCCGACACATCGAGGCAATAAGCCAATTCGTACAAGGCGTTTTCGTTGAGCATGTTGATTTCTATTGCAAGCTTGTACTGCTCAGCTGCTTCTTTGTACTTACCCATTCCCTGGTAAGCCATTCCCATACTGAAATAGACCTCATCTTTTTCTTCGACATTCATCAGCGCGCTCTCATATGCTTCAACTGCTTCTTCAAATTCCGAAAGCAGGCAATGGATAGCTCCTTTTTGAAGTAATAGCTCTGGATCATTTGGCTGAATATTGAGTGTCTCGTCCAGTAAGTCTATTGCTGCATCAGACTTTTCCAATTTTACTAGTACGTCTGTCTTCTCTATTGTAATATCAATGGAATACGGAAATTGATCCAATGCGATGTTGGCTGCTTTTAATGCTTGATTAAGCTTATCGTGTACGCTGTAATAGCATATGATCTGAATCATTGCCTCCTCATCAAAGAAATGATTCTCTTTGTTTTTAAGGAACGCTTCAAACTTGCGAATCAACTCTCTCTCTTCCTTACGTTTATGTTCTTCAGCCATGGTGAAAGATTAATATTGGCGGTAAATCTTAAAAGGAATTTACGTGAAAATGTATTTAAATCCTTTGGGATAGGAGCTAAAAAGTTTTCCACACCCTCATAAAAGTTGTCGATTTTTCAACTCTCCTCTTTTCAAAATTCTCTGTACTTCTTTCGAGTTCAACCCTTTTTCTAAATATGCTAAATGAGATGCTCGATGTAAATCTGATCCTAAAAAATCAACCATGTCATTCTGCAGTAGCAACTTTCCAACTTGTTCGGGGATTTTCCCATAATATCCTCCTATTGAACCCAAAGTCACTTGCAACATCACTCCCATACCTTTAAGTTCCTTCAACCATTCTATTCTACCTTCCAGGAACTTGTATCTCTCAGGGTGTGCTAAAACAGGGGTATATCCCTGCGCTAGTAAATCAAACATCACCGCTTCAAAAAAAATAGGCTTGTTGACAAATGAGGATTCAACAAGCACCAGCTTTCCTCCAAAAGAAAGAATCGGATCATTTCTTTTTACTCTGTCATGAAAAGATTCGTCAACAAAATATTCTGCTGCTACCTCTATTTCTATTGCTAATTTTTGTTTTGATACCTCCTGTTGTAAGGTGTTCAGCCCTGCTAAGATTACCTCAGGTGTGTTCGGATAATTTGGATGAATATGAGGCGTGGTGATTACCTTCTCAAAATCCAAATTAATCAGCGCTTCAATCATTTCGATGCTTTGCTCCATGGACTGAGAACCATCGTCTATGTTGGGGATTAGATGAGAGTGTATATCCACATCCAGTGAAGCGCGACTTCTTCGAAGCAGACCCATTAGAATAAGTTCCTGATGGATGATGTTACTTTCTCAACTTTCGATTCATCATCTGTGTAATAGCCGTATCCATACCCATATCCATACCCATATCCTGGAGTTGAATCAATGGAGTTTAGAATGGTAGTCATATTCGAGAATTGTCCTGTGGCCTTCATGTCGTTCAACACTTTTACGAAGTTTCGTTTTGAATAATCCGCCCGAACGATGTACAACTGAATATCACAGTATTTCATCACCAGACGACCATCCGTTACCAGGCCGACAGGAGGAGTATCTAAAATAACTACGTCAAATTCCTTCCTTAAGTCATCGAGCATTTTAGTAAACTTCTCTTGTAAAAGAAGTTCTGACGGATTAGGTGGAGTTGGCCCGGCGGCTATAAATGCTAACCCATCTATTCTGGACGTTTGTACACTCTTTTTTATGGTGCTTTTACCTGACAAAATTGTACTGATGCCGTCAGTATTATTGGAACCACCAAAAGCAAGATGCACCTTTGGCTTTCTCATGTCAATATCGACAACACATACTTTCTGACCTGTCATAGCCATGATAGCTCCTAAATTTGCAGCTACAAAGGTTTTTCCTTCCCCAGAAATAGTAGATGTAACACTGATGGATTTAGATGAGGCATTGGGGCTAATGAAATCCATGTTGGTACGTATCGTACGCAATGCCTCACTTAAAGAGCTCTTAGAATCTTTTTTCACAACCAATGACGTCTGATTCAACACTTCTTTTTTGTAATGAGGTATGGCTCCAAGAACTGGAACATGAACGAGTTTCTCAAGCTCCCGAACACCGGCAACTTTGTTATGCGCAAGATATCTTACCAATAGGAAGACGATACTCATCACCAAGCCAATCATGAAACCAGCACCAATAATTAGTGCTTTTTGAGGTTTGATCGGTCCATTTGGAAGTGAAGCTGGTGACAGTACTACATTTCTGGTGACAGTGCCTGCACGGGTGATTTCAAGCTCCATTTTAGAAGTCTGGAGCGATAGCATAAATTCTTCTTGAAGCTCATAGAATCGTCTGTTCTTCCCATACTCCGTACCCATTGATGGCATTTGAGAAAGATTGTTTTCCAGCAACCTTCTCCTCCTGTTAACCTGAGCTCGCTGATCATCAAGGATGGTTTCATAAGACTTCAACAAGTCAGTAATGAGCTCCTTGCTTCGATCCAGTTTATTGTCGAGTTGCTCAATTATGTAAGAAGTTTCATTGTAGGATGCCAACTTAAGCTCACGCTCTTGTTGCAAGCCAGAATAATCCACCAATGATTCCCCCAAAGACTTTGGGAGCTGTTCCAATAAAAATGGATTAATTGATATAGCCCCTTTTTCATCTACTCTCTTTTGTATCAGATCAAGGTCGGCCATGTTCTTTCTTATCCTAAAACTTTGAGAATCAAGAACCGCAAGTTGTTGGATTGTTCGATCAAGGTCTTTACCAAGATTTGTCGTTCTGTTTTCAATAGTGAACTGCTCAAAATAACCCTCGTATTCAGATAACTTCTTTTCTGTACTCTCAATCTGATTATCCAAAAAATCGATTTTCTGTTCAATAGCTACATTCTTTACTTCTCTAGTATACGAGAGATAGAGCGAATCCATGAGATTAACCAAGTCTCTAGCTTTGTACTTATTAAAGTCCGAATAGGAAACTTTGATCGTCTTTGCATTGAAATTTTCCGGAATTACCTCAAGGTTGGACTGCAGATCATCTACCAATTGATCACCGCTGCTAACTACGAAGAAGTATTTATTATCATCTGGACTATAGTAAGCCGTTCTGTCTATGAGTAAGTTAAAATCCTCCGTTTTTATTTCTTCTCCGAAGGCATGTTCACCTACTAGCTCCTGCCCATCCTTTGCATAGGTCAACGTGAATGAGTCTTCAGCACCAAATTCTAAATCAAAAGGAGTTCCATAAAACGCTGAATTATGTATCTTATAGGATACTATGAATGGAGAATTTCGATAACGCTCATCTGTAAGATACCTACCATATACATGATAGGTAACATCCATATCTGCGGCATCCGCAACTCTGGATAGAAACAACTTAGATTTAATTAGTTCGATTTCCCCAGAGATTTCATTTCTCTCTTGTGTATTGACCGCCTCCACAAGTCCCAAAACATTTGCTTCGCTTTCAAATTCAAGCTTAATGATGGACTCAGAATTAAAGACCGGCTTAGTATATCGTACATAGACATATGAAAGTGATGTCGAGAGAATCACAAATCCTACTAACCAGAATTTGCTTCTTTTTAAGACATACCAAAACCGCTCAAGGTCAAAGGACTGAAGAAAATCATTCTCAGCTTCTAAATTATGTTGTGACTGTAAGCCGTCTTCCATTATAAATTTTGAACTACCACAATTAACGTAAGGACACTAGATACTAGGCTAAGTGCAGGTGAAACATCTCGAAGTGTTTCAAGCCAAGGCCTCCTCCAGGGCTCGATATAAATAACATCTCCAGGTTCTACAGACATATTCGTTTCTTTCATCCCGCTAATTGTACCTAGGTTAATTTGATAGACATTATCCCCACGAATTAGTTTTATATTTTGAGCTTTTGCGCCTAAATCAAGCCCTTCAGCTGATGCCAAAACTTCGAAAATACTCGTGTTTTCATTCGGGATTGGAACAACCCTACCTCCAGGTGCGCCAAGTACAAAGACCCGTCTATTGGTTACACTTAGTTTCACAAAAGAACCTTTGTAAGCTGCATCGAATTTTTCTGCTAGCAACTTCTCTGCTTCAAACATGGTCAGCCCTGTTAACTCTATTTCCCCTACCATTGGTAAAAGGGCCATTCCATTTGCCTGAATGATGTATTGAAAACGGTTTCTAAATTGTTGTTGTTGCTGAGCTGGACCTGTAATCATTTCAAGATTTGGATCAATCAAACGCTCTCCTTCGTTTGTGAAAACATCCAAGAGCAGTGCGTCATTCGGCTTTAGCTTGTAGTTACTCTCCAATTCGCCCGTAACTTGAGCTAAATCACTCTCGGTGAATTCATCATCAAGCTTAAACATGATATCTTGTTTGTAGGCCTTGCAACTACTTAAAATGGCGATTAAAACGATTAGTACTAAACGGTTCACAGATAAGTATTTAAAGACGTAAAAATAGAGGAAATATTTTGGGATCAACGGATGATTCGACGTATAACATCTTGATACATATCAATTACGATTCTTTCATCATAAGTCTTTTCCACTAACGAACGAGAGTTAGCTGCCAGTTGCTTTTTTTCTGGCAAGGTCAATGAAAGAAATAACTTTAATTTATTAAGCAGGCTGCCAGCACTTTTGGGCTCACATAAAAAGCCATTGTATCCATCATTCACTACTTCCCTGCACCCCGGAACATCCGTTGAGATGAGTGGCCTTCCAAGCGCTGCTCCTTCTAATAGTGTTCGAGATGTGCCCTCACGGTACGATGGTAACACCACAGCATCATGTTCAGCTATCACTTGTGTGATATCATTGGAGTGTTCCAGGTATTTAATCCAGTTGTTATTAACCCAATGATCCAATTCACTTTTCTGAATCGACCTGGAATGCCCTTCATCCAGCTTTCCAATGAGCGTAAAGCTTACATTATCATTGTCAGCAAAATGAGATGCCGCCTCGGCATACTCTCTGACTCCTTTTTCAATGATAACCCTTGAAATCATTACGAAGCTCCCACCTTCATTTCGTTTGAAGGGTAGAGGTTTAAATTGTTCAAGGTCAATTCCTGAACCGGGTAAAATGCTTATTCTGTTTCTATGTACGCTAACCTTGGACGTGAATAGGTTTTCATCGTCCTCATTTTGAAAAAATATATGACTGCTAAACCTGAAAGCTACCTTGTAGAGAATCATGGCCACTTGACCTGCTATTCCCTTGACCAAAAAAACTGTTCCTAATCCACTCACATTACATATCACAGGTGTAGAGCTAACAGCCCCAGCCAGAGAGGCATATATATTGGACTTGATGGTATATGAAAGAACAACGTCCGGATTCTCTTTTCTAAAAGTTTTGAGGAGCTTTCTGAGATAAAAGGTGTCTTTGATAGGATTAGCACCAGTTCTCTCAAGGGTGGTATTAATCCATACAACCCCCCAATCTTGAATCTCATTGGTGTATTCATCTTCAGGTGCCAATACTAGCACTTCATCACCTCTGGAGAGAAAGTGGTTAACAAGTCCTTTACGAAAATTATAAATATTCCAGCATGTGTTGGCAACAAAAGCAATCTTCACTGTTTTAATTCTTTGAGTAGCAAACTTTTGTAAGCTATTGTTTATTAGCAAACTTTGCGAAAGATATGATCGAAACTGCAAAAAAGAACGAACGAGGAATTTTGGTTGCCCTGGGATCAAAGTCAGAAACTGATGAGCGTCTGGAAGAAATGATGGATGAGCTGGAGTTCCTTTCTCAAACTCTTCAAATTGACATTTTAGGCAAGTTCACTCAAAAACTTGAGCACCCAGATTCTAAAACGTTTGTGGGTAAAGGGAAAGTTGAGGAGATAAATACCTTCTGTAAAGTGGAAAAGATAGACGTTGTTGTCTTTGATGACGATCTATCACCTTCACAGCTTAGAAATCTCGAAAAAGAATTGAAGGTTAAAATCTATGACAGGAGCCTGCTAATTTTGGATATCTTTTTAAAAAGAGCCAAAACAGCTCAAGCTAAAACTCAAGTGGAATTGGCACGCTACCAATACCTGCTACCAAGACTTACAAGGATGTGGACTCACCTTGAGAGGCAGAGAGGTGGAACTGGTACTCGTGGTGGTGCAGGGGAAAAAGAGATTGAAACGGACAGAAGAATAATTAGAGATCAAATCAATGTTCTGAAAAAGAAACTTGAGAAAATAGAACGTCAATCCAACACACAAAGAAAGTCCAGGGGAGGAATTGTAAGAGTGGCATTAGTAGGCTACACAAATGCTGGCAAATCTTCATTGATGAGAACCTTGAGTAAGGAAAAAGTATACGCCAAGGATGAGTTATTTGCTACAGTCGATTCTACAGTTAGAAAAGTCGTGCTTAACAACCTTCCATTTTTGCTATCCGATACCGTAGGTTTCATCAGAAAACTTCCTCATTCATTAATTGAGTCCTTTAAATCTACACTCGCTGAGGTAAGAGAAGCTGACATTTTACTGCATGTAATAGATACATCCAATCCATCTTACGAGGATCATATTCGAATAGTAGATGAGACCTTGGGAGAAATCGGGGCTGGAAACATCACCACCATCAAGGTCTTCAATAAGATTGACAAAGTGGAAGATTCACTGCAACCCCACGGAAAAGGGCTAGCCATCCAAATAAGTGCTAAAACGGGGATTGGAATACCTGAGCTGAGAACTCTTCTAGCTGAAGAAGTGAAAAAAGTGCATATGAGAATCTATCCTAACTACATTCACCCGGAGGTGTATTAAGTTTTTTAAATTAGCACATATTCTACAAGGCTCCGTAGTTCAATGGATAGAATAGTGGTTTCCTAAACCGTAGATGCAAGTTCGATTCTTGCCGGAGCTACAACTTTGAATATAAAGCTAACCACATACCATTTCTCAAAATGAAAACTTATTTCTCATTTTGAGAAAACGCACCCTCACCAGAGACTTACGCAGACTTCTGATCATCAATCACTTAGATTTTACGAAAAACAATGGTACGACTTTAGCTGTCTGATAGAGAAAGAAAATTCACTAACGCGCTTTCTTTGTTAAAAAAACTGTTGTCACTTTTGCCTTAAAAGAATATCGTTGAAAAGAAGTCGATTCCCTTACATACTGAGCTCCTCCCTTTTGGTCATTGCAATTGGCGCTTCGCTTTTAGGCTTTTTTGCCTTTAAGAATCTGAAACAAATCATCGGATCGCTTGAAGATGAAGTCACTCCAAACACCAATTTATTGTTATTGAACAAAGTAGAGACCGAATTGCAAAAAGTGGAGTCCTCCATGGAGCAATATGTCTACACCAATGATGAAGCACATTTAAAAGAGTTTCAAAATCACATTTCCTCTTCGATAAATACGATTGATACCTTGAAGGATCAAAATGACAATCGACAGATGCTCGCCAGCCTTGACACGCTTCAAAACCTTATACTCGAAAAAGCAACAGTATTGCACCAGGTAAGTGAGCTCAATTATGCATCGATGGATGAGACAATAGCCAGCCTAAGACGGAAGCTAAACAATGTCCAAACCAAGGAAATACAAGAAGATACCGTCTTACGAAAAAAAAGAGGGTTCATTCAAAGGCTATTTGGGAAAAAGGAGGCAATTATCACTGCTGATACTTTGGACATCTACGCTTCTGACGAGTATCAAAACCTCGTTAATTTGCAACTCGATTCCATTGCATACCACTCCAAACAGCAAGCATATAGTCAAAAAATAAAGGAGTTTACTCTGCAGCAAGACCATCAAAATATTCAGTCTGAAATTGCTTCTTTACTCTCCAATCTGGAAAAAAACGAGCTTAAGCTTCTAAAAGATGGCGCTTTCAAAGCAAAAAACATTGCAGAACAGACGAGCCGGTATATTTCCATGTTCAGTGTTGCCATCCCAGCCTTGCTACTTACTACCTTAACCGTACTCTTTGTCTACATTTTCAGAACTAAAAAACATCAAGAAGCACTAGACGCCTCCAGGAAAAATGCACTCCAGCTGGCAAAGGAAAAAGAACAATTTCTAGCCAACATGAGTCATGAGATACGGACCCCTATGAATGCAATTGGGGGTTTTGCCAAGATCTTGTTAAAAGGAAAATTGAATAAACAGCAGTCTGAATATTTAACCATAATTGACAAATCCACCGAGCATCTTACGCATATCTTGAATGATGTATTAGATTTTTCCAAACTTCAAAGTGGAAAAATCAAGCTTGAGCAGAGGCCGTTTAAGCTTCATGAACTTATTGCTGACACCATCAAACTAATGCAAGATAAAGCCCGAGAAAAAAATTTACACCTCGACTTTGAAGTGCACAATATTCCTGAAATCATTACTGGAGACCCCTATCGGTTACGTCAGATACTATTGAATTTGATTTTTAACGGAATAAAATTTACTGACAAAGGTGGCGTTCACCTAACTGCAAGTCTGGGAAAAAGGTCTGGCGAGCGTGTTCAGATAATTTTTGAGATAATGGATACAGGTATTGGCATCTCACAAAATATGCAAAAGCACATTTTTAACGAATTCGAGCAAGTAAACAGAGAAGATAAAAGAAAAGGAACCGGGTTAGGTCTATCCATTACTAAAAAATTAGTGACCATTCATTCAGGTTTAATTTCAGTAGTAAGTACCCCGCAAAAGGGATCGACCTTCACGGTGAAGTTGCCCTATCAGCTTGCCGACACAGCACCAATAGAAAACGCTAATGACGATGAAAATGACGTTCACTTAGAAAAAATGCATATTCTTATTGCAGACGATGAAGAATTTAACAGAAAACTGCTTATTGCAATTCTAAGTGAGCATGATGTAACTTTTGACGTTGCGAAAGATGGCTCTGAAGCTTATAAGCTACTCACAAACCATGCATATGACGCGGCTTTGATTGATTTTCGCATGCCGGAAATGAATGGACCTGAAGTAGCACATAAAGTCATGAATCAAGGTCAATTAAATTCCGAAACGCTCTTCATCGGCCTCACGGCAACCGTTTCTGAGCATGATATGGAAATGGCTAAGACCTCCGGAATAAAGCATGTTTTGAGAAAACCCTTTGATACTAGCGAACTATTGCAACTGCTTAAATCAAAGAGCTATGCAAAAAAAGCTTACTCGAAAAATGGCAGCATTTCAGCACATACTCCATTCAGCCTGGAAGGTTTGAAAAAAATGGGGGATGATTCTTTCGTAGAAGAAATGGTTGAGACATTTATTTCTAGCACAAAAGAAAACCTTAGGCAATTGGATCATTTTTTAGAAGAAGAAAAATGGGAAGATGCCGGTGAAGTACTTCATAAGATTGTAGCTCCTGCCAGGCACTTAAAAGCAGACCAGGTTGTGGATTTATTGAAAAAAAATGAAGTGCATCTCCGAGAGGGGAATTCACTTACCAAAAATGCGCATGATGCTATTCAAGCATCCATGTTAAACCTCCTAGAATCACTTCAGTTACATTTACATAACAACAAGAAATAATGAGTGGGCAATCCTTTAGAATCTTTGTCGTAGAGGACGATGAATGGTATAGAAAACTCCTCGTTCACACATTGAGTTTAAACCCTGACCACACAGTCAAGGCTTTTTCAGATGGCGAGTCCATGCTCAAAGAACTGAAAAAAAAACCTCAGCTTGTCACACTTGATTTTAGACTCCCTGACTACACCGGATCAGACCTTTTCGATAAGATCAAAGCAATAGATCCTTCCATTGAGGTAATTATTATTTCTGAACAGCAAGACATTGAGACTGCCATAGATCTTCTTAAAAGAGGAGCTTACGACTATTTAACAAAGACAGACGATATCCGAGATAGACTAATCCATGTCTTAAATAAGCTAGGCAAGAATAAGAAACTGGAAGCGCGAGTAGAAACACTACAAAAGGAAGTAGAGCGAAAATATGAATTTCAGAATAATATAATAGGGCAAAGCGCTGGAATAAAACGTGTCTTTAAGCTCATTGAGAAAGCCATATCTACGAATATTACCGTGATGATCAGTGGTGAAACAGGAACTGGAAAAGAGGAAGTGGCAAAATCCATTCACTACAACGGAAAGCAAAAAACCAACCCATTCGTTCCTGTAAATATGAGTGCGATCCCTAGGGAGTTAGCTGAAAGTGAATTATTTGGTCATGAGAAAGGCTCCTTTACAGGTGCCATCGGAAAACACATCGGCAAATTTGAACAAGCCAACGATGGGACATTATTTCTTGACGAAATCGGAGAAATGGATATTTCTCTTCAAGCCAAACTATTAAGAGCGCTTCAGGAAAAGGAAATAACCCGAGTGGGAGGTTCTTCCTCGATAAAAATTAATTGCAGAGTCATTGCAGCTACCCACAGAGACTTACAGCATGAAGTGAAAATTGGAAATTTCAGAGAAGACCTCTACTACCGACTTTTTGGACTTCCTATTGAACTCCCTCCGCTCCGTGAAAGAGAAAAGGACGTAATCATATTGACCCGACATTTTGCAGAAGTATTTGCAAAAGCCAATGATCAGGAGGTGAAAACCTTCACGAAAGAAGCCTTACAAAAAATCATGAATTACTCATTCCCCGGAAATATCCGTGAGCTTAAATCAGTTGTAGAATTGGCTATTGTCATGGCTGATGAAAACGAAATTGTTCCCGATGATATCACATTTGCTCAAAAAGATGTCTTAACAGACGTTCTAATCGAGGACATGAGTATGAAAGAATTTCAAATGCGTATCATTCATCTTTATTTAAAAAAATATGATGATGACATTAAACTCGTATCAGAGAAACTGGATATCGGACAATCCACCATCTACCGACTGCTAAAGGAAGAAAAAAATTCCTCTCAATGAGATTCATTTTCTCAAAATGAGAAAAAATCAATCGTACTAAATTCATAACTGATTCATAATCAAAGCTTTGTAAAAAGGCATACCAATTGAATGTCTCATTCCATGAAATTATGGCAATGAGAAAATTGCAAAAGCAATAGCGTCTCGAAAAGTCATACTGTCAATAAATCGAATGGAAATCTAAATTGATCATTATGAGCAAACAGACAAGAAACATCATAACAGTCGTGATTGGATTGGTAATAACTGTAGCATTGGCTGCTGTTTTTTCAAGCATGCAAGTAGAAAAAAAAGAACTGAAGGTTCAATCCGTCAAGCTCGAAGCGGAGCTGCTGCAACGGGATTCTGCCTACAATGAAATAATCAATATCCTGTATGGGGTAGAAAGTAAAATTGAAAAAATCAAGCGTCGTGAAAATTTGCTTTCGGATTTAAATGGTGCCAATGACTTATCCAAAACCGACAAGCAGCAAATAGTCGATGATATGGGTATGATAGATAGTCTAATTATTCAAACGAATGAAACTGTCTCCAGATTGGTTGCCAAGCTTGACAATGCCAACATCAATCTAAACTCATTCAAAAAAAGGGTAAATCAACTCTCCAATGAATTGAAAGAGCGAAAGAAATCCATCGCTACCCTACGTGAAGAACTTAAGGAAAAAGACGTCACCATCAACGAGATGACAGCTGATATAAAATCCTTGGAATATCGGGTAGACAAACAAGAAGAAACGCTCGAAACTCAAATGGTCAAAATCAACATGCAGCAAGTTGAACTCAATAAAGCATTCTTTGCTATTGGTTCAGAAAAGTCACTTTTGCAAGATGGACTTGTCTCTAAAGAAGGTGGGTTCCTCTGGTTTGGTAAAACCAACGAGCTGGATCCCAATGCATCTAAAGACAAATTCAGCGAGATAGATATCCGGACCACAAACAGAGTCATAGTAGATGCAGAAAGCGTAGACCTGATCACAGAGCATCCTTCAGAGTCTTACGAGATTGTAAAAGAAGGAAGTGTAATCAGGTACATAGATATAAAGGACCCAGATAAATTTTGGGAAATATCGAAATATCTGGTTGTAGCTGTAAAAAGCTAGGATCAGTTATGGGTTGTGGTGACTCAAGGGTTCGCATCCTGCGAGCCCTTTTATAAAAAATCATTCCAGCACCCTCACCAAAAGTCCCGTCCAGCATATTGGATGGGCTTTGTTTTTTAGTTTGTTATACCATTAGGAAACTAATATAAATTTCTCTCGTATCATAAACCATGAAGCACACACAGCTGGGTGAATTTGAAGAGCTTGTACTGCTGGTCGTAGGGTCTCTTCATGACAATGCCTACAGTATTTCCATTAAAGCAGAGCTCAAAGAAAAAACTAAACGTAACCCGAGCATAGGAGCACTACATTCTGCGTTAGGTAGGCTCGAAAAGAAAGGGTTTATTGTTTCGCATGAAGGAGGCGCTACTTCTGAAAGAGGTGGCAGGAGAAAACGATTTTATCAAATAACTGCTTTCGGTCGAAAGGCGCTGGATCAATCTTATGAATTGAGATCTTCATTGTATCACACCATACCAAAAATAGGTTATGCAGGGGAGTGATGATCAAAAACGAAGAACCCCTCCAAAATGGCCTGATAAATTTTTAGGCTGGTTTTGTCATGAAGATCACCTGGAAATACTTCGTGGTGATGTCTACGAGCTTTATGATGAGCGCATAGAGACCATGAAGAAGTGGAAAGCTGACTTATACTTCATCTTCGATATACTCGCGCTATGTCGTCCTTTCGCTTTCAAAAAGAAAAGTCAAAACTCAACTCAAATAGCCATGTTCAAAAACTACTTCAAAATCACTTATAGGAATTTCATTAAACAGAAAATTTATTCGGCACTTAACATAAGTGGGCTCGCGATCGGACTGGCATGTAGCATACTTATTTTTATTTATATCAGTGATGAGCTCAGCTATGATAAATTCCATTCAAAGTCAGACCGCATATACCGGGTTTTGGAGAAATTCGAGAGCGAAGGCGTGGGAGAGCATTCCGCAAGCTTACCCTTCCCTACTGGTCCTGCATTGAAAAATGATTTTGAAAGGCAAGTAGCACACTCCGTACGTTTTTTCAACTTTCAATCTCCTTCACTTGCGCTTGCAAACAAGGCAGCAGAGAAGGGATTCAATGAGTCGAACATCTTCTTTGCAGACTCTACTTTCTTTGATGTTTTTGATTTTGACCTGCTGACTGGAAATAAAGAAACGGCACTAGACGAACCCAACTCTATACTAATCACAAAATCCATGGTGAAGAAGTATTTTGTTGATGAAGATCCCATTGGAAAAACCCTCGAGCTTCAAGGAAGTCAAAACCTTATGGTAACTGGGGTATTAGAGGATGCTCCAAAGAACGCTCATTTCACATTTGACTTCATCGTCTCCTTCTCTACTTTAAAAAATAATTTTGGTGGTCGATACCCCACTACTTGGTATTGGAATCCTTGCTGGACATACATTGTATTGGAAGAAAATATTACGGCGGAGGATTTTTCTTCTCAATTCCCAGACTTTGTGCAGAAGTACTTCCCAGATTTCATCAAAGATGATATTGTACTCCAGCTTCAACCGATAGAAGATATTCATCTTACCAGCAAATTGGATTATGAAATTGCAGCCAATAGTGATATGAAGAATGTTTACATATTTGGAATGGTCGCAGTTTTTGTACTCATCATCGCGGCTATCAACTTTATAAATCTCAGCACAGCCAGAGCCAACAAACGCGCAAAGGAGGTTGGTGTCCGCAAATCGCTTGGCAGTGGTAGGTCTCAGCTCATCAATCAGTTTATTTTCGAATCTATTCTGCTGACATTCACTTCATTGATTATTGGCGTTGCAATCGTTCTCCTAATACTCCCTGCTTTCAATGAGCTTACTGAAAAATCAGTTCCTTTTGCAATCTTATTGGAGCCCATATTCTTATTTGGACTCCTTGGAGCCGGATTAATCATCGGGCTACTTTCAGGATTTTATCCTGCTTTTGTCCTGTCCTCATTTAAGACTGTATCGGTCCTGAAAAGTGGTCATCTAAAAACGAATGGCATGAACTTTCGAAGGGTACTGGTCATTGCTCAATTTTCTATCTCCATTATGCTCATCATCGGCACGTTCATCGTATTAAAGCAGCTCAACTTTCTTCAAAACAAAGACGCTGGGTTTGACAATGAAAATGTTGTTATGGTACCTGTGATTCGGTCACCCATGGGTCAACACTATGAAAACTTTAAGACGACAGCCATGCAGAGTACTCACATCATTTCCATGACCGCAGTGGAAGAAATCGTAGGATCAAAATTTCAAGTTGGGAATTATCAATTTGAAGGTATGGATCAATCCAAGCCGTATCCACGCTTCAATGTGAGGCACGATTTTATTTCTACTATGAACATCCCATTGGCAGCAGGACGTGCATATGATCAGTCCGTCCAAACGGATGATTCCCTTGCATTGATTGTAAATGAAACGTTCGTGAAAAGCATGGGTTGGAATAATCCAGAAGAAGCAGTGGGGAAACGATTCATTTATCGCAGAGAACTCAAAGGAAGAATTGTGGGTGTAGTAGAGGATTACAATTTTGCCTCGAAGCACTACCCGATTGCGCCACTGGTAATCACCCTAAATACACATCCGGGAGCTTTCAATCTCTTCATTAAATACGTTGCAGTGAAAATTGAAGGCAATCAAACACAGGCTGCAATAGCAGACCTAGAAGAAGCATGGAGGTCCGTACTACCTGAACGTCCATTTGATTTCTTTTTTCTAGATGATCGGATCAATGACTCATACAAGTCTGAGCAGAAACTGAGTGACATTACACTTATCTTCTCAGGGCTTGCCATTCTAGTGGCTTGCCTCGGGCTTTTCGGATTGGCCACTTTTAGTGTAGAGCAGCGTACAAAAGAAATTGGGGTAAGAAAAGTGCTGGGCATTAGTACATCACAAATCATGTTGCTGCTCTCAAAAGAATTTATGCTTTTGATCGGGTTGGCATTTGTGGTTGCAATTCCACTTGCGTACTATTTATTAACTCAATGGTTAGACGGTTTTGCTTTTAGAATAGACATAGAAGTATGGCCATTCATTATCGCCGGATTCCTGACTTTCTTCATTTCTTCAGTAACGGTAGCACTTCATGCTTTCAAAGCATCTTATATCAACCCTGTGGAAACGCTTAAGTGTGAATAATCTAAAACATTAATTTGAACAATCATGAAAATCAACATTCTACTATTTGCTTTGACGCTAATATGTATTCAAGAAATTGCCGCTCAATCAGAGGTTGAGCTAATCAGGAGTACGCTCAATGACTACATTGAAGGATCTACTCAAGGTCAACCTAACCGATTAAAGAAAGCGTTTCACCCAGACCTCAACCTATATTATGTGAGAAATGACCAAGTGAGAATATGGAGCGGGAAAGAGTACATTCTTGATACAGAAGAGGGTAAACCTACAGGTGAAAAAGGGAAAATTCTTTCAATAGATTATGAAAATAATGCTGGGATGGCAAAGGTTGAAATCTTCAACCCAAAGAACAACGATACCTATATTGACTATTTCATGCTGCTAAAAACTAATGGTAAGTGGACCATCATACACAAGATGTTCACAAAGAAAAAGGAGTGATCTATTAATAATCCGTCTTTATTGATTTATTGAAAGGGAGGCCTAGCTGATACTTTATGTCTTCATCTCTGTCCCCATCTGTTACATCAAGCCCATACTGAATTTTGGAGGTATCATCATAGGTAAAAGTGCCAAAGATTCGATCCCAAATAGATAGAACGTTTCCAAAATTAGTATCCGTCCAAGGTCGTTCGAAGTGATGGTGAAACTTGTGTGTATTTGGTGTAATGATGATATAGCTCAAAGCTTTGTCTAGCCCTTGGGGCAAACGGATATTGGCATGTGTCCAATAGGTAAAGAAAATGGTGACAGTCCTATAGAACAGATAATAGGCGACAGGCATTCCAAACAGGGCAAAGGTTATCAGAGCTAGTGCTTCTCTCAAAATAAATTCGATCGGATGCTGGCGGACACCTGTTGTAAGGTCTACTTTGGTGTCACTGTGATGTACCATATGTAATTTCCACATCCATTTCACTCGATGCAGAAGGAAATGAGCAAAATATTGAGAAACCAAATCAAGTGCCACAAAGGAAACAACCAGACCTAACCATATCGGCATCTCGAACCAATTAAGAATACCAAAATCCAATTGAGTCGTCCACTTAGTGACACCAACCAATGCTACCCCATAGGCCACATTTATAACCATAAGGAAAGCAAAAAAGAATAAGTTAACACCATCATGTCTCCAACGCTTATAGTCGTGCTTGACCAGTGGGATTAAATTTTCCAGAATAAAAAAGAATGCAAGGCATATCCCAACCCAAATGATTTTTTGAACGGTAGTCAATGCTGCAAAATAATTTAGAAACTCTTCCATTGCTTACTGCTTAGTTTAACAACTAATATACTACAGCAGCCATGAATTGTTCTAAAACTCGCAGCTGCCAGGTGTTCTTGGGAATGGAATCACATCCCTAATATTTCCCATTCCTGTCACAAATTGAATCATTCGCTCAAAGCCCAGACCATATCCACTGTGCGGAACCGTTCCGAACCTTCTGGTATCCAAATACCAAGACAGCTCGTCTTTTGGGATGTTCATTTCATCCATCCTTGCCTCAAGATTCACCTTTCGTTCTTCTCGTTGAGATCCTCCAGCTATTTCACCAATACCAGGGAAAAGCACATCCATGGCTGCCACCGTCTTGTCATCATCATTTTGACGCATATAAAACGCCTTTATTCCTTTGGGATAGTTATAAAGTATTACTGGTTTTTTAAAGTGCTTCTCAACCAGAAATCGCTCATGCTCCGATTGCAGGTCAGCTCCCCACTCCTCTATCAGGTATTGAAATTTCTTTTTCTGATTTGGTTTCGATCGTTTTAGAATTTCGATTGCTTCGGTATAAGAAATACGTTCGAAATCATTTTCTGCGACAAATTTTAATCTCTCTAGCAAAGACAATTCGCTTCGCAAGTTTTGAGGCTTTGTTTTCTCCTCATCTTCCGCACGTTTGTTGAGAAAGGCCAGGTCGTCCTTACAATGCTCAAGCGCATGTTTCACCACGTATTTCAACATTTCTTCGGCCAGATCCATGGTGTCATATAAATCGTAAAATGCCATTTCAGGCTCTACCATCCAGAATTCCGCCAAATGTCTCGTAGTGTTGCTATTCTCAGCTCTAAAAGTTGGCCCAAACGTATAGATTTCCGAAACAGCCAACGCGGCTAATTCGCCTTCCAATTGACCTGATACGGTAAGGTTAGTCTCTTTTTCAAAAAAATCTTGTTTATAGTCGACCTCACCATCCTCGTTTTTGGGTACATTATTCAGATCCATTGTGGTCACTCTAAAGGTCTCTCCTGCGCCTTCAGCATCAGAAGCTGTCAATATAGGCGTATGCAGATTCAAGAAGCCTTTTTCATTAAAAAAAGAATGAAGCGCAAATGCCATCTCATGTCTTACGCGAAAAACGGCACCAAATGTATTAGTCCTTGGCCTTAGGTGAGCGATCTCCCTAAGAAACTCCAGTGAATGCCTTTTGGGCTGTAAAGGATACTCCTCAGGATGTGCCTCTCCTAAAACTTCAATTTTTTCTACCAAGAGCTCAACTGACTGTCCAGCTCCTTGAGATTCCGCCAATTTTCCAAAAACTGAAATACTTGCGCCCGTAGTAATTTTTCTTAAGATTTCTTCATCCACTTTCGGCACGTCTAGCACCAATTGTAAATTGTGGATGGTAGAACCGTCATTCAACGCTACAAACGCAACATTTTTGCTTTCGCGCTTCGTTCGCACCCAACCTTTTACATTTAATTCTGCTCCGGATTTCCCTTCGTTAAGAATTTGCCTGATTTTTGTTCTTCTAATTTTGTCCACCATCGTTAAATATTTGCGCGGCAAAAGTAACGAATGTGATATTTTTGACATATTAGGACTAGAATAATGCAAAAACTCTCACTTACTCAATCACTTCAGCAGAAACTGTCTCCACAGCAGATACAGTTTATTAAGCTCCTGCAAGTACCCACAGCTGAATTAGAAGCTCGTGTGGAAGAAGAGCTGGAGGTCAACCCTGCGCTTGAAGAAGGTAAGGAAGAAAAGGAGGCGGAAGAGCAGGCGGAAGATTTCGATGATGATTATGAAAGTCCAGCTGAAAGTATCGAAGATTATTTACAGGATGATTACGCCGGATACAAGATGCAAGGTGACGGACGAAATCCCGATGAAGAGGACAAAGAGTCTCCAATATCAGTTGGCAAGAGCTTGCATGAGCATTTGATCTCTCAACTGGGCTATTTAAAGCTAGATGACCGGCAAGAAGTGTTGGGACGACAATTGATCGGGAGTATAGATTCAGATGGATATATCCGACGTGAATTGGAAGCCATTGTAAATGACCTGGCTTTTTCACAGGGGGTTGAGACGGACGAGGAGGAACTGGAGGATTTACTTTACAAAATTCAAAATTTTGATCCTGCCGGAGTTGGTGCTCGAAATTTGCAAGAATGCTTGTCTCTACAATTGGAACGTAAAGACGAGGATAGTGAAACTGTACAGGTAGCCAAACGAGTCATCGATTATTGTTTCAATGAATTTTCTAAAAAACATTACGATAAAATAGCTCGAAAGCTCAGTATTGAAAATGAAGACTTGCTTAGAGAAGCAATCTATTTCATTACAAAGCTTAACCCAAAACCTGGAGGCACTGGCGATGATGTCGCAAAGACACAGTATGTTATCCCAGATTTCATCTTAGTCAACAACGACGACAAGCTTGAACTTTCATTGAATTCGCGAAATGCCCCACAGCTAAAAGTGAGTAGATCTTATTCTGAGATGCTGCAGGCTTACGATAAGAGTGATAAAAAAGATAAGAAGCTCAAAGAGACTGTTTCTTTTATAAAACAAAAACTTGACTCGGCTAAATGGTTTATTGATGCGATTCGGCAAAGGCAACAGACCTTGCTGAATACCATGCAGGCCATTATTGATTTTCAGTACGAGTACTTTTTGGAAGGTGATGAAAGCAAATTGAAGCCAATGATTCTGAAAGATATTGCAGAACGTATCAATATGGATATTTCTACAGTATCCAGAGTAGCTAGCAGCAAAGCCGTTCAAACTGAGTTTGGCGTTTTCCCGCTCAAATATTTCTTCTCTGAAGGTATCTCTACTGAATCTGGAGAAGATGTGAGCAGCCGAGAAGTAAAGAATAAGCTTAAGTCATTTATTGATGACGAAAATAAGTCTAAGCCACTTTCAGATGAGAAACTAGAGAAGGCATTGAAAGAGTGTGGTTACAACATCGCACGAAGAACAGTGGCAAAGTATAGGGAGCAACTAAACATACCTGTGGCACGCCTCAGAAAAGAGCTTTGAAAGTATTAATGAAAGTCATCTCGGTGGTATTCCACCCGCTTCTGATAGCAACTTACCTCAGCTACATTCTTTTTACTCAATCTCCGGAGCTGTTTCCGAGAGTGATTCCTCAAGCCATACCTCAGTTCATTCTTGTCATTTTCATCACCACGTGCCTAATGCCAGCATTGAGTATATTCCTTCTTCGAAGTTTTTCATTCATATCTAATTTGGAACTCACCAAAAGGAGCGAGCGAATCAGACCGTTCATCTTTATCGCATGCTACTATGCAGCCTCTTCCTATCTATTTGCTGATAAATTAGAAATGGGTCCAATTTTTATGCTTGTAATGATTGGTGTTACGATCTTAATTGTACTACTACTAATTATCACCGCTTGGTTTAAGATCAGCATACACACAGCTGCCATATGGAGTGCGGTGGGCTTTGTTACTGCTCTCTCTGTAACTATAGGCCTGAATATCGGTTGGTATTTTTATGCGCTTATGCTTGCCGCGGGTCTGGCCAGCACCAGTAGATTATACCTGGGGTACCATCGACCGAAAGAAGTTTGGTCAGGAGCTATACTTGGCTTTGCGTACAGCTTCCTAACCATTGTGTTGTTTCTTTAAAACCCTGTCACGTTGATCCCAACAGTCGTCATGACGGGATTCTTTCCATCTTGGAATTTGTCTTGAAATACGTTGGAGAGATAGCGCTTATAAAAAAGGTGAACTCCTCTAAAGCCCATTCTCACTTGATATCCGTATCTAAATGAATTCAGATTGAATTTTCCAGACACTTTATCACGTACTGTTTCTCCATTGTTATCATATTTCCATTTGGTATGGGCATTCAGCCTAAGACCTACAATTCCGCCCACACCTAAGAAAAGTCCTTCGCCATCTTGTGTGCCCAGCGGATGAAATCTAAATTCAAATGGAATATCCAGGTATGTGGTAGCTAGTCTATTTTTCTGGAAATTTTGTGGATTCGGGATTATTCCAACGGCAGCCAATGAATCAGTGGATCCACTGGTGAAAGTATAATTACTGGCTAAAGTGGAGGAGTCACCCAAACTCATTTTTTCTAACCCTAAACCAATGCCATAATTAAATGAAAGTTTGCCGGAAAGTGCTTTTCGTTTCATATAGTAAATGGCCACTGATTTTGAAGACCAGGTTTTTCTTTCCAAACCACCTGGCATAGATGACCAGACATTAAACCCTATGTCTGCCATTACTTCCCCTGGAATATCCGGACGCTTCAATCCGTCTTGTGCGCTTGCTCCAATTATTAATAGGGTGAAAAGTACTCCGTATAGGTATCTCATATTTTTTATCATGTTCTTGCAAAGAAGCGGCATTTTACCTTTTTATGTTCTTAATGAATGTTAAATGATAAGCGCCTTTAAAAGAAAAATTTCGGCAAAGATAGAATCATGAAGCACTAACGAAAATTTTAAAGCATAATTGTTACTTTTGCGCTCCTGAAGGACTCGTAGCACAACTGGATAATGCACCTGGTTACGGCCCAGGAGATTGGGGGTTCGAATCCCTCCGAGTTCACATAAGCCCTTCCTAATGGAAGGGTTTTTTTATATCCCTGCAGGAATGTTTACCCAATGGGCATATAAGTACACTAAACGAAATTTCTAAATCCTTTCAAAGATTTGATAACAGTCACTTAGGTAAGACAATGGGAATGTTTTGCTATGCTTCTATCCTGAGGTAAGTGTCAGCACTATCCCACTGATCTTCGGAAAGTTTATATCTCGAAGCACAAATTCCCATAAACGTGTTTGAATCTATGCGCTTCAATTTGACTATCAATTTTTCATCCTCGTGGGAATAGAAATCAGTTGACTTGGTAAGCGTATCAATTCCATACATTTTGTCCAATGAGATGACCTCTTGTTCATAATCTGGATGATCCGAAGATTTATAAACAAATGAGCGGTCGGTTGTATCCATTACGAAAACAAAACCACCTGGCACTAACTTCTTAAGTGCATCGATAATCTGATGAGTATTAGAAATAATCATTTTCGTTTCAATCAATCTGTCCTACATGCGGTGGTTTATAAGCAGAGTGATACAATATCTACCAAATGTACTATTTGAGTAGGTTTGTTTTATTTAAGGAAAGTACGGCTCTTTCGTTAGGTATTATAACTAACGTTTAGGACTGGATGAGTCCCAGATTCATGGCTTTTTTTATCAATTCCGCCATGTTTTTAGCATGCAGTTTCTTCATGATATTTCCTCTATGAGCTTCCACGGTACGCTCACTGATAAAAAGTTTATCAGCAATTTCCTGGCTTTTCAAACCATCAGAAATATCATTTAGAACTTCTATTTCGCGTTTAGTTAGCTGAACACTTTCAGCTTTTTTCTTCTCTTTCTTTATTTCTTTGTAAGAATTAAGGGCGGTATCTATGACTTCTCTACTGAAAAACTTACCACCGTCCAATACTTTCTCGATTGCGACAAGTATTTCATCCGCAACACTATCCTTCACTACATACCCAGCAATATTAAAGTTGAGTCCTTCCATAACATACTCCTCATCTTTGTACATGCTTAGCACAATTATTCGAATGTCGGGATACTTTTCTCCAATAAGCTTGGAAGCTTCGAGACCTGTCATCTCGGGCATGGAGATGTCCATTAAAATAATATCTGGAATATTCCCATCATCCAAGGCAGCGATTGCCTTAGTCGCTCGATCATATTCACCTATGATCTCTATGCTCTGATCCATATCAATTATGCTACGAACACCTTTGCGCACCAATTCATGGTCTTCTACCAGATATAACTTAGTCTTTTTCATATGGAATTTTTAAACTTATAAAGGTACCAGACCCTTTCTTAGTATCAATATTACATTCAGCATTTAATACCTCAGATCTAAATAAAATATTTTGCAATCCATGATGCGAGGTATCATCCTTATAATCGCCTATTTCGAATCCCTGACCATCGTCTTCGATCGTCATTTGTATATGATCGTCGAAACCATAGAGTTGAATGGATGCCAATGACGCATTGGAATGCTTGATAATGTTAGAGATATTTTCTTGGGAGATTCGATAAATATTCACTTTTAGCTTCATGTCCAGCTCAGGCAAATCCTCTGCGTGCAACTCAAATCGAATATTGGAGCTTTTGTTCGCTTGGTCAACTATTTTCTTCAGACATGCATCAATTGGAAAATCACTCAAGAGTGTAGGAAGTAAACCGTCAGTTACTTTCCTCATCTCATCTAAAAATTGATCCACCATGTCTACCAATTCTTCTCCAGTATCTCCCTTTTTTACTGATAACTTGATCATATTGGCTATTTGACCAACGCCATCATGGAGGTCTCTAGCGATCCGTTCACGCTCTTTTTCCTGTCCCTCAATAAAAGAAAGCAATTTCCTATTCTTAATGTCTTCATTGGCTTCTCTCATTCTCACCCTTTCCGTAATATCCTTGAAAAAGAAAAGTGTATATTCTTCATCTAAGGATACATTGTGCGAATAAAAATCTCCATAAACCTTACCTTCTTCATCGAGAATGAGCTCCAGCTCGGCAGTATCCTCTAATCCAACGATGTTAGGAAATTCACCTCCATGAACATCCGTAAATTGAAGTATCTCATTAATTTCTTTATTCATCAGCTGATCGAATGAACGGGCCGTGATGTTCTCCACTACCGAGTTTGTATACTTTATGACTCCTTGCGAATCCAAGAGAAAGATTGCTTTATCAATCGAATTAATGATCGCTTGAAAAAGCTCACTGTTTTCTTTTATCTTTTTTTCTGCTTGAGCTTTATAGAGAGCTACATCGATGTTTGATAAGAGCTCAGCTTCATTGAAGGGCTTGACCACATATCCATACGGCAGACTAAATTTCGCCTTTTCGATCGTTGGCTCATCAGTAAGAGCTGTCAGGAAAATAATTGGGATATCTAATTCTTGCTTGATTTCAAATGCCGCATCAATCCCATCAGAATTGGTTTCCATCATGATATCCATTAGGATCAAATCAGGAATTTCTTCTGAAGCTATATTCACTGCTTCTTTGCCCGAGTAAACTGATTTTACCTCATGCCCTCCTGACTCAAGCGCATGCTTAATGTGCTGATTAACAATAAGTGAATCTTCGGCGACTAAAATTTTTCCCATGGGTTCTTTTCGAATACTATCAATTTATAAGATTTTGTGAGATATTACAATTGAAAGTCTTACGAAAGGGTTCACAAAATGAAAGAGATATTTATTGTATCCAAAAATGCTTCTTTATCTAATTACCTCTTCCTACTGCTGGACGAAATATGTCCGAATACAATATCCCTTGGATCGGAGTTTGCAAACTCCGCTGACTTGATCATCATAGATTCTGAAACAATTTCCCCTGTTGAGATGGAAGCATATCGTCGAGAAATTCCCACAATCCTATTCGGCTTTGAGCTCCGTCCCGCGCTCATTCAATACACCACTCAATATGACATAAACGGAATCATCTCGCTCTCGATGGAAGCTTCCGATATTTTAAAAACACTCCAAGTAGCTTTAGAAAATGACATCTACTACAATGAAACAATGATTGGAATGTTATTCTCTAACAAGGCCAACGCGATTGCCGAAAGGATTATGTCTCTGACCGATAGAGAAAATGAAATTTTGATACTCATGATGAAAGATTTGACAAATGAAGAAATTGCCCAAAATCTGGATCTTAGCGTGAGGACGGTAAATGCTCACAAAGGAAACATCATGAGAAAAATAGGGTCTAAAACGACCAGTGGATTGATTCAAACATTACTCAATTATTCAGCAAATTTTAGAAATTCGCTTTAAGTCCGTTTTCTTTATCTACTTCTACTCCTCCTCCCAATTGTTTCACAAAAGTTTTTACAAGAGAGATCCCTAATCCTGTGCTACTTTCTAGTGTTTCAGGCCTGAGTTTTTTTCCATTATTCAGAACTCGAAGCGTATAACTTCCTTTTTTTCTTGTAAAAAGAATTGAAATCTTACCTGGCTGTCCTACTTCAAATCCATGCTTTAGTGCATTTCCAACCATTTCGCTTACCATCAAGCCAATCAAAAGGGCTTTCTCTACGTCAAGAATAATCTTGTCTGACTTAACCTCAATTTTAATCACAGAAGAGCCCTGGAGAATCTGCAACTCCTGTGCTATATGCTCTAAATATTCACTAATATTGATTTCTGAGACATTGTTAAATGTATAAAGCTTGTCATGGATCACTGACATAGCTTTAATTCGGTCATTCACTTCATTAAAAATGGCTTTGGCTTTGTCTCCTTCAAGGTCATAAGATTTGAGAGCAAGGATGGAAGAAATGAGCTGCATGTTATTTTTCACTCTGTGGTGCACTTCCTTTATTAGCACATTCTTTTCTTCGAGCGAAGACTCCAGTTGCTTTTGCAGGCGCTTATCAGCAGTCACATCATAGATAACTCCAACCATGCCTTTTATTTTTTCATTGTGATCTCTTAATATTCTTGTAAAAGATCTCAAATATTTTTCCTCATTGTCAATTTTTACTCTGAAATCTGACTCCAGGAAATTGATCCCTTGCTTAACCATATCACGGCTTTCCTCAATTACCTTTTTGTCATCTTCAACAAAATAGGGTACAAGGTCTTTGATTGTTGCAGGCTTATTGACCATCGTGAAAATAGAATACATCTGATCTTCCCAGAAGACTTCATCCAACTCTCGATCATACTCCCACACCCCTAAGTTGGCAATTTCAGTTGCAAGAAGTATCCTGTCTGACAACCGTCGAATTTTTTGCTCTGCATTCTTCTGTTCAGTGATGTCTTGTACCGTACCAATCATCCTAACAGACCTACCCATACCATCCTTAATCATTTTCCCTCGACCTGATATCCATTTTATCTTTCCGGTCATGAGATTTATGATTCGATAGACATGAAAAAAATCTCTTCCTTCCTTAATGCTCTTCTTAATTTTTTCTTCAAATTCTTGCAAATCTTCCGGGTGAACTAGTCGCTGAATCACTGAGGCATGCCTTTGATTTTTGTCAAAACCCATCATAGAAATCATCTCATCAGACGGAATAAAGCTTTTAGCATCTACATCGTATTCGTAGTTACCTATTTTCGATATCCTCTGTGCTTCCAATAATTTAGCCTGACTATCTTGCAGCTTGCGCTCTGCCACCTTCAGGTTGGTCACATCAAGCATCCCAGTAATGGATCGTTCAAAATTGCCATCCTCATCGTACTCAGCAACAGCAGAAAGCAAAACATCCATAACTTCACCTGACTTCTTCACATATTGGTATTCAATATTTCGAATGGATCCGTCCTCGAATAATTTTTTCAAATTTGCCTGTATGACTCCTTGCCCCCTTTCCACCATGAAGTCCTCCGGAGACCTGCCAATGACCTCATTTCTTTCAAAGCCCATCTTCTCCAACCAAAAATCGCTCACACTGATTATTTCTAGCTTTTCATTGATTGAGTGCATCATCACAGGTGCCTTATTATAGATGCTTCGATACTTTCTAAGTGATTTCTCAAGTGCCATTTCTATTTCCTTACGCGTATTAATGTTTTGTAAGGAGATAACAGCTCCAAAGGGCTCATTGAGGCGCGTTGCACGTAGGTTATACCACTTCTCATCATGCAGCTTCATCTCATGATCCAGTGACTTGATTTGTTTAGATAGAATTGATTTTAAGCCGTCTGTGAGATATTCTCCATCTCCAAAAAAATCCATAAAATCGAAGACAGATCGTCCAACTTCTAATGCTGCGAACGGTCTATTTTTTATGTATAGTTTGAGGTTTCTATTCACACTCAAAATGACCCCATTACCATCCACCACAAGAATGGCCTCATCCAAAGCATCCAGAACGCCTTGCTTCAAAGATTCTTCTCTCTTCAACTTTTTCCCTGCTTCTGTATATTCACTTATATCCTCAGTGAAGTAAACCACATTGTCAAGATTTCCAAAGGCATCATAGAGTGGATAGTACTTAATCCTGTATGTTTTTGATTCGCCAACGTGCGTTAATGGAATTTCGGCTTCTACCTCTCCTTGCTCCCCTTTAAATGCTTTTTTTATCGACTCTACGTGTGAATCCTTGGTGAAAAGGTTATTATCAAAGAGGTTAAACTTATTGATGTATTCATCCAAGTCAATCATCCAATACTCTGCTGATTTAGAGTTAGCAGCAACCATCGTCCCTTCTCTGTCATAAATCGTTATGGCATAGGGAGCTTCGTTGATCATTTCTTTGTATCGTGACTCGCTTTCTTTAAGAAGAAGGCGTGAATTTTTCTTGTCAGTTATGTCAAGCATAAGTCCTCGGAGAAGCTCAGGCTTCCCGTTCACTTTGACTACTTCCACCATATCCTGTACCCATATTATGCCGCCATTTTGATGCACCAAACGGTACTCTAATTGATAGTTATCTGAATCAGGAGCTTTATTCCTTTCATAGCCTATCACTCGCTCCCTGTCTTCTTCAAAAATTCTTGATTGCCAAAAACGCTCTTCCAGCCAGTTTTCTATTGGGAACCCCAACAATTCGCTCGCCTTAGGACTTATGTAAGAAAAAGTCTGGGTACCAATCTTTGTTTCCCAGACTACCGCATTTAAATTTTCTACCAGTATCCTGTAACGTCCCTCTTCGTGTTGAATCTTTTGTTCATATAATACTTTATCAGTGATGTCTGCCATGTTACAGATGGCACCAACAAGCTTTTCTTTATCATCATAAAACGGCGATGCATCGATTGACAGCCATCTTTTTTCACCATTGATAAAAATCCCTTGTGTGGCAGAAGTAATGACCTCTTCATTATTTAAAACAGAATATAGGGCATGCTCTTTTTCCCCTAGAATTTCATCTTGTGCATCAAATTTGGTCACTTGAAAAGATGAATAATGGAGTCCAATCAGATCAGAATCTTCACTTATATTTAATAGACTAAAAACTGCCTTATTGGCATAAACTACCACGCCTTCCAGGTTTACCTGCAAAACTCCATAGGGCATGCTTTCCAAAACATTCTGGTGATGTATGTTAATGTGAGTATCCAATCTTTTAGCCGACTTTATTCGGCTAGGATAAAATTATGAGAATAACCTGACATCAGGTTCCAAAAAAAGAATTGATTTTAAGATTAGTCATTTTAACTAAATCAATTTCATCATAACCACGAAGAAGCTATTTTAAGCTACTTGTATCTCTTTGTAGTGAAGAAATTAGTCTTACTCAAAGAAGAAATTTATAGCGATTCTCTTCGTAAGCAGTGAATTAAAATACAATGCGTTCAGCAGTGTGATTAGGTGATTAGGTGCCTCGGGAGGGGTACCTTTTTTTTGCTCAAAAAGCCTATTTAGATTGATTCTAAATAATTACATTTGCCAAAAAAAAACGCATGAGATACATAAAGCTTTTGTTGCTCGCATTTACTATCGCCTGTTCAGGCACCAAGGATAGCAAAGAGGAGAGCGCCTCCACTCAGGATCAGGTGCTAAATGTCTATTCACACAGACACTATGATGCTGACAAGCAAGCATTTGAGCGGTTTACTGAAGAAACAGGCATAAAGATCAATTTGGTAAAAGCCGGTGCGGATGAATTGATCAGTCGATTGGAGATGGAAGGAGAGAATTCTCCCGCTGACGTTTTGATTACAGTGGATGCCGCAAAGCTGAACCGTGCAAAATCAATGGGTTTACTTCAATCAGTAGAAGCCAAAACGAACAATAAAGATGGCTTCATCGATCCGGACAAAAACTGGTACGCCATTACCTATCGTGCAAGAGTAATTGCGTATGACAAAGAAGATGTAGCTATTTCTGAGCTTTCGACCTACGAAGATTTGGCAAGCGAAAAATGGAAGAATCGAATTTTAATCAGATCCTCAAGCAGCTCGTACAATCAATCTTTGCTCTCATCTATAATTTATGAAAATGGTGCGGACATTGCTGGCAAATGGGCAATAGGAATTGTAGAAAACATGGCTCGTGAACCTAAAGGTGGAGATCGTGATCAAATAAAGGCTATTGCATCGGGTGTAGGTGATCTTGCCATAGTTAATACCTACTATGTGGGATTGTTATTGAACTCCGATAATCCAGAAGAGGTAAAGGCCGGGCAAAGGGTAGGAATCTACTTTCCAAATCAAGAAGGACGGGGCGGACACATAAACATCAGTGGTGTTGGCGTTACTAAAAATGCTCCAAACAAAGCAAACGCGATCAAGTTCATAGAATTTTTGACTAGCGAAAAAATACAGAAGTTCTATGCTTCCACTTCGTTCGAATTTCCTGTTCATAACAATGTTGCTCCAGATTCAACGATCGCTGCCTGGGGAGAATTCAAAATAGATGATCTTGACTATGCTTCAAATCCAGATTTACTAGATCAGGCAATAAAACTATTTGATGAAGCTGGCTGGAATTAAAACACCCAGACATCTTTATTGGCGACTCGCTACAAACATCATACTGGTGGCTATTTTGCTACCACTGGTGTTGGTGGCGAGTCGTTCATTTATGCTTGATGCCTCAAATCTTAAGCATATTGCCAGCAACGTCCTCCCCCTCTACCTTAAGAATACTTCCCTTTTAGTAATCGGCACCTCATTGCTTTCACTTCTCATTGGTGTTTCCACTGCATGGTTTGTCACTGTTTATGATTTCCCATTTAGACGTCAGTTTGAATGGATGCTTATTCTTCCACTTTCTATTCCCACATTCATCAATGCCATCGCGTATGTTGGTCTCACGGATTATGCTGGTCCTGTTAGAATTTTCCTTAGGTGGCTCAATGCGGATGTCTACTTAGATATTATGAATCACTTCGGGGCAGTTTTCGTTATGAGTCTGGTGTTGTATCCTTACGTATATGTCACGTCAAGATCAGCATTCCTTCTCCAATCTGCATCTCTAATAGAAGTCTCTCGATCTTTGGGTCAGTCAATTAGAAAAACGTTCCGAAAAGTGGTTTTACCATTGGCATGGCCCGCCATATTTGCAGGGTTAATTCTGGTAATTATGGAAGTGCTCAATGACTATGGAGTGGTCTCCTATTTCGGAATTCCCACCTTTACTGTGGGAATATTTAGATCCTGGCTCGCGCTAGGTGACCTCTCTACGGCGGTATTTCTTTCCGTGATCGTTCTCACTTTCGTGTTGATTTTACTGATCATGGAATTTAAAGCCAATCAAAACAAGAAATTCTCAAACGACAAAACAGAAAGAGTCTTCACTCGATTAAAACCAAAAAGAAAGTGGCTTGTCTTTGCGTTTTGCATGCTTCCCTTTTTTTTAGGATTTATCGTGCCAGTAGGGCAACTAATATGGTGGTTTATACTCGCCTATTCTCATGATGTCTGGTCGCATTTATTAACACTTGCTGCAAATACTGCCATACTAGGTTCATTATCAAGTATCATCATTTTATCACTCTCAATCATTCTTGCATATACGTTCCGATTGGTGGATAAAAAGGGATTCAAAAAAACGCTGAGTAAACTTCCTATGCTCGGATATGCCATGCCTGGAGCAGTGATAGCAGTAGGAATAGTGGCTTTGGTATTACTCATCAATCCAAATCTGATCTATTCTGGAATCGCCGCATTAATTTTTGGCTATACCGTAAGATTTTTTGCCGTTGGCTATGGGTCTATAGAATCCGGGTTTGAAAAAATATCTCGCCAAATAGATGATGTCGCCGTTTCTCTAGGTAGCAACTCTCTCAAAAATTTGCTGAAAATTCATATTCCAATTTTGAAACCTGCACTTCTGGGTGCATTGATAATGGTATTTGTAGATGTCGCCAAAGAGCTACCTATAACCCTAATATTACGTCCATTTAATTATGAGACGCTAGCCACCAATGCTTTTCAATATGCTAAGGATGAAATGGCGCCCAGAGCGGCATCCTCTAGTTTGCTTATTATTTTTGCGAGTGCCATTCCCGTTTACTATTTAAATAGAATTCTGCATAGAAAGTGAATCTCCGTCTAGAGCATATCAGCAAAAGTTTTGAAAATACCAGGGTACTGGACGATGTTTCCTTTTCTATTCAAAAAGGAGAAATATTGTCACTGACTGGTGAAAGTGGGTGTGGAAAAAGTACGCTATTGAGAATAATCTCCGGACTTGAAATTCCTGATGCGGGAAAAATCATTCTGAATGATGAAGAGATCACTGATTGGCGACCTGAGCAAAGGAATTTTGGTTTTGTTTTTCAGAATTTAGCTCTTTTCCCTCACCTGACTGTAAGAGACAACATCTTCTATGCAATAAAAAAGAAGCGTCAATCTTTTGATGAGCTGCAGGGACTATTAGAAATGACAGGCCTGAAAGGCCTGGATAAGCGCTATCCCCATGAACTGTCTGGCGGTCAGCAGCAACGTGTTGCACTCGCACGCGCTCTTGCTATCAAACCACAGTTGCTTATTTTGGACGAGCCCTTCAGCAGCCTAGATGAGTTATTGAAAGCAAAGATTCGGGAAGAGATTTTCGAACTGTTAAGATCATTGCAAATAACAACTATCCTGGTAAGTCATCAAGCCTCGGATGCCTTTCTTATCGCTGACAAACTGGTGGTAATGCGGCATGGACAGATCCAACAAATTGGCTCACCTACCGAAGTTTATCAGAAACCAGTTTCGCCATACGTGTCTGATTTCTTTGGAGCGAGTGTAATTCTTAAAGGCAAAAGTGAGAATGGAAGTGATATTCAGACCTCTTTTGGCACCCTTCAAATCACTAATCCCAGAACTGAAGATCTTCAACTTTTCGTAAGACCTGAAAATATTTCGATCAGTACTTCACATGACTACAATCTTGCCGGATTCATTGTGAAAAAAGAGTTTAAAGGACCTCACGATGTGCTTAAAATCGGAAATGAAAACTCTGAGGAGTTAATCTCGTTAGAAACTGAGAGATGTTCGCTTGATGTCGGTGAAGCCATCTACTTAAAAGTGCCTGAATCTCACGTACTGATATTTCAGTAGTGTTCATTCTCCTTGCTTGGCTGTTCGTTATTGTACAAAAACATTTTTTTTGATACTTATAATTATCTGATTATCAGCTAATTATAAATAATGGCACACCATTTGTGTTTAAAAGTGCAAATGGCAACCAACCGAACAAATATCAAATTAAGCCGAACATTACTCATTTTACTGGGCATTGTGTTAGCGTGTCTTCTTACGCTAAATGCCAGATCACTATATTCTGCAGACTTACACCATAGTCAACCGACCAATACCCCTAAAGCAGAAACAAAATCTCCAAAAACCTTTTTAGACAAAATTGGATCAATCAGTTTTAAAAATATTCCTAAAAAAATCTCATCTTTAAACTAAAGAAGAATGGAAATGACAAAACGACTTTTCAGATCGAATGATCGAATGCTTGGCGGAGTATGCGCTGGGATAGCAGATTACATTGGCTGGGATCCAACACTTGTGAGAATTGCCTATATCGTATTATCTATTGTTAGTGCCGCTTTCCCCGGGTTGCTGGTGTATCTAATCCTATGGATTGTGATACCTCCCAAGTACTAAGCTTTATTATAAAAGCTCATCCACCTATCAGGTAGCTCGCCCTTTAGGGCCAAGTCATAATCGCTATGGTTGCACGCAATCATTCGATTCCTGTTAAACAGGCCTTCTGCTTCTGGATTTGGAACCTCCATCCACCATCTTTCAGAAAGTTTGCTCTTGTAGAAACGAATGGTTTCTGGCTCACCTCCTAAATGAACCTCATACATGAGGTAATCATTGGACTTGAAATTTTTGTCTCCTTTCCGGTGGTAGTATCCTTCAATAAAATACCAAAGCATGGTAGCCATCACAAAGGCTGTTTTACGATCGTCAGAATCCTGAAAAGCATTGTAATTGTATAGTCCTACGGAGCTCATTTTTTCGTTTTGGCCAGCATACCAACACAATTGACATGCTTCCTCTCCAGTCAGCCCATATACTTTTGAATTAGTTGCTCCAGGCGCATAAAATGCCTGTAACGCTGACATGTCAAATGACATCATATCAGCATCTCTGACAATCGGTTCAATTTCTTTAATATTTTCCTTAACCACACCTAATCTAACTGACTCAAAAGAAAGCTTTTCCAGTAACTCTATGGATTTCTGATCCGTTAGGTAGCTCTGAAATGCCAGGTGATAATAGCTGAAAAGGTAGTTTGGACTATGTTTGAAGATTTTACCTATGTGATCTCTGGACGCAAGTTTTTCATCATCCAAATCCATTTCGTTATCTATATTAAGAACAGAAATCAGTTTGTCAGATTCTTCATAAGCGAAATATTGACCAAGATCTAAGTCATGACTTCCTCCAAAGAGTATTGGAATAATGTTCTTATCCATCAGGTAGCTACATACCTCTTTTAACCTTAGATAAGTATCTTCCAGTTTTGGTCCGTTTCTGAAATTTCCGAGATCAACTATCCCATAATCACCAAAACCCTTCTTCAATTGATACAATTGCTTTCGAATCTCATCAGCCGACTTAAGATCTGCATTCGTGTCTGCTCCTCGATACTCACTCAATCCTATTAAAGCAATATCCATACCTTCATGGTCGGGCATTTTATGCTTATTAATATAAATGGAGGTTTGAAAGGAAGCAGGTGTCTGATCCACATCTACATCGGTGGGATCAAAGAAAAGTTTTAAGTCCATGAAGCTAAGATAAGTCAGCTAGCGAATAAATCTAGCGTCTAAGTGGCACGTGATCTTGAACTTTATGTCACGAAAGAAAGCTCACAAGATTTCCCAATTGAGCATGTAGTCCGCATGATCCGAAACCTCTTCATTCAAGGTAAGTATCGTCCCATAGTGTCCTTGCTCTTGCGTCATATCTAGATGGAAAGTTCCGAGATGGTCGTTTCGACTGGTATAGTCATAGTCCCATAACTCAAGCGCCATCCAATGGCCTTCAAATTTCCCACCTATACTCACCTCAATAGCCTCATCTACACCTATTTTCAAATACTTAGATTTTTGTGGCCAAACTTTCCTGTCGCTGATTTTCAAAAAAATTTCATCTTTGTCTGACTCATCAGGTACGTTGCAAATTATCGCATGAATTTTAATCTGTGGCATGGTGGTGTGGTATGCAGTTCAAGATATATATAATTGACTTACTGCCTCAAAAAAAAAGCCTCGCATCCCTGCAAGGCTTTTTCATATCACCCTAAAATCTTATTTGATGGTAAATCCGAACGTTTCTTTTGACCCATTCGGGGATTCAATCATTACAGTGTACGTGCCTTCAGAAAGATCTACTAACCTCGAAACATCAACACGCTGAGACTTCAAGATCTCATCCACTTTGTCATTAATAACTACACGAGATTTATCGGTAGTCAAATTTCTTAAGAAAGCTTTAGTTCCTTTTGGATAGACTGGTTGTCCACTTTCAAATTCTGCAGCAGGTTTTGAAAATTCAATGCTAGGTGACTCGGTAACAGTTGCTGAAGAGTCAGAATTGATCCCACTAAATGCCAGTGTTAGAACTAAAACGAAATGAATCATAATGAAGGGTGTTTAATATTTACATGACAAAGATGCAAAACAGTAACACAGAATAACAGACGTGATTTACTGAATTCATGCTAGTGAAAACGCCTATATGTATTCAATAAAAAAGCCCCGCATTAGATGCGAGGCTTTAATCTTTTTTTTGAATCTTTACCTACCCTCCAAAGTCGTCAAATCGGATGTTTTCATCTGGGATACCGAAATCTTCGCCCATTTTCTGAACCGCCTGGTTCATCAATGGAGGTCCACAGAAGTAAAGCTCAATTTCTTCAGGATTATCATGCTTGCTTAAGTAATAATCTATCACCGCTTGATGCACAAATCCTGTAAAACCATCACCTTCATCTTCCATGCTATTTTTTGCATTCCAGTTGTCCTCTTCAAGCGGCTCGGAAAGCACTACATGGAACGAGAAATTTGGGAAATTCTTTTCGAGATCAAGGAAATGATCAAGATAGAAAAGCTCTCTTTTGGAACGCCCTCCGTACCAATAACTTACTTTTCTTCCTGTCTTCAAGGTCTTAAATAGATGATACAGATGTGAACGCATTGGAGCCATTCCTGCACCTCCTCCTACGTAAAGCATTTCTGCATCAGATGGATTAATGAAAAACTCTCCATAAGGTCCTGAAATAGTCACCTTATCGCCCTTTTTCAAACCAAAAATGTATGAAGAAGCGATTCCTGGATTCACATTCATCCATCCGTTCTTTGCTCTGTCCCAAGGTGGGGTAGCTATACGTACATTGAGCATGATCTCACGTCCTTCAGCTGGGTATGAAGCCATGGAATATGCACGCTCGATGGTTTCATCATTTTTCATTTTCAAATCCCATAGACCAAATTTGTCCCACTCCATTTGGAATTTATTGGGATCATCATGCTCCTCAGGATGAGCAGCGATATCCATATCCTTGAAATCAACCTCACATTTAGGGACTTCAATCTGGATATAGCCTCCTGCCTCGTAATCCATCTCTTCTGGTATTTCTACCACAAATTCTTTAATAAAGGAGGCCACGTTCCAGTTTCTTACTACCGTAGCTTCCCATTTCTTAATTCCAAAGATTTCTTCAGGAATCTCGATTTTCATGTCATTTTTCACTTTGACCTGACAGGCCAAACGGACATTCTCTTTTTGCTCGGTTCTGCTCAGGTGACCTACCTCTGTAGGTAAAACATCCCCTCCTCCTTCTACGACGGTACATTTACACATGGCACATGTACCTCCGCCTCCACATGCAGATGGTAAGAAAACACTCTTCTGTGAAAGTGTAGAAAGAAGTGTTGAGCCAGCGGTCGTAACCATCGGATTGTCCGAATCACCATTTACAGTGATTTTAACAGGGCCTGACTGAACCAACTTTGATTGCGCCAGTAGCAGTATTAAAACTAAGAGTAGAATTAAAACCGTGAAGGCAATGATTGAAGTAATGACAATTGAAGACATATGTCTAAAACCTTTTTATTTAAAAAATCGGGGCAAATATAGTTGATATGAAACACCATATTCACCGATAAATAGAACCTTTTTTTGTTCCCGGCTTTATAACACCAGGAATCTATAAAATGTTGGACTAATCCAGCATTTTTAACAACATAGTTAGTCGAGATTTCAGCTGACGTCTATCAACAATGAAATCTAGGAAACCATGATCTAAAACAAATTCAGAGCTTTGAAATCCCTTAGGTAAATCCTTACCTATGGTTTCTCTGATAACTCTCGGTCCGGCAAAGCCAATCAAAGCTTCCGGTTCCGCGATATTGAAATCTCCCAACATGGCATAAGAGGCTGTAACTCCTCCGGTGGTCGGGTCAGTTAAAAGTGAGATGTATGGAATTTTCGCCTCTGAGAGCAATGCCAACTTGGCTGAAGTTTTTGCCATTTGCATTAGAGAAAAGCCAGCTTCCATCATTCGAGCACCTCCTGATTTCGAAATCATCAAAAAAGGAATCTTCTTTTTTAAAGAGTGATCGATTGCGCGAGCGATTTTTTCCCCAACCACGGAACCCATCGAACCTCCTATAAAAGAGAAGTCCATACAGGCAACAACAATATTTACTCCGTTCATCTTGCCAGCTGCACTTCTTACGGCATCTTTCAACTCCGTCTTTTTCTGTGTTGCCACAATACGAGCAGGATACTTTTTGGTATCTTCAAACTTCAAGGGATCACCAGAAGTGAGATCCTCATCTAACTCAGTAAACTTATTGTTGTCAAATAGTATTTCGAAATACTCCTTGGAGCCAATACGTACGTGGTAATCATCATCCGGACACACATAAGAATTGTTTTTCAACTCTCGCATGTGAATGATTGAACCACTAGGAGTTTTGTACCAGAGTCCATCCGGCACTTCCTTCTTGTCTTCAGTCTTTGTGAGTATCCCTTTATCTTGTCGCTTAAACCAAGCCATTCGAATCCTTTCTCAGTGAATGAGCAAAGCTAAACGATAATTGCTAAAACGGAACTTGAAATTCCGGAATCAGTTTAGCTCCACCAGCTGCTAATTTTTATTTTACTTCCTCATAGTCCACGTATTCTCCTCCAGTAAACCCATCCTCCTTTTTGCCTCGTCTTTTGGGAATGCGATCAATATTCACGTCGCTATTTCCTGTTCTTCTGGAACTCTGCGAATAGTGCTTCTGTCCAAATTGATCGCGGTTTGCAGACCCCCTAAACATCCCTCGAAAAACAAATGAGGTAATCTTGTGGAAGACATATCCTATCAGAATCAGGATGATTAATATTTTAAACATACTCTTTAAACCTATCGACTCAAATACAAGTTTCGCTCGGCATAAATTTCCATGAAATAATCATCCATCAGATCGTCTATAAAGTATATGGCCTCACCGGTAGATTTCATTTCAGGCCCGAGTTCTTTATTAACATTTGGGAATTTATGGAATGAGAATACTGGCTCTTTGATTGCATAGCCTTTTTTGTAAGGCTTAAAGTCAAAGTCTGTTACTTTATTCTCTCCTAGCATCACTTTGGTGGCATAATTCACATATGGTTCTCTGTATGCCTTGCAGATAAATGGAACAGTACGAGATGCGCGCGGATTGGCCTCAATGATATAGACCTTATCGTCTTTTATTGCAAACTGGATATTGATCAAACCAACGGTTCTTAATGCCACAGCAATCTTTTTGGTGTAATCTTCTATTTGTCGCATGACAAAATCTCCAAGATTATATGGTGGGAGTACCGCATATGAATCTCCAGAGTGAATTCCTGCTGGCTCAATGTGCTGCATGATTCCAATAATATGGACGTTCTTACCGTCACAAATTGCATCTGCCTCAGCTTCGATTGCACCTTCCAAGAAATGGTCTAGCAGAATTTCTCCATCCGGTTTATCCTTTAAAATATCAACCACATGTTGCTCGAGCTCTGTTTCGTTAATTACAATCTTCATGCTCTGTCCTCCCAGCACATAGCTAGGACGAACAAGTAGTGGGAAGCCTAACTCCTTAGAAAGTTCTACTGCCTCCTCGGCATTTTCAATCGTGCCATAAAGAGGATATGGGATTTCTTGCTCTTTCAGCAAATCTGAGAACCTACCCCTCGCCTCTGCTAAGTCGAGCGCCTCGAAAGAAGTACCAATAATTTTAATACCATATCGTTCGAGCTTTTCAGCAAGCTTCAATGCGGTCTGGCCACCAAGCTGAACAATCACGCCTTCTGGCTTTTCATGTAGAATAATGTCGTAGATATGTTCCCAAAAGACCGGTTCGAAATATAGCTTATCGGCAACATCAAAATCAGTGGACACCGTCTCTGGATTACAGTTAATCATGATGGTCTCATAACCACATTCCTTTGCTGCAAGCACTCCATGTACACATGAATAGTCAAATTCAATGCCTTGACCAATTCGGTTGGGTCCGGACCCTAAAACAATGATTTTCTTTTTATCCGAAACCTCTGATTCATTTTCTTCTTCAAAAGTGGAATAGTAGTAGGGTGTCTGAGCTTCAAACTCTGCGGCACATGTGTCCACTAATTTGTAGACTCTTTTGATACCCATATCATTCCTCTTGGCGTAAACCTCGCTTTCCAGACAACCCAGCAAGTGTGCCACCTGTCGATCTGCGTACCCTTTTTGCTTGGCTTCCATGAGGAGTTCCTTTGGAATATCCTCTATGGAGTATTTTTCAATTTCCTTTTCTAGGGTAATCAGTTCCTCAATTTGGTTGAGAAACCAAGGATCTATTTTTGTGAGCTTATGGATGGTTTTGAAAGGAATCCCCAACTTAAAAGCATCGTAGATATGAAAAAGTCTATTCCAGCTTGGATGTTCCAAGCTGTGAAGAATAGCCTCTTGATCTTTTAATTCTCTTCCATCTGCACCCAGACCGTTTCTTTTTATTTCGAGCGATTGACATGCTTTTTGAAGAGCTTCCTGGAAATTTCTACCGATTCCCATAGCTTCTCCCACAGACTTCATTTGCAAACCTAGCTTCCGATCAGAGCCTTTGAATTTATCGAAATTCCATCTTGGGACTTTTACAATTGTGTAGTCGATTGCCGGTTCGAAGAAGGCTGAGGTTGTTTTGGTTATTTGGTTCTTAAGTTCATCCAAATTGTAACCTATGGCCAATTTTGCTGCAATCTTGGCAATCGGATAACCCGTAGCCTTGGAAGCAAGCGCAGAAGATCGAGAAACGCGTGGGTTAATCTCAATGCCAATGATGTCCTCTGAATCGGGATTTACAGAGAATTGCACATTACACCCTCCAGCGAAATGACCGATCCCATTCATCATCAACTTTGCCAAATCTCTCATGTGCTGATAAACAGTATCAGAAAGTGTCATTGCAGGAGCAACCGTGATTGAATCTCCCGTATGTACACCCATTGGATCGAAGTTTTCGATCGAGCAAATGATAATGATATTGCCCAAGTTATCCCTTAAAAGCTCGAGCTCGTATTCCTTCCATCCCAAAATACTCTGCTCAACCAATACCTCATGAATTGGAGAGGCTTGAAGTCCTGCATTTAGTGCATTATCAAATTCTTCGGGGGTATTTACAAATCCTCCACCATATCCTCCAAGCGTGTAGGATGGTCTGATGACGAGCGGGAACCCTATCTCCTGAGCAATCTCTTTTCCTTTCAAGAATGAGGTAGCTGTTTCCCCTCTACATACACCAACACCTAACTCAATCATTTTGTGTCGGAATTTTTCCCGATCCTCTGTGGTCTCTATTGCATCGATATTTACACCGATCATCTCCACCTTATATTTTTCCCAGATCCCTGCCTTATCACAATCTATTGCCAGATTGAGAGCGGTCTGTCCTCCCATGGTTGGTAGTACAGCATCAATCTGAGGATGTTCTTCCAAGATCTCGCGGATGGATTGCTTGGTCAGCGGCTTGAGGTAGACATTGTCGGCCGTGACTGGATCAGTCATTATTGTCGCAGGATTGGAATTGATCAGGGTAACTTCAATTCCTTCTTCGCGAAGAGATTTTGAAGCTTGTGATCCTGAGTAATCAAATTCGCAAGCCTGGCCAATGATAATGGGTCCGCTTCCGATAATTAATACTGATTTGATGTTTGGGTTTTTAGGCATAGGATGAATGTGGTTCCTGTTAGTTAATCAGGTTAAAACAAATTCCGACAAAATTAAAGTATGAAGCATCGGCCACAAAGGAATTTCTTAATTAGTAATGCGGTTAATTTGTAGGTAAGCGAATTGACTGAATATTTGCGCTGTTGCAAATGCGATTTTTTAAAACGACAACTCATAAGAAATGAAAGAAGCATACATAGTTGATGGCATTCGAACGCCTATTGGAAATTTTGGAGGGTCCCTTGGTCCAGTACGAACTGATGATCTCGGTGCGATCGTCATCAAAGAACTCATGGCTCGAAATGGCAACCTTGACCCTGCTTCAATAAATGAGGTAATAATGGGCTGCGCAAACCAGGCTGGTGAGGACAATCGGAATGTTGCTCGAATGTCTTTGCTGCTGGCAGGTCTCCCTTTTTCTGTACCTGGTGAAACGGTCAATCGATTATGTGCATCTGGTATGTCTGCTATTGTTCATGCCAATCGGGCAATCAAAACAGGCGATGGTGATTTGTTCATTTCAGGTGGAGTAGAAAATATGACCAGAGGACCTTGGGTGATTTCCAAATCCGCCAAACCTTATGGCACAGACGCAAAGATGTATGACTCAAGTTTTGGGTGGCGATTCATCAATCCAAAAATGGAGGAACTCTATGGCACAGATGGAATGGGACAAACGGCAGAAAATCTTGTAGAGCTACATAAAATCAGCCGGGAAGATCAGGACACTTTTGCCTATCGATCTCAAATGAAAGCAACTGAAGCTCAAAAAAACGGCCGCCTTGCTGAAGAAATTGTGCCCGTTGAAATTCCTCAAAGAAAAACAGATCCAATCATTTTTGATAAAGATGAATTTGTAAAGCCAAACTCTTCCATTGAGGTGCTGGGCAAGCTAAGAGCTGCTTTCAAAAAAGATGGTTCAGTTAGCGCAGGGAATTCCTCCGGCCTGAATGATGGCGCCGCTGCAGTACTCGTTGCCTCTGACAATGCATTGAAAGACCACAACCTTGAGCCACTTGCTAGAATTGTATCGTCCGGTGTAGTTGGCGTTGAGCCAAGAATCATGGGAATAGGACCTGTTGAGGCATCTAGGTTGGCATTGAAAAAAGCAGGACTCACCATGGATCAAATGGATGTTATTGAGATCAATGAAGCCTTTGCTGCTCAAGCTCTTGCATGCACCCGAACATTGGGCTTGGAGGATGATGACACTCGAATGAATCCAAACGGTGGAGCTATTGCAATTGGTCACCCGCTGGGAATGACTGGTGCGCGAATCACATATTCTGCCGCACTTCAACTCCAAAAGACAAATAAAAAATATGCATTGTGCACCATGTGTATTGGCGTTGGGCAAGGCTATGCGGTTATTTTAGAAAACGTTTAAGGAATCAGTTGAACATGATTTACGAATTCAACAATCTCAGACCCGTCATTCATCCATCCGCATTTGTACACCCGATGGCTGCTGTAACTGGTGATGTCATCATCGGAAAAGATGTCTATGTTGGTCCTGGGGCAGCTATTCGTGGGGACTGGGGCAGGATCGTCATTGAAGATGGGTGCAATGTGCAAGAAAATTGCACCATTCACATGTTTCCCGGCATCACCATTACCCTGAAAGAAAGTGCTCATATTGGTCATGGAGCTATCATTCATGGAGCTCAGATTGGAAGAAATGTACTTGTAGGGATGAATGCCGTAATCATGGATAATGCTGTGATCGGAGATGAAAGCATTGTCGGCGCACTAAGCTTTGTAAAAGCGGATGCCAAATTTGAACCTCGCAGTTTGATTGTGGGTAATCCAGCAAAGAAAATAAAAGAAGTAAGTGATGATATGATTGCTTGGAAAACGGAGGGCACCAAACTTTACCAGCAGCTTCCAAAAGAATGCCAGGAAACGCTTAAAGAATGTACCCCTCTGACAGAAATAGAAGCTAACCGACCCTTAGCATCTGCTGCATATAAAACCTGGAATGAGTCGAAAAAATAATTAGGACTTGAGCTAATCATGATTACAAAGAATATGCACATTGCGGTGTCCGGTAATATTGGAGCAGGCAAAACCACACTTACAGAAATGCTCGCCAAACATTATGGATGGCAAGCAGAATTTGAGTCTGTAGAAGACAACCCGTATCTAGAAGATTTCTATAGTGACATGCACAAGTGGTCCTTTCATCTGCAGGTTTATTTTCTAAATAGCCGATTTGAGCAAATCAATAATTTAAAGAAAGTAGACAAAACAATCATTCAAGATCGGACCATCTACGAGGATGCCTACATTTTTACAGAAAGTTTGTATAAACAGGGCTTTTTCAAAGAACGTGATTATCAAAACTATCAAGCGCTTTTCGCCTCTATGATTGAATACGTAAAGCCACCCGATCTACTTATCTATCTCAAATCAGACATTGGCAAACTTGTGCAAAACATTGAAACGAGGGGTCGTGACTATGAGAATCTTATTCGCATAGAATATCTAAAAGGGCTCAACGAACACTATGAGAATTGGATAGAAGAATATGAAGCAGGAAAGCTCTTGATCATTGATGTTAGCGAAATTGATTTTGTTAAAAACACCGAGGATTTTTCAGACATTGTTTTTAGAATAGACACCGAGCTGCACGGCTTATTTAGCTAATCAACTATTTCATATCTGTTAACTTTACCTAAAGGAATTTAAGAAGCAAGAAATATGGCCATACCAAAAATAAAACATTACATAGCTGGACAGTGGATGGAAGGATCAGGTGATGGGGAAGTCCTTCACCATGCCATTACCGGCGAACCAGTTGCGACTCATACCATTCAAGGAATAGATTTTAAGGATGCATATGATCATGCACGTAATGTTGGAAATGCCACATTAAGGAAAATGACTTTTCAGGAACGCGGGCTAATGTTGAAAGCGCTGGCATTTCACCTGATGGATAACAAAGAAAAGTTTTATGAGGTAAGCAAAGCTACAGGCGCTACAAGGATCGATAGCTGGATTGACATTGAGGGAGGAATTGGAAATGTTTTCTCCAACGCCAGCCTGAGAAGACAGTTTCCTGATCTTCCTTATCACGTGGATGGAGATACTGTTGGATTATCCAAAGGTGGCTCTTTCGTTGGCCATCACATCATGGTGCCTAAGGATGGTGTAGCTGTGCACATCAATGCCTTTAACTTCCCTATTTGGGGAATGCTTGAAAAAGCAGCGGTAAACTGGTTGGCTGGCATGCCTTGCATCGTCAAACCCGCGGAGCAAACCTGCTATCTCACTGAGGCCATGGTGAAAGAAATTATTGATTCAGGGATTTTACCTGAGGGAGCTTTGCAACTTGTCGCCGGTTTTGGGAATGGAATTTTAGATCACGTGGATTCTCAAGATGTGGTAACGTTTACTGGATCTTTTGAAACTGGCAGAAAATTAAAAACCCTTCCACAGATTGTAAATAATTCTGTTCCATTTAATCTGGAGGCAGATTCATTGAACTGCGCCGTACTAGGAGAAGATGCTGTACCGGGCACACCGGAATTTGACTTATTTATTAAAGAAGTGCGCAAAGAAATCACTGTCAAATGTGGTCAGAAATGTACAGCGGTAAGACGAATCATTGTACCGGAGAAGTTGGTAGAGGATGTTCAGATCGCATTGGGCAAGGCCTTCGAGAAAACAACCATTGGAGATCCGAGTGTAGAGGGTGTCCGGATGGGCGCTCTTGCAGGCAAAGAACAACTGGAAGAGGTAACAAAACGTGTAGCTGAACTAGCCAAAACTTCAGACCTTGTATATGGCTCGCTTGACAATATAGGTGAAGCAATGGGTGCAGATTGGAAAAAAGGTGCCTTCATGTCTCCATTACTTTTCGTAAACCAGCGACCATTGGATACAGATGAAGTACACAACATTGAAGCATTTGGCCCGGTGAGTACCATTCTCCCTTATAAAACGATGGATGAGGCTGTTGAGATATCGAAGAGAGGCAAGGGTTCACTTTGTTCTTCCATCACCACTGGCGATGACAAGATTGCTACCCAATATGTAGTTGGAGCTGCAACGCATCATGGAAGAATCTTGGTGTTGAATGAAGCATGTGCGAAAGAATCAACTGGTCATGGATCTCCTATGCCGATGCTTACACATGGTGGACCTGGGCGTGCCGGCGGTGGTGAAGAAATGGGCGGCATGCGTGGAGTCATGCATTACCTACAACGCACAGCGATTCAAGGGTCGCCAACCACACTGACAGAGATTACTCAACAATATCAATATGGTGGAGCATATAAGGATACGGAAAAACATCCCTTCTCTAAGTACTTTGAAGAAATTGAAATCGGTGATACGGTAATTACTGCTAAGCGTACGGTTACAGAATCTGATATCGTGACCTTTGCCAATGTCAGTTGGGATCACTTCTATGCCCACACCGATGTAACGTCACTCGAAGGAACCACATTTGAGGGACGAGTGGCGCATGGCTACTTTATTTTATCTGCCGCAGCAGGTCTATTTGTTCAAGCCAAAAAAGGTCCTGTTCTTTTAAACTATGGCTTAGAAGAATGTCGATTCACCAAGCCTGTTTATCCTGGAATGACAATAGGCGTGCGATGCACGGTTAAAGAGAAAGTTGATCAGGAAAAGAAAGACGATATCGCAAAGGGAATCGTGAAGTTTCTTGTGGATGTTTATGATGAAACAGGAGAGACTGTTGCTATTGCTACAATTTTGACGATGATCAAGAAAAAGGATCAGAGTTGAATCAAAAGATCTAAGACTCAATCAATCCCTTCTTCATCGCATAAAGCACCAGGCCTGCTACATTTCTCGAATGCGTTTTTTGTAGCAGGTTATTTCTATGACCATCCACAGTCTTTGAGCTAATGAAAAGCTCATCAGCAATTTCGCCTGTGGTCTTTTGTTGACATACCAAACGGAGCACATCAATTTCTCTTTTAGTAAGTGCCTCATCCTGACTTTTCTTCGTGCTTGTCTTGTGCTTCTGATTCATTTTTTTCTGAATCGCCAGTAAAGTTTTCTGATTGATATATGACCCTTTGCTGTACACAGAGCGAATGGCCTCTGTCACTTCATTGGGGTCTGAATCCTTGATAAGATAGCCATGTGCTCCACGCTCAATAAGCTCTGCCACAAAAGCATCATCATCATGCACTGAAAGGATCAATATTTTTATCTCTGGATAGTTCTCGACAACCGCATCGGTCACCGCGATCCCGTCAAAGTCATTGTCTCCATCTTTCGGAAGTGATAAATCAACGAGAAGCACATCCGGTTTTACCTCACAATTCTTAAGCTTATCCATCACTGAAAAGCCATCTTCAGATTCCATTATCACCTCAAATTCATCATAGGAGGAAAGAATTGCTTTCATTCCTTCTCTAAAAAGAAATTGATCTTCTATCAATCCAATATTTATTACAGTGCTCATACTATTTATTCATCATTTTTTGGAACACTCAAGCGCGCAGCAAAACCCTCTCCTCTTATGAATTCTATGCTGCCGTCAATTGCCTTTATTCGTGCTTCCATGCTTTTCAACCCAAGCCCATGCACCATCTCCGTGGGGAGTCCTACACCATCATCTTTGTATTCAATCAGGACGATATCATCTTTTTCCTGATATATTATCTCAACATTTTTCGCCTTTGAATGCTTAAGCGTATTCTGCATCAGTTCCATAAAAATCCGGTAGAGCCCAAGTTCTTTTTCCCATGAAAGTTTGGCTGGGTTTGTGGGCGTTTGAAAATCAACTTCTACCTGCTTGGATTCATTGATTTGGTCCACCATGCTTTCGACAGATCGGATCAATCCAAACGTCTCCAACTGATTGGGCATTAGGTGATGGCTTATTTGACGAACAGACGCTATGGAGGACTCAATAATATTTCTCACGTTTCCTATCGACAACCCTTTCGATTCCAAAGCTGGATGCATTTGCTCTAACCTCATCAAATGCATTTTGGCAATGGAAAGCGTAGCGCCAAGTTCATCATGTAAGTCTTTGGCGATCCGCTTTCTTTCTGATTCCTGAACTTCAATATTGGATTGCAGCAATTCTTTTTGATGCCTGCTTCGCAGCTCTTCCCTTTCAAGCTGCTGACGTATAAGGTTTTTCTGAAAATGTTGATTTAATAGAAATACTCCTATTGCAATCACAAAGACCAATAGCAAAAGAGGCAGAAGAATACTTAAGAAATTAATCTCTTGGGTCGATTCCATAGTCCGATAAAAAAGCAGATATACATAATTATCGAGAATAAAGCGTAGATAAACCACGTATATCTAACCAGAGGGGTCTTTGAGAAATTAATAATCATGTTTCCAAAGTAGAAAACAAGCAAACTGGAAGAATAATAAATAAACAGCCCGGCATTAATCCAGCTGATACTTTTGATAACTGCGATTCTTTTTTCCTTTACAATATCATTCATCAAAAACACAAAAGTGGTAAGAGAGAGTATGATGATGATAACCGCCTCAACGCTGAGGGCATATGAATTGAACGTATAAATATCTTGTATGAAGATGGAGTTGAGTATTGAATAGACCACAAATACGGCTGCCAATACCCAAAGAATCATGGGTTTGATGAGACCATCAAATATTTGATTATAAAAAATCATTAAGCACACAAATCCCACGACTGTATAGATATGAAGCAGAGGAAGGTTGTTTTCTTTATTGTAATAAAAAATTGAAGCAATCACCTGTACAACAAATGACACAAAAACAAACCAAGAAAAATATTTCATCTCTCTCGGTAGTTTCTTGTAAATCAAGATCGTATAGATTCCAACGACGTATGCTGCGATACTCGAATAGTCTATTACACTCTTGGCGATTGCTTCAAACATTATTTAGTCATTTAAAGGACTATCATCATCACATGCATTCGGACATGGCTGTGAAAAATCTAATACATATGGACCATCATCCTCAGTCAGACTGTTACCTTTCCCAGTATATGGACCGTTCAGGATTACATCTTTACCTGGAATTCCTTTGCTCATAATGGCACTATCTACAGGTGTCAAATAAATCTTGAATTCACTAGTTGCTTCATCAAGCCCTAAATAGATTCTCAAATGTCTGTACTTCGCTTTTTTAAGCTTATTCAGTGGTAATCCAATAGCTTCAGCAAAATCGACCGAACGAATAGTAAATGCACGTATCGGATCAATTCCAAGCGCCACCTTAGACAATGAATCGTAAAACTTGATGTTCTTTTCTGCCGTGGCTAGTGAAACTGCATACATAGAAGGTGCAGTATCAACTATTTGCAGATCCGGCTCTTCTTCGGGCATTTCGGTAGCTGTGGGTTGACAAGAAATGATTGTCAGTAAAAAAATTGCTCTTAGTAGGTTTTTCATAGTTACTTTTTTTAACAATTCTAATCATTCTCAAGCCTTTAAAGGAAGTTATAAATGAAATTCAAGTATTTCTCCCCTGCAGAAAAATGAAAAACAGGTATTTATACCCGTTTCATAAAAGGGTCAATTCCCCTCTGGTGGCCTACTTCAGCATCCATCAATTTTACATCACCGATTTACGAAAAAGATTTTCCAAATCGGGGCGTCATTCCGAAAAGCCTTAAAGAGTAGGAACCACCAAATCTGATGAAACTATGTCCAGAATTAAAGTAGACTTTGCCGTTTATGGTGCTTTAAAAGATGGAAATGAAAATAATGGACGCGCAATGAATGTCAAATCCATTTTACAAAATCTCATCAACCAAAACGATGGAATAGTAACAATAACGAGCACGTATATGGGAGGCGACCCATGTCTTGGGTATACCAAGCAATTCGGAGCTCAAGTTCGAAGAAAAGATGGAGTTTATCATTTCGCATGTCTGGAAGGGCAAACAATAGATTTTGAGCATGGAGGTCATCTGGCATAAAAAATATATATCAACATAAGAGACTCAATACTCTTCGGAGAAGTTCGAAGAGGTAGCTGGTTGGGAAAAGCTCTCCATTTATGGGGGGCTTTCTTTTTTTTGAGCTTCCAATGGCGAGTTGCCCTTATTTTTGCGGCATGAATTACGTGAAACTTGACATAAAAGATGGAATCGGTACCGTCGAATTTTTTACCGAGCAAAGCAATTCACTCCCAGGAGAAATATTGAAAAAACTAGCGGACACTATCACAGAGGCAGGAAATAATCCTGATGTGAAAGTAATCGTTTTGAAAAGTGGTGGGAATCGCACGTTTTGCGCCGGCGCAAGTTTTGATGAACTCATCGCAATAGACAGTCCGGCAAAGGGGAAAGAATTTTTTATGGGATTCGCTAATGTCATCAATGCCATGCGAAAGGCCCCAAAATTTATCATAGGTCGCCTCCAAGGGAAAGCCGTAGGTGGTGGAATTGGGCTTGCAGCTTCTGTTGATTATTGCTTTGCAACTAAACACACTGCCATCAAGCTGAGTGAGCTAGCGCTAGGTATCGGACCATTTGTTGTTGGGCCAGCGATTGAAAGGAAAATGGGCCTTTCAGCTATGTCGCAAATGGGAATCAATCCAGATGAATTTTACGATCCCAAATGGGCTCATCAAAAAGGTCTTTTCGGGAAGCTTTATGATGATGTAGCATCTCTGGATAAAGCCGTAAACGAATTGGCTAATAAGTTGGCTGCTTATAACCCTGATGCCATGGCTGAACTTAAGAAGGTATTTTGGGAAGGCACTGATCACTGGGATGAGTTGCTTGCCGAACGTGCAGAAACGAGTGGCCGGCTTGTATTATCAGAATTCACCCGGAACTTCATTCAGAAGTTTAAGAAAAAGTGATCAATCTATTCGATTGATGAATGATCTGATGGTGCTAGCAAGTGCCATCAAATCCACTTGTTCAATTGGATGCTTACTGTTGGGTAACATTTCGAGGGTGCTTCCTGAGATCCACTGTTGTACTCGTTGTGTTTCTTCAAATGAAACCATGACATCATTATCTGCCAGGCAGAGCTGCACAGGTATATTTATTTTCTCCATCACTGATGGCTGGATTGGCTGAGATTTGCCCAGTTCCTTCATAAAGGTTGCTGTTCGATTCAATACTTCTTGCCAATGTTCACCATGCCTTTTCTCCAAGGCTTGAGCAAATTTTGGCACCTTTTCACGGATTACATCCGGATTCAGGTGCTGAACTTCTCTTTGTGCAATCACTTCGCTCCATTCCATTTTAGTCCCAAGAGTCGTGAGAGAGGCCATGTTTTTCGCATCCTGGGCTGCCTGCCATAGGGCCACAAAACCTCCCATACTGTATCCAAAAATGTGCACTTCAACTCCAATTTCGTCCAAAGCATCGCCCAACTGATTACTAAAGCTGTCCAAGGAATAAGAATCGCTAGCGGAAGCCTTGTTACCATGTCCTGAAAACTCTAAAAGGCATATCTCAAAATCATCCTTTAGAATCTCTTTCAATGGAATCAATTGGTCAGAACTACCAATGGCTCCATGGATTAGCATTAATTGCTTCATCAGATAAATATATATTTTTACTCAAAACCTAACTTATGTTTCTTCGCAAGCTTTTCAATTCTGAAAATAAATTAACGTGGGTACTGATTGACCTGATCATAGTCATTATAGGAGTCTACTGTGCATTCCTGATCCAGAGCTACGCAGAAAGTGAAAAAAACCTAAAAGAGCGAGATAGGGTTGTTAGTGCTTTGAAATACGAGCTTGAATACTTTAGATTTCAAATGACTCAAATCTCTGGAGGAATGACCGGTTATTCCGCGCAACTTACTGAGGTTCTAGAGAAAGGCTCCTATGGGAATTTTTCAGATTTCCGCTTCATCGAGCCGCAATATGATTATCAGACTATTCAATATGCCCTCAGTCTTCAAAATTCGGAGATCATAGATTTTGAGCTCTATAACGTATTACAGTCACTTTTTGTGGAAATTAAGAAGATTGAACATGTAGAGCGGCTTCTCACTGAAACATCCAGACGATACAAAACACTTCCAAGTAATGTAAGCAAAGAAACAACTGAGTATAAGCTTACCTGGACGGAAAATTATGACAATTTTGATCGATTTGTCACCTTGATAGCTGATCGAGGTGGAATCTCATCACGCATTGCGTCTGCTTCTGAGGGTGCATTGCCATTAATCAATAAAAGACTTGGTGCCCAAAAGAGTCGAGCCATTGAACGAGAATTAATTTCTAAAAACATGGGTGTTGCTGAAAATGAAAAAGAAGCCGTTTTTTTAGTCAAAAAATTCTTTCCTGATTTCAGTGAGGAAGAAATACGAGAGCTTTACCGACAAGCGAATTCTCCTGAAATTAAGACCCCTGGCGATTCAATAGAAGGAAATTAGCATTGACAGATTTATTTACTTTTTGAACTGATTAACCTACCATAAATATGAAACCAAGACTATTAACCTACATACTCATAGCAGCTGCCTCGCTAGCTACCTATGCACAAAACAAAATATCAGTAGAACAAGCCACAGACGGGACGTTCTCGACCAAATCGGTTAGCAGCCTTAATTGGATGAACGACGGACAATACTATAGTGCCTTGTCCAACAATAAAATCATTAAGTACAGTGTGCGCACAGGGGAAGAAGTGGAAACCATCGCCGACGGAGAAGCTCTTGACCTCACCATCTCCTCCTATAGCTTCAGTGATGATGAGTCTTTGGTTTTGATCATGACCGACCGCAAGTCTGTGTATCGAAGGTCATACACGGCTGTGTTTTACTTATATAATCGAGACTCCAAATCGGTTCAAAAACTTTCTGAAGGAAGACAATCATATGCTACGCTTTCCCCAGACAATTCCAAGGTGGCATTTACAAGAGACAACAACCTATTCTACGTAGACTTAGCAAACAATAACGAAGTAGCAGTTACCGATGATGGTAAATTCAACTACGTAATCAACGGCAGTTCCGATTGGGTTTATGAGGAAGAACTGTACCTAACGCAAGCTTTTGCCTGGTCACCTGATAGTAAGCGATTGGCCTACTATCGAATGGATGAATCTGGAATCAATGAGTACAACCTACAGCTATGGAAAGATGGTGCAAACTATCCAGAAGACTACCGATACAAGTACCCTAAGGCTGGAGAAAAAAATTCACAGGTAGAAATTTATACGTATGAACTTTCTACGAAAAACAAAGCGATGGTGGATATTGGATCAGAAACAGACATTTACATCCCTAAAATCTATTGGACAAAAAATCCCGAGCTGCTAGCTGTACAGCGACTTAATCGTTTACAAAACCAATTAGATATTTTGCATGCCAATGCAATCGATGGTAGCTCCAAAGTAATACTCACTGATAAGAGCGACACGTATGTGCATTTTACATTTTGCGATGACCTGACTTATCTGGAGAATGGTGAGCAATTCATTTATAGCACCGAAAAAAGTGGCTTTAAGCATTTTTATCTATACAGCATGGATGGAAGCTTAGTTAATCAAATAACGAATGGTGATTACGAAGCAAGAAGTTTGGTGGGACTCGATCAAAAGAAGAAGATACTCTACTATTCCAGCACAGAAGATTCCCCTTTAGAAGTACATCTGTATTCGGTTTCTTTCTCAGGAAAAGGAAAGAAAAAGCTCTCCAATCAAAGCGGAAAATACACCATCAACATGAGTGCTGATTGTAGTTATTACATGAGCTATCATTCATCGGCTACCACTCCGCTGAGTGTTTCTCTTTACCAAACAAAGGGGAACAAGCAAATCAAAGTAATGGAAGACAATCAAGCCTTGGCTCAAAAGGTCAAAGATTATGGATTTGCGAGCAAAGAGTTTTTCAAGATCACCAATGACAATGGTGATCAGCTAAATGGATTCTTTTTAAAGCCGTCGGATTTTGATGAAAACAAAAAGTACCCATTGCTGATCTTTCAATACAGCGGACCCGGCTCGCAAAATGTAGCTAACAGTTGGGCAGGCTCGCACTACATTTGGCATCAGTACCTTGCGCAAAATGGATACATCGTAGCGGTAATAGATCCAAGAGGTACTGGCTATCGAGGAGAAGCTTTCAAAAAAGTAACCTACAAACAGCTCGGAAAATACGAAACTGAAGATCTTGTCTCGGCTGCCAAAACTCTGGGAGGCTACGCCTACATAGACGAAAATCGAATGGGTGTTTGGGGATGGAGCTACGGCGGATACATGTCATCGCTCTGCATACTCAAGGGAAATGATGTTTTCAAAACAGCGATTGCCGTTGCACCCGTTACCACCTGGAGGTATTACGACACCATTTACACCGAGCGGTATTTGCAACGTCCTCAAGATAACCCAAGTGGCTATGATGACAATAGTCCAAATTCACATGCAGATAAGTTGAAAGGAAATTTCTTGTTGGTTCACGGCACAGGAGATGACAATGTGCACTTCCAAAATTCTGTGGCATTGCAAGAAGAGCTTATTAAAGAAGGAAAGCAATTTGATTCTTTTTACTACCCGGACAAAGCACATAGCTTGAGAGGTCGTAGAGGGCATCTCTACCAGATGATGACAAACTTCATCATGGAGAAACTGTGAGCCTTATTTAAAACGATCGAGTCCTTTGCAGCTTTTAATTGCAAAATAAAGAGCCTTTCCTATTGCCAGGATAGGCTCTTTCTCTTTGCTGTAGAAATGCATCTCTGAAACCCACCCAGAACCACGGGTCGCATCAAATTCAATTTTTTTTCGTGACGATACCAGTTTTAACTGCCACTCTCCTTCTACAGAATCGAGCCTCATTTTACTTTCATCCAGATCGGAAAGCCAGAAGTCATACACCAGCCATTGCGTATCATCCGAAAATGATCGTTCATATTCCAGGTTGCAGTCCTCAAAATTGGGTCGATAGATGTTTTGACCATAATTGAGGCTCTCAAGGGACTTAACTTCGTTGACAATGAATTTAACAGTATCTGCCAGGACTACTTCATCCGCTTGAGCAAAAGACATTGAAGTGGAAAAAAGAATTAAACCAAAAAGAGATTTTCGCATACCGTATTATTCGGATAATATGCGATAAAGTTCCAGGTTCAAATAATAATGATGACCGGAAATGGTTCGCTTCTCAAGAATGCCTAAGGCTACTAGCTCATTGAGGTAATTCCTAGCCGTTGCTTCTGCATAGATCTTCGCATCCGTTAGGTGACTTACCTTAGTCAAGGGTTGAGTGAAAATCATCTGTACCAGCAATTCCGGCTTTCGAATCTTCGTTTCTGCTTCAATCTCCTCCATCATACCTTCCTTAGCAGAAAGAATATCATTGATCTTATTGAAAGTAAGGTTAGCTGTTACCTCCACGGCTTTTAGCATGAATAGAATCCAGCGTTCCCACATCGCTCGTTGTGTTACGCTTGCCAGATGGGAGTAGTAATCATTCTTGTTATCTATGATGTATCTACTCAGGAAGAGTATCGGTAAATCCAACAACCCTTTTTGCGTCAGAATGTTTATATTAAAAATACGCCCTGCCCTGCCATTACCATCTCTGAAAGGATGGATCACTTCAAATTGATAGTGTGCGATCGCCATTTTGATCAATGGATCAATGGGATACTTCTCATCGTCGTTTACAAAATTCAGTAAGTTTTGCAATTTCTGCTCTAGAATATCCCTCCCTCTGGGCGGAGTGTATATTGCTGTACCAGCGTTGGGTCCCGTGCCGCCTTGCTTAATATAAATCCGAGCACTCGGTGGTCGTAAACCATCATTGGTTTGCTTAACCATCCGGTAAATTTTGATGAAGTAATCCATGTCGAATGATTGATTACTCATCAAATGTTCATGCCCAGACCAGAGCGCTTCGCGATAGCGCAGCACTTCCTTCGGCGCTCCCTTGATACTAACATCCTCACCCTCCTCACTAAAGGCCTGATACAGTTCATCATCCGTTGTGAAGATATTTTCTATCTCACTTGAGGCCTTGGCTTCCTGTAAACTGATGGTGTTAATTAAAATACCCTGATTCGGTATCGCTACTGAGCGGCCATGCAATCGTCCCAATGCAGATTTGGCATTCCCCAGCTGCTCCATGATATCCACGGTACGATATAAGTCCGGATGAATGGGCAAGTCTGGTAAGTCATTCCAAGGCGCATTTCTATCTGGATTGATGTCGAATAAAGGTTTTGACATATTTCTAGTGTCTACTTTTTAATAAACATCAATTATTTATTTTTTTGATGTCTACTCGAAAGTACACTTTTATTTTGATGCCCGCAATGATGGTAAACATCAATTATTTATTTTTTTGATGTCTACTAAAAAATAGACATCAAAACAGTACCCAATCTGAACCTCTTTTAAACCGCTTTTGTAACTTAGCGCACCCAATAAAAGAATATGTCAAAAACAGCAACAGCACCTAAGAAAAAGAAAGATTCCGCGATAGACTGGAAAGAGATTGCCTTGAAAATGCTCATCTCACGAGCCATGGACGATCTGGAAGAAAATAAGCTTGTTCCTGAAAAGAAGGTATTGTATCAATTCTCTGCCAGAGGACATGAACTTGGTCAGCTGATCCTTGCCAGTTTGCTAGATAAACCGAAAGATTCTGCGAGTGCTTACTATCGTTCTCGTCCACTAATGATCGGTCTCGGTCTTTCCGTTGAAGATGCATTATCAGCACCCCTCACTCGCTCTGGTGGCTATAGTGATGGACGTGACATTGGAGTTGTTTGTAACATGCCCAGTTCTGATAGAGGGTGTGTCGTATTACCCATGGCAGGAGATGTAGGTGCACAATATACCCCAGCAATTGGTTGGGCGCAGAGCATCGAATACCATGCGAAGACATTAAAAGATAAAACCTACAAAGATTCCATGTCTGTCATACTCGGCGGAGATGGGTCTGTAGCAACGAACGGATTCTGGGCAGCATTGACCATCGCCACTACACAAAAGCTTCCTGTGCTCTTTTACATCGAAGACAATGGCTATGGCATTTCCGTCACCAGCGAATTTCAAACTCCCGGAAAAAACATTGCCGAAAACCTTGCCTCGTTTAAGAACCTAGATATCTGGGATGGTAGTGGTACCAATCCAGAAGAAGCGCATAAGCTCCTTAAAGCAGGTGCGGATCATGTAAGGTCTAGGAAAGGGCCGGCATTGGTAAGACTAACGGTACCACGACTAAATGGTCACTCCTATCAGGACAATCAGGCATACAAAGACGAAAAACTGTTGAAAAAGGAGCAGGCCAACGATCCCTTGAAGGCCATGGAGCGACTATTTTCTGCTAATGAATGGAAAGCGCTGCAAAAAGAAGCTCAATCGATCGTGGATGAGGCGGCAGAAGCAGCACTCAATCGTTCAGCTCCTGACGCAAGTAGAATCAAAAAATTTGTATTCTCCGAGTCGGATGAAGTACAAGAAATTGGTGGGTTGAGGCCATCAAATCCAACCTTCCCTTCCAGTAGCGAAGAACCCAATCCAGATAAGCGAAGAATAAACATCGGAGAAGCGATCAATCTTGCACTGGATTACGAATTAAAGACCAATCCCAAAGTATTGGTCTTTGGAGAAGATGTGGGAATGAAAGGTGGTGTGCATGCGGTAACCATGGGCTTACAAACCAAGTATGGTGAGGATCGTGTATTTGACACTTCTCTCTCAGAAGAGGGTATCATCGGGCGTGCCGTAGGCATGGCCTATGGTGGATTAATGCCGGTTGCAGAAATTCAGTTCAGGAAATATGCTGATCCGGCGATGGAGCAGCTCAACAACTGTGGAACTACTCGCTGGAGAACAGCCAACCGATTTGCAGCACCAATCGTTGTACGTATGCCTGGAGGGTTTGCCAAAGTAGGAGATCCATGGCACTCAGTAACCAACGAGGTGATGTTTGCCCATGCCATTGGGTGGCAGGTAGCATTCCCAAGTAATGCGCAAGATGCTGTTGGACTGATACGTACAGCCATGCGTTCTGACAACCCTACCATGTTCTTTGAGCACAGAAACCTCAACGATAACAGATACGCACGAAGACCGTATCCTGGAGATGAATTTGTAGTGCCGTTTGGCAAAGCAAGCCTTCTCAGAGAAGGATCTGATATCACGATAGTAACCTGGGGAGCAATGTGTGAAGCATGTGAGGGAGCTATTGATGAAACAGGGATTTCTGCCGACCTAATTGATTTACGAACGATTATGCCTTGGGATAAAGAAGCAATTCTTAACTCCATCAAGAAAACGAATCGATGCTTGATTGTGCATGAAGATGCGATGACCGCCGGATTTGGTGCTGAGATTGCTGCTGTATTAGTTTCAGAAGGATTCAACTACTTGGATGCACCGGTAGCGCGTATTGCCATGCCGGATATCCCACTGCCTCATAACGTGCCATTGATGGAATCAGTGGTACCTAATGTGGAGCGAATCAGTGAGAAGATGAAAGAGATTGTAGCATTTTAGTTTGTATCAAACCACTTCTCAAGGACTTTTTCAGCTTGCCTTCCTTTAGGTGAAAAGTTATAGGTGCCTCTCCCGAATTCATTTTTGGGAGACCATCGCCAGATAAATACCCCTTGAAACCAAGGTTCTTCCCAGAAGCTTTGGAAAGTTGCTTCATATAAATTTCTCTGGACTTCCTCATTAAATGCACCTTCCGAGCCCCACGGTGTTTTTCCTGCAAATTCTTCACTCTCGTATCCCCACTCAGTGAAAATGATATTCTTTCCTGTTTTAGAATGAAATGATTGAATTTCTGATTTATAACTTGCCCAATCTGCAATCGCCCCCCCCACAGACGGGATTTTATAATCACCCAACGGGAAATACGCATCAATCCCAACATAGTCTAACTGATCCCAAAAGCTAATCTCATCATAACTGTCCCAGTTTGCTGCATACGTAATCGGTCCATCATAAAACTCACGGACTTCCTTGATTAATTCCCGCCAGTAGTCCGGTTTCTCCAAAGCCATTGCCTTCAACTCCGTGCCCACACAGAACAAATCAACATTCATCGAATCGGCTAGAACAGCATAGCTAAGGATATATGCTTTATATCCGTCCGCGATCTTCTTCCAACCCTCCTCATCCTTAGACATCAGGTCGCCCCTCCAATCGGTCCGCTTTCTTACATTAAACTCTACTGTGGAGGTAAATTCTCTCCAACTTTGGATGTAATTGGCTCGAGAAGTGCTATCAGCCCTATCCAGCTCTGGCCTATTCCAGTTTGAAACATTTAAGCCAGGCTCCAAATGCGGCTTGAGCATAATCTTTAGTCCCGCTTTTTTTGCTTGTGTTATTCCTTCCAATACTGCTTCAGTCGACTCCCCATACCAGGTGCTATCACCCCAATATGTGTGTCTTATACCCAGCGTATTTTGATAAAGGGTAGCCTCTGGAATCAGAGCTACAAAGTTTGATCCGATGGCCGTCATGGATGTAAAAGGTTCTTCACCAAAGGGGCCTCTACCTGGGCCGGTGTAGTTCATCCCTTTTATCTTTTCCTCAAAAGATTGATGCTCTACCTGGATGCTCGAACAGCTGTTGATAAGTGAATATATGAATACAATGACTAGGAATATTCGCATAAGCATTAACTAAAGCAGTCAAGTTAGAATCAATTGCTAATCTAAGACACTTCCAAAGCAATTTTCCCTATGAGCTCTTCTTGTATTGCTGAAGACTTATTCTCATTGTACCATTTCTGAAGTACTACCTGAAATTCTTTGTAGGGTTCACGATCCTCGCGTTCCCTCCAGCTCCAGTACAGGTCTTGAGCTTCTTTAGGTCTTGGGCCCCAGTCGAAAAGAGCATTCAGGTCTTCATCCAACCCAATCAACTTGGGAATGGATCGACCACCTTTGGTCAGGAATTGATCCATCAGCTCCAGATTTTCGTCACGAAGAACTATGCGTAAATCAATGGATGGATTTAGCTCGGCAAGCTTAGCAATAAGAGGAACGCTATTGGCTGCATCTCCACACCATGTCTCCGTGATCAACAACCAGGTTTGCTTCGGTAACGCTTGGATTCTCTCGGCCAATCCTGAATCTACCACAGAAGTCTTGCCTATTCGTTTCGAACGCTGAGCATTGAGTTTGGTATAATAGATTAAGTCTTCCTTTTGCTCGCCAGAAGTTTTCCCTTTCCCGGCAAAATCAATTAAAATATTTTGATACTCTTCAGCTGAATACGATTGATTAAGAGAATTGGCGATTATGTTTTTTAAGTCCATTTGATAATGTGTTTCAATGGACTACATCTATACAGTCTTGAAAGTTCTAGTTGAGGGGTGTTAAAGACATAAAGGTTGTCTAGACGACCAATTCCTCATACCAAAAGTTCTTTAACTGAATCAACGTAAAGCCTCATGTGTTCTGGCTTCCCGATACTCACGCGAATATGATCAGTCATGCTAGGCCACTTGGTAATAAGGAATCCACGTTCTTTCATTTTTGCAACCAAATTTCCCTCAAACCGATCATCACGGGCATACACAAAATTGGTTGAGGACGCATGGTACTTCACTCCCCATGCATCATAGGCTTCATAGAGAATTCTTTTACCCTCTGTATTTTTAGCTACGCAGCTGTTTATGAACTCAGGATCATCCATGCTTGCACTTGCCGCCACTAGTGGTGGCCACCCGGTAGAGATTTCTGCTCCCAAATGTCTTTGACTCAAAGCGTCAATGTTACGCTTATGCGATACAGCGTATCCCATTCGCAACCCAGCTAAACCGTAAGCTTTGGAAAAAGTACGGCAAATCACCAGATTCGGAAGCTCATCTACCAATCCAATCATGCTTCCTTTCAGTCCTGCATTCGAATATTCAACATAAGCTTCATCGACGCAGATCAACACATTTTCCGGTACCTGCCTGCAGAAATTTCTTAAATCTTCTGTTGCTACTTCTGTTCCTGTCGGATTATTGGGGTTGCAAATGAAAACCATCGTGGTTTTGTCGGAAATAGCCGCTAAAACCTTTGCTAAATCAATACGATCATCGGCATCCAGGTCTACTTTTCGAACAGTGGCTCCTGTACGCTCACCAAATCGAAGAGCTGTGGGAAATGTGGGGAATGGCGTTAGAATCTCTCCCTTTTGAAGCGCTACATGCTGCCCCAGCAAAGACAACACTTCGGTAGATCCAGCAGTAAGGAGAAAATTTTTGGTTCTCAGATTGTTCTTTTTTGCCAGCTTCTCTTTCAATTCATTGGCTACCTCATCAGGATACCTATTCGCATATTTCATCGCATCATTGACCGCCTTAATGGCAGTCTCAGACGGACCATATGGATTTTCATTCCAATTTAACAGGATCAAATCATCCTTATCTCCAAGTTCTCTCGGTCGCTCACTGGCGCATCCTTGTGCGACAGGTGCCCCTGCCAGCAACACGGTTGCTGATGCGAGCAAACTTTGTTGAATCCATTGGCGTCTATTGATACTCATCATTTTCAAGGTTGGTGCTTTAGTAATTTAATGAATTGAAGAGATTAAGTAGCTTTGAAGGAATCAACTACCGCACTTGAAAACCCAAGCCTGCATATCATGTGGAAATGAATTCTCCGGCATTTATTGCAATGAATGCGGGGAAAAAGTTATTCACAGAGACGATCGAAAGCTTAAATACTTTCTTGGAGAATTTGTAAATGCCATCACATTTGCAGACAGTAAATTTTGGAGAACGCTTAAGTACATTCTAATTAAGCCCGGTAAGTTTTCTCGCGATTTTGTTGATGGAAAACGAAACGCTTACATGCGACCAGTTTCGGTATTCTTTTTTGCCAACCTAATTTATTTTCTTTTTCCCCTCTTCAACACTTTCAACAACAACCTTCAAACACAAATTGGCGATGGCACTTTCATCCATTCTTCAATAGCAAATGAACTGGTAAAAAATGAAATTGAGGAAAGGAACATAAGTTTTCAGGAATATGAAATAATCTACAACATAAAAACTTCCGAGCTCTCAAAGATGCTGCTCATCATAATGGCAGTTTTTTTGGCTTTGTTCTTTGCACTCATACATTATCCGGAAAGGCACCCGATAGCTGATCACATGGTAGCTAGTCTAGAGCTTATGACCTTTGTCGTCTTATTTGCCATACAACTGCAAGGACTAATAATCTATTTCATGCGCCGCATGAAATATTTCACAAGATCGGAGTGGATGAGTGAACTAACCATTTCTGCAGTAGCACTGGTGATGCTGATCTACTTCTTCATGAAGATGGAACGCAACTTTTACAAAGCCTCAAAACAGAAAGCACTACTCAATACCATCCTCTGCATTGGTAGTTTTATTGTTGTTCTATATGCTTATCGAGCCATGCTCTTTTTCGTGACCTTTTGGTCCATATAAACATTTGCTTATTATTCTATTATTTTGGGGGGACATCAAATACAGTGAAATGAAGAACCTGACCTTTCTATTCCTCGCAATAATGCTTGCAGCATGTACGCAACCAGCCGAACAGCAAAAAGAACCGATCGCCAATGAAGCATTTGCGACAATGCTTGAAGACTACTATCAAGATGGATTGAAGTTATTCCCTATCAATGCGACATTTCAAGGCGACAATAGATACAATGATTTGCTTCGCAACGACCTGACCAAAAGTTTCAATGAAGAGTTGAATGCCCACTTCAACGGTTACCTTGATAAGCTTAAAACCTTCGATCGAGAAGCACTCTTAAATGAGGAACAAATTAGTTACGACATTCTTAAATGGGAATGTGACATTGCGCTGGCAGAGATGCAATACCATGGTGGGCTTCTTCCCATAGATCAATTCTGGACTACCCAATTAATGATTGGTCAATTGGCTTCCGGCTCGAGTGCACAACCCTTCAACACGAAAGAAGATTATGACAATTGGCTGAAGCGAGTAGATGTATTTGTTGCATGGTGTGATACCGCAATTGTCCGAATGAAAGAAGGCATGGAACAAGACATTGTTCTTCCAAAATCATTATCAGCTAAAGTGATTCCTCAGCTTGCAGCATGGAAAGATGGTCCAGCTGAGTCTCATCATTTCTATTTGCCTGCAAAAAATATCCCGGAAGAGATTTCCATGGTAGATGAGGAAGACATCAAAGCAAAGTATGCCGAAATGGTAGAAAGCAGGGTAATCCCGGTAGTCAATAGACTGCATGATTTTTTCAAGAATGAATACCTCCCTGTAGGGCGAGAGACTTCAGGTGTAGGTGCCTTGCCCAAAGGTGATGAATGGTATCAGCACCGAATTAAACTATACACTACCACAGATATGACCGCCGACGAAATATTCGAACTTGGGAAATCTGAGGTGGCACGCATCCGTGGGGAGATGGAAAAAGTAATGGCAGAAGTTGGCTTTGAAGGTACACTCAATGAATTCTTTGCGCATGTACGTTCCAATCCTAGCCTAATGCCTTTCGACGATCCTCAGCAAGTGATTGACAACTTCAATGCAATACATGAAAAAATGAAGTCAAATTTGAATGAGCTGTTCGATCTTACGCCTAAAACACCGTTTGAGGTAAGGCGCACAGAAGCCTTTCGAGAAGCATCTGCAAGTGCAGAATACAATCCCGGAGCACTTGACGGTTCACGTCCTGGTATATTTTATGTACCGATCCCTTACGTCAAAGGGTATAACATGTATTCCGATGAAAGCCTGTTTCTTCATGAGGCTATTCCTGGACATCATTATCAGATTTCTTTGGCACAGGAAAACGAGCTGTTACCATCTTTTAGAAGATCGCTCTGGTACAGTAGCTACGGGGAAGGCTGGGCACTCTATAGCGAATCTCTCGGGAAAGAGGTGGGCTTGTATACAGATCCTTATCAATATTTTGGAATGCTGAGCGCCGAAATGCATCGCGCCATTAGACTGGTAGTGGATGCAGGCATGCACTCAAAAGGTTGGACAAGAGAAGAAGCTATTCAGTATTCGTTGGAAAATGAAGCAGAATCAGAAGGCAGCATCACATCAGAAATAGAACGATACATGGCTGGGCCAGGACAGGCACTTTCTTATAAAATCGGACAGCTCAAAATTCTTGAATTGAGAAAACGATCCAAAGAAGCACTCAAGGATGATTTCGACATTCGTGAATTCCACAACATCGTTCTTGAATCAGGATGTGTGCCATTGACAGTGCTGGAAAGCAAAGTGGAAAACTGGATGGCATCCAAAAACAAAAATTAATACTATCAGCATACATTAAATGAGAAAAGTCTATTATTTATCTACTTGTACAACTTGCAAGCGCATCATGGATGAGCTGGGTGATTCCATCTCAAATTTCGAAAAACAAGACATCAAGTCAGAACAAATGACGTTGGATCAAATTGACGAAATGCAAAAAAGAAGTGGCTCCTATGAGTCGCTTTTCTCTAGAAAAGCAATGAAATATCGCGCAATGGGTTTAGGTGATAAGAATCTGACAGAAGATGATTATCGGAAGCTCATTCAAGAAGAGTATACTTTTTTGAAGCGCCCAGTTTTTTTAGTTGACGATCAAATTTTTGTAGGTAACAGCAAGAAGACTGTTGAAGAACTCAAGAATCATCTTGCATAAAAACATCAGCAGAACGGGCTAAATATCTTTAGCTCGCTCTGCTATATCTAATAGCATCGCATCAATCATTTCTCGATCTAGCCAACGGCCTCTGACCATGACTCCAGCAGGTTTCCGAAGGTTTTTAATGTCTTCCAGCGGGTTGTTATCCAGCAAAATAAGATCGGCACTCGCTCCCGTTTTTACTTCTCCAAATTGACCTTCCATACCAAAGAAGGTGGCGGGATTAATTGTTCCTGTCTGGATAGCTTCCAGCGGTGTCAACCCCGCATCTATTATACCTGCCAATTCATGATGAATAGAAAATCCTGGTACATTAAAAACTTGGGGAGCATCTGAACCCAGAAGTAATCCATGCCCATTTTCATGAAGCGATTTGATCAACTGATACCTCAGGTCCGTAAATAGCACATACTTTTCAACTGAATACTCCGGATTTTCGATCAGACTTTTCTTACTTTTTATCCACTGCTCAACCGTTGATCTTGGCATATACTTAAAATCAGGGTCATTGCCCGCGATGGTTTCAGGGTCTACCGGTGAAAACCACCGTCCGAAAAGGCTTTGAGTCGGAACAACCCAGACTTTGTATTTTTTGGTTAAATAAGCTAACTCATCAATTTTTTCTGCATCAGCAAGATGGGTGAAATTATATCCAAAAAATCCATTTTGATTCGGATCAACATTTGTACTTGCCGGGACCAATCCTTCCAAAAATCCATCTATGTGATCGATAGAAGAATATCCACTGGCGATTGCACGCCTGACACCTATATCAACTGGCACATGACCGCTAAACCCAATTCCTACATCATTGGCTGTTTTCACTATCTCATTAAACACTTCCAGCTTCAGTCCAGGATGGATCTTCAAAAAGTCATAGCCATCAGCCCGGTACTGTGCTACTTTCTCATTTGCCTCTTCCCTATTTTTTACGGAATTCCCATTTACAGAAGGACTAGACGTAAAAATCCTCGGACTCAAAATTTCATTATTCTCTGCTTTTGCCCGAAGTTTTAAATGTTCTGGATGTCCCAACATTCCTCTGATAGTCGTTACTCCGTTGGACAAGTACAAAAAAAGCGTCTCATCGGTGCGATCCCTACCCCATTGAGGCGAAGGAATATGCGCATGCATCTCGGTCAAGCCCGGCATCAAAAATTTGCCCTTGCCATCAATAATTGTCGCCTTACCAAAGTTGTTGGAGCTGGCATTCATTGAGGTAACCTTCCCATTCTCCACTACCACATTTACCCCCTCAGTGATACTTCCATCTCGTACATCAATCACTTTTACATTCTGAAAAACAGAAACAGAAGAAGTCATATCCGATTCAGGATTCTGCGCCTCACACGATGCGAGCGCAAGAATGAAAATGATTTTAGTGATTTTTTTCATCGCTAGATTTTAGGATTAAGGTACTCATACTATCGACGAGTAAAAATTAATTTGTGATGAATGGGGAAAAGGCTCTTCAAAGAGCCTTTGTGCTTAAAGTAACACTTTAAGTGTATGCATCTAGTACGCATTAGGTAGAATACTTATATCAAAATCCGTGAATTTAATGGTAAAAACAGGTCAAATGCCGCTCTATGTTTGTATCGTACTAAACCCACCAATTAGGTTATGTCACTTATCACACTAATACTGAACACAGCGCTTACTTTGTTTATTCCGCAGGAGTTGACAAATGATAAAGCAAATGATTCTGCTGAAGCTAAAGCTATTGCAGGGCAATCCATAATGGAAAACGTATTCGATCGTTTCCACATTAATTATGAAATGAGCCGAACTCATAAGATTGGCTATTACAAAGAATCCATGTCCGATACTCAGTCAATTTACTATTTGGCAGATGGTATTGTAGACATATACATTCCTTCTAACCTCAACCAAATTGAAAATGCTTCTATTAGTCCTCGAAAGACAAGAAAGAAGGCTTTTAAAGAGATTAGCGAAGAAAATTTACTTTTTGGAAATGCCAGTGATATGGCACGATCTTCCATATGGAGACCAAATTCTTTCCTAAGTGAAAAAAATCGAGATAATTATACATTTAGCTATGTAAACGATTCCTCCATTAACGACACCATGGTTTCCATAATCATGTTTGAGCCTACCAAATCCCATGGCAAAGCAACAGGGAAAATCTATGTGGACAAATCAAGCCTTGCCATATTAAAAATCGATTACAATCCCATCATACACAATTCTAAATACTGGAGTGAAGTATCTTGGACTGAAGAATTCAAATTTAAAAGAGGCGCATATGAGCTTGCCAGTGTTAAATTTCATGGAGTCAGCATAGAAAACGACTTCCAGTATGATGCAATTCTGGTGATGGATCAAATAGAAGTTTTAAGTCAAATGCCTGAGGATGATTCTTTGATCAATGAAAACGTATCTCTATTTGAAAAGGCTGACGATGAGTTCAACGAAAGTTTCTGGGAAGGGTACGACTTCCTAAAGCGTTCCCTAGATGCCGAACCTCATTGGGTGACTAAAAACTAAGGCCTAGAAAGCGGGATTTACTTCGGTGAATTTTCGCAATTGGCACCTTCCACTTTTCTTGCACTTACGGAAGGAAGGAATTAATCGCCGCTTATTCAAATTGGTTTAGTGAAAGAGATGCACCCAATTATTGGGTACGCTATATTGACCGTTGAAGTCAAAATCCTTAATTTTCTTTCATGAATCGAATCGACCGACTGAATGCATTGCTTATCCACTTGCAAGGGAAACCACGCGTGCCAATCCGTGAGCTTGAAGAGCGATTTGAAGTAGGAAGAAGAACAATCTTCCGAGACATTAGATCATTGATTGATTCGGGGGTTCCCATTGGTGGAGATGCGGGAGAAGGTTATTTCATTGTAGAAGGCTATCACCTCCCTCCGGTGGTTTTCAATAAAGAAGAAGCGAGTGCAATTCTATTAGGCGCGAAGTTTATTGAACGTAGTGCGGATCCCCACACTATCCAGACGTTCGAAAAAGCCATGTTTAAAATCAAAGCGGTACTCAAATATTCAGACAAAGAATTTTTAAGTAATCTCGAGGGTAGAATCTCCATACGACCGAGTCCTTCACCCAATCCAACACCTGATTCTCATATTGCTGAAATACAATTAGCCATTGCCACTAACAGGCTCATCGATATTACCTATTACTCTCAATACAACGATTCCACCACTCGAAGAGAAGTCGAGCCATTGGGAATGGTTTTTTATTCAGGCCGGTGGCATCTAATAGCACATTGTAGATTGCGAAATGAATTGAGAGATTTTAGAGCTGACCGCATTCAAAAAGTACACGTGCTCGCAGAAACCATTGACCCAACGCTGCACCCTAATTACATGGATTTTCTCAATGAAACGCTGATCGGAACAGACGCAAAAGAAGCAACCATCATATGTTCAGCGATGGTTGCTAGGTTTATGGGTGAGCAAAAATATTATCAAGGTTTTGTTGAAGAAACAAAATTGGAAGATGGTCGCTTCGAAATGAAATTTACACCTCCATACTATGATTACTTTGCGCGATGGCTCATGATGTATGGAAACGAAATTGAAATCGTTTCTCCGAACGAACTTCAAGGACACGCGGCAACTTTAGCCAAAGAGTTGCTTGAACACCATAGCGCACCATTTTTCGCTAAAACGTAATTCCTATGAAATCATCATTAATTGCTTTATTTCTTCTAATTTCTTCACTTTTGTATAGCCAAGAGGTTCAAACAGAAATCGATAATCAAATATGGATTCCTTTTACCAAAGCCTGGGAATCAAATGATGGTGACGCTTATAATGCCATACATTCCGATGATGTTTGGCGGATCAATCCGGGAAGACTTTTGGTCGGTGATGAATACAAAAAAAGAAATTCAGACCGTATGAAGGGACAAGAAAAAAATAGCTTTATCGAATTCTCATTTGAAACAAGAATTGAAAATGGCTCCAATGCTTACGAAGTGGGGTACTATCGCATAACCAGAAAAAGCGATGGCGCTGATCAACAGTTTGTAGGCAGATTCCATGTCGCATTAAAGAAAATTGATGGTCAATGGAAGATTATTCAAGATTGGGACACCGATGAAATCAACAACGTAAAGCTTACCGCAGAAAGCCTCAAAAACAGAAAGTTTCTACATTTTCAATAATTTTTTCTACCACGATTTTCGAGTGACATAGGGCTGTCACTGACACTTGTTTCTTTGTTTTCATAATCTAAAACACACATTTATGGAAGCAATTATCGAAAAGCTAGATCTCAAAAAAGAAGACTCAAACTATTATTCCGCTAAGAAAAAACCAGAGCTACGCGACCTAGATAGCTACTACTACCTCTCTTTATCAGGGCGCAGTGACCCTCAAAGCGACCAGTTTCTTGAAGCCATAGACAAACTTTATGCCGTTGCTTATGCTATCAAGTTCATCTGCAAAGCAGACGATATGGATTTTGTAGTACCTAAAATGGAGGGGTTTTGGTGGATTGATGGTGGACTGGAAGCCCAACATAAGTTTGCACAAACATCACCAGATCACTGGAACTGGAAAATTGTCATTCGCATGCCCGATTTCGTTGAAGGTGATCATTACTACAGAAGCATTCAAAAAGTGAAAGCTAAGAACCCAGAACTACTAAATAGCGATGAAGTAAAATTTGAACTCATCAACGAAGGACTGTGCGTTCAAGGACTACATATTGGCAGTTATTACGAAGAGGAGCCTACCATTGCCAATATCATGGACTTCATTCAGAAAAATGGGCTTCAAGTCAATGGATATCATCATGAGATATATCTTAGTGATCCACGCAGAACTCCAGATGAGAAACTGAAGACTATTCTAAGGTATGCCGTAAAAAAACAAAAAAATGGATGATAAGATACTTGGATTAAGGACTGTGATATACATGGTTCCTAATGTAGAAAAAGCAAAAAAATGGTACGCTGAAGCATTTGAGATAGAGCCCTATTTTGACGAACCATTTTATGTTGGCTTTGAGGTTGGTGGCTATGAACTTGGGCTTCATCCTGAAAAACCCGACCAAAAAAGAGGTGATAGCGTTGAAGCCTATTGGGGAGTAGAGGATATTGATGCCAGATACGCCAACTTCCTTAAACTAGGGGCAAAGGAACATACAGAAATTAAAGAAGTAGGAGGTGGAATAAAAGTGGCAACCTGCCTTGACCCATGGAATAATGTGATCGGCTTGATTTACAATCCACATTTCAAACGCTCATGAAGACCATTGAGGGCTTCATTCTAGGACTCGATGGACAACAAAAAGCCATCGTTTCCTTTTTTCACAATCACCTTACTCAACACCATGACCTTCAAGGGAAAATAAGCTATAACATCCCTGTGTACTATCGAAAGTCCTGGGTTTGTTATCTCAATCCATTAAAGAATAATGGAATTGAATTAGCCTTTACCAAAGGTCATAGACTATCCAACGATCAAAAATTGCTCAACAAAAAAAAGCGCAAATATGTAGCTGGCATTGACTTATTTGATATAAGCAGCATCCCCGAACAATCCATCAACGAAATCATTCAAGAAGCACTGATTGTTGATCAACTTTATTAAACACAAGAAATAATTCATAGGCAAAATACTTACATATATCATAAGTAAATTCCCCTATTTTACTTCCTAAACTTAGATGTGATTCAGAATCACATCAAAATCTATTTGTCGTCCTTTATCTTTCAAGACTAATCATTTGCTAATTTTTGGAGATTTCAGAGACAACCGCCCAAGCAAAAATAAAGTCGCTTCTTGATGAGGCTTATGAAAGTCGCATCAATAACTTAAGCAGAAGTATTGAACTCGGTGAAAAAGCGTTAAGTCTCAGTAAAGAAAGTACCGATAAATCATGCATCGCCAAATCACTTTCTCTTCTTTCTCTTTTCCACATGATCATTGGCGATTTTGATCTCTCTATCAATATGGCTAATGAGGCTATTGAAAACTTTCAAGAATTAAATGATGAAAAAGGAATCGCTGATGCCAAGTATACCATAGCTGGCGCGCTCTACAAAACAGATGATTTTAGTAAAGGGCTCAATTACCTCATTGACTGCTTGGGGACGTATAAAAAACTAAATGACTACCACAATCTGGCTCGGGTTCAAAAATCCATGGGCACCATTTATGAGTTTTTCGGAGACGTCAAAAGTGCAGCGCAGATTTACGAAGAAGCCATAGAATCGGGGAAGAAGGCAAGCGATTTAAATTTACAATCGAATGCATTTAATCCACTTTCGGGACTATATCTCAACCAAAATAATATACCTCGCGCTCTTGAGATCATAAAGAAATCAATTGCCATAAAAGAAAAGACTGGAGATGTAAGGGGGTTAGCTTTCGCACTTTATGGTCGCGGGAAAGTCTTTACACAAACTGGCGAATTTGAACAGGCGGAAAAAGATTTTCTCCACTCCATGAAGATCCATGAGGAGATGGGAGAGAAGCTTGGTTGGGCGATGAGTCATCACAAACTTGGTGCTCTATACATTAAAATGGATCGCCTGGATGAGGCTCGGGAGACCTTAGTAAAAGCCCTTGAATACAGCAACAAGAATAAAATCATACTGGTAAAATTCAAAGCAAACCTATTGCTACATGAAATTGCCAAAAAGGAAGGAGACTTTGAACTTGCACTAAAATATCTATCGCAGTATGTCGAAGAAAAAGAGAGTGTAATCAATGATCGCACAGCAAAAGTTATCGAAGGATATGATGTCATTACAAAAATGCAGGCACTTGAATTTGAAGCAAATGCACAACGCGAAAAAGCAGATATAATTGAAAAGAAGAAGATCGAACTGGATTCATTCTTTTATCGCATTTCGCATGACCTCAAAGGACCTATTACGTCATTGATGAGCTTGAACTATGTCGCTAAGCTGGAAGTGAAAGATGAGACAGCCTTAAAGTTCCTTGCTGAATATGACTCTCAGGCAAATAGACTGAATAATATCCTGGACGGGCTATTGAGGTTAACTAAAATGTCTTTCAATGAAGATTCGAAGCAAGAAATAGACTTTGAGAAAATTATTTACGATTGCATTTCTTCTTATAAATTCTTGGCCAATTATGACAGTGTCGAATTTAAGATAGAAGTCGACCCTACCATTAAGTATGAAGCTGAATGGGCATTAGTGAATACCATTATTCAAAACCTCATTGAAAATGGAATTAAGTACGCCAGAACGGACGAGGGCAACAAACCATATATTGCAATATCTGTAACTCAAAAGCAGGAATCAATAGAAATCGTTACCTCAGATAATGGAATTGGCATGGATGAAAAAACAGTGGAGAACGTTTTTGTAATGTTTTTTCGAGCCAATCGTAAAATCGAAGGAACAGGTCTCGGACTCCACATACTTAAAAGAGCTATTGAACGTCTCAATGGTCAGATATCCGCAGAAAGTAAACTTGGAGAAGGAACCACCTTCTCTGTCGTCCTTCCCAAGTAATTCTTACATATGAATCGGTCTGTTCTCGGTGGCAGCAAGTGCCGCTTCCTTAAAAGCTTCCATGTATGTTGGATGAGCGTGTGACATTCGAGCTATGTCTTCAGCTGAAGCTCGATACTCCATCGCAGTAACTCCTGCGGCAATCATGTCTGCAGCTCGTGCCCCAATGATATGAACTCCCAACACCTCATCAGTATCCTTATCAGCAAGAATCTTTACCAAACCCTCTGTATCCATACTTGCACGAGCCCTTCCAAGTGCCTTATAGGGGAATTTTCCTGTTTTATACGCTCTACCTTGCTCCTTCAACTGCTCTTCAGTATATCCAACAGAAGCAACCTCAGGCCATGTATAGACCACTCCAGGTATAAGGTTATAATTAATATGCGGCTTTTGACCCACAATAGATTCAGCAACAAAAACACCTTCTTCCTCTGCTTTATGCGCAAGCATTGCTCCTTTTACCACATCACCAATCGCGTAGATATTCTCTACATTCGTCCTTAAATGTTCATCTACCTCCACTCTACCGCGATCATCCATTTTCACCCCTGCCTTGTCCAATCCTAGATTTTCTGTGTAGGGCTTCCTTCCAATAGAAACCAAGCAATAATCTCCCTTGATTTCAATCAATTCTCCTTTTTTAGTCTCTGCCTGCACGGTGACATTTTTACCTTTCTTCTCTACCGCAGTTACCTTGTGGCCAAGGTAAAAATCAAAACCAATTCCTTTAAGTGACTTTTGAAGCTCTTTCCCCATGGTCGAGTCCATTGTTGGAATCAAATTATCCAAGTACTCAACCACCGAAACTTTTGCTCCTAAACGTGCATAAACTGAACCAAGCTCTACGCCAATTACCCCTCCACCTATCACAATCATGTGTTTAGGTACCTCTTTGAGCTCCAAGGCTTCTGTACTGGTGATCACTCGATCTTTGTCTAGTTTGATAAAAGGTAGACTTGCAGGTTTTGAACCCGTTGCAATGATGACTTTTTCTGCAGTGATTTTCTTCTTATCCTTACCATCAACCTGAATAGTGTTCTTGTCTAAGAAACTCCCCATTCCATGAAGAACATCGATTTTATTTTTCTTCATCAAGTAATCAATTCCATCTGTATTCTGCTTCACAACATCAGACTTTCTATCAATCATTTGCTTAAGGTTTACCTTTGGCTTATTGATATCAATTCCATGCGTACTGAATGTGTGCTCGGCATTATGAAAATGCTCAGATGAATCCAAAAGTGCTTTTGACGGAATGCATCCTACGTTCAAGCAGGTACCTCCGAGTGTGCTGTACTTCTCTATGATGGCTGTTTTTAAACCCAGCTGTGCACAACGAATTGCTGCCACATAACCACCAGGACCTGAACCTATTACTACTACTTGATAATCCATAATTTAGATGTTAGATTTTTGGAGATTGGATTTTAGTAAATCGCTGTTTTAACACATTAAGCATTTTACAAACAGATTCAAGTTCATCCAAAATATGTTTTACATTTTCTTTTTTAACTAGATTCAGCCGAATTGATAAAAGTAATTGAGTCTCCAACTCGAATGCTGACCCCATTGAAATAGACAAAAATTGAGCAAATTCTTTGTTATGACTTCTGCCAGCCCCTTCGGCTATGTTAGAAGGAATAGAAATAGATGACCTTCTCATTTGGGAGATTAAGCCATATTTTTCAGTATCTGGATATTCACTAGTTAAATCATAAATATTTGTTGCCAATTGCATTGACTTTTCCCAAACATCTAATTTTCTAAAATCGTGCATATCCAAATACTAATTACCAACTACTAAACTCCAAGCAACAGTCGAGTTGGATCTTCCAACAATTGTTTAACTCGGACCAAGAAGCTCACGGATTCTCTACCGTCAATGATTCGGTGATCGTATGATAGTGCAACATACATCATTGGTCTTACTACAACTTCGCCATTTTCAACCACCGCTCGTTCTACAATATTGTGCATACCCAAAATAGCAGATTGTGGAGCATTGATGATCGGTGTAGACATCATTGACCCAAAAACTCCACCGTTGGTAATGGTGAATGTCCCACCTTCCATCTCCTCGATACTTAGCTTATTGTCCCTGGCCTTTGTAGCCAGCCTTATTACTTCTTTTTCAATCTCCACAAAACTCAATGCCTCTGCGTTTCGGATAACTGGAACCACTAACCCTTTCGGTGCAGATACCGCTATCGAGATATCACAATAATCATTAAATAACATTTCATTGCCATCAATTTGCGCATTTACAGCAGGCCACTCTTGCAGAGCGACGCACACTGCTTTAGTGAAGAAAGACATAAATCCAAGTCCAACTTCGTTCTTCTCTTTGAACTCTTCTTTGAACTTCTTCCTCATGTCCATGATTGGCTTCATGTTCACTTCGTTGAAAGTGGTCAACATAGCCGTTTCATTCTTAACTGAAACCAATCTTCGAGCGACTGTCTTTCTCAATGAGGACATCTTCTCTCTTCGCTGATCTCTGGTTACTCCTCCTCCAAAAGTCGGCGCATCAAACTGAGGCTTAGCTGGCTTATCATCAGCAGATTTAGATGCTTGCTGTGGCGCAGACTTTTGGGCACTCATTGCGTCTTCCTTTGTGATGCGACCATCCTTACCTGTTCCTTTAACATCAGCAGCCGAAATTCCTTTTTCATCCAGAATTTTAGCTGCTGCAGGAGATGCATGACCAGTAGCGTATGTTTCCTGTCCAGCGTTTTGAACTGAAGTCGAATCATCGGAGGATGAACTGTTCGCTGATGGCGCAGCAGGGGCTCCGCCCTCCATCACTTCGATTTTACATATTAGCGCTCCTATTTCAAGGGTATCCCCTTCCTGAGCTACAATTTGAAGTTTTCCTTGAACTTCAGCTGTGAGATCAAAGGTGGCTTTATCAGATTCAATCTCAGCAATAACCTCATCTAGCTCTACAAAATCTCCATCACTTTTGGCCCAATTTGAGATGGTAACTTCAGTAATTGACTCACCAACTGCTGGAACTTTCATCTCCAATATTTCTCCAGTTGCCTTGGCTTCTGATGAGCTTTCAGGAACGGTCGACTTTGAAGACTCGGACCCAGTGCCTCCTCCAGACGCAGTTTCATCAATTTCGCAAAGAACACCACCAATCTCCAATGTATCTCCTTCTTGTGCTTTAATGCTGAGTTTTCCTGCTGCCTCAGCTGTAACTTCAAAAGTGGCTTTATCGGACTCTAGCTCACAGATTACCTCGTCCATTTCGACAAAATCTCCGTCACTTTTGGTCCACGATGCTACGGTCACTTCCGTGATTGACTCACCTACCGCAGGGACTTTCATTTCAAGACTCATTTTCTTCTTGTTTATTTTTTATTTCTTTTCGGCTTTTGCCGTTACTTATAATGCAAATGATCGTTTCACTAAATCTGCTTGCTCTTCTTTGTGGATTTTAGAATAACCAGTAGCGGGGGACGCTCCAATTTTTCTTGCTACCACTTCGAAATCCATATCGATCATTGTTTTGATAAAGCTCCAGGCTCCCATATTTCTTGGTTCTTCCTGTACCCAAACCAATTTTGGGTTATTGTATTTCTTCAATATTGTGTCAATTTGTTTCTGCGGCCATGGATAAATTTGTTCTATTCTAACAACCGCAACATCTTTCACTTTTTTCTTTTTCTGCTCTTCTAATAAATCAAAATAGACCTTTCCAGAGCAAAACAATACTTTCTTCACACTCTTATTCGTAACAAAATCATCACCAATCACCTCCTGAAATTTCCCTGAAGTGAAATCTTTAAGTGGGGAAACCACTCCTGGGTGTCTTAATAATGATTTCGGAGAGAATACAACCGCAGGTTTTCTAAAATCCCAGGTCACCTGCCTTCTCATCAGATGGAAAATGTTTGCTGAAGTAGTCACATTTGCAATGACAATGTTTTCATTAGAGCACATCTGAAGAAATCGTTCCATTCGAGCGCTGGAATGCTCAGGACCCTGTCCTTCATATCCATGTGGCAATAGCATAACCAAGCCATTCATTCTTTGCCACTTACTTTCTGCACTGGCAATGAACTGGTCAATCATTATTTGGGCTCCGTTCGCAAAATCGCCAAACTGTGCTTCCCAGATTATCAGCGCATTTGGGGTTGCCATGGCATATCCGTACTCAAAACCAAGCACACCATATTCAGACAATAATGAATTGTAAATTCTTAATGGTTCCTGCTTGTCTTGAATATGATTTAGACCACAATACGGTTCATTTGTATTCGAATCAAAGAAATATGCATGCCTATGAGAAAACGTTCCCCTTTTCACGTCCTGACCTGACATTCTTACGATTGTGCCATCAGCAAGTAGTGAACCATACGCGAGGAGTTCTGCATCTGCCCATCCAAGTTCTTTCTTCTCAAAGAAGTTTGCCTTCCTATCCTTAAGGAGTTTCTCTATTTGCCTTAGAGGTTTAAACCCTTTCGGAACTTCACTAATCGCCTCACCCACTTTTTTTATCATCTCTTCAGAAATGCTAGTGTCAGGTGATTTTTCAAAATCTTTTTCTTTAGACCTTCTTAAGTGATCCCACTCTTCCTCTATTTTCTGCGGCTTATATGGAAGCGGATGTTCCTTAATTTCATTTAGACGATCCTGCAACTTATCTTTAAATGACTTCTCAAGTTTCTTGATCTCACTATCATCCAAATCTCCTTGCTCTGTCAGCTTCTTCACATATACTTCACGAGGATTGGGATGCTTACCAATCGCATTGTAAAGTTTAGGTTGCGTGAATTTCGGCTCATCACTCTCATTATGCCCATGCCTTCTATAGCAAAGCATATCAATAAATATATCCTTGTTGAATTTCTGGCGATACTCGACCGCCAGATTAGCACAGAATTGTACAGCCTCAGCATCATCTCCATTAACATGGAGGATTGGAGCGTCAACGATCTTAGCTAGATCAGTACAATATACACTAGACCTTGCATCGGCAAAGTCTGTGGTGAACCCAACCTGGTTATTGATCACAAAATGGATAGTACCCCCGGTTTTGTAGCCTTCCAGTAGAGACATTTGGATACACTCATAAACAATTCCTTGGCCTGCTACTGCTGCATCTCCATGTATAAGAACTGGGATAGCTTTACCTAAATCTCCCTTGTATTCATCGTCAATCTGTGCGCGACTGTAGCCTAGCACAACAGGATCTACTGCCTCTAGATGTGAAGGGTTAGGCGCTAACTTCACATACATTTTCTTACCTGCCGTGGTATCGAGATGTGATGCGTAACCCAAGTGATATTTCACATCACCGTCACCCATGGTAAGATCAACAGCCTGATTCCCTTCAAACTCACTAAATATCTCCTCATAGGTTTTTCCCATAATGTTTGCCAACACATTGAGTCTCCCCCTGTGAGCCATTCCTATGACAACTTCTGCTGCATCCAGCTCTGCTCCTTTATTGATGATTTTGTCTAAAGCAGGAATCATGTTTTCACCACCTTCCAGGGAAAACCTCTTTTGGCCTAAGAACTTTGTATGTAAGAAGTTTTCGAACCCACTTGCTTCATTGAGTTTGGAAAGAATTCTATGCTTTTCTTCTTTTGACGGACTAATGTCAGCACCCTCAGATTCAATTTTGTTTTTTAACCAGTCACTTATATTAGAGTCTCGGATGTGATTGTATTCAAAACCAATGTGGCTGGCATAAACCCGTTTTAGCTTATCCAAAATTTTCCTCAAAGAAGTTTTGCCAAGCCCTACTTCAGCACCAACTTCAAATTCCGTATCAAGATCCTTTTCGGATAAATCAAAGTCTGCTAGCTCCAACTTTGCTGTATGCGGCCTTCGTTCTCTAACTGGATTAGTGTCTGATATGAGGTGAGCCCAGGATCTATAGTTGTATATTAGATTTCTTACAGCTGTTTCCTTAGGGGTAGCAACGGAAGAGCCTTCACCTGGCTCACCATACTTCTCCCGTGCAAACTCAAATCCTTCAAAAAATTTCTTCCAGGATTCATCTATACTGTCCGGGTTATCTTTATAGGCGTTGAAAAGCTCATCGAGATAATTGCCATGAGCATTGGCGATGTAGGAATATTTGTCCATATTCATTTATGTTCTGAAACAAATGTAGATTGAATAAAGTTTCTTTAAAAATCGCAAAACCGGTTACTCAAATACATGAATATCTTTCATGCTATTTAGTTATGCGAAAATCGTCTTTGTAAGCTCACAAACAGAACATTGAAGAACAATTTGAATGCAAACAAGATAAGTGTTTTCGGCGCGACTTACATGCCCGGTTTATTTGTTTCTAATATGCTTTCTCTCTCCAAGAAAAATAGACTACATTTGCGCTCCATTTTTAAAACTTTTGATGGACGAGTTCCATAAACAAAAAGAATTATGTCAGTAAAAATCAGACTAGCGCGTCGAGGACGCAAAAAACAAGCCATGTACGATGTAGTAGTGGCAGATGCTAGAGCACCACGAGATGGTCGCTTTATAGAGAAACTTGGTACTTACAATCCAAACACAGATCCGGCTTCCATTAAATTGGATGATGATAAGGCATTTGATTGGGTGATGAAAGGAGCACAACCTACGGATACTGTACGGGCTATGCTTTCTTATAGAGGTGTCATGATGAAAAAGCACCTTCAGATAGGTGTAAATAAAGGAGCAATTACACAAGAAGAGGCCGACAAGAAGCTTGCAGCTTGGATTAATGATAAAGAATCCAAAATTCAAGGTAAAGTAGATACGCTTGCAAAAGCAAAAGCAGACAAGAAGAAAGCTGCTCTTGAAGCGGAGAAGAAAGTAAGTGATGCAAGAGCTGAAGAGCTTAAGAAAAGAGCTCAGGAAGCTGAAGCTGCTTTAGTTGAAGAAATCAAAGAAGGTGGTTCGGAAGGAAATGAAGATGTTGAAGAAGATGTAGCTCAAGTAGAAGAAGCACAAGCTGCTGAAACGAAAGAGGAAACTCCAGTGGAAGAGCCTAAAGCAGAAGTGAAGGAAGAAGCCCCGGCTGAGGAAGTGAAGGAAGAGCCTAAAGCGGAAACGAAAGAAGAAGCTCCGGCTGAAGAAGTAAAAGAAGAGCCTAAAGCGGAAGTGAAAGAAGAAGCTCCAGCTGAAGAAGCAAAAGAAGAGCCTAAAGCGGAAGTGAAAGAAGAAGCTCCGGCTGAAGAAGCAAAAGAAGAAGACAAAAAAGAGGGCTAATCTGCAATGAAGCAGGATGATTGCTACCAACTCGGGGAAGTAATCAAGACCCATGGTCTTAAGGGAGAAGTAAGCATCTCATTAGAGGTTGACTTCCCTGATGAATATCAAAATTTGGAATCAGTTTTTCTTGACAATCAAGGAAAGTTGGTTCCTTTTTTTATTGATACGCTCCAAATAAACCAAGGTAGAGCGCTTGTTAAGTTTGATGACATTGACTCATTGGATGATGCCAAGAATATTGTAAAATCAAAGCTCTTCCTCCCTCTCTCTTCACTCCCGAAATTAGAAAAAGATCAATACTATTTCCATGACCTCATAGACTGTGAAGTTTTTGAAAAAAAATCAAAGTTAGGAGTCATTAAAGAGGTTATTGACTTGAATGGAAACCAACTACTTGCGATTGATGCTAACGGCAAAGAGATTTTGATCCCCTTAAAGGATGAGATTCTCACAACCGTTGACGTATCAGCAAAAAGGGTGAATGTATCTCTCCCAGATGGGCTTTTGGACATCTATAATGACTAACTTCATCCTATGCGAATAGATATTATCACCTGCTTGCCAGATCTATTTGAAGGCCCACTTACACAAAGCATTGTGAAAAGATCGATGGACAAGGGTTTAGTAGAGCTTAAAATTCATAACCTTCGAGACTATTCCACCAATAAACATTTGAATGTAGATGACTATGCTTTTGGTGGCGGAGCAGGTATGGTATTAATGATCGAACCCATTGATAAGTGCATTTCGCAGCTAAAAGGAGAAAGATCATACGATGAGATTATCTACCTTACCCCTGATGGCGAAACTTACAATCAAGGTATCGCCAACCAGCTCTCATTAAACCATAACTTCATTTTTCTGTGCGGACACTACAAAGGAGTGGATCAGCGTGTGCGTGATCACCTAATCACCAAAGAAATAAGCATTGGTGACTATGTACTTTCAGGGGGTGAGCTGGCAGCTATGGTTTTAGCAGATTCGTTAATTCGATTGGTTCCCGGTGTTTTAAACGATGAGACATCCGCGCTTTCTGATTCTTTTCAGGACAACTTGCTTGCCCCTCCTGTATATACACGTCCAGCTGAATACAAAGGCTGGAAAGTGCCAGAGGTACTAACTTCCGGTCATGAAGCTAAAATTGAGGCTTGGAGAACCGATCAGGCGATGAAGCGCACCGAGGAGAGAAGACCAGACTTACTTGGCTAATTTCCCTTCATTAGCAAGCATCAACTTATCATATAGATAAGTATTCCCTGGTTTATTTAGTTAATTCAGACTTTGTAAGAACTACTTTTTTTGGCAGGACACATGCTACAAGATCATTGAGATGATCATACAACTTAGTTTCATTGGGTGCAGAGGTGTACTTCAGGTAGACTTACCTCAATCTCGATTGCTAAGCGAAGAAATTAATCGCCTATTTGGAATTCAAACAAATTTCATAAGGCATGATAAAAAAATATCAATTTCTACTCTTATCTGTATTAATATTCGCTTCTTGCTCAGAGGAATCAGACATCCTCGCCAGTTCCGGCTCAAGCACTAGCGAAATTCCAACATTCAACAAATGCGGCACTAAAGATCAAGATGATTCCGACGGAGATGGGATTGGTGATCTTTGCGATCATGACATAGATGGTGATGGTGTTAATAATGAGGATGACAACTGCCCAAAGGTTCCAAACCCCATGCAGGAAGATTCCGATTATGATGGAATTGGAGACGCTTGCGACTATTGATTTGATCAAAGCAAGTTTAAGGCAAGAAGAACCTTTGTTTCGAGTTAACTAAGGTTGTTTCAATGTAGTAAATGAGAATGATATAACTAAAGGAGTGCTTTTTTTCAAAATAGAAACTTTATTCTAACCAGGGTATTCACTTTTACATATCATTCTCCTATATTTGCACTCCTTTTTCAAAACACTCAATAAAGGAGTAAAGAAATGAGCACAGAATTATTGAATATAGTAGCGGAAGAATATAAAGACGTAAAATCGAATCATCCTTCATTTGGACCTGGTGATACTGTAAATGTTCACTATAAAATTAAAGAAGGTAACAAAGAGCGTGTGCAGCAGTTCCAAGGAACTGTAATGTCAATAAATAATAGAAACACCAATGGTGAAACATTCACTGTAAGGAAAGTTTCAGGAGATATCGCTGTAGAGAGAATCTTTCCAATTCTTACTCCTAACCTAGATAAAATTGAAGTTTTGAGAAGAGGGAAAGTAAGAAGAGCAAAACTTTACTACCTACGAGGCAGAAAAGGAAAAGCAGCTCGTATCAAAGAGAAGCTTACCAAGAAATAAATTTTCAAATCCCTCACCAAATGGTGAGGGATTTTTGCTTCTACCCTTCGCTCCTGTTTAATTTAGCCTCAAATGGAGCTACACTTCACAAAATATCAAGGTACGGGCAACGACTTCATCCTTATAGATGATAGACACGAGTCATTCCCAGCCAGCGATCAATTGGTTCAAAAACTGTGTGACCGTCGTTTTGGAATTGGTGCTGATGGCCTAATACTTATTCAGAATCATCCAAGCTTAGACTATCGAATGATCTATTTCAATTCTGATGGGTCACAAAGCTTATGTGGAAATGGGTCCAGGTGTGGTTTCGCATTTGCCCAGTCACTCGGAATGGTAGATCAGGAGGCCATGTTTGAGACTACCGACGGAGTGCATCAGATAAAAATGGAAGGCGGCAAAATCCATTTTCAGTTATTTGATGTAAAGCAGCTTGGTGAAATCAACAAAAAAGAATGGTTTGTAAATACAGGATCGCCACATCACATTGTAATTACCAGTGAGGTAGAAAAAGAAGATATCATTTCAGAAGGCAGAAAAATTCGCAACTTGCCAACCTATTCCAGCCATAATGGCACTAATGTGAACTTTGCACAACTTTTGCAGGACAAGGTCAAGATTAGAACTTATGAAAGAGGAGTAGAAGATGAAACGCTTAGCTGTGGTACCGGAGCAACCGCTGTTGGCATTATGGCTGGTGAGCTGGGTTATGAAAGCCCCGTTCACATTCAAACAATGGGGGGTGAACTTAGCGTATCCTTTAAACGCAAAGGAGACAATTTTACCGACATATGGCTCGCAGGGCCCGCTGAAAAAGTGTTTGAAGGAAGTGTGACATTCTAATCGCTCTTTCATTGAAATGATTATCAAAAATTGAAACTCATTTTTTTTTAAAAGAACAGAGAATAGGTTTTTGATAGAATTCCATGTGTGCTGTTAGAAAATGACAAAATACACATGAAACCATTATAACTTTAAGGTCTTGTAACAAAGGCTAAATTTTAAAAACTTGATGGCTTTGACTCATTAGAGCGAGCCTTTTAAATAAAATTTTTCAATGCTAAACTCGATTACGAAGGGATTCGCCAAAATTTTTGGCACAAAGACGGAGAAGGATCTTAAAGAATTGACCCCATTTGTTGGTCTGATCAACGCTGAGTTCGAAAAACTAAGAAACATTAGTGATGATGAACTCAGGGGCAAAACATCTGAGCTAAAGGATGTGATTAAGAATCGACTTAAAAGTATAGATGATGAGATCGAAGCACTCCATAAGCAAGTGGAGGAAGATAAGTCACTGGATGTACATCAGAAGGAAGATATTTTCGCTCAGATCGACAAACTTGAAAGTGATAGAGACGAGGAACTAGAGAAGGTTTTGATAGAAATCTTACCTCTTGGTTTTGCTGTAGTAAAAGAAACAGCTAGACGCTTTGCTGAAAATGAGAAAATTGTGGTTCAGGCAACGCAGCATGACAAGGAGATAGCCGCTAAAAAAGAAAACGTTGAAATAAATGGTGAAACAGCCACTTGGAAAAACAGATGGCTAGCAGCAGGCAATGAAGTGGTCTGGAATATGGTACACTACGATGTACAGCTCATAGGAGGAGTAGTGCTTCATCAGGGGAAAATTGCTGAGATGCAGACTGGAGAAGGTAAAACATTGGTAGCTACACTTCCTGCCTACTTAAATGCATTAGCTGAGAGAGGTGTACACATCGTAACCGTAAACGACTACCTCGCCCGACGAGATGCAGAATGGAATGCTCCGATTTTCGAATTTCATGGGCTTAAGATTGATTGCATAGATAACCATCAACCAAACTCACCGGAAAGAAGAAATGCGTATTTGGCCGACATTACCTATGGTACCAATAACGAATTCGGCTTTGACTACCTCCGAGACAACATGTCCAGAAGTCCGGAAGAGTTGGTTCAAAAGAAGCACCATTATGCAATGGTTGATGAAGTAGATTCCGTTTTGATTGATGATGCAAGAACTCCTTTGATTATTTCAGGACCTATCCCGAAAGGTGACGAACATGAATTTTATGATCTCAAGCCCCGAATCCAACGATTGGTAGATGCGCAAAGAAAACTTGTAAGCGACTACTTAAACGAAGCTAAAAAACTCATCAAAGAAGGTAAAGAAGCTGATGCTGGTCTCTCATTATTCCGAGCTTTCAGAGGACTCCCTAAAAGCAAGCCACTCATTAAATTCATGAGTGAGACAGGCATCAAGCAGATACTCCAAAAGACTGAAAATATTTACCTGGCTGATAATCAAAAGCGAATGCCAGAAGCTGATGAGCCACTATTTTTTACCATCGATGAGAAAATCAACAGCATCGACCTCACAGAAAAAGGCATTGACCTGATTACTGGTGAAGGTGAGGATGCGACTTTTTTCATCCTTCCTGACATTGGGGATGAAATTGCTCAACTAGAGAAGAATGAGTCTGTTTCGGAAACAGATAAACTTCAAAAGAAAGAATCTATTATTCGCGACTACAATATCAAAGGTCAGCGAATACACTCCGTAAATCAACTCCTTAAGGCTTACTGCATGTATGAAAAGGATACAGAGTATGTAGTAATGGATTCCAAAGTAAAGATCGTTGACGAGCAGACTGGTCGAATCATGGAAGGCCGTCGCTACTCAGATGGCTTGCATCAGGCGATCGAAGCAAAGGAAAATGTAAAGGTTGAGGATGCTACGCAAACATATGCGACCATCACGCTTCAAAATTATTTCAGGATGTACCACAAGCTGGCTGGTATGACTGGTACTGCCGAAACAGAAGCAGGAGAATTTTGGGACATCTACGAATTGGATGTGGTGGTAATCCCTACCAACCGTCCAATTGCCAGAAACGATGTGGATGATAAAGTTTACAAAACCATCCGTGAAAAATTTAATGCGGTTGCTGAGGAAGTGGTTGAGCTTACTCAAGCAGGCAGACCAGTCCTGGTTGGTACTACCTCGGTAGAAATTTCTGAAATCTTGAGTCGAATGCTCCAGATGAGAAACATCAAACATCAGGTTTTAAATGCAAAACAGCATGCAAAAGAAGCAGATGTCGTAGCTGAAGCAGGGAAACCAGGAGCTGTTACCATTGCCACAAACATGGCTGGTCGAGGGACTGACATTAAGCTTTCTGATGAAGTGAAGTCAGCTGGGGGTCTGGCTATAATCGGTACTGAACGTCATGAATCAAGAAGGGTTGACAGGCAGTTAAGGGGACGTTCTGGACGTCAGGGAGACCCTGGGTCTTCTCAATTTTATGTTTCCCTGGAAGATAACTTGATGCGCCTTTTCATGTCTGACAGAGTAGCCAAGATCATGGACAGACTCGGTCTACAAGAAGGTGAGGTCATTCAGCACTCAATGATTACTAAATCCATTGAACGAGCGCAGCGCAAAGTGGAGGAAAACAACTTTGCCATTCGTAAGAATCTTTTGGAGTATGATGATGTCATGAATAGCCAGCGTGAAGTAATCTATAAGCGAAGAAGAAATGCACTTTATGGCGAGCGACTTGAACTTGACATCCTCAACATGCTTCTGGAAACTAGTGAGGACATCACCTTCAATGCGAAAGGTCAAAATGACTTAGATAGCTTAAAGCTAAATGCCATTTCAATTTTAGGACTTGATTTTAATATTACGCAAGAAGAGCTTGAAAAGAGTGACGAAAACACGCTTTCAGAGAGGCTTTACTCTGAAGCCTTGAAAAACTACGCTCAAAAGAATCAGTTAATCCAAAACAAGGCACTTCCCATCCTCAAGCAATTGGAACTAACCAGAGGAGCTACATTGGAGAACGTGCTTGTTCCATTTACGGATGGTAAAAAACAAATTGGAACATCAGTAAATCTAAAAAGAGCAGTAGAAACTGAAGGACAAGAAGTGATTCTGGAAATGGAGAAAATGATTGCGCTAGCAACCATAGATCTCCTGTGGAAAGAGCACTTAAGAGATATGGATGACCTTCGCCAAAGCGTAAGAAATGCTCAATATGAGCAGAAAGATCCACTGCTTATCTATAAGTTTGAAGGATTTGAAATGTTTAAACGCTTTGTTGGAAAGGTGAATGAAGAAACCATTTCTTTCCTAATGAAGGCGGAAATTCCGGTTGAACAAGCGGACGATGTGCAAGCAGCTCAAAAGCAACGTACAAGCAGAAACTACAAGGAGCAAAAAGACGAAAGTAGATCAGCGTTGGCTGGCCCTGAGGGTGGTAACAGACCTCCCGTTCAGCAGCAAACGCAACCGGTACAATCGCAAAAAATTGCAAGTAGAAATCAACGAGTAAATGTTCAATATGCTGACGGATCGGTGAAGAAAGATGTAAAGTATAAAACGGTAGAAGACGACATTAAGAATAATAAATGCGTGCTTATAGACTAATCATATTGTTGCTTCTAGCTGCCTGCAAGGCAACTACGCCCTCCTCTTCGACGAGTTCTTACTCTGAAGATTTAGGTGTTCATCGACCGGAGATGAGCTCATCAGACAAGGAAGCCGAAGATTCCAATGCGCAAGAGGTGCAAACAGAGCCCTACACTCCGCTTACAGGTCACATTCGACAGGAACTTGACAGCATATCCAAAGTCGCATTTGAGGCAAATAAGGAAGGGAGATATGTTGATGGTTTTGTGATTCAGGTCTATTCTGGAAACAGTCGTGAAGCAGCCAATCTTGCCCGTTCAAAAATGTATGAATTCTTTGCCGATTTGGAACCAAAGGTTTCTTACCGACAGCCAAATTTTCGAGTGAAGGCTGGCAAATTCACAGATCGTTTGAAAGCAAATAGGGTTCATCAGCAAGTCAAAGAAGAATTCCCACGAGCACTACTACTCCCTGAAAGATTTCTGGTTAAGTATGAGTGACATCATTCAGAAAATAAAATCACTATCAGAAAACTATTTCAGGGAAATACTTGAAATCAGAAGGCATATTCATGCCAATCCTGAGCTATCCTTCCATGAGCATAACACGGCGAAATTCATCGAGGAAAAACTCAATGAATTTGGTATTACCAACGCCCAGCGCATAGCCAATACGGGAGTCACCTTCTGCCTGGACGGAAAAGAAAAAGGAAGGACCATAGCTTTGAGAGCCGATATTGATGCGCTCCCAATTCTTGAGGCCAATGATGTAGATTATAAATCTAAAAATGAAGGTGTAATGCATGCATGTGGACATGATGTACATACTTCTAACCTCTTGGGTGTTGCTAAAATCCTTTCCAAGCTCACGGATCAATTTAACGGAACGGTAAAATTCATTTTCCAGCCAGCCGAGGAGAAATCTCCGGGCGGAGCCTCTATTTTAATTAAAGAGGGAATTCTTAAAAACCCTGCTCCAGAAAAAATATTGGGTCAGCACGTGATGCCATTGATTCCTGAAGGGAAAGTAGGATTCAGACCAGGGAAATACATGGCAAGTGCCGACGAAGTTTATCTGACAGTGAAAGGAAGAGGGGGTCATGCAGCAATGCCAGAAACATTCGTTGATCCAATAGCCATTGCAAGTCAGATAATTGTTTCGCTTCAACAAATCGTAAGTAGAATAGCCAACCCTAAGACTCCTTCGGTACTTTCATTTGGGAAAATTTCAGGGGGGAATGTAAATAATGTCATTCCCGATGAGGTGAAAATAGATGGCACTTTCCGAACCTTCGATGAAGAATGGAGGAAACAGGCACTTCAAAAAATCAAAGAGATATCAACCGCAATAGCGGAATCTATGGGGGGTTCCTGTGAAGTTCACATAGCTTCGGGGTATCCTTTTTTGGTCAATGATGAGACCTACACCGAGAAAAATATTGCAGCAGCGAAAGCATACATGGGAGAAGAGAATGTCGTGGAGCTTGACCTATGGATGGCCGCTGAAGACTTTGCTTTCTACTCGCACGAGGTGCCCGGCTGTTTTTACCGACTAGGTACACGGAATGAATCCAAAGGAATCACCTCTGGTGTGCACACCCCTACATTCAACATTGATGAAAATGCCATTAAGACCGGCATGGGCTTAATGGCATACTTAGCTATTCACGAACTAAACAGCTAATCTATAAGGCAATTTCTGTTTGAAATCTAAAGATCAAATACTCTGTGGCTTGACCTGGGAACGTTTGATAACTGATGTCACTTTGGAATTTCAAATCATGACCAGATACATATCTGGATAAGCCCAATGTATATTCTTTTTGGTCAGCAAAGACTGTCTGAGTCGCATCAGCGTCAATATTGGTGAATCTGCCAGCAATCTCCCAATTAGATTCAAACAAGTAACCCGCTTGAAAAACAAACCCTGTACCTGTTCCATAGATTCCGGTTTGATCGTCCACTGAGCGTTTCACAAATTCTGACATGGCAGATATACCATTGTATTTAAACATCATATCTGCAATAAATGACTTCAAATCGCTTCCGATATATTCTCCTCCTGCATCCACAAGGAACCCCCCAAGATTGCCTCTGGAACGAGAAGCATTGAGGTTTAAATCGCCAGTAATGCCTATAGACAATTTCGGAGAGGATTCTCGCTTAAGGTCAGAACCAAAATAATCTCCTTTTCCTGTAAAACTTCCCATCGGCAAGAATTCAACTCGCCCGGTGATCTGATGGCCTCCTCCAGGGTTTCGATCTATCACGTTTCTTCCTTGCCCCATAGATATGGCAAGCATTTGTCTAAACTTATCGCTTGAGCTTTTGTGTCTTAACTGAATTCCTACATCCCGATCGAGGTTGAATCTGGAATTCACTAAGCTACGATCCACAAATTGTAGGTTTTGAGAAGAAATCACTCGCTCTCTGTTACCTGGTAATTTGGTCTGTCCCCACCAAACTTGCCAATTGTCAGCAAATTTCCATTTCACAACAGCATCAAGTACGATATTCGCTGTATTGCCAAATTCATCTGCATGACCACTTCTTTGATCTCTGTTTGAGACGGCAAGCTCAAGCTTATAAACAATACTTGGATCTATGGCCCAACCATCAAATTTCAATCGTGTTCTTCTTACTAAAAGAGCATCTTCATATTTGTCCGTATCCAGATTGTATCTTCCATCATAAAGCGTTTGAAACCTGAATCCCAGCTTCAAGGCAAAGGTGGAATCCTTGGCAACCAAACTCAATCTCTTACCCCAAGAGCTAGCAACCGTATCTTGAGCATTCGTAATTTGAGTGAAAGCGATTAAAATCACTGAAAAGAGTGCTTTTTTGAAAAACTTCATGAATAATTAATGATTTTTTTTTGAAACCGCAATATTAGCACCTTCATGTTATCTCAATGTTTTCTTATTATTAAATACTCGATTCGTGTTTAAAGGCATTGTTCAATGAAAACAGGCCAAAATGCTCCTAGGAGTTCCGAAAATCAACACTGAGATTACACGATTTCTTAACATCTACGAAACATTGCGCGAATATCTTTGCGGCAAATATTGAAATACTATGCAATACGGATTGTTAGACCTACTTAACCTACTTGGAGCACTCGGCTTTTTTATATACGGCATGAAAGTCATGAGTGAAGGCATTCAGAAAGTAGCTGGGGCGAAAATGCGAACCATCCTTAGCTCCATGACTTCTAATCGTTTCAAAGGAGTTTTTACCGGATTTACGATCACCAGTTTAGTACAGTCATCATCAGCCACAACCGTATTGGTTGTCAGCTTTGTGAATGCTGGCCTTCTTTCTCTTACAGAGTCAATTGGAGTGATAATGGGTGCCAACATTGGAACCACCATTACCGCCTGGTTGATTTCAATCGTTGGGTTCAAAGTAAAAATCGCAACTTACGCCCTTCCGATTATTGCAATAGGATTCCCTTTAATGTTCTTCAACCGAGAACGACTAAAATTTTGGGGTGAAGTTCTTGTTGGTTTTGCCCTTCTCTTCATGGGTCTTGCTCTTCTTAAAGATTCCGTTCCGGATCTGAAGGCAAATCCTGAAATCTTAGAATTCCTTAGCAGGTACACAGACCTGGGTTATCTGTCCATTCTATTATTTGTTTTAATAGGAACAGGCCTCACTGTAGTTGTGCAGTCTTCGAGTGCAGCTATGGCGCTTACACTTGTTATGGCCAATAATGGATGGATTCCTTTCGAGCTTGCAGCAGCAATGGTCTTGGGTGAAAACATAGGAACGACTATTACTGCAAATCTCGCAGCACTCGTCGGAAATGTACATGCCAAAAGAGCAGCATTGTCGCATTTGATCTTTAATCTATTTGGAGTTCTGTGGATTCTGATTCTAATCAGACCAGCCCTTAATCTAGTAGACTGGTACTTAGTATCAAGTGGTTCAGTTTCACCTTTCGTTGCTGCGGCAAGCATCCCGATAGCACTATCCCTATTTCACTCTACATTCAACATTCTAAATACGCTTTTCCTTGTCTGGTTTGTCAATTTCATTGCTAGGACAGTGACCAAAGCCATTAAGTCTACGGGTGAGGATGAGTTTTCTTTGGAGTACATCAGCACTGGCTTAATGAATACATCGGAGTTATCTATTGAACAGGCTGCGAAAGAAACTTCTCGTATGGGAAAAATAGCAGAAAAAATGTCGGAACAATTTCGAGAGCTTCTCCTTGAGGAAAAACCTAAGAAGCAAAAGAAATTATTGAAAAAAATAAGATCCTACGAAGAAATAACCGACCGGATGGAATTGGAAATATCTGAATACTTGATGGATGTTACGGCGCGAGGAACCTTGAGCAGTATAAGCGCATTAAAAGTAAACAACTTATTAAGCGAGGTAAATGATCTTGAAAGGATTGGAGATATCTTTTTCCAAATGTCAAAAGATGTAGAACGAAACTATGAAAACGAAAAAACTTTCAAGCCTAAGCAGGTTGAAAACATTATCCAGATGATGAGCCTTGTCGACAATGCAATCTCAATAATGACCAACAATTTGGAAGCTTCTGGCGAGATTCACCTGGGGCCTGCGATGCAGGCAGAATCTGAGATTAATGATTTGCGCGATAAGCTAAGAAAGAGGCAAAGCAAAGACATTGAAAAAGATAAATTTGATCCTAAGAGGGATAGTCTATATAAGGACATTTTCCATTTATGCGAAAAATTAGGAGATCATATCATCAATGTATCTGAAGCCATTACAGGTGAAAAAGAACGTGAGCTAAAAGAAGATTTAGAGGATTAATGATCAGTGAGCTTCTCCTGTCTCAAGACATGGAAAAACGTAATCATCAGACCATACTGTCTCGGATATTAGTTATTGCTGTCTCAATTCTGGTATTCCTCTTATCGATCGAGATAATGGGACTTTCCATTGCTGAGCTAACAGGAAATATGGTTGATACCATTTCAGCTGTAACTGCCAATCCATTTATAGGTCTATTTATAGGATTGCTTTCCACCGCACTTTTGCAAAGTAGTTCTACAACGACCTCTATTGCCGTAGCGACAGTCGCCTCAGGTGCTATTAGTCTTCAAAATGCCATCCCAATAATCTTAGGAGCCAACATTGGAACCACTATCACAAGTACTATCATTTCGATGAGCTATATCTCAAAGCACAAAGAATTTAGAAGAGCCATTGCAGCAGGTACGTCACATGATTTCTTCAATATCCTGACGGTCCTATTATTATTTCCCTTGGAAGTCAAGTACCACTTTCTCGAAAAAAGCAGTGCGTACATATCTTCTTTGATTCGTGTAGCTGGAGATCCTGCAATTGAAAGAAACGTTGTAAGTTCCGCATCCATTTTTGAAACTTCTACCCAATGGTTAGTCTCAACTCTAGGCCCTATTGTGTCCCTTCTACTTGGCATTGTTTTACTTTTTGCTTGCATCAAATTCATTTCCAAGTGGCTCTATAAGATTCTCATTGGTCGCACAAAAGATCAGTTTGAAAATGCGGTGTTCAAAAATAGGTATCGCGCATTTGGCTGGGGCTTAGTGATTACTTCGGTAGCGCAATCCAGCTCACTCACGACATCTTTGATTGTTCCTCTCGTGGCTACCGGCAAGGTGAAAGTGAAAAAAGCCTTCCAATTCATTATGGGTGCCAATATCGGAACAACCATCACTGCTCTTCTTGCGGCAATATTTCAATCTGAAGCGGCTATTGCTTTGGCTCTTGTTCATCTACTTTTCAACCTAACAGGAGTAGTTGTATTTTTCTCTATTCCGTACCTTTCAAAAGCGCCCATTTACCTTGCGAAAAAAATGGGAGCACTGACAACCCAGGTACGACTAGTCGGTTTTGCATATATTTTCATTGCTTTCTTTCTACTGCCATTTACCTTGATCTATTTGTCTAAATCTGCAGAAAAAGCAACAGATTCTGTAGAAGTGAGAACAGAAGACTAGCTTTGTAATAAACCACACTAATATGGCATCATCCACTAGAAAGGTGATTGATAGTATTATTGAATTCGTAGAGGTAAAAACAGAGCAGATTAAACTCAAGATAATTACCAGGGTTGCCCGTATGCTCTCCGGAGTAATCGCTCTTTCAATGCTGGCACTCTTCTCTATGTTTTTCTTGTTTTTTCTCAGCTTCGCGTTTGCAGAAATGATAAATGCGGGGCTAGATAGCACCTACCTGGGATATTTAATCATTTCAGGAGGATACCTTCTCATCATCTTGCTGATAATTGTTTTGCTTAAAACAAAGAAGATGCAAAAATGGATCGAGAATCTGATTATGAAACTAGAAGAAGCCAAGCATGAGCAAAAAAGTAACGATTGAAGACAGAGTTAAATCACTGGAGGCACGAGAAGAGAAAATTAAGCTCCAGCTAGATGCCGATTCTGATGTAATTAAAGGAAAAGCCATGAGGGTTGGTAAAATCGCTCTTATTTCTGGCATTGTTGCGATTGTTGGATATTGGGTCTTCAACATCATTTTCGATGATGGAGAAAAAAAGCCAAAGAGGAAAAAGAAAAAAATCAGAAATGAAGGTAATTTCTCTTCTAGAATAGTGGCATTAGCCATGCCCTACTTAAACAAAATACTTGAAGGCATTCTTGAAGATGAAAATGTGGAGGAGAAGGAAAAAGAATCGAAAGAAAGCTAAACATTCATTAGCGACTCTCTTCGTCTCATTTTTCCAGCAGGAATTCCAAACATCATTTTAAACCTACGACAGAAGTATGCGGTATCTTTATATCCAACCTCTTTACCAATGTCCCGGATACTTTTTTTGCTAGTTCTAAGGAGGTTAACTGCTGCCTCCATACGCTGGTATTCTATATAATCCTGTGGGTTAATACCGGTAAGCATTTTGAAATATTGTCCTACATAATCTTCCGATACATTCGCAACATTTGCTAAAACCTTGTTAGATAAATCTTCTGATAGATGCTCTTTGATGAAAGTGAAGATGTCTATCAGTCTGGGATCCTTAAAGTAAGTACTATTAGTAGCTAATTTTTCAACAAAGAGGCTATTGTTTAAGATGTACCTAATTAACTCAATAGTCATATTCTCTGTAAGGACTTTGACTATTCGATCTCTACCAGGCATGCTTGCCTTCACTTCATCATTTATTTGCTTAATGAGGCCTGCTAGCTTATAGTTCTCATCTATTTTAAAAGAAGGGATATCTAGCGAAGAAAAGAAATTTACAGAGTCAAAAGCCTTGGCGTCAAATGCCACATAACTGTAATGCTCATCACTGATGGAATGCTCTCCATAAGACTTTAAAAATTGATCTTTATTGGTTAGGAAATCATCTTTCGACAAGATCGTTGGAGAACCAGACCCATAGCTCATTGATATTGGTCGTCCTCCCGGCACAAAAATCACATCCCCTTCTGTCGCCGCCTCCTTGTCTTTGCCAAACTTGATTTCTCCGCCCGTTACTAAAAGCAAATAGTTCTCTACTTCATAGTTATTATCGATTGTAACTGGCTTCAAAATATTAATATTTTTAGCCTTTACGAACCTAATTTCTAATGACTCTATAATCTTGTTGTAGTCCTCCATTTATGAATAAAGCTGGTTAATCTATCAATAAATAGTAAAATAATTGGACGAATCTAATAATATTCATCCTCAAAACCTAATAAATGGAGGCAGTACGAACTTTCTACTATTGAACTATTTCAATAATCCTCTCGAAATGACGATTCTTTGGATTTCGGATGTTCCTTCATAAATCTGGGTGATTTTAGCATCTCGCATCAGTCTTTCCACATGAAATTCTTTCACAAAGCCGTATCCCCCATGAATCTGAACAGCCTCTACGGTATGTTTCATCGCCGTTTCTGAAGCAAAAAGTTTGGCCATGGCACCTTCTTGAGAAAAGTCCACGCCAGCATCTTTCTTTTGGGCAGCATTGAGGCAAAGGAGGCGTGCTGCCTCTATATCTGTTGCCATATCTGCAAGTTTGAATTGAATAGCCTGATGTTTTGATATTTCAACTCCAAAAGCCTTTCTCTCCTGAGAATATTTGAGCGCAAGCTCCATAGCTCCGGAAGCTATTCCCAGCGCCTGCGAGGCAATTCCAATACGCCCACCGTTCAAAACATTCATAGCAAATGAGAATCCAAATCCATCGTCCCCTATTCTATTTTCTTTTGGAATTTTCACATCTTGAAACATTAAAGAATGTGTGTCACTTCCTCTAATACCCAACTTATCCTCCTTTTTTCCAACCACAAATCCATCCATACCCTTCTCAACTATTAGAGCGTTAATACCCTTATGTTTCTTTTCAGGATCTGTTTGCGCCATTACAATGTAGTATGAGGCTGAATTGCCATTGGTAATCCAGTTTTTAGTCCCATTCAACAAGTAGTGATCACCTTTGTCTTCGGCCGTTGTTCTTTGAGATGTTGCGTCTGAGCCCGCCTCCGGTTCGGACAGGCAAAATGCGCCTATTTTCTGACCACTAGCTAATGGGCGAAGGTATTTTTCTTTCTGCTCTTCTGATCCGTACTTCTCAAGCCCCCAGCAAACCAACGAATTATTGACAGACATACATACCGAGGTGGACGCATCCACTTTCGAAATTTCTTCAATGGCTAAAACATAAGAAACCGTATCCATACCGCTACCGCCGTATTTAGGATCTACCATCATCCCCATAAATCCCAACTCACCCAACTGCTTGATTTGCTCAGCCGGAAATTGCTGTTTTTCGTCACGCTCAATGACACCTGGTAAAAGCTCTTTTTGTGCAAAATCTCTTGCGGCGTCTCTGACTGCTAATTGTTCCTCAGTAAAGTTGAAATTCATCTGATTATTTAATTAAAAATTTGTGAATGGCCGCAAATATATTAATTGTTATGCATGCAGACTATCAACAATAAAAAAAGCCCCATTGTTTGGGGCTTTACAGTTCGTTTGTCTTATTAATACTTAATCTCGACTACCCAGAAATATCATGACGTAGTACAGTAAAGTAGCAAGAGCCCCAAGTGCAGCAACCAAATAAGTAGAAGCGGCAGTATTCAAGGCATCTTTTGCCATGGCGTGCTCTCTATCGTCTACAATATTTCTATCTTTTATCCAGGCCAATGCTCGGTTACTTGCATCGTACTCTACCGGGAGTGTCACAAATGCAAATAGCGTGAAGACACTATAACAAGCAATAATCACAAGCAAGGCTAACTGCGGATTGATGATGCCTGGCAAAGCAAACGCACCAAAAAACATGGCCATAAAAACAATATTCATCAGACGTGCGCTCACATTTTGTATAGGCACCATGGCAGACCTAAATTCCAGCCATCTATATGCCTTTGCATGCTGAACTGCATGACCACATTCGTGTGCTGCTACGGCTGCAGCCGCTGCGGATCTGCCGCCGTAAACATCAGGGCTTAAATTGACCGTTTTGTTTGCTGGATTATAATGATCTGTCAGCCTTCCTTGTACAGAAGTCACAGTGACATCATATATCCCATTATCTCTCAGCATTAGTTCGGCAATTTCCTTACCTGAAAGACCTGAGCCTAAAGAGACTTGAGAATATTTCTTAAACTTATTTTTCAATCGTGAACTAACCGCCCAGCTGGCGATCATGAACGCAACAATTATTACTATCAGCATATCTTTTACTTAAAAAATTTTAAAATGACCAACACTCTTCTAGCAAGAATACGTCGATTCAATCATTGATGTTTCTGCCAATTTCAGGCCAATTTATATATCTGTCAATTTGTCGCTCTTTGACAAGCTCCGTTTGATCAAAAAGGAAATAATCAATGCTATACTCCCAAAAATTGCCACGGCAATTATCTGAGATGTATGCAATAGAGTAGCAAGGAAAATCCCTGTTGTCTCCTCTATTGAATAGAGTACCAACATTCCGGCTATCATGCCATGATATGTCCCAAAGCCACTTTGCACAGGCAACGAGATAGCTATTCCTCCTGTAATGAGGAGCATAAATCCAGCTCCAAGACCTAAATGAGTCGTTTCAGGCAATGAGAAAACAATAATGTAAGACATAAGGAAATACACAACCCATAGAATGACGGTTGAAATTATAAAACCAAAAGGTCTCCTTATATTCTTCAGAGATAAGAAACCCGCAACAAAACCCTTTGCTAGTTCTGCGAATTTTCCCTTCAGTCTATCCTGCCGACGAATAAATACAATCAACCCAACAAAACCCAAAACACCCACAATTAAGACCACCCATATAACATACACTGGGATATTGAGATCTTTATAGGCTCTTTCTAAAAAGGTAAACAATCGTTCTGACTCAACGATCAAACTTATCAGGATAAGAATGAGCAAGGTGAGTGCATCAATAACTCGCTCGGTAACAACACTACCCAGTGCCGCAGGTATCGCCACTTTATCGTTTCTATTTAAGACCCCACAGCGAGTTATCTCTCCAAGTCTAGGTAATGCTAGGTTTGCTAAATACCCAATTAAAACTGCAAGGGTTGTCCGAGAAGTTTTAAGGTTGTAGCCTAATGGTTCAAGTAGGATGTTCCAACGATACGCGCGTGCTACATAAGCCACGATTGAAAGAAAAATGGAAACAATCACCCAGGTATAATCCACCGACTGAGCTCGCTCCCAAAACTCAACCCATTCTACATTTCTAAAAACAAGGTATAAAAGTAAGGCTGCCAAGCCGATGCTTATAGAAACTTTGAGGAAATTCAGTAACCTTTTAGACATTGAATTTAAGAACCGAGACGATTCTTTTCATCGGGAAATACTACTACGGGTTCGTGGGCTTTAGCTTCGGATTGATCAATCGAACAATATGAAATAATGATAACTATGTCTCCAACTTGTGCCTTTCTAGCAGCTGGTCCGTTCAAACAAATCTGCCCAGAACCTCGTAATCCTTTTATCACATAGGTCTCTAAGCGCTCACCGTTGTTTATGTTAACAATCTGAACCTTCTCATTTTCCATTAAGTTGGCAGCATCCATTAAGTCTTCATCGATGGTTATAGAACCAACATAATGAAGCTCAGCTTCTGTGATTTTTACTCTGTGAATCTTTGATTTAAGTACCTCTATGTACATGCCCTTCTATTTGAGCTGCAAATATAAATTATCAATTAGTCTTACACCCTCTACATAACCCGCAACACACACAGCAAGTTCATCAATTGAATCGTAGCTAGTGATTTTAGATAGATCGCTTGGGTTAACAGCTTCCAGATACTCCAATTTGAAACGTTCACTCTCATTGTAGAAAGCTTTTACCTCATTGAGCAGACTGGTTAATTCCAGCCCTTGCTCAATCCCCTCTTTGATACGCCTCAACCCTTCGGAAATAATAGTCGCATCAATTTTACCCGCATCTGTCAAACGCTTATTTCTGGAGGATAGCGCAAGTCCCGAAATCTCCCTTACGGTCTCTACTCCTATGATATCACATGGAAAACCTAAGTCGCTGCACATTCGCTGGATCAAAATAAATTGCTGTAAGTCCTTCAAACCAAAATATGCGCGTGAAGGATTTACCAAGTGGAGCAATTTGCTGACAACAATACCTACGCCTTCAAAATGACCACTTCGAAATTCACCTTCCAATCTTGTAGTCAGCGATCCGAAATTGATACTCACGATCGGTTTAGATGCATACATCTCCTTTTCTGAAGGAATAAATACAACATCTACACCTTCTCCATCCAGCAATTTTACATCTTGCTCTATCACACGAGGATATTTTTCAAGATCTCCCGCATTATTGAATTGCAACGGATTCACAAATATGCTTACAACAGTAATCTGATTTTGCACCACAGACTTTCTCACCAATGCTAAGTGTCCATCATGCAAAGCTCCCATGGTTGGAACAAAACCAATGGTTTCACCATTTTTAACAAACGTCGAAATAGTATCTGAGAGGGCGTCCAAAGCACCAATTACGTGCATATCATGGGTTTATTTAATTCGCTAACTTATTGAAAGCGTTGATAATAAATCAAAAAAATGGTAAATTTGTGCTCATTTTAAAAGTCCCGTCAAGAATTTAATCAAAAGCACTTATGGAAAACATTAGAATCCTCTATGTGGCAAGTGAGATAAACCCATTTCTCAAAACCACAGAAGTAGCGGAGTTTGTGAGAAGGCTTCCTCAGGCAATGCAAGAAAGGGGAATGGAAATTAGGATTTTAGTTCCAAGGTTTGGTCTTATTAACGAAAGAAAAAATCGCCTACATGAAGTAGTGAGGCTTTCAGGCATCAATATCGCAGTAGGTGATGAAGAAAAGCCGCTGGTTATTAAGGTGGCATCCATTCCTAATGCTAAACTTCAAGTCTATTTCATAGATAATGAAGATTACTTTTATAGAAAGTCGGTTTTCTTCGACAAGGAAGACAACTTCTTTGAAGACAACGACGAAAGAGCAATCTTTTTCTGCAAGGGTGTTCTAGAAACTGTGAAAAAATTAGGGTGGTCACCAGATATCATTCATTGCAATGATTGGATGACCAGCTTGATACCGCTTTATACGAAAACTACGTATAAAAATGACCCTATCTATAAGGACTCTAAGACAGTTTTCACAATTTATAACAATCGTTTTCAGCACAAATTTGGAGAAGACTTGTTAGAGAAAGTAAAAATGATCGATATTGACGACCAAATGCTGGATCCGTTAAAAACCGCAGATTACGATGGGTTTGTTAAGCTTGGCATGCAATATGCGGATGCAGTAATCAATGCAAAAGAGGAAAACACCGATAGCTTCAAAAAGCTGATAGCAGATTTAGGAGACAAGAAAACGGATACGATAGAAAAAGATGAAAATTTTGAGGAGTCTTACTACAATTTATACAATGAACTTATTGGCTAAGAAATTCTCATTAAAAAATATAATGAAACCGGGATTAATGATTTTAATCCCGGTTTTTTTCGGTTGTCAAACCGGCGATGACCTTGGGATTCAATATGATCTTGGCTCGGATGCAAACGTGAATTTTCAAGAATTCACACTGCCAGCCACCAGCATCTACATTGATAGCTTGAGGACTGATAGTGAGACTACCGTTCTTGTTGGAAATTATTCAAACACCGTTACAGGAGCAATTTCTGCAGAAGGCTATTTCAACATATTTTATGAGGAAGGACCTCTAGCTAGAAAAAGAGCAACTAGCTCAGAGCCTAACCCGGAAGACACGCTTAAGCTTGATTCAATAGTTGTAATGTTCGAATCTAATGCGATTATACCCCAAAGCGGTAGCGTTTTTCAAGAGTTTTCACTTTATGAATTGCAGGACAGCCTGGAAAATAGCGCCATTTATTTATCCCGTTTAAAACAAACTACTGCTACTCAAATCGGATCATATAGCCAAATCATTGACCCGCTCAAGGACACACTTCACAGCTTTAAGTTAAATGGTGTCTACGCTCAAACTTTCTTTGATCAAATTAGTGATATAGCAGGTGACTCGACTAAATCTATCGCCACAACTACTTTCAAATCCTTAGGACTTATCCCAGGAGGATCTTCAGAAAGCATACTTTCCTTGAGTCTTACAAGCGATACCACCCGGATGATTGTTTACTCGTCCCCCATTGATAACAATGACACTACCTATCTCACTTTTTTTCAATTTAATGGGAAAAAATACACGTATTTAGATCGGGATCGATCTGGATCCAGTTTTGATGGAATTGTGGAATTTGAAGACTTTGACTTACCTGATGGCAAAACTGTCATGGATCCTCTCGCTGGAATAAATACAGCCATTTCAATAACCAGCTTAGAAGATTTTTTCGATCAAAACAGAAACATATTGATTAACAATGCTACGCTTGAATTTGAGTTTGAATCAGAAGTTGATCGAGACACACTGGCCAACTTCATGAGTTTCTTTCGAAAATCGGATGGAAGTATTTTCGGTCCAGCAATCGCCAGCAATCCTTTTGGGAATATTGTGATGACAGACAATGGATACCTGAATAACCAATCAGCTCCAGCTATCAGTATCTTAAGCGATGACAAAAGCAAGCTACTTTCTTCTTCAACTCTATTTTACCAAATATTCTATTCGGAATATTTAGAAAACGACAGCTTAGTTTTTCAAAACCCTAGTGGTGAAAATCTTATTCCAATTGACGACCTTGTAACAATTGCCACTTCAGGTTTAAATCTTCAGCGTTCGATCTTTAAACAAGATGGAATTAAATTAAGAATTTATTATACTGAAGTAGAGCGTTAACATAAAAAAAATACCAATTTATGTGTGGAATTGTAGGCTATTTAGGTGATAAATCCTCTTATCCAATTCTTATTAATGGACTTAAAAGGCTCGAATATAGAGGTTATGACAGTGCAGGCATTGCCGTAGTGGAAAATGACGAAATTGCCGTTTTCAAAAAAAAAGGTAAAGTCCAAGATTTAGAAAAAATCACTTCTGACAAAGCCTTTGGAAGTACGATTGGCATAGGGCATACACGATGGGCAACTCATGGAGAGCCAAATGACGCAAATGCTCATCCCCATTTATCCAATAGTGGAGAATTGGCACTAATTCATAACGGAATTATTGAAAACTATGGCGCTTTGAAAGAAGACCTTCTAAAAAAAGGATACACATTTAAAAGCCAAACTGATACTGAAGTTTTTGTCAATTTCATAGAAGACATCCAGAAAAATGAAGACCTCTCACTCGAAGATGCACTTAGAGTCGCGTTGTCAAAAGTCGTTGGCGCATATGCAATTGCCATTATTTCAAAAGAAACGCCAAACAAACTTGTTGCGGCTCGAAAAGGCAGCCCACTAGTTCTAGGTTTAGGCAAGGGCGAATTCTTCTTAGCCTCAGATGCAACTCCCATTATTGAATATACCAATGAGGTGATCTACCTGAAAGATGAGGAAATTGTTGTTATGGAGGATGGCGAGTATTTAATAAAAGACGCGAAGGACATTCCTCAAACACCCTATATCCAGACCCTTGAACTTGAACTTGAAGCCATTGAAAAGGGTGGGCATGAGCATTTTATGCATAAAGAAATTTTTGAGCAACCAATATCTATTGCAGATTGCATGAGAGGAAGGCTCAATCTCGAAAGAGGAGAACTAGTGCTTGGAGGAATCAGAAATTACGCAAAAGCTCTAGAAAATGCTGAAAGAATTATCATAATTGCCTGCGGAACTTCGTGGCATGCAGGCCTGGTAGCAGAATACGTTTTTGAAGATCTATGCAGAATTCCTGTGGAAGTTGAGTACGCTTCGGAATTCCGATATAGAAACCCGGTAATTAAGGAAGGAGATATAGTCATCGCAATATCCCAATCAGGGGAAACCGCTGATACGCTTGCTGCAATTGAATTGGCTAAAGCCAAAGGCGCCATAGTTCTAGGAGTTGTTAACACGGTTGGCTCGTCCATCTCGCGCATCTCACACGAAGGAGCCTACCTCCATGCAGGTCCTGAGATTGGAGTTGCTTCGACCAAGGCATTTACCGCTCAGCTAACAGTACTTTATATGATTGCGTTAAAAGCCGCTTTCAATAAGGGAACAATAACGCAGAATAAATTCCGAGAACGTTTAACTGAATTAAGTCTCATTCCTGATAAGGTAGAAAAAGCACTAAAATCGAATGATAAAATTGAACATATCTCCGAGATGTTCAAGGATGCACGGAATTTTTTATACCTCGGGAGGGGATATAACTTTCCGGTGGCTTTAGAAGGAGCTTTAAAACTAAAAGAGATATCCTATATACACGCTGAGGGGTACCCTGCTGCAGAAATGAAACACGGCCCAATTGCTTTAATTGATGAAGACATGCCAGTGGTGGTTATAGCTACACGTGATAGCAGCTACGATAAAATTGTATCTAATATTCAAGAAGTAAAGGCTAGGAAGGGTGTTGTTATCGCTGTTGTAACTGAAGGCGATACGCTGATTCCTTCAATGGCGGACTTTACAATAGAGGTTCCAGCAACACATGAATCTTTAATGCCTTTAGTATCAGTTATTCCATTACAATTGCTCAGTTATCATATTGCAGTGATGAGAGGAGCCAATGTAGATCAGCCAAGAAATTTGGCAAAGTCGGTAACTGTAGAATAAATTGTAGACATGAAAGAAATCATCAACGCGTCAAAAGCTCCTGCCCCAATTGGGCCATATTCGCAGGCTGTCAAATCAGGAAACACGCTTTATGTATCTGGACAGATTCCCATCAACCAAGAAAATGGCACCCTGGTTGAGGGTTCAATCGAAGAAGAGACTGAGCAGGTCATGAAAAATTTAGGTTTCATTCTAAAAGAAGCTGGACTTTCATTTCAGGATGTATTAAAGTGTTCCATTTTTGTTTCCAGCATGGATAATTTCGCACGAATTAATGCTGTCTACGGCAAATATTTTCAAGAAACTCCTCCAGCGAGAGAGACAGTAGAAGTTAGCGGACTCCCCAAAGGAGTAAATGTTGAAATATCCTGCATCGCTACTTTCTAAGAATAGACCAACAAATCTTAGCTTTCCATTGTGTGATCCTTATTTTTGCGCTCCAATAAAGGCATAGATGGAAAACGTAAGAGTAAGATTTGCACCGAGTCCAACAGGAGGTCTTCACATCGGTGGCGTAAGAACCGCCCTATTCAATTACTTATTTGCAAAAAAGAATAATGGAAAGTTTATTCTTCGAATTGAAGATACAGACCAAGCTCGATTTGTAGAAGGCGCAGAAGAGTATATCAAAAAAACCTTGAATTGGTGTGGGATTTCACCGGATGAAGGTCCAGATCAAGGTGGTGATTTTGGGCCTTACAGACAATCTGAAAGAAAAGAAATCTATCGCCAATACGCTGACAAACTCCTGGCTGAGGGAAATGCATATTACGCTTTTGACACTCCGGAGGAGCTTGAAGCAATGCGCGAACGACTCAAGGAATCCAGAGTTGTAAATCCTCAGTATGATACAATTACTCGAACAACCATGCAAAATTCACTTACCCTTTCGGAAGAAGAGGTTAAACGAAGAATAGCAAATGGTGATCCCTATGTAATCAGAATCAAAATCCCTAAGAAAGAAGAAGTAAGGCTAAAGGACATGGTGCGTGGATGGGTAATGGTCCACACCGAAGTATTAGATGACAAGGTATTGATGAAATCAGATGGAATGCCAACGTACCATCTTGCCAACATCGTTGATGATCATCTTATGAAAATCACTCATGTTATCAGAGGCGAAGAATGGCTTCCTTCTGCGCCATTGCATGTACTTCTTTATCAATTTTTAGGATGGGAAGAAGAAATGCCACAGTTTGCGCACCTCCCACTCATTTTGAAACCTGACGGCAATGGTAAACTGAGCAAAAGAGCCGCCGATAAGGCAGGGTTTCCCATCTTCCCAATGAATTGGAAAGATTCAGAATCCAATGAAATATCACAGGGCTTTAAAGAAATCGGTTTTTTACCTGAAGCACTAATCAATTTCCTGGCATTCCTGGGTTGGAATCCTGGTACTGAACAAGAAATATTCACACTTAGTGAATTGGTAAATGAGTTTTCAGATACGCGAATCAATAAGGCGGGTACCAAATTTGATTTTGAGAAAGCGAAATGGTTCAATCAGCAATACATCAGATCTACCAATTCCGCTCTTTTCTCTGAAAAAGTTATCCAGAATTTTAAAGAAAAGTATGACATAGATTGCTCCCCGGAAACAGCAATACAAATCATTGATCTACTCAAAGAACGTGTTACTTTTCCAGCGGAATTTGCGGACGGTGGATTAACCATTTTCTCAGCCCCTACCTCTTTTGATGAGAAAGTGATAAACAAAAAGTGGAGTGAAGAAACACCAAAAGCTCTTTCACTTTTTGCGGAGAAGCTACAATTACATGAGAACATAAGCGCAGAATCAGTCAAAAGTCTTTTTTGGGATACGTTAGAAGCTGCTGGATATAAACCTGGACAGTTCATGCAAACGCTGAGAGTTGTGCTGACCGGAGAAGGATCAGGGCCCGATTTGATGACAATAATTGAAATTCTTGGTGGCAAGTCTGCTGCAACCCGAATCAAATCTTCGATCAATGCGTTAATGAATAAAGCATAGTATTATGAGCAAGAAGGAAAAAGCAAGAGTACATAAAGATTTGGATGGGCTAGAACTAAAAGTTGATTCTTTTGGAGAGATTTCATCAAGCATGCCAATTGAAGAGCTCAACAAGTTTCTCAACAAGAATGTCGAAGATAAAAAGCTCAAGGACAGAGATGATCTTGATGATTTGAAGAAAGACTAGCAACCTTTTTTAAACCTCAAAGTCGATTGACTAATTTCGCAAGCATCTAAACAAGGCGAAATGACAAAAATCGGCATTATCAAAGAGGGGAAAGTTCCTATAGACAGACGAGTACCACTCACTCCACATCAAGCAAAACACATCAAAGAAAATTTTGATGTAGAAGTGCTGGTTCAATCCAGTGATGTTAGATGCTTCTCTGACGATGACTACCGAAACGTGGGTCTTTCTATTGTGGATTCCATCGAAGACTGTGACATCATTCTAGGTGTGAAAGAAGTACCCATAGACAAATTAATCCCCAATAAGACTCATTTCTTTTTCTCTCATACAATCAAAAAGCAAGAATATAATCGCGATTTACTGAGATCGATTCTTTCCAAAAAAATTCGACTGGTTGATTGGGAAACACTAACCAATGAAAACGGTAATCGTGTGATTGCTTTTGGACGATGGGCAGGAATTGTGGGCGCATACAACGCTCTTTGGACCTACGGAAAGAGGTATAATCTTTTTCATTTGAAAAGGGCAAATGAATGTTTCGATTACGCTGATCTAAAAAAAGAGTATGAGAAAATTAATCTACCCAACATCAAAATAGCCCTAACTGGTGGGGGAAGAGTGACGAAGGGAGCTATGGAGGTATTGTTAGGAGCTGGAATCAATCAAGTTACACCGCATGATTTTCTAAGCCAACGTTTTGAAGAGCCGGTATTTACTCAATTGAATTCGAGAGATTATAATAAGCGAAAAGATGGTAAAGAATTCCATAGAAATGAGTTTTATGCGAATCCTGAACATTACGAAGGTGATTTTCTAAAATATGCGAAAGTAACAGATGTGCTAATTGCCTGTGCATTCTGGGATCCTGCCGCCCCGGTACTTTTCCAACGCGAGGATATCATTAGAGACGATTTTGATGTGCGAATAATCGCTGACATAACATGCGATATCGAGGGGTCTATACCTTCCACAAAGAAACCGAGTACAATAGATGATCCGATCTATGATTACAACCCAAGTGATGATGTGGTGGAGCAACCTTTAACTGATGAAGGCAATATTACAGTCATGGCTGTAGACAACTTACCTTGCGAGTTGCCACGCGATGCGTCAGAGAGTTTCGGAAATGAACTGATAGATAACGTCATTCCTCATCTACTTGGAAGTGATGAACAAGGTATTATTCAAAGGGCAACCATTTCCAATAATCAGGGAGAATTGACTGAGAAATACAATTACCTACAAGGCTATATAGATGGAAAATAAAAAGCGTTCCTGGTAAATCAGGAACGCTTTTAAAATGCTGATATTCGCTCATTCAAACTCTGCGAATAAGCTTTCTATTTCTTCTAATACTGGAGCCAGAATGTCCTCAAGGTTTTGTTGAGTCCCATCTGAATGCTGTACATATGGAAGATACTCTTTGAAGCCATCTTCATCTTCTGTTAAGACAAAAACAATGTCACCAACTGCATTTTCTTCAGAAATCAAGGTTAGATTGACAAAATCATTCGGATCACCATCTTCACCAATTTTTGTTAAATCTACATTCCCTTCAATTTTTAGTCCTCTATACTGCACATTACCTTCAATGGCGTTTGGATTTTCTTTGCTTTCATTCTCATATGTTACATCCAAATCAATTCCTATGATATTCTCATTGTCAATTGAAATTGAAGCAAGTAAACTAGCCGTTGTAGGGAAGGTGTCATCAAAATTGATTGAGAATCCAAACGGGTGAATGAACAGTGTCACATTGGCTTTCTCTGGGAAGCCAGAGCTCACCCAATTCACGGTATAATCGAGTTCAACTAATGTAACATCATCCACCTTTAAAAAGGCATTTATTTCACTTGGAGCTGTAAGCTCAGATATCAGTACGCCTCCATCCATCTCAGTAATTGTTACATATTCCAGAGTGGTTATCCTAAACTCTGCGTCATTAACTTGAGAGCCTTCTGTTGGAAACACTACAATGAAAAATTCCGACTCTTCAAAATCAAAATCCTGCAATTCAAAATTCCATGTATAGAGCCCCTTGATTTCCTCTAGCGTTGTTGGAGCATCCGATCCTGCTCTAGCCGAAGGCCCATCTACAAAGTATTTAACAATGATTTCAAGACGCTCTTTAGTCCAGTTTTTTTGGCTTTTCCTTCCGCCAATAACCACATCATTTTCTGACAGAAGGTTTGCAATGTGCATTAATTCTTTAACTCCTCCTGACTCTACCAATGACACTACATCACCTGACAGTTGTGTTCCTGTGTTTTCCACTAGCTCTCTAGCCTCGTCCGGAGTAAGCTCTACAGACTGTTCTTCATTCTCATCTTGACAACTACTCAAAACGATAAGAATACACATGGATGCAAAAAGCAATTTTTTCATACAAATTGAGATTTAACTTTCTATAATAATTATGTCCTTATCTCAACGGCACAAAAAAAAAGCCAGACCCCTAAGTCTGGCTTTGAATAATTTGTTAAGTGATGTTACCCATTCATGCTCACCAAAAACTCATCGTTGTTAGTTGTGCCTTTCATTTTGCTTAGCAAGAACTCCATTGCTTCGTTACTATTCATGTCTGACATAAACTTACGAAGTATCCATACTCGTTTAAGTTCTTCCGGATCCATCAATAGATCTTCCCTACGAGTACCAGATGCAGGAACATCAATGGCTGGGTAAACTCGTTTATTGGAAAGTTTTCTATCCAATTGAAGTTCCATGTTACCAGTTCCTTTGAATTCCTCAAAGATTACCTCATCCATTTTCGAACCTGTTTCAATAAGTGCGGTAGCGATGATCGTCAAAGACCCTCCATTTTCCACATTTCTTGCGGCTCCAAAAAATCTCTTAGGCTTGTGAAGTGCATTGGCATCTACCCCTCCCGAAAGTATCTTTCCAGAGGAAGGCACTACCGTATTATGTGCCCTTGCCAGACGTGTAATTGAGTCTAGAAGAATCACCACGTCATGGCCACACTCAACCATCCGTTTTGCTTTCTCAAGCACCATGTTGGACACTTTCACATGCTTATCTGCCTGTTCGTCAAAAGTCGAAGCAATTACTTCTCCTTTTACTGAACGAGCCATATCCGTTACTTCTTCTGGTCTTTCATCAATCAGAAGTACCATAAGGTAGCATTCTGGATGATTCTCAGCAATCGCATTTGCTACATTCTTAAGCAGCACGGTTTTTCCCGTTTTAGGTTGTGCTACAATCATTCCCCTTTGTCCTTTCCCAATTGGAGAGAAAAGGTCAAGAATTCTGGTGGAGTAATTATCCGCCTTTGTGCTGAGGCTTAATTTTTCTTGTGGGAAAAGGGGAGTTAAGTATTCAAATGCAACTCGATCCCTCACCTCTTCAGTGGTCTTGCCATTTACAGTTTCAACCTTCAAAAGAGCAAAATACTTTTCTCCATCTTTCGGAGGTCGTATTTGTCCCTTCACCGTATCTCCCGTTTTCAAACCGAAAAGTTTGATCTGCGACGGTGAAACATAGATATCATCCGGACTGGCTAGATAGTGATAATCGCTAGATCGAAGAAACCCATAACCATCTTGCATGATTTCAAGTACTCCTTCATTCTCGATTACACCATCAAATTCTTTAATTTCTTCGTTGTAAGCTTCTTTCTTTTTTCTTTTTTCCAGACGCTCTGCTTCTCGTTCAGCTCGCTGGCTATCTCTTTCTTGACGCTCTTTATTGTCGCCATCTTTCTTCTCTGGCTTGTCTTCTGATCTTTTATCGTCATGACGCTTTTTCTCTGCGTGTTCTTTCTTGTCAGACTGATCCTTCTTGTCTTCTTTATTCTCTCCCTCAGGTTTATCTTTTTTAGGAGCTTCTTTTTTTGCTCGAGGTTTCTTCTCGACCTTTTCTTTAGGCTCTTCAGCAGGTGCTACTCCCAATGCTTCATTTTTAATCTTTTTGATTTCGCCTTCCGGCATGCTTGCTTGTTGATCAAGAATAGCGTAGATAAGATCTTGCTTTGCAAGTTTTTTGTGGTTCTTAATTCCTAGTTTCTCTGCTATCTCTTTCAATTCGGATAGCAACATGACACTAAGATCATCTAGTGTGTACATAACTGTGTGTAAAAAAGGGTTTCAAATTTTTATAGTAAATGATTCCTAAGAATAATTTGGTAATCGCTCGTTTTTGCTTTGTCAAGCATAAAAACCCGGATGAGTTTTTCGTGGATTGCATCGCAATGATAGACCATCCCCCACTATTTCACAAATAGCAACTAAAATTTTACTAATTACAATTTGAAGCACAATTTCAACCTAAAATCATTTTTCTTTGCGGACGAATAAAATTTGACATTCATGCTGCAGGTTTCAACGATAGAAAAAGAGTTTGAAAGATATACGAATGGGCTAAAAAAAAGAGGGCTGGAACAAGCAGAAAGCCTTCTTAAGGATGTTTTAGCCCTTGATGGTCAAAGGAAAAAGCTTCAAGGTGAACTCGATGAAGTCCTTCACGAATCAAATAAACTAGCCAAAGAAATAGGACAATTATTTCAGCAAGGGAAAAAAGATGAAGCTGAAGCGGCCAAAGCAAAGACCTCAGATTTAAAACAAAAAAGCAAAAATCTAAGCGAGGAGCTCAACATAGTCGAAAATTCACTAACGAATAGCCTGTATAATATCCCAAATATTCCGCATGAATCCGTCCCTGCCGGAAAAACCGATGAAGACAATGAAGTCATAAAAGTAGTTGATGATGGCATTCCTGATTTGGGTACCAATAATAAACCTCATTGGGATTTGATTGAAGAATATGATATTGTGGATTTTGAAACTGGGAATAAGGTAACTGGTGCCGGGTTTCCATTCTACAAGAAACAAGGTGCACGACTGGTCAGAGGTATGGTCAACTACTTTCTTGACAAAGCTTCTGAAGCTGGATATGAAGAAGTACAGCCACCGGTAGTTATCAATGAGGCATCTGGGCTAGGCACTGGACAGCTCCCTGACAAGGAAGGGCAGATGTATCACATGGAAGCGAATGATTTATACCTAATACCAACAGCTGAAGTGCCGATCACCAACATGTATCGCGATACAATTTTAAAGGAAGAACAACTCCCCATTAAGCACACCGGGCATACACCTTGCTTTAGAAGGGAAGCAGGTTCATGGGGTTCTCATGTGCGCGGATTAAATAGATTACACCAATTCGACAAGGTCGAAATAGTACAGGTAGTCAAGCCTTCAAAGTCATATGAGGCATTGGATAGAATGGTTGGCCATGTAGAAGATCTGATTAAATCGTTAGGCTTACCGTATCGAATTCTGAAACTATGTGCAGGTGACCTTGGTTTCACTTCGGTAATCACCTATGATTTCGAGGTTTATTCAGCCGCTCAAGAAAAATGGCTAGAGGTCAGTTCAGTGTCAAACTTTGAGGCATTCCAGGCAAACAGGCTAAAGCTCCGAATTAAAAACAGCGACGGAAAAAAAGAATTAGCACATACGTTAAATGGAAGCGCTTTGGCTATTCCTCGAATCATGGCCGCTATTCTTGAAAACAACCAACACGTTGATCATATTAAAATGCCAGAAGTATTGCATCCTTACCTGGGTTTCCAGGAAATCCGAAAGAGCTAATACCTCTGATGTAAAGTCCTTGGTGATTTCACTTTGCACTCATTATCTTCATAGCTTATAAAAATCGTAAGCTATGAAGAAACTAATCTTTCCTTTATCCATAATTCTACTATGGTCCTGCCAAACTCAAGAACAAAGTGCGGCAAATCTGAACTATCCGGCAGCAAAAAAGGGGGACACTGTAGATGTCTACTTCGAAAATGAAGTGCCAGACCCCTACCGATGGTTGGAAGATGACACCTCCGATGAAACAGCCGAGTGGGTAAAATCTCAAAATCAAGTCACAAACTCTTACCTGAGCAATATTGATTTCAGAGATGAAGTAAAAGCCCGACTAACTGCGCTGGAAGATTACGAAAAAATAAGTGCTCCGTTTAAACGAGGTGATTACTATTATTTCTATAAAAATGACGGACTGCAAAATCAATCGATTCTTTATCGAGTAAAGAACTTCGATGGAGAACCAGAAGTATTTCTTGATCCAAATTCCTTTTCCGAAGATGGCACCACAGCACTTGGTGGTTTAAGCTTTTCTGATGATTACAAATATGCCGCATACAATATATCAGTAGGTGGTTCGGATTGGCGGACAGCCTATATCATGGATACTGAAAGTAAAGCACTGTTGGGAGATGAAATCAACTGGATTAAGTTTTCTGGAATGAGTTGGTACAAAGATGGATTTTACTATCAAGGGTTTGACGAACCAAAAGAAGGCGATGAGCTATCAGCAACCAACCAGTATGGCAAAATCTATTATCACAAAGTGGGCACGGATCAAACTGAAGACCAGCTGGTATATGCCAACCCAAGCAATCCAGAAAACAGATTTGGCGCTGGTGTAAGTGAGGATGAGCGATTCTTGTTCATCTACTCGTATACAGGCACAAGTGGCAATGAATTGTATGTGAAGGATCTTTCTGATCCGAATAACGACTTTACCGCGATTGTTACAGGCTTTGAAAATGATCATTACATTGTTGGCAATGATGGTGATGACTTGATCATTCATACCAATTTAAATGCACCCAACAACCGAATTGTACGAGTGAATTACGCCAACCCAGCACCTGACAATTGGGTAGACATGATCCCTGAGTCTGAAAATGTAATGAATGCAGGAACTGCTGGTGGTACCATCTTTACTTCTTATTTGATTGATGCTAAGACAGCTATCAAGCAGTATGACTACAAAGGCAGTCTCATACGTGATGTGGAGCTACCAGGCATTGGCACTGCACGAGGTTTTGGAGGCTCAGCTGATGCTACAGAGCTCTTCTACACCTTTACCTCATTTACTGTTCCTTCTTCTGTCTACAAATATGATATTTCTTCAGGTGAATCAGAACTTCATAGAAGACCTGAGTTGGATTTCAATCCAGATGAATACGAAACGAAGCAAATCTTCTATACCAGTAAGGATGGCACCAAAGTTCCAATGTTCATCGTACACAAAAAAGGAGTTGAATTAGATGGAAAAAACCCTACTTGGCTTTACTCTTACGGTGGGTTCAATATCAGTTTGAGGCCATCCTTCAGCACCTCTCGCTTAGTTTGGTTAGAGAATGGTGGTGTCTTTGCCATGCCTAACATTAGAGGTGGTGGAGAATATGGAGAAGAGTGGCACAAGGCAGGAACCAAACTCCAAAAGATTAATGTATTTGACGATTTCATTGCGGCGGGAGAGTACCTCATCAGCGAAGGCTATACTTCATCAGAGTACCTTGCGCTTCAAGGAGGATCTAACGGCGGGCTTCTTGTAGGAGCAACCATAAACATGCGTCCGGATTTGGCAAAAGTTGCGTTCCCTATGGTAGGTGTGATGGACATGCTTCGATACCAAAACTTTACCATTGGCCGAGCATGGGCTGCCGATTACGGCACTTCTGAAGATTCTGAGGAAATGTTCAATTACCTCCGCTCATATTCACCAGTACATAACATTGATCCGAATGCAACCTATCCGGCAGTGATGGTGACCACCGCAGATCATGACGATCGAGTAGTTCCTGCGCATTCATTTAAATATGCTGCGACATTACAGGAGAAAAATAAAGACAATCCAAATCCATTGTTGATTCGAATTGAGACAAAAGCAGGTCATGGTGCTGGCATGTCTACAGAGAAGCGCATTGAATTGAGTGCTGACATGTATTCATATGCCTGGTACAGCATGGGAGTGATTCCAGAGTTGGCCAAGAAAAAAATGTAATTTTAGTATATCGATACTCTACCCTCCTTCGGTAACGGGGGAGGGTTTTTTATTTAAATAGTCATGATAGAAATTAGAAAAGGAGAAAAAAAAGATCTTAGTTCCGTTTTTGAGTTAATCAAAGAGCTTGCTGTCTATGAAAATGGACTTGATCAAGTCATCAACTCTGTGGAAAAAATGGAGGAAGATGGCTTTGGTCAAAATCCCATTTATGAATTTATCGTTGCAGTTGAAGAAGGGAATATTATAGGAAGTGCCATATATTATTATCGCTATTCCACCTGGAAAGGTAAGCGTATGTATTTGGAAGATTTGATAGTAAATGAGCCAAAGAGAGGTGTGGGAGCCGGCAAACTACTCTTTGAGGCAATCATTAAGATCGCTAAAAATACCAAATGTACAGGCATGATGTGGCAGGTTCTTGACTGGAACGAGCCCGCTATCAACTTCTACAAAAAATATAAAACCAACTTTGATGAAGAGTGGATCAACTGCAATATCGACTTTTAGACCTCTTCTAGTACCGTGCGAAAAGCTGCCATTTTAGTCCCATATTTAATAATGGATTTTTTTTGAATCTTGGGAGCCACCGTATTTAAATAGGTTTCGAGATGTCCTAAAGTCTCGGCCATATACTGAATAGCATAAGTAGACCCGGTATCATCCTGGCTTTCTGAAAGCATCTTCATCATTCGATGGTCCGTAAAGAACCCAGTTTCCATAACCTCAGGAATGTGAGTGACTTTCATCCACTCAATCCATTCTTGCTCTACATCATCGTCTATGTTGACAGTAACATTATATAAAATCATTCGTCCTTTATTAGGTTTGGCAAATTAAGGAACGAAAAATTAACCTCCAGAGGTTTCAAACAATTAATTTAATAGCTTGTTAATGTGGTTATGAGCGTATACTCCATAAAAGATCTTGAGCACCTCTCAGGAATAAAAGCCCATACGATACGTATATGGGAACAGCGCTATGATCTTTTCTCTCCACAGCGGACGGAAACCAATATCCGATTCTATAATGATGTGGATCTAAAGCTCATACTAAATATTGCCATGCTTAAGGATCATGGCATGAAGATTAGCAAGATTGTAGCTATGCCAATGGACTTGCTTGAAGAAGGTGTCCGAAAAATTAGCATTGAAAATCGATCGCATCAAGATCAAATTAGTGCTTTGACACTTGCAATGATTGATCTAGACGAGGAAGAATTCAGCTCCCTTTTGGAAGAAAGTATCAATATGCTAGGATTTGAAAAGACGATGATGGAAATCATTTATCCCTTCATGCATAAAATTGGGATATTATGGATGACCAATTCAATCAATCCAGCACAAGAACATTTCATCACACATCTTGTTCGTCAAAAACTAATTGTTGCCACAGATCAGGCAGAGTCCAGCAATAGCGGTCCACTGTTTCTCCTATTCCTACCTGAAGGTGAGTTACATGAATTAGGTCTGTTGTTTGCCAACTTTCTGCTTCGATCTAAAGGAGTGAGAACCATCTTCTTTGGACAAACTGTACCGATTGATGCAATTGAAGAAGTATACCTAAAGCTAAATCCTCAATTTATCATCACAGCAATGACAACCGCACCTGAATCCAAAGAAGTGCCAAAGTTTGTCAAACGTCTGGGTAGCAAATTTCAAAACTGTCAAGTTTATGTGACTGGTAGTCGTGTTATTGGCCAAGATTTAGAATTTCCGTCCAATGTTAGCATTCTCAATCAGTTCGATGATCTCATTGAACTGACACAAACACTCACCATAAAACAGCTTAATTAAGCATTCAAACCGGTTTTTTAAAAACATTCTCCATCTTGTTTAATCTTTTACTTGTTTCGTTAAACAAAATGATTACATTTGTTTAACATTTCGAACTAAACGTTAAACAAAATGACAGCTTTAGAATTCGGTTACAAGATTGAAAACCTCACAAGTTCACTAAAACCATATGCGCTAAAACTCACCAAAGACGGGGAAGATGCAAATGATTTATTGCAAGAAACCGTATTCAAAGCGTATTCAAATAGAGATAAGTTTCAGGATGGCACAAACCTGAAAGCATGGATGTATACCATCATGCGAAATACTTTTATCACCAATTATCAGCGAATGGTTCGAAGAAATACCTTCATAGATACCACCGACAACAATCACTTCATCAATTCGACAAGCTCAATCATTGAAAACAAAGCACATGGTGATTTTGTAATGAAAGACATCCAAGCAGCAATTGAAGGCTTGAAAGACATGTACAAAGTTCCCTTTACCCTTTATTTTAGAGGTTTCAAATACCATGAAATAGCCGATAAGCTTAACATTCCAATTGGAACGGTGAAGAATAGGATTCACATAGCTAGGCATGAACTAAAGAAAGGGTTAAAAGTATATGCCAACTAAAAATTCACACAGTAGAGTAGTAGTCATAGGGGCCGGATTTTCCGGCCTTTCTTGTTCCTGCCATTTAGCGAAAATGGGATACCAGGTTACTCTTCTTGAAAAGAATGATCAACCTGGCGGTAGAGCCAGAAGCTATAGTGATAAAGGTTTTACATGGGATATGGGGCCGTCATGGTATTGGATGCCTGATGTATTTGAAAAATTTTTCAACTCATTCGATAAAAGTGTAAGCGATTATTATCAGCTTGATCGGCTAAATCCATCCTACCGGATCAAGTTTAAACATGATACCATCGATATTCCGGCAAGTATGTCGGATTTAGAAAAACTGTTTGAAGAAATAGAAGCAGGTAGTAGTAAAAAGCTTCAATCTTTTCTCAAGCAGGCAAAGTTTAAATATGATGTTGGTGTCAAAAAACTTGTATATAAGCCTAGCAGGTCATTGCTTGAATTTATAGATGCAAAACTACTTCTAGGCCTGTTCAAAATGGATGTATTCACCTCTATTGCCAAGCATGTGAGGAAACATTTTAAAGATGAGCGACTCATTCAGTTAATGGAGTTTCCCATTCTGTTTCTCGGAGCGACGTCCGAGAATACCCCTGCACTATACAGTTTAATGAATTATGCAGATCTTTCCTTAGGCACATGGTATCCCAAAGGAGGAATGAATTCAGTGGTAATGGGGATGGTGAAATTAGCTAACGAACAAGGCGTAAACATCAAACTTGGAGAAGAAGTAACCAATTTTTCATTTAGCGGAAATAAAGTTTCATCCGTAAACACATCAAGTGAAACTTATGAATGTGACATAGTGGTTGCCGGAGCGGATTATCATCACATCGATCAACACCTACTCCCCCCCTCATTTCAGAATTATAGCAAAAAATATTGGGACTCTAGAGTGCTGGCACCTTCATCCCTTCTTTTTTACATTGGCGTAGATAAAGAGCTACCCAACCTTCAACACCACACCTTATTCTTTGACGAAGATTTCAAACTGCATGCCAGCGAGATCTACGACAATCCTCAGTGGCCAAGTAAACCATTGTTATACGTTTCAGCCACCTCAAAAACCGATGACTCTGTAGCTCCGAAGGGCAAAGAAAACCTGGTAGTTCTTATACCAGTAGCACCGGGTATCGAAGATTCAGATGAAACTAGAGAACGCTATTTCCAATTGATTATGAATAAGCTTGAGACTTTCACCGGGGAAAGCATACGTGACCACATCATTACCAAAAGGAGTTACGCACATAAGGAATTCATAGACGACTATCACTCATTCAAGGGAAACGCCTACGGACTAGCCAATACCTTAAGGCAAACGGCAATTCTGAAGCCATCACTAAAAAATAAACGTCTAAAAAACCTGTACTACACAGGCCAATTAACAGTACCTGGTCCAGGTGTTCCGCCTTCCTTAATTTCAGGAGAAGTTATTGCCAGAGAAATCGGAAAAGATTTTCCTATTTTTAAGAGTTGATGGAAGAACTCTATACACAAACCGCATTTGATTGCAGTAAGCTCATCACGAAAACTTACAGCACATCCTTCTCCTTAGGCATTCGCACGCTGCATAAAAAATACCATGATCCAATTTATGCCATCTATGGTTTTGTCAGATATGCCGATGAAATTGTAGACACTTTTCATGCACATGATAAAAGAGAACTCCTTCTGCGATTCAAGGCAGACACTTATAGGTCTATAGATGAAAAAATAAGCTTAAATCCTGTTCTTCACTCATTTCAAAATGTGGTGAATGAATACAAAATCGATCATGATTTAATCGAAGCTTTTCTGGTAAGTATGGAGATGGATCTCAGTAAAAAAGATTACGTTGATTCAGATTACAAAAAGTACATATATGGCAGTGCGGAAGTCGTTGGACTCATGTGTTTGAAAGTGTTTTGCGGTGGAGAAGAAAAAGAATATCAAAGGCTACTTCCCTCTGCGAAGCATCTCGGTTCTGCCTTTCAGAAGGTAAATTTTCTTCGCGACATTAAAAGTGATTATGATGAAAGAGGTCGTGTCTATTTCCCGGGGATAGATTTTGAGGATTTCAATAGCGGAGAAAAAAAGGAAATAGAAGCGGACATCAGAGATGAATTTAAAAAAGCTCTTGTCGGCATACGTGAATTACCCAAGGGAGTGCGTGGTGGAGTTTATTTAGCCTATATATACTATGCGGTATTGTTTAAGAAAATCAGTCGATTATCTCCCGAGAAAGTAAAGTCAGAACGAATCCGTGTTCCAAATTTTCACAAAATGATGCTACTAATCAAGTGTTACTTTCTTCACAAACTGAATGTTATTGTATAGCAAACAAGACTACATTTGCCTTTGTTAAGAATAGAAATTTATGACAACACTGATCAATATACTTATTGTCGTTGCTACCTTTTTTTTCATGGAAGGTGTTGCATGGTTTACACATAAATATATCATGCATGGTTTTTTATGGAGCTGGCATAGGTCTCACCACAAAGTGCACGATCATGCGCTTGAAAGAAACGATCTTTTCGCCTTGGTTTTTAGTATTCCATCCATCTTAACTATCTACGTAGGCTACAATAATTATCCACAGTTCTGGTGGTTGCTATATATAGGAATTGGAATTCTCTGTTACGGCTTGTTCTATTTTATATTTCACGATATCATCGTACACAGAAGAATTAAAATTCCATTCAAAGCAAAAAGTAAATACATGAAGCGAATCATGCGTGCACACTACGTACACCATGAAAAACACACAAAAGAAGACGCTGAAGCTTTTGGTTTTTTGTACGCTCCAAAAAAATACGAGAAATAACGTTCTTGTATTATCAATTGATAATCCGAAAAATTATTACATTTGACACTCATTAAGAATCAGCTTGTTTAATAATCAAAAAAAAGCGAGCTAAATGGCAGATCAAAAAAAGGATGAAGCTTGGGGACCAATCGATGGTTTCTCGAACTATGAAATTTCCAACCGAGGTAAAATAAGAAGTAAAAGCAGGAAAGTATGGCACAAGGGCAGTAAAACGCATATGAAATTGCGAGGAAAGCTGATGCGCCAGCGATGGAATAAAATCTGCAAATGTTATTTCTTAGATTTAATTGATGATAACGGAAAACGCCGAACAGTGTATCCACACAAGGAGACGGCAAAAGTCTTTGTGAAAAGAGAGAGTCTGGAAAAAACGATGATCATCCACAATGACAATAATCCGAGAAACAATTATTTCGAGAACCTGGAATGGATGACTCCTTCGGAGCATATGAAGTGGCAGTTTGAAGTTGGAAACAAAAACAACTACAAAGTTTGGAAGACTCGAAAGAAGAGGTACAAGAACGGTTTCAAACCGGACACGGTTCTTCCTGGAAGACCCAAAAAGAATAAGGAGAAAGCATAAGCAACGTTGATGCAAAAGAGTAAGGGGTTCCAAACGGAACCCCTTTTTTCAATACTCTAACTAACCTAACCTAATATTGCTTACGCAAAGTTTTTCCTCCCGTCAAAATTGACAGTTGAGCTTTTCCTAAAAAATGTAAATTGAAATTTTACTCCGCAGATGGCTCTACGCTAACGTAAGATCTGTCTTTCTTTCCTTTATGGAATTTCACAACACCATCAGATAATGCGAATAATGTATGATCTTTTCCAAGACCCACGTTATCGCCAGGATGATGTTTTGTTCCCCTCTGACGAACGATGATATTCCCAGCTATTGCTTTCTGTCCACCGAAGATTTTTACTCCAAGTCGTTTACTTTCCGACTCTCTTCCGTTTTTAGAACTACCTACACCTTTCTTATGTGCCATGAGATTTTATCCTTTAATGTCTTCAATCAAAATTTTAGAAAATTGCTGACGGTGACCATTTTTCACCTTGTAGCCTTTTCTTCTTTTCTTTTTGAACACGATCACTTTATCGTCTTTCACATGCTCAAGAATCTTAGCAGATACTTTGGCTCCCTTAACTGTAGGTGCTCCTACCTTTACTTTGCCGTCATTATCTACTAGTAGTACTTTATCAAAGTCTACTTTTGCACCCTCCTTGCCGTCCATCAATGGAGCGTAAAGGAATTTGTCTTTCTCTGCTTTATACTGCTTCCCAGCAATGTCTACTATCGCGTACATTTTATCTTCTTTTGAAAAAAGGATTGCAAAGATATATTTTCAATATGAATATTCAAATAGGAAGTGCATATAAAGTGCAGTTAAAATATTTTTTATTTTTTTTTAACTTTTTTTTACCCCCATTTCTGCGTGTTTTCCTCAAAGTTACGGTTGTGTAATTGGACGTTAATACGCTAAAAAACAACTCGTTATCATAAATTAATAATTTCCAAATCGCACCTTCCGCACCCGTAATAACTGCTTGGAATTTCACTCTGTTTTCAACAAATTTGTAGACACGCCACCGAGAAAAATAAACCACTCTTAGGGCTGTATCCCAAGACTTAAAAAGTTTTCATAAAGGCACACTCATTTTAGTGAGCTCAGGGACGTTTTATTGTTATATAATAGACTAAAAACTATTTGAATTAACAGAATATTATGAGCGAAGTAGCAGCACATGTAGAAGAACCTATCCTTAAGGAGAATAAAGATCGCTTTGTTCTCTTTCCAATTCAACATAATGACATCTGGGAGTTTTATAAAAAAGCAGAAGCTAGCTTTTGGACTGCAGAAGAAATTGACCTAAGTCAAGACCTGAAGGACTGGAATAACACCATGACTGATGATGAAAAACACTTCATCAAGCATGTTCTCGCATTCTTTGCAGCTAGTGATGGCATTGTGAATGAAAACCTCGCCGAAAATTTCGTTGCTGAAGTTCAGTATACAGAAGCTAAGTTTTTCTATGGCTTTCAGATAGCTGTAGAAAATATCCATTCCGAGACTTACTCCTTATTAATAGATAGCTACGTTAAAGATCCCAAAGAGAAAGACTACCTATTCAATGCCATTGAAACAATGGACTGTGTGAAGAAAAAGGCAGACTGGGCTTTACAGTGGATAGATGACGGATCATTTGCTGAAAGACTAGTTGCATTCGCTGCAGTAGAAGGTATATTTTTCTCTGGAAGTTTCTGCAGCATCTTTTGGTTAAAGAAAAGAGGCTTAATGCCCGGGCTTTCATTCTCCAATGAGCTCATCTCAAGAGACGAAGGTCTTCATTGTGACTTTGCTTGTCTCTTGTACACAGATCATGTGAAAAATCAGCTACCCAAAGATACTGTTCAGAAAATCATACAAGATGCTGTAGCCATCGAAAAAGAATTTGTGACCGATGCCCTCCCAGTGAAACTAATAGGAATGAACTCAGATTTGATGTGCCAGTACATCGAGTTTGTTGCTGATAGACTTTTAGGCGAGCTCGGATGCGACAAAATATATAACTCTTCCAATCCTTTTGACTTCATGGAAATGATTTCCCTACAAGGAAAAACGAATTTCTTTGAAAAAAGAGTTGGAGAATATCAGAAAGCCGGCGTTATGGATGGAGATAGTGGGAAATCCAAATTTTCATTAGATGAAGACTTTTAAAAAATTTATTGTAATCACCTTATCACGATAGCCCTATGTTAGTAGTAAAAAGAGACGGAAGACGAGAGTCCGTAAAATTTGACAAAATCACAGCTCGGATTGAGAAGCTGTGTTATAGTTTAAATGCAGATTATGTAAAGCCTGTAGAGATTGCCAAAAAAGTGATCGATGGTTTGTACGATGGTGTCTCCACCATTGAGCTAGACAACCTTGCAGCTGAAACCTCTGCAACCATGACTACTCGTCACCCAGATTTCGCCAAGCTCGCAGCTCGTATTTCTATTTCCAACCTTCATAAAGTGACTGAGACTTCATTCTCAAACACAATGAAGAGAATGTATGAGTACATCAATCCTAAAACTGGCGCTAATGCCGCACTTCTTTCAAAAGAAGTATATGGTATCATTCGATCCAATGCAAAAAAGCTAGATGACGCGATTGATTACAACAGAGATTACAACTACGACTACTTTGGCTATAAGACTTTAGAGCGTTCATACCTAATGAAGCTTGACGGTAAAATTGTGGAACGCCCACAACACATGCTGATGAGAGTTTCTGTCGGTATTCATGGTGAGGATATTGACTCGGCCATTCAGACATACAACTTAATGTCTGAGAAGTGGTTCACTCATGCTACTCCTACCTTATTCAACGCAGGAACACCAAAGCCACAGCTTTCTTCTTGTTTCCTACTCTCAATGCAGGATGACAGCATCGATGGAATCTACGATACGCTCAAGCAATGTGCGAAAATTTCTCAGTCAGCTGGTGGCATTGGACTCAGCATTCATAATGTAAGAGCAACTGGAGCATACATCAAAGGAACCAATGGTACTTCCAATGGAATAGTGCCAATGCTTCGAAACTTTGACATGACTGCTCGATATGTCGATCAAGGAGGTGGGAAACGAAAAGGAAGCTTTGCTATCTACATAGAGCCTTGGCATGCTGATATCTTCGACTTCCTTGATTTAAGAAAGAATCACGGTAAAGAGGAAATGCGTGCAAGAGATCTTTTCTACGCATTGTGGATTCCAGATCTTTTCATGAAACGTGTAGAAGATAATGGTGATTGGACCATCATGTCACCCGACGAATGTCCTGGGCTTTACGAAGCTTATGGAGATGAGTTTGAAGCTTTGTATGAAAAATACGAGCGAGAAGGAAAAGGCAGAAAAACCATAAAAGCACAAGATCTATGGTTTGAAATTCTCGAATCACAAATCGAAACGGGTACTCCTTATATGTTGTATAAGGATGCAGCCAACAAAAAGTCAAATCAAAAGAATCTAGGTACGATCCGATCCAGTAATTTATGTACTGAGATCATGGAGTACACTTCCAAAGATGAAGTGGCTGTTTGTAACCTTGCTTCTATTGCACTCTCGAGATTCGTGATCGATGGTAAGTTTGATCATCAGAGATTATATGAAATAACTAAAGTGGTGACTCGTAACCTGAACAAGGTGATAGATGTGAATTACTACCCTGTTCCAGAAGCAAGAAACTCTAACATGAAGCATCGACCGATTGGAATTGGTGTTCAAGGTCTTGCAGATACTTTCCTATTGCTGAAAATGGCATTTGAATCTGAGGAAGCTCAGAAGCTCAACAAAGAGATTTTTGAGACAATCTATTATGCGGCAATGGAGACGTCCATGGAAATAGCAGAAGTAGAAGGGGCATATGAAACATTCAAAGGATCTCCAGTATCTAAAGGAGTCTTCCAGTTCGATATGTGGGGCGTGACTCCAGATTCCGGTAGATGGGATTGGACTGAGCTTAAGCAGAAAGTAAAGAAGAATGGCGTTAGAAACTCGCTCCTCCTTGCACCAATGCCTACAGCTTCCACTTCTCAGATTCTTGGAAACAATGAGTGCTTCGAACCTTATACTTCGAACCTATATTTAAGACGAGTACTTTCAGGCGAATTCATTGTAGCAAACAAGCATTTAATGAGTGAGCTTATCGACCTTGGCTTATGGGATGAACGCATGATGAACAGAATCAAAGCGGAGAACGGATCTATCCAAAACATCGCTGAGATTCCAGATGAGATCAAAGAACGATACAAGACTGTTTGGGAAATTTCTCAGAAAGCAATCATCGATATGTCTGCCGATAGAGGGGCTTATATCTGTCAAAGTCAAAGTTTGAACATCCACCTTCAGGATGCCAACTTCGGAAAGATGACCTCTATGCATTTTTATGCTTGGAAAAAAGGGTTGAAGACCGGCATGTACTACTTGAGAACTAAGGCGGCAACAGACGCTATCAAGTTTACGGTATCAAAAGAAAAGAAAGAACAGCCAAAGGAAGCCACAGCCGCTCAACCGGCGGTAGTAGGGGCTCAAGCACAGACACAGGCGCAACTTGATCAACAAGCTGCAATGCAATGCTCTCTGGACGATCCAGAAGGATGCGAGATGTGTGGTTCTTAAGATAAATAAGTGTAATTCTAATTTAGGAAGCCCTGCTCATTTGAGTGGGGCTTTTTTTGTATTACATCAAAAAATTATCCTATTTCAGCTAAAAATGTTTATGTAAATTGCTTTCGTTTAAAATCACACTTTATGAAAAAGTTTTTGACAATCAGTCTTTCCATCTTCACACTTTCATTGTTTGGCCAATGTAGCGACTCATTTTTTCCATTCGAAGAAGGAGTGAGTTTTGAACAAACAGCGTATGATAAAAAAGGGAAAGCACTGGGAAAAACCATAAGTTCGGTTTTAAGCGTGGAAGGCTCAACTGCTTCAGTTAAGAATGTCTTTTTCGATAAAAAAGACAAAGAAGTTGCTGACGGAGAATACGAAATTATTTGTGAAGGGAATGTGATAAAAATGGATTTCAACAACTTCATTCCTGATGAGGTGCTGAATCAATATGGTGAGGCTGAGATTACTGTAAAAGGAGATTTTATTACTATTCCAGATGGGCTAGAAGTGGGGCAATCTTTACAGGACGGTGCCGGAACAGTAACCATCAAAATGTCTGGTGCAGCTGCCATGAACATTACAATGGATATGAAAATTGTAGATCGGAAGGTCGAGAAATCTGAAACACTAAATACACCAGCAGGGTCTTTCGAGACATTCAAAATCATTCAGAGATCTATCGTCACCATGAAAATAATGGGAATGAATAAAACCACTGAAAGTAGTTCTGCCTCCTGGTTTGCCAAAGGTACAGGTATGGTAAAAAATGAGAGCTACAACCAAAAAGGAGATATGATCGGTTACACGCTTCTTACTTCTTTTTCTAAGAACTAAGAAGCTTTTTTAATAATCTCCTCTACTACTTCAGGATTTAAGAGCGTGGAAATATCTCCCAGATTTGAAGTATCTCCACTGGCAATTTTCCTTAAAATTCTTCGCATGATTTTCCCAGAACGCGTCTTAGGTAATCCAGAAACAAGCTGAATTTTATCCGGTTTCGCAATTGGTCCAATCATGTTGCTTACCGTCTGTCTAATCTCCTCCTCTATCCCATTTGCTTCAGCAATAACAAACGCATATATCCCCTGGCCTTTGATATCATGAGGGAATCCCACAACGGCAGATTCTACAACTTGGGGGTGTTCGTCAATGGCGTTTTCTACCTCGGCCGTCCCCATCCTATGTCCTGAAATGTTCATCACATCATCAACTCTTCCTAAAATCCTTAAGTAGCCATCATGATCTCTCTTGGCTCCATCTCCTGTGAAGTACATATTCTTGTACGCCGAGAAGTAAGTCGTTCTACATCGTTCATGATCACCGTAAGTAGTTCTGAGTATAGATGGCCATGGGAATTTCACACATAGATTTCCTTCCACATTATTTCCTTCTTGTTCATTCCCATCAGCATCCACGATGATCGGTTGAATCCCAGGAAGTGGTAGAGAGGCGTGTGCCGGCTTATTTGGGGTAATACCTGCTAGTGCAGAAATCATGATCCCTCCCGTCTCGGTTTGCCACCAGGTATCTACCAATGGGCATCTACCCTTTCCAATCTGTTCGTGGTACCAGTGCCATGCCTCCTCATTGATAGGTTCTCCTACTGAGCCAATAACTCTAAGCGAATCCAGCTTGTGTTTTTTCACTGGTTCAAGTCCGTAAGATTGAAGGGCACGAATGGCTGTTGGAGCTGTGTAGAATTGATTTACCTGATGCTTATCACAAATCTCCCAAAAACGTCCAGCATCTGGATAGGTAGGCACTCCCTCAAACATGATGGTAGTTGCACCGGCAAGTAAAGGCCCATACACAATGTAAGAATGCCCAGTTATCCAACCTATATCAGCCGTACACCAGTAAATATCTCCTGGCCTATACTGAAAGACGTTGAGGAAAGAATAATACGTATAGACCATATACCCTCCGCACGTATGCACTACGCCTTTAGGCTTTCCTGTAGAGCCTGATGTATATAAAATAAACAAGAGGTCTTCCGAATCCATTTCTTCCGCGTCATGTTTTTCGGACACTTCATTAATTGCATCATTCCACCAGATATCTCTTCCGGCTTCCATGTGTACTTCAGATTTGGTGCGCTGGAAGACAATTACCTTCTCTACACATTCACACTTCGCCAGGGCTTCATCAACAACCCTTTTCACATCTATGATTTTAGCTCCTCGGAAATTACCGTCAGAGGTCAACACCATTTTTGCTTTACAATCATTAATTCTATCTGCCAAGGCATTGGCGGAAAAGCCAGCAAACACCACAGAATGTACCGCTCCCACTCTCGCACATGCCAACATTGCCACGGTGGCTTCCAAAATCATGGGCATATATATAATGACCCGATCCCCTTTGCAAACGCCATTGGCAATCATTGCATTGGAAAACTGACACACTTTTTTATGAAGTTCCTGATAGGTAATCGACTTACTAGATTCCTTCGGGTCATTGGGTTCCCATAAAATTGCGATATCATCTCCTCTTTCATTTAAATGCCGGTCGAGCAAATTCTCAGTGATGTTGAGTTTGCCATTCAGAAACCATTTCACATCTGGTCCGGAAAAATTCCATCTCAAAGTTTGATCCCATTTCTTCTTCCAAGTAAAAGAATCGGCAATTTCACTCCAGAAACCCTCCGGATCTGCAATACTCTGGTCATATGCTTTAGTATACTCGCTCAGAGAAGAAATTCTGTGAGGTCTGGTAAAATCATTCATGAAATTAAATCTAGTAAATACACCATTTTACTCCGCATAAAAGATTCGCTTTCTAAAAATGATAATCACATCATTTTTCTATTCTCAAAAAGCTTTTTCATTTCAATAGAAAACTCCTATCTTTGCCGTCCGAAAATTTTAGAATACTAGTAAAGCGTTATGGCAAACCATAAATCAGCACTTAAGAGAATAAGAAGCAACGAAGCGAAAAGACTGAGAAATAGATATCAGCACAAAACGACTCGTACGTTCATCAAAAGACTAAAAGAGACGACAGATAAGAAGGCTGGTGAAGAGCTTCTTACTCAAGTAATCTCAATGGTTGATAGACTATCTAAGAAGAATATCATCCACAAAAGCAAAGCTGGTCACCTGAAGTCGCAATTGACTAAACACGTAGCTGGCCTTTAAGCTTTAAAAGAATTTTTTTTTACCCTGCATAAGCAATTATGCAGGGTTTTTTATTTTAAAGCTGCAATAGTTTTTACTTCTCGTTAAAATCCCATTGTTTCAAGTCAAATGGTTTTGCCATTTCATTAACTTACTCCTGAATTTACCATCAAGAATTACTGCTTTCAGTTAATTCAATAATTGATGGAAAATGAAAGACTAACAATCAAGAGCTGGGCTGAGGAAGATCGTCCTCGAGAAAAATTAGTGCTAAAAGGAAAGACTGCTTTATCAGAAGCAGAGCTAATCGCCATTCTCATCGGATCTGGAAATAAGAAGCAAACAGCAGTTGAACTCTCGCAACATATATTGAATCAGTGCAGCAATGATTTAGCTAACCTAGCAAGACTTTCTTTGAAAGATCTACAAAAATTCAAAGGAATAGGTGAGGCTAAGGCCATTACAATTGTCGCTGCGCTCGAGATAGGAAGACGAAGAAAAGAATCAGAGCCTGCAAAGAAAGCCAAGATAGTTTCATCAGGCGCCGCCTTTGATCTGCTCCGTGGGGACTTGATGGACCTCAATCATGAAGAATTTTGGTTAATCCTACTGAAACAGAATAATGAAGTAATTAAAAAAGAAATGCTAAGCCGTGGTGGAGTATCTGGAACTGTGGTTGATGCTAAGATTATCTTTAAACGAGCTTTGGAAGAAACAGCAAGTGGAATTATTCTAGCTCATAATCATCCAAGTGGTAACCTCAAACCAAGCAAAGAAGACATCCATTTGACTAAACGATTGAAAGATGCCGGACGAACGCTAGATATCACCGTATTGGATCATTTAATCATCACTAACCGTGGATTTTTCAGCTTTGCGGATGAAAGTATGCTCTAACGAAAATTCAATTTTACATTTGCCACAAAACGATTCATATGAAAAAAGCCTGGCTTATTCTAATCCCTTTGGCGGTCATTGTTTTCGCTATCACTAGATCTGGAGCATCGGATGAAGAATACACGCAAGAGATTCTCTCATTTTGGGAAGACCGGAACGATTTTTTCCGGACTTCAGAAGCCAGCCCTTTTGTAGAAAAAAATCAAGCGTTTAAAGAGGTTTCTTTCTTTGAACCTAACAAAGATTACAGAGTAAGCGCTGAGCTGTCCCGTTTTTCCAAAAGGGAAACAGCGGTGTTGGGCAACAGCGATGGGACTACCACTACCTATCTAAAATTCGCAAAAGTTAATTTTAAGATTCAAGAACAGCCCTGCTCCCTCGTGATATTAAAGGCTCTAGGCTTTGGCAATCAGTACCTGCTTGCATTTGGTGATGGCACGAGTGGTGATTCAACTTATGGAGGAGGACGCTACCTTGACGTTTCCATTGGTAAATCGGATTTGATCACGCTCGATTTCAATAAAGCATACAATCCCTATTGTGCCTATTTTGAAGATTTCACTTGCCCACTGCCTCCAGTAGAAAATTTAATGGAAGTGTCAATACTGGCAGGTGAAAAGAATTATCCGTATTAGACGAAGAATCAGGCATAGCAGCTAGGTAGATTCTTTATTTTTGCCCCCTTAAGAGAGACTCCAAATGAAAATATCTTACAATTGGCTTAAAGAGTACATTGATTTTAATGAAACCCCGGAAAAACTGGGTGACATTCTAACACAAACAGGTCTTGAAGTTGAAGGGATTGAAACTGTAGAGAAAGTTCCCGGAGGGTTACAAGGCATCGTTATTGGTGAAGTCATGTCCTGTGATCAGCACCCTAATGCTGATAAATTAAAAGTGACTAAAGTTGACATAGGAGAAGACGAGTTATCACAAATTGTATGCGGGGCTCCGAATGTTGAAAAAGGTCAAAAAGTATTGGTAGCTACCGTAAATTCCACGATTCATCCGACCAATGGTGAGCCATTCAAAATCAAGAAAGCTAAGATAAGAGGTGAGGTTTCTATGGGGATGATTTGCGCCGAAGATGAATTGAGTCTAGGCACTAATCATGATGGAATCATGGTGCTCGACACAGATAAAGCTAACGGCACACCAGCTATTGCTCTTTTTGAAACGGGAGAAGATCATGTATTCGAAATTGGCCTCACTCCAAACAGAGGTGATGCAACCTCACACATGGGATCTGCAAGAGATCTAAAAGCCTATTTCAGAAAAGAGTTAAACATTCCTCAACCAAAACCTTTTGACACCAAAATAGATGATCCGATCTCTGTAGAGGTGAAAGATCATGATAGATGTCCTCGCTTTTCCGGCATTACCATTAGAGGAATAAAAGTGCAAGACTCTCCAGACTGGTTGCAATGGAAACTTAGGTCAATCGGACTCGAGCCAATCAATAATGTAGTAGATATTACAAATTATGTTCTTCACTCCATTGGACAACCAATGCATGCCTATGACGCTTCACACGTCAAAGGAAATAAGATCATTGTTGATACACTAAAGGAAAACACGCCATTCACAACACTCGAAGGGAAAGAAAGAAAACTAAGTAAGGATGACCTGATGGTTTGCAATGGTGAAGGTAAAGGCATGTGTATGGCAGGAGTGCTTGGCGGACATAACTCGGGCGTGACCGCTGCAACTACAGATATTTTCCTGGAAAGTGCCTATTGGAATGCCGATGGGATTCGATCAACGGCACAAAGACATACAATTTCTACCGATGCTTCATTCAGATATGAGCGTGGAGCAGACCCTGAAATGACCATTCCAGCCGTCCAATTGGGCGCATCTTTGATTTTAGAATTAGCAGGAGGGCACATTGCCTCCGATATCGTAGATATTTATCCAAATCCTATAGCGGAAAAAGAAATAGCAATTGAGTTTAAGACTTTCCACTGGCTGATTGGGAAAGAGCTGGATCACAAGCTCATCACAGAAATCTTAAATTGGCTTGACATTAAAACTAAAGACGTAACCGAAACAGGATTTAGCGCAATCGTTCCTGCATATCGAAGTGATGTCACCCGTCCAGCAGACTTGGTAGAAGAAGTTCTGAGGATTTATGGATTCAATGAGGTAGCATTGGATGAGGAATTTTCGGCAGACTATTTAGCTGAGTTTAACGAACACGAGCCATACAGAATTCAAGAAGAGCTTTCTCGCTTTCTGGCTGGCAGGGGGTTTTCGGAGATTCTTACCAACTCATTAACGAGTCCCAGGTACTACAAAAAATTCCCTCTGGGTGGAGAGCCGATAGAAATGCTCAATCCTTCCAGCGAAGAGTTGACCATCATGAAAACGTCTCCTGCCTATACGGCATTGGAATCCGTGGCTTATAATATTAACCGACGGAATCCAAACCTGAAGTTTTTTGAACTCGGTCGTTCTTATGAAAAAGAGACTCATGGATATAAAGAGACCGAATGGCTATCGTTCTACCTTACGGGCAACAACCTGGAGGCCAACTGGCTGGACGAACCCCGCAAAAATTCTTTTCACGACTTGAGTACCTCTGTAATGGGGATGCTTAAATATGCCGGAATAAGAAAAACTGAAATTGTTCCATCTGAAAAAGAGTCCCTGTATGAGTACGGAGTTGTGATAAAGAAAGAAGGGAAGACGCTAGGCATACTTGGCAAATTGAAAAAAGAACTTCTTTCCATTTATGGAATAAAACAAGACGTTTTTCATTCACAACTTGATTGGAACGCCATTGTTTCCCTCTATAAATCTGACATTGCTTACGAGCCAATACCAAAATACCCTGAAGTAAAAAGAGATCTTTCTCTGGTTTTGGATAAGAAAATTTCTTACGCTGATATCCAGCAACTTGCGTTCAAGCAAGAAAAGAAATTATTGAACAGAATGAACCTTTTCAGTGTCTACGAGGGCGATAAAATAGAAAAAGGAAAAAAAGCTTACGCAATTAGTTTTTTTCTTCAAGATAAATTCAAAACTTTAACAGATAAACAGATTGATAAAAGTATGAACAGTCTGATGAGTTTATATGAAAAAGAGCTCAGCGCTGTGATACGAAAATAAGATGCCTAGCGAAAAATTATATCGTGAATTTCAAAATCTGGAGCGGAAAATTCAGCTTGTGCTTACAGAAAATAAGCGCCTGAAAGATGAATTAAGCCACACCAGGGAGGAAAACGGCACCCTGAAAGAAAAAATGGAGAGCCAAGAGGCTAACTTGAATACATTTCAGGATAAGATGAAAATAAATAAACTAGTAAATAGCACGGTAGTTAGTGATGGAGATTCAGCACAGCTGAAAGAGACGATAGACACCTACATCAAGGAGATAGATAAATGTATTGCCCATTTGGCAGAATAAAATAACTAGAAACCGAATGGCAGAACTATCCATAAAAATCAGAATTGGGAACAGGGAGTATCCCATGAGAGTGAAAGCGGAGGATGAGGAGCGAATTAGAAGAGCGGGGAAACTTTTAAATGAGAAAATAAAAAATTACCAAAACCAATTTGGTATCGATGATGCACAAGACTTGGTAGCAATGGTAGCTTTTGATTGTCTGGTAGAGAAACTGAAGCGCGAAGAAACGTCTGAAGCATCAGATGACTTTGCTCTTGATGAAATTTCTAAATTAAATCAGCTCATCGCCAATTCGATTTAGCATTCTGATATATCATATATCGTCCTTGATATAGGCTTCTGACTATCTGTGTTTGAAAATCAAATACATAAATGGACACCAATATCATAGTCATTATTGCAGCCATTGCGGGTCTAATCATTGGTTTTCTTGCCAATAGAGCTTTACAAGGAAAAAATGCTGGCAAGAAGGTAATTGAGGCTGAGGAGAAGAGTAAACTTATTATCAAGGAAGCAGAGGTCACTGCTGAGAGCATCAAGAAAGATAAGATTCACGAAGCGAAGGAAAATCTACTCAAAATGAAGAGTGAATTTGAAGATGAGGCTGCACGGAAAAAAAATATCATCATAACAAACGAACAAAAGCTCAAGCAAAAAGAGGCCAATCTCAACAAACAATTCGAACAAGCCAAGCGCAAAGAAGGCGAACTGGATGACCTAAAAGAGACGCTCTCCAATCAAATGGAGATCGCTCGACAAAGAAAGGATGAGTTTGAAAAAATGCAAAAGCAACAAGTAGCTATACTTGAGAAAGCCGCCAACCTACCAGCAGAAGATGCCAAGGCTCAGCTGATGGAAGCTCTGAAAGACGAAGCACGAACAAGTGCTTCTGCTCACATAAAGGAGATCGTGGAAGAAGCAAAAATGACCGCAACAAAAGAGGCGAAAAAAGTTGTGATTGAAGCAATTCAGCGAACTGCTACCGAGCACGCGATCGAGAACACCGTCTCCATCTTCAATATTGAAAGTGATGACATCAAAGGTAAAATTATTGGACGTGAAGGCCGAAACATACGTGCCCTTGAGGCGGCTACAGGTGTGGAAATCATTGTCGATGATACTCCAGAGGCCATCATTATTTCTGGCTTTGATCCTGTACGTAGGGAAATAGCCCGACTTTCCCTTCATCGCCTTGTTCAGGATGGCAGGATCCATCCCGCACGCATAGAAGAAATCGTTAATAAAACTTCTAAGAACATTGGAGATGAAATCGTGGAGATAGGTGAGCGCACCGTCATCGATCTTGGAATTCATGGACTTCACCCGGAATTGATTAAAATGATCGGTCGGATGAGGTTCCGTTCATCGTACGGACAAAACCTCCTTCAACATTCTAGAGAAGTAGCTAACCTATGTGCGACACTTGCTTCAGAATTAGGATTAAATCCAAAGCTGGCAAAAAGAGCCGGTCTGCTGCATGACATTGGTAAGGTATGGCCGGAAGAACCAGAAAAGCCACACGCAATCATCGGAATGGAACTTGCCCAGAAATACAAAGAGAATATAGAAGTATGCAATGCGATTGGTGCTCATCATGATGAAATAGAGATGACTTCCATGATCTCACCCATTGTGCAGGCCTGCGATGCAATATCCGGATCACGTCCAGGAGCAAGAAGGGAAATCATGGAGCAGTACCTGAAGCGTCTAAAAGATCTTGAAGGCATTGCCTTGAACTTTGATGGAGTCAATAAGTGTTATGCGATTCAGGCAGGTCGAGAGCTTCGTGTGTTGGTAGATGCAGAAAACGTCGATGATAAGCAGGCAGGTGATCTTTCATTCAATATTTCTCAGAAAATTGAGAAAGACATGCAATATCCTGGACAAATAAAAGTCACAGTTATAAGGGAAACACGCGCTGTAGCGTTTGCTAAATAGAGAATTCAACAAACTAAAATTAATACCATGAAAAATTTAATACTCCTTTTTTCCATTGCCTCACTCATTGTATTCGCTTCATGTGGCGATGATGATGGAGGAACGATAGAGGCAAACCTTAGTGGGACAGTGTCTTTTAACGATCAATCGTATACCATAAGTGATGGTATTTTCACACTGGAGCAAGATGCTGGCAATGCCGTAGGAAGATTTTTTATGTCAGATGGTACATTGACAGCAACTGCAAATGGTGCTTCTGCCTCAGGTGCGTCAATCGTAATATCCATGACTGCAATAAATATTGAAGCTTCCGAGCTAGGAGATGGGTCTTACATCACTAGTTCAAATACCGAAGACATGTATGTTTTCGTAACAATCACCATCATTGACGGATCTAGTCAAGATAGCCAGGAGTCCTTCGTGGGTGGTACAGTTACGATTACAGGATCTGGGAGCACCTACAATGTCACATTTGGAGATGTTCCATTTGGACAAGGCCAAACACTCACTGGAAGTGTAAGTGGAACATTTGGTAACAGCTAAGACATTTCTCAATTCAAAAAAAAACCTATTTTTGCGACACATGATTTTCGATAGCACAATTTGGACCAACAAAAAGAAAGAAGACAAGAAGTCTAAACGACTTCCGTAGATCCGGCTATTGATAATATTTAATCACAAAGATTTTTCAAAACCGGAGTTAGCGCTTCGGTTTTTTTGTTTAACCGATTTAAAAATTGAAAATGGAATTTGCAAACTTGGTGAAAGCCACAGAGTCATATGGCTCCCCTCTTTATGTTTATGATGCTAATCAAATGCTTGAAAACTACAAACAGTTTGTCAAAGCATTTAAAGTAGATAAACTTAAAGTGCACTATGCTTGCAAAGCGCTAAACAACCAATCTGTTCTTAAGCTTTTCAAATCTGCAGGTGCTGGCTTAGATTGTGTCTCCATTGAAGAGGTTCATCTGGGCTTGCATGCCGGATATCCTGCCAACGATATCCTGTTTACTCCAAACAATATATCTACGGAGGAATACGAGCAGGCCATTGAGCTTGGCGTTCAAATTAACGTTGACAACCTATATACGCTGGAGTATTTTGGAATCAACCATCCTGACATTCCCATCTACATTCGGATTAACCCGCATTTGATGGCGGGGGGCAACCAGAACATTTCCGTAGGTCACATTGACTCAAAATTTGGAATTTCAATACATCAGGTACCCAACATTGAACGCATTGTTAAAAAACTAAACATCAACGTGATGGGGGTTCATGTTCATACGGGATCGGATATTTTGGATGCAGATATTTTTATCAAGGCTGCTGAGCTGGTGTTTAGCGTTGTAGAAAAGTTTGAAACCGTCACCCATATTGATTTTGGCAGTGGGTTTAAAGTAGCATATAAGCCCGATGACCTCCATACCGATATCACTAGCTTTGGAAAAAAGTTTAGTAAATCATTCAATGATTTTTGCGCTAAACAAGGCAAAAACTATACCCTGGAATTTGAGCCGGGAAAATACATGGTAAGCAATGCTGGCTACTTCATTGCCAAATCTAATCTCATCAAGCAGACCACTTCTTGTACTTTCGTAGGACTGGATACTGGATTTAACCACTTGATAAGACCAATGTTTTACAATTCGTATCATCACATTGAAAACCTATCCAATCCAAAAGGTGAGAAAAAGGTTTACAATGTAGTTGGTTATGTATGCGAAACCGATTCATTCGCATCTGATCGTATCATACCTGAAGTAAGAAAAGGTGACTTGCTAGTCTTCAAGAATGCCGGAGCCTATTGCGCAACAATGGCGTCAAACTATAATTCAAGACCTAGGCCAGCAGAGGTGCTCTTCTACAATGGAAAGGATCATTTGATAAAGCGAAGGGAAACCATTGAAGATTTGCTAAGTACGCAGGTGGACGCTGATATTGATTATTGATTTTCAAATTCATGCTTCAGTAACCATTGCTTACGGGGGATTCCTCCTCCGTACCCAACAATACTTCCATCTGATCCGATGATCCTGTGGCAAGGAATAATGATTGAAATACGATTTTCACCATTTGCCCTTGCTACAGCTCTCACGGCTTTTACATCACCAACCACATTTGCTTGTTGTTTGTAGGATCGGGTGATTCCATAAGGCATTTCGATCAAAGCATTCCATACCTTTTGTTGAAATTCCGTCCCGGGTACCACCAAAGGAATGTCGAACACTTTTCGTGTACCTTCAAAATACTCGTCTAACTGAGTGGACACAGCATCAATCAATGGATGCTTCCCTGTGACCATCTCGGATTTCATCCTTCGCTTCAAAACACTCAGCTGAGTTTCAATCATCTTACGATCAGTAAACTCCAACAAGCACAGCCCCTCATCGGTGACACCAATCATCATTGAACCCAAAGGAGTCTGTACCCTATTAATTGTAATTATTTGACCTTCCGTACCCGGTGAAAATCCTGTCATATTCTTAAATGTTTCTGAAAATCCGCTCAGTGAATTGTACCCCTGTTCAAAGGCAGAACGTGTAACCGTTTGCCCCTCTTTAATCTTTAGGAATGCGCTGTTAATTCGACTCATCCTTAGATAAGCTTGAAATGTAATTCCATGGGTCCTATTAAAATACCGTCGCACTCTACTTGGACTATATCCCCTCTTTGTTAATTCATAATCCTTCCATTTTTTATCCGGCTCATCTTCCACAAGCTTTAGAAGTGGTTCTAACCACTCTGGGCTTGATTGATAATCTTTCATGGGTCGACACACCTTGCAGGCTCGGTACCCACTGGTCAAAGCATCCTTGGTAGAAGAGAAAAACTCAACATTCTTATATTTTGGCTTTCGAGCCGAACAGGTGGGTCTACAAAAAATGCCTGTTGTTTTCACCGCGACTATAAAAACGCCTTCGTACTGAGAGTTTTTGTCCAGGAGAGCCTGGTACATTTCGTCAGGTGATGGGAGCGCAATCATTTTTCAAAAATAGGGCGCAGACTTTTCATAGAACAACCGAAAATTGAACAAGCATTTTTAATTTTAATGATATGGCATACAATGAACATCTCGCAGATAAACTCAGGCAAAGTTTAAGAGAACGTAAAGTCCCATTTGTAGAAAAGAATATGATGGGTGGTCTCTGTATCATGGTCGATGACAAAATGTGCGTGGGAGTAATCAAAGATGACTTGATGGCTAGAGTGGGGCCACATGTTTATCAAGCTTCGCTTAATCAGCCAACAGCCAGGGTAATGGATTTTACAAAACGTCCACTAAAAGGGTATCTATATGTGAATGCAGAGGGATGGGATGATGATAACGAGCTAGAGCAATGGCTGGATAAATGTCTGGAATTCAATAAAGAAGCTAAATCTTCCAAAAAGAAGTAATCGCCCGTTCGGGTGATTTTTTCTGAAATACTTTTTAACTTTTATAGAAGATTCTATCATTGACACAAAAAAAGTATGGCCATGCATTACACTTGCGAAATTGATATTGATAAATCTCGAAACGATGTTGTTGCGCTTTTCGATAATCCCGACAATATGAAATATTGGCAAAAGGGATTTGTGAGCTTCGAGCACATGTCGGGAGAAATGGGAAAATCCGGAGCTGAATCGATCATAAAGTATGACTTTGGTAACCGAAAAATGGAATTGATAGAAACAATCACCTTCCATCAACTGCCCGATGAATTCCATGCAAATTTTGCTACCAAGGGGGTTGTAAATATTCAAAAAAATTATTTCAAAGAGGTGGATGGTAAAACGAGGTGGATATCTGAATCGGAATTTAAGTTTTCAGGTTTTATGAAAATTATGGTTTTTTTCATGGGGAAAAAGCCCTTCAAGAAACAAACCATGACCTTCATGGAAGATTTCAAGGCATTTGCTGAAGGAAATCCCAAATATGGGGGATAAGATCTCTAAAGGTTTGGATGACTACTCATGCCTTAATTACCATTTATTACTAATAACTTACTAATTAGTAGATTTTTTACTATTATCTACTAATTTAGTACTCATTAGTAGATAATAATAATGAAATGAAGAAGCCAGAGAGGCCACCTAAAAGACACCAAGTTGAGTTCTTTGAAAGAATTGAAAACATTGAATTATTTAATGAATTGGCAAGTCTGGACTATCATTATCCCTATTGGGAAGCCTTTAAGCAAAAAGTGAAGAGTAATAACCAGCTTAAAAGTCATGACCCCAAACTGTTGTGGATTTACCTTAAAAATATAAGAAATCCACTTCTAATCCAGTTTGCTAAAAGCTCGTTTATCAAATATTCCCTCACAAACAAGATATCTCACCAACTTCACAAATTCGACCTTGACTTAGGCGGAAGTATCCAATCGGATGTCATCATTCCAAATGAGCATAAGGAACGCTATTTCATAAGCTCACTCATGGAAGAAGCCATTGCTTCCAGCCAACTAGAAGGAGCCGTTACAACTCGCAGAGTAGCCAAAGAAATGTTAAGGACAGAGCGGAAACCAAAGAATCATTCTGAAAAAATGATTCTGAATAACTACCAGACTATTAAAGAAGTAGTTAAAAGAAAAGATAAAAAACTAACGCCGGAATTCATTCAAGAAATTCAGGCAATCGTAACAAAAGATACTCTCGAAAAATCAGAGCATGAGGGTGAGTTTAGAAAAAGTAATGATGTGAAAGTTGTAGACGGAATGACAGGAGAGGTATTTTATGATCCTCCTAACTACCAAGAAATTGAAAGCATGCTTAGTGATGTTTGTGACTTCATGCATCGAAACGACGAAGACCCATTCATTCATCCCATTGTAAAAGGGATCATACTTCACTTTCTAATCGGTTACATTCATCCATTTGTCGATGGAAATGGACGAACAGCAAGAGCATTATTTTACTGGTTTTTAATTCAGAAAGGCTATTGGATAGTAGAATATCTTTCTATCTCCAGAATCATCTTAAAATCTCCTACTCAATACTCTAGAGCCTATCTCTACACAGAGTATGATGAAAACGATCTTACCTATTTCATAGATTATAATATCAAATGCATGAGTCAGGCATTAGAAGAGTTTAAGAAGTATGTCAAGCGAAAGATCAAAGAAAAGAAAGAGGCGTTTGAACTAATGAAGTCAGAAAATGTGAATGAGCGGCAAGCTCGAATACTTCATATTTTCTATAATGAACCAGATAAAATACTAACCATCAAAGAGGTAGAGAACTTATTTGGGGTCGTCTATCAAACAGCAAGAACAGACCTAATGGATTTAGAAGCAAAAAAATACCTGAAGTCCAAGACCTCAGGTAAAAAACTAATTTTCTTTAGAGATTGATTACTCTGGAGTTTTTTCATCTGGATATTCCTTCTTAAATCCATCCCAAAAATCCGTAACCGTCTGCTTCATGTCCTTCCTGAGCATAAGAATACCTACAAGGTTAGGTAAAGTCATAACTGCAATGGTAATTCCAGAAAGTGTCCAAATGATTGTTGTATCAGCGAAAGAGGCTATGAAAAACGCCACTACGTATACCAACCTGTAATACTTGACGGATTTTGGACCAAACAGGTAGGTCATTGCTCTATCTCCATAATACGACCAGCTGATCGCAGTACTAAATGCAAATAGTAAAAGTCCGATGGAAACAATATACTTCCCGGCATCTCCAAAGAAACTTCGCGTAAATGCTTCCGCAGTGAGCGGCGCACTATGCACGAGTGATTTTCCTTCAAACACAAATAGCAAATCTTCAGGCTTCCCATTGATAATATTGACAGACCCTGTTACTGGAGTTCCCTCTCTCGAAATCCTTACTTCCTCAGCCAGCGATCTGGCATTGATAATGGAGACATCATCTTGTATCTCTCCATCTACCACATTGAGTGATCCATTAAATAAAGGAAGCGTCTTAGTAGCACTGATATGACCGTATAGTTCTTGTTTGCCTTCATCGGTTACATCACTATAAATTCCTTCAACGATTGACATGTCTGTGTAGTCAAATTTATTGTTGAGTTTTTCATTCCATACGCCTGATGAAAGAAGTACCAGAGCGGTAACTGTACATATAACAATGGTATCTATGAAGGGCTCCAAAATAGCTACAAAGCCTTCTGAAACAGGCTCATGTCCTTTGGCGGCTGCATGGGCAATAGGTGCGCTACCCTGACCAGCTTCGTTAGAAAAAAGCCCACGGCCCACTCCCTTATTGAATGCGAAAGCAATGGATGCTCCAAGAAAACCTCCTGTTGCTGCTGAGCCAGTAAACAAGTCAGCAAAAATCGAGACAAACGAAGGGATGATGTTTCCAATATTGTAGAAGATTACGGCAAAGGCTCCAACAAAATAGATGAGTGCCATGGCCGGAACCAGCCTTGACGTCACAGCAGCAATTCGCTTAATCCCGCCGATAATTACAAGTCCAAGTAGGACGGCAAGCACACCTCCCACTAACATCTCATCGAGTCCAAAAGTGGAATTTAATGAATCCGCAATGCTATTTATCTGTGGCAGAGAACCCGTACCGAAAGATGAAAGGACTGTCGCACCGGCAAATATGGCAGCCAACCATCCCATGTTTAGTTTGTTTTTCATGTAGTACATTGGCCCTCCCGCCATTGTACCATCTGCCGTTTTTTCTCTGTACTTATGCGAAAGTGTTACTTCAACAAACTTGGTACACATGCCCACTGCTGCAGTCATCAACATCCAAAAAACTGCTGCCGGGCCACCAATATGTACTGCCAGAGCCACTCCTGCAATGTTACCTGTGCCTACTGTTCCAGAAAGCGCTGTTGTTAACGCCTGGAAGTGATTGGTATCTCCTTCATCATCTTCCTTATCAAATTTCCCTTTCACTACCTTAAATGCAAACCGGAAATATCTTATTTGAGGAAACTTCAAGTAGATCGTAAAAAATAAGCCTGTGCCTAACAGTGCATAAGGAAACCAGGCTGAGCTACCGATGTAGCTATCTAGTAAGGAAAGGAAATCATTAAGTTCTCTCATTAAATCTATTTTAGGCTTTTTGCAATCCGACAAAAATAGAAGAACCAGCTTAACTACCTAAAGAACGAGTAAAAAGTATTGTTCAAATTGCATTTCAGCAGTTTCATCTAGAAATCAGTTTTGTTAACTTAACCAACAATACTTTTGAATTAAAACCTTAATCGAAAAATGGAAGAAGTTACAAATTACGCCGATCAAGCCATGGAACTTGCTTGGCAATATGGTCCAAACATCGCTTTGGCGATCGTAACATTAATCATTGGTCTCTGGATCATTGGAATAGTTACAAGAGGTATGGGTAAAGCCATGGACAAGAGGAAAGTAGACCCCTCTTTGGCACCATTTCTAAAATCTCTGATTGGCACAATTTTTAAAGTAATGCTTTTCATCTCCGTCATTGGGATGGTAGGTGTAGAGGCTACAAGTTTTGTCGCCATATTAGGAGCTGCCGGTCTTGCTGTTGGCTTGGCCCTCCAAGGAACACTTCAAAATTTTGCTGGCGGAGTTATCATCCTGCTATTAAAGCCATTCAAGGTAGGAGATTGGGTAGATGCAGGCGGATATTCTGGAACAGTACATGCCATCCAAATTTTCAATACGTTCCTGAAAACCCCTGACAACAAAACCATAATCATCCCCAATGGCACCCTTGCCAATTCTTCGATGACCAACTACTCAACTGAGCCAAGAAGAAGAGTGGATTGGACATTTGGTGTTGGATACGGCGATAGCACTCAAAAAACACGAGATACGCTGATGGAACTCATCAATGCGGATGAAAGAATCTTAAAAGATCCCGAGCCATTCATTGCTGTTTCTGCACTAGCAGACAGTTCAGTGAATTTTGTTGTTCGAGTTTGGGTAGAAGCAGGTGACTACTGGCCAGTTCATTTTGACATGAATGAGAAGGTATATAACAAATTCAACGAGGTTGGACTTAACATCCCTTTCCCTCAAATGGATGTACATGTACACAAAGAAGGCTGATATAAGTCAGATAAATTAAACCTTTAAAAGTCCGGTTTTCGAGCCGGACTTTTTTATTTTTATAGTAATGAGAAAGAATATTTCATCCGGAGCGCCATGGGAAGACCAGGTAGGATATTGTCGTGCAGTGCGAATGGGAAATACCATTGAAGTGTCTGGAACAGCACCTGTCCTTGATGGGAAGACAGTGGGCGATAACGCCTATGAGCAAACTAAAGTTTGTTTGGAAATCATTCAGGAAGCTATTGAAAAAGCAGGTGGGAAAATGGAAGATGTCATTCGCACGCGAATGTTCGTGACCGATATTTCCCAATGGGTAGCTATAGGTAAAGCTCATGGTGAGTTTTTTGCCAAAATAAAACCAGCCACTACTATGGTTGAGGTGAGTGCCTTAATCGAACCAGATATGCTTATTGAGATCGAAGCTACCGCTATCATTCACTAAAGGTCTCTCAAATAAGAAACCATCCGACTCCTTACCTGCGTATCTGGCAATATACCCAGACCCGCTCCAATGTTATCTTTCATGTGCTTTTCCTTTGAGGTCCCTGGTATTACGCATGTAACCGCCGGATTTGATATCAAGTACTTTAGAAAGAATTGTCCCCAGCTTTTTATATCATATGCTGAAGCCCATGCTGGCAACTCCTTCCCTTGGACTTTGCGAAAAAGAGATCCCCCTGTATAAGGTCTGTTTATCATCACTGCCACTCCTTCATCCTGAGCTGTTGGCAAAAGAGATTTCTCTGCATTGCGATTATTCATCGAGTAATTGACTTGAACAAAATCAATATTTTCGGCTTTGATAATTCTTTCCAACCCATTATGCGCGCCATCCTGATAATGTGTTATTCCTATATATCTGATTAAACCCTGCTCCTTCCAATTATACAGGGTTTTGATGTGTGTTTTCCAATCTTGCAGATTATGTATTTGCATGAGATCCATCGGGTTGGCTTGCATCCTCCGCATGGAAGTTTTCATCTGATCAATCCCAGATTGCTTCCCACCTGTCCAGACTTTGGTGGCATAGAAAAGTTCATCCTTAAGCCCAACTTCCGTAGTTAAGTCCCCAACCACACTCTCCGAAGAACCATACATTGGTGACGAATCAATTACGTTTCCACCACCCGCAACCAAGGCACGCAAAACTGCCTTCAATGGAGCTCTTTTAACTTCAGAGCTACCTATATCAAATGTTTGCCAGGTTCCTAAGCCTACTACTCCTATTTGCTCACCAGAGGATGGAATGGCTCTTTTCATGATTTTATTCGTTGCTGAAAACGTCAATTTAGGCAATGCTAAGGCGGCAGCACCTATACCTATTTGCTTAAGCGCTTTTCTTCTGGATAATGGTTTGTTCTTCATAGTTGTCAGTTTTCGATGGAATGGCATTAAACATTTTCCCCAATCTAAATCCTGTAAGCATCCATGCCGCGGCAATTGGAACTGCTAACAATGAAATGAGTGAAATGGAATGAATGATGGCATTTAGCCCTGCAAAGAGCCAACCGCTTATCGCATCTCCCCCACGATATATTACGGTATCTATAAAATTTTTCGAATTGTATTTCTCATGAACAGAAAGTCGTGTAAATAAAATCTCTCTCGATGGTCGTTGAATGGAGAAATTAAATGAGCGATATAGTACTTGCACGATGAGTAGTGCGATCACAGCTTGATGAAGACCTAGGGTGAAAAATCCTGCAACAGCTATCAATGGCACAATCATTAAAGCGATTGTAATTCCTGCCTTCCGAATGAACCGCTCCGTTATAAAAAATTGCAATATCAAGGTGAGGCTATTGACAAGTAAATCTCGCGTTCCAAAATAAAAGGTGCGATCTTCAGAAGATGTGAAAGCCTCGGAAATAATATGCGCTTGTTCAAAATACAGGAATGTAGATATGCTGGTGTAAAGCAGAATGAATAGACCTACCTGCTTTAGAAAAGGAGAGCGTCGTATCAAAATCAACCCATGCCATATGCTTGATATGGGTGAGGTTTGTAAATTCACTTCTTTTGACCGTTTGGCAGCTTTCATAAGATGACCAAGAAAAAAAGTAGCTATCAGTAGAAAAAAAACAGAAATCAATAGAAGATTATTTATCCCCATAAAACCTACACAATAGGTAGCTACCAGTGGCCCGAAAATAGCCCCACAACTACCACCAGCTGCAATGGGTCCATACAATCTTTTTGCCTGTTCTGAATCAAAAATATCTGCATTGAAGCTCCAGAAAATGGAGATAACAAATAAGTTGAAAACGCTTAGCCAGATAAAAAAACTTGCAGCTAAAATTGGTGATGGAACTACAAGAAACAGTAGGTAGAACGCTAGAATATTTAAGCCAAAAAACAAGTAAATCTTTAGTAGAAGCCGATGCCTAGACACCTTTTTCATGAGATAGCCAAAAACCGGAATAATGAAGAGCATGACTGCAAAAGTGCCGGTAAATAGCCACTGCATATTCTCAACTCCTGCTTGTATGCCCATTTCATCTCTGACAGGACGCAAGATAAAATAGCTACTCATCAGAAAGAAAAAGTACAAGAACGAGGATCGTACAACCTTCCATTCTTCCGTTTTAATATTGAATGTTCGTAGAAATATGACCATGTTTAAAAAATCATAGTCGAGTTACGTGATCCAATACGATATGTCTTCCGTATTAATTAAACTGTTAGGTTTATTAATTAATTGACACTTTTATCGCTTGATGGAATTTGACTCAATTATTCTGATTATATGTGGTGCAGGAGCAATCCAAAGTATATTCCTATCTGTTTATATACTTTTATCTAAAAGGATTCAGTCTGATGAAAGACTTTTGTTGGGGATGCTTTTGATTGCTATTTCAGTAAGACTCATTAAATCAATCGGATGGTTCTTTTTTGATATTGAGAATGAAATATTCCTAAATATCGGATTTGCCGCACACGGATTCATCGGCCCGATACTTACCATCTATTTTGCTAAAAAATCAACCTTATTGCAAAATAAAATACATCAATTGGTCATCCTGACTCCCGCATTTGCCTTGCTCATTGCCGTTCCTTTTATTTCCCTAAACAATTTTTGGTATGCCGGAGGGTATAAGGGATTACTCTACTACACCATTCTTTTTTTGCTGGCGACCAGCTATTTCCTTTGGGTCATATACAAGGAGAAGAAAATATACTTTCCATGGTATAGAAATCTATTTCTTGGGGTTTCGGTTTTCTGCGTTTCCTATTTCACCAATTACATATTGGGAATTAACTCATACATCACAGCTCCAATAATCTACGCAGTAGTGATCTATCCTATCAGCTTTATCCTGTTTGCCAATCAGGAGATATTTACACCGTTGGGTGATAAGAAGAAGTACAAAAACATCAACCTGTCACCGGAGCAAATTGAACATCATAAGAATCGAATTGAAGCGGTGATGGCCAATCAAAAACCTTATCTCAACAGTGAATTCAGTCTATCAGAGTTGTCACAACTCACGTCAATCCCCAAACATTTGCTATCGAGGTATTTCAGCGAAAGTCTCAATCAAAGTTTTTCGGAGTTTACAAACAACTTCAGAGTTTCAAGAGCCAAAGAGCTTTTGATAGATAAAAAATTTGGCAATCATAAGATTGCCATCATTGCCTATGAGTGTGGATTTAATTCCCTCTCTTCCTTCAATTCAGCTTTTAGGAAATTGGTATCCCTTTCACCATCAGAATACAGGAAGGATAGACTAGCCAAATTAGGTCAAACAGACACAGCGTTAACTACATCATAAATGAATGAAGCCGCCAGTTTTGCAGTGCGACCATCATCATGCGCAGGGCTCATTTCTGCTACATCAAAGCTTACTAATTTTTCAGATCTTAACACCTCACTGATCAAAGGCTTGAGGTGATGGGGAAGTACTCCGTATGGATTGACTGCACTTACTCCTGGTGCTATACCGGCTGAAAAGACATCCAAGTCAAGTGTAATCGCAACAATATCTACTTGCTGAATAAAATAGTGAATGCGCGCCAAAAGGTCTTCTTTCGATTCTGTTAGCAATTCATCCATGGATATGAAAGGCTGGTTTTTCTCCCTCATTAAATCGAACATCGATCCGATGTTTACAGCTTCATTGATCCCAATGGGTAGGTAATTAAATCCATCAAACTCCTCAAATAACTGCCGTGCCCAGCTTCCCGAGTGCGCTCCTTGCGGATATTCTCTGAGATCAAAGTGCGGATCAAAGTTGATAATGCCTATTTTTTTTCCTGGGAATGCATCCATCACTCCCCTGCCGTGCGCATAGCTAATCTCATGTCCACCGCCCAGAAGCAAGGGAAAAGATCCTGCTTTTAATATAGCCTCCACGTATCTAGCAAATTCAACTTGAGCACTCTCAAGCTGATCCCCGCTGACCACCACATCCCCCACCTCTGAAAGCTTGAGAGACCTGTTGTGGATGGCAAAATTTACCATTGCCTTCCGAATCGCATCTGGTCCCTCAACTGCACCTACTCTGCCAAGATTCCTCTTCACTCCAACATCTGAGCAAAAACCAAGAAAGCATACGCCTTCAGGAATGGTGACATTTAAATCTATGGAATCTACAATTTGATGCCACACATCTCGCACAGATCCTGGATCTTGTCTTCCCTTCCAGATGGCTTTGTTTCCAGGCTTATACATGGCTGACTTGATTTCCGTTTTTCCAGATCATGCATGGTTTAATTTTTCCTTGATTGTAAAGTATCTCGCGATAATCGTTTACTGGAAAAGACACCAAATCAGCCCTCAAGCCGTCTATTATCTTACCTCTATCAGCAAGGCCAAGCGCTTGCGCGGCTCGAAATGTAATGCCGGCGAAAATTTCTGCTGAAGAGAGCTTTTCATAAATACCAAGAATTGCGGCCTGAACCAATAGATCTCCCATTGGAGCCGATCCAGGATTCCAATCCGTTGAAATTGCAAGTGAAGCACCCGCGTCCAATAATTTCCTAGCTGGCGTGAAATTCATACCCAGCCCTATACTCGCGCCAGGCAATGCAACTGCCACGGTATCAGAATTTGCTAAAATTTGCACTTCTCTATCTGTGCTTGCCTCCAGGTGATCTGCGCTCCTAGCGCCTAGCTCTGCTGCTATCTGACTACCGCCAACATGAAATTGATCGGCATGAATTGTCAAGTCAAAACCCATACTTTTTGCTTTCTGCAAATAATCAGCAGCCATTTCCATAGGGAAGGCGGAAGACTCAACAAAAACATCTACGCGATTTGTCAGTCCTTTAGTCAAAAGCTGAGGCAGTAAATCATTTTCCAGGTATTTCAAAAATTCCTTTTTGTCACTAAACTCTTTAGGGCAAACATGTGCGCCAAGGCACGTAGGAACTAAATCTGCCACAATATCCTCTTTTGAATCTTTGACTACTTCTAGTATTTTCAGCTCATTTTCAACATCAAGTCCGTATCCACTTTTTACTTCAATCGTAGTTACACCATCCATTAAATGCCTACTTGCTCGTTTAATGAGTCCGGATTTCAAGTCTTCGGGCGAAGCAGCACGTGTTTTTTCAACAGAGTCAAAAATGCCTCCTCCTTGCTGCAATATCTTTTCATAAGACTCACCGGCCATGCGTAAAGTGTAATCCCTCGCCCGAGTACCCCCCCAGACCAGATGTGTATGACAATCGATGAATCCGGGAAGCAGTATTTGCTCGCCCGCTATTTCTTCTACTTGACTCGCTTGTGCTTTTAAGGTATCGAAATCGCCAACCTTTAAAATTTTTTCTCCCTCAATTAAAACCCCCGCATTTTCTACAATACCTAACGCAGAATCATTCAGAGGCCCTTTTAACGAGGCGTCAGCGAGTGTAATGGCTTCCTTAAATGGACCAATAAGTTTCGACATGGTACGAAATTTGAAATGAAATGGAAATCGATTTTAAAATTCAAAAGTCACATTTATTAATCAATACTCATGAATTTTAATCGAAGATTCCATGTCACATGATTAAAGTTATTGGATGTGCATGAAAAGTTACGATTTTTGCGAATGTATCACGAACCACAACGAACATGAAAAAGTACCTACTCATTTCTTTTTTATCATGCATCTCAGTCCTCTCTTTTGGCCAAATGGGCAGCATCGGATTTTCATTGGGACTGCCACAAGATGAATTCAAGGAAAATACGGCGCGACCGGATTTGGTGGTGATTTATCTTTTGCCTTTCCTTTTCAAAAAGGAACGCCTATTTACCTAGGACTAGATATCAACTACATGATTTATGGTAGAAATACACAGAATTTAGATTTATCAGCAAATGTTTCAGATCAGAATGGCGTTGTGCTTGCTACGCTGGACGTTCCACTACGACTTGTCAATACCAACAGTATTTTCGGAACCCATGCATTTGTCAGAGGCATCATTCCTTTGGAAATGATCCAACCGTACGGCGAGGTACTTTTTGGTTTCAGATATATTTCTACAAGCACTAAAATCACGGATCGATCCAATGACAGACGATGGGCAAGAGATCCAGATGATAGCGACCTCATTTCCCGAGAAACAGTGTTGGATGACTGGGTACTGAGCTATGGGTTTGGCGGGGGCTTCCTCATTAAAATTGCCCCAAAAGCTTTCATAGATTTAAGAGTAAATTATTTCAAAGGTCAGCGAGCCCAGTTCTTTGACGGTGACGACACATCGTCTTGGACAGTCTCATTCTCTGATATCACCAATGTCGCTACCAATGATATTGATGGGGATAATCTGAACCTGGAATCTCAGCCAAGGGAGTCTACTACCGATATGTTAGTGATAAAATTTGGCGTAGCCTTTAAAATCTAATACCCATATTTCTCTTTCCAGCGTGTGCGGAGGAACTTTCTTAGCTCCTCTTCGCGTGCATTTTTTCCGGGCTCATACAATTTCATTCCTTCTATCTCTTTTGGTAAGAATTCCATCTCAGCAAAATTCATGGGATGATCATGAGCGTATTTGTAGCCTTTGCCATACCCCTGATCTTTCATGAGTTTGGTAGGAGAGTTTCTAATGGCCATGGGCACCGGAAGGTCTCCCGTCTTTTGCACAAGGGCTTGTGCCTGATTGATCGCCATATAGCTGGCATTGCTCTTAGGAGAAGACGCCAGGTAGGTGACACATTGCGAGAGAATAATGCGAGATTCTGGATAACCAATAACGTTTACCGCCTGAAAAGCATTGGTTGCCATTACCAATGCCGTCGGGTTCGCATTCCCTATATCTTCAGATGCCAGAATAACTAGTCTCCGGGCAATGAACTTCACATCTTCACCACCTTCAATCATACGTGCCAGATAGTAAACTGCTGCATTGGGGTCGCTCCCGCGAATGGATTTGATGAAAGCAGAGATTACATCGTAATGCATCTCGCCTTTCTTGTCATAAAGAACTGTTTTGCGCTGAGCAGCGGCAATGACTTTCTCGTCTGTGACTATTTTCTTCTTGCCATCGTCACTTTTTACTACCAACTCAAGCAAGTTCAAAAGCTTCCGTCCATCGCCACCCGAAAGGTTAAAAAGGGCCTCAGTTTCTTTTAGCTCAACTTGTTCTTTTTGCATTTCCTCATCATACTCCAGTGCATTTTCGACTAATGAAAGCAGGTTTTCTTTAGTGAGCGCATTCAGCGTATACACCTGTGACCTGGAGATCAGCGCGGAGTTTACTTCAAAACTGGGATTCTCGGTAGTTGCCCCAATCAAAGTAATGACGCCTTTTTCCACTGCGCCCAACAAGGCATCTTGCTGCGCTTTATTGAATCGATGGATTTCGTCAATGAACAGAATGGCTTTACTTCCTCTACTTGCTATTTGAATGACCTCACGAACTTCTTTTACACCTGCGCTAATGGCACTCAGGGTATGAAAAGGTCGCTTCACCTCGTTGGCAATGATATTTGCAATCGTAGTTTTTCCTGTCCCCGGAGGACCCCATAAGATCATGGATGGCACCTGACCTGAACTGATGGCTCTTTTCAACACTCCACTTTCCCCTACCAGGTGTTCTTGCCCTACAAGGTCTGAAAGTCTGGACGGTCGCATTCGTTCAGCTAGGGGCGATTGATCTTGAAACATCACTTGCAGTTGTCGAGTTGCTTTTTAACTTTTTTCAACTCCTCGCCCGCTTGTTCCGCATGTGCTCTCGCTAGCTTCTCACTTTCCTGAGCCAATTGCTGAGCTCGCTGCGCTGCAGCTGCTGCGTCGATTGCCTTTTCCTTATGCGATTCTGCTTCGAGCGTAAGTGCCAGGTTGTCTGCTTTTAATCTTTCGTTTTCTTCAATCAGCTTTTGATCAGGATTGCATGAAACTAGTAAGAAGAGCATGAAGAGACTTAAAAAGTAGTTCGTGATTTTATTATTCATTTTTGTAAAATTTACTTACAGTTGGCTAGCTGCTCTTTCATCCTTTCGTATGTGGCATTAATGTCTTTTTCCATTTTCTTCGCCGTTTCTAAATTTTCTAGCGCAGCAGCACGAGCTTCATTTGCTACTTCCTTAGCTTTTACAGCTTCATTTCTTAAATGCGCGTTTTCTGCCTTTAATCGTTCATTTTCCTCTATCAGTTCTTGATTCGGATTGCATGAAAACAATAAGAAGAGTGTACAGATACAAAAAAGGTAGTTCGTGATTTTATTATTCATCTCTTCAAAGTTTACTTACAGTCGGCTAGCTGCTTTTCCATCCTTTCGTACGTTGCATTAAAATCTTTTGACATTTTTCCTGCCTGATCAGCAGTTTCTTGTGCAGCAACTTGAGCATGAACCGCTTCTTTATTGGCAAATAAAACTTCTCTTTTTAATTTCTCATTTTCTGCCCTCAGCAGTTCATTTTCTTCTATCACCTTTTGATTCGGATTGCATCCAAAAGCCAATGCGAATATTGCCAGACACATTAAAAATCTCATTTTTATTTTAAAGTTACTGAATCACTTTTTGAGGACAATGATATTTCCTCCAAGGATCAAAATCATACCCAATAAGACGTGCCACCCAAGCTGATAATCTTCAAAAAAGACTGATAGAGCTACAGCAATAACAGGTATAACTACCAGAACATAGGCTGCCTTGTCCGCTCCAATTTTTCCGATAAGTGTGAGATAAGAGCCAAAGGCAATGATTGACCCAAAGACAGATAAATAGAGTAGTGAAGAGAGGTAGTTGAAACTCAAATCAAGGGATACCGGCGTTCCCGTTAAGAAAGCAATTGCTCCAATGATCAATCCTCCATAGAGCATCCCGAAGGCATTTGTCTGAATAACTGGAAGTCCGTTTTTTTGATTGTAAGCAGAGGTAATGTTTCCCAGCGATGCGATGACTACCGAAACAAAACAAATGATTAAGTGAAAGCTCTTCATTTCTTCACTTCCTAACCCCACCAACTCTTGTTTGAAAAGGAGAATGGTTCCAATAATTCCCAACGTTGCTCCAGCGAAAACTTTCTTCTCAGCCACCTTTTTCAGAAACAGTTTCCCAAAAAAAACATTTAAGAAGATGATGCATGAAAACATTATTGCGACAAGTGCACTTATCAATTCTTGCTCTGCGATGTACACAAACCAATAATTGAAGCCAAAAAGAAAAGCTCCCTGAAGCATCATCATCAAATGCTCTTTTAAGCTAAAGTGAAGGTTTAATGAATTCAACTTTGAATAAGTGAGCAGTATTATTCCTGCTAAAATGAAGCGATAGCTTACCGACCAGGTAGGGTCCACAACGCCCAACTGAAACTTGATTACAAAAAAAGTTGATCCCCATATCAAAGCAGGAATCACAAAAAGCGATGTGGAGCTTACTCTCATGCCCCGAAGCTAGAAATATCATTTGACGAAATGGGGTATTAATGGATGAAGATTTTTCATCCATGTCAAGCTATTTCTTAATAGCAACTTCTAATTTATTGTAGAGGCACTGCCTACATTTGCCGGCGTGAATATTTCCTCTATAAAAACGTATATCGCACTTACGCTGGTAAGCCTATTCTATGGAGTGAATTACAGTGTTTTGAAAATCGTAGTGCCTGAGTATGTTGGCCCCTATGGTTTCATCGCATTCAGAGTCTTAATCGCATCTGGGATTTTTTGGTTTATTCATTCATTCAACCGTGAAAAGATCGATTGGAAAGCAGATCGTTGGACACTGATACTGTGTGGCCTTACAGGCGTGGCAGTCAATCAGTTGCTTTTCTATAAAGGAATCAGCCTAACCTCAGCGGTCAATGGCTCCATCATCATGACGCTGACACCTGTTTTGGTACTTATATGGGCTTCCATTCTGATTGGTGAGAAGATCACAAAAAGGAAAGTATTTGGCGTTGTTCTTGGCATGGTTGGAGCTGTGATTATCCTGTATCAACCCGATGCAATGCTTAGTTCAGGAGACTGGAGGGGTGACATTTTGATTTTGATCAATGGGGCGAGCTATGCCTGTTATCTGGTTTTGGTTAAGCCCCTGATGAAGAAGTATAAACCAATGACGGTGGTTACCTGGGTCTTTACACTTGCAATCATTTTTGTGATCCCAGTAGGTTTTTCACAAGCGATGGATGTAGCATTCGGAAGCTTACCCTCAAAAGTGTGGTGGAGCATGGCTTATGCAATAATTATTGTTACAGTCGTGGTTTATTTCCTCAATGCATGGACATTGGTCAAAGTAAATTCATCCGTAGTAGGAGCCTTCATTTACCTGCAGCCCGTATTTGCTACTATGACGGCCATCCTGTTTTTTGGAGAAGTTTTTCTCCTCAAGCACCTACTTGCTGCAGCTTTTATATTCTCTGGAGTATGGCTGGTGACAATGGCTAAGAAATCTTCCTGATTGATTCTGTAAGCTGATTCAAGTGATTGTCGGTGAAGTCCAAATGAGTGACAAACCGGACTAGGCCTTTTCCAAACCCAACCGCCTGTATGCCGAGCTTTTTCAGCTCTTCAAGAAGCCATTGCTCAGATTTTCCATCCACAAGCTTTCCGATAACGATATTGGTATCAACAGGGTAAACACTGGCGATAAAATTCAAACCTTCTAGAGCCTCACCAATTTTTTGTGCTTTCAAATGATCTTCGCCTAAGCGATCAACGTGATGATCCAAAGCGTGGATACATGCAGCAGCTAAATAGCCTGCTTGTCTCATCCCGCCACCAAACACCTTGCGCACTCTCCTAGCTCCTTTAATATGTTCCTTAGAACCTAACAAAACGGAACCTACAGGAGCTCCCAGCCCCTTTGAAAAACAAATGGAAATGGTATCGAACAACTTTCCGTACTCGTTTGGACTTTCTCCTGTCTTTACAATCGCATTGAAGAACCTGGCACCATCTAGATGGAGTTTTAAATTATTCTCATCACAAACTTTCCTGATTTTCTTTATCTCATCAATCTCATAAATAGCTCCCCCTCCCTTGTTCATGGTATTTTCCAACACTACCAGTCTCGAATTTGGAAAATGAATGTCGTCAGGATTTATACTTTCTTCCACCTGATTGGCAGTTATTCTTCCTCGATCACCTTCCAACAGCTTTGGAGAAAGCATGGAGTTATACATCATACCACCTCCTTCATATAAGTATACATGCGAATATTTATGGCAAATGACTTCATCTTGAGGCCGTGTATGAATCCTCATCGCAATCTGATTCGTCATTGTACCAGAAGGACAGTACAGCGCATCTTCCATTCCAAATAAAGAGGAAATCTTTTCTTGGAGCGCATTGACTGTAGGATCATCGCCAAAAACATCATCTCCTACTTCTGCTGACATCATGGCCTCCAACATGGCAGGAGTAGGCTTCGTTATTGTATCACTTCGTAAGTCAATCATCGGAATCGTAAGTTAAAATCCATGAAGCATGTTTTAAAGGTTCCCAGGGTACTTCGGACAAATCTATATCGGCGTCAATTAAAGGCTTTCTTTCGTGTCCATTGAGCGAGACCTTTGCATCAGCATATATTGCGACTTCTTCACCTTTTTCGTCATACTCTTTTTTAATTCGCTGGGCTAGCTGCCAAATCATATCGGGCTGCCCTGCGATTGCTCCCTGTTGATCTCTTGATAAATAATTTTTCAAGTTTACACGTTCTCTCTCCCCGGTTTTCACATGCTCCACATGCATATTCAAAAATCCAGATTTCGACCTCAACATCATTCGCCAGGAAAGTCGATGACCTTCTTCAGTGAATCCAACATTCCCTTTAAATAAATGATGCCTCAGGGGAAGGAGTATTTGTATGAAAAAATAACCAGCAAGAAGATACGTCCATGCATGTGTCAGCTTCTTTTGAATGGGGTACACCTTCGTTTTCTTCTTAAAAAAAATACGCCTTATAGTATCTGGTGGGAAGAAGAAAACGGTCAATCCTATCATCAAATACGGGAAAATCCCAATTTGAAAAACAATGGAATTGAAGAGGTTAAAGAAAATAGACAAAACAAATCCTAGCTTTCTGGTTTTGGGATGAAGAAGTAAAAAGAAAATACTTCCGTCATAAATGATTCCACCCCATGCAATGGCATATTGAAACCAATGCGCTTGAAGCAAAGGACCGATCAGCCAATAATTTGCCTTGTATTGGAACCAAATACTGATGGGACGCGCCTCTATCCAATCCCAGTGTATCTTATGCATGCTTGCATAGACATATACAATCAAGATCTGGATAATGAAAAAATAATGACATATCCGGGCGCATGAATTTTTGGCGATCGTAAATCCAAAATATGCATCCAAGGATTTGCTCTTATGTGCGGGAAGCAACAACATGGCGGCACTCAGCAAGACCAGCAGATAGTAATGATTATTGTAATGTGTTTTTTGCATGAGGTATACCATCGTCCACATACCTAGAAAAACAAAAGTGGACGCTCGGTAAAACAACCCCAGCATAATGCCAAGGGCAGCCGTCCCCATGATGATGAAGTAGACAATCATGCCATTGCCATCGAGAGGTTGGAGCCATTCAAAACCAATCATGGTAAAGGTAAAATCAGGTACTATGAAGGTCTTCTTCACCCACCCGGTTGCTATCGCTCCAAAGCTTTCAGCAGCAGCCAAAAAACCAAAGATCATTCGAAATAGTACCAGTGGGCTATTGTCAACTTCAGTGCCTAAAAAAGTTCTTGCCGATCGAACCATTGAGAAACGTTTCTTCCGTGAAAATAGCGGTATGAAGAAAGAAATCGGTCAGAAATAAATAAAAAAAGGAGCTCGAAAGCTCCTTTCTCTTAAACCTAAGTAAATATGAAGAGGTTATTACTTAACCTTCTTTTACGGTCATTTCAAGAAGGGGGTTTACTGATTGGCAATCTTTTACACTTCAATTTGGTGGTTTCATCGAAATATCAAATTCTTTGCTCAGAAATGGGACAATGAAAATATGGAATGGAATTCCAGCAGGCCTCAAACTAATTTTAAAAAAAAAATGTGCCGTAAAGGCAAATAAAGGAAGATTCTTGAATGCTAGTTGATTTAGTAATTGACAGACAGTTTTAATCATATATTTTTGCGGAAAATCTAAAAGAAATGAGTGTTCTTGTAAATAAAGATTCAAAAATCATCGTACAGGGTTTCACAGGCTCTGAAGGTACTTTTCATGCAGGTCAAATGATCGAATATGGCTCAAATGTGGTAGGTGGTGTAACTCCCGGAAAAGGAGGACAGACGCATCTGGACAAGCCTGTTTTTAATACAGTGAAAGAAGCTGTGGATAAAACCGGTGCTGATGTTACCATCATATTTGTACCCCCGGCTTTTGCTGTCGATGCAATCATGGAAGCCGCAGATGCTGGCATCAAAGTAATTGTGACAATTACAGAGGGTATCCCTGTAAAAGACATGATGAGCGCTAAACCATACGCAAAATCAAGAGGTGCTGTGCTTGTTGGACCCAATTGTCCCGGAGTAATTACACCTGAAGAAGCAAAAGTAGGTATCATGCCAGGTTTTGTTTTCAAAAAAGGGAAAGTGGGAATCGTTTCAAAATCAGGTACACTAACCTATGAAGCTGCTGATCAAGTAGTAAAAGCAGGGATGGGCATCTCAACGGCTATTGGTATTGGTGGTGATCCAATTATTGGTACGTCTACCAAAGAGGCCGTGCAAATGTTGATGGAAGATCCAGAAACCGAGGGAATAGTCATGATTGGTGAAATTGGAGGATCTTATGAAGCTGATGCTGCTAAATGGATTCAGGAAAATGGAAATAAAAAGCCAGTAGTTGGTTTCATTGCTGGTCAAACAGCGCCTCCAGGTAGAAGAATGGGTCATGCAGGTGCCATCATTGGCGGTAAGGATGATACAGCGGAAGCGAAGATGAGAATCATGAGCGAATGTGGTCTCCAAGTAGTAGACTCACCTGCAGATATAGGAGCCGTAATGAAAAAAGCATTGGGTTGATTCCTGTTAAAATTAAAAATGGAACCCTGTCGAAATCGACAGGGTTTTTTTTGTTCCTAAAATAACCAACTAAAGATTTAGTTTAAAAAAACTTGCATCTTAAAACTAAAAGATTAGTTTTGAAACTAAGTTATTAGTTAATGTAATTCTATGAAGCCACTTACCCATGCTGAAGAAGAGATCATGCAAATTCTCTGGCACCTTGAAAAAGCGTTTGTCAAAGAGATTGTAGAGGAATACGCAGATCCAAAACCGGCATACAACACCATTTCCACGCTTATCAGAATCATGGAAAAGAAAGGATTTGTTGGGTATGAGGCTTTTGGGAAATCACATCGCTACTATCCACTAATTGACAAAGAAGCCTACAGCAAAAAGTATCTCAACAGATTCGTTGACAAGTATTTCAGTGGATCTTACAAGGATTTGGTCTCCTTCTTTACCAAGGAAAAGGAAATGAGTGTGATAGACTTAGAGAGACTTTTGGAAGAACTTAAAAAAGATAAATCATGATAATCTATATCGTTGAATTTTCTATTCTACATCTGCTATTCTTTGGCATTTACAAGGTGATGCTTGCAAAAGAAACGCAGTTGGAATTTCTTCGCTTCTTTCTCGTCGGTTCTACGCTATTAAGCTTGCTCCTCCCACTAATTGAGATCCCTACTAAAGCAAGTATTCCCACTTTCGACGCAAGAGATATAGAGGCTTTCATATTGCCAATGATCACTACTACCAGCCAGGAATTTTCCTTACAGGTGCCCTGGCATGTCATAATAATCGGTATCGTAAGTACCTTTTTCTGCCTCAAATTGGTCGTAACGTTGGGTCAGATTTACGGATGGTATAAACAAAGTGAAACTGACTCTCTAGAAGAAATTGACATACGCAAAGTGCCCGGACTTCAAAATAGTTTCACATTTCTTCGTTGGATTTTCATCGACCCAAAGAATTTTGAACACCCTGGCGATATCCTCAGACATGAGCAGGGGCATGCAAAAAAACTCCACTCATTGGACCTGCTCTTCTTTCATCTGATAGCTATTTTCTTTTGGTGGCTCCCGTCCGTCTGGCTCATGCTCAAAGAGTTAAAAGCAGTCCATGAGTTTGAAGCAGATGACTATGCACTAAAAATAAACGATAAGACATACACAAAGACCTTGGTGCAGTGCACCTTGAAAGCGCATGGAATGGACCTGGCCAGTTCATTCGATGACGCTCCTATTTTTAACCGATTAAATTTTATGAAAAAGATGAAAAAGAAAATTAGTATTTGGAAAGTGGCTAGCATTTCTGCTTTGGTGGTAGTCTCAGGAGCCATGTTTGCTTGTGAGGAAGAGCTTGAAGCAGAAATTGTAGAAATCATTGAGGAGAGTAATCAGCAAACTGAATATTCGGATGACGTTCAAGCAGCATTGAATCAATTGATGGATGAAAACCCTGGAGAAAAATATGCTGTGGTTGAAACCTTACTAGAAAACAAAGAGAGTATTGAGAAACTCAATACATATAATTCAGATCAAATAGAAGCTGTTTTTGTTGATAAAAGTGGAGATGCACCAAGCGTAACCATGATTGTAAATCAAGCTTCAGAACTATTTGATAAAGCAATGGTGATTCAGGAGCAAAGAAGCGATGCGCTCTTTACTATTGTCGAAACACCCGCAAAATTCCCAGGAGGTATAACTGCTTTATCCGAGTATCTTGGAAAAAACATGCAATACCCTGAACAGGCACAAAGACTTGGTGTTGAGGGGACCGTAGTTGTACAGTTTGTGGTAGAACAAGATGGAAGCATAACAAATGCTGAAGTACTGAGGGGGATTGGAGCTGGTTGCGATGCAGAAGCTATGCGGGTAATGAAAGAATCCCCAAAATGGATCCCAGGAACTCAAAGGGACAATACCGTTCGCCAAAAGATGATTCAAAAAATATCTTTCAAACTTCCTTCATGAGGTAGAAATATTCGAACGATAGAAGCCCCTAAAAAGAGGCTTTTTTTATTCGAAGTGGTATAGAAATACCATGGTTGCCGTAAAGGCTGGCTTTTTCTCGCCTTTGATCTCAAGCAGTGCATCAACCTCTGCTTTAGAGATACCTCGAAGATTTACAAGGGTCTTTAAGGTAGCCGTCAATTTAATCTCGCTATTGACTTTCACCGCCTGACCAAACTTCAGTTTGTCCATGCCGTAGTTCACAAGCATCTTCACGTTATTGAATTGTGCAATCTGCTCCCACAAATAAGGCATGAGCGAAAGTGTCAAGTATCCATGGGCGATGGTCGTTCCAAAAGGGCCATCCTTTGCTCGCTCGGGATCTGTATGAATCCATTGGTGATCCAAGGTGGCATCTGCAAATTTGTTTATCTGCTCTTGCGTGATTTTATGAAACTCGGATTCGCCCATCACCTTGCCCAGGTGTGATTCAAACTCTGCGTGATTGTTGATGATTAGTTTACTCATAGTAATGAATTAAGTGCGTGAAGTTAGCTTAACTGCAAATTCAAGCCAACTGAAACCAAGAATACTCCTCTTTAAATGCGACTCGAACACGATCGTTTGAAAGATTTCCGATGCTGCCTGTGTGTTTGTGGTTCACTTTTCGAGATGGCTCATATGCTCCAGCCTTAATTTTTTCAGCCACACGCTTGTAAGCATCCCGAAATGGCACTCCATCAATAACCAGCTGATTGACCTCTTCTACAGTGAAAAGCAGGTCATACTTGCTCGCAGCTATCAATTCTTTTTCAACTGCTAGCTTTTCTGTCATGGCAATCGTGATATCCAGGCAATCTTTCATGGTTTGAAAAGCAGGCATGTAACTCTCTTTCAATACTTGTAGGTCGCGATGATAGCCAGAAGGAAGGTTCGCAAGGATCAAACTGAGTTCACCAGGCAGAGATTGCAATTTGTTGCACTTGGCTCTTACCAATTCAAATCCATCCGGATTGTGTTTGTGAGGCATAATGCTGGAACCGGTCGTATATGCTTGATCCAGCAATAAGAATCCAAAATCCTGACCTGCATAAAGACAAACGTCCATGGCATACTTGGCCAATGTTCCAGCAAGGGAACTAATGGCAAATGCGGCTATTCGTTCATGTTTGCCACGAGTCATCTGGGCATAAATCACATTGTGATTTATGGTAGAGAATCCGATTTCTTCAGCCGAATATTCACGATCTAACGGAAAAGAAGAACCATACCCGGCACCAGAACCCAGTGGGTTTTTATCTGCAACCTGATAGGCAGACTTAAAGACCAGCAAATCGTCGAGTAAATTTTCAGCATAAGCTCCAAACCATAAGCCAAAAGAAGAGGGCATGGCCACTTGCATGTGCGTATATCCAGGCATAAGTATCTCCTTATTCTCTTCGCTTTTTTGCTGAAATAATTCAAAGAGTGAGTTTACCCTCTTCAATACCTCTTCAATGTTGTGTTTCGTGAATAGTTTGAGTGCCGTAAGCACTTGATCATTTCGTGATCTTCCTGAATGCACTTTCTTTCCTATATCCCCCAGCTTTTGAGTTAAAAGAAACTCAATTTGAGAATGGCAATCTTCAATCCCATCTTCAATTTTGAAATTTCCAGCCCAAGCTTGCTTTTTAATTTCTTCAAGCTCACCGAGCAATGCGATTTCTTCTTCACTGCTCAATAGAGCTATCTTCCGTAACATTTTCACATGACCAATTGTACCCAGTACATCGAAATACGCTAACTCTAAATCCAGCTCCTTATCTTTTCCTATAGTAAACCGCTCGAATAGCTCATCTATCGGTTCATTTTTATCCCACAATTTCATGACTTATCTATTGATTGATATTTAAATAAATTTTGAAGCAATTGAATGTATCCTTCAATGCCTTCTTTGATTTCCTTAAGATGAATAAATTCATCCGGGGTATGTGACCGTTCAGATTTTCCAGGGCCCATTTTGAATGTAGGAAAATCCATCAAAGCTTGATCCGAACAAGTTGGAGAACCGAATTTTTCTATTTCCAATTGATCCGCCACCTGGGATACTTGCACGCTTTCAGGCAGCTGCGATGAGTTCAAGCGCAAAGATCTGGCTTGCGTTTCACTCTTGACATGTTTTTGGATGATTTCATATACCTCCTCATTTGAATAGGCGTCAGTCGTGCGGACGTCTACCACAAAGTGACACTCGTCCGGTATCACATTATGTTGATATCCGGCATGGATCATTGTGGTGGTCATCTTCACAGGCCCCAAGTACTTAGACACTTTTGCGAATTCGTATTCTCCGATCCATTGAATGTCTCTCAAAGCAGTGTAAATCGCATTTTCACCAATATCCCGTGCCGCATGGCCTGACTTACCTTTTGCATAGCAATCCAATACAATCAGTCCTTTTTCAGCAACTCCCATTTTCATCTCTGTAGGCTCACCGATCATTCCAAAATCAATGGGTTTCAGTTCATCCAAAATTGATTGTACGCCATTTACGCCGGAAGTTTCCTCCTCTGCCGTAGCAGCCAAAATCAAATTGTATGGCAAGCTCGCTTCAGTGTAGTAATGCAGAAAAGTCATGATCAATGAGACCAATGATCCACCTGCGTCATTACTCCCTAAGCCAAAGAGCTTTCCTCCCTCTTCTATTGCCTTATATGGCTCTCTTTTGTATCCCGAGTTAGGTTTAACTGTATCATGATGTGAGTTGAGTAATATGGTAGGTTTCGATGGATCGAAATACTGGTTCTTCGACCAAATGTTATTGCCTTTCCTTTCACTAGGAACCTTTTTCTTCTCAAGAAAATCCACAAGCAAATCAGCCGTAACATCTTCCTCACCACTCACACTGGGTATTTCAATGAGGTTGGTCAGCAAGCCTACTGCTTCCGTGTAATAGGTATCAATGGAAAATGGTGTATTCATCAAAATTTGAATTGGTTATTTGAGAAAGGCTATGCACATTAAGTAATCGAACAAGTGAAACGCCTTTATCAATGGTTTCAAAAGCATTGTCCAGTTTAGGGATCATGCCTCCGGAAACAGTGCCATTAGCCTTTAAGGATTTATATTTTTCACGGTCGATGGATTTAATCAATGTATTGGGATCGTTGACATTTTCCAAAACGCCATTTAAATCAAAAATGAAGTTTAATGACACGTCAAAATCTTGAACCAACGCACATGCAAGCTCCTTAGCAATGGTATCAGCATTGGTATTCAGGAGATGACCTTTCCCGTCATGTGTCAAAGGAGCCATAACAGGAATTATATCATTGGAGATCAACTGTTTTAAATAGCGATCATTGATGTACTCGACATCACCTACCCACCCATAATTCAGCCCATTCTTGACGGGTCTCTTCCGGGATCTCATACAGTCTGCATCCGCACCTGTCAAACCAACACTGTTCATCCCCCGCGCATTTAATTGAGCAACAATTTTCTTGTTTATAAGGCCTCCATAAGTCATAATCACCACATCAATCATCTCATCATCCGTTACTCTTCTACCATCGACCAACTTTGAATCAATCCCCAAACTATTCGCCAGTTTGGTTGCCACCTTGCCTCCACCATGAATGAGCAGTTTTAGTCCTTTTATTTTCGAGAAAGCATCTAAAAAATCGGCAAGCTTTACTTCATCTTCAACGACGGCACCTCCTACTTTTACTATGGAAAGCTTTTCTTTCATACAGAAAAATTTAGAAGTTCAGTCAGTACAGCTTGAGCAGCATAAAGGCGATTCTCTGCTTGTGACACAACTATTGAGTGTTCACTATTGAGGGCATCATCTGAAATGACCACATTTCGGCGTACCGGAAGACAGTGCATCAACTTTGCGTGGTTGGTCATTTGTAACTTATCCTTTGTAAGTTCCCACTCAGGGGCTTCACCAATTTTTCCATAGTTGTTGAATGAAGACCAGTTCTTCACATATACAAAATCCGCTCCTTCAAGCGCTTTGGATTGATCCTGTTCAATATGAACGCCTGCCGTAAATTCCTCTGACAATTCCATTCCTTTTGGATGTGTTAGTGTTAAGTCAAAATCCATGTGAGAGCTCCACTGGAGAAAAGAATTGGCCACTGCTTGTGGGAGTGGTTTGATATGCGGAGCCCAGGATATTACAACCTTCGGGCAGGCATTTTGCTTATACTCCTCGATGGTCATCATATCTGTGAGCGATTGAAGTGGATGTAGGGTTGTTGATTCCAGGTTGACAATTGGGCAATTCCCAAAGTCCTTGAAAGCATGGATCACCCGCTCTGCATAATCTTCTTTTTGATTTACCAACCCAGGAAAACTTCTCACACCAATGATGTCACAATATGCGCAAAGCACTGGGACCGCTTCTTTAATGTGCTCCGCCGTACCCGCATCCATGCGCACTCCGTCTTCGAACTCAAGTTGCCAGGAATCAGCCGTTACATTTAGCGTAATCACTTTCATCCCCAGATTGTAAGCAGCTCTTGCGGTACTCATGCGCGTTCTCAAACTAGCGTTGAAGAAGACGAGTCCCATCACTTTATTCTTACCAAGTTCCGTATTTGTAAAAGGATCATTCTTGATAGCGCTAGCCTTTTGTATCAACCCCATTGGGGTGGGCACATCTGTAACTGATGTAAAGTGTTTCATTTCAAAACAGTTTTTAGTGATTTTATGAAATAATCAATTGCTTGATGACCGATAGAAAGCGGTGGAAGAATACGGATGGTATTTGAATGACTGGAGGAGCCTACAAATATGTGATGCTCAAAAAGTAAACGCTCTCTAATTTCTTTGCCAGAAGCCAGCAATTCCACTCCAATCATGAGCCCTCTGCCTCTTACCTCCACAATTCCATCCAAATGAAGAAGCGCATCCTGCAAATACTTCCCCTTTTCTAGGGCATTTGAAACGAGGGATTCTTTTTCCATTACTTCAAGTACTGCTAACCCTGCCGCACAGGCCAAATGACTTCCTCCAAATGTGGTTCCTAACATTCCCATCCACGGGGTAATTTTCGGACTCACCAATACCCCACTCACAGGAAACCCGTTGCCCATTCCTTTCGCAATTGTGATAATATCAGGTTTGACATCAGCATATTGATGGGCGAAAAACTTTCCGCTCCTTCCATATCCGGATTGGATTTCATCCACAATGAAAGCAGCTCCATGCTTTAAACACAGTTGCTCGATTTTTTGCATGAAAGAATCTTCTGGTACATGTACGCCTCCAATGCCCTGGATACCTTCAATGAGCACTGCAGCAACTGTATCATCCATGATAGAAACGAGTTGATCTTCGTCGTTGAGCGTTATTCGTTCAATATTCCCTGTGCGATTTACCGGTGATAATATTCGCTCATTGTCTGTTGCCTCCAGCGCCAGCGAAGTACGGCCGTGGAAGCCTTTATCAAACACAATGATTTTTTTTCTATCGGTATGAAACGCCGCAACCTTCAAGGCATTTTCAACTGCCTCAGCTCCCGAATTACACAAGAAGAAGGCATAATCAGTATACCCGGATGCCGTTCCCAGTTTTTCTGCCAACTCATCCTGAATACTCATTTCTACCGAGTTGGAGTAGAATCCAAGACGGCTTAGTTGGCCTTCAATGCGCTTTATATAATGTGGGTGATTGTGACCAATGGAGATCACCGCATGTCCACCATAGAGATCCAGATAGCGCGTTCCTTCTTTGTCATGCACATAGCAACCATCTCCCTGAACTGGCTCTATTGGTAGACGTGGATATACTTCAAACAATTTCATTGGTCTGTTCTTTATTTGATTTCATTTTTGTTATTCGATGGAAAGAAGTCATGATGCCTTGTATCAGAGCTGAACTAAATCCTTTATGCTCCATTTCATTTAAGCCTTCAATGGTACAGCCCTGCGGTGTAGTCACCTTGTCAATTTCAACTTCTGGATGAGAATGATCCTCCAAGATCAATGAGGCTGCTCCCTTCGCGGTTTGGGTCGCGATGAGCTGGGCATCTTTGGAATCAAAGCCCATTTGTATCCCTCCTTGAGTAGCAGCTCTCAGGTATCTCATAAAAAAAGCTACTCCACTGGCGCCTAAGACGGTACCTGCTTGCATCAACTCCTCTTCAATCACCAGTGTTTCTCCCAAAACATCAAATAATTTTTTTGCCATGCGCAATCCCGAAGCACTTGCGGACGATAGACACGTCATGGACTCGCCAATGGCTATGGCAGTATTGGGCATTGCTCTGACGATTGGAATTGCGAATGATAGCTGGCCCGCTATCTTTTCACTGGAAATACCCGTTATTACCGAGATTAATAATTTGTCAGGATTTAGAAATTGGTCGATTTCTGAAAGTACACTGGCTAGCTGACTCGGCTGAACACATAGCAAAATGATATCTGCATTTTTAACTGCAGCACCGTTGTTTGATGAAACATTAAACCCCTGTTTCATTAAATCAGAGAGGTTGGATAGATCTCTCTTTGTAAGGGTAATTTCTTGAGCAAGCGCCACTTTCTGCTCCACGATTCCGCAAGCAATGGCTCTACCAAGATTTCCAGCACCAATGAGGGTTATTTTCTTGTTTTCCATAATTTCAAAAAGCAGTTGACTTTAATTTCAATCCGGTTGTTTCATTGAATCCGAATTGAAGATTCATGTTTTGGACAGCTTGTCCAGAAGCCCCTTTCAGTAGATTGTCGATGACTGAAACGATCATGGCTGTGCCTTTAATTACTTTCGGGTACACCAGGCACTTATTGGTATTCACTACCTGCTTCAGGTCTGGGCTTTCGGAAACGACATGCGTGTAGGGCTCTTTGGCATAAAAAGCCTCATAGCTCTCGATCAGTTGCTGTTCCGACAATTGTGTTTCAAAATGAGATGTAGTAATAATTCCGCGCGTAAAGGCACCTCTGTAGGGAATAAAAAGCACCTTTCTACTGAATTTTTCATCCAGCAAGGCAAGGGTCTCATTCGTTTCCAACATGTGCTGATGTTCAAGCGGTTTGTAAACGCTGGCGTTATTGCTTCTCCGACTAAAATGCGTAATATCAGAAAGTTTCTGTCCTGCACCCGTGGATCCTGTAATGCCTGAAACATGGATGTTTCCATCAATGGCATCAGCTTCAATTGCTGGTAAAAGTCCAAGCTGGATGCTTGTGGCAAAACATCCTGGATTTGCCACATGTTTTGTTTTACTTATCAGACTTTTGTGTATTTCCGGTAAGCCATAAACAAAATCATGGGCTCCCTTCAAACGAAAATCCTGACTTAAATCAACGATTTTACATTCAAGCAACTCCGGATATGCATCAATGATTTTTCTTGATTCTCCATGCCCTTTGCACAGAAACACCACGTCTAGACCTTCCACATGGAACTCTTTTTTAAAAGCTAGAGCTGTTTCACCCAGCAGATCCCGATGAACATCGCATACTTTTTTGCCCGCTTGGCTTTCACTTTGGGCTAGAACAATATGTACTTCCGGGTGATGAATCAAAATACGTATGAGCTCACCTGCAGTGTACCCAGCAGCGCCAATTATCCCTACATTAATCATGACTAATTGAGTTTAATATTTTCATCTGATTTGCCAGAATTTTCACAAAGCCTTTAGCGTCTGCACCGGTCCATGCACTGTTCATTTCACCGTACTGTCCGAATGAGGATTGCATTAAGTCATACTTAGATTCAATTCCTTCGACGTAAAACCGATAGGGCGCGAGATGTACATCAACAGTGCCAGTGACATGCTGTTGACTGGATTCCAAAAAATGCTCAATATCACGCATGACAGGATCCAGGTATTGACCTTCATGCATTAAATCACCATACCAAGCAGCAAGCTGATCTTTAAGTTTTAACTGATTTTTGGACAACACGTGCTTTTCCAATGCATGATGCGATTTGATCAAAATCAGAGCGCCAGGTGCTTCAAATCCTACACGTCCTTTTATTCCTATTATGGTGTCGCCTACATGTATATCTCTGCCAATCGCGTATTTTGCGCCTCTGTCATTGATCCGTTGGATGACGGAAACTGCCTCCATTGACTCACCATTTAGGCTAGAAGGCTCCCCTTTTTCAAAACCAATTTTCATGGTTTCTACTCCTTCCTTTTCGAGTTGGCTTGGAAAGGCTTGATCGGGTAGGTACTGATTTGAGGTAAGCGTTTCTTTTCCACCTACTGAAGTTCCCCACAACCCTTGATTAATGGAGTATTTCGCCTTTTCCCAATCACCATCTACACCATTTGCTTTCAAAAAATCAATCTCTGCTTCTCTGGAAAGCTGCTGATCTCGAATGGGAGTGATGATGACTTTTTCCGGACAAATAGTTTGGAATATCAAATCGAAACGAATCTGATCATTGCCTGCTCCGGTGCTTCCATGCGCAATTGCATCAGCCGCTATTTCATTGGCATATTTCGCGATCGCTACTGCCTGAAAAACACGCTCCGCACTCACAGAGAGTGGATATGTGCTATTCTTTAACACATTACCAAAGAGTAGATATTTCACTCCTTTTTCATAAAACTGAGGGAGTTCATCCAAAAACCGATAACTAGCTACTCCCAGGCTGAACGCCTTTTCTTCAAGGCATTTTTTTTCTTCCGATCCAAATCCACCAGTATTGACGGTCACTGCATGTACTTCATAGCCTAATTTCTTGGATAGATACATCGCACAATACGAAGTATCCAGGCCTCCACTAAATGCTAATACTACTTTCATAACACAAATTGTTTTTTAGTCATTCGCTTCTTTTTCATCTTCATGAAGCGATCATAAATCTTAGATTTCTTAACAAAATCCCATCTCTTCTTTCCAGACTGATGAGGGTCAAATTGCATAGCCGTACACATACAATTTGATTTGTTTTTACTCAGTAGAATCTCGTAGTTCACACAACTTTGACAGCCATTCCAGAATAATTCATCATTCGTCAATTCGCCGTACGTGACAGGTATGTAACCCAATTCAGAGTTAATTTTCATTACCGGAAGAGAAGTTGTCAAACCAAAAATTTTGGCGTTCGGAAAAAGGTTTTGGGAACGTTCAAAAGCGATTCGCTTGATTCTTTTGGCGATACCCGACGATCGAAAATCTTGCTTAACCACCAATCCCGAATTGGCCACATATTGTCTATTGCTCCATGATTCGATGTAGCAAAATCCTACCAACTCATTGTCTGATACAGCTACAATAGCTTGACCTTCATCAATCTTTAGTCGGATATATTCAGGAGATCTTAGCGCAATACCAGTACCTCGCTGCTGTGCGCTCACAGCAATCAAATCGCAGATTTCTTCTGCATATTTTTTATGGTCAGGTGTAGCCACCTTCACAATAACCTTAGCCATTGCTTGAAAATTTTTGGAATTAAAAAAACGAGAAAATATGCTGGAGAACGGTCACCACGTAGGTGACACTAAACTATGATGCAGGCCTTAGCCTGGCCGGGAAAGGCCTGAAAAAATTGGGTGCTATCGCGTTTGTTAAAAACAATTTTCGTTTTCTAGTTGCACAAAGGTTTTACAAAAAAAGTGAGGTAAAAAAATTTTTTTCGAAAAAAGTTTGGCGAAACCGAAATTCCTACTCTACGTTTGCATCATCAAATCGATCAAGTATCGATTTATAAAGAAGCGCCGAGAGACAGGCTTTATGACGCGCTAGCAACCCCCCGAAAATCGGAACGGTGCTAATTCCTGAAATATAAATTGATTGCTATGAAACAATTCAAAGATTTCAGTTCAAAAGTAGCGAGTTCCTTAACTCGTAAATCCTCATTTATTTACGGCACACAGTCTTGCAGGTGTTGCTGTTATAGCTGTAGCTAATCTCATTTGATCCATCTGGGTTTGTGATCATCTTATGGAAGGAGTGCGACTTCATCCGGAAAAATCCCTTCATGTATTTAGTCAATTCAGTTATACATGATAAATCCAATCATCAGGATGTGAAAACCAGGCATCAGAACCTGGGCAACATCTTTCATATTTTATTAAATGCGAGATTCAAAGACAAAAACTAAAGTCTATGATCTCGATCTAAACGCAAATAATCATGTCTGAAGAACTAAAATTTTCCGTAAGTTCAGTGAGTCAATCCAAAGCAAAAACAAGCATTCAAACCCGAGGGTTTGACCTCACGGTTGATGAACCTGAAGCTCTTGGGGGCACAAACGAAGCTCCCAATCCTGTTGAATACATCCTGGCTGGCTATGCTGGATGCATCAATGTGGTAGCACATATCGTGGCAGAAGAGCTCGACTTTTTTCTCGAAAACCTCCGTATCAATATTGACGGATTTCTTAATCCAAACAGGCTTTTCGGAACGTCTCTGGAAGAAAGAGCTGGGTATAAGCAAATCGATGTAAAGCTCGAAACTACCACTGAGTTAGATCCCGAACTGAAGAAGCGATGGCTTTCTGAAATCTCTCACAGATGCCCGGTTAACGATAACCTAACCAACGCTACTCCTATCTCATTTTCCATCAATTAAAAAAATACAATTATGTCACAAGAATTAAGATACGAAACACTTCAGCTACACGCTGGTCAAGAAATAGATGAAACTACTCGCTCTCGAGCTGTGCCTATCTACCAAACCACTTCTTTCACATTTAAAGATTCCGAACATGGAGCAAATCTTTTTGGGCTGAAGGAGTTTGGAAATATTTATACGAGAATTATGAATCCAACCACCGATGTGTTTGAAAAACGCATTGCTGCACTGGAGGGGGGAGTAGCAGCCTTGGCTGTTGGTTCAGGTCAAGCTGCACAGTTCATCGCTTTGAATAACATACTTCAAGCAGGCGATAACTTCATCTCTACTTCATTCCTATATGGAGGCACTTATAACCAATTCAAGGTAGCCTTCAAGCGTCTAGGCATAGAAACAAGATTTGCAAAAACAGATAAGGCCTCCGACTTTGAAAAGCTGATTGACAAAGACACCAAGGCAATCTACCTTGAGACCATTGGGAATCCAGAGTTCAATATTCCTGATTTTGAAGCAATTGCCGAAGTAGCAAAAGATTACGACATCCCGCTGATTGTCGACAATACTTTTGGTGCCGCTGGATACTTATTCAGGCCGATCGAACACGGAGCAGCAATCGTTACTGCTTCGGCTACCAAATGGATTGGCGGACACGGAACATCCATCGGTGGAGTGATCGTAGATAGTGGAAAGTATAATTGGGGCAATGGAAAGTACCCACAATTTACTGAACCATCTGAAGGTTATCATGGCCTCAAGTTTTGGGAAGTTTTTGGTCATGGAAATCCCCTGGGACTGCCAAACATTGCATTCGCCATACGTGCGAGAGTAGAAGGCCTCAGAGATTTCGGACCAGCATTGAGCCCATTCAATTCGTTCTTGCTACTTCAAGGATTAGAAACTCTTTCTCTTCGGGTACAACGAACAGTCGATAATGCTTTGAAACTGGCCATTTGGCTTAATGAACACCCGTTGGTTGAAAAAGTCAATTATCCAGGATTACCGTCAAGTCCATATCATGCGCTTGCTAAAAAGTATTTGACCAATGGGTTTGGTGGTGTTTTTTCTTTCCAACTAAAAGGTGAAAAAGAAGAAACTACCCAATTGGTAGACAATCTCAAGTTGGTAAGCCATCTGGCAAATGTTGGAGATGCGAAGACGTTGATCATTCAGCCTTCAGCTACCACTCATCAGCAACTATCAGATTCAGAACAGCAAGATGCAGGAGTTCTCCCAAATCTACTGCGCGTATCTGTGGGGATTGAACATATCGATGATATCAAATCAGATTTTGAACAAGCATTTGAACAAGTGTATGCCAATACTGACACAGCACACGTCTAAACCTCATGGTTTTAAGGTTGAGGAACCTTTGATCCTGGAGTGTGGTAAAACGTTCCGGGATCTTAGGATCCACTACACTACTGCCGGAGAGCTGAATGCTGATAAATCCAATGTAATATGGGTTTTTCATGCCTTGACAGCCAATAGTGACCCCATTGAATGGTGGCCTGGCTTAATCGGTGAAGATGATCTAATCAACCCAAAAGACCATTTCATCATATGTGCCAATATGATAGGATCATGCTATGGAAGCACTGAGCCCACTGATTTTGACTTCCCGCTTATTACCATACGCGATATGGTGGAAGCTCACAAAATGCTAAAGCAACATTTAGGCATTCAGCAGATAAAAATTGGTATTGGTGGATCCATGGGTGGACAACAGTTGCTCGAATGGGCAGTGCAAGAGCCTGAGTTATTCGAAACAATCATTCCCATTGCTACGAATGCCAAGCATTCTGCCTGGGGCATAGCCTTCAATGAAACTCAAAGGATGGCGATAAAGTCCGCTGCTAACCTTGCTGATGGACTTGAAACAGCTCGTGCAGTGGCTATGCTTTCTTACAGGAATCATGAAACTTACAATGAAACTCAAAGTGATACGGAAGAGCGAATCGATCAGTTTTCCGCTTCATCCTATCAGAGATATCAGGGCGCCAAACTACGTAGGCGCTTCTCACCTATTAGCTACTACTACTTATCAAAAGCAATGGATAGTCACAACATTGGGATAGACAAAAATGGGCTGGAGAATACGCTCTCAAGATTGCGTTCAAGAGCCATTGTGATTGGTGTGGAAACCGATATTTTGTTTCCACTCCACGAACAAAAATTCATTTTCGACCACATTCCCAATGCCGCTTTTTATCCCATTCAAAGTCTATACGGACACGATGGATTCTTAATTGAGACTGAAAAAATCTCAGCCATATTGAAAAAAGAAATACAATGAATAAACATTATAAAATCGGACTGTTTGGATTCGGGACCGTTGGACAGGGGTTCTATGAAAATCTAAAGAAACACCCCCATTTACCCGCTTCCATTGAGAAAGTGTGCGTGAAAAGAGTGGACTTGCCGCGGATTGGTCACGAGCTTTATTTCACTGACAATCCTGATGAACTGATACATGATCCAGCGCTAGACATCATCATTGAATTGATTGACGATGCTGCAGCAGCAAAGAAATACGTCCATACCGCTCTTCAAAACGGAAAGAGTGTTATCAGCGCAAATAAAAAAATGATTGGGGAATCGCTAGAAGAAGTTGATCAATGGCACAATGAATTTGATGCTACTTTTTTATATGAAGCGGCTGTTGGTGGCGGCATTCCCATTGTTCATGCTGTAGATGGTTTTTTCAGAGATCAGGAAGTGCTGAAAATTCGAGGCATTCTTAATGGATCATCCAATTACATTTTGACCCAAATGCAGCAATACCAATGGAGCTTTGAGCAGGCATTAAGCGACGCGCAGGCACAAGGGTTTGCGGAACGAAATCCTACCCTGGATATCAGTGGAATAGACGCTACTTATAAGCTCTCCATTCTCGCATATCATGCGTTTGGCGAAGTGCCTTCTTTGAATAGTTTCTCCGCCGAGAGTATAGAAAGTGTAACAAAGGAGGAGATAAAAAAAGCACGAGCGAAGGGACGAAAAATCAAGCCCGTTGCCACTATTGAGCGGTTAGGAAATGAAATTGTTTGCAGTGTGAGGCCTGAGCTAGTAGACCCAAATGATGCACTCTACAGTGTCGATTCTGAAAACAATGCAATTAGCGTCGATACAGTAATAAGCGGTAAGCATACCTCTGTTGGAAAAGGGGCAGGCTCATTGCCCACGGGCTCAGCGGTATTGGAAGATTTGAAGCGCCTTCTCAGCGGCTACAGTTATGAGGTTAGTAAAACAAAAACGGCTGTAGCTTAAAAAAGCCCTGACATTTTTTGTCGGGGCTTAATTTTCAATTTTCTCCATCATCAAGAAGCTTCATAAGATAGAGCAGCAATAACCCTTCCTTACTTCGCTCCTTCTCGAATTCATATGCGAGCTCATCGTTCTTTGACAATAGTTTCGTCATGTACTCGACAGTCAGTTTATTGATAGTTCCATTAAGGTTTATAACATAAAAAGACTGAACCTTACTTGCTGAGGGTAGAAATATTTGACTTCCACCAGACATGAGATTCCCTAATAATTCAAACCCAAATTCGTAATAATAGTGCTCAAAAACATAGATACTATCGTTAAGTCTATCCGCAGGACTAAACATTGAGCCTTCCCCTGCACTTACCTCAGTAGTGGCTAGATAAAGGGTATTTCCATCTGAAAACCCAATAATTGGGCCAATCTCTCTGGACTTTTTGTTCTTAATCGATAATCTGTAATACGTGCTTTCTTTTCTGTCGAAAGCCTCACCAAAACGCTTAGTACTTTCTAAAACAGGATATTCCAAGGGAGAACTAGGTGAATTGTACCTTATCTCATCCAAGCTTTTATACATCCCTCTCTTGAACGGGTCTTGAGAAAACCCCGAAAAAGCGAGCGCGATAAATAAAAAGACTGAGAAACTTCGAATCATTACAGATGAATCACTTCATCATAAGCCGCCGCTGCTGCCTCCATCACTGCTTCACTCATTGTTGGATGTGGGTGCACCGTTTTGATAATCTCATGACCAGTTGTCTCTAATTTTCTGGCCGCAACTGCTTCTGCAATCATCTCTGTTACGTTGGCACCAATCATGTGAGCGCCCAACCACTCACCATATTTAGCATCAAAGATCACTTTAACAAATCCATCTGATGCCCCTGCTGCTTTTGCCTTACCTGAAGCAGAGAATGGAAACTTGCCAACTTTCACTTCATAGCCCGCTTCCTTAGCAGCCTTTTCAGTGTAGCCAACAGAAGCTATCTCAGGAGAGCAGTAAGTACAACCTGGTATGTTGTTATAATCTAAGGGATCAACATGCATGCCCTTGATTTTCTCAACACAAATGATTCCTTCTGCTGATGCCACGTGTGCCAGCGCTTGTCCCTTTACAATGTCCCCGATGGCGTAAACACCATCAACATTGGTCTTGTAGTAATCATCCACAAGCACCTTTCCTTTTTCTGTCTTTACCCCAGCTTCCTCTAATCCAATGTTTTCAATATTGGTTGCCACACCTACTGCTGAAAGCACAACATCGCAATCCAGTTGCTCCTCACCTTTCTTCGTTTTCACAGTCACTTTACAACCAGCACCCTTCGTGTCTACTTTGGTCACTTCAGAGTTGGTCATGATTTTCATTCCTGCTTTCTTATATGTACGCTCAAGTTGCTTACTTACTTCCTCGTCTTCAACCGGCACAATCCTGTCCATGAACTCAACAATCGTAACTTCCGTACCTATGGATTTGTAGAAATAGGCAAACTCGACACCGATGGCTCCTGATCCTACAACTACCATTTTCTTTGGCTGCTTATCTAAAACCATGGCCTCTCGATAGCCTATTATTTTCTTACCATCGATTGGCAGATTTGGAAGCTCCCTAGCTCTACCTCCTGTTGCAAGTATGATATGATTCGCATCATAGGTAGTCACCTTCCCTCCTTCATCTTTTACTTCGACCTTCTTCCCCTTCTTCAGCGTTCCATATCCAGCTATGTGATCGATTTTATTCTTTTTGAAAAGGAATTGTATCCCCTTGCTCATTCCCCCTGCCACATCTCTGCTCCTCTTCACCATCCCGTTGAAATCCGCTTTTGCATCTTTCACTTTGATCCCATAATCTTCCGCGTGATTGATGTATTCAAAAACTTGCGCACTCTTAAGCAGTGCTTTTGTGGGAATACACCCCCAGTTTAGGCAAACCCCACCGAGCTCTGATTTTTCAACTACACCAACTTTCATTCCCAATTGAGAAGCTCGAATCGCTGCTACATATCCTCCAGGACCACTTCCGATTACAATAAGATCATATTTAGATGCCATGTTGTATTTGATTTTAAATTGAGGCGCAAATTTAAGTCGAAAAATTGTCTAAAATAAGCGGAAATCAGTCTTCTCTCATCTGATTATCTTTGGCATCAAAATTTTGAATCACTCATCTATATGAAATTACTAGAAGGAAAGACAGCACTCATCACTGGAGCATCAAAAGGAATTGGTAAAGCCATAGCAGAGCAGTATGCTGCTCAGGGGGCCAACATCGCATTCACTTATTTGTCGAGTGTAGAGAAAGGCGAAGCATTGGAGAAAGAACTCGCCGCTCAGGGAATCAAGGCAAAAGGATACAGATCTGATGCCTCAAACTATGAAGCAGCTCAAGAGCTTATCAGCAGTGTGGTTGCCGATTTTGGCTCCTTAGATATTCTAATAAATAATGCAGGCATCACCAAAGACAATCTACTCATGCGGATGGGTGAAGCTGACTGGGATGCGATCATGAATATCAACTTAAAATCATGTTTTAATACAGTGAAAGCTGCATGCAGAACCATGATGAAACAACGTAGTGGATCAATTATCAATATGTCTTCTGTAGTAGGCGTGAAAGGAAATCCAGGTCAGGCCAACTATGCCGCATCTAAAGCCGGAATCATTGGTTTTACCAAATCGGTTGCTTTGGAATTGGGCTCAAGAGGTATTCGATGCAACGCGGTAGCTCCGGGATTTATTGAAACAGAAATGACTGATGCACTGGATGAAAAAACGGTTCAAAGCTGGAGGGATGCCATTCCATTGAAGCGAGGTGGTGCTCCTGTGGATGTAGCAAACGCCTGCATCTTCCTTGGATCTGACATGTCCTCTTACATCACAGGTCAAACAATTCAAGTAGATGGAGGAATGTTAACTTAATTAACTCATCATCATTTAAATTTAAAGTCCATTGAATGCAATGGACTTTTTTGTTGATTGTCATTTAATTTAACTATTTGAATATTTTTTATAACTTATTTTATAATAATGAGTTAATTTTAGAGTTTTACTTACCAAAACAGCTCCAATGCCTTTAAACGCGCTCACCAGCACATTAGGAAGAAAAAGAGCTGCTCACTTGCTACGTCGGACGTGCTTTGGCGGATCTGTATCTGAAATTGATACATTCGCAACGCTTACTCCGGCGCAGGCTGTTGCGCAGCTATTAACCACGGGATTGCCCGATCCGGTTTTACCCATAGATCCACTTACAGGTTCTGAATGGATTACAACAGGAAATGCTCAAAGTGAAGGATTTGAACTAGAAAGATATTTCTTAGCTTGGCACATTGGCCAATTGCTAGGCAATGGCATTGATAATTCAATAAAGCTTCCCTACATCTTTAGGGAACGGCTGGTTTTCTTTTTTCATACCCATTTCACTACAAAACGCTCCGTTGTTAACAGCTCTAGAGGCCTCTACTATCAACAAGCACTTTTCAGAATGTTTGCCATCGACGGGGAGGACATCATCATTCCTGCGGACGACCCGATGGATCCAGATATTGTGGTGCCCAGAAATTTGAAGCAGCTCACAAAAAAATTGAGCGTGGACAATGCCATGCTGGTTTTTTTAGATGGAAGATTTAATGTGAAAGGCAGCCCTAACGAAAACTATGCACGTGAGTTAATGGAGCTCTATTCCATTGGTCGGGGACTTGAAGGAAATGTGCCCGATCCAGAATTTGATGGAGACTATTTCAACTATACGGAAGAAGATGTTCAGGTTGGAGCGCAGGTGCTTTCTGGCTTCAACGTGGATCCGACATTTTCCAACATAGACGAAGAAACCGGACTACCCAGAGGTGTTGTGAGAGGTGGTACAGTTGCATCTAGTCATGAAGAAGGAACTAAAACATTCAGTGCAAGAATGAATAATGGATCAGTGACTCCTGACCCAGACTTGCTTGTTGGCGGCAATCCGACAGAGGAAAGTGTACTGGACGAAATCAGTCAGTATGTAGATTTAATATACGGCCAGCCTGAAACCGCAAGAAGTATTTGCCGAGAACTCTATCGCTTCTTTGTATACCATCAAGTAGATCAAGCGCTTCAAGACGACATTATTCAGGATATGGCGGACATTTTCACTGCCAATGAGTTCAAAATTCAGCCAGTGTTGGAAGCTCTCTTAACAAGCCAGCATTTTTATGAGGCCGAAGCAGGACCTGAAGACAACAATTTTGGAAGTATTATTAAATCTCCATTGGATGTGGTCCTCGGCTTCATGCGAAACTTTGAATTGGAGCTTCCGAATTATGAAACGGAGCTAGCTGAATATTATGATTTTTCCATTGACTTATTGGGAGAAATAAGAAGGCAGGGAATGGACTACTATGAGCCGTTCGAGGTAGCCGGATATCCAGCCTATCATCAATTCCCAATATTTAATCGCAGTTGGATCACTACGAATTATCTCACCAATAGATACAATTTTGTCAGACTTGCTTTGTCCGATGGGACAAACATGGAGATGGGACAAGTCAACGTTTTTGATTTTGTGGAAAACAATTTTGCTCCTGCAACAATTCGTATCGCCAATGATTTCATCATTGCAGTAGCTGAATATTTGCTACCCATCTCGGACAACCTTTCGTTTGATACGGATGGAGGGGAATTGACAACCGAGAGACTCAATTATTTCAAAACTGCAATGTTTGCTTTTGCAATAGATGCTGATCCTGAAGCTGCATGGACGACTCGATGGGATGGTAATTTGGATGCAAACACACGCGCCAATCAGATCAAAGAGCTCTTCAATGCCATGCTTCAATCACCAGAATATCAATTAATGTAGCCCGACATAGTCGGAATTAATTATGAATAAAGTAGTCATCATACCTAAAATAAAAAGCCTAAGAAAGGCTCTAACGAATTAATGAAGGGTTGACATGAAAAGAAGAAATTTTTTAAAGAAATTAGGTTTTGCTGCTGGGGCACCGATTGCATTTCAGGGCGTTCCACTCAAACTCTTAGCATCTCATCAGGAGTTTCAACACCTGGCACAGCAAAGCACGAACGATCGGGTACTCATCATTCTTCAACTACATGGCGGAAATGATGGATTAAATACCGTCATACCTATTTCAAATTACGATGAGTACTACAGTAGAAGAGCCAACATTGCAATCCCTTACAAAGTAGGCAATCGAACCTTGATTCCACTGGACAGTACTGTGGCAAGCGAGGAGCAAGTAGGATTACATCCTGATATGAATGATTTCAAACGCCTTTATGACGCAGGTAAAGCTGCCGTTTTTCAGGGCGTTTCTTACGAAAGAAATAACGGATCTCACTTCCGTGGTAGAGACATCTGGTTTATGGGAGGAGATGCAGATGATTACTTCAGTTCTGGGTGGATTGGTCGATATCTTGGACAAGAATACGAACCGCTGGTTTACCCTACTGACTTTCCAACGGAAGAGATGCCGGATCCTCTGGCTTTAGAAATGGGTAACGATGTGTCATTGTTGTTCCATCAAGAAGGAAACATTCCTACTTCCCTATCACTCGGTAGTAATCCAGCAAACCTAGCCAACCTCATCGATCAATTGGAAGGCTTCTCTGATGAGGGAATAGATCCACGAGGAAATCCTCCGGCTTTTCTAAATGACTCTCCATACGGAAAGGAAATGGACTGGATTCTTGGGCTAGAAGACAAATCTGAAACATACATTAAACGTCTCGCTGAGATATATGATTCTTCAGCAGAAACTTCAGTGACCTACCCTGAAAATTATCCTTTTAACGCTCCCGATGGATCAAAAAGGAACCCGCTCAGCAATCAATTGAAGCTAGTCGCCAGACTACTGGCAGGTGGAGTAAAAACCAAGGTTTTTCTTGTGAAAATGGGGGGATTTGATACCCATGCCTCTCAAGTAGAAAGTTACGACCCTACAATGGGTGTTCACTCTGCGCTCCTTTACCACATTTCATCAGCCATGGCAGCCTTTCAGAAAGATTTACGCTCCCGAGGTATTGAAGAACGAGCGCTTACCTTGACCATGTCCGAATTTGGCAGACGCATCGGCTCAAATGGAAGCTACGGAAGTGATCACGGAACAGGAGGACCAGTCATGATGTTTGGTGCTGCTGTAAAACCAGGGATATACGGAACCGTCCCAGATGTTTCGCAAGGCAATGTTGGGATGCAATTCGATTACCGTCAGATTTATTCTAATATCCTTTTCGAATGGATGGGAGTAGAAAAGTCGATCATTGAAAATGATATCTTCTTCAGAGATTTCATTGAGGGCCCTAATCCAGCAGGGGGAAATTACGAGCCTATGGATTTAATCAAGGATGTTATTTTGGGAGAAAAAGAACATCTCCAAAAGAATTACAGAATTGAATCTATCTATCCTAACCCGGCTTCTAATTATACGCAGGCCAAAGTCTTCGTAAATAATTATCAAGAAGTAAATGTTCAACTAATCGATGTGAGAGGAAATATTGTATCTCAAACAAACAGACGGGTGGCTCCTGGTGAGCATACTTTTTCATTTGTACTCGATTCGCTCAATCCTGGATTCTATTTTATCAAAGCAAAATCTGAAATGTTAGATGATACAAAAAGACTCATCATTCGTAAGTAAACTAACCTTTACACTGCTCATCTTACTGGTCTCCAGTAATTTGATGGCACAAAAGAAGCCTTCATCAAACCCGCTGGAATCATTTCTTGATACCCAGTTTTGGCTTGGGTTAAAGATGGGGATTAACTACTCACAGGCCTTTCCGGAAACAAGAAATACCGGCTTCAGCCCAATCGATTACTCTGCGGATAGTTTGCGAAAAAGCTACGATGATTTTTCACTTCCCGGAGCTCACATGGGTCTGGAAATGAACTTCTATCACCGAGGCTTTTCTGCTTCCTTCCAGCCAGTTTACAAGAGATCAAGATATCAATACAACAGTGTTTTAGCCTGGACTGGAGCATCGTCTGGGAATCGGTTTGAAACACGATATGATGTTGAACAGCGGCTGGATGTCATCGAGTTACCATTGATGATCAAATATGATGTAATAAGGAAAGGAAAAATCAGGCCTTTTGCTATGGTAGGCGGGTTTCACTCCATAGTAGCCTCTGCTCAAAAAGATGTTAAGATTACCCAAATCGATTATTCATCTGGCAGTCCACTCCAATCCTCAGGTGGAACCAGCACTTTAGGTGTGAAAGATTCGTTTAAGGGATTCACCGGTATTTCGGGTGGAGTCGGCGTGAATCTTGACTACTGGAATATCCGAACCGTGTTTGAAGTAAATTATAAGAGATCGCTTACTTCCGCCACTAAACCTAATGAGCAACAAAATGAATTAGCATCCCTTGGGGAGACTAATGATGAAATTTTCTTGAGAGACATTAGTGTCTCTTTAAGTTTCGTATTCCCTTTCCGATTCATTGACCAACAATTCAAAGCCTACTAAGGCACAAAGTGCCCGTTATTTAATTGAGACAACATGTACGCAATTGAAAAAAATATCCATATAAAGAATATCATCAGTAAAATCAAAATACTGACATCCCTTGTTTCTATATCATTTTTGATTTCATGCTCTGATGATGAGCCTGCTTTAAGCGAATCATTCCTGAAAATTTATGACGACTCCAATATAGATGTGAGTTATCGTCCTATCGATGTGATAGAAACCATTGACGGATATATCATTCTAAGTGGTACAGAATTATCCAATACAGATTTTATGGGTATCCGATTGATCAAAATTGATGAAGAAGGAAACTATATTGATGACAATGAATTGCGTGACTATGTTGTCCCTATTGGCAACATGTACCTAAATCAGGCCGATAGCAACAGCTATTTTTTCGCAATGAATCCAACATCTCTGGAAGCAGTTCTTATTGGAGTGAATCCTCAGCTCAATATTGAAGTGGAAACACTGATCGGTGGAATTAATTATCCGCTATCATCGAATATATTGAGTAATGGCAATTTCCTACTCCAAAGCTATGACCCTCTGTCTCAGGAGACAGAAATATCAGAAATATCGCTCGACGGAATGTTTGTCGGAGGAAACCGCTACTCAATTGGCCCTGGAGATGATGTGGAGCAAGAAATAATCAATCATTACTTAAACGCCAGTGATCGTCCATTGCCTTTCTTTTGCGGTGAGGTTTCCGCCGGAAATTACTACTTCAATGGCTTTTATAATTACAGCCTTTCACTCGTATTCACTGATTTCTCTGATGCACCTAGTGGGGTTGTTCAAGGCCAATCTTCTAATGCTGGCTTGCGAGCAGTGATGGCTTTGAGTGGAAGTAACTTTGCTGTTTCCGGCTATCAATTTGACGATAATTATCAGCTGGCAAACGCTACACTCTCGATTGGGGGAATCACATCCAGTGCAGACTTATATCCTGGAGATATGGCTGAATTAAAACCATATACTCCAACTAAAATAGTTAGCTATACTTCAGGCACCAGCTATTCCATATTTGCAGCAGAAACTAAAGGGAGACAAGTACTTTTGAATTTTTATACAGACGCAGGAGAAATAGGAGGCTCACATCGAATTGGATTCTTGAACCCCTTCACATTTTCATCCATCAAGGTTGGTACTGACAATTCTCTGCTCATCCTGGGTACCACATTTGTTGCTGGTAGATTTGAAAGGATTACATTCAACAAGATTTCCGAAGCGGAGGTATTGGCTTTTGTGAACTAACCTTTCAACACAAAAGGGTATCTAAAATTAAATTGGCTCGTATGCATGTATTGCATTAGGTTTCATTGTTCCTAATTGGATCGATTCATCGGTTTATCTTCGCATGAGAAATTCTAATAAATAATTAATGGATAGAAGCTTTGTTCACTTAGAATACTCCGGTTGGTGGATTCTACTCATCATTGTTATCTCTGCTGCGCTATCTTATTTTCTTTACGCAAAAAAGAATGTACCCTGGAATCAATCTCAAAATTGGCTCTTGGTAAGCATTCGCTTTTTAGGGATTCTAGCACTTTTGACATTGCTACTTTCACCAGCCATTCGCAAAGTGACCAATCAGGTTGAAGATCCCATAATTGCGATCGCCTTGGATAACTCTCAATCGGTAACTCAAAGGGGAAATTCGGCTGAGGAAATTCGTCAATTTATTGAGTCCATTGAGCAACAACTTAAAAATCAGAATATTGAGGTTAAACTCACCTCTTTTAATGATTCATTAAACTTCAACTACTCTACCTCAAATATTTCGGACTTAGTAGAAAATATTGAAGACGAGCTGGATCAACAGAATGTCGTAGGCACATTACTGATTACCGACGGGATTTATAATCGAGGCAGTTCGCCTCTTTATAAGAATTATCTAACCCCTGTATTTGCTGTAGGGCTTGGGGACACTATTCCTCCAAAAGACATTAGTATATCCCGTACACGCTACAATAAAGTCACTTTCAAAGGAAACGAAACTCCCATTCAGCTTGAAATAAGCCAAGATGGCTATGACAATCAGGAGGTTACGATACGGTTAATGGAAAAGGGGAAGCTTTTGGAAGAGAAGAAGACTCGCTTAAAAAATTCCATACAGCAAATGGAGTTCATCATTAAATCAGAAGAAGAGGGACTAAGGCATTTAGTCGCATCTATTTCAAACATGGGTGATGAGTCCACGTTGGAGAATAATCGCTCCAATATTTTCATGGAAGTTATTGATGCGCGAAAGCAGGTTTTGATCGTTGCGAACGCTCCTCACCCAGATATAAAAGCTATTAGAGCAACACTCACCGAGACTGGAAACTATCAAACAAAGGTCTATATCCCAGGCATTCATGACGAAAAGCCCAATGAAATTTTTGATGTTGTTATTTTCCATGGAGCCTTTACTTCGGGGGTCAATTTTATCCCAAAAGAAAATCCTGGAATATGGTATGTCCTGAGCAATGAGAGTTCAATTACTTCTGCCAATAAAACGCTTCCATTCATTAACATAGAACGACGCGGCTCTCAACCAGACAAGGTTGTTGGATCATTCAATCAAAATTTCAGTAAATACAAAATTGAAAACGTATCCGCATTTGAAGAATACCCACCAGTTGAAGTGCCATTTGGCAATTATAAGCTAAGCGGGCCTGCAGAAATACTCATGTATCAAAAGCTGGGTAGTGTGAAAACTCAGAAGCCGCTCATGGCCGTCTTTGATGACGGAACACAGAAAAGTGCGGTTCTACTTGGGCAGAATATCTGGCGATGGAAGCTTCAGGAGTCCGCTATTAATGGAAACGCTGACCAGTTTAAAAACTTAATTACAAAAACCGTTCAATTTCTTTCGGTAAAGAATGACAAGAAGCAATTTCGGTTTAAAACTCGAATGAATAATTTCACAGACTCTGAGTCTATCCTATTTGATGCAGAGGTATACAATGACATTTATGAACGTATCTATGGCAATTCAATAAGAATAAGTATCAGTTCTGAAGATGGTGAGCGACAGAGTTTTTCCTTTACCGACTCTGAGTTCAACACGACTTTTAGGTCTCCTAATTTCGAGCCTGGTATTTATCAGTATGAAGCAACCACTCAAATAGGAGATAAGGTTTTGATAGACCGAGGAGAATTCTCTGTTCAAAATGTAAATCCGGAATTCCTCAATCTTACTGCTGATCATAGACTTCTTCAAAACCTTGCTGCGAATACAAACGGAAGCTATGAGCACTTTGACAATGCTGATCGGATGCTTGAAGCAATTGAATCAAAAGATTTTAAATCGATCATCAAAAGTGAGGAAGATCTCATACCACTCTACCGAACATGGTGGTGGTATCTCATCATCTTCATGCTTTTTTCCAGTGAATGGTTTTTAAGAAAATTTTGGGGTGGGTATTAAAAATTAATTACGGCTCCCAGATATCCGGTTCGCTTGGAATACAAACTTTGTTCACGAGCAGAATAGTCTTCGTTGTACTTAAATCCGCTAACATTCTCTCTGTCAAATACATTGTTCAGACTTACAAAAGTGATCACGTTAAATTTTTCGGATATTGTAAAAATCTTGCTAATAGAAATTCCCACATTTGAATACGCAGAAAGTCTGAGGTTAGATTCTGCAAACCTTGGTTCAAATACATCAAGCGGTCGATTATAGGAAGCATCAGTAACCACCGAGGTGGTGGTTCCCTCCCTAGAAATAATTGTTGATTCGATTGTCCAAAACCTACCAGGTGAATACGAGATATTTCCTCTGATAAAGTATGACAGGTCGTAATGGTAACCTTCTTGCTCACTCTCAGCATCCAATAGCGTAAATGATGCCGAGACGCTTAGCTTTGAAGATAAACGGTAGTCTGTGAATAACTCAGCTCCACGAGAAGTGTACTCCTCATCATTGACTCTTCCCTTCTTGTCAAATAAGCTTAAAGCCAATTCTATTCCATTTTTTGAGCGTTTGATATCCACTGATTTTTGAAGGCTCTCAGAATCAAAAGGCTCTCCAGTATTTTCCATCAAGCCGCTTTTATGATAGATACCAGCACCCAAGGTGAATGTCCAAAATTCGTCTGAATAGGAAACATTTGCTTGATTACTCAAGTAGCTTTCGAGCTCATCCATTGGCACATTTTTCCTCAATCCCGCGCCAAAAGCTATTTCGTCGGTAAAAAAGTATTTGAAGTATGTATACCCCTCAAGAACTTTTACATGCGCCTCATCATCAAATTGAATGGTCGGATGATCCGTACCCAGTGCAAATCTAAACTCATGGAAATTACCCCTCACGGTCGAGAAGCGATAATCATAACTCAAACCGGTCTTAAAACTGAATTTAGCCTTCGCTAGAAAATAGTTGGTCCCAATGAAAAAATCCTTCTTTTTTACATTAAAACCAACATTGGAATAGGCATAATCACCATTGCTATAACTCATGCCATTGTTTATGCTCAAAGATCCACCAGCAACAGGTTTCTCTATCGAAGAAATCAAAAAACTTCTTTGCTTCTCCTGATCAAATATTCCGGTGTAACTAGGGTGCTCAAAATTGAACTGATACCCTTCAATGACTGAATAGCTAAGTATTTTCCAACTCAATGCTTCGCTATTACCATACCAATACAAACCAAGATCGTTCGAAGTGAAAGTCTTTATACTTTCCAATGCTTGTTCATTAAGCAACTTGATGGGGCCGCTAGGCTGCCAATTGGTGAACAATTTCAAGCTTTGATTTTTATTGATCTTTTGCTCTCTAGAATATCCAATATTTGCAAGACTCACAACCAGTGAATTTGCGTTCCCGTCTAGCACTTGATCATCCGTCTGCATAGAGATGACTCCAGACGTTACATTCCCAAACTCTAAAGAAGGGTTGCCAGGAAAAACTGTGACACCCTTGATAATGGAAGTATTGAAGATGCTAAATGTTCCAATTCCATTAAGCTGAGAATAGCGTACCGCATCATAGATGGGTACGTTGTTTAGGAATACACCTGTTTCCAATGGACTACTCCCTCTCAGGCTAATATTGGCCGATTCATCAGTAGTAGTTGAAGATGGCAAAGAATTAACTGCTAGAATTGGGTCTGCTTTTGCCGCTGGGTTTGTATAAATATCAAGTTTTTTGATTTCCATATACTTGAACTCCTCCGCTATCAATGGTTTGGCTGTTACCACCACCGTCTCACCAACAGTTTCCAGCTCAATTAATGTTATGGTTAGGTTATCAGAAATCGGCACAACCTGTTCTTGAAAACCAATAAAAGTGACAATCAGAGAATCCTGCATGTCCAGCTTATCAAGTTCGAGACTAAAACGGCCGTCTATGTCCGTGATAACTCCCTTTCTCCAATTCTTTAAGGGGTACACGTGTGCTCCAATTAGTCCTTCTTTACTTTCAGAATCAATAATCCTTCCCTTAACCTGGTGTTGAGAAAGTACAGGCAAGGTGTTAAGTACAAGTAATAGCAAGCACAGGGCTTTCATAATTTTTTAATTTCAGCCAAAGTAGCTTTGGCCCAATGGTATTGAGGCTCCATCAGAATTGCTTTTTCAAGAATTTCTTCCGCCTTTTCATTTTCCTTCACTTTGTTGTAGGCCAATGCCAAACCCATGTGTGTATCCATATACAACCAATTGTCTTCAACATCTCCCTTTTCAAAGAGCTCGATTGCATTTGTGAATGCCTCTATCGCTTGTTTTGAGTCTCCTCCAAACATTTCTGGCGTATAAAGCTTTGATCCTCCGTATAATTTTTGAACCAGTGGAGAATCTGGAGAAAGACGTAGCGCCTTATCCATCAACGACGAACTCTTCATCCCATACAACATCCCCTTCATTGGACTGTAGGCCATTACTAAGCCATACACGGAAGAAAGAACTGCATGAGCCTCTCCGTGTCCCGGGTTTTCGTCAATGATCTCTTTGAGTAAATCAGTAGTTGGACCTACATACTCTTCAAATGTTGCTTCGTCTTGAGTTGCCATTGTATTGTTCAGCAAACCATACATAGCCAAGGCTTTTTCAAAACTTTTATCACCGTCCTCCATTTCAGCAAGTTTGATGCTTCTTTCCCACATGGTCTTACTTGCATTTAGGTATCCAGCGTACTGAATTTGTTTCGAATTTTGCGCCAATGAAAGCCCAGCAATCATGAGTAGCGCGAATGATAATATGTTTTTCATATTTATATTTTTTTAAAGTAGTTTATATTACAAACTATATGTTGAAAAAAAATTACTCGATATATCCTCTTAGGTTATTTACATACTTCTCAAAGGCTTTGATACCCACTTTCGTAATGCTACAAGTTGTTACTGGTTTCTTCCCCTTGAACGATTTAGTCACGCTGATATATCCTGCATTTGATAATTTATCCAGTTGAACACTTAAGTTACCAGCTGTAGCTCCCGTCTTTTCCTTTATAAATACAAACTCTGCAGAGTCTACACTTATGAGTAGAGACATAACCGCCAATCTCAGCTGAGAATGAAGTAAAGGGTCTAATTGTGCAAAACCGCTCATTTTTCCGCTTTTCTGAGTAAGTAACCTGGAATCAAATACCCTACTAGCAAACCTACAGCTGCTACAAGATATTGGTCTAAAATCGTGACATTAAAGGCCACAACTGCTGCTCCCCAAAGAGAGACACCTCCAATCAAAAGAGGCTTAAAGCGAAGCAATGAACCACTTAAATAGGTACCCAATCCTGAAAACAACAGAATTACAGCATTGTGATTAAAGTCTAATTTTCCCATAAATATTAACAAGATTATTATGCTAATAAAAATTCCAATCCATATGGTAGAATAAACTCTATCGTAGTGGCTCACAACGCCAGCTGCTCTTTCTTTCTTCGCACTATACCAAATACTAGCCACCATCGCAGGTATGATCAAAGTCCATACGATATATGGATGCTCATACAAGTCGTATTTCTGTATCGCATAGTGTCCGAGGTTAGCAAGCATGATTACCCAGCCCCACAATAGAAAATAAAAGCTTCCTCCCTTAGCTACATTTCGTTTTGCCTGGCCAATCATATGAGTGATTAGTTCCAGGCTTTCATCTTTAGTTAGTTCTTTATTGCTCATGATTTTTATAGGTTTACTATAAATACGATACAAATATAAATTAGTTTATAATATAAACCAAATATTAAAAATAGAAGGATGGCTTAACCATCCTCTACTTATTATTTCTCTTTCTTGTCCTGCGTCTTAGGTGCTTTCTTTTTCTTGAGCTTAATGCCCAGCACTTCTTTCTTACCATCCCATTCAGCAACCAAAGTATCGCCCTCTTGAATTTCTCCTTTAAGAATTTCTTCCGCTATCGGATCTTCAAGGTGCTTCTGTATGGCTCTGGCCAAAGGCCTCGCCCCATACTGTGGATCATACCCTTTCTCCGCTAGAAACTCTTTCGCTTTTTTAGTCAATTCTATTGAATATCCTAAATCGGTTATTCTTGAGAATAGCTTCCCTAGCGTAATATCAATGATCTTGAAGATATCTTCTTTTTCTAGTGAATTAAAGATGATCACGTCATCAAGTCTATTCAAAAACTCAGGACTAAATGTTTTCTTAAGCGCATTCTGGATTGTAGATTTCATGATATCATCCATATTATCCTTTCTGCTCTGCGTAGCAAAACCGATCCCTGCGCCAAAATCTTTCAAATCTCTAACTCCAATATTTGAAGTCATGATGATTAGTGTGTTTCGAAAATCAACTTTTCTTCCAAGTCCATCTGTCAACACCCCATCGTCCAACACTTGAAGCAGAATGTTGAACACATCCGGGTGAGCTTTTTCGATTTCATCCAAAAGAATAACACTGTAAGGCTTTCTTCTTACTTTCTCTGTAAGCTGACCGCCCTCTTCGTATCCCACATATCCTGGAGGCGCTCCAACAAGCCGTGATACGGAGAATTTCTCCATGTATTCACTCATATCTATTCTTATCAAAGAATCTTCTTTGTCGAATAGGAAGCTTGAAAGGACCTTCGCCATCTCTGTCTTACCAACTCCTGTAGGTCCAAGAAATACAAATGACCCTATTGGCTTCTTTGGATCTTTCAATCCAACTCTTGTTCGTTGAATCGCTTTCGACAATTTCTTAATGGCCTCTTGTTGTCCTATCACCAGACCTTCAAGGTCTTTGCTCATGGTAACAAGCTTGGCGCTCTCATTCTCCGCAATTCTCTTGGTAGGAATGCCTGTCATCATAGCGATCACGTCTGCAACGTTATCTTCTCCTACTTCATAACGCTTGGTTTTAGTCTCCTCCTCCCATCGGGCTTTCTCATCATCAAGCTGAGCAATAAGCTTTTTCTCTTTATCTCTTAATTGAGCCGCCTCCTCATATTTCTGGCTTTTTACAACCTTGTTTTTCTCCTTCTTTACATCTTCAATCTGATCCTCTAGTTCAGTAATGATTTTCGGAACGTTGATGTTATTGATATGCACCCTTGCGCCGGCTTCATCCATTACATCAATGGCCTTGTCTGGCAAGAATCGATCAGATATGTACCTATCAGACAAAGTCACACATGCTTTGATTGCCTCTGGTGTGTAATTAACGTGGTGATGGTTTTCATACTTATCCTTGATGTTGTCAAGAATTTGATGTGTTTCCTCTGGAGAGGTGGCATCAACCATTACCATTTGAAAACGACGAGCTAATGCTCCGTCCTTCTCAATGTATTGTCTATACTCATCTAGCGTAGTTGCACCGATGCATTGAATCTCACCTCTTGCAAGTGCCGGTTTAAACATATTGGAAGCATCAAGCGAGCCAGAAGCTCCTCCAGCTCCAACAATGGTGTGAAGCTCATCTATGAAAAGAATAACCTCCGGAGATTTTTCAATCTCATTCATCACGGCCTTCATACGCTCCTCAAATTGTCCACGATATTTTGTGCCGGCCACCAATGATGCAAGGTCGAGTGTTACCACTCGCTTACCGAACAAAATACGTGATACTTTTTTCTGTGTAATTCGAAGTGCCAGACCTTCCGCAATTGCCGTCTTACCGACACCGGGCTCACCGATGAGGATGGGATTGTTTTTCTTTCTTCTACTTAAGACCTGAGCTACTCGTTCAATTTCTTTTTCTCTACCAATGATGGGATCAAGCTTATCTTCTTCTGCCAGCTTTGTTAAGTCTCTCCCAAAATTATCCAACACTGGAGTGCGTGATTTTTCGGCTCCCTTCTCCTTGCCTGAAGAAGATCTACCCGAACCTCGCGGGCTACTTGAGTAGAGCTCATCTCCTTCGTCATTGGGATCATCAGTATCCGCTGAAGCCATTGGATTCTCTGTTTGGTACTCGAGCATCTCTTTTACCAAATCATAATTCACTTCAAATTTCTCTAGGATCTGAGTAGCCAGATTATCTTCATCTCTCAATATAGATAGCAGCAAGTGTTCTGTTCCGATTAAAGCGCTTTTGAAGATTTTAGCCTCTAAATAGGTGATCTTTAGTACCTTCTCTGATTGCCGGGTAAGTGGGATATTTGCCAGGTTTTTCACATTGCTTGTGGCAGTTCCTTTTGTGGCCTGTTCGATGGCAGAGCGTAATTCTTTCATGCTTAAACCAAGCTTTTTCATTACACTTACTGCTACCCCTTCTCCCTCTCTGATCATCCCCAGCAAGAGATGTTCTGTGCCAATATAGTCATGCCCCAACCTTAGCGCTTCTTCCCGACTAAGGGAAATCACTTCTTTGACTCTGTTTGAAAATTTTGCCTCTTTTGACATGCGTTTTGTCTTTCGCTTTTTAGTAAAAATATAGGATAAACGAAGAATATCCCTTTAATGTAGATGAAAAAACGCGAGCAGTTTCAGATTTGTTCATTATCTCGTCGAAATACTTGATGTGTTTCGATTTCAGTGCGTCTGATCAGTTTCTTAGGTATGAATTGCTCAAAATTTGTGCCGCATTTGGACCCTCACACATGATCAAATCGATAATACTCAGATTTGGAACAAAGGTATCACCAAAAAGCTGTGTATAAGGTGATGGTCTGTAAATTTTTCGATCAGAAAATGGTTTCTTGGGATTGATCATGTTTCGGAAATCAGAATCATACTCCAATCGGAAGTCTTCTGTGAAAGAAATCGAAACATCCAATTGAAGGATTTTAAAACATATCTGCATCAACTCCAGGTTCAGATCGATCAATGAACTGGGCTTTTTGTCCCAAACTGCTCTGAACTCCTCGCTGAAATATTCAAAAAAAGGAGCCTTTCCATAGCCAGAATACAGAGCCCCCCAGTGGTCTTTAATCCACCTTTGAGAATAGCTCACATTCACTGCCTTTGTGGCAAAGCCATTCGAATAACTGACTGGCACAGTCAGCGGATGAATTTTATTGGAAGCTAAGAAATAGGTTCGATTTCGATAGGTCTGCTTAGGAAATGAGTCACAAATCTCAAAGCAAACTTCATCTTGTTGCGATAGCAGGACAAAATACTCCAAGCTTCCTAGGTAATGAGGCTCAATTACGATTTTACTCATGCCACAATATTCACATCGCCCATCCCTTCTCGAATGACTTTTGGTTCCTCGCCCGTACAATCAATCACAGTACTTGGATGCACCTCGCCGAAACCTCCATCAATAACCACATCTACCATATTCCTGAAGTTTTCATAAATAATCTCCGGATCGGTGGCATGATCGTGAATGTCATCATCATGAATGGAGGTGGTTATGATAGGATTGCCTAGTTCGTTTACAATTTCACGCGGAATGTTGTTGTCAGGAATCCGTATCCCTACCGTTTTCTTTTTCACATTCAGAATCTTTGGAACTTTTGAAGATGACTCTAAAATGAAGGTATAAGGACCTGGGAGTGCTTTCTTCATCAATTTAAAAGTGGGGGTATCTAAATGTCTGGTATATTCAGAAATATGGCTTAGATCGTAGCAAATAAATGAAAGATTTAAGTGTCTCCCTTTTATCCCCTTTATCATTCGTATTCTCTCGATTGCCTTTTGATTAAAAATATCACAACCCAGCCCATAGACAGTATCAGTGGGATAGATAATTACCCCACCTCCGCGCAAAACCTTTACGATTTCCAGAATTTTTCTCCTCTCAGGATTCTCAGGATATAACTTAATAAATTCAGCTGTCATGCAATATTTTGATTCTCAACGTGAAACAATTTACTAAAAGAGCCTAAAAACAGTGATTTCAAAATCAAATTATCAAAATGATGAGCTTATCCAGTATGGATTAATTTATTTTGCGGAAAATTTAAATGTCTTCTTTGGGGATACGCTTCCAATATTATGACTATAAAATTTTACGACAAAGACTTAATAGAAACAAACTGCAATGTCAGAAAATACAAAGATCCAAAAGCCTAATGGCAAATTAGGAATTCTAACACCCGGTATGGGGGCTGTTGCCACTACATTCATGGCCGGTGTTCTAAGCATCAGAAAGGGGCTTTCCGAGCCCATTGGTTCCCTTACTCAAATGGGGACTATCCGTCTAGGGAAACGCACAGAAAATAGAAATCCACTCATTAAAGATTTTGTGCCTTTAGCTGCTCTTGAAGATGTCGCTCTGGGTGGTTGGGATCTTTTTGAAGATAATGCATACGAGGCTGCAATGCACGCTCAAGTGTTGGACAAGGATTTGCTAAATGCGCTCAAAGATGAGCTTGAGCAAATCAAACCAATGAAAGCAGTATTTGACAAGAATTATGTGAAGAGACTTGATGGCAGTCACGTAAAGCAAGGTGCCGATAAAATGGAATTGGCCGAGATGCTCATGAAGGATATCGAGAACTTCAAAAAAGAAAATAATTGTGAACGAGTGGTAATGGTGTGGTGTGGCTCTACAGAGATTTACATTGAGGAAAGTGACGTTCACTCAACCATAGAGAAATTCGAAGAAGGTCTTCGAAATAATGATCCAAATATTCCACCAAGTATGATCTATGCGTATGCAGCGATCAAAATGGGGGTTCCGTACGCAAATGGTGCGCCTAACCTCTCTTCCGATGTGGACTGCTTGGTTGAGCTGGCCAAACAAACGGGCGCTCCGATCGCAGGAAAAGATTTTAAAACAGGTCAGACTTTGATGAAAACAATTCTTGCTCCAGGCCTTAAAGCAAGATCATTGGGCATTGACGGTTGGTTCTCTACCAATATCCTTGGAAACAGAGATGGAGAGGTTTTAGATGATCCGGATAACTTCAAAACAAAAGAAGTTTCTAAACTTGGCGTTTTGGAGCAGGTGCTTGAACCTGAACTACATCCTACGCTTTATGGAAACCTTTATCATAAGGTTAGAATCAACTATTACCCTCCTAGGGGAGATGATAAAGAAGGATGGGACAACATTGACATCAAAGGTTGGCTAGGATACAAAATGCAGATCAAGGTCGATTTCCTTTGCAAGGATTCCATTCTTGCTGCCCCACTTGTACTTGATCTAGCGCTATTTCTTGATCTTGCTAAAAGGTCTGAAATGAAAGGAATTCAAGAATGGCTTTCGTTCTACCTAAAATCCCCTCAAGCATTGAAGGGACTCAAACCACAGCATGACATATTTGTCCAGCTCATGAAGCTTAAGAATACACTTCGTCACCTTGCAGGTGAGGATTTGATTACAAACTTAGGATTGGATTATTACGATTGATCAGAGTAGTTTCTGATCAATCAAATTAATGGTACTCTGAAGGTCATCTGGATTGTCCACGTCATTCCAGGTGTACCCTTCTACCAATACTGACTTGGCTTCACGGCTAGCCATGAGTTTAGATACAGATTCTGAAATCGTATATTCTTCACGATCAAAAGATCTCTGAAATACATCGAACACCTCTGCTTTCAACCTAAAAAGTCCAGTGTCGTACCTATTGAATGTTGGGATTTCTTTTCCAATAGAATCAATGAATCCATCATCATCAACCTGCACTTTGGTGACATCATCAATGTCTATGTGCTTGTTGGATTCCCCCGGCATGTCAACAGCTAACTGTAGTGTTTTATCGAGACCTGCTGACTTTTTCACAAACTCATCAACAAAATGGGGATCAAATACATGATCACCCATGGTCAGGAAAAAATCCCCCATTCCGTGCTCTTCAACCCATTCTTTTGCTCTAAAAACAGAAAAACCATTTTCTAAATCAAACCTCTCGTTGTGTAGAATAGTTATATCAGCATCGTGGCTTTTTTTAAGATCAGGTAATGCTGCTTGAAGTTTCTCAGCTCCGTATCCACTAATGATGCAAAACTTTTTGACACCGACGCTTTTAAAAATTCGGATATGGCGAGACATTAAAGTTTCGTCATTTAAAGTGACCAGACTTTTTGGAATGCCTGTGTCTAATCGGGTATTTTTACCAGCAGCTAATATTACAAGATTCAAATTGGGAGTTTTTTATTACAAATGTGTCAAAATTGACCTGGGATTCGATTCAAATCTCAATGTTACGAAAATGTTTCCAAGTGATATAACTAAATTTGCGGAATGGGGAAATTTTTGAGAGAACGATTTTCAAGTTTCAAGCTTGCGGAAGATGCAAAAAAGAATGGATATTATGCATTTTTCCGAACGTTCCAGTCTAAACAGGAGACTCAGGTAAAAGTCAATGGGAAAGAAGATGTTCTCATGTTTGGCTCTAATAGTTATTTAGGACTAACCACTCACCCAAAGGTGATTGAAGCAGCGGAAGCGGCTGTTCGTAAATATGGATCAAGCTGCTCTGGGTCAAGGTTTTTGAATGGCACCACAGACATGCATGAGCAGCTAGAAAGCATGCTTGCCAATTTCCTCAATAAAGAAGAAGCACTTGTTTTTAGTACTGGATTTCAAGTAAACCTAGGGGTGCTACCAACCATTGCCAAACAAGGAGATGTGTTGCTTTTGGATAGGCTTAATCACGCTTCCCTCTATGAGGGCGCAAAATTGAGTGATGCCTCTTCGGTTGTGTTTAGGCACAATGATATGCAGGCTTTAGAAAAGAAATTATCTCAACTGCAAGATGCAAATCACAGAATTATCGCTGTGGATGGGATTTTCAGTATGGAAGGTAATATTGCAAAGCTTCCAGAAATTGTCGCTTTAGCAAAAAAATACAATGCCTCAGTGATGAGTGATTGTGCTCACGCTGTGGGTGTATTGGGCGATCATGGTAGAGGAACTCCCGATCATTTTGGGATATCAGATGATGTTGAACTCATTGGTGGGACATTTAGTAAATCCTTAGCCTCTTTAGGAGGATTTGTAGCTGGTGATAAAGAGACGATTCAGTACATCAGACACGTTGCTCGATCATTGATCTTTAGTGCAAGCATGACTCCCTCTTCTACTGCTGCTACCATAGCAGCTCTGGAAATCATGCAATCCGATGATTCCAGAAGGTTGAAACTTTGGGAAAACACAAACTATTCGCTAAAGCGCCTAAGAGAACTTGGATTTGATACAGGACACGCAGAAACTCCCATTATTCCAATTTACATCAGAGATAATGAGAAAGCCTACAAGATGACAATGCGCCTGTTTGAAGAGGGTGTATTTGTGAATCCAGTAGTAGCTCCAGCGGTCGCTCCGACAGACACCCTTATCAGATTCTCATTAATGGCAACACACACGATTGAACAAATTGATATTGCTATTGACAAGATACTTAAGGTAGCAAACGAACTCGATGTAAAACGTCAAACAGAAGTGGCTTAAGTTGAAAGTTGCAATCACTGGAGCCAATGGTTTTCTAGGGTCTTATTTAGTAAAGGAATGCCTCCGTCAACAAATGGAGGTTCATGCTTTTATTCGATCCAATGCAAACACTTCACTTCTTCCTACGGATCAAAACCTGACCTTACATGAGGTTAATTACCGGGAAAATCTTTCAAAGCAATTTTCAGAGCTCAAAGATGAAATAGGCGATTTAGATTTCTTCATTCACAATGCCGGAATGACGGTGAGTTTGAAAAATGAAGAATACTACAATGTCAATGTGGGAGTAACTACGGCAATAACTGAAGCACTCCAAAACTCCAATTTACTTAAGCCAAAAGGACGCTTTGTTTACACTTCATCTTATGCAGCACAGGGTCCTGCTACGATTGATAGGCCGGTCTCTCATTATGGCAATAGTAAGCTACAAGCCGAGAGAGTCATCCAGGAAAAGATGTCGGACTATTTGCTTGTACGTCCTACAGCAATCTACGGAGCTGGAGATGAAGCATTTTTACCTCTTTTCAAAGGAGCAAAGATGGGAGTCTATCCTGTAACTGACAGCAAGCAGCGCATGAGTATGATTCATGCTGGGGATCTTTCAAGAATGGTTGTTGAAGATATGCAATCAGCACCTGGCATACTGCATTACAATGACGGAAACACCTATCTTCATCAAGATTTTATTGAAATCTTCCAGCTACTTTTTGGAAAAAAAGTCAGGAAATTTCCTCTTCCTAAATGGCTGGCGAAACTATCCATGGGATCCTCCGATCTTTGGCATAAAATCATCAAAAAGCGTCCTGGAATTACCTTGGAAAAGTTTGATGAAATCTCTCAACATTGGGATCTTCATACCACAGATCTAAGACACTCTTCTGTCAAACCTCAGATATCTTTAAAAGACGGATTTGAAGACGCATTGAAGTACTACCAGAAAAACAACCTCATCTAATGTCACTAGAAATAAAGGAAATAGTCTCCAAAAAAGAACTAAAGCAATTCATCAAATTTCCTTTTAAGCTTTACAAAGGAAATCCCAACTACGTTACTCCGCTGATCGAATTTGAAATGAGCACCTTGCTCAAGGACAAAAACCCAGCATTCGATCATTCAGAAGCAAAATATTGGGTTGCTCAAAAAGGTGGTGAAATTGTTGGAAGAATTGCAGCAATTGTCCTGGAACAAGAGCTTAAGGAAAAATCGCTCGCACGGTTTGGGTGGATTGATTTCATTGACGATGAAGAGGTTTCTAAACTACTCCTTGAGACCGCTAAAGCCTGGGCTGAATCAAAAGGAGCAAAGGCCATTCATGGACCTATGGGCTTCACTGATTTGGACTTTGAAGGTGCTCTGGTTGAAGGCTTCGATGAGCTAGCAACCCAGGCAACCATATATAATCACTCGTACTACATTGAGCACTACAAGGCATGGGGCTTGGATGTCGCTGCCTCATGGGTAGAACTCAGAGGAAAGGCACCCTCCAAAAATCCTGAGAAAGTAAACAGAGCTGTTCGAATCATCGAAGAACGCTTCAAGGTCAAAGTCAAAGAATTTAAAAACACAAAGGAGATATTAAAATATGCTCCAGGAGTTTTTGAAGTATTAAACAATGCATACTCAGACCTCTATGGCTACTATCCACTTACTCCAAAACAAATAGACTATTACGTGGAGCAATATTTCGGATTCATCCGAAAAGAGTTCGTCTGTATCATTGTCAATGAAACTGATGAAGTTGTGGGTTTTGCACTAACGCTCCCTTCTTTATCAAAAGCCTTTCAAAAAGCGAAAGGATCTTTGTTCCCATTTGGTTTTATTCATGTGCTCAAGTCATTCTACTTCAATGATTTGGCAGATCTTTTCCTAATAGGTGTGAAACCTGAATATCAAAAACTAGGCATTCATGCACTCATCTACGATTATCTGCAGAAGATTTATGAAGCTAAAGGGATCAAATACATGGCATCAGGTCCGATGCTTGAGAGCAACAAAAATGTACTAAATACCTGGAGCGAGTTTGACATTGACGTTGGAAAAATAAAGCGAAGCTGTTTCATCAAACATTTTTAGGCTGAGTTTAGTAGTTTCACAACATGGAAATGAATGGCATGCATGCACTAATAATTGGTGGGTCAAGTGGTATCGGTCTAGCTGCTGTAAAGAAACTAGCCTCACATGGCTGCCACATCACAATCATCCATAGAGATCGAAAGCAAGGAGTCATGGATCTTGAAGAAATCAACGAAGACCTCTCCAAAAATTTCAACATTTCCATTTCCAGCTACAACATTGACGCTACCAATCCTGAGAAAATTGCAGAATGTCTGCATACAATTAAAGAATCCGGCGCTCCTTCCTTTAATACAGTACTTCATGCGGTTTCCAGAGGGAACCTGAAGCCGTTTATTTCAGATGGCCCGAAGCTCTCAGCTCAGGATCTTGCCTTGACCATTGAGGCAATGGGAACTAACCTTAAGCATTGGGTTGACGGGCTTTTGGACAACGAATTGATCTCCCATGGAAGTAAAATTTTGACGCTTACCTCCGAAGGAAATGATAAATTTTGGGAAGGATATGGAGCAGTTGCCTTAGCAAAATCCACCTTGGAAACACTATCCAAGTACCTGGCCATTGAGTTGGCTCCAAAAGGCATTACGGTTAATATAATTCAAGCTGGAGTTACCGATACCCCTTCACTTCGACTCATTCCGGGATCAGATAAACTAATTCAAGAATCCAAACAGCGAAATCCCTACAAGCGCCTGACCACTCCGGAAGATGTAGCCAATACAATTTTTCTATTGTCACAACCGGAAGCCAACTGGATTAATGGATCCATTATTCACGTAGATGGGGGTGAACATTTGATATGAGTTCTTTTGAAAACATATTGCGTCTTCTTCCCTACGAACGTCCTTTTTTATTCGTCGACAATATCGAGTCCCTAACAGACGACGGGGCAATCGGAAGCTATACCATACGAAATGATGAACCTTTTTTAGCCGGTCATTTTCCCGGCAATCCTGTGGTTCCGGGTGTCATTTTAACTGAAATAATGTGTCAAATTGGGCTTGTCACTTTGGCCATGCACTTAATGAAGTTGGATGAGCATTCGAAAGTACTTCCAGCCTTTACAAGCGCCAATGTTGATTTTCTTTCTAAAGTTATCCCAGAAGACAAACTTATTGTTGAGTCAAAAAAAGTCTATTTTCGCTTCGGAAAGTTAAAATGTACTGTTACCTGCAAAAAAGAAGATGGAACTGTTGTGGCGAAAGGTGAGTTAGCAGGGATGGTGGTCAAATCAGAAGCTTAAATTTTGGAAAAACATAGAGTTGTAATAACCGGATTGGGGGTAGTAGCTGCGAATGCTATTGGAGTTGATAACTATGAAAAGGCTCTGCGAGAAGGCAAATCGGGAATTAAACATTGGGAAGAGTTAGACAAAATCAATCTCAAGTGCCAAATCGGTGGTGCCCCAGATCTTTCATCTATTAATTTAGGTGACCATCTACCTCGATTGCTGGCAGAAAAAATAACCAACAAAGGCATCTTGTATGCTATGCTTTCAGGTGTTGAGGCTTGGAAAGATGCAGGACTAGATTTTAATACCGAAAAAAGGGATTTCAACGCCGGAATGATTTTTGGTGCCGGCGATTTAAGCTTTGATAGCTTCATCAATAGACCATTCCCTTCATATCCAATCGATAATGGTGAAAGCAGGAAGTTAGGATCTAGAACGATCTCTGAATGCATGAATAGTGGAGCTGCTGCTTATCTTAATTCAATTCTTGGGGTTGGCAATCGGGTTCAATCCAATTCATCTGCCTGCATCACAGGGTCAGAAGCCGTTCTTATGGGATATGAATACTTATCCGAAGGCAAAGCAGATCGCATGATTTGCGGCAGTACCGAAGGAGACGGTAGATATATCTGGGCAGCATTTGATGCCATGCGGGTTCTTTGTTCAAATTCGAATGAAAATCCTGAATTCGGATCAAGACCAATGAGCGATTCATCATCTGGATTTGTCCCTTCGGGGGGTTCCGGTGCTTTGGTCCTAGAAACTTTAGAAAGCGCGAAAGCAAGGGGGGCGAAAATTTACGGTGAAATTTTAGGCGGTCATGTGAATTCCGGAGGTCAACGCAGCGGTGGCACTATGACAGCAGCAAACCCTGAAGCAGTGGTTGATTGCATTACACGCGCGATGAGTTCGGCCGGCATTACACCTGATGAGATCGACCTGATCAATGGACACCTTACTTCTACTAAAGGCGATCCTGCGGAAATAAGAAATTGGGTGAAAGCTTTGGGGAGATCCGGCAAAGATTTTCCGCTTATCAATACCCCAAAATCAATGATAGGTCATGCAGTGGCTGGAGCAGGTTCCGTTGAGCTGATTGCTAGCGTGTTGCAGCTGAGTAAAGACTTTGTTCATGCGAATTTGAATGTTGAAAACATTCATCCTGAAATTTTATCAGAAATTTTTGGGGGTTGTATTCCTACGAGTTGCCAAAGCAAGGAAGTAAACACTGTAATCAAGGCCAATTTTGGTTTTGGTGACTTAAATTGCGCGCTCGTTTTAAGGAAATACAAAGAGAGATGACAAGAGAAACTGTAAAAACCGATCTTATTAATATCATTAAACCTTATTTACCTGAGGATATCATGGAAAATGAAGTTTCAGAGGATAAGCACCTTATCAATGATTTGATGATCAACTCAGCACATATCGTAGATATCGTGTTAGATATTGAAGATAAATTCGACATCATGATTGATGATGACGTGATTGGAGAAATGAACACAGTTCAGGATTCAATCAATGTAGTTTTGCAAAAGACTGCCTAGCTAGTTGGTCAATTCCTTTAGCAATTTTTGATCATACTTCCTCTGTATTCGTACCAGAGGCCAGTATCCTATTGTCCATAGAAGGCTTAAAGCCAGAAATAGGTCGAAACGTCCGAAGATTGCAAAAAGTATCGCTGCATTCCGGTGGGTATTACTGCCGCCAAGCCAGGCCCACCAAAACAGCAGTTCAAAATTCAACTTCTTGTAGAGAATGTTAAACTCTTCCGGTTTGGAAGAGGATAGGTCTCGCATGTTTTGTCGCATTTCAGCAGTACGGGAGGTAAATCGAATCTGCTTGCCTGTATAATCACGATTTATTCCGTCAATTATTTTATGATACCATTTATCCCCTGTTGGCTTTATTTCGCTGACAGAAAGGGGGATATATCCCGCCTGTGACTTTCCAGCCAGCAACAGATACTCTGACTTATAAAACTCATAGAGAGCAGCCTTGTAGCTATGCGCATAGCCTGTAGCCGCCGTTAATATGAAAATCCACCAACCATACGCTTGCACAAAGTAAAGTGTTCCGCCTACATAGCAAGCAATAAACACCAAGTTGTCAATGAGTCCGTCAATGACTCTGCCCATGTCTGAAGACTGCCCCGTCATTCGCGCAAGTTGGCCATCAGCACTGTCCAAAACTCCTGCCCAGACAACTAAAAATCCGCCCAGAAGTACTATTTCAACTCGATCTTGAAAGTAAAGGAGTCCTCCACCTATTACACCTACCAGTAAACTAATCAGCGATACATTGGTGGGAGTCAATCTTAACCATTTAGCCACCTTGGCGAAATATAACCCGTAAAATCTACTGAAGTAGATATCGAAGCGCTCTTCTATATCAATAAGTTTGATGGTAGAAAGTACCTCATCCAGATGTTTTCGATACCTTCTTTTTAAGTATCCGAGCATTTCTAAATATTACGCTTTACTCGTGAGAATAACGAAATCTTATTATCGAATAAAAATTGCCAGATGACCTTAGCATAACTCTTGTGCGCATACAGATCATCGTAGTGTTCGCCGGCAATCTTCTTTAGTTCAGGAAGTTTTGAGCCCGGTATAGTAGGGAAATCATGATGCTCATTGTGGTATCCAACATTCCAAATGAACTTATTCCACCATCCGTAATATGAATAGGTTTCTTGTCCTTCTTTGTAAATGAAATGCTCAGCTACGAAGTGACCAGATATTGGATGTAATCCTGTCGCCAAAGCCGTAGACAATCCGAGATACAAGAGCCCTGACCACCCCGCCAAATAAAAGAATCCCACCATTCCGCTTATCTGAAAGATTGCATTGATGATCTGCCATTTGTCTGGAACCAAAGGATGCACAAAGATTGGTCTAATCGCATAGACAGGAATTTGAATGATTAACCAAATAAATTTTCCAATCGGCCCTCTAAAGACTCGAGCTTCCCAACTAACAGCCAAATCTGTATCCACCCCTTCCTTGCCTTGGTGCCAGTGATGTTTTGCATGATACGCCTTAAATGCCATGGCAAAAGGGACCACAAGAGGCAGGTTAACTACTATTGCTAACCAATTATTCAGTGGCTTCTTTTTGAATGCAAGATCATGAGTAATCTCATGCACTGCCAAAACGATAATGTGAGTTAGTGTCGTACCTACCAGTATCATAACTAAGGCAAAAATCCATGGGTTATCAGGCAGGAAAAATATTGGGATCGAAAGCTGTAAAGCAGACACAAAAAGTGTTTTGAATATCAGTGATGGATCATTCCCGAACAACTTCTTCACTTCAGGGTGAGATTCCATGATCACTTTCCTTCTTTGAAAATGAGGTTCTTTTTCTTCGCTCCAGGTAAAATCTTGTTGCTCCATATCTCTTGCAAATTTAACTAATGGGGGCGTAAAAAAGTTCTTGATGCAAATCCACCTACTTTATCAAGAAGATTCATCGTTATGGACGCCTTCTTAGTCTGCAAAGGTGAAAATTCATCGTCATTCGAAACTTCTCTTACTTCAGTCATCACCTTCGTCTTGAAATCTTGAACCAAATGTTGGTCATTCGAAACAAAAACAACTTCCTGTTCAAAATAATAGCTCACAAGGTCATAATTGCTGCTTCCAAAAATTAACTTTTGATCATCTATCAAAATTGCTTTCATATGGGACATTCCAGGGTATTCTTTCAGCTTGAAATATCCTTTTCGCTGTTCTGATAAAATGATGTTTTTGAAAATTGACTTATTATTTTCCTGTGGAGATACTACTGTTATCTCCACTCCATTGGCAGCTACTTTTCGCAAAACCCCTAAGAGTGGTTCAGAAATATAAGGAGAGATGATTTGTACAGATTTTTTTGCGGATCGTATATGCTCAAAAAAATTTTCATACAGTGTTTTGCTTTTCTCTCCATTAAAAAGAAAAAGAGTTCCCTCATCTGTTTTTACGGAGGTGGATTGATTGACCTCATTCCACGTAGAATGAAAGTCTGAAACAAGGTGATCTCCTAACTTCTTATCATGAAGCTCTACCATCATATCATGCCACTCAAAATTATGATCACTAAAATTGATCCCTCCTAAAAAGCTTATTTCCGCATCGACTACAACCATTTTTTTATGGTTTCGCAACGGATATTTTTGTCCCAGCAAACCAATAGGGTTTGTGAATTTAACCTCTATTCCAGCTTTTTTTGCTTCCTTAATTAATTTAGATGTCTCTTTCACTTCATTCCGAAATGCTGAATCCAATAAGTATTTAAATGATTTTATGAAGTGATCATTGATCACTACTTTGGAATAACTATCAATCAACAGTCTTTTGTCTTTCGCAGGGCTTGCCTTCATTATATCAATCAACCACCTACCTGCAGCATCACCTTCAAAGGTCATCGCTTGCGCATGCAAGGAGTCTTTTGCTTCTCCAGCAACTTTCTCCAGCCTTTCCATGAAGGCCTTTGAACCCAACAAAATTTCAGATTGTCCCAATGCGAGATTTTTACGCAAAATTAACGGGCTATCCGTGAATTCATGTATTCTACTTTATCCAAATCAAAAATGAACGATCCAACGGTCATATCAATCTCCAACCTAAGTGGAAGCCTGTTTCGATCATCGCTCATGATTACTCGGCCAGTCTTTCCTGATTCAAAATACTCTCCTTCCGGAAAATCCAATCCAAACTCCAATGCTCTTACCCTTCTCCCGTCGTATTTATGGGTGGTGCTTTTTCCTGGAAGCATCCTGAATTCATACAGATCGTTTGAAAAAAAAGTCCTGATTTCCACTGTATTTACAAACTGAGACTTATCCCTGCTTCGCAACCACATGTATGTGCTTAATGCGTCCCTAATCGGAACATTTCCGGATTCGAACCTATGATATCGCCATTCATCTAAATCTTCAATATATGCACTTACGGAAACTGAGTCTGCATACGAAAAGTAATCATGGCGAATATCGATTGACCCTTTGCCTTCCATGTCCCGATCAGACCTGAAAGGTTGGAGCTGGTCTGCTTCTATTAGTGATTCCATGCAGACGCTTAACTTGGAAAACACACGAAACCAGCTTGCAGTCGTTACCGTGAATTGCACTTTATAATGAGGCTTACCGTTATCTCCCGGATATTGAAAATCAGGATCTAGCCATAAAATAGCTTCCCCTATGTTAAACCAGCCAAACTTCATGTTATAGGTAAGTTTCTCTCCGGGTTTAAAAGGATATGATTTATTTTGAGCTCCAGATTCGACTGAAGCAAAAAGTAAAACCAATAGAATCGAAACCCTGAACCAACCCCGAAAGATTGAACTGAATGAAAATTGCTCTTGTATGTCCATATGATTTTTCAAGACCTGGTGGTGTAAAGTCACATATTGTCAGTTTGTCCAAACACCTTGCAATGATAGGACATCATGTAAAGATCATTGCTCCCAATATTAATGCCAATTTGGTTGAAGAAAAAAACGTTCACTTTTTTGGCCGCAATAGATCAGTTAATGTTGGTGGCACGAAGATAGACGTTAACGTCGCATTGGGGGATGAAAAAAAGTCACTCAAATCTTTCCTCAAAGAAGAAGCTTTTGACATTATTCACTACCATACCATTTGGAACCCCTTGCTTCCTTTTCAGGTGCTGAAACACTCAAAAACAAAGCAGATCGCAACTTTTCATGATACGCCAAAGAGTGAGTTTGTAGGTGATTGGATTATGCCTACTGTAGCACGGGGCATTTTCACTTTTCTGGATCAAATCATTTCTGTTTCAAAAAGTCAGTCTGGGTATATCTCAAGGTTTTCGAAACGTCACATTCATATCATCCCCAATGGGATAGATCTGGATGAAATCGCAACCCTTGCGCCAAAAAAGAGTGATCGGAAAGACGATTTCTTTCAGATGTTCTTTATGGGAAGACTGGAGCCAAGGAAAGGTGTGATGCATGCACTTCAAGCTTTTCATCAGCTGAAGAAGCGATATCCTAAAATGAAGCTAATCATTGCGGGAGATGGGGATGGAAGAGCGGAAGTGGAACAGTACATAGCCAACCACTCTTTAGAAGATGTCGAGCTATTGGGTTTTGTTGATGAAAAAACCAAATATCGGTTATTAAAAGAATCTGAAATCTATCTTGCTCCTGCGCTTTATGGGGAGAGTTTCGGCATTGTACTATTGGAATCAATGGCTGTAGGAACTCCAATTGCCGGCTATGCCAACTCGGGATATAAGAATGTGATTACTGATCAGATGATGGAGGGTTTTGCGGAACCAGGTGACTTAGACCAATTTGTCTCATGCATCGAAAAATTAATTTCAACAGACAAACGCAATTCCCTTGCCAAGCATGGTTTAGAAGAAGTGGAAAAGTATGATTGGGCAGAGGTATCGAAAGAAGTGAATGAGGTTTACTCAAAGTAATTTTCTTCAAAAGAGAGTGGAAGATGCGGTGTCGGGCACGGCATGACATAGCTATCTAAAGTAAGCCCTCACTTTGTCCATGACGTAATCCATATCTTCCTCATACAATTCACCAATGACAGCCACTCTAAAGGTCTTACTTTCCGGGATTACACCAGGATAGATCGTAATTCCATTTTCGTAGAGGTAATCATGAAAATCATTAAAATCCAAGCCTGGTTTATCTAAATTGATCGCTAGCAAGATTTTTGACTCCTGTTCCTCTGGTAAGAAAAATGTAAATCCCAGTTCCTTGAAGCCATCGTAAAGCTTTTGCCAATTGGCTTGATAGCGTTTCCATCTGTTTTCCAAACCCTCCTCTTCATGCTCTTTTATTGCTTCTAAGAACGCATAACTGGTTTGAACCGGAGGAGTAAATCGCAACTGATTCTTTTTCTGCAGATTATCCCATTGCTTGTATACATCAAAGTAGAAGCCTGTTCCATTCTCTTTCAATTCCTCCGTTCGATCTTTGTGAAAAATCACAAAAGAAAGCCCAGCCATTCCATGAATACATTTATTAGAACTCGAAAATAAGTAATCGATGTGGAGGTCAGCCAAATCGATGGGATACGCTCCGTACGAGCTCATAGCATCTACTATGTATTTCACCCCTGCATCCTGACATATTTGGGCAACTTCTTCCAATGGGTCCATCATTCCTGTTGAGGTTTCATGGTGGACCATGATCAAATGAGAGTAAGTTCCTGAGGAAAGTTCTTCCTTAATTTTGTCTGGTTCTGGATAGTCTCCAAACTCAAAAAGAGATGAACTCTTCAACCCATACCCGTCACAAATTGCTTTCATCCGGATGCCATACGCACCATTGGTTATTATCAATGCATGATCATCTTTTCCTAAAGCAGAGACCAGGCAAGCTTCCATCGCTCCGGTACCACTCGCACCAAATAGAGAGACGTTATGCGTCTCTTGTCCATTTCCAACTTTGAGGATGCCACTGCAGATATCATGCATCACTTGTCCAAATTCCCCTTCTCTGGGGCAAATGTCGGATACCAACTGAGCTTCCTTTACACGTTGTGAAGTTGTTGCAGGGCCTGGGTTCAATAAAATCTTTCGATCTAATTCTTTTTTGTGAAGCATAAGATTTCTTTAATTCAAATTAAATTTAGTTAGCTGAGAATAACTAAATCTAGCTTAACTATTGGCTCAATATCAAAGGTCGCTTTAGCTTAGGTTTTTCATAAAAGCTTCCTTGTTTTGAACAGGGGTAGTTGTTGGTCTGCCCAGGTCTGCCCTTGAGGATTCCGTTGTTCGCACTTCTAGCATCACAGGACCATCCGTGCTCTGGAATTTATCCCAAACTGATGGAAGTTCCTCCATGTCTGTAACCAACCATGTCTGGTTGTATCCCGAAGCTTCAGCAATTTTTTGAAAGTCAATCGCAAAGCCCACGGTGGCCTGACCACCAACTGACTCATGGCAGCCGTTGTTGATCAATATGTGTTTGTAATTTTTTGATGGTTGATTGCCAATAATAGCACCTGCACCCATGTGCATGATGGTTGCTCCATCTCCATCCAGGCAATAAACCGGACGATTCTTTTTACTGAGGGCGATTCCTAACGCAATTTGAGATGCATGACCCATTCCTCCTACCGTGAGAAAATCCTTTCCATGACCCATGTTGTGCTTGGCACGAATTTCAAAAACTTCTCGCGAAGATTTTCCAGTTGTGGACACAACAACGGCCTCATCCTCCATTTTTTGTAGCATCCATTCTATTACTTCTTCTCTATTGATTTTATAGGGATTATCAACTTTTGTTTGAAGCTTGTATTTTTCGAAGGTTCCTTTTCTTACCAACAATGCATACGGAGCCTGGGACTCACCCATGACTTTTACTGCCTCCTCCAATTGTTTATCTGCCTCGGCTTCCACTTCTGAAAGGACTGCATACGGGATATCCATTGTTTGAAGCAGTTCCTCAGAAATCCTTCCTTGTTTCACATGCTGTGGTTCATCTTTTACACCCGGTTCACCTCTCCAGCCAACCATGAGTAGCATCGGAATGGAATACACATCACTATCAGCTAGTGAAGCGAGTGGATTTACGCAATTCCCAAATCCTGAGTTTTGCATGTACACAAGTGGAATCTTACCTGTAGCCAGATGATGCCCCATTGCTAAGGCTATTGCTCCCCCTTCATTGGCAGCAATGATATCTGAACCTTCATCCGTCATCACCGAGCAAAAATCTTTGAGAAGTGAATCAGGTACTCCCGCTGAAAACTGAATACCCTGAGCGCGGATGGATTTTAAAAAATTCTGAGGGTTTAACATTACTGTGAAATTTTGATACAAAGCCTGATTAAAGCAAGCCAATGGTTTAATATTTCTTGACAAGAATCCAAAGATGTGTGCCAATAGGCACTAGTTTGGAAGTATGGTCAGTATTTCTTTGATGGACATACAAAATTCATCAGCCTCTTTTGACCTTTTATGTGTCAAGATAGATTCTGCGGTTTTTTTCATGGCTGGGAAAGCGGCTCTCAAAAGGTGATTTGCATAAATAACGATGCTAAATCCTGCCTGATGCAGCTCCTCCTCTGTGAATTGATTGTAAGAAGAAGGCACAGAAACAACCGGCACTTTGTATTCAAACTCCTGGTAACGTTTCATGAATTCCATAATCTCACTGCCGTCTTTGTGTCGGCTGTGAATCATGATTGCATCCGCTCCTGCCTCGATGTATGCTTTTGCTCTGGTCAATGCGTCTTCCATGCCGTGCTCAGCGATCAGGCTTTCCAGTCGCGCAATGATCATGAAATCTTCGGTAACCTGCGATTTCTTACCTGTATTGAGTTTCTCGCAAAAACCTTCGATGGTATCCAATTCTTGCTTCACTTCTGTCCCGAAAAGTGAATTTCTTTTCAGTCCTACTTTATCTTCAATGATAACCGCCGAAACACCTAATCGCTCTAAGTTCCTAACTAACATAGCAAAGTGTTCGGTAACGCCTCCAGTATCTCCATCAAGGATAATTGGCTTGGTAGTCACATCAAGTATATCATTGATGGTGTTGAATCTCGAGGTTCTGTCAACGTATTCCGTATCCGGTTTTCCTTTTGCCGTTGAATCGGTCAGTGAGCTTACCCACATGGCGTCAAACTCTCGAACTTCATTCTCTGCAGAAATACTGGTTTGCTCAACAATCAATGCAGAGATACCGTTGTGTGTTTCCATCACTCGCACAATGTCTTTAGATTCCAGAAGCCTTCTCAACATTCTTCTTCGAATGTCAGGGGTAGTTCCTACTTCCTTCATTGCGGCCCTTAGTCCGGTAGAAGAAATACCGCTGGTGTACTCTGGCTCTACTAGCTCTCCTCCCCACTCTTCCAGCAATTTCACAACCTTATCTCGAATGTGTTTTTGAGGACCACTTTTCCAATCGCTTCCATGCACCACATAATCGGGCTTTAAGGCACGCAGATTTTGTTCATAATCAAGTTCTTCCTGAGGAATCACTTCATTCACACCTTTTAAATTTTCAAGGATTTTTTTTCGCTCATCATAGGCCAAAAAAGGCGTTCGGCTATACTTACTGACTGCTTTATCTGACAGCAAGCCAACCGTTACTTCACCCAATTCTCGGGCAACTTCTATGATATTGACATGGCCATGGTGAATGAGGTCTGTGCCCATTCCTACGTATACTTTTTTCATGTGAAAAGTTAATTTTTTTTATAGGTACACATGGAATTCGCAATAAATCCAATCAACCTTAATTGGGGAAACATTAAGGGTTCTGGATTCATGCTCATTTCATTGCGATTTAGAATATTCTATCTTCGTGGCAAATTAAGCCTAAAGGAACGGAAACACCGTCGAAAATCTAAATAGATGACGCAAACGATTGAAACTGCTGTAATACTGGCTGCCGGAAGAGGAACACGTTTACAGCCATATACTTTTGATATCCCAAAGGGGTTTATGCCTGTTGGAGAGGAGCGATTAATTGAAAGATCCGTGCGATTGCTCAAAGAGAATGGCATTAAAAATATCATCATTGGCACAGGCCACTTACATGAACATTATGAGAAGTTTGCCAAAGAAAATGGCTTGACAACATTCCTAAGTCCTGACTTTGCCACCACAGGCAGTTTTCATACGCTCATATTTGGATCTGAGTTGATCAAGGGTGATTTCTTACTTTTAGAATCTGATCTTCTTTATCATTCTAATGCAATAACAAAACTGCTAACCACTGAGGCCAATGATGTGGTTTTATGTAGCGGATTCACTCAATCGAATGATGAAGTGTATGTAGAAATTACAAACAACAACCTGAGTAATCTCTCTAAAAAGAAAGAAACTTTAAATTCCGTAGATGCTGAGTTAGTAGGAATTTGGAAGATTTCATTTGACTTGCTTGATAAACTCAAAGCTCATCATAACAAAGCCGATGACGCATTAAAGAAAGATTATGAAGTTGCTATCGCTCAACTTTCCGGCGAGCATGCTGTAAGTGCTTTGAAAATTGATGATCTAGCCTGGTGCGAGATCGATAATCAAGCACATCTGGAAAGGGCTAAAAAAGATATTCTACCGCGATTGGACTAGCTAGGTGCGTGGGGGTTTCCCACCATGTAGCGTGGATCGTTGAGGTTTTTCCTTTTATCCTCATAATACTTTTCGCGCATGTCACCCATTGCTTTGGGATTATAAACTCCGTAAAGAATCCTTCTTCCAACATTGGAGTTGTTAATTGCTGAGCGATGCGGTAATCGTTCAGTGAATAAGACTACATCACCAGGTTCCGTTTCAAGCTTGAGCCATTCCAATTCATCTTCCACTGATTGAGCCATCTTAGAAAAATTGGGATGCTCAGGGTCAGGGCTTTCCATTGGAAGAATGGTTAAGTCATTAAGTGCCCAATCAGGCACTACCTCTAAGCAGCCATTCTCTTTGGTGGCTGGGTCTACACCTACCAAGATTGAAATGTAAGGGACCACGTCAGGGTCAAAGGCTCTTAGGGATCCACTTTCATAAGCTACACCATCTTGATGAGCAGAGTGTGCTCCTCCGCCTGGTGCCTTGAAATTGATTCTATCTTTATAAAGAACTGCCTCTTCACCCATCAATTCACTGATTAAATGAATGATATTGGGATTTGTTAACAAACTTCCAAGATTTTCGTGATAAGGAACGAAATTCTCAATTCTTGAAAGCTGCTCAGGATTATGCATCTCATAAAAGTTGAGATACTTTGACATATCCAATGGCCATTTAGCTATATCATCGACCCAATTGGATATTTGGGAAATTTCCTTCGCGAAGATTCCCTTAAATACCAAATAGGAATTTTTAAACCAAAATTGCTTCTCGCTTGCAGATAGATTAATATTTTCCATTGTAGTTGTAGTAATGCTATTAGAAGGACGAAAATGACCTAGCAATAGTTCACGTTTTGAGGTTTTTTTTAATCCGTTTTCTTTGGTGCATGCCAAAGCCCGGAAACTTTATCTCTACTACCTCCTGTACCCAGATAGCCATACATCAATTCCAAATACCCCTTTGTGTTATTTGGAACTGTAATCTCTTCCCCAAGAAACTGATCTTTTTTTAGTGGCCAAACTATGCTTTTTGGGATGTGCTGTCTCTCGTTTGGATAAGTAGCTTCAACGAAGCTTCTCACTGTATCTTCATGATCTTGATAGAAGAAAACATCAAAGTCATACCCTTTATATGAAAAGAAAACCTTCGGACCATCATGGTTAGCCGAAGTATCATAGTACTTCAGCCCTTTAGGCATTTGATGTTTAAGCTTTCGAACAGCCTCATATGAGGTTTCCATCATGGCTACATCTACATCAATATCATGCGGAATGATCCCGCCTGTTCTATGGTAACCAAGCAACGTCCCAAAGTCTAGCCAAAATGGCTCGCCTGACTTTTTTAAGACAGAAATAGACAGCCGATACATCTCCTCCAATATGTGTAGTTTTCGTTTTTGATATTGACCTGGCATTGCGAATAAAACTACATTTGCAATCCGTTGTAAATATTGATAAATGCGCAGGGGAGTCATTGTATTTGTAAAATTTAAGTCGAAATAATGCCGAATAAACTAGAGGTTGATCTTGTCTATACGTGGGTAACTGGTGAAGATGAGGACTATATTAAGATTTGTCAAAGTTATGCAGATAATCCAAAAGACATCAACCCTGAACGCTATCGCGACACATACCAACTTCTTAAATATAGTTTACGGTCTGTAGAGAAATACCTCCATTGGTATCGAAACATCTACATCGTTACCGCTAGAGCTCAAGTCCCCGAATGGTTAGACACATCTAATCCCCGAGTAAAGCTCGTTCATCACGATGAAATAATAGACGAGGAGTATTTGCCAACTTTCAATCCCAACTGTATTGAAAGCTTTTTACACAAAATTCCAGGCCTGGCCGAGCATTTTCTTTACATCAATGATGACTTTTTGTTTGGGTCAGAAACAACTCAAGATATTTTTTATAAAGATGGCATTCATACCATTTTCAACTCTCTGTTTGGTGAAAATCTGAGCTGGAGAATCTATGATGGTAAAAATGATCTGGTTGGATTGGGGATAATAGAACATACTCCTTTGTTTATAAAAAGAGAGTTTTGGGGGGCAATGACTGAGCTTTTTCCTGAAAAGCAACACATTACGCGATCCAATAAATTTCGTCAACCCAGCGATCTTATGACTTATAAGTTTTATCGCTACTATATGCTGAAGCATCAAAAATCGTCTAGTTACCCTATACCTCTTCCTGAGCTATTGAAAGTCAATTATTTCCATAAAATCACGAACAAGCTTGAGGTTCAAAAAAAGGCCTTTGCCAAAATTGTGCAAGATGCTCCCAACTTTTATTGCCTAAACGATGATCAGCGGGACAATCCAAATCCTGAAGTAGTGAAACTTGTTCAGAGTTTTCTAACCGAGAACTATCCTGCTAAGTCCGAATTTGAGTTGTAATTTTGCGACGTTTTTAAAATCTCCATATAATCTCCTGAAATTCAAACGATCAAGGAGGCAAACAATCTGAAATGCGTGTCATAAGACTCCTGTTAGGATCATCCAGAAAATTATTTTTAGCCGCCGCTTTCACAAGTGTATTGACTGGCTTTTTCTCTACACTTGTAATCAAAACCGTTCATGAGTCTATCCAAGGTGATGACTTTGACTTAAGCTCATTCATTCAGAAATTTGGATTTTTCTGGGTCATGTACGGGGTGCTATCGGTAATCTCTTCTTATTCTATTTCCAAGCTGACTCAAAAAATCATCCATCAATTGAGAGTCAAGCTTTCCAACAGCTTTTTGCGAGCGAGTTTTGAAACCATGGAGCACAATCAGAAAAAGATGCTTCCGATTCTCACCGAAGATGTTAAAACGATTGCTTTCTCCATTGACCGGCTGCCAAACGTCACCACTGGACTTGCTTCCATTATTGGAATCTTAGCCTACATGATCTGGTATTCTCCTTTTCTTTCAGGCGCAACAGTTTTGATTTTTGTTTTTGTATTTCTATTCACGAAAGTTTTACTCCCATTTATACGGAAGTATGAAGAACAATCCAGAACTCATCTAACTGATATTTTCGACTATTTCCACGGATTGGTTTTCGGAATAAAAGAGCTGGTATTGAACAAAGAATCACAGAAAAGATTTCTTAAAGATTTCATCATTCCATCGAGTCATAAGCAAAATGAAGCTTACCTAAAAGAAAGCGTAGCTGCCGCCATTATGAATCGAGCAACAGATATGATCTTACTATTGGGAATAGCAGGTCTTATAGTCGCCGTATTCACATTTCAATTTGTAACGCTAGAATTTTTCGGACACTATCTGACACTTGTTCTTTTTACACTAGCTCCATTATCCACCGCGGCGGGGTTTTTTAGTGGCTTAAAACGACTTGATGTTGCTTTGGAACAAATCAACAAAGTTGGCTTAGAGTTAAAACCAGACCATGAATTCAACGAAGGCATGCACGCCTTGGATGAGCCAGAAGATAATGAAAATGTGATTGCGCTTGATCAAATGAAGCATAGCTATTATCACACAGACATTGATCAGCACTTCGCGATGGGGCCAATTGACTTATCGGTAAAAAAGGGCGAGATGTTATTCATCGTAGGTGGTAACGGCAGTGGTAAAACCACGCTTGCAAAGCTTCTGCTGGGCCTATACACTCCATTATCCGGAAAGATATCCTATCGTGGGCAAGTAATTACAGAGAACAATTTATCTACCTATCGATCTAAGTTTTCAGCGGTTTTTGTCGACTCCTATTTATTCGAGGATTTCTTAAATGTGGATAAAGATTATCTGAAGGAACATGGAGAGAAACTGATAAAAATGTTCAAGCTAGAGAATAAGGTGAAAATAAAAGATCACAAATTCTCAACTAAAAACTTGTCAGAAGGACAGAAAAAACGATTGGCGCTTATCATCTCCATCCTCGAAAACAAGGACATTTACCTTTTTGATGAGTGGGCTGCAAATCAGGATCCTCTTTTCAAGGAAATCTTTTACAAAGAAATTCTTCCGTTGTTGCAGTCTATGGGCAAGACACAAATCGTAATAACGCATGATGATAGGTATTTCAACCTTGCAGATCGTGTAATCAAGTTAAGAGACGGCAAAATCAGCGAGTTCAAAGCCCAGCCTTAGTCGGCTTCCAGGAGTTGAGATATTCCTTGTTCAAGTGAGATACTCGGAGACCAATCAGCCAGTTGCTGGATTTTCTTGATTGAGAGTACATTGGTTTTTACATCGAAACCACGGCTTTCTAAATGATCAATCTCAAGCGGCCTCTTGATCAATTTCTCAAAAATTGAACTCAGTTCATTTAGAGAAGTACCTTTTCCAGCTCCCATATTGAGGGTCTCGTTTTCAAGCCTCAAACAGCTTAGGATGCCCTTGCATAAATCGTCAATGTGAATAAAATCACGAACCAGCTCCCCTTCGCCCACCATCTGAATTGCCTTGTTGGTTTTGATCATTTCTACCCAATGACCAATAACACCCAACCCTTTTTTAAGACTGAATCCCGGACCATATAAGTTGGATGGTCTCAAAATGACGTATCTCAAACCCTTCTTCTCAGAGGCTTCCCTGATTGCGTCCTCAACCTTAAGCTTAACCTGGCCATAGGCTGAAATCGGTTTGGTTGGATGGCTTTCGTCAATCGGGAGGTAAGATGGCGTTCCGTAAACAGTACCGCCAGATGAGATGAAAATAAGCTTTGCATTCTTGCTTGCGCAAAGCGCTATCACATTTTTCGAGGCATTCCAATTTAACGCCATTTCAGCGTCAACATCTGATCCGGTCACTGCAGGATTAGACCTCCAAGCCAGATGAATCACCACATCTTCCGAGTCAATGTGCTGCGCCAAGGAGTCATTTGCAAGATCTACGACAAACTGATCATAAGAGAGAGTTGATATAGGATCGGTATCAGTGGGATGGATATCCAATAATCTCACATGATCAACATCGAAATCAGTTATGTGATTTACCAGATTTCGCCCAAGAAATCCATTGGCACCTGTTATGATCACTCTTTTCACGCTGATTTAAGTAATATGAGTTATGTCAAATTAAAAGATGTAAGGTAAAGCAAATACTGAGGTGAATTCACTTCATTTTGCATTCATTCCAAATTACATCGAGCCTACGAAAGAGAACCAGTTCCTGCGGTTTCTTTAATTTTGCCAGATACCGACTGAGAACAATTCCTTCAACCATAAATCAACGCATATTTCTCTTTTGATCCGCTAATGTCAGACCAAAATAATCACATTATTTCCGCTTGCGATAAAAATTTTTATCGCTGCTTTGTGCAATTCATCTATTCATACGAGCGCCATCACGAATACCGAAATAGCAATCTCATTTTCTTTGACTTAGGCCTGAATGATGAGCAACGCGCAGAGCTGAGAGAAAAAGAAAAAAGGAATGAGTGGCTTGAGGTTCGTTCTTTCGACTTTTCAAAATATCCTTCCTATTACGCACCACAAAATGAAAACTACGCATGGAAACCCACCCTGATTCATGAAGTTTTTGAAGAGAAAAAAGGAAACATTTTGTACCTGGATAGTGCTAATTTGATTCTGAAGAATCTGAAGCCAATTTGGGATCTCATAGAAACTGAGGGAACGTACGCTCCACTATGCGGAACAGGGACTCTTGAAGAATGGACACTGGATGCAACACTCGACTATTTGGATGTGTCTGAAGAACATAAGAACGATAGAAACAGAGCAGGAAACACGATCGGATTTTCCTATCACAATGAAGCTGTGCGATCGATGGTCACTCAATGGAAAGATTTGGCGGCCGTTGAAGAGTGTATTTATCCGAAGGGAGCTACAAGACATAATCATAAGAGTGATCAGTCGGTAATAACTATCTTATTACTTCAACAGCAAGCAAAAGGGAACATTCAATTGACCGAGCAAGAAGTAGATATCAGTTCTTCGCACCCAACCAAATACATAAGCGTACGAAAAAAGGTGACTGAAAATATGATTCTCCCTATTGGTCCAATGACGTATACTTATTTCAAGCTCCAAAGGTTGATTGACATTTTGAGTAATAAACTGGTTGGCAATTGATAACCAACGTTAGAAAATAAATTTTAAAACAAAACGTAACAAGGATTTGATTATCACGCTCACAATTACAGGACTTGCATTGTTCCTCATGCTCGGATACAATTTTTTATCAGGCAAAGCTTTGATCAGGGATTTTATGCTTCACTTGCGACTAAAGAATTCCAACTTGAAATCTTTAGATGAGAAGTGGAGCAAAGCTGAAAAAAAATCAGATGTCATCGTTTCCTTTACGACTATTCCAGAGCGCATAGACAACATCGAAGGAACAATCAAGAGCTTATTGATTCAAAATGAGCTTCCGAAAAGAATCAATATCTATTTGCCATTCAAATCCTTTAGAAATGGAAAGGAATATATAATCCCAGAATGGTTGAAAGATTTGAAATCTGTTGATCTGGTTAGAATTGAAACCGACTATGGTCCCGCTACGAAATTTATCCCTGCGATTCTTACGCAGGATCCGGATCAAAAAATATTGGTGACTGACGATGATAACATCTATCCTCCAGGGTATATCACAGAGCTGCGAGAAGCATCAGATGCACTTCCAGACAAGGTGGTAGCAGCTAGCGGCTGGCGTGTGCCATCGGATCTTATTGACAGGCCAACCACACTACTAAGCAACCTGCTTAAAAAGCCACCAACTCCTGTACCCGGCACACGCGTCACTAAGCCGTATCAGATTGATATTCTTCAGGGCTACTCTGCATTTTTGTTTAAACCCAAGTTTTTTAGCGGCGATGAGGTCACTAATTATGATGGAGTGCCCAACAATATTCGTTTTGTAGATGATGTCTGGGTAAGCGCTCATTGCAAGGTGGATAAAGTAGTAGTACCCATGAGCCGTTTTTGTTTCACACCTTTTTTTCAACATGACTTTTTTAAATCCTCAAGCTTGGCGAAAATCAACAATTGGGGTAAAGAAGATTATTCACAGCGAAATAATTCAATCGCAATTAAGTTCTTTGAAGAAAAATGGTAATTGATTAAGCAAAGAGTCGATTGAAAAAAGTATATGCATGTAATTTTGCATTTGGCATTTTATTTGAACTGAAGAAACCGAATATTTAAACATTGCTGTTTTAAGCAATAGAAAGCTCAAAGAAATTCGTACAGACATGAAACTAAATTTAACCGCCATACTTATCGTCATTCTTGTTGGCTGCAATAGCGCAACAAACGACAGCAAACAGGCCGAAGCTCCCAAAAAGAAAGCTTCACCCCCTGCAGCCAAAGTTCAACAGCAACCAGGGCCAACATACGAAAGCTTCTACTTTCCCGATTCAGTAGAATTAGAAACCATTGCGTATTCCGGTGAAATAGATCAGGAAACAGCGCTTCAAATTGTGGTCAATTCACATAAAAAGGTAAAAGCGGACTTCCTCAATTACATGATGGAGGCGTACAAAACCATTACTCCTGCGTCGAGCCAATTGGAGCCTATGTTTGATGCAGAGCACATCGGTAAGTTTATTGTGTGGCAATATGCCAAAGAAGACACTGAATGCTTTCCGGCTATTTTTGAAGCCTTGAACATCGTTTTTGAGCAATCCGATGAAGACGCATATACACTCGCAAAGTACGGCATCTATCAGATGATGATCTATGAATCTAAGAGATTAGATGTAAACTACAATGGTGATTTCAACCCATGGTTGGTCGGTACTACCAACAAAGAGTGGTTTGAACTCATTGATGAAATGGAAAGTGGACGGTCATAACCTGAAAAAGCATAATTCATAACCTTCCATTTTTTGAAAATAAGATTCAAATCAATCTTGATCAAAACTTCCAATTAGCCCATTAAAAGTGATTCTCCATTTTTACTTAGAGATCGGTTTTTGAGCTCGCTTCGCCAATATTTAAACCCTATTTCAAAAGAAATAACCTAAACACGAATAAAAGTAGCCTTGATGTTAACTTTGCGGCGAAATAATATTCTATGAAAGTTGTAATACTAGCCGGCGGACTAGGAACTCGCCTTAGTGAGGAAACCCATTTGAAGCCAAAACCCATGGTTGAAATTGGTGGCAACCCCATCCTATGGCACATCATGAAAATATACTCGAGCTATGGCTTCAATGAGTTCATCATTTGCCTGGGCTACAAAGGGTATATTGTCAAGGAGTATTTTGCAAATTACTTTCTGCACTTATCGGACGTCACCTTTGACTTATCAACCAACGCTGTTGAATACCACAAAACAGAAGCGGAAGCCTGGAAAGTAAGCCTCATTGACACGGGCCATAAAAGCATGACCGGCGGACGTATCAAGCGTGTAAAAGATTACATCAATGGGGAGCCATTTCTACTTACTTACGGCGATGGTGTCGGGAATGTGAATATCGATGAGCTAGTCAGGTTTCATAAAGGCCATGGCAAATTGCTAAGTGTAACTGCTGTCCAACCCTCGGGACGTTTTGGTGCCTTAAACATCGATGATGAAAACAATGTAGATTCCTTTATGGAGAAGCCAAAAGGTGATGGGTCATGGATCAATGGAGGTTTTTTTGTCTGCCAGCCGGAGGTTTTAGATTATATTGATAATGACGATAGCATCTGGGAACGAAAGCCTATGGAGTCCATTGCAAAAGACAATCAAATGGCAGCTTTCAAACATCAGGATTTCTGGAAACCAATGGATACCTTACGAGATAAGCTTGAGCTGGAAAATCTTTGGGAATCTGGAAATGCACCCTGGAAAAATTGGTAAATAAATTCTAGTGAAAAAAAGCGAGATAGATTTAATCCAAACCACCTATTCAGGGAAGAAAGTTCTGGTCACGGGCCACACAGGATTCAAAGGTTCCTGGCTCATCACTTGGCTGGATATGCTGGGCGCAGAAGTAATGGGCTACAGTCTTGCCCCAGAAAACGATTACGACCTTTATAACCAAATAAGCTCGGAGACAAAGCATCAATCAATCATTGCTGACATCAGAGATAAAGAGCAGTTTGAGCAGGCGATATTGAATTTCAATCCAGATTTTATATTTCATTTAGCCGCACAACCACTGGTCAGGTATTCGTACGAACATCCGGTAGAGACCTACGAAACAAACGTAATTGGCACTGCCAATCTACTCGCTGGCATGAGAACCCTTTCTAAAAAATGCGCGGCAGTTTTAATAACAACGGATAAGGTCTACCACAATAACGAGTGGGACTACCCATACAGAGAAAATGATCGGCTTGGGGGATATGATCCTTACAGTTCAAGTAAAGCTTGCTGTGAGCTTTTGATTGATTCCTTCGGGAAATCATACTTTAACCCATCCTCCTATCAAGAACATAAGATTTCATTATCCACCGCCCGAGCAGGCAATGTGATAGGTGGCGGAGACTGGGCGAAGGATCGAATAGTGCCCGATATTGTGAGAGCGCTGGAAAAAAGTGAAGCGATCAATGTAAGAAACCCGCTATCGGTTAGGCCCTGGCAGCACGTCATAGAGCCACTCGGTGCATATATGCTGCTTGGCGCTAAATCGTACAATGATCACACAATGGGTGGTGCATGGAATTTTGGACCTAACACGAACGACATCCTCACGGTAGGAGAATTGGCGAACCATGCGATATCTATTTGGGGTGAGGGCACCATCACTTCTCCTGAGGTGGCAGACGGACCTCATGAAGCTGGATTATTGATGCTAGACATCAGCAAAGCCTATAGAAAATTAAATTGGGAGCCAAAATATACTTCTGCAGAAGCTGTGGCAATCTCCATCAACTGGTACAAGAATTTTCTTGCTGGGGAGAAAGCTCACCAATTGATTAAAAACGATATTAACAACTATTTAAACATTACATAATGGAGTTCAAGAATTTGGTCGATGAAAACCTGATAAATTCTTTGAGAGCAATCGCTTCTGAGAAAGTCACCCAGACGATTGTGCCAGGAGAAAATTACATTCCTGTAACTGGCAAAGTCCTTGATGAAAATGATCTTTTATTGGGAGTTGATGCGGTGCTTGATGGCTGGCTTACGGCTGGTCGATTTGGGAAAAAATTCGAATTCAAATTTGCTAAGTATTTCGGAAGCAAATCCTCGCTGCTTGTAAATAGTGGATCTTCGGCAAACCTTGTTGCCTTCTACACGCTTACTTCTCCTAAATTGGGTGATAGAGCTATTAAGCCAGGTGATGAAGTAATCACCGTGGCAGCAGGCTTTCCTACTACGGTGAATCCGATGATCCAGTTTGGTGCCGTTCCCGTTTTCATCGACATTGACATTCCAACATATAATGCCAAAGTTGAGTTACTTGAACAGGCCATCTCACCAAAAACTAAAGCCATCATGATGGCGCATACGCTGGGAAATCCTTTTGACTTAAAGGCGGTTATGGAAATCGCTGAGAAACACAATCTGTGGGTAATTGAAGACGATTGCGACTCATTAGGAGCTACGTTCAATGGTCAAAAAACAGGTTCTTTTGGAGACTTGGCAACCGTCAGTTTCTATCCGGCTCACCATATTACTATGGGAGAAGGAGGTTCTGTTCTGGTGAATAACATCAAGCTGAAAGTGCTTGCAACCAGTTTTCGAGATTGGGGACGCGACTGTTATTGCGATCCAGGGAAAGACAACACCTGCAACAAAAGATTCGATTGGCAGCTGGGAGACTTGCCCCACGGATATGACCACAAGTACACCTACAGCCACATTGGATTTAACCTTAAGGTGACAGATATGCAGGCTGCTATCGGCTTAAGTCAGCTTGAAAAAGCGGATCATTTTGTGGAACGGAGAAGGCAAAACTATCACACGCTTTACAGCAAGCTAAAAGCATTCGAAGAGTATTTCATTTTACATGAACCAACACCAGGATCAAATCCAAGTTGGTTTGGTTTTCTGCTGACTATCCGAGATGGGGTTAACATCCAGAGAAATGAATTGGTACGATTCCTGGAAGACAACAAGATAGGAACCAGGTTGCTATTCGCTGGCAATCTCATGCGACAGCCGGCATATACGAATATTCAGAAAAGAGAAGTAGGAACCTTTGAAAATACCGACAAAGTGATGAATGATTCATTCTGGTTAGGCGTTTGGCCTGGACTGAATGAAGATCACTTTGAATATATCGTGACAACACTCGGGAAATTTCTTCAGTCCAAGTAATGGAATTCAACAGAACCGATATACAAGGTTGTTATTTAATCACCCCTTTTAGTCAAGCTGATGAGCGTGGTGAGTTTGTGAAATTTTATAATTCAGAAGCTTACGCTAAAAATGATTTGAATTTTGAGATAAAAGAAATCTACTATTCCACATCAAAAAAGAATGTACTGAGGGGCTTTCATTTCCAAACACCTCCTGCTGATCATACCAAGATTGTCAACTGCTTTACAGGCGCTATTGCAGACTTTGTGCTGGACATACGAGTGGAGTCACCCACCTACGGAAAATGCATTGTTTTGGAATTAAGTGCTTCAAACAAGCAGGCCGTCTATATCCCAAAGGGATGTGCACACGGCTTTCTATCACTTGAAGACAACACAATAGTCACGTACCTTCAGGAAACTGTTTACAATCCTCAATTGGATAGCGGAATTCTTTGGTCTTCAATCGATATCCCATACGAAATTACCAATCCGACGCTCTCCAGTAGGGATCAGGAGTTTCCCAGTTTTCAACAATTCAAAAGTCCATTCTAGTGCGAATATTAATGACTGGAGCGACCGGATTTATCGGATCCAACCTATTAAAAGCATGGTCATCTACACATGAGATCGGCATCCTTGTCAGACCCAATAGTCAAATCACAGAAGAGATGGCTAGCCATGCCGCCGAACAATTCATCTATGATGGCAGCTTTGAATCTGTAAACAAAGCATTCGATTCATTCAACCCTGAAATCGTTATTCACCTAGCATCCTACTACGTATATGAGCATAAGCCAGAAGAGTTAGACACGCTGGTCGAGAGCAACATAAAAGTGGGAGCCTATCTATTGGAAGCCATGAAGTTACATGAGGTAAAGTATTTAATCAATACCGGCACATCATTTGAGCACTTTGGCGAGCAAGAGGAACATGCTGTTAATCTCTATGCAGCAACTAAGCAGGCCTTCGGAGATTTGTGCAAATACTATTGCCATGCCGGACATATCCGTGCCGTCACCTTGAAGCTATTTGATACTTATGGAGATGGGGACGAGCGAAAAAAATTATTGAACCTCCTGAAATCCAACATCTCTACGAAAGAAGAATTGAAGTTATCGCCGGGAGAACAAATCATTGACATCCTTCATGTTTCGGATTTGATAGCCGCCTACCAAATTGTGATGGACAATATTTCTTCATACACTGATAACTACTCCGAATTTGGCTTGAGTGGTCAGCAAAGATGTTCTTTAAAAGAGCTAGTGGCACTGATTGAACGCATCGCTGGGGAAAGCACCAACATTCAATGGGGAGCGCGACCTTACCGTGATAGAGAAGTCATGACTCCCTGGGAGAATTTTGAGCCGCTACCTGGATGGCAACCAAAAATTTCGCTTGAAGAAGGAGTACAAAGGTTTTTAGCCTAAATGGAAAGTTATAAATGAAAGGAACGCAAGAAATTAACCTACTCGTAGCTGTCACCAATCACAAGCGCAACCAGGAGGCCATTGCCTTAAAGAAATCATTTGAGCCGCATGTCGACACTATTTTGATCGACAATGACTCTCCGTTTGAAAGTGACGATGAAAAGCAATTCTTCGATTATGCACTGCAAGGTGCCTACTACAGCGGACAAATAAATCAGGCTTATGAGCACATGAAAGACCACACCCATCTGCTTATCATCAACTCTGATATCACCGTACATGATTTCAAAAAACTGATTGACAGAATAAAAGATGTGTATTCCCAACATCCTGACGTAGGGGTATATGCTCCTTCAGCCCATTATTCTCCTCACAACCACATGGCAGATATGGGAACAAAGGATATTCGGAAAGTGACGTTTACGGATGGGTTTTGCTATGTGATACCCAAAGATTTTCTGGATATTTTATGCCCAATAGACTTAAGCGTGAATAAAATTGGGCACGGGGTAGAAATATTCCTCGGCTTTTTAGGCATAAAGCACAAGAAACCTACGGTAGTCGATGACTATATACTTGTGAACCATCCGAGCGGTAGCGGGTACAGCAGCAAGGAAGCACGATTGCAAAGGGATAATTTCTATGAAACAAAAAGCCGTGCTGCTCAAGTCTTCCACTCTTGGGTATCGCATGATATTCTCAAAAGTCGGTTTGGGTATTTCTTTGTTAGGCTGCTCATGAAGTTCTATCTACCAGAAAAAGAATAATAGCATTTTGAGCTTTAACCTACAAAAAACACAAATTGAGCAGTAAGTCATTAGATTTGTTAAACATCTACTAGAATAGAATACCAAAAGTTTATGCTAGGAATAGATATTGTAGACCTGAAAGACCCTTCATTTAAAGAGCGAGACGACAGAACCCTCGATCTAGTGAAGAGCAGTGATGATGTTCTGATTGAGCACCCTCATTTGTTCTGGATACTTTGGTCTGCAAAGGAAGCAGTTTTTAAATGCAGAAGGGAACCAATAAATTTTTCTCCCTCCAAAATACCTATCCAGATTAGCAATGAAAACGGTGAAATCACTTTCCAATCAAACAAGATTAAAGGACGAATCACTTTAAAGGACGAGTACATTATTGCCATTTGTGGTGATCTGGATCAGACGGAGTATCATGTTTTTGAAAAAAGAGACAATAACTGGAGTGAGGGAATTCGCTTCATGATCATTGAATACTTCCGAGAGCTAGAGCACGATTATCACATTGGATCGGATGACTTAAACCTTCCAATCATTGAGCCGTCCAAACAAGAGATATCTATTTCGCACCATGGCCGTTATGGTGCAGTAGCATTCCCTAAAAGTCTGCTATAAATCACCCATACATTATTTTATATACATGCGTAAAAAATATTTCATCGCAATTTTTCTCGTGGTTTTCACCATGATGCTGTCTTCATTCGCTTTTTATACGTATCAGATTCTCTATACGCCCAATGTACTGATAGAGGAAGAAGATAGGTATTTCGCCATCCCGAAGGGCACTACGTTCAAAGAGCTTCAGAACATGCTATCGGATCAGCGAATAGTCAACGACCTGGTATCATTCAGTTTCCTGGCTAAGCTCAAAGACCTGGATACAGGTGTGAAGAATGGCATGTATCTCATTAAAGGTGACATGACCAACGTTGAATTAATCAACCTGTTAAGGTCAGGGGCACAAACACCGGTGAAACTTACTTTTTCACATGCCAGACTCTTGAACCAACTACCAAAGATTCTGACATATAATTTGGAAATTGACTCAGCAGACCTGGCTCCGCTGCTATTACATGATACAACAGCCGCTTATTATGGATTTAATAAAGAGACCTTCATAAGCATGTTTCTCCCCAACACCTACGAAGTGTATTGGACGATGACACCTCAAGGTTTACTGGATCGGATGAAGCAGGAATACGACAGGTTTTGGAGTGATGAAAGGAAACGTAAGGCCGAGCAATTGGGAATGTCTCAAGTAGAAGTATCGACCTTGGCATCTATTGTTCAAGGCGAAACCAACAAGATGGATGAAGCGCCAGCCATTGCTGGCGTGTATATCAACAGGCTGGAGCGGAGAATTCCGCTGCAAGCAGATCCTACCCTTGTCTTTGCCATAGGGGATTTTACCATCCGGCGAATACTCAACAAAGACAAAGAATTTGAATCGCCCTACAACACGTATAAATATTATGGATTGCCTCCTGGCCCGATCAACATGCCGGGCATTCCTGCACTCGATGCAGTTTTAAACTTCGAAGATCATAAATACCTATATTTCTGTGCGAAAGCCGATTTCTCAGGGTATCATGCATTTGCACGTACGCTGAGCGAGCACAATATAAATGCGCGACGATTTCAGCGAGCACTTAATCAGGAAAGAATCTATCGATAATGTATACACACGAAGTACAACTACGCGTCCGATATGCTGAAACTGACAAGATGGGTTTCATGTACTATGGTAACTACCCAAAGTACTATGAAATCGCACGTGTTGAAGGATTTCGAGCGCTGGGCTTTCCGTATAAAGAGATGGAGGATACAGGCGTGGGCATGCCCGTATTGACCATGAGTATCAAATACCATGGACCTGCGAAGTACGATGACTTGCTCACTGTCAAATTGATCATCCCGGAAATGCCACGCGCGCGTATGAAGTTCTTGTATGAGATAAGGAACGAAGAAGGCACCTTGATCAACACTGGAGAAACCATTTTAGCCTTCATGAATTTGGAGACTGGGAGGCCTGTGAAAATGCCTGAAAGAATGAAAGAATCAATTTCCTCATTTTTCGAGTGATTAGAGTTTGTCTCTTTGCTGAAAACTACTACTTTTGCGATCCGATTTTCGCAGCTTATGGTTAAGGAAATCGGCAGAGTAGGAAGCTGCTCGCAAATATTTCAAACCTGCCTGCGGTAGGCAGGGACCCAGAGGCGTGGCAGACTTGCCTTCCGAAGCGTAGCGAAGGGAGGGTGGTCGAAAGCGACTCTACATACAGAGGCGTGGCAGAGTGTCCTAGCCGGACGCGTACGAATGCGGCGGACCCGCCTCGAATAAGACATAAGAGTAGGAAGCTACTCAAAAGATATTGCAGGGACCCAGAGGCGTGGCAGAGTGGTCGAATGCGGCGGTCTTGAAAACCGTTGTACCGCGAGGTACCGGGGGTTCGAATCCCTCCGCCTCTGCAATTAAGCCTCTTGATGATATATCAAGGGGCTTTTTTCATTTCAGGTAACTACATAGGTACCAACATAAGTTTATTTTTACCATTCGAAGAATACCACAAAACAGGTATTGACTTTCTCGGTGATTAAAGGTTAATTAGTGCTGATTAGCTATGCATAAACTCACTATTTTCTTAAGCATGACTATGCCTTTTATTGCCTTGTGTCAAATCCCCCTATCACCAATAGATTGGGGCGTCTCAAAAGGTGTGATGGTAAAGTATGAGCCGAAAGATCCACTCGCCGGACTCAATTCTTTAACCGAATTCAATTCAGTAAACGTAGAGAATAGAAATGCTATGCTCATAGCCGAAGTAGATGTCTTTGTCGAGCAACAAATTGCACAGCGTAAGAAAGTCAATAAGATTATTGATGATGGAATCTCCGAAATGCCTGTCATTCACTATGAACTTAAAGGCCCAAACATACCGGGGCGTGAAAGATATTACGAGGCTTATGTTGAAATCACAAAAATGCTGAATGGAGATACGCCACTTAATTTAAAACGAGCGGTATTTGCCGTTGAAGCCGCCAACGATCCAACATTGGATTGGGAGGTTTTTCAAAGATCCATTAGTGATATGGTGACTCATGTAACCACTATGAGTTAAAGTGTGATAGACTGATTTTGAATTCAAAGAGAATCTTATGACTAATTTACTTTTTTAATAATTCAACATGAATCAGAAATCCATTCTTGTCATAGAAGATCATCAAGCAGGTAGAGAAAATATCGCTGAGATACTTGAGCTTTCTAACTATTCTGTAAAAACTGCATCAAACGGAAAACTGGTGTGAAAATGGCGCTTGATTCCCATCCAGATTTAATCATCTGCGATATAATGATGCCCGAATTAGATGGCTATGAAGTGTTGTATTTGCTAAGTGAAAACCCTAAAACAGCTGCTATTCCGTTCATCTTTTTAACAGCAAAGGCTGAGAAAACTGATTTTAGAATAGGTATGAATATGGGTGCAGATGATTATATCTCGAAACCCTTTGAAGAATTAGAACTTCTAGAATCAATTGAACGGAGACTGAAGAAATTTGAAGAACTATCTAAGGCCGGTGATATAGGTGATTTAGTCATATCAGCATCAAAATACGATAGCCTGGGAGATATTGAAACAGAAAAAAAAGTTCAGATTTATAAAAGAAACGACATCATTTATAGAGCGGGCGACCATAGCTCGCATGTCTATAAAATTAAGACCGGAAAAGTTAAGATCTATCGAATTAATGATGATGGGAAGGAACTAGTAATCAACATTTTAAAGGAAGGCGATTTTCTCGGAGAACAATCCCTGATTCAAGACACTTCACGAACTGAATTTGCAGAAGCATTAGAGAAGACTGAATTAATTCAAATCTCAAAGGAGGACTTTCAAAAACTGATTTTCAACAATAGAGAAGTATCAAGCCGTCTGATAAAGCTAATATCTAAGAATCTAGTCGACAGAGAAGTTGAGCTTATGGAAATGGCTTACAATACTGTGAGAAAAAGGACAGCCGATAATCTGATGAAACTCCACGATGCCTATGCTAATGATAAAACCCCTGTAACTTTTGAAGTTAGCAGAGCTGATCTTGCAGGTATGGTTGGAACTTCTCCCGAATCTATTATTAGAATTCTATCAGAGTTTAGGAAAGACAAGTGGCTAAGAGCAGATGGGAAATTGATTACAATTCTAGAGCCAGAGAAGATCGCTCTTGTAAAATATTGATGTCTCACCAGCATTAATGAACCTCTTTTACCGCTGACTTAAGTATGCCTTTGAGTTGATACACGTCATTCTTTTCAGAAATCATTGCTCGTATCTTTCCATTATTAAAAACAGACTATGAAAACGATTAAGATATTGGGAATGGGATGCCCAAAATGTAAGCAAACTGAAGCGGTTGTCCAGAAAGTCATAAAAGAGCTCGGAATTGATGCTGAAGTAATAAAAGTCGAAGACATTGAGCAGATCATGCAGTACAACATACTATCCACACCTGCTTTGGTCATTGACAATATAGTTAAGTCTAAAGGACACGTCCCTACAATTGATGAAGTAAAAGACGCATTGATTTAATGTTTGACCAGTTACAAAATTTTGCTGACTGGTTAATTTATTCAGTCTTCAGAGTTGCCCCAGAAAGTCATCTGGGTGAGGCTCTGAACTTTTTTGTTTACGACACACTTAAAATTCTAATACTTCTTTTTCTCATTATTTTTTTTATGGGAGTTGTTAACTCTTATTTCCCGGTAGAGCGTCTAAGGAACTTTTTGAGTCGTCATAGATTTTACGGCCTGGACCATTTACTTGCCTCCATATTTGGCGCAATAACTCCTTTCTGTTCTTGCTCTTCAGTCCCCCTATTTATTGGATTTGTGCAGGGAGGTATTCCTTTGGGGGTAACCTTTTCTTTTCTAATTACTTCCCCTTTGGTCAACGAAGTAGCTTTGGCTCTTTTTATAGGCATGTTTGGTTGGAAAATTACCCTGATTTATGCTCTTTCCGGGATTTTACTAGGAGCGATAGGTGGGTGGATTTTGGGGAAATTGAACCTTAAAAACTATCTGACAGATTGGGTAAAAAAGCTTTTAGCAAAGTCGGATAAGCAGGAAGACGTGTTTGAGAATGAGAAGCGAACCTTTATTAAGCGAATTCCAGTAATTGCTAATGATGCATGGAATATTGTGAAAACAGTTGTTTTATATGTGATTATTGGTATTGCGATTGGTGCAATAATGCACGGATACGTTCCCGAAAATTTCTTCCAACAATACCTCAGTGGAGGACAATGGTGGACAGTTCCTTTGGCCGTGATTCTGGCTGTACCTATATATGCCAATGCGGCAGGAATCGTTCCAGTAATTCAGGTACTTGTTGCAAAGGGTGTTCCAATTGGAACTGCTATTGCATTTATGATGAGTACCATTGGGCTTTCATTACCTGAAGCCACTTTACTTAAGAAAGTAATGACCATGCGCCTTATTGTAATTTTCTTTGGAGTGGTTGCGCTCTTTATTATTGTCTCCGGCTTCTTGTTCAACCTGATTCTATAAAATGCAGAAAATAGGTTCGCTGTGTTAGCTAGGCAACAAAAATCAGACTGTATGTAATGCTAAATGACCTTAGAAGATGTAAGTATGGAAATTGAAGAAGTATTCAATAAACTGATTAAAGCATATTCTGACGAGAATCTGAATCACATAACAGGGAAATTGATTTTACTTTATAAAAACAAGAATTATAGTAAAATCCGAGAAATAATTAAGAGAATCTCAGAATTCATTCCTATTGACGATGAGAAAGATGCAAAGTCTTTCTCCAAGTTGATGATGTTGTACCACCCAGATAAAGGAGAGCAATCCAGAAAATTGATTCAAACCCTTTATAAGAAAAATGATTTTGAAAATTTACAGAAGCATTCTCATATCTTGCTATTAAGTGATATTGACAATATAGCCGCTGCAGAAATAGATGAAAACATTGGTTTTGAACCAGAGTATACCTGGGATACAAATGCAAACGATGGATTCAGCTTTACAGATTCATCAGGAGAAACAGACTTGGAAAATGAGTCAACAGACATTCAGAGTGAAAGATCGTTCTATAACCTGGTTAAGTTAAGAGAATATGGTACTCTAGATATAGAATTCCCTCCTTACTATCTTCATGATTTCGAAGAATTTGAAATGGCACATAGTGGACTAGAATCATTGGAAGGAGTTGAACATTGTATTCACATGAGAATTCTTGACGTTTCTGACAACTCAATATCCGATATAGGAAGACTTTGGGATTTGCAGAGCTTGGAGGAACTATATTTAGCTAATAATCAAATAGGATATATTGATACACTAGACAACTTGATAAAACTCAAAGTGTTGGATTTGTCAGGTAATCAAATTAATGATATAACTCCATTACTGAGTCTGCCACATCTGGAATATGTAAATCTCATCGGAAATCCAATAACTATCAATCAGATTGAGTTATTGAAGAATAAGGGGACAATATTAATGATTTAGAGAAAGTATGATCATCTGCCTTATTGCAATTTCTTAAGATCGGTTACTCTCTTTATTATAAAATTCGAGCTCAAAATAAACCCTATCACGGCATTACAAAAAGAATTGGTTTGGTAAGAAGTGCTCATGCCCTATTGATATTTCGGTACATAAAGTCTAGCTGAATTCACTTTTTTATTCAAAGTACATCAAGAATCAAATTGGCCCATGCTTGTAAATGACCAAAATCAACAATTTCGCTGACGCAGCTTATTCCGATTTTCTCAAATTCTTATTTGGTTTGATTACAAATTAGAACACTACTATTTAGTCGTGTTGGCTATTTCGTAGCTTTGTCTAAGTGAGGCACTTTAAAACCATATCGTTAGTACTTGCCGGAGCCTTACTCCTGCTTCACACATTTATTCCGCATCAGCATCATTCGGAGCTTGATGAAGCGGAGCATATTGAGCAACATCAGCAAGCAGATGATCTTTTTGACCTGCTGCAACTGGTTTTTCATATCGACCTGGGTGGAGATCATTTAGAAGATTTTAAAACTGCCAGCTTTACTTTCACCTCTCCTGATTTTTTTGATCACTCTGTATTAGAGCGAACTTATTATAGCGTTCAATTGGATCAATTTCCAACAGAATTTATCTCTGACAACTCTGTCCAGGAGATACACAGCTTACAATTTAGAGGGCCCCCTGCTATCGCCTAGCACATCCATCGTCCACAAGGACATTATTTTCTTCTAAATCATTTTTTCTGAATTATGCTTGAAAGAATCATACGATTCAGTTTAGCTAATAAACTGATCATTTTACTATTGACCGTATCTGTGGTAGGCTATGGACTATTCTCCATGACCCGGATATCTATTGGCGCTGTACCAGATGTGACTAACAACCAGGTACAAGTTATTACCACCTCCAGAAACCTATCCACCACCGATGTAGAAAAATTCATCACCTATCAGGTGGAACTGGAAATGGCCAACTTGCCGGGAGTCAAGGAAATCCGCTCTATCTCTAAGTTTGGCTTGTCTGTAGTTACCATCGTCTTTGAAGACGATTTGGGAACCTACCTCCCACGTCAGCTTATAGCAGAAAAAATCAAATCTGCATCGGATAATATTCCGGAAGAATTTGGCTCTCCTACCATGGGACCTATTACCACCGGCCTTGGCGAAATCTACCAGTATGTGTTGGAAGTAGCTCCTGAGTACAAAGACCAATACACCACTACGGAATTAAGAACCATACAGGATTGGGTAGTGAAGCGTCAGCTCTCGGGAATACCCGGCGTAGTGGAAGTGAATACCTGGGGTGGTCACCTGAAACAACTCGAAGTGACCATTAATCCCGAAACGATGAAATCCCAAAACCTGTCCTTAAATACCGTTTTTGACGCCCTCTCCATGAACAATAACATTGCTGGGGGTGGCTACATCGAAAAGGGAGATCAAGCATATTTCATCAGAGGTGAGGGTGCCGTCTCCAGCATCACAGACATTGAAAATATTGTCCTGGATAACCGGGCCGGAATTCCCGTTTACGTGAAAGATATCGCGGAAGTAAATATTGGCTTTGCCAATCGATTTGGTGCAATCACCGGAAATGGTGAAGGAGAGAAAGTGCTTGGTCAGGTAATGATGCTCAAGGGTTCTAATGTGAAGGAAGTGATCTCGCTGGTTAAAGCGAGGGTGGATGAAATACAAGAAACCCTACCGGCCGGCATATCCATCAACGGATTTCTGGAGCGTAGTGAACTGATCAGCAGGACCACCTTCACGATCACTGAAAACCTTGTTTTAGGTTGTCTCATTGTCATCTTTGTCGTAATACTACTGCTAGGTGATATTCGGACAGGGTTGATCATTGCATCGGTAATTCCCATCAGTTTGCTCTTTGCTATTTCACTCATGTACCTATTTGGTATCGATGCGAACTTGATGAGTTTAGGAGCTATAGATTTTGGAATCATCATTGATGGGAGCATCATCATCATTGAGTATGTGGTTTTCCAAATTCAAAACAAGCAGGCTGACCTCCGCCTTCTGCCCCGATCCGAACAGCAGCCTGTCATTGACAAAATTACCTTTCAAGGTGCTTCCAAAATGATGCACTCAGCCGTGTTCGGACAACTTATCATCATCATCGTATTCATTCCTATCCTGACACTTACAGGCATAGAAGGAAAAATGTTCATACCAATGGCCCTGACCTTCTGTTTTGCTTTGATTGGGGCCATGTTGCTTTGCTTTACCTACGTTCCTGTGATCACTAGTTTATTGGCTAGAGCCAGCAAAAGGGATTCGAATTGGTCGGACCTCTTCATCAAGAAACTTCAGCATGTGTATCAGCCCATTCTTACATTGTCGCTTGACAATAGCAAAATCGCTTTGTTCCTGGCAACCGGGTTACTGGCCGTGTCTGTATTTGTATTTACCCGTCTTGGAGGAGAATTTGTGCCCACCCTGGATGAAGGTGATTTTGTGATACAGCCAATCCTGGAAACCGGCACTTCCTTGAGCAGGACAATCGAAATAACTACTGAAATAGAAAAGGTGATAAAGCAATTTCCGGAGGTAGATCAGGTGGTGACCAGAATTGGAGCAGCAGAAATTCCAACCGATCCCATGTCTATGGAAGAGACGGATGTGATCATCACTTTACATCCGAAAGGCGAATGGACATCCGCCACAAGTAAAGACCAGCTGGCAGATCTTATCAAAGAGGAATTGATCGTACAAATTCCAAATGTTGACTATGAATTTACCCAACCTATTGAGATGCGTTTCAATGAGTTGATCACCGGTGCGAGGGCTGATTTAGCCATCAAAATCTATGGGGAAGACCTAGAGGTATTGACTAATAAAGCAGAGGAAATTGAGCAGTTGATCGAAAATGTTGAAGGTGCCTCTGATATCACCATCGAAAAAGTAGAAGGGCTGCCACAAATGCTGGTAGCTTATGATCGAAGTAAAATTGCCAGATACGGACTCAATATTTCGGAAGTTAATGATGTGATCACCTCAGGTTTTGCCGGAAAGACAGCAGGTGTTGTATTCGAGGGAGAACGAACGTTTGACCTGGTGGTACGCTATGGTCAGGGATTTCGAAAGGATATCAACGATATAAAAAATGCGACCATATCTACGCAAGCTGGCTTACAGATTCCACTACGAGAACTGGCCGATATCCGATACACTCAAGGGCCTGCTAAAATTTCCAGAGACGACACTCGGCGAAGAATCGTTGTGGGTGTCAATGTGAGAAACCGTGATTTAGAGTCGGTAGTAACAGATGCCCGAAAGCTGATTGAAGCGAATATTTCACTTCCCGTTGGCTACTCAATCTCGTATGGTGGCCAATTTGAAAACTTAAGGAACGCCAGAGAGCGACTAACCTTTGCTGTGCCATTGGCATTATTCCTCATCTTCATTATGCTCTTTTTCGCTTTCAAATCAGTGAAGGATGCATTTCTGGTATTCACAGCCATTCCTTTGGCCGCCATTGGTGGCGTATTTCTGTTATGGATCAGAGGACTACCTTTTAGCATTTCTGCCGGTGTTGGATTTATTGCGCTCTTTGGAATTGCAGTATTGAACGGAATTGTTCTCATTGGACACTACAAATCCTTGATTGAGTCCGGCAGCTACGCAAGCATCAGAGAAACCATCATTGAAGGAACGAAGCAAAGAATGAGACCTGTACTGCTAACCGCTTCAGCCGCAGCACTCGGATTTCTGCCCATGGCTGTTTCAACTTCCGCTGGTGCAGAAGTACAGCGACCTCTCGCAACCGTAGTGATCGGAGGCTTGATTACCGCAACCCTATTGACACTGGTTGTACTACCAACCATTTTTTATCTATCCAATAAAAAGCATTTATCCACTCAAAAATTGATAAAATGAAAAAGCTAATATCCATATACATTATGCTCATTTTGCTGGGATGCAGTGAAAAACCTGAGCGAACAAATCAAGAGCAGCAGACCGAAACAGCGGCCATACCCTCATCAATCCTGGATAAACCAATCTCATCTGAAACAGGTGAAGACAATGTGTTATCCATACAAGGAATGGTGGATGTACCACCGAACCAGCGAGTGAGCATTCAGCCCCATTTCGAAGGGTTTATTTCAAACCTCAGGATACTTGAGGGCAGCAAAGTGAAAAAAGGTGAATTGTTATTTAAACTGGTCAATCCAGAATTCATCGCATTGCAAGAGGACTATCTGATGGATAAAGCTACAGTAGCTTATTTGGAAAAAGTTTTCAGCAGATCCAAAACGCTGCATGCGGAACGAGTAACAGCGGATCAAGATTTTGAGGAGATGCAAATGAACTATCAAATAGCTAGGGCCAATCTCGAAGCTGTAAGTAAAAGGCTCAGAATGATGAATATTCCACTGGATGACGTTACACCTGATCGATTATTTGAATCTATTAATATCTATGCGCCAATATCCGGTTACATAGACAGGTTATTAGTTAATACAGGTGAATTCATTGAACGCGGAAGAGAAGTGGCGACCATTGTAAATACCGATCACGTACATCTGGAATTAAGAGTTTTTGAAAAAGATCTAAAAAATATCAGCGAAGGGCAACTTATCAAGTTCAGAGTTCCGGAAATCAGTGCTACCAAATATGAATCGAAGCTATTTTTAATTGGAAAATCCATTGATGCTCAAACACGCATGATCCAGGTACATGCGCATGTGGATCATCCAGAATTGGAATTACTCCCCGGAATGTTTGTAGAGGCTGAAATTGTATTGGCAAAATAAAAATTCCTTGCACGAATAAACAATCTGAATATAGATATTACATCAACTGGAACTGATGAAGCCTTGATAGCAAGCGGACATTAAAAATTAGTTTTAGGAATTTCCTAGTTGGTGAGACTCCTCGAGTATGAATACCAAATTAAAAGCCAGGGTTTGAATAATTATAACATGACATTATTCATTTTGAAATCTGCCATATGGCACTAATTCACTGCATAATAAGTAGTTACTTGATGTCTAAATTTTGATATTATGAATTACAGAGTTACTGCCGAATCATTTGCCGGAAATGATGCAACAATCTCCATAAAAGAGTCCAATATCAATTTTGGGACTACCGTTTCAACTTCTGAAACTTTACCAAGCCCTGCTGAATTATTCCTTGGTTCTTTTTCTGCTTGTATCCTTAAAAATGTTGAGCGGTTTTCTGAAATGTTAAAATTCGAGTATCAGAAAGCTACTATCAAAGTGGAGGCTACTCGCCTTGAAACTCCTCCTAGGATGGAAGATATCGAGTATATCCTGGAAATTCATAGCACAGATGACAATCTGAATGTGGAGTTACTAAAGAAGAATATTGAAAAATATGGGACCATATTTAATACCGTCAATTCGGCATGCAGAATTTCTGGACAAATAATCAAGGTTTGATATGAAAACATTAGGAATGATAGGCGGTACTTCATGGTTCTCAACCATTGAATATTACAGGCTCATAAATGAGCAGGTTGGTAAGAGAATTGGTACCTCTGGTAACCCTCCGCTTATCCTTCATAGCATCAATATTGAACTGATGCGGAGGCAGGATAAGGAAGAGATTAATGCAAAGTACCTGGATGTTTCACTAAAACTCCAGCAAGCAGGTGCGGAAGCAATTATTATTTGTGCCAATACGCCACATATGGTTTACCCATATGTTCAACCAAAAATTGATATTCCTATTCTACATATAGCAGAGGCGACTGGAAACGAAGCGGCTAAGAAAGGTCTGAAAAAGCTGGGCTTACTTGGAAATAGGCCTACCATGACTGGGAATTTTATTCCCTCTATTCTAAGTGATCAATTCAAAATACAAACCATCATTCCTGATGAAGAGAACCTAGGCCAGGCTCACGATTATGTATCCAAAGAACTAACCCAGGGTATCTTTTCAGACGAAGCGAGAGGCTTTTTTCTAAAGCAGATGCATCTTCTTCAGCGGAAAGGAGCTGAAGGAATCATACTAGGATGTACTGAATTGCCTCTTTTGATTAAAAAAACTGACTTCAACATTCCTTTATTGCCAACAACAGAATTGCATGTGAAAATGGCTGTGGATTTTATCCTGAGTTAACTTTTCTAATCCTACCTAATCAGAAGCAAACTGCTATTTACTATTGCTCTGACTTTATGCTTGAGCATAGGCTTAATGTTTCTCGGAAACTCCAAGCTTTTTGAGGATATCGCTCAGGAGACACCATTTGGTGAAAGAGGATTGCAATAAATTGGCTCCAACAAATGCAGTGAACCACAACCAATTTTGATTCACATATATGGCTAGTATCAAGCTTAGCAAAATAAAGCTTCCCGCTACTGCATGTACAATTCTATTTCTCATTTTTGTATTATTTATTCGTTTTTTTAATATCAAGCACGGCAGCATGAATTTTCGATGCTGTTTCTTGTCCGTCGTTCAATTTGTCGATCAGCTCGAGAACCTCATCAATAAGCTCCTTCTGCACAAATGCATAGAAAAGTATCGATGTGTGTTCTCCAATATCAGAAGCAAACCAGTTTGCTTCCATTGGCTGATCTGATAAATCCTTGTAGCCAGTGACATCCATGTATGAAAATGAATTGACGCCCGACTTTTTCAGGAGAAGTTTGATGTCTTTTTCGAATTGGCTTACTGCCGTAATAATTATTAGTTCCATAATATTTTATTCAAGCTGCTGCTTATTCTCCCACTTTTTATTCTCCGTCATGTAATAAATCAGTGGTACAACAATGAGTGTGAGGATGGTAGACACGATCGCACCAGCAACCAGAGATATCGCCAATCCCTGAAATATTGGGTCAAACAAAATGATCGATGCGCCAATGACAACAGCACCTGTTGTAAGTAAAATCGGAGTTGTTCGGACAGCACCAGCATCAATTATCGCTTGCTGCATTGAAGCTCCCTCTCTTAGTCTAATCTCTATAAAGTCAATAAGAAGAACTGAATTCCTCACCATTACTCCAGCCAGGGCAATCATCCCAATAAAGGATGTAGCGGTGAAATATGCTCCGAGTAACCAATGCCCAAGAACGATCCCTACTAATGAAAGCGGAATGGCTATCATCATGACTAATGGTGTTTTGAAATTTTGAAACCAGCCCACGATCAACATGTAGATGACAATAATTACCACAAGAAAGGCCGCTCCAAGGTCTCTAAATACCTCGAGGGTAATCTGCCATTCTCCATCCCATTTCACCGTAAAATCAGATTCATCGGAAGGCTGGCCGAGGTATAATTCATCTATTGAATAACCTGCAGGTAGCTCAAACTCCTGTAGCTTTTCTGTCATCCCGAGTATAGCGTATGCAGGGCTTTCTAAATCTCCAGCCATATCAGCCATCACGTAAACGACCCGCTTCTGATCTTTCCGATAGAGCGTCGCATGCAAAGTGTCTTCAACAACCTCAACAAGATCACTCACGGGAACCAGGTTCCCTTGTATTCCCTTTATTTTGATACTTCCAATATCACGCAGGCTGGACTTGTCACTATCATCCAACGCAAGCACAATTCCTATGGGATTGTTGGAAGACTCGTCGTAGTAGTTGGAAACCGGATGCTCCTTTAATATGTAAGTGAGGTTTCCCACCACCTGCTGTGGTACGATCCCATTCAGCATCGCTTTTTCCCTGTCGATTTCCAATATATACTCAGTCTGTCCTTCTTCAACTGTCCAGTCTACATCAACTACATCTTGAGTCTTTTTTAATAGATCTTTTACTTGTAGAGCTACTTTGATCTGCTCACGATAATCTGGTCCGTATATTTCTGCCACCAGTGTTGACAAAACAGGTGGGCCGGGTGGTACTTCCACCACTTTCACATTCGCTTTATACCTATCTGCAATCTTTTTCACTTCTGGTCTTACCAGAGTTGCTATTTCATGACTGTCGAGTGAGCGATCGCCTTTGTGTAGCAGGTTTACTTGAATATCAGCCATATTGCTTCCTCCTCGCAGATCATAGTGTCTTACGAGACCATTGAAGGTGATCGGAGCTGAGGTGCCTATGTAATTTTGATAATTAACTACTTCTGGGACCGTGGAGAGATATTGAGCTATTTCTTTTGTTACGACTGCTGTACGCTCCAATGTTGTTCCCTCAGGCATATCAATTACAATTTGGAATTCATTCTTGTTATCGAAAGGCAACATTTTTACTGCCACAGTCTTAGTATAGAATAAACTCATGGATCCGAGCAGCAGAACAGCCGTTACACCAAGCATCATCCATCGTTTGGTTTTGCTAGTCAGAAAAGGTTGTTCTATTTTCTGGTAGATCTTATAAATACGACTTGTCTCATGCCCTTGCTCCTCTTTTTCCTCATTTGAATCCTTTTCACGCAACAAATGATATCCCAGGTATGGTGTAACTGTGAGGGCAACAAACAGCGAAAGCATCATGGCTATTGAAGCTCCAATTGGCATTGGGCTCATGTAAGGCCCCATCATTCCTGATACAAAGGCCATTGGTAAAATAGCTGCTATCACAGTGAAAGTTGCCAAAATGGTCGGGTTGCCCACTTCGTTGATTGCATAGATGGCAGCTTGCTTGAACGGTAGCCTCCTGGACTTAAAATGACGGTGCATATTTTCGGCAATGATTATGCTATCATCAACCACAATACCAACCACAAATACAAGTGCAAAGAGTGTAATCCTGTTAAGTGTATAATCCAGCATGTAATAGCTAAATAGCGTCAAAGCAAAAGTCAAAGGCACGGAGAAAAAGACGACTAATCCGCCGCGCCAACCCATTGCCAACATTACTAATACTGTGACAGCTACTATGGCGACACCAAGGTGGAGTAGTAATTCTCCAACTTTATGTGATGCAGTTTCTCCATAATTTCTCGTCACCTCAACCCGAACATCATCAGGTATAAGGTTTTTCCTTAATCGCTCTACTTGATCAAGTATCTTTTCAGACACTTTCATGGCATCTGCACCTTTCACCTTGGCCACAGAAATTGTGACTGCAGGATACTCTGATGGATGTGCAGCAAAGCTTTCATTCAAATGACCATAGCCAAAGGATACATAGTTTGAAGGGGTTGACGGACCATCGGTTACTTGAGCAACCTGATCCAGATAAACTGGCATATTCTTGTTTACACCGACAACAATGCTCTCAACGTCTTCTACTGTGGATAGGAATCTTCCTGTAGTGACCAAAAATTCTTCATCATTGCTAACGATTTTTCCGGATTGAGAACTACTATTTCCTGCTTTGATCATCTGCATGATTCCAAGGGGATCCACGCCATTTTCCGCCATCTTGTCCTTGTCGAGTACAATTTTAAGTTGTCTTGTTCTCCCTCCAATTTGTTTTGTGATGGCTACATCCTTAATTTTTTCTATTTCTGATGTGAGTTCCTCGGCGATTTGTCTCAGTTGATAATCATCGTACTGTTCGCTCCAGAGCGTGAGGCCCAGCATCGGTACATCGTCGATTGACCTGGTCTTCACCAAAGGCTGATAAACTCCTTCAGGAAATATATTTTGATGCTTCTGGAGCTCATCGTATAGCTTGACATATGAGCGTTCAATGTCTTCACCAACAAAAAACTGTACGATCATGACAGCCTGCCCATTCATAGACATACTGTGGACATGTTCCACTCCTTTGATGTTGGATATTACTTTCTCCAAAGGCTTCACTACTCGACTTTCTACCTCCATTGGACTTGCTCCAGGATAACCTACCATCAAATCCGCCATTGGGACATTTATTTGTGGCTCCTCCTCTCTTGGAATCAGAAACGAGCTGTAAATACCAATAATCATCAAGGCCACCATAAGTAGAATGGTGAGCTTAGAGTTAATGAAAAAATTGGCGACTTTACCTGAAATTCCCTCTTGCATTATTGTGCGTTTTTATTTGTTTCCACTACCACCTTGGCACCATTGTACAGCTTCCCTTCTGCGGATACAATGAATCGTTCGTTGGCCTTCAAGCCTGAAAGAACTTCTACTCGACCATTGTCTTCCTTTCCAATCCTAAGCCATCTGAGAATGGCTGTCTGATCATTGCTTATCGCATAAATACCTGTTAGTTGTCCTTGTTTTACCAGTGCGGCTTTAGGCACTGACACTCTCTGCGAAGAAGTCAAGTTGCTACCCGGAAATTTTACGTTTGCAAACATTCCCGGCAGTACGCCTTCCATCTCGCCGTTCAAATCTATTTTTACCAGGTACTGTCCTCCAGTATTCTTTGCTGAAGGACTCACTTCTGTCACTGTGCCCTGCAGTTCCTTTCCAGGTGATTTAACCAACACCAGAGCTTCCGAACCTTTCTTAATCTTTGAAATATCCACCTCTGAGACAAGAGCAGTTGCCTGATATTCATTCGTTCCTTCCACCGCGATCAGAGGCATGCCCGGATTTGCCATATCACCGGGTTTGAGGAATGTGTTTATCACCACACCATTAAATGGAGATGCGATATTCGTGTAAGTAAATTGTGCTTCAATCTCTTTTTTCATCTCCCTGGTAGCTGTAAGATTCGCCTTGGCTATTTCGTATCTGGTAGCCATATCGTCTAGTTCTTTCTCAGAAGCGCTCTCTTTTTCAAAGAGTGTTTTGAACCGCATGTAGTCTTTTTCTGCATTCTGAAATGCACTTGTTGCTTGCAATATGGAAGCTTCCACCTGGGACTTCTTCGCTATCAGATCTGAATTGCTTATCACAAGAAGTTGCTGTCCTTTTCTAACTTTTTCACCCACACTTACATTCAACTTCGTAATGACTCCCATCATCCTGGTACTTAAGTTGGCGCTATTTTTTGCCTCTATTTTTCCACTAGCCGTGATGGGATCTGCTTCTAAAATGGCCGCACCCGTGCTCACCTCTACTTGGATTGGCGGGAGTTGCATCCCTTCAGTTTGATCGCCTGTTCCACAACTAATGATGGATAGTGCGGTGATTACTATGCCTATATATTTTGCTATTTTCATTGCTTATCTGGTTAAAAATCTTAGATATTCTTTTGTGAAATTGTATTCGAACATTGCCTGCAGGTACTCAAGCTCTTTTTGAAACATTTGGGTTTCGGAAGCGAGAACATCTGTTGTCTTTTCGAGACCTTCAGCAAACCTGTCTTTTCTTATTCTGTATGCTTCTGTAGATTGATTGAGTACTTCCTTTGATAATGTCACCTTCGCCTCCGCATCAGCAAGCTGACGATATGCTTTATTGAGTTCCAGCTGGCTTTGGATCTGATAATTCTCCTTTTCAATTTGTGCCTTTTCAAGCTCCGCTTTTGCCTTATGAATTTTTCCAATGTTCTTGTATCCATTGAATAAATTCCATGAAAGCCGAACTCCTACCAGGTATCCGTTTGCTCCAAAACCGAAAGGTTGATTATCATACAGTTGGTAACTCCCAAAGGCGTTGATTCTTGGCAGAGAGGTCACCTTGTTGGATTTTAAGATTTTCTCATACCCTTCAACGGATTTGCTCATTGCGTTGAGATCCTTTCTAAAAGTTGGCACCACAACTAAGTAGGTACCTTCATCGAGCATCGCGGTGATCTGACCTGCTGGTTTATAAATTTTCTCACTCGCTTTTTCCCCCATTAAAAGACTGAGGTAATCAGAAACATTTCGAATGTTACTTCTGGCTTGTCTAAGTTGATTTTCAACTTCTCTTTTCCTCACCTGAATAGCAAGCACGTCGGTTTTTTGAACTAATCCCTCATCGTAATAGTCAGATATTAATGTGAGGCCTGCACTAGAAGTGTTCTCCGCTTTTTCCAGAACTTCAACCACTTTGTATGCGAGCTGTAGCTGCATATAGGCTTTGCTCCCTTCCAATTCGAGATACTCTTTGGTCCGGCCTACCTGAAGCTCGTAAGCTTCCGATTGTATTTTGGCGGCTTGACGTTCATATGTTCCATCGAGATTAAATAATGGCTGCAGCACCTGAATTTCAGTTGCATAATTATCAATCCGAGAAGGGTTATTTAATAGGTTTGGGTCAAAATCTGCTGGAGTTAATATCTCTTGATTGAGCTTTGAGCCAAATGCCATCAGCGGGTTATTGGTAAACATGGCAGTATGCGAGGCAGTGACTGATGGTAGAAACAATGCGTTCGACTGACTGTAGTCCGCCCTAGCCATATCAACCTGCTTATTTGCTGCTTTCACTTGCAAGTTATTATCAAGTATTTGCTGTATTAATTCAGGTTGTGAAATGGTCAAGGTGTCTTGACTTTGGGCCTTATAGACCAATCCAGCTATACTGAAAAGCACTATAAAAAACTGCTTTATCATTTCTTGTTTCATCATTTCTTTGACTTCTAATTGTTGCAAAGGTGACCAGAGTCTTTTCCATTTTTTGTAACCCTTGTTACACTCCAATTACTCAGCTAGCTCAGGATAATGACCCAGCTTTTTTCTTGATTAACTTTAAAATATTCTACGTAGGTTGATTCAAAATTTTTGTAACATTTGTTACAGACTGTGACTTGTAAGCAATCTCGTTTTTGAATTTTTTTTCCGTTTTAACTTATTGATGAGATCTTTCTTATTCGATGATTATGGTCATCTTTTGTAGTGATTACTCTTCTTTTAGCTAAGCCTTACTCTGTAGAAGTTTTGATGTCGAGGATTACAATAAATATGACATAAAAAAGGGCCATCATTAAGATGACCCTAAAACAACCCAATCACCACTACTCTATTTCTTTTCTATCAGGGTTTACGATTGCCAATGAGCAGTTGATGTAACATTTGTTACACAAGGGTTTATTAGAGTATTTTCCTGAAAACAACCTTGAATAATGTCAAGAAGGCAAGTTTCTTGGGTTAGAGAGTTTTGACTAGGGGTTAGAGTATTTCTATTCTATTGCGATGCTGCTCGATTTTTTCTTCTCTTTCCATGTGCTTTAACAATCTGGAGACAACTACACGAGAGGTGTCAAGGTCTCGAGCTATTTGCTCATGCGTCTTATTAATTATATAGGAGCCTGTTGCCTGTTTTGTATCAAGTAGATATTTATACAGTCTACTATCCATTTTAGAAAAGACAATGCTGTCTATTGTTGTCAGAAGTTCATCAAATCGCGTTTGATATGAGATCAAGACATGACGCCTAAATGATGGGTATTTTGCTATCCAGGAATCAAGGTAGCGAGTAGGGATCATCCATACGCTTGAATCCTCTTCCGCTATTAACCTAAATTCTACATTCCTACTGTCCATACAACAAGTTATGGACATGGCACAAGTCTCTCCTCTTTCTAAATAATATAGAAATACCTCTTTTCCATCTGGATTTTGTCTCATCACTTTCAACAATCCTTCGAGGACAAGAGGTATCTCCTTCCCTGAAGATTCTGAATCCACCACAGGCCTTCCAGCACTTGTCTTTTTCAACCTTCCAATCGATAGAATCTCTGTTATCAGTTCTGCTTCAATACCTATTGAATTGAGTATTTGATTCGCTAATTCTTTCATTTCATGGAGGTTAATTCCTTCTGACAATTTAGACAACTGCCCATTTAGAAGAACTGATGAAGGTCATATTTAGATAGAAATTTTTTCTGTAAAAAACTCAATGGGCAATCTGAGTTAATTTCTACCAATTAATTGATCAAGATCACTATAATACTTGACTCAGTTCATTGAAAGCTATTCTCCTATAGAGTAAAGTATAATCAGCAAAAAAACAATGAAAAAATATAGAACAATGAAAAGAGTAGTGATTTTACTAGTGCTGGTTGGTCTAGGGATTAGTTCAACATTGGCACAGAATCCGGTTCAGGATAAAGATCAGAAACGAAAACAATTGCGAGAACACGTGATGTTTCAAGATGGCCAAATGTATCAAATTAGAAATGGTGAAAGAATTCAACTGAAATCCCAGCTGAAGTTAAAAAATGGAATGTCAATTAACCCTGATGGAACCTACCGAAATAAGGCTGGTAAAATGTTTCAATTTAAAGATGGTCAATGTATGGATTTAGATGGTAAAAAGTATAGAAATAAAAACACCTATATGAACCGGATGAATCGAATGGATAAAAAGAGAATGAATAAGCCAGGATCTGAGCAAAAAAAGAAGAAAGGATCAGGGAAGAAGGGTAATGGAAACTGAGACTTAGTTATGAACTTTAAGAGAATCCTTTTTAAAAAGGGATTCTCTTCTATTGATTAAAATGAAAAAAAACCTTCATACCTGGTTGACGACAGGCTTAATTCTAAGCAACCTACTGTTTGCCCATGCACAGATCGAAGCTTCCGATGATTCAGTTAAGCACTCCAAATCCTCTTACTTACTGATAGGGTTAAGCTATAATAATGACTGGGTTTATATGGGAAGAAGTGATTCCCTTGCAAGTCCTTATATGATGCCCAACATTGAGTACAATCATAAGTCTGGCATTTTCATTAGTAGCTCACTTTCCTATTTAACAAGCAAATCCATCCAAAGAGTAGACTTAATATCTATAATGTTAGGATATCATTATTCCAACGATGTAACAAGTTCAGGTATTTCTGCCATAGGATATTTCTTTAACGATGATAGTTATAATATTCAAGCAGAAATGAATTTGTATGCAAGTGCATGGTTCATCTATGACTTTGACTTAGTTGAGGCAGGATTATCGGCGGCCATTGGTCTTAGTGGTACGGCTGATGGTTTCTCAAGCGTAGAACTTCGAAGATCATTTTATTTATTAAATGGCGATCTGAAAATACGTCCAGGTATAGAGGCTAATTGGGGAACTCAGCAGTACTACAATGAATACCTACAATATCGAAGTTCATCCTTTGGAAACAATCACATGAAAGGAAAAGGACCCGGTGGAGGTCAGGGCGCTGGATCAACCGTTGTTGTGGAAAAGGTGTCCAAATTTCGTCTCCTTGATTACGAATTTTCCATATATGCACAATACGATCTTAATGAGATACTACTTTACTCTGAAGCCACATACGCTGTTCCTTTCAATCCCGCAGAAGTCACAATTGATGACGTGACATTTGAAGAAAGTTTAGGCAATAAGTTTTTCTGGGAAGCTGGAATCAGCTATTCTATCTTTTGATAAATACCCTCCGTATAGCTCTTCACTTTTTGAATATGCTATTGTTTTGATGAACAAAGTGAATGAAGGTTGGTAACACAAGCGATACTATGACTAAGATCATCCTTTTATGTTGAAAAATGTCCTGTTTCATAATCACTAGCTGAGTTATACTTCGTGATAATGCTATAGCACTCATCAATAACCCGCTTACTAATATCCATGAAAAGGTATCATAAAATTTAAATATTCTTAATTGAGTGATATAAGCCTGATAAGGATTATTCTTAACGATGATATTGGTCATTCACAAGCTCCGTCAATTTCTCTAGGTTAATCATTCGTCTTCAAAGAATGATAGCTCATGAATAAGATTTTGTATGCCACTGACTTCTCCGAAAATGCAAAGAAGGCCTTTGGATATGTGGCCAAACTGGCACAGTATCATCATGCGGATTTGATCATGCTACATGTATTTGACATTCCTACTTCATTTGATTTCCCTTATATAGATGATGCTCGTGAAATGGAGCGACAGGCAATTAGAGAGTCAAAAAACAATCAATAGATCGTGAAAACTTTTTATTATGAAAGAAAGACTATCAACTACTGACAATTCTAAGAAACCTAACTTGGTAAACTATCAGAAATTTTATGACAATTTTTCCTGGCATAATGAGCTTTCTCTTCTGGGAAATACGAAAGAACATGGATTGAACATTGCTTACGAAGCTGTGGATCGTCATGCTGAAGGTGGTTTGAAAGATTGGACCGCCTTACGTTGGATAAAAAAGAACAGGTCAATTGTGGATTACTCTTATGCTGATTTGAAAGTACTCACTTCACGTTTCGCCAATGTGCTCACTCACTTGGGTACCAAAGAAGGTGAACGGGTTTTCTCCCTTACGGGGCGTATTCCCGAGTTGTACGTCACAGCACTGGGAACGCTGAAATTTAAAGCTGTTTTTTGTCCCCTATTTTCCGTATTTGGTCCTGAGCCTGTTTTCCAACGGCTCAAAAGTGGTGATGCCAGAATACTCGTAACTACTTCTTCCTTATTTGAGAAAAAGATTCTTCCTTTAATGGATCGACTTCCCTCCTTGCAATACATACTCCTTACGGACAAAGAGGAACACACTGAAAAAAAAGTACTATCCCTTCCCTATTTGATGAGAACTGCTGACAATGAATTTAGAATTCCACATACACAACTAGATGCTCCAGCTCTGTTGCATTTTACAAGTGGAACTACCGGTATGCCTAAAGGAGCCATGCATGTACATGGGGCGTTACTAATGCATTATGCAACCGGAAAATATGTATTGGACTTTCATTCGAAAGATGTGTACTGGTGCACTGCCGATCCAGGCTGGGTTACGGGTACCTCCTATGGAATTATTGCGCCTCTGGTCAATGGTGTGACCAATATTGTAGATGAAGAAGAGTTTGATGCAATCCGGTGGTTCTCCATATTAGAAGAACAAAAAGTGAATGTGTGGTATACAGCACCCACCGCTATCCGAAGACTTATGCGCCTGGATTTTAGGCCATTAGATAAATACCACCTGGAGCATCTACGATTGATTCTCAGTGTTGGAGAACCGCTTAATCCTGAAGCTGTGCTATGGGGGGAAAAGGCATTCGGAATGCCAATTTTAGATAATTGGTGGCAAACTGAAACAGGAGGTATTATGATTGCAAATTATCAAAGCATGAAAGTGAGACCAGGCTCAATGGGAAAACCACTTCCGGGTATTGAGGCCGCTATTGCCGAAGTGACAGACGATGATATTCGTATTATCTCAGAGTCCGGGAAACAGGGGCACTTGGTACTTAAAACAGGTTGGCCTTCCATGTTCCGAACTTACCTTCATGAGGAAGAGCGCTACCGAAAATGCTTCCGTGGCGACTGGTACATATCAGGAGACCTTGCCAAACGTGATGAAGATGGTTATTTCTGGTTCATTGGCAGGGCAGATGATATCATTAAGACCTCAGGCCACATGGTTGGCCCGTTTGAGGTAGAAAGCTGCTTGATGGAGCATCATGCTGTTGCTGAAGCTGCAGTTATTGGAAAGCCTGAGCCCATGATAGGTGAGCTGGTCAAGGCCTTCGTTGTTTTGAAAACTAACTTAACAGAGAGCAACGAGCTTCGTCTTGACATTAGGGCTCATGCCCGAAGAAAGCTCGGTCCGGCTGTTGCCCCTAAAGAAATAGCGTTTGTATCGGATCTGCCAAAAACAAAGAGCGGAAAAGTACTAAGAAGATTGCTCAAGGCCCGTGAACTGGGCTTACCAGAGGGCGATCTTTCCACGCTGGAGCGTTCCTGAAATAAATTGAAACTGATCAAATATTTTGAGCATTATCAAATATTTCGTTGATGAAGATCATCATATCGGCATTAGTCCTCCCGTAACTTCGATTTATATAACTCAGAATACCAGATGATATCAAGCCAACATATTGAAAAGGAACATGGCAAGGGTTTGTTATTTCAAATGAAACGAATCAGGAGGTTTGAGGAAAAGTCTGCAGAAATGTATACCAAATCAAAGATCAGAGGATTCCTGCACTTATACATTGGAGAAGAAGCTGTAGCAGTTGGCGTCTTGAACGCATTGACTGATGATGATAAAGTGCTTTCCACCTATCGTGAGCATGGTCATGCACTTGTCAGAGGTATTGATGCTGGAGCTATTATGGCAGAAATGTATGGCAAGCAGGAAGGTTGTAGCCTGGGAAGAGGTGGTTCTATGCATCTTTTTGATATAAAAAAGAATTTTTATGGAGGTAACGCTATAGTTGCCGGACACCTGCCCCTGGCTGTGGGGTTGGCGTTAGCCGATAAGAAGCAAAAGAAAGATAACCTTACCTGCTGTTTTTTTGGAGAAGGTGCAGTCGCAGAAGGGGAATTTCACGAATCCATGAACCTTGCATCATTATTTAAGGTACCCGTATTGTTTGTATGTGAAAACAATGGTTATGCAATGGGCACGGCACTAAAATATACCCATTCAATGCAGGACCTGGAAAAGAAAGGTGATTGTTATAATATTCCATCTGCTGCCGTAAATGGAATGGATATCATGGCTGTTGCGAATGCAACAAAACAAGCAATAGATGAAATTCGCCGAACAGGTGGCCCTTACTTTCTTATTTGCAATACCTATCGTTTCCGGGCACATTCCATGTTTGATGCTGAGCTCTACCGAAGTAAAGAAGAAGTAGAGGAATGGAAAAAACAGGATCCGATTCCTGCCTTCCAAAAACTCCTTGTTGATCAAGATTTAATTTCAAAAGAAGAGATCCGAAAAATGGATCAGGATATAGAACAGGAAATGCAAGAAGCCGTCGACTTTGCAGAAGCTGGTACATGGGAGCCTGTAGAACAATTGACAAAATTTGTTTACAGTGACTCATTAGAAAACCGATAACCGAATCAGAGATGCATGAATATCCAACCGTTGCAAAAATCACCTACAGAGAAGCTTTGAAACAAGCTATTCGGGAGGCTTTGCAAGATAATGATCGGGTATTCCTTATGGGCGAAGATGTGGGAAGGTACGGGGGAGCTTTTGCAGTAAGTAAAGGACTGCTGGAAGAGTTCGGTCCCGAGAGAATTATGGACGTGCCTCTTTCTGAATCAGGTTTTGCAGGGACCGGGATTGGTGCTGCGCTTGGAGGTATGCGACCTATTGTAGAAATCATGACCGTTAATTTTAGCTTGCTTGCTCTGGACCAGATTGTGAACAATGCAGCGACTCTGCTTCATATGTCAGGTGGGCAATTGAATGTGCCTGTGGTCATACGTATCGGTTGTGGAATTGGTAGGCAACTTGCTGCCCAACACTCTCATAGTTGGGAGCCAATATTTGCCCATATTCCAGGGTTGAAGGTACTATCTATTGGTACACATGAAGATGCGAGAAATATGCTGAATCTGGCACTAAAAGAACCTGACCCTGTAATAATTTTTGAATACACAGCCATGCTAAATATCGAAGGAGAAGCTCAGAGTGATCTGGAGGTTGACATTCATCGAGCCAAAATCAGGAGACCGGGAAAAGATATTTCTATTATAACCTATGGTCCTGGTGTATATAAGTCATTGGAAGCTGCAGCTGAATTATCAAAAGCGGGCATTGATGCTGAAGTTCTTGACCTGAGAGTATTGAGACCTTTGGATGTAAAATCTATCATTGCATCTGTTTCCAAAACGCATCGTGCTTTAGTAGTAGAAGAGGCTTGGAAATCCGTAAGCATTTCATCCGAAGTGATCAGTATTATTGTTGAAAATGCATTTTTCGAACTAGATGCTCCGGTGAAGAGACTATGTGGTGCAGAAGTCCCTATCCCCTACCCAAAGCACCTGGAAGATGCCTGCATTCCTCAAAAGGAGGATATTGTAAATCAGATCAAAAAAATGATGTCATGATTGAATTTAGCATGCCAAGTTTAGGGGCCGATATGGAAGCTGGTACGCTGACAGCATGGCGTGTGAAGCCTGGTGAATTCGTAAAAAAAGGTGACATTATTGCCGATGTGGAGACCCAAAAAGGAATTATTGAAATTGAGGTTTTTGATGAAGGAACTATCGAAAAACTCCTGATCAAAGAGGATGAAAAAGTACCGGTGGGAACTATCATGGCACTTATCAGTGCCGATCATGAAGTGCCAGCACCTCCCAAATCAAAGCAACTACCAGAAGAAAAATCTAAAGAAGCTTCCCCAGTTGTTGAGCCAGCAAGAATACGCATTTCTCCTTTGGCACGAAGAATGGCGGAACAAAACAACATTGACTTTTCCATAATAGAAGGGACAGGTGAAAGGGGATTTATTGTAAAGGAAGATATTGAAAAAGTGATTTCCGGAAAAGGAAAGCGAATGCCAAAAGCCACAGTAGATAAGGTTTCTACAGCTACTGAAGGCATTCGTTCAGCGATTGCATCAGCTATGAGTCGGTCCAACAGAGAAATACCCCATTACTATCTTTCTGAGAAAATAGACATGAGCAATGCTTTGAATTGGCTTTTGGACACCAACAAGCAACTGCCGGTAAAACAAAGATTGCTTCCTGCAGCCATACTTATCAAAGCAGTAGCTAACTCACTGGTAATTGTACCGGAACTCAATGCCATTTGGGACAATGGCTTACAGATGAAAAGAGACATTCATCCAGGCTTTGTTGTTTCACTCCGAAATGGAGGAGTGGTTATTCCATCTGTACACCACGCTGATAAGAAGAGTCCCCAGGAAATCATGAAGGTGCTGGCGGATGTGATCTCCAGGGCCAGGTCTATGAGATTGAAGAGTTCAGAATTGAGTGACTCAACAGTTACAATTACTTCCCTCGGAGAAAGGGGTGTGGAAATTGTCCAGGGTGTTATATACCCTCCGCAAGTAGCTCTGATAGGGTTTGGTGGTATTAGAGAAGAACCCATCGTTGAAAACAAGATGTTGGGGATTCGGCCTGTAATTACCGCGACTTTAGCAGCAGACCATAGAGCGACCGATGGTCATGTCGGCGATCGTTTCCTTAAAATATTAAAAGAGAATCTACAAAAACCAGAACAGCTATGAACCAAATAGAAATCAGGAAACATCTTTTCAGATTGCTCAGAAGCATTGCCCCGGAGACAGAGCCAGAGGAATTGCGGCCTGATCAAAATATCAGGGAAGCACTGAATATTGACTCTTTTGATTATCTAGTTTTGGTTACGGATATCGAAGAAACTTTTGGAATAGAAACTCCAGAAGATGATTATGGTAAAATTGGAACGTTAGAGGAAATTGAAAACTATATTCAGCAGAAACTGCCTTAGTGCAGAACAGTCTGTTTTAACAACAGAATTGATACAAGTCGTAGGTTACAGATCTCGATATCATCAATGATTTGCTGAGGAAAAGAGCTTCAATTAAGTAGCAATATGAAATGCTAGTTTTATGAGACTCAAGGACTATTCGAACGCTAATCTTACCTTTTAACAATTTTCCTCTTGTAAACCTTTAACTAGATACACTCCCCTGAATTGATGAAAGGTGAATTTAGAATACCTGACTAAGTAATCACAAGAAAGCACCCACATGGTGAGTACTTGTTTCCGTAATAACTCTTACTGGGACACGAGCCGATTAGCTTAAATAAATTTCAACGTATTCATCTGGCTGGTCATTGATAAATTCAAGTTCATTTTGAATCATCCTTTCGAGAAAGTCTCTAATCCAATCAATATTCAACTTCTGATACTCCAAGGGTCTCATGTTTGAAAAAAGTTCCTCGCAATCAGCTATCAATTCCTGGAATTGACTTATGCGCTCAAGCTCCTGCTTAATTAATTCATTTGATTTGTTCATTTTTATAGATTATTTGTTGTTTTGATTTTTTCAATTTTTATATAGCCTGTAATTCTTTCTAAACCATACGGTTTTTCGAAACTCGTTTTATGCAATCTTTTATGGTTAATATCCAGGGCTTCTGACTAGGAAGTGGCTACCTCATAAGATATTGAGCGCATCAGCTGGAATGACTATTCGCCTGCAATAACAGGTGGTGTCCAAAGCTTTGATGTTAATCAACATAACTAGGGATTAATAATCCACACGATACCATGAAGTTTTTCTGCTCTTCTGTCAACTTCATTCCTTTTCCCACTTTATTATTTAACTCTTCGAGTCTCTCATTTTCATCTCCAATTGCATTTTCATCTCCAATTGCATCTCCTTTTTTGCGAGCGCTGGGCGTAACGCCGGGCGTATAGTCTGCCGTTGGATTCTTGTATTTACTTTTTCCGAATTTTAACCCTTCATTAGCGGCTAGAAACTCTCTCGCCTCCTCAGCTGACATCCCATACTCTTTCATGACTTCTTTGACTCGATTACCTTTTTTGCCATCGGATGATTTTCTTTTCTTAAAATCGGCTCTTTCTTTCATTCTTTGCTCAATCATCTCACAGTAGTAATTGCCCTCCTTATCTACTTTCAAAAACATTAGCAGGTCATCAGAAATCTCACCTACTATTTGCTTGACTTTAGGGAGGGTCAGTCTACCATGCTGATGCAGGTGTGCTCTGATTAACATAAGCTTTCCTCTGTCCTCAAATGAGAGGAACATTGTTTCAATAATGAAGTCTTTAGGATACCATAGGATAGCCGGATCTTTTTGCTTGCTCATCTTGATATTATGATTTTAACATTTTTTCCAAAGCCTGATCAATCGACTTGAAGCTCCACCTCCTGGAGCCAAATACTTCATCGTATGGGAACAAGAAATAGCGAGATAGCAACCTGCCGGCAATCCCCCTCTTCTTTTGGAGCCTGACAGAAAACACCTGATACGTCACAATCTTACCAGATTTCAGATCAGTCCTGCTGTATAAAGCAAGCTTCCCATTGCTCAGGATTAAATCATACTTATAGCCCTTTCTTAAAATCCAGTGAGGACAATTGTTGGGATTAAGGGAGTTTGAGTACTTCATGAGGCGTCCCCTTTCCTTCGACTCAAGAAGTAGTTTTCAACATCTTCCGATTTAAAGAGAGTTTTCCTTCCCACTTTTTCATATGCAAGATCTCCCTCACGCATGATCTTGTGTAATGTCCCTGAGCTTATTTTGTATGATTCAATAACCTCGAGGCGTGTCAACCTTCGATCCTTTGACACTGAAGGCTCACTTTGCTTAGCCGATTCTATTAGCTCCTGCAAGGCTTCCTTAAGTATGGATTTAAGGATCGCTTCGATCCCTTTACCATTTTTATTTATTTCATATTGCATCGTTACTATTTGTTTTGATGCGAATGAAGTGCACAGAAATGCTATTTAAGGGGCCGCCACATTGCTAGTTACCTGATATACAGTGAATTAATCTAAATTCCTTAAGTACTAATAGTTCACATTTTTTAACTCAGCGATTTCTGAGAGTGCAAGTGAATGGGCTTTTTCAAAATCTTGCAGGAATGGCAATACACTTTTTATGATCTCTATCACTTTGCTTGGATCTTTTGCAAGAGCGCTTACCGACTTATCGAAGCACTTTCGGTAGTGGATATAAACATTATGATGGCTTTTCGTATATCCGTATTCTTCTTCTAGGACTCCTTTAATAGTTCCTGAGGTTACCTTATGCCGCTCGTATGCGCTTGCCTTAAAGTATAAGAATGCGGCCATAGAAGTAGCTTCTAAATCATTGTATTTGATAAGACCTTTTTGATGATTCAAATTGTATTGAATCTCATCTCTCATGTCATTCAATCCTTTAACAAAGAGGTCATCGAATGATGGATCAACAGCTGTTTCTGTAAGTTCTGACAAACCTTTAAATACAGACTCAATCCTAATGTTTGCCAAGGCTGGGAATCTACTTGGATCAAAATCGGATCTGTCTTTTTCAGCTTGATATTTGATTAACACTGTATCAATAATATTAAGACCGTCTTCGTATCTCTTAAGAGCTTTGATTTGTGACAGCACGATGTTGACCTGTTCCAAGTCAAAATTTAAAGGGTATCGATCTTCGAGAAATTTAAGGTTCATGCTATTCTAACTGTGTTTTCAAGCGCCAATCGGACCAGATCCATTTCAGCCTCTTTGGGAATATTCACATATTGTGCGAAGCTCTTGTAGTCCCTATGTCCTGTGTATTTCATTACTGTTTCAGCCGGGAGTCCCCGGCTAAGTAGATCCGTTGCGAAAGTTCTTCTACCAGTGTGCGTTGTTATAAGCTCATATTTCTTCTTCACAAAAACCTGCTTGTTTTTGCCTCGATATTCAATCTTTTCGAACTCCTCATCCAGGCCTGCAAGCCTTCCCAATTCTTTGACATAAATGTTCATCTTTTGCAATGAAATCGGACGTATTTGATTGGCTATTAGTTTTTGAACTAGGCTATCAGCTCTGCCGCTGAGGGGGACATCAACGGAATCCTCAGTCTTATCCTGAACAATCCGTATAAATGGCCTATCCTGCGAGTCTTTTTTATAGTGATGTGCTTTTATTCTCTTATAATCAGACCATCGCAATCCAGTCTCACATGAGAGCAATAGAAGATCTCTGACATTTGATAGGGAATTACCAAGACTAATGTTCATCAACTTCTCTCGGTCAGAGACCGTCAACACTACCTTTAGGCTGTCAGGCCTCCGGATAGATTTAAAGATCTTGTAGTCAGTGTTAGAAGTCAGTTTACGTTCCAAGCACCAGTTTAAAAATGTTTTAAGAAATCCAAGGTACCTACTCACGGTTCCCGTCTGCAATTTTGGCCCATTTTCCGAGTATAGGTAGGCTTGCAAATCTTCAAGTAAAGGTTTGTCAATCGTATGTATGTCGAGGGATAGTTTCTTCCTACTCTCAAAGGATTTCAGATGTTGCCTCAATGACTTAAACTTATTAAGATTGGCGGATGTGTAAATAGGAACCTTCGACTCAATGAATGAATCCCAATGATTCCAAAATGTGAGTACTTGGTTCTCGGCCTTCGGCTTTAGCTGTTCTCTTATATAACTTGGACTAACCCGATTACCCTTCGACTTGGCTTCTAGGTAAATTCCCATGACCTGCTTCATCCAGTTTTCCAAAAAAGCATTTTTCTCCACAGCGTTGATATCTGCAGAGAGCACACATTTCTTTCTATCACTCCAATGATTTGTTTTGACTGTAATTCCAGGATACACTTTGAAGTTCACTTCACGTCCATCTGACAGGGTTCCCCAGACAGGGGAAGTCTTATTATTTGGGGTTTTAAGAGAGATCGATATAGAAGCCATAGGTACCAACAAAGGTACCAACATTCTTGTATTTCAGTGCTTTTCTGTAAACTAATATGCACTTAAATATATCTTAAATGCGTATTTCAGGTACGTGATAGTGTGTGAAAATGTAAGGTTCGAATCCCTCTGCCTCTGCAAAATGAAAAGGTCAGTGCTGATAAGTGCTGGCCTTTTTCATTTTAGAATGGTGCGGTTTTGAGAACCCCCAAGGGGCGGTTCGCCGCTGCGATCGAAATCACAGATTCACGAAGGGCTGTGCGGCATGATTGTGGGTATGGGTAATCCCTCTGCCCTGCCTCTGCAAGTAATAACTTTGATGGAAAATCAAAATTTTTCTATCTATTCAATACAACACCGCTTAAACTTCTTTCCACTCCCACACGGACAAGGTGAGTTCCTTCCAATCTCTTTCATGGTATGTGAATGAATTTTCCGTGAGGCAAGATCTTGCCTGAACACCTCGGACAATAATTCATACAGCTCTGGATGCTTCTTTTTCAAAAGGTGAGGCTGCTCAAAAAAGTATTCACTAGCAACTGCAAAAAATTCTTGATGATTGGTGGTAGCATACCCATCTATATCCGACCTACTAGCCAAAATATCTTTCGTCTTAGCCCTTATTGTGTTCAGCCATGGTAATGAATATTTTTTTGATTCATAACCGGGCGGAATACCATCAATTAAGCCATCTTCTTTGTCGAAAAGGTGAACAAACTCATGTATGCCAACATTTTTTCTATCATTCCCTATAGCAAATCCCACATGCAAGGACGGCTTAGACAGTATCACTTTACCTTCCATTGGGCCACTCCCAACCATTCCGGTTATCACTTCGTCCTTACTGCCAATAGAATAGTTTCGATCAAAAGATGATGGGTACAGGAGTACTTCGTCAAGGAAGCTATATTCCCAGGACGGAAAACCGAAAAGTGGAATAACGGCACTACTAGCCACCAGCAGCCTGTCTTCAAGCGTTATGCTGGTTTTAACTCCTGTAATTTTTGTGGTCCCCAAAAACCGCTGAATATCTATTTCAAATCTCTTGCGCTCTTCTCCGTTCAATATCCGATAAAAGTCCACTTTGCTCTCCAGTATCTCTTTCCACCTCCGCGGTGTTATGTATGCCTTAAATACCTTTTTCTTTCTGAAGAGAAAGAAAAAGGAGAAAACGATGAGAGAAAGAGTAATTAAGACTGTGGTCACGAATATTAGTTAAAAACGACTCCTAAAATAAAGTAGATCACCATAGAAACCCCCAGTATGATAAGTACTATGACAATATTTCGTCTCGAACGAAGTTTCCTTCTCCGATCATAGGAATCCCGGAAGGAATCAAAATCTCTTTGCTCCCTCATTTGACTTCTGAATAAGTTTCTTCTCGCTCTAAAGTCTCGCTTTGTCATTTTCCTTCATCAAACGTTTCTTCAGCTTATCTAATAAACGGTACAACCGCATCTTGGTAGCACTTACACCAATACCCATCAATGCACTAATCTCTTCGAAGCTACACATCTCAAAGAATTTCAACTCCAACAACCTCAAATCATCTTCAGGAAGATCGTCCAGAAGATCAATAAGCGATTGCATATAATCTGGTTTAGGAAACTCGGTGATCTCTTCCCAACAATTCAATTTATCCTCCTCAATAATGAATATTGGTTTGCTATCTCTGTAATGTTTCCTTAATTCATTCTGAGCTATTCTAAACAACCATGCACCAAATGGTTTCCCCTGCCATTCGTACTTATTCAGATTGTCAAGAGACTTGAAAAATGTAGTGGAACATAAATCTGCACTCAAGGCTTCATCATCCGTCCGACGAACAAAAAACCTAAAAAGTGAATCGTAGTATTTTTCATACAAAGGCTTGAACGCAGCAGTATCCTCCTTGGATTTTTCAATCCACATTCGCTCTTGCTCGATATCAGCATTTAGGCTTGGCATTCAATGCATTTTCTCTAACAATCCAAAAATTCTGCCAAGTCACATGTGACTATTCTCAAAACACGGATTGTATAAGAAAAAAATGATCAGATTAAAGAAGCCTAAATCAGAACCTAAAGTGTCTGCCGGATCAATGGCAGATATCGCGTTTCTTTTGTTGATATTCTTTCTTGTAGCCACCACATTAATGCAAGACAAAGGCCTCATGTTGCAACTGCCACCGGATGTCCCTCCAACAGAAACACCAATCAATGAACGAAATCTTTTCAAGATTAGAATTAACTCAAAAAACCAGTTTCTAATTGAAGAAAAGGTTGTTGATGATCTTCATAATCTAAAAGAGGAAATTATGGATTTTATATTAAATCCAAATGCTAATCCCTCTTTATCTGAGTCGCCGGATAAGGCCATCATTTCAATCAAAACCCAACGAGGAACATCGTATGCCAACTTCATAGATATATTGGATGAAGTGAAAGAAGCGTACTATACCATGTATGGTGATCGAGTTGGTCTTTCATCAAAAGAATTTAGAGCACTTGACAAGAAGAACCCATCGCAAAACGAGCTTTATCTAACCGCAAGAGCGGGTCTTCCTATGAACATTTCAATTGCAGAACCTGATAAAATCAATTAATTATGAGACTAAAGAAAAGATCGAAAGCAGACACAGAAATTTCGACCGCCTCCATGCCCGATATTGTATTCCTATTACTCTTCTTCTTTATGGTTTCTGCTACCATCAAGACAGAAGATGAAAAGCTAAAAGTCACCATCCCTAAAGCACAAGCAATCACGAAAGTGGAAAAGAAGTTTCTCATCCGTGAGTTACATGTCGGTTTCCCAAAGAACCAAAAGTTGGGGTCAGCTCCAAAAATTTCAGCTGATGGAAAATTACTCGAGTTGAACGCACTCGGTAATTGGGTTCAGGAACAGAAAACAAGTTTGGGAGAGGCTTACAGTGATCAAATGATTGTTCTCCTTCGTGCCCATGAAGATGTCGATATGGGAATTATTGGAGACATCCAAAGTGAGCTGAGAAAAAACAATGCAAGAAAAATTTTGTATCGGACACTGGAAGAGATTTGATCGATCTTCAATAATTTACTTTACTTGCCAATAAATTGTCTCCGACATGAAAAAACTTGCCTACTCAGTTATTGGAATAGCCGGTGTACTTGCTTTACTCATTCTTGGTGAAAGCATCCTTATCCCTTTTGTCTATGGTGTCGTTCTTTGGTTCCTGAGTCGGTTTTTCAAAAACCTATTGCACAAGATTCCCTTCCTAAAAAAGAGCGTACCCAATTGGCTTTTAAATACTTTTGTCTTCCTCATTGTTCTTATTGGCCTTAGCCTGATCTCGGGGTTAATCACGACCAACATTCGATCACTCCTTGAAAACAACGCCCTGTACAAGGCAAATCTGGATGCCGTGCTGAACAAGATTAATGCTACATTTCAAATAGATCTGTATGCACAATTATCTTCAACGATTGAGAAATTCGATTATGCATCCATACTTGGGTCGATTGCAGATTCTCTCACAGGAGCACTTGGGGATTTTATCATGATCATATTGTATGCGGCTTTTATTCTCTCAGAAGAATCCAGCCTCACCGGCAAGATCAAGAAATTGTTTTCAGATCCCGCTCAGTACGAGCGTGCTTCTTCTATCCTCAAAAAAATAAACGATGCCTCAAGCGACTACATCCGCCTAAAAACTTATGTGAGTCTGACGACAGGATTTGTGGGTTACGTATTCCTTGCCATAATGGGCGTAGATGCTGCATTTTTCTGGGCATTTCTCATGTTTGCACTAAACTATATTCCAACCATAGGTTCCCTAATAGCTACTTTGTTTCCTGCAGCTTTTAGTTTGATCCAGTTTGGCGAATTTACTCCCTTCATTATTATTCTTGCCGGATTGGGTGCAATAGAATGGTTCATTGGAAATGTGATCGAACCAAAATTGATGGGCAGCTCACTTAATCTTAGCCCTTTGGTAACCATTCTTGCACTAATCGTTTGGGGACAAATTTGGGGGATTACAGGAATGCTGTTAAGTGTGCCAATCACCGTAGTGATGGTGATTATTTTCTCTCAATTTGAAAGTACCAGAAGTATTGCAATCCTTCTCTCACAAAATGGGGAGATCGATGATATTTATAACTCTAAAGATAATTAGCTACTCCGCACCAGCCATCGAAGCACTACTTTCAAAGCTTTGCTTCATCAGTGCAAGCTGCTCCGTGCTGCACAGGTTTGTCTCCTTCAAGAAATGGAAGATGTATTTCCCAAACATCGGATTGACTTGGACTTGCGAGACCCTTGATAGGTCACTGACAATCTTGTCTACATCTTCTTGTAAATGATCGCTCATCCCTAAAAAAGAAGGCAAATTATATTCAATGGCCAGTCGTAAAAATCGGATTTCAACGTTTTGAGGGTCCTCCTCTACAGCGGCTGCCATCTGCTTATCGTACTTAATCACCTGCTTGAGTTTGTTGAAGGGATTCCAAACTACCTGAGCAAGTAAGGCTTCAGAAACTGCCTGATAGGCTTTTACCGTTGAGGTTGGGGTTTCTATCTCTTTGAGATAATCATAAAAACTTTCAGATTCTTCCGGATTCAAGACTACTGCATGGAATTCCGCTCGGATTTCACTCAGGTCTTGAGCGGAGCTGCTAAAAGTCAGAATGACCAATAAAAATGTTATTAATGCTTTCACATCTCTAAGAACTCAAGAATAAGCAAAGTGTTTTGCGAAAGTTCGATAAGGTCTTCAATTAGACGTTTTAACTCAAGCTAAAATCATCCGCATCGGACTGAAAAGGAAAATCCTTACGATAGGTATGCATTTCTTCTGCAGATAGTGTGACTGTAAGCATCTTTTCCTCACCATCAGAAAAAACCAGCTCTTCTCCTTTAGGGGAGTAAGCCCCAGAGTGACCGTTGTAATTTTTTCCTACCTCATCCGTTCCCACACGATTAACTCCCGCACAGTAGCTGAGGTTCTCTATCGCTCTAGCTTTTAGTAAGGCATCCCACGCATTTATTCGGGTGTCTGGCCAGTTGGCGACATAAAGCAACAGATCATATTCGTACAAGCTATCCTCACCCTTCTTTGACCTGGCCCAAACAGGAAACCTCAGGTCATAGCAGACCAATGGGTGAATCTTCCAGCCTTTGCATTCAATGATGAGTCGTTCCGTCCCGGGAGTGTAGGTTTCACCCTCAGCAGCCAGATTAAACAAATGCTTCTTATCATATTGCTGTGACGAGCCATCGGGATGTACGAAATACAATCGATTGAAATAGTGACCGCCCTCTTTCACAATGTAACTTCCCGTAATGGCAGCCTTTCGTTGAGTGGCCATCTGTCTCATCCACTTGAAGGTCTTCCCTCCTGGAGGCTCTGCCACCCGCTCGGCATTCATAGTAAAGCCCGTGGTAAACATTTCAGGCAGAACAATTAGATCTGTTTGATCTACTGACCAAATCAACTCCTCAAACATGGCCAGGTTCGCGTCGATCTCTTCCCAGTATAGATTGGATTGAATGAGTGAGATGGTAAGATCCTGCATCATCGCGGTATTTTCACCCGGTATTCTGCGTCTGTCTTGCCTTTACTAATATTTGCCAGCTTCCCTTTGAGTAAGCGCTTTTTAAATGGTGTGAGGTAATCCGTAAAAAGTTTCCCTTCGATGTGATCGTACTCGTGTTGTATCACCCGTGCTTTCATCCCATCAAACGTCTCCTCCTGAAGCTCCCAATTTTCATCGAAGTATTCGATTTTGATTTGCGGCTTGCGATTGACATCCGCGCGTACGCCAGGAATACTTAGGCATCCTTCTTCAAAAGCCCATTCTTCTCCCAATTCTTCCAGCATTACCGGATTAATGAACGCTTGCTTTATGCCAGCCTCTTCCTCATCTTCCATCGGTGTGGTGTCTATCACAAATACACGTAATGATTCTCCTACCTGCGGAGCAGCTAGCCCGACACCTTGAGCAGCATACATGGTTTCATACATGCTCTCTACAAACTCCTTTACGGAATCATCGTTCTCAGCAACCTCGCTTGCCTTTTTCTTTAAAACCGGATCTCCATATAGTACGATAGGGAAAATCATGAAATACTTTCTAAATATGATTGTAAAATAATTGTCGCGCTCACTTTATCTACGTTGCCTTTGTTTCTCCTATCCTTCTTCTTCATTCCCCCAGCAATCATGGCATCCATCGCCATTTTAGAAGTGAAGCGTTCATCATGCAAAATTAATTCCATTGCGGGAAATACTTTCCTAAATCGGTTGATGAATGCCTGAACCAAAGGGGTCGCATTCGTGGGACTGCCATCCGTATTTATCGGCATGCCAATCACCACCCTACTCACTTCTTCTTTTTGAAAGTACACTTTAAGGAAATTTTCCAACGTATGGGTAGGTACAACATCCAGGGCTGAAGCAATGATGCCCAGCGGATCTGTCACGGCCAGACCTGTTCGTTTAGCGCCATAGTCTATGGCTAAGATCCTCGACATTAATTAAGTGTTGAAAGCAGTTTGATCTTCTTATTCGTTGAAGCCTCCAGCTCAATGGCTTTTGGAAAAAAGATGTTGTTTTCGATTTCTGCGTGATAGATCATCTCACGATCAAACGCCTGTACTTCGTGGATGAGCACACGGTCGTGCAAATTTTTTGCATCTATGGACGAAATAAGATTGCGAATTGCTCCAAATTCATCTTCATCCTTGTGTTCTTCAAATTCTTCTTGAAGTGAATAGTTCTCAAAATCCAACATTATGTTGAAAGAAGCCTTTGCAGGTTCTTTTTTGATGGCACACAAAAGACCGATGTACTTAAATGTCGTGTCTTCTTCTTCGTAAATGTGCTTGATGAAATCTTCAACAAATTCCGGAAGCAAGTTTTTCAGTCCTCCGTCTCTATCCCATTTTCTAACCAAATGCACGATATAGGGCAATTTGTCTTTGATAAAAATATGATGGGCGTGTTTGAGATATTCTGTCAAAAGCTCTATCGGATAGCTTTTCAGCTCTTCAAAACTGAACCGATTGCTGGAATCAAATTCATAAAAGGTCTTGATCACCTGCTGCCTCTTCAATCCACGTTCGTCGCAGATTTCTTTCAACTTTCTTTCAGGCGCTTCAAAAAAGTCAATACCGAGGTAGTGCAACGCACGTGCATACACGTAGTTTTCATTTACAACCTGACCAATGGTTTTTTCGAAGACCATATGCAAAAATAACCCTTAGATCAACGCTAGTCAACAGTTTACCGCACAATGCGTTCATTCCTTGAAATATCCTTTTATTTTTGAACCTTATCGTTGACACATGAGTACACACAAGAATTCAAATCGTGCCATAAGCTTACCCCTTTATATAACTCTGACGCTTTGTCTAGGGGTCTTTATTGGAGCCAACATGGCTGGCTCAGCTACCTCTCCCGCCTCAGACTTCATGCAAAGCTTGGCAAAATTCAGGCAGGTACTTACTCACGTTGAAAATGATTATGTGGATGAAGTTGATAGCGAGGCGCTTGTAGAGAGTGCCATTTCCAACATGCTTGAAGAACTTGACCCACATACTTCCTACATTCCGGCCAAAGATTTGAATCTCATTCAGTCCCGGCTTCAAGGGAACTATGAAGGCATAGGCGTAGAGTTCAATATTTTCAAGGACACGATCCATGTGGTTTCGCCGCTAAGCGGAGGACCGTCTCAAAAATTGGGTATTCGATCCGGAGATAAAATCATTAAAGTAGATGGTGAAAATGTCGCCGGGATAGGCATGACCAATCAAAAAGTAGTAGAAATGCTGCGCGGACCTGGAGGATCAGAGGTCACTGTTAGCATAAAGCGCGATGGAGAAAATGAGTTAATTGATTTTACAATTGAACGAGATGTGATCCCACAATACTCGGTGGATGTATCGTACATGGTGGATGATGAGATCGGCTACATCAAGGTTGCCAGGTTTGCAAACTCCACTTACTTAGAATTCAAGGATGCACTTCTCAAACTACAGGATCAAGGCATGAAAAAATTGGTAATTGACCTCACAGGAAATCCGGGTGGTTACCTGAATCGTGCGGTGCAGATAGCCGATGAAGTACTGGGCGGCAGACAGATGATTGTTTACACAGACGGGAAAGAAAAAAGATACGTCGAGGAGCACTACTCCGGAGAAACTGGGGATTTCGAGAGCGGTTCATTGGTGATCATGATGGATGAAGGTTCGGCTTCTGCTTCTGAAATTGTCGCTGGAGCGGTGCAAGACCATGATCGTGGACTCATCGTGGGTAGAAGATCTTTTGGCAAAGGCTTAGTTCAACTCCCCATTGATCTGACGGATGGTTCTGAATTGAGACTCACCATCTCGCGCTATTACACACCAAGTGGAAGGAGTATCCAAAAAACGTATACCGGAGGAAATCTGGATGACTATTACATGGAAGCATATGAGCGATATGAAAATGGTGAACTTTATTCGTCGGACAGCATTAAAAACAATGATTCATTAGCCTACAAAACTGATAAAGGAAGAGTGGTATATGGTGGAGGAGGGATCACCCCTGACTTTTTTGTTCCGCTGGATACTTCTCAGAATACTCGATATATGAACAGGTTATTCAGCACCAATTCCCTGCAGGAGTACACGGTAAAATATGCTCAGGATAACAGAACCAAGCTGGCCGACATGGGATTTGATCAATATCGATCATCGTTTTCAGTAACGGATCAGATGCTCGATGACTTACTTGCTGTAGCAAAGGCCAATAAGCTAAAATTCAATGCATCAGAGTTTAACCGCTCCAAAGAACTGATTAAGCTATTGGCTAAGGCCTATATCGCACGCGGTATTTGGGACAATAACGGGTTCTATCCTATTTTCAACCAGCAAGATGAGATTTTCTTAAAGGCCATCCAATTAATGGACGAGGCAGACAAAATAGCACAACAATAATATGACTTACTACCATAGACTAGGCGAGATTCCTTCCAAAAGACACATCCAGTTTAGACAACCCGATGGTAGTCTTTACGCAGAAGAACTGGTTTCCTCCAGAGGTTTTTCAGGCATATATTCCAATCTTTACCACACATACCCCCCCACCCGTGTTGAGAAAGTGGGCGATTCAAAAATCTGGAAAGAAGAGATAGCCAAAGGCTATACACTCAAGCAAACGCATCTAAATACTTCCAACGTAGAAACAACAGGTGACGATTTTCTGGAATCAAGAAAAATTCTATTTAAAAACAAAGATGTGAGCATGGCTATATGCCATCCAACCTCACGAAAGATGGACTATTACTACAAGAATGGGCAAGCCGATGAGGTGATCTTTATTCATGATGGGAACGGGTATCTGTACTCCCAGTTTGGGAAACTGAGGATTAAGCAAGGAGACTATGTGGTCATACCGCGCACCACCATTTATCGACTGGTGTGGGACGATGGACCTCTCAAACTCCTCATCATCGAATCCGTCAACCCGGTGGAGACTGTCAAAAGATACCGCAATGAACTAGGTCAGCTGCTTGAGCATTCGCCATATTGTGAACGAGACATTCGTCCACCATCTGAATTAATTACTGAAAAAGAAAAAGGAGAATATCTGGTGAAAATCAAGCATGATGACATGCTTCATGATTACTTCTATGAGCATTCACCATTCGATTTAGTGGGATGGGATGGATATCTATTCCCATACGCGCTTTCCATTCATGATTTTGAGCCAATCACCGGAAGAATACACCAGCCGCCTCCCGTGCACCAGACATTCCAAGCACACGGCTATGTTATCTGTTCATTTGTACCAAGGTTGTTCGATTATCATCCACAAGCTATTCCAGCACCATACAATCACTCCAATATTGACTCTGACGAAATACTCTACTATGTAGAAGGAAACTTCATGAGCCGTAAAGGAATAGATCGAGGATCGTTCACCTTGCATCCCGGTGGACTACCACACGGACCTCACCCAGGAACCGTCGAGGCAAGCATTGGCGCCAAGGAGACGGAGGAGCTCGCTGTGATGCTCGATACCTTTGGCCCTATTTATGTCACGGAGACCGGACTGCAATATGTCGATGAAAAATATCCCATGAGCTGGAAATAATTTTTCAAATCCTTGTAACGTCTGCTTCTTGCCACAGTATTTCCTATACAATTCAGGTGGTTAAAACGCCTTATAACATTAATTAACAGCAATTAACATCTGAATTCGTAAAATTTGAGGAATTGTGCAACTTTTTGATGGTTGTACTCATCTTTAATACAAGGTTAGGTTTTCAAACAAGAAGTTTTAAGACGCCCATTTAGAAATAAGGACTAAATATTATGAAACCCAAGCTCAATAAACTCATAACGCTGCTGCTATTACTCGGCACTTTTGCTTTCATTACGGAAGTTGAGGAAAGAGTTACTGCAGAAGCACAAAAAGAGCTTTCAAGATGGGCGTCTTTGCTTCCTGTGAAAGAACAACCTAAAGTGGAAACAATTAACCCATATGCACAAAATGTTTCCGTCCTCCATGTGCTTCTTTCTGACAGCACAGAAAAAGTTAATTCTGTAAACAATTAGGGGAGAAATATTTCGTACTGTTTTCAATAAAGTTGCCGATTTTTTAAATCGGTTTATTTTTGTTGAAACTTGTCACCCTTATGAATAATGAATTATACCTCGATTTCCTAGCCAAGTGGCAGCAAATCGTTTACATTCTCGTCTTTATAACACTCGGCATTGGCGTGCTAAACTATCTTTTTTATAAGATCAGTTTCATGTCTAAGAGTACCTATAAGGAGAAATTTGATCTCGCAAGCGAAAAAGAGTCTAAGAAATTGCTTTCAGGACACATCTTCGTTGCAGTCGCTCTTTTCCTATTTTGCAATACCCTGGAATATGAAACCATGAAGCTTGATGTGCTTTGGTTTTTCATTCGGCTATTCGTTTCCCTTTGTATTGGTGTGCTCTACGGGTACATCGCTCAGCTCATCATCAAATTTTATTACCCAGGTGTACTTGAGAAAAAACTCAAAAGGCTCAGGTTCACACCAAGAGTAAATCCTGAAAATGGGAATAAGATGAAGTTATTGAGTGAGGCAGAGGAAGATGCGTACCTTGATGAAGGCATGCAAGCAGAGGAAAATGTATTCTCCGTGGACTATGATGTTTGGATTGATGAAGCTACTGGCTACACTAAGATTGAAAAGTACAAAGGTCACTTGAGTGCTTTGGAGTGTGATCGATGTGGGTTCCAAACCTTGAGACTGCAAAAAGAGGAAATCATCAAAGAGGCGAGCGATACCGAAGATGGTGAGTTATTAAAAGAATTTAAATGTTCCTACTGCAATCGCATCAAGCGTAAAAATGTGGTGCTTACACACAGGATAAAAGAAAATGCTGAAGGAGGAGAGCTCATTGACAATCCATTGGATCACGATGCTCGAATTTCGGTTATTAAAATTGAAATCCACGGAAACAACGGCGAAGTGAAAGAATATGATTTCCAAAATCTAAACAACGCCAAGAACTTCTTAAACGAGTTTAATTTTGAGAAATTACGTGATTAGCGACTTCCTTATTTGCTATGATTAGAAAAAAAATTGGGCTCGTTATCGGGCCCATTTTGTTTTGTGCCATTTTTTTTGGTCAGCCGTTTGATGGACTGAACTCAGAAGCCAATGCGGTATTGGCATCCACACTGTGGATTGCTACTTGGTGGCTTTCGGAAGCACTCCCTATAGCTGCTACAGCCTTGCTTCCTATTGCATTATTGCCACTTTCGGGAGGAGCTCCCATTGCTCAAACCACTGCTGCCTACGGCGACAAGATGCTTTTTCTTTTCGTAGGTGGTTTTATCATCGCCATTGCTATGCAGCGATGGAATCTGCACAGAAGAATAGCTTTGGAAATTATAGCAGCAGTAGGAACGAATGCTCGATTTATTGTGCTTGGCTTCATGCTAGCTACCGGACTACTCTCCATGTGGATATCTAATACCGCCACCACCTTGATGATGGTGACCATCGGAACCGCACTCATTTCCGAAATGAAGGAATTGACAGGGGAATCCGGAAAAATGTTCTTTAAGGCACTCTTGCTTGGTATTGCATTTTCTGCTTCAATAGGAGGAGTTGCGACCCTTGTAGGTACTCCAACCAACCCCATCTTTGTCTCCATTGCCTCTAAGCTCTACGATCAAGAATTCAGTTTTGCCACATGGATGGCTTTTGCGCTTCCTTTCTCACTCGTCATGCTTGCTTTGTGTTGGACAGTCCTGACAAGACTTGTTTTCCCATTGCATAAGGTCTCCATGCCCATAGGACGAGAAATGATATTGAAAGAGAAGAAAGCCCTTGGTGGATTAAGTCAAGAAGAAAAAGCTGTAGCAATCGTGTTCATTGTTACTGCATTCTTATGGATTACACGCTCTTTCTTGCTAAACAAGTTTATACCTGGCATCAATGACACTGTCATCGCAATTGCCGCAGCTCTGACAATGTTTATCATACCTTCAAAAGAAAAGAAAGGTCTACCACTGCTCACCTGGGAAGAAGCGGAAAAACTGCCTTGGGGAGTAATCATCCTTTTTGGGGGAGGACTCTCACTCGCTGCTGCCTTCCAAAGTTCGAGCCTTGCTCAATGGCTTGGACTTCAGCTCACTGGTCTTTCTGAGCTGCCACTGTTTTTCATCATTCTCATCGTGGCCTTGTTTGTGAATTTCTTGACAGAAGTTACCTCCAATGTCGCCACTGCTTCTATCATGTTGCCCGTATTGGCCTCTTTGGCAGAAGCCATTGGTGTCCATCCTTTCCTATTGATGATTCCAGCCACCATGGCAGCTTCGTGTGCATTCATGCTGCCAATTTCCACAGGGCCCAACGCCATTGTGTTTAGTTCAGGAGAATTGAAGATGAATGACATGGTAAGAGCAGGCGTATGGCTAAACATAGCCTCGAGCATTCTGATAAGCCTTCTTGTGTATTTTATTCTTCCGCTTTTCCTATAGGAGAATATCGCGTCAAACAACTTTGGCTTCTCATAATCGTTTTCAGCTTTGTGTTCTACTTTAATCCATTCACTGGCTTTATATACATTTTTCTGTGCCTCCAACTGAACTGGCCACTTCAGAAAATCTCGGAAATGGAGGCGGCGGTGTCCAACGACGGGTCGAAGCTTGCATTTAGGGGGGTAGTAAACGGAAATTCAGATATCTATATCTCGAATCTTGATGGAACCAATCCCAAAAGAATTACGCATTGGGATTCCAACGAAGGTGGGCCGTCATGGTCTCCTTCAGGTGAGAAAATTTCTTTTTTCTCCAATAAGAGCGGCAACTTTGAAGTATATGTATTCGATTTGAAAAGTGAGTCCATCAAGAGAGTGAGCTATGATTCGGGATTGAACTTGGCTTCATTCTGGCTAGACGCTGAAGATACTTTGTTTTATACGAGTGACACGAATGAAGAAGTTCGTTTTTATAACCTTAAAACCAATGATGACGGTCATTGGAGTTCTTTATATGAACATCATAGCATTATTACGCAATCCAAAGTATCCAAAACACTTTGGGGAGTAATGAAAATTGAAAAGGATTGGGAGCTGGCAAAAATCCCACGAGATGGAAAAAATCCTGAAATAGTGGCCTCTCATCCCAGTCGGGATAGTGAGCCAAGTGAATCGCCTGATGGATTGTCAGTTGTGTTTGCTTCAAAACGTACAAACGATGGTTGGCAAATATTTCATATGAAATCTGATGGCACGAACATTGAACAATTGACCACCGTCGGGAGAAATAACGGCCCATCCTGGCTTGACAATGAAAGGATTATATTTTCGTCGAGCCGTAACGGTGAAACCCATCTTTTTGAACTAAACCTTAAAGAGGGTACCGAGCAAAAATTCAATATTGATTGGTAGTTCCAAATCTGGAAAAGAAGTTAAATTCTATTTTCTCTGAACTGCTTTATTCGTATTGGCAATATATACACCCAGACCAACCGCACCCATTCCCAAATAGTGCAGTAGGTATAGTTGCTCACCATCAAGGACTCCCCAGATTACTGCAAAGACCGGAATAATATAGGTAACTGACGAGGCGAAAAGAGCATCTTTCATTTGCAATATCTTATTGAAGATGATTAAGGCGATTGCGGTTCCTAGAACTCCTAATAAACAGATATAAAAGGTGGCTATTCCAGTTCCATCCACACTCATCAGCTTCGACCAGAAGTTGGTAAATCCGAAAAGATAAACGGCTGCTAAGGGTCCGACCAGTAGTAAAGAAACACTGGTAACAGTCACCGCATGAACGTCATTGAGTTTTTGCTTGATTAAGTTCAGGTTGGAGGCATAGCATATAGTTGCCAGTACTACTAAAAATGCATACCCATTAATTCCCGCAAGTGAGTTTCCTTCTCCCGCGGTAATCAGAATCGCTGTACCAATAAATCCAATCAGCACTCCCAGGTAAACTTTAGGGGTCTGTCTCTGCTTAAAGACAAGCAGTGCAATAAGGATTGTGAAAATGGGAACAAGACCATTGAGCACTCCAGTAATTGCGCTTTCCAAACGCGTTTGAGCAATGGCAAAAAGGAAGGCCGGCACCAAGCTACCCAATAGCCCAATTGAGGTATAGAAATGCAGTTTTTTCCGATCTATGGTCTTAAACCTCTTCCATGCGAAAGGGAGCAAAAAAAGTGATGCTGCGACAATTCGGAGTGAACCCACTTCCCCTGGTGCTAACCCAATCAGTCCTTTTTTAATCAATATGAATGAGCTGCCCCAGATAAATGCCAAAATAAGAAGCAATCCCCAGGCCAGGAGAGGAGATTTTTGCATGCATGTAAGTTAAGTTCGGAACTGAATCAAACAGAGACTTCAGCAAAAAGTTCAGGAATACTCAACAGCGTTTCCTTCACCTCCTCCGGAGATTCCGATTCCACCAAAGTCGTCCGAACAGGTTTGAAATTTGGAATCCCTCTAAAATAATTGGTGTAGTGTCTTCGCATTTCAAAAATCCCTTGGCGATCCCCCTTCCATTCAAGTGAAAAGTTGAGGTGCTGTATCGCCACTTTCACCCGCTCTTCAAGCGTAGGCAAAGCAAGCTGCTCGCCGGTTTTCATAAAGTGCTTGATCTCATTGAATATCCAAGGGTAACCAATGGCAGCTCTCCCAATCATAATTCCGTCCACACCGTATTTATTTCTATACTCCAACGCCTTTTCTGGTGAGTCAATATCTCCATTGCCAAAAATTGGAATGTGAATACCAGGATCGTTTTTTACTTCAGCAATTGGAGCCCAATCCGCTTCTCCTTTGTACATCTGCTTGCGGGTACGTCCATGTATACTCAGCGCCTGTATCCCTACATCCTGTAATCGATGAGCCACTTCTTTTATTTTGATGGTCGAGTCATCCCATCCTAATCTGGTTTTAACAGTAACTGGCTTGTTTACTCGCTTTACGATTTCAGCGGTCATCTCCTGCATCTTCGGTAGATCAAGCAGTATACCGGCACCGGCCCCTTTGCAGGCTACCTTCTTTACGGGACATCCATAATTGATATCAATGATTTCTGGATTTGCTTCTTCAGCAATAGATGCCGCTTCTCGCATTGACTCTATCTTATCTCCAAATATTTGAATTCCTATGGGTCGTTCATAATCATAAATATCCAGTTTTTGGACACTTTTCTCTGCATGCCTGATTAGGCCTTCGGAGGAAATAAATTCGGTATACATCAAATCTGCACCGTTTTGCTTACAAACAGCTCTAAATGGCGGATCACTCACATCCTCCATGGGCGCAAGCAGCAGCGGAAACTCGCCTATCTCTATGTCACTAATTTTAACCAAATCTGAACGGTTATATTTGCCCGCAAAGTTAGCTATATGCAAGACATTCTAAGAAATAACCCGGAAGATAAACAACAGACCTGGGCTTGGGCCTTCGGCCTTGGTCTTACGGCATACATTTCTATCGTGATGATGCTAGGAAATAGCGGTGAGGATGTGGATACGGATATGATCCTGGGAATGAATCCAATATTTCTTCTTGCTGCCCAGGGAGTCATAGCAACCTTGATGTTCATAGCCGTACCTGCACTTTTCAATGGCATTGCTCTGAAAATACCATTCAGTGAATACTTTCCTAAAGTTTCTTTGTCAACTGCAGGATTAACCCTGCTGATATGCATCAGCTTCATGGTTGTAAATAGCGCCATTGGCGAATGGAACATGAACCTAGACTTTGGCAGTTCTGATTTTGCCAAGTGGGCTAAAGGATCAGAAGAACAGCTCAAAGTTTTAACAGAGCACTTAACCAATTTCACTTCACCAACGCATTTCATATTAGCCATCGTTGTAATAGCAATCATTCCAGCAATTGGTGAGGAGTTCCTTTTCAGGGGGCTCATCCAAAACCTCTTTTCAAAAGCTTTTTCAAATCATCATGTGGCTATTTGGGTCACCGGCTTCATTTTCGCCGCTATTCACATGCAATTTTTTGGTGTGATGCCACGCATGTTTTTAGGTGTGCTCTTTGGATACCTATACCATTGGTCGGGGAAATTAACGGTAGCCATGATCGGGCATTTGGTAAATAATGGACTGGCACTGATCGCGCTGTACATGGCCCAAAAAGATGTGGTAGAAGTAAGTCCTGAGCAAATGGAACAAGCTGCGCCATGGCCAGCAGTTTTGGTGTTTGCGGTTATCACTTTTTTCCTTTTGAGAATGTTTTACAAAAAATTTCAGCATGCGTGATTGGCAAGTCGTATATTCGGACGATCAAGAACATCGTGTGGATATTGTAAAAGCTGTTTTGGATGATAAAGGATTGAGTCCGGTTAAAATCAATAAACAAGTTTCTCAGCATGGTTTCGGAAATTTTGAAATATTTGTAGCCCCAGACCATGTCATCAGAGCCATTAGAATCATAAAAGAAGAGATAAAGTTTGAGTAAATACCCAGATCTTATACCGCGGTTTTTCTCTGCCATTGTTGGCGGATTGATCATCATTTCTTCTCTTATATGGAGTAAATGGGGCTTCTTTGCTATTTTCCTTTCAATTTCCTGTTTGACCATTTGGGAATTTTACAGACTCATGCGCTTGCAGAGTTATCTGCCTATCCGATTCCTTGGCGTCACCATCGGTGCCCTTCTTTTTACCATCACCTTTCTGATAGAAACAGATTACCTTTCGCACCAGCACTATGTCATGCTTTTCCCGTTGGCTTCTTTTGTGTTTCTGATTAAGCTATACAAGAAAAGTGATGTTCACCCCTTCATCAACATCGCGCTTTTTTACCTCGGCATCATGTATGTTGCTGTTCCGTTTGCATTGACCAATCTACTGGTATTTCATAGTGGGGAATATTCCTATGAGATTATCCTCGGCTTACTGTTCCTAACATGGGCCAATGATGTCGGCGCATATTTCACAGGAATCTTATTCGGTCGCACAAAGCTTTTTGAAAGAATCTCTCCGAAAAAATCCTGGGAAGGAAGCATTGGCGGAGCTGCAACGGCTGTTTTGGTAGCGGTAGTCATCGGATTCTACTTCGAAGGACTCAATGAAATAGAGTGGATCAGTGTCGCCATCATTGTGGTGATTGCAGGAACCTATGGAGACTTGGTAGAGTCTCATTTTAAGCGCTCCATTCAGATCAAAGATTCAGGTACAATTATCCCTGGTCATGGTGGATTTTTAGACCGATTTGATAGCTTATTGATTGCCGTTCCTTTTGTTGTAGTTTTCTTGAAATTATTCTAGAGAGAAGCAGAAATCCGGTTAGCTTTGCGGGCAAAACAAACAACACACCCCATTTTACTTTTTTCCTATGGCATATATAGAACCCGCGCCAATAAAGGACAGAGATAATCCATTTGAGTCCATGATGTCACGTTTCCAGATTGCAGCCGAACACCTCGGTTTGGATCAGGAAGTGTACGACGTTTTGAAGACTCCTGCCAAGCAGGTTATCGTCTCGTTACCCGTTACGATGGACAATGGATCCATCAAGGTATTCGAAGGATACCGCGTCATTCACTCTACCATTTTGGGACCATCAAAAGGAGGCGTCCGATATGACATGGACGTGAACATAGACGAAGTGAAAGCCCTTGCCGCCTGGATGACCTGGAAATGTGCGGTCGTAGATATCCCTTACGGTGGCGCAAAAGGGGGTATCAAATGTAATCCACGAGAAATGTCAGCAGGTGAAGTAGAAAGACTTACCAGAGCTTTCACGCAAGCCATGCACGACGTGTTCGGTAAGGATAGAGATATTCCTGCTCCTGATATGGGAACCGGACCTAGGGAGATGGCCTGGATGATGGATCAGTACTCTCGAATACAAGGCATGACGGTAAACTCTGTTGTTACAGGCAAGCCTCTTGTTCTTGGAGGTTCTTTAGGTAGAACAGAAGCCACCGGAAGAGGTGTGATGATCTCTGCACTAGCAGCAATGGAAAAACAGAAAATCAATCCTTTTAAGGCTACTTGCGCTATTCAAGGGTTTGGCAATGTTGGCTCATGGGCAGCTCAACTTTTGGAAGAAAGAGGAGTAAATATTGTGGCTGTCAGTGATCTTTCCGGGGCATATTACAACCAAGAAGGCATCAATATCAAGAAAGCAATGGAGTACCGCAATGGAAACAACGGTAGCCTGGAAGGATATGATGGTGCAGAAAAAATTGATCCGGAAGAATTGTTGCTCCTTGAGGTGGATGTGCTAGTGCCTGCTGCCATCGAGGATGTGATCACTCAGAAAAATGCCGATAAGATCAAGGCAAAGATGATTGTGGAAGGAGCCAATGGCCCTACTTCTGCTAAAGCTGATGCTATTTTGAATGACAAGGGAATTTTGGCCGTACCGGATATTCTTGCCAACGCTGGCGGTGTGACGGTATCTTATTTTGAGTGGGTACAAAATCGTCTAGGGTATGGCTGGACGCGCGAGCGTGTGAGCAGGCGATCCGACAGAATTATGAAAACGGCATTCGACAAAGTATATGCTACTTCAGAAGAGTATGGAGTAAGTATGCGTATTGCTGCATACATTGTCGCCATAGATAAGGTAGCGAAGACCTACAAATATCGTGGTGGATTTTAGCCACGGGGTGGCAGCCATTTATTTTTCTTCTTTACGGATAATCACTATCTGAATAAAGATTGACACGAAGAAGTATAAAAAATAAACTATGAGATTACATAAGGAAGGTTTAAAGATGATACCGCTGATGGCAATACTTACGGGTGGACTGTATGCATTGCTTTACTGGCTAATACCATTTTTTATTTTTCAAGTGGTTTTAGCTGTAGTAGCTATCATTTTTATGATCCTTGTGATTCGATTCTTTCGTAACCCGAAAGTAATCACTCCTCCAAAAGATGGAGTGGTCTATGCGCCTGCTGAAGGAAAAGTAGTAGTAATTGAACGTGTTTACGAAGGAGAATATCATAAGGACGATCGCATACAGGTTTCCATCTTTATGTCCCCATTGAATGTCCATGTGAATAGGAGTCCAGTGAAAGGGAAGGTAGATTTTTTTCAATACCACCCGGGTAAGTTCTTAGTAGCGTGGCACCCAAAATCCAGCACAGATAATGAAAGGACCTCTGTAGGGTTCAAGACCGAAAGTGGAGTAAACATCTTGATGCGTCAAATTGCAGGCGCTGTAGCACGAAGGATTGCCTTCTACCCCAAAGTGGGAGACGCAGTTGAACAAGGAACATCCGTTGGTTTTATCCGCTTCGGAAGTCGGGTGGATCTTTATTTACCGCTTGATGCCGACATCAAAGTCAAGATCGGTGATTTGACTAAAGGTGGAGAAACAAAGGTGGCACAGCTAAAATGACAGAGTCTTTCAGGAAAAAGATCATCCAAGTTTGCAATGACAAGATCTCTGCAAAAGGAGAAAATGTTGGCTTATCGTTTTATGCCTTCTTCGCAAATAAGAATGATAATCCTAAACTACTAATGGAAGTTGCTAAATGGTGGATTCTAGAAAATGAGCTAGACCATTTTGAGAAGGCCGTGAAAATAAAAGGCATGATGGAGGAAATGCCTCATAATCCTCAACAAATTAGTTAAAATAGCATCAGTAGACCAGTGATTGGTTTCCCTATTAACTAGTCTACTAATCACCAAATACCATCACTTCTTGCTGTAATTCGGCGCCTCTCTGGTGATGTGTATATCGTGCGGATGACTTTCTGTTACTCCTGCGCCCGAAATTTTCACAAACTTGGCATTCTGCAAATCCTCAATGGAACCTGCTCCGCAATATCCCATGCCTGCTTTCAGTCCTCCGACCATTTGATAAAGCACCTCCTGCACAGAGCCTTTGAATGGCACTCGGCCAACAATCCCCTCTGGCACTAGTTTCTTGATGTCATCTTCGGCATCTTGAAAGTAGCGGTCTTTTGAACCCTCTTCCATTGCCTCCACAGACCCCATTCCTCGATAGGATTTAAATTTTCTTCCTTCATAAAGAATCACTTCTCCGGGAGCTTCTTCAGTACCTGCAAGCATTGAGCCTATCATCACCGTATTTCCTCCTCCAGCAATTGCCTTCACCATATCTCCTGAAAATCTAATCCCTCCGTCTGCCACAATAGGAACTCCAGATCCTTTAATCGCCTGAGAAGACTCATATACGGCTGAAAGCTGCGGGACGCCTACGCCTGCAATTACTCGGGTCGTACATATACTCCCTGGACCAACGCCTACTTTCACTGCATCAGCTCCGGCTTCCACCAAAGCTTTTGCCGCTTCAGCAGTAGCTATATTTCCAACTATTGTTTCTAAATCGGGAAATGCCTTCTTGATTTGCTTTGCCATATCTATCACTCCTTTTGAGTGACCGTGTGCAGTATCAATAGAGACTAAATCAACCCCTGCCTTCACCAACGCAGCTATTCGATCTTCAATGTCTGGCGTTACCCCAACTGCAGCTCCTACTCTTAACCTGCCATACTCATCTTTACACGCATTTGGCCTGTCTCTATTTTTCAAAATGTCTTTGTAGGTAATCAGTCCCGTCAGCTTTCCTTCTTTATTTACAATCGGGAGCTTCTCGATTTTGTGTTTTTGAAGAATTGCCTCAGCCTCATTTAAACCTACTTCAGCTGTTGCGGTGATTAGATTATCCTTGGTCATGATATCCTTCACCGGCTTCTTTGGCTTTTTCTCGAAGCGAAGATCCCGGTTGGTTACAATGCCAATGAGTTTATTTTCTTTATCAACAACAGGGATTCCTCCAATCTTATTCTCCTTCATGATGGACTCGGCATCATTCACAGTAGCATCTACATGGAGTGTAATTGGATCAAGTATCATTCCACTTTGAGATCGCTTTACTTTACGAACCTGAATGGCCTGTTGATCGATGGTCATGTTTTTGTGGATGATGCCAATTCCACCTTCCAAAGCCATTGCAATGGCTAGTTTTGCTTCTGTTACCGTATCCATGGCAGCAGAAACTAAAGGAATATTTAAACGAATATTTCTTGTGATCTGAGCTGAAGTATCAGTGTCACGTGGAAGAATCTCGGAATAACCTGGGAGTAGAAGCACATCGTCATAGGTAAGTGCTTCGAAGAGGAATTTGTCGTTTGTTGTCATGGCAAATAAGACTGAACTGTTATCATTATTTGCCGTGCAAAATTATGTCGGTTCCTTAGAATAAGTACTATCGCAAGACATATTTTTACCAAATGGAATGAGTCTAGTACTCAATCTGCTTTTTTGAGCTGTTTTTAATAGCCGCTCAAATGTATACCCTACAACCTCATTCAATATAAAAAGGTATGGATATTTGGAGTTCATTTTACGACCAGCTTCTGGAGACCACATGGTTGGAGTTTATTGCTGTTATTTGTGGCATACTCAGTGTTTGGTTTAGCAAACAGGAAAGCATTTTAGTCTATCCCTTCGGGATCGTCAGTGTAGTCATATTTGTCTACTTGACCTACGAATATGGGCTTTATGCTGAAACCGGGATTAATGTTTACTACTTCCTCATGAGTGTGTATGGGTGGTGGAATTGGAAGAACACCAAAGACATTGCTGCCAGCCAGATACCCATAACTCGTAGCTCGAAAGGTGGTCACATTGTGAATGTTAGCACTTTTTTATTGGCTACCATTTTCATCTACATCCTGCTTATCAAATTTACGGATAGTACCGTTCCATTGATCGACTCAATAACAACGGGTCTGGCCATAACCGGCATGTATTTGATGGCACTGAAAAAGATTGAGCATTGGCTATTTTGGATAGCCTGTGATTTGATTTCTATTCCATTGTACATCTACAAAGGCCTTCCCTTTACCAGTTTCCAGTTTCTAGTTTTTACTTACCTGGCTGTCCTGGGTTGGCTTTCTTGGAAGCGAAAATTGATAATGAGTGGGAATTAAACGGATCGTTGTATTGGGCCCTGAATCGACAGGTAAAAGTGAGTTGTGTCAGCACTTGGCCCGTCATTATGATACGGAGTGGGTTCCAGAATATGCACGCTTCTACCTGGATAGACTCACCGGTGAGTATCAGCAGTCTGACCTCAAGTCCATGGCTGAAGGGCAACTTTCCTGGGAAGATGAAAAGGCTGAGTATGCAAACGAATATTTGATTTGCGATACCAACCTAATTGTGATCAAAATATGGAGCGATCATAAGTATGGAAATACAGATGAATGGATTGAGAAAGAACTAGCCAATAGGTCGTATGATTTCTATTTATTGAACAACATTGATATTCCTTGGATGCCTGATCCTCAGCGTGAGCATCCTAAGATGAGAAAACATTTTTTTGACATTTTCAAATCTTATCTGGAAGAGCATAATTTGCCCCATGCCATTGTTTCGGGAATTGAAGGCGAACGTAAAAATTGTGCGGTTGATGCAGTCTCTACTTTCTTTTCGAAAGGGGAAGAAGATACCAGGTCAAGCCCAGCTTGACATCTAGTTTGATTTTAATAAATCTTTGAATTTTTTAGCGACCTTTTCAATTTTTGGTCGAGAAACATTCACGATGTAGCCATTATTCGGGTGCTTTTCTTCATAGTCCTGATGATAATCTTCTGCATCATAGAAAACATCAAGTTTACTCAGTTTAGTCACAATAGGTCTGGAAAATTCAGGTGCTAATTCCTTCATTTTTGCTTCAGCTAATTGCTTCTGCTCGTCACTGTGATAGAAAATCTCTGAACGATACTGAGGCCCTACATCTGGTCCTTGACGATCCAGCTGGGTTGGATCATGTGCTGTAAAAAAGATTTCAAGAAGGGTCTCATAGGTTATAATCGAAGGGTCGAAATAAACCTGAACAGCTTCTGCGTGTCCTGTGCGTCCCGAACTTACCAATCGATAGTCCGCCGTAGATTTAGTCCCTCCAGAATAGCCAGAAACTGCCTCTGCAACACCTTGAATTTGCTCAAAGGATGCTTCCACACACCAAAAACAACCACCAGCAAATGTGGCAGTGTCCAAATTTTGATAGTCAATCTCAACAACGGTAGGTTTTGATTCTGAATTTTCTTCTCTAGCGTTATTTTCAGTGCCCTGTGTCTGACAACTGAAAAGGAAAATACCTGCTATTAATGCTACAATCTTCATTATCCAATTTTTTCTTCAATTTACGAATGCCTCTGTCTATTGGGTTTTGCAATTGACAATAATGTAACCACTCTTACATTCGGATGTTTTAAAATTCGATGCGATAACTAAGGTTTGGAAAGAAACTCACTTGGGAGTCCGAACGAATTTGTCCTGATCCAGGGTCATAGAACCGGAAAAATTCATTGCTTCTTTGGGTTAGGTTCTGAATGTTTAAAGCGATGACTGAAGTCAGTCTAGGTTTATTCTTTCTATAACTAATGCCGATATCCATTCTGAAGAAATTGTCCAGTTTTAGTTCATAATTTCGCTCAAAATTAAAGCGAGAACCTCCTTCATTGATTGACCTGATTATGTCGAGAGGAGCTTGCCTCTTGCCTCCCGCAAAAATGAATTTACCATTCAAACCAAGGGTATTGTTGCCATTCTTCCCAACCGGGATTTCTTTGCCAGCCAGAAAATTGAATATATACCCTCCATCAAATTGTGTGCTTCTCTCTACTCCATCTGCGGCAGTATACAATGATTTGTAAAAAGACGCAGTGGACAGCATATAAAAGCCATTGGTCAGGAATCGTTCCAGTGTCAATTCAAGTCCATAATTCCTTCCTGTCCCATCATTGGCCAGTTCGGTACTTGTATATCCATCAAATGTATTGAGTATGGAAAAGGAAAGTGCTTCAGCGCTAGAGGCAGTATCATTTGGCCAGACAGGTACATCATACAAATGTTGATAATACACCTCGCTCTTGAACTTCAGTCCATCCATGAGCATTTTCTCAAATCCCAAGGCCACATGAGCCGCGCGCGTAAAGCCCAGATCTTTGTTGTTTTGAACAAACCCCCCACTCTCAAGCTGTTGCTTTGCTGTATAAAGCGCTACCGTTTCCATTCGGCTGTGAAGCCCTGCACCGCCGGTAATTGAATATTTCTCTCTATTCCATCGAAAGCCCATCCGTGGTTCGACATATGTTCGATTATTGAGTGCAAAATGAGATATATGGATCCCAGAATTGATCGTGAGTTTATCCGAGGGTCTAAATTGCCAGTTGCTGAACCCTTGCAAGAATTCAGCGTGATCATTCTCATCAAGGGTAGTGATATACCTATTTTCCGAGCGTATCAGAAACTGATTTTCAAGATCATATCCAAGCCTACTTATCACTGCTCCTACTCTGAGTGCATGTCGTGCAGAAAATTTATGATTGTAGAAAGTAGAAAACCTTAGGGAAGTCTCAACAAAGTCTTCATTCTGGAACAGTTTGACGTTCAGTGAATCCGAGTTATTCGTCAGTTTACTGAATGATCCTGAAATTATTGTCTCAAAAAACGAATCATCCGAAGTATAAAACACATTTGTGACACCTCCCACACCCAGGGTTTGATCCTCTGATTCTACAAGAAAGTCACCAAATGCTCGATTTGGATTGAAATCATAGGTATTTCGGCCGCCTAATCCCCAGATGGAAAACGAACCTACCTTTTTGGTTGGGAGTCGAATTTTGAATGACAAATCCTGAAAAGCAATATCCTCCTCATCTCCCAAAATATCGAGCCCCAAATTGGTCAGCAGTGAAAGTGTGGAGTATCGATAATTTACCAGATAAGAAGAGCGACTACCTTTGGCAATTGGGCCCTCTGAAGCAGCAGCAATGCCTAGCAATCCCGCTTGTATTGCGTGTTCATGTTTATCAAAGTTCCCTTGCCTTAATTGGAGATCAAAAATACCAGAGGTTGCATTCCCATATTGAGCTGGAAAGGCACCAGTAAAAAAATCTGAGCTCGCCAAAACACTTGAACTCAGCATACTAATCCCACCTGCTGAAGAGCCGATAGATGTGAAGTGATTGGGATTAGGTATTTCTACCCCTTCCAGTCTCCACAGAATTCCTTTGGGAGAATTTCCTCGTATCACAATTTCATTGAGAAGGTCATCTCCTCCTGTTTGCACCCCCGCATAGGTCAATGCAGCTCTTGCCGGATCATCAAAGGTGGCAGCAAAACGACTGGTCTCCTCAACACCAAGCGAAATGGCACTCACTGTTGCAAGATCATTTCTTGGCTCACCTTTCTTTTGCGCTTCCGCAGATATGACAACCTCATCCAATTGCTGCAAAGATTCTATCAACTTCACGTTGATTACTGCTTCTTTTCCGGTACTTACCAGAATTTCCGGAATAGTAGCCGAGGAGTATCCCAAATAAGACACATAAATGGATTGTCTGCCAATTGGTACTTCTTCGATCCTGTAGTAACCATTTACATCTGATACGGCACCCAAAGGAGGGCTTATACCTGCTACTCTCACTGTAGCTCCAATGAGAGGTGTGCCAGATTGTTCATCGGTAATCTGACCTTTAATAGTTTGGGTGAGTGTTTGTGAGTAGGTGTGGGTGGAGAGGATAAAAACCATAACTCCCCAAATAAATTTTTTCATTCTTTGCGTGTAGTGATTTAGTAGTAGCTCATGATTTAGCATCATGATTTATATAAAGACGGTAAAAAAAAGAAAAGGCTTTGAAAATCGATATTTTTCTTTGCCCCTGTAAATAGTCAACAATTTTACCTTAGTCATTTAATAGTTTTGTCTGCATGTTGAAATCCTATTTTCAGAAGGAAAAAATTGAGGCCGGATGCGATGAGGCAGGCAGAGGATGCCTCGCAGGACCTGTAGTCGCTGCTGCAGTAATTCTACCGCAAAAGTATAAGCACAAAGTACTCAATGATTCAAAACAGCTCTCTGAAAAACAACGGATCGAAGTAAAGAAAGACATCATAAATGATGCAATCGCCTGGGCAATAGGAGTTGCGTCTCCAAGCGAAATCGATGATATAAACATCCTTAACGCCAGCTATTTAGCAATGGATCGGGCAGTTGAAAAATTGAAAACCAATCCCGAATTGCTACTGATTGATGGTAATCGATTTAAATCGACTCTGGAGATTCCGTTCGAATGCATCATTAAAGGGGATGCCAAGTTTCTATCCATCGCTGCGGCTTCCATATTGGCTAAAACTTACCGTGATGATCTTATGCGTGAACTTGCAATTGAATTTCCAGGGTATGGTTGGGAGACAAACGTTGGCTACCCCACCAGGGCACATCGCGAAGGCCTGAAAGAATTAGGCTCTAACTGCCATCATCGCATGAGTTTTCAATTATTGCCAAGTCAACTGGAATTATTTCCTGACTAGGAGCCTAAGGTTATGGAGATTTTCTCCCGATCTAGCGGCTTTTCTAGCATGGAGGTGACCAGTGGATTTTCATCTGCTTTTCGCTGATCTGATGGGTCGATTGAGGACGTCAAGACATAGACTTGTTTGCCCCAGTCTTCGATTTGTGGTAAGGCTTCCAAAAACTCCCACCCATTCATAACGGGCATGTTCAGATCCAGAAAAATAATATCCACTGATTGCGTTTTTAGAAAATCGATGGCTTCTTCTCCGTTCATGGCTTTGAATATTTCAACCTGATCCCTTTCTTTCTTAATAGCTAACTCAGCTAGTGTGAGGAAAATCGGATCATCATCCACAAGCAATATTTTACTCAAATCATGCATTAAAATAGACCGTAAACTCGGTCCCTTTATCTATTTCGCTTTTTACTTCAATGCGACCATTTATTGCTTCCACTTGTTGTTTGGTCATATAAAGTCCCATGCCGTGACCACTCTCTTCATCAGCATGAAACCGTGACCCAAGTTGAAACATCTTTCCTCCAAATCTTTTCAGATCTATCCCCCTACCTTGGTCTGCCACCGTTAAAAGTACTTCTTTTGATTGTTTTTTTGCACAAATTTTTATTTTTCGTCTGTCCTTAGTTACTCCATACTTCATTGCGTTAGTTATCAAATTATGAAGAATGCTTTGTAAATAGGCTGGCAAAATTCTCAAGGTTAAATCATCTGGAATGTCTACTTCTAGCTCTATTTGCTTCTCAGTGGCCGACTTTCGGTTGAGTAACATAATATCGTTTATTACCTCCCTTAAATTGACTTCTTCTTTCTCCAACATTGAAATATCCTTTTCAAAGTTTAGGAGATCGTTGATTGCATCGATGGCTAAATTCAGCTTTAGTGCCGTCGCCTTGAGCATCTCAAAATATTCCTTATTTCCAGGATCGTCTTCAATGATTGAGAGCAATCCAACCAGATTTGCTACGGAGGATCTAAAATTGTGAGAGGTGATGTATGAGAAATCTTTTAACCGCTGATTTTGCTCTATGGTTTTGCTAAATAGCTTGTGCAACTCAAGTTCGTTCTGCGATCTAATTCGGATGTTGACCAGCATCTCGGAGAATAGCTCCAGAAGTATCACCTCTTTTTCAGATGCCACGTGACGCTGTCTGACCCAATCGAAACCTACAAAGCCCACGCATTCTTTGCGATGGATCATAGGCATGGTAATTAGGCTTTTGATTTTTTGCAACTCAAGAAGATTCTTATACTCTGCCTCCTTAACATCACCAGTATCCGGTATTATCAATGGTTTTCCAACCAAGGTTGTGTTTTTCAATTCTGGCACCATCTCTAAAGGAAGGTTTTGATTATTCTCAATCTCCGGGCTCACTCCGGATGCACACCATTCATAGGTATTGCTACATACTCCTTTTTCATGATCAAGATCGAAAACATATGCTCTATCTGCGCCTACGAATTCTCCTAATTCTCTTAAAGAATCATTGATTGTATTCTCGACTTCTTCTAGTGGGAGATCAATGTATTTTGTAGACAATCCGATGAGCATTCTTTGCATCTCTGCATACTTCATCAAGGCTTTCTCCGCTTCTTTTTCCTTCGTTATATTTCTTACGGCACCATCAAAATATACTTTCCCATCTACACCATCTACCTTAATGGAATTAAGATAACCCCAAAATGTACTCCCGTCTCTTCTCCTAAATTCTACTTCCTTATTTTCAATGGATCCCTTCTCAATAATCTCGCTCCCAATTTCGCTTCTATTTTCAGGGATTTTATATAAGTCTGAAGGATTCATTTCCATGATATCCTTTATTGAATCATACCCAAACATCTTAATAAATTCGTCATTTACATAGACGATTCCATTCTCACTTTCACTGCGATATATTGCTTCGTTGATGTTCTTGTTTATACTTTCTAATAATTGCTCTCTATGCCGTATCCGATCCAGGAACTCGCGTTCTTTGGTTACATCTCTTATTGCGCCATCCCAAAAAACATTTCCATCCTTATCTTCATGCATGATGGTGGACACCAAACCAGTAAACTCAGAACCATCCTTTCTAAAAAAGATGACTTCTTCATTTTCATAGGAATGACTGGCGTTAAGCTTGTTGATTAGTCTGGATCGATCTCTTGGATCCTTATACATTTTGGAAATGTTTCGGTTCTTCACCTCCTCGTCGGAGGAAAATCCAAACATCTTCACAAAAGCCTTATTTACATAAATGAGCCCATCTTTATCGCTTCTAAAGATAGCCTCACTTATATTCTGGTTTACCGATTCCAGAAGTTGGTTTAAATCCATACTTGAGGGGCTATTTAGCTGGTTACCCCGGTTTATTTATAAAGTAAAGGAGGTCAGTTTTTTACCATGGTAAATTCACCCATCACCTTTATCTCATCATGGTTAATCTTAAAAATCGGATTGCCTGAGTAACTCAATACTCCCCAAGCCCCGTTTTTGGAAACCAAAACACGATTTCCAAAATCTTCTAAATGATCAAAAGCGGGTCTGAAAATGAAACTGCCAACTTCATCTACCAAGCCTTTACGACCATCCATATCCTGCACAATATAATTATCCGTTCTCAATCGGTGAATGGATTTCCAAATAAGTTCCAAAACTTCCTTGCCTGCTTTATCAACTAATCCAAACTTTCCATCCGCTTCCACGATTGTTCGTCCATTCTTAAAAGGCATCACTTCTTGATAGTAAGGTTGTATCATAAGTGATTCGTGCTTATCTATGAAGCCCCACTTTCCTCTCAATTTAATTGCGGCTCGCCCCTCACTAAATGGGCGGACATGATCGTATCGGTTGCTGATCCTTAATCGCCCAAAATCATCGACAAATCCCCATCTGCTTTCTTTTTTCACAGCAAAATAACCTTCTCCAAAACCACCAATTTCCTGATAAGCCTCTTCCGCTCTTACTATTAACTTGCCGCTGGAAGTCATTAAGGAGATAACATCATCTTTCCGTAACTCATAATAACCTTCAAATGATCTTATGCTGTCGTACTCAGGCGACACAATCATATTTCCGAATGAATCGATTAGGCCATATTTTGACGAATCGTTCTGGACCAAAACGTGAGAATCGATTTTAGAAATAGGTTTTGCTATGGTCTTGTATAAGGCTTCACCATTGTGGTGTACGGTGTACCCTTTCCCTCTACGGCCTATGATCAAATCATTTACAGCAATCACTTCATTAAATTCTGATCGCACAACCCATTCTTCCTTGTCGTTAAGCACCCCCCATCGATTTAAATACGAAACCAAGTATTCATTGCGGGCTGGCACAATGCTATCATATTTATAGGTTGTCGCATTGTCTTGATCTGTGTCTATGATTCCCCAGTGATTATTCTTCTTCGCCACAAATTGTCCTGTCAATCCAAGTTTTAGTGACTGCAATGGGAGTCTGTTTATTGTCATTCCCTCTCGATTTAAGAGGTGCCAGCCTTTCTCATCAAGGCATGCATAATGACTTCCCAGAGAGAATATGGAGTCATATGTTGATGTTACATTGGAGCCATCTTCCTTAAGTATGATCCATTTTCGGGTCTTTGAATTTTGAACAATCATTTGATTTTGCGAAGCTTCCTTAAGCACCAACTGATGATTGTTTAAAAGCGTACTGTTCTTTAGCAACAAATGGTGAGCACCGTTTAAATAGGCCATAAGTGTCCCTTGTGCAGTCATTGTCAGAGAATCACACTGCCACTTCAAAAACACGGTGTCTTGCTTGTAAACAGTCCATTCAGGGAATCGAACAGGGGTGATTTGTTCTCCCTCAGATAAGAAAGTTTTAAACTCAAAGTCGTGAATGAGTGCTCCAGTGGTTGATAAATATCCAGCATATCCGTCTTGAAATGCTACCCAACCTTCTTGATAAATGATTGAATCCAGATTTAATTGAATGGGTTGTCCGCTTGTGCGATAGGTATCCAACTTTTGACCGTGTTGCCTGGCAATGAAAAGATTGTTTTGCTCTTCTATGGAAGCATATTTTGTGTCAATAATTAATGTGTTATCAAAAGAAACAATGCCAAACAATTGTTTACGTCCATCAAAAGCGCTTACCAACCAATTGGCACCAATGGGCTGAATCGAGAAGTAATTGAAGCTAACGATTGTTTTTCCTTTGGCATCTAGCACGCCATGGAATAGGTGATTGCTGAACCTGCCTTTGATAGACGCTTTGAAATAATTATTGGACAGAGGCTCCATTGTGTAGAATTTCTGACCAGTCAGTGCTTTGTTCCTGGCGGTGATTAAACCCCAAAGCTTATCCCTGCGAAATCCTATTACACCGTTCTTTACTTCGCTAGACCCATCTGACCAGCCCAGTTTTTCATAAACTGCAGGTACAGTGACATTGCCGATCTCATCCTTGATGCCGAAATAGCCATCTTTTTCAAAGACCGTAAACTCTTCTGCCAATGTCGCAAAAGAGCCAATGAAAAATAAAATGAATGTGTAATACCGCATTGTCCTGCGACAAATATAAGGCGAGCTATTTCTTTTCTACTTCTGTAGACTCAAGGTTAAATAAGTCATTGAGTACACCGACAAGCGTTTCTGCTTCTCCACGCTTACATGCGGCTTTCAATTGAAGCACTGGCAATTTTATCACCTTTTGAATCATGCTTTTGGTTACTACTTCAAGTAGCTCCATTTCGCTATCTGATAGTTTCTTATGCCTTGCGAGCTCCTCTCTTCGTATTTGATCCAGCGCACTCTTTAAACGTTGGATGGTCGGTGAAACGCCCATTTCGCTTTGCCAATTTGAAAATCCAGCTAATTCATCAGCTATGATTTTGGTGGCATCCGGGATTGATTGCTCACGTAGCTTTCTCGCCTTCGCAGTGCGCTCTGTCAGCTGATCCACATTATACAGGGAAATCCCTGGTACATTTTCCAAACCTGAATCCATACTCCTAGGAACAGATAAGTCTATCAATAATTTATGCACAACCTCTGCATCAAAATCAGCTGCGGAGAGAATTGGCGATGACGTGGCTGCTGCAGCAATGACTACATCGTTATCATTCGCCACTTTTTTTAAATCTGAAAAATCACAAACAGTCGTATTGTGCTCTCCAGCAAGTTTTTCAGCTTTGGATTTCGTCCTGTTTACTAAGGTTATTGAAGCTTCCTCACTGTTGAGATTTTCCAATACATTTTGTCCTATCTCGCCCAGTCCAATTAAAGCTATTCTGGGGTTTTCAATATTTCCAATAAAGCCCTTGATCAAATCAACTGCAACGGATGCTACAGATGCGGTACCATCTTGAAGTCTGGTTTCCTGTACCACGCGCTTGTTTGCATAAAAGATGGTATGCATCAAGCGATGTAAATGCGGGCCAGCTAAATTCAAATCTGCGCTTTGTTGGTATGCGCGTTTGACCTGATTACTAATTTGAATATCACCCAGCACCTGAGATTCAAGCCCAAGCGAAACATTGAACAAATGCTCTAAGGCGTCTGCGCGCTCATATAGATTAAAGTGATTGGACAGATCACCGGACGCTAGATTCTTATAGGCCGCGATCAAACTGATGATTTTTGATTCAACCTTATCTTGAGAGGTAAAGTAAATTTCTGTTCTGTTGCATGTAGAAATCAAGAGAGCCTCCTCAACGGAAAGTGTATCTTTCAGCATGGACAGAAACTGAACTGCTTCCTCCTCGGTAAAAGCTACCTTTTCCCGAACCTCTATCGGGGCGTTCTTGTATGACAGTCCTAAAGCCTTAAATCCTTCCATCTCAATCAAATAGGAAGCAAAAATAACAGCGACTTGCGTATATTGGTTGTGATAAAAATCAGCTATTTCTTATTTAGAATCATTTTAAATAATGTTAAGACACTTTACTAATGCTATTTCACGCGCTCTAGGCTTTAGCAAGACTGAATCGCGAGGGACATTGGTACTGATTTTCATCATATTTATTGTAATGGTAAGTACGCACTTCCGGGTTTCATATTTAAAAAATCAACCCAAAGTTGCTGCTGACAGCTCCGCTCTGGAGTGGATCCAGAAGGTTCAGGCTTCATATGATCTAAAGAAAAAAGAAGAATTAGATACGAGGGCGAGCTTACCAAAAAGTGAATTTCAAAAAGAAAAAAGAACAAAATTCAAACAGGCCTCCGTTGCATCGCCTGTTGAAAAAAAGAAGGAAATAATCATTGGGGATTTAAATTCCGCTACGACTAGTGATTTGCAAACTGTTCATGGAATTGGACCTTCATTCTCGGCGCGAATTACGAAGTATCGGAGTTTACTCGGCGGATTTGCAGATTCTGCTCAATTAACTGAGGTCTATGGCTTATCTCCCGAAACCATTGATGAACTGCTAAAGCACTTCAAAATAGCTTCACCTGTGATTCCAATTAACATCAATTCAGATTCCATTAAGCTGCTTGCTCGTCACCCATACATATCCTATGACTTAGCCCATATCATCATCAACTTCCGAAGAGAACATGGTGACATTCAATCTGCGGAGGACTTGAAGAAAATAAAGGCCATTGATGAACATACTTTCCTAAGAATAAAGCCATATTTGGAATGAGGCTATGCAAAAAATTCTCAAGTCATATTTAAGGCGTCTTAGTAATCTTTCAGGCAATAATAGATCTCTATTACTTCTCCGTCTATTGAAAGACCAGTTCATCGATGTGCATGATTTTGACTATGCAGAGAACGAGGCAAGTTTTGAAATAGTAAAAAACCTGATAGAGCAGAAGAAAAGGATATCACTATGTAGTGAGGTGGATAGTAGAAGTAAATCTGCAAATGAGCTTAGCAAGCGTCTTAAAAAAATCAAACGAATAGAGAAGTTTATTTTCGATGAAAGAGGTGCTAAAGACTTATATATCGGTTGGCCTTTCATTAAAGGGAAGTTCACTGATGACACTTTGGTTAGGTGTCCACTTCTTTTCTTTCCGGTAGCAATTGAAAAAGAGGGGAATGAATGGTTTTTATCCAGAAGGGATGATGTAAACATTACACTCAACAAAAGTTTCTTGCTTGCATATTCCTACTATAACGAAATACCTCTGGACGAGGAACTCATAGAAACCGTGATCGATGATTATGAGCGCGATTCTACGGTATTCAGGACACAGCTATATGAACTACTCAAAAACAGTGGGGTTGAGATTAACTTCAATCAGGAGAATTTCGCAGATGAGCTAAAAAACTTTGCAGATCTTAAAAGAACACAGCTTGAATCCTCTGAGCGAACCGGTTCGCTCAAGATGTTTCCACATGCTGTACTTGGAATATTTCCTCAATCTGGCTCATATCTGGTCCCTGATTATGTCAAACTTCTGGAAGATCAGGTCGATACAGATTTGGAAGAATTTTTTGTCAAGAAAGTAAAGCAGGAAAATGAAAATCAGCTCGCCCTTTTTGATCGGGTAAATGAAGAAAACACCTTTACACCATTTCCCATTGATGCCTATCAGGAACATGCGCTTAAAGAAATAAAGAAAGGAAACTCGCTGGTGGTACAAGGTCCACCAGGTACCGGTAAATCACAGCTCATCAGTAATCTCATTTGCGATTTCATTGCACGGGGAAAGAATGTGCTGCTGGTGTGCCAGAAAAAGGCAGCTCTTGATGTTGTTTATGAGCGATTGAAAGAAATGGAGATGCACGACTTTGTGGCACTCGTGCATGATTTCAAGAACGATAGAAAACCTATTTATGAGCAAATAGATGAGCAAATAGATGCTGTAGAGGTATATCAAAAGAAAAACAATAGCCTTGATGCTATCCAATTGGAGCGAGGGTTTCTGCAAGCAAGCCGACGAATTGACCAAATTGTGGAAGAGCTCCAGGAGTTTCGAGAAGCCTTATTTGATGAGTCTGAGTGTGGGAAATCTGTAAAGGAGCTTTATTTAACAAGCAGTCCTGACCTGCCTAGCTTCAGCATGAATTTGGAATACCGATCATTCCATTTTAGTACTCTTTCAGAGACCCTTCGCAAATTCAAAACCTATCTGACTTATTTTGACAAATTTGAAAAGCGTACTCATTTCTGGGCAAAAGGGCCTTCATTCGCCAGTTTTAAAACGGCTGATTTAGTCCAATTAAAGAATGTGCTTTTTGAGGTTCCGGCATTCAACGAAATGCTACTCTCTACTTCTAAAGGTTTTTGCTCCATACCGGTTGACTTTGAAACATGCGAGTACCTCTCGAACAAGCTTCCAGAGCTTCTTGAGCTTAATGAAGGCTTGAAAGAAGCCGTCGTATTTAAGGTCTACCAACAGTTGCATGCTGATAAGCCTACAAAAGATTTGAACTGGCTTTCTCAGACCGAGCGCACAATGATGGCTTGCTTCAGAGGTGTTGGGCTCGAAAGCACCATAAAAGCAGAAAATCTTGGCCGCTTTCAAGAGGTGCTTAGGTCGGCAATGAGAGCTCGAAAAAACCCCTTTAGCTGGTTCAAGTGGGTGCTCCTTTCCAAGGATAAAACATTTCTCAAGCGTGTCATGGTAGCCAATGACCTGAAAAGCAACAAAAGAGGCTTCAATGTCTTGGTGGAACGCATTGACAATCGTCTCAACTTTGAGCATTCGCTTTCTTTGATCCAGGACAATTCCTGGCTCCATAATTTTCCATCAAGTTTTCGGAAAATCGACCTTCAAGATTGGTTTTACTGGCAAAAAATGGGGCTGAATATGTTTGCCGTGGCACAGACTATTCGTGCGCTAACCGAGTACCTCAATGTAGGCAGGCTTGAGCACAAAAATTATCATGAGAAACTGAATCAACTCATTGCATTGGTTCAAGAAGTCCCTCAGCAGCTTGCTTTTTGGAGCAGGTATATAAACATACACCAGATACGTGCCATTATTCTAAAGAAAGAAGATCCGGCTAAATTGGAGAAGCTTCTCAAAAAGGATTTTGATGCTATTTGCGAATATCATAAACTCAAATCCAGCCTTTCTTCGGAGGATAAAAAAGTGCTTGACGAGGTGAACACCAACAGCGGTGGAACAATCGACGAAAGACTCGAATTATTCTTGAATAGTCTTACGCTTGCCTGGATAGATCATATTGAATCGAAATTCCCAGACCTGAGAAATGTTGCCTCCGGAAAACTAGACGCCCTCACTACCGAATTACGTGAGCAGATAGAAGCTAAACGAGAGGCAAGTAAGGAAATTCTACTACTAAAGTCTAGGGAAAAGACATACGAAAATATAGAATACAATCGCTTAAAAAATCGGGTGACCTATAGAGATTTGCAGCATCAAGTCACAAAAAAGAGACGCATATGGCCTATCAGAAAAGTGATTTCGGAGTTTACAGATGAGCTATTCACATTACTCCCATGTTGGATGTGTTCTCCTGAAAGTGCCTCAGCCATTTTCCCTATGCGGGAAAACTTCGATTTAGTCATCTTTGATGAGGCTTCCCAGTGTTTTGCTGAGCGAGGAATACCTGCCATGTATAGAGGTAGACAGGTGGTTGTGACCGGAGATAGTATGCAGCTACAGCCTAGTGATCTGTATAGAGTTAGATGGGATGATGAAGATGACGACACACCAGAGCTTGCAATCGATTCCCTTTTGGATTTAACGAAGCACTACCTGCCTGAAGTAAGTCTAGCAGGACATTATAGAAGTAAGTCACTTGAGTTGATTGATTTCTCCAATGAACATTTCTACAAAAGTAAGTTGAGACTCCTCCCTGATTACAGCTATGTCAACAATCATGAGCCTGCAATAAGCTTTATCCAAACGAAAGGCATATGGGAGGATGGATTGAATGAAATTGAAGCAAAAGAGGTCGTGGATCAAACCTTTGAGCTTCTCAAAAAACATCCTGAAAAAGAGCTTGGAATCGTAACGTTTAACTACAAGCAGCAAGGGTTAATACTTGACCTATTGGAAGAAGAGGCGGTCAAAAAGAACCTATTGATACCAGACTCCTTGTTTGTGAAAAACATAGAGAATGTGCAGGGTGATGAGCGGGACATTATCATTTTTAGCATCGGTTATGCAGCAGATAAAAAGGGGAAATTAAAGCTTCAATTTGGTAGCCTGAACGCCAAGGGAGGGGAGAACAGGTTGAATGTGGCCGTGACTCGGGCCAAGGATAAGATCCTGATTGTGAGTAGTATTTTGCCCCAGCATCTCAAAACTGAAGATACAAAGAATGAAGGCCCTAAGCTTTTGAAAAAATACTTGGAATATGCCTGGGAAGTTAGTGCCGGGAAGTGGAAGCCGCACATTCCTGAGTATGAGGAGCATCATGTGGATTGGTTCCTAAGAAATAGGATTCGAGAAAAATCTTTCCACGAATTTGATGAGTTTGAATTGGCAAAAGAGCTTCCATTTGCTGACTTATCCGTGAAGAAAGGAAAAACATACACAGGGCTTATTCTGACGGATGACGAAAGGTATCACCAAGCACTTTCCCCTAAACAGATTTACGCGTTTCAACATTTTCACCTATTGATGAAAAACTGGCCTCATATCAGGTTTCATAGCCGCGAATTTTGGATTGATCCCGAAGCAGCCAAGGAAAAGATGCGGAGATTTTTGTATGCAAATACTTAAAATATAAGCTGACCTCAGGTCATTGAACGAATTCGATTCTTGCGCCTACAGCCAGAATGAATGGAAGTGTGTCTCTTCTCATGTACTGCTGAAACGAAAGTGAGTGCATACCTGTGTCTCCAAACTTATATCCTTCCTCTAAAATGAAAGAATGATCAAAAAGATCCCCCAGCCCACTGCCATAAGGCTCACCGGTTTTCGGATCAAAAAGATCTACTTGTTTTAATTCCTGACGCAAAACATTTCCAGATGAATCTTCGAGCGTGTATTGGAAGTATAAGTTGTAGAAAGGATATGATGATGCATTCCTGAAGGTCCCTAGTAAGTTGTACGACTGTGTCGTATCACCAATTTGAAAGTCAAATCTCTGCACTGAGTCTAAGTGCCAAAAGGCCTCTTCCATATCATTGTAATCTTCATACACTCGATTTGAATCGCATGATGTAAGTACTGCAAAAAGTGCTATAATGACTACATATCTCATATCAGGAATTTTCAGACTTTTTATGATTCGGTTTCTTACCCCGGTATTTGTTTCGCTTCTTTTTCTTCTTACCACCTTTTCCGCTAAATTTTCTATCCATCGCTTCCAGATCACTATTGATAGACAATGTATCTACCTGATCTTCCTCCACCTCATTGTCAACCAGTGTAGATGGCTTCTTACCCTTCTCATTCATCTCCTGAATCTCCTTCACCCGATCCGCACTTACTGCATGCCAATTGTTATCGTCTTCATATCCAAACCACATAATCTTTCGAAAGATATCTGTTTTTTGAAGTTTAGCATTCCCTCGCTGAGTACTCAAAGGCGCCTCCACTTCAGGGATATCCTTCAAAGCATCCATGTATGTATCAAGTTCATAGTTCAAACAGCACTTGAGTCTGCCACACTGTCCTGAAAGTTTTCCTGGGTTGAGCGACAGGTTTTGGTATCGTGCCGCTGATGTTGTGACATTTTTGAAGTCTGTGAGCCAGGTAGAACAGCAAAGCTCGCGTCCACATACTCCAAGACCGCCAATACGACCTGCTTCCTGTCGAACACTTATCTGTCGCATTTCAACACGAATTCTAAATTCGCCGGCTAGTGTTTTTATGAGCTCGCGAAAATCTACTCGACCATCGGCTGAATAGAAAAAGGTGGCCTTGGTTCCATCCGCTTGAAATTCAACATCCGTGAGCTTCATTTCGAGCTTGGTCTGTTGAATGATCTCTTTTGTACGATACATGACGGATTCTTCCCGATTGCGTGCCTCATCCCACCGATCTATATCTCTGGAAGTGGCTTTGCGATAAATTTCCCGAACATCATCATCGTCCTCGATGCCTTTCTTGGTCATTTGTAACCTTACCAATTCTCCCTGCAAGGAGATATATCCAATGTGGTGGCCATTTGGGACATCTACGACCACAGGATCGCCGGTCACAATATCTAATTTTTTGGAGTTGCGAAAGAATTCTTTTCTACCGTTCTTGAAGCGAACCTCTGCTACATCAAAACGATGAATGGAGGGTACATCCATGTTTGATAACCAATCGAACACGTTGAGCTTATTGCAACCTCCAGTGCTACAATGACCGTTGTTTTGACATCCGGCCGATCCTCCTGTACCGCAACTTGCACATCCCATAATAGTTCCGTAATCTAATAGATATCCTCAGGAAATCGAACATTGCATTGATGAAACCTATTGCCCTAGTTCTTTGAGGTCAAATCCAATATCCTCTCTATACCTTTTGCCTTCCCAATTAACCTCCTGACCTCCTGCGTACGACTTACTTAACGCTTCTCCTAGATTTTTTCCCAAGCCTGTCAATGCGATCACTCGACCACCGTTGGTGATGAGCTTCCCATCTTGCATTTTAGTGCCCGCATGAAATGGCAGCACAGAATTTACATTTCCGATCGTAATTTCATGGCCTTTTTCATAAAATTCAGGATATCCTCTACTCACATACATCACTGTGGATGCTGTAAATCTTTCGTATTCTATTTCTGTATCAATTAATGTCTTATTCCCAGCTGCAATCAGCAATTCAAGAAAGTCTGATTTGATTCTTGGCAATACAACTTCCGTTTCCGGGTCCCCCATCCGCACATTGTATTCAATTACAAACGGATCTCCACCTACATTGATAAGTCCAAAAAAGACAAACCCACAATAATCTATTTTCTCCTTCTTGAGCCCGTCAATTGTCGGTTTAATAATGGTCTTATTAACTTTTTCTTTAAAAGCACGATCTGCAAATACTACTGGAGAGACAGCCCCCATTCCTCCCGTATTCAGCCCGGTATCTCGCTCTCCAATGCGTTTATAATCTTTCGCTTCAGGTAAAATTCTGTAGTCTTTGCCATCGGTAATTACAAAGAAAGAAACCTCGATCCCTTTGAGGAATTGCTCTAACAGCACTTTCTCACTGGCAGCTCCAAATTTTCTGTCTTCTATAAGGTTTCGCAAGGATTTTCTAGCCTCTTCCAGTTCCTCCGTAATAATTACTCCTTTTCCTCCTGCTAACCCATCTGCTTTTAATACATACGGAGGGTCTAATCGCTCCATGTATTTAATGGTCTCCTCTAAGTTGTCGCTTGTAACAGTTCTCGCATCGGCAGTTGGAATACCATATTTCTTCATGAATTCCTTCGCATACTCTTTACTCCCCTCAAGCCTGGCACCTTTCGCATTGGGGCCAATGATCATCAGCTTCTTAAACTCTTTGATTTTTTTCAGATGATCTACAATTCCATTTACCAACGGATCTTCAGGCCCAATAATGAGCATTTCTATTTCATGTTCTTTTAGCGCTGCTTCTACCTTATCAAAATTTTTGGGATCAAGGTCAAGATTCGTCCCTACTTTGTGTGTCCCTCCATTTCCAGGCGCGATAAAAATTTTACCGCATTTAGGGCTTTGCTTTACCTTCCAGGCTAGTGCGTGTTCCCTTCCACCGGAACCGAGGATTAAAATGTTCATTGATTGTGGTTTTGTAAATCTGGCAGCTAAGTTCTTGGTATTCGTTGTTTTTTCAAAGCGTTCAGGTGTGTTAATCAGTGGGCGTATTCAGACATAAATTTCACTCTCATCAGGCGCACCTCATCTTCAGAATAATATTCAGCCAATTCTTCCATCGCTACGGCCAATTCATCTGTCTCAGCATTGAGGAAATAGTCATAAATATCATCTTGCCTATCGTCATCTAAAAGCTGATCGATGTAGTAATCAATATTGAGCTTTGTTCCTGAGTAACATATGTTTTCAACCTCCTCTATCACCTGTTCATATTTCATTCCCCGGGCTTCAGCTATCTCTTCAAAATCCATCTTCTGATCTATGTGCTGAATGATGTAAATCTTATTTTTTGATTTGGTCCCGGAAGTTTTAATGAGCACGTCAGAAGCAGTAATGATATCATGCTCTTCAATATATTCTTCTATCATTTGAAGAAAGGGCTCTCCAAATTTTTTAGCCTTGCTTTCTCCTACACCCACAATCTGCTTGAGATCATCCATGGTCGTTGGATAGACCGTACACATCTCTTCCATCGAAGGATCACTAAAAATCACATATGGCGGAATATCTTCTTGATGAGCAATGTCTTTCCGAAGCTTCTTAAGCATTCCAAAAAGGATTTTATCATAGGCGCTCACATTTACAGGAGCCTTATCCATGTCATCCTCATTGTCTCCATCTGCTGTATGCTCATGGTCTTTCGTAAGCATATGCGAGTAGGGAGATTCAAGAAACTTTCTACCCTTTTCTGAGACTTTGAAAATGGCAGGGTTCTCGATATCCTTCTTCATAAACTCATGAAGAAGTGTTTGCCTGATCACTGATCTCCAAAAATTCTCATCTTCGCTTATACCTTTCCCTTTGCCAAAAGCTTTCAATTTATCGTGATCATAGCTTTTCACATGTTGCGTTGCCTTACCCACAAGTAATGAAGCAATGTGGTTGATCTCAAACCTTTCATTTGTCTGCATCACAGCTTCAATGACTAGCTGTATTATTTCCTGGCCTTCAAATTTTTCTTTCGGATGGACACAATTATCACACTGCCCACAGTTGTCTTCTGTAAATTCTTCTCCAAAATAGTGAAGCAGTTGCTTTCGTCGGCAAATGGCTGAATCTGCATATGAAGCCATTTCTTCTAAGAGAAATCGAGCATTTTCGCGCTCGGTGACTGCTTTATCCTTATTGAATTTTTCGAGCTTCAGAATGTCGTTGTAAGAATAGAACATGAGGCAATCGCTACTGATGCCATCTCTACCTGCACGACCTGTTTCTTGATAATATCCTTCAATAGATTTTGGAGCATCATAGTGAATAACAAACCGCACATCGGGTTTGTCGATTCCCATACCAAAAGCTATCGTGGCAACGATTACATCGATATCTTCATTTAAGAAGCCATCCTGATTCTTCATTCGCTCCTTAGATTCCATACCTGCATGATAGGGAGCTGCATTGATATCATTCACTTTTAAAAAGTCCGCAATCTCCTGGACTTTTTTCCTACTGAGGCAGTAAATGATGCCGCTGGCTCCTTTATGGCTTTTTATAAACTTAATGAGTTGTTTTTTAGCGTTCTGCTTTGGACGGACTTCATAATACAAGTTCGTTCTGTTGAAAGAAGACTTGAAGAGCATCGCCTTATCCATGGAAAGGTTTTTCTGGATATCGAGCTGAACTTTTGGTGTGGCTGTTGCCGTAAGTGCAATCATAGGGATATCACCAAGCCTAGCAATAATATCTTTGATTCTTCGGTACTCAGGCCTGAAATCATGTCCCCATTCTGAAATACAGTGCGCCTCATCTATTGCCACGAATGAGATTTTCGCTTGTTTCAGAAATTCGACATTTTCCTCCTTGGTCAGGGATTCTGGAGCTACATATAGCAATTTAACCAGACCAGAGATTGTGTCTTTTTTCACCCGATTGCTTTCAGATTTGGTCAGCGTGGAATTTAGAAAACGTGCATGAACGCCAACCGCATTCATTTGATCCACTTGGTTTTTCATCAGGGCGATGAGGGGCGAAATAACGATGGCCGTACCTTCCTGAACGATGGCTGGTAATTGGTAGCAAAGGGATTTACCAGCTCCAGTTGGCATAATAACGAACGTATTATGCCTGTCGAGAATATTGGTAATTATACTCTCTTGCTTACCTCTGAATTTGTCATAACCAAAAACACGTTTGAGGCTTTCTTTAAGACTCACTTCAGCAGTTGTCTCCATTTCTCCTGATTGATGTAAAGTAAAAAGTTAATCAAAACCACGGTCGCAAACAAATTGTCTTGTATGGTGGCGCGTTCTCTTAACGCATAGGGATGGGCTATATTTGCGATGGCTAATTTTAACGCGAATCTCTTACAATTTTTTATGAGTACAAATATTTATGTTGTGATTATGGCCGGTGGAAGTGGAACACGCTTTTGGCCGTACAGCAGGGATGCCAAACCTAAGCAGTTTTTAGATGTCTTGGGCACTGGAAGGTCACTTTTGCAAATGACATTTGATCGGTTTGCAGAAATTACAACCCCTGATAAAATCTGGGTGGTTTCGAATGAAAAGTACAAAGGCCTTATAGCAGATCAACTTCCCGAATTGGAAGAGCATCAGGTATTGCTTGAAACAGAAAAAAGAAACACCGCCCCTTGCATAGCATACGCTGCATATAAGATCATGAAAAAAGATCCTAATGCGGTGCTGGTAGTTAGCCCCTCAGATCATGCCATATTTAAAGAAAAGGATTTTCAAGAAGTCATATCCACTTCGGTAGCGAGCGCCTCGATTGAGGAGAAGCTTATAACTATCGGCATCCGACCAAATCGTCCAGAAACTGGCTATGGATACATTCAATATCTCGAAAACTCGGATGTTATAAAAAAGGTGAAGACATTCACTGAAAAACCTGCAGCCGACCTTGCGGCCAAGTTTGTTGAGAGCGGCGATTTTTTATGGAACTCAGGAATATTTGTATGGTCCATTGATTCCATCATCAAAGCGTTTGAGAAACATGAAGAGGAGATTGCAAGTATTTTCGCCTCTGGACTCAATGAGTATTATACTGAAAGCGAACAAGCATTTATCAAAAAAGCGTACAGCCAATGCAAGAATATTTCCATCGACTATGCCATCATGGAAAAAGCAGAAAATGTCTTTGTAGTACCTGGAGATTTTGGGTGGTCCGATCTAGGCTCTTGGAATGCACTGCATGAAATAAAGAGTAAGGATGAAGATGAAAACGTTATCGAAGGATCTGCCATGACCTACGACTCTCGAAACAATTACATCAAAGGGAAAAAAGACAAAATTACTGTCGTCCAAGGTTGCGAAGGATTTCTTATCGCCGATTTTGATGACGTTCTATTGGTGTGTAAAAAAGAAGACTCCTCCTTATTTAGAGACTTCATTACAGATGTGAAATCAGAAAAAGGAGAAAAGTACGTCTAGGCTTTTCTCTGTCTTTGCACTTCATAAAGAGCCATTCCAGCCGCGACTCCCACATTCAGCGATTCTATGGATCCTGTCATGGGTATTTTGGCTATTTCATTTGACAAATTCATAAGGTCATCAGAAATACCAAATTCTTCTGACCCCATGATTATTGCTGTAGGTGAAGCAAAGTCCATTTGATCCATCGCCTTCTTGGTCTTCTCGGAACAAGCCACAATATTGAACCCTGATTCTTGTAAAAATCTTGCCGAATCCAGCAGGCTTTTTTCTCGGCAAACGGGTAAATAATTAAAGGCTCCTGCAGAGGTCTTCACTGCATCTTCGTTTACCTGAGCTCCTCCTCGAGAAGGGATTACCAGTCCATGGACTCCAAGGCACTCCGCAGTTCGAGCTATGGCTCCAAAATTCCGTACGTCAGTGATTTCATCCAAAATCAAAATCAATGGGTTTTTACCCTGCTCGTAAAGCTGTGGAATCAGATGCTCCAAGCTGTGATATTGAATCGGAGAAATAAGTGCCACTACTCCTTGATGATTCTTCATCGTAAACTTATTGATTCGCTCAGATGGCACTTTTGATATAGGCGTAGCTGTTTGATGCAACGTCAGCATCAATTCTTTGTATAGGTCTCCTTTGAGGCTCTTCTGTATGAAGACTCGCTCGAGGTGCTGTCCGGATTTGACAGCTTCTATGACGGTGCGAATGCCGTAAATTATGTTAGATTTTTTATTCATTTATCCGCGACGAAACATCGCTATTTGGGCGTACCACTCCGCTTCAAAGTCTATGCTTCGGCGCAGTGTATACGTTTTAGGTGCAAAAAAAGTAGAGATTATGGCAAACTCAAAGAAAGAGCCCTCATCATAGTACCATTCTTCAGTACTTGTAGTTCTGTATACTTCATCGGGAAGGCCAAAAGCTATATACATCATACCTCTATCCGTTTTCCATCCTGCTTTAAAATCCGTGAAAAGAATATTCGATTGCTCTATCAAACTGTAATATCTACGGATACCTTTTTTTGCTCTGGACTGAGTCGTGTAAGTATTCATCCAAAATGAATCAAAGGATTGTTTTGGATTATTAGACTTGAGCATAGATTTTTTTTCCTGCTCACTGGTCAAATAAAGCATTGACTCGATCAGCTCACCCAGCTGACGGTATTTGGGGAAATAAGGAGGCATCCTTAGCATGGTTACTCCTACTGAAGTCAAAGAATCTTTGAGCACGGTATAGAATTTATTTTCCTGAAAGTCAGGATTTTTGGTGAATAAAAAGGAACTATCTAAATCAACCTGTGGCGCCATGGGTTTCATATCGGCCATCGGAGGGTCCGCAGGCAGAAATGCTTCGGGATACTGCATAGCTAAAAAGGAATCATTCCCTACCCAGGAGAACCCAGATCTATTGATGTATTTTTCAAGGATTGGAAGACCTGCGTCATCAACGGGATAAATGGTTGGAAATGAAAGAGAGCCAATTTTCAACGGAATATCATAATAATAGAAGCTTTCGGGCTGAGAAAACTTAACAATCAACAAGTTTTCATCAATCTGTGGAACTGTTAATTTTAATAGCACTTGATCCAAGGTGCTGTTCAAAGTATCTATTTTCAACATCTTTTCATTTCGATCTGTCTCAGATTCGTATCGATCTTGAACTAGAAATTCAAATTCCCATGTGCTTAGGGAATCTGATGCTACACGGAGAAAAACAACATTTCCATTATCACTCCGTACAACACGATGTGCCATTTTTACCTGAAAACTCAGATCGTATTGCCAAGCAACATTTACTCTAGAAAAATTGATTGCATTGGCAGAATACCCAATTGAAATCACAAATACACCCAATAAAAGATCACGTATTCTCATAGATATCCAAATTAGCTATATAATTGATTTTCTTTGTGCTTTATAAACAAAAATCATACGACATACTGCAATACTAATGAGCGTATACACAACAGAGATTGCTTCTGATAAAATCCCTTCTGACAATGTAATTCATCAAAGATTGTTTTCTGCCTATCATCTGGCAAAGCCTTTTCTAAAGGGCAATTTACTTGAACTCGGGTGCGGAGAAGGGCGAGGTGTTGAGCTGCTGGCTCCTTTGGTTGATTCTTACCTTGGCATTGATAAGATCAGGGCTGTCATCCAAAATCTTGAAAAGAAGTATCCTGAACATCAATTTATGAGCGGGGTATTCCCACCATTTCCTTTCGAAGACAATTCTTTCGACTCGATAGTCACGTTTCAGGTAATTGAGCACGTAAAGCAGGATGAGCAATTTGTCAGAGAAATACATCGAGTGCTCAAGCCCGGAGGAACAGCCTTGATTACTACTCCAAATATTAAAATGACACTGTCTCGCAATCCTTGGCACGAACGCGAGTATACCGCTGAGGGGCTTACGGCTTTATGCAAAAAATACTTTGATCAGGTAGAAATGAAAGGGGTGGCGGGTGATGACAAAGTGCTAGAATATCATGAAAGAAATAGAGCTTCTGTTCAGAAAATTATGCGATTTGACTTTCTTGATTTGCAATATAAGCTACCTGCCCGCTTGCTGCGGATCCCATACGATATTCTTAATCGAATGAATAGAAATAAACTCAAAGAAGCGAAAGATGAGTTAGTAAAATCTATTGCGATTGACAATTTCAGTCTAATGGATCAAAATGATCGAAATCTTGATTTATTCTGCGTATTAACTAAATAATTAAGCATACGAATGGCCCTTATACATGTGCAAATAAAAACCTTATGGATGTTCAATTCGTGGTTAGGTAAGTGAGAAAGCATCAGTTAAAACATATGAGATATCTGCTTGCGGCATTGTTGCTGGTGGGTATTTTTATTTCAGCTCCGGCCCAGAAAAAGAAAAAAAAGCGCAAGCAAAACATCGAGAATGTTATTAAAAGTGGTCGATCATACATTGGAACTCCATACAAGTGGGGTGGAAACACGAAAGCCGGAATCGACTGTTCTGGATTGATCCACAATGCTTACAAAACGATTGGTGTACGACTGCCCCGCACCGCTAAGGAGCAATCAAAAACTGGAAAAAAACGTGGATGGGAAGGTATACGACCTGGTGATCTGGTGTACTTCAAGTTCAAGAAAAAGGGATCAAAATGGTTTCACAGCGGCATGATTACTCATGTGAGTGATGATAAAATCCTGTTTATCCATGCTTCATCCTCCCGAGGTGTAGTCGAATCCAATTTGTACAGTGACTACTATAAAAAGAATGTACGAAACTTCAGGCGGGTTATTAAGTAATTCGACTTTAAGATTCTTCTAGTATTAAATGAATGGATTAAATATGAGAAGTGGTCATCTTTTACTTTTGATTCTTTTAGCTCTTTATTCTACTGCACAGAGTCCTTCAACAGCATATCCCAAGCAAATCATGCTTGATAGCCAAAGTGAGGGTAGGCAAAAAAAGGCTTCTCTAATTTCGCGCGAGAAAAATGCATCTCGAATAAAATCTATTGCTTCAGCATCCAATGACTCTCTGACCCTCGAACTCTTGTACCTAAATAATGGTGAGTATTGGTCTTCTCATGTGTTAGTGGGTGCCAAGAAGAGCAAATGGGTAAACACCTATCAATTGGATTATGATTTTGGCAGTTCAGTTGTTGACAAGATTGTAATTCACAGCTCCGATAAACTTTTCTTCTCAATACATCTTGAAAAGCACAATGCCTGGTCAAGCAACTATGAAAAGGGGAAGTCTTTAAACAAAGGGACATTTCTCCTAAATGTCATAGACGAAAAACTCCACTATAAATACTTCAAGGAAAGCGTAGAGCGCTCCGGAGTTGATTATCGAACAGGGTCATTCAGCGAAAAAACATTTTTTCAAAAACTTAAGATAGAAGGTGGTCATGTTCAATTTTTCTATCCCAAGGACAGTACTAGAAGAAATTATAAAATCGTAGGGGCAGAACTGAATCTTGAAGAAAACTAAAAAAGTGGAGCTAGCCGGTCTCGAACCGGCGACCTCTACACTGCCAGTGTAGCGCTCTAGCCAACTGAGCTATAGCCCCAGAGTCGGCAAATATAAACTTATTGTTTATTTAAAAAGAGTTTGAATTTCTTCGGGAACACGTTTCAGTTTCTGAGTTTCTCTCTCGATGAGACACCAATTCGATTTCACCTCAACCAGTAGCTGATCCTGTTGATAGATCTTTACAATCCGATCTGAAAAAGGCCCGCGATACCCTTGCACATATGTTTTGATTGTAAGTACATCTCCCAGAAAAGCTTGTTTTCTGTATTCTACATGATGCGACCGTACCATCCAAAAATATTCCTTGTCAATTTCCTCATTGATCCGTGCCAGCCAGTGTGCCCTTGAGATATCAAGTGCCCACTGCATATACACCAGGTTGTTCACGTGATTGTTAAAGTCTAGGTGTTCTTTAGCAACCGTCAATTTTTGGTCAAATAATTGCATAGCACAAACAAAAATGATTTTCACCCAACTCAAACACAATGAGAAAAATATTCATCGCTTTTATTCTGATATCAAGCTTGGGAGCATTCGCTCAAGAGGTCGTACTTTCAGATCACCAACTGAACGCGAGTATTTTGCCTTTGGGTCTATCGTATCAAAAGAAACTTTCGGAGAATAAATCTTTTGTGGTCAGTGCAGGAATTCTATCATCCGTAACGATAAACAAACAAACATCTGGAGTGAGTTCTACAACTCAGACCTACGTTTTTTTTCAGCCATTCATATCGGGTTCAGTCAGAAATTATTACAATAGAAAAAAAGTTAAAAAGAATAATTTGCGAAATAACTCAGGCAATTATGTCGGGGTTTATTACTCGCACAACTTTAAACCTTTTGGGAGCACTGATGATTTTTTTGAGCAAAAAGCATGGGACGACAACACAAACGTTTTTTCAGTAGGTCCTGTATGGGGGATGGAACGCAACTATGCAAGTGGAATTCATCTTGGCTTAAGCCTGGGAATCGGGTACTCTAGAGGTGAATTTCAAGAAACTGGGGAAGTTGGGGTCATTGGAGAATTAGCGCTAGGCTTTGTCTTGTTTTCCAAGTAGGCTCGACTATTTTTTTGATCACCACTCTACCAAAACCATCAAATTTGGAGCAAATCCGACGGCTTCCCTATCTATAAATCCATTTTGCCCTCTGAATACGCGATCCGTGAGATTTTCCTGATTCAGGGTATTCAGAAGTGAAAGTCCGAAAGTTGCACTCCATTTTCGCTGTTCTGTAACAGGGATCTTGTACGATAGCGAAAGATCCAATGAGTGAACGCTTGGGTATCTCTCCGGAAGGTCTTCGAATGGATTCGATAATGGTGGGGTATTTGGAGGAGGTGGGCCACCTGGTGGAGGTGGAGCTCCTCTGTCAAACAATACTTCTGCATATGCAATATCTAACGATTGGGCATTGAGTCCGGAAGCATATCTCCAAGCAGCGGAGAGTTTCCACCTGTTTTTTTTCAAAGCTCCTCCTATGAACAAGACATGAGGCTGAACAAATTTAGATTTATAGGTAACCTGATCTGTGGTGTCTAAACTAATTTTCGAATCATGATACGAATAACCAAACCAGATGGAGGCATCTTCGGCAACTTGCTTCTTTAGTAGCAGGTCAACTCCATAAACTTCTTGATCCATGGTGAAGTAATCACTTCTTGGATTTAAACTTCTGTCTTCATAGATGGTCATATCATTGGCTGTTTTATGGAAGTATTCCACATCAAAAATCCAATCCGAGATATTGATTACTCCGCCAATCATGGCCTGAGTACCTCGTATGACAAAGCCTGACTTTTCATTTGCCAAGGTCCAGAGTTCATTATCAAACCCTCCACTTGAAAATTCAAGGTTCTTTACCTGACTTAGGAATTGATTGTACCTTCCAATTGAACCTTTCAACGTCACGCTATTGCTTATATCGTAATTAACTAATACTCTGGGTGAAATACTGAAATCATTAAGCGCACTGAAATAGGTACCTCTAAATCCAAGTTCAAAATACCATCTGTCTAACCCATAGTATTCGTAGTTTGCAAATGACGATATTGTATGCGAATCATTCGACTCTTTTACCGCATACTCACTCGAATCTCTATCGAAATTTTGATAGTCCAAATCCACCTTTTGCCATTTGTAGTCCACTCCAAATTGCATTTCTGAGAGACGTCCCTTTCTTGAAAACTCTTCGATGACATTCAAATCATCGATGCTATTTCTGGAGAAAATAGGCATGACGCCAGGGGCAAGAATTGCTATATTAAATTGATAATTGTAGGCTGAGTATGTACCACTGAGATCGGATGTCCACTTCTGGCCAAGATTGGTATGCCAGGACAGGTTCGCTCCCACATTATCGTAACTATTTTCTATGGCCCTCCTAGCTACATTGACTGGTATTGGTGGCATATACATGATATCTGACAAGGTGTACAGAAAGGAAAGCCCTATGCTATTTGATTCATTTGGATTAAACCTCAATGTGCCACTGTAATCCCTGAAAAGCACTTCTACCTTGTCTGTTAGCTTTCCATTGGGTCCCTCCAGAGCTGTTGCCGCAAAAACGGACTCTGAGATTTCCCGAAGCTTGGGAGACTCGAATTTTCGTGAGTAAGAATTCCGCACGCCAAATGTTCCACTCCACTTTTCATTGAACCGAAGTTTTCCAAAACCAACACCAAAGAGCGTATTCGCTCCTACGCCATAACTTGAACTTTCTGCAGCATCCCCTGAATTGATCAGAATTGCTCCTCCTACACGGTCACCGTACCGTGGGTGAAATCCGCTACGGTATACCTCGACATCATCGATAACCTTGGGATTGTAGGGAGAAATAGTGCCATAGTAGTGCCCACGATGATAGATGGGAATATTGTCGTATAGTATGAGCGTTTGGTCTGTTTCGCTGCCTCGAATCAGCAAATTGCCAGCCCTTCCATCAGGATTTGTAATTCCAGGAAGTGCAGAAATAGAGGCAAAAATATCTCCATCCGTTTCCCCTGGAAGTAAGGGAAGGTCACTTACTTTTACCTGTATACGCTGACTGGATGGTATCAAATTGATTCCTTTGGTCAGATAGTCCTCGACCACCACTGTACTCAGCCGTGTGGTAGGCAAGTCTAAGTCTACAGCTAGGTTTTGATTGTTGAAAAGCTCTTTAACTGTAAGAGTCTTCTTCTCATATCCTTGACTAAATACACTTATGAGATGATTTGGGTTGGGCTTATAGTCAAATTCCCAATGGTCTTCATTGAATTTCATTTCCAGCGGCTGGTCATTTACAATTACTTGCACGCCAAAATCTTCGGTGATGAGTATATCATCAATTAGGTCTTTGGCAACCAATCGATATGTTTTGGTGAGTGCACTAATCGTATAATATTTCTCATCCACCAGTTCAATTCCTAAGGGAAATCCATTTTCGACTTCCTGTATGAATTGCACTAAGTTATTGGCAGTAAATGCTTTGCTTGAATCAACCAGATTTAGTAAATCCGGGTCGAATGAAAACTTTATACCTGAATCTTTTTCATAGGATTCAATTGCCTCAAAAAATGATTTTGATGACTGAGCGTTGACTGTGCACACGGTCAGGAATACAATGGTGGAAACTAAGGCGCGCATTAAATGCTAATTATCTTCAGATAGGGTTATTTCTTTTCCTTGACGTTCATAATCAATACCATACGGTTTGAATACAAGCCTTAAGGCAACTTCTAACTTATCATTTGGAATGGTGCCAGTAAAGCGTCTGGATAAATTTACTCCTTCGCGCTTAATTGTAACTCCATATGTTTTCTCCAGCGATTTGATAACCTGTACCAGAGGGGCATTTTCAAATTCGGTTTCTCCTTGTATCCAGCTGGGCAAAGATCCCGACACTTTCTTTTTTTCCCATTTTCCATCAATGAACAAATACCCTACACCGCGAATCATCCTCACAGACTTCTTGTTTCGCTTTGGCTTAGCTCTTACCTCTCCTTCGAAACATAAAACACTGATTCCTTCACTAAAGTCATCTACTTCGAAAACAGTCCCCAATACCTCTACGACACCCATTGATGATTCAACGCTGAAATTATCTCCCTTTTCAATTTTGAAGAGTGCTTTGCCTTTAAGCTTCACTTTTCTTCCTTTTGCTGAAAGCTCCTCCGATCGATTTTCTTTCATGGCTACTGCCTCTCCCCAATCCTCTTTATCCCAGGAAACCTCAGAATTAGGCGCAAGCGTAACGGTTGAGATTCCATCTGGGAGTACAATTTCACGTACTTCACCGATGGCAGACGAATAGGTGACGGTATTGTCTCCCATCAAAATCCAGAAATAAGACACAATGGTGAGTACAACAACCGCAGCTGCCGCGTAACTCATCCAAGGTCGCATCGATCTAATCTTCGCTTTGGGCATGGAGGTAATAGTTCCTGGATCTGAAAGCTGTGAGGATTGGTCAGGAACCCAGCTATCCACTTCTCCTACGATCTGGATGTATTTTTTGGCTTCATCTTCTCCCAGAGCAGATTTTAACTCTTCATCCGAGCATTCGCCATTCAGCCATTTTGATAAAACGTCATCCATTTTCTTGCTTTTCACATTTAAAAAGGAGAAACCATAAAAAACCCTCCTTATACTTTAAGGTTTGATAGCTCATCCAAATTTGTCTTCAATGCTTTGATCGCGTTGCTGATGTGTTTCTCAACAGTTTTAATGGAGACTTCCATCAATTCTGCAATTTCCTTATTCTTATATTTATCAATCCTACTCATAAGAAAAATTACGCGCTGTTTTTCAGGAAGGTCTGAAACAGCTGACTCTAACCGGTGCTTAAACTCTTGCTCTTCGTACAAAAATTCTGGATTTTGCTCCATTCTATCTTCAGATCTATCTGAGCGGTACTCAAATTTCAGCACTACTTTTTGATGATTGTAGTGATCTAAAAAAAGACGATTCGCCGTAGTAAACAAAAAACTTTTCACTTTCTCGACAGCCACCTTCGAACAGTTATTCCACAACCTTATAAAGGCTTCATGAGCAAAGTCCCTCGCCTTCTCCAAATCTCCCAATTTGTAGAAGAGGAAATTTCTTACAGCTATCTCATGATCTGTGTAAACATCATGAAAAACATGGTCTTCACATATTGATTTTTTAGCACTCACGCCGTTAAGTTAATCGCTTTAGAAAGTGCAAAGGTAGCGAGATGCTGCTGATGTTTTTAATACGTTCACTGACGATTTGCATATTGCTCCAATAAATGGTGAAATAATTTCAGCAATACTCTGGTAGGGTATTTATCATACTGCTCTTTATACCTCCGAAACACGCAAATGACAAACCCACAAGCGATCTATACTTTACCGCTTTGATTTTGTCATTCACTGAGGAAAAATGAACCGACCTGAACATTCTTACGAGCGATGAAAAAAACACTCAGCATACTATTAATGCTAGTACTGCATCTTGGCTATAGCCATGACATAAAAATGGCCATTTTCGAAATATCTGAAAATGAGTCCGGACTGATAATATCCGCTTCCTTAGACAAAGAAGATTTTCTAAAAACATTGGCGGCCACATTTCCTGCTGAGTTTCCCAAGGGAGACATCATGGGACTCGCATTTGAGTATCTCAACGATAAACTAGCCATTAATATCAATGGAGCATGTACATCCCTAGTAATCAATGAAATCGAATTTGGCCGGCTCAACATACACCTGAAGGGCTCATTAAAGGTAGGTGCAACCAAAATCAGGGAAGTAGAGGTTAGGAATACCTGCATGATCGATTTGTTCGAAGGTCATGACAACATCATCAAACTAAAGCTGAACAATCGCAGCAGGTCTTTTCGACTCAATAAGAACAGAACTTCTACAACAGCATTCTACGAATAGTTAAAAAAGCAATCCATCATTATCATGAAAAAATACTATTACTCGACACTTTTAGCCATGTTCTCCGTGCTCTTTTTTAGCTGCGGGGAAGATAAGGATTCCATCGTTGAATTTTCTACGTCTGTAACTGTCTCGGCTCCTCAAATGGCCGTATCTGAAGGGGCCGGAGTTGCCACTTTCATTGTACAAATTAGTGATGACAATACGTCAGGGTCTGCTATCAGCATCCCTTTTACATTGTCCGGCTCTGCTACCGCTTCTGAAGACTACACTGCTCCGACCCTGGTCGCACAGATCGAACAAAACGAAGCATCCGCTACGATATCCATTGAGGTAACCGATGATGCAGATGTTGAAGAAAATGAAACGATCATTTTTACTCTTGGAACCCTACCTGCGGGGGTATCTTCAACTTCCACTGAAGCTACCGTAATCATTCAGGATAATGACTCTCCTGAGTTCTCAGCTATCGTAAGTATGTCAGCCTCACAAGAAACAGTAACTGAAGGCGATGGATCTGTTGAACTTACCGTATCGCTTGATAAGGAAAACGTCACTGGTGGCACCATAACTATTCCGCTGGAAATCTCAGGCACCACAACTGATTCAGATTTCTCCGTTTCAAGTTCAGAAGTGCAGATTACAGCCAATGCAACCTCAGCAACTTATGTAATCAACATTACAGATGACCAGGAGGTTGAACAAGATGAGACTATAGTAATATCATTTGGTACGCTTCCAAGCGCATTGACATCCAGTACTCAGAATGTTACGATAACCTTACAAGACAATGATCAATCAAATACAGATATTGAACTGACTTTTGGTACTCCATCAGGTAATGCGATTACTATTGATAGTTGGACAGATGTAGGAGCCGATAGCTACCTGGTGGTAATCAATACAGAAAACTCTTTTTCTGACATCAGTGATGCTACTAGCCAGTTGGCTAGCACCACTTATATTGGATATGGAGAGCAAGTGATTTACAGTGGAGCCACCATCAGTGCATTGGAAGTTTCATTGCTTTCAGCAAACACTGATTACTATTTCAAGGTCATCCCGAAATCAGGCTCAGCTTACGATAATTCTCAAAGTACAGAAAATCAAAGCACTGATAACTGTGTAACAACGAGCACGACGGAAGGTCAAGTGTGTTTTGATATATCCTCTGATCTAAGAATTATAACTTCTAATCAACTCTCAAATCATGCGGTGGGAAATTTTCCTAATGCTGACCCCACTGCCATTGAGGTAACACGGGAACTAGACTTAACACCGAGCTATACCGGTCAGGCGATTTTGGTTTATGATGAAACCGGTGGTCCTACTCCATCCAATGACAATTTCTGGCAGTTTGGCATTGCCACAAATGGTGTTGAGTTTCACCCGATGGGATTGAAGCCTTGGGAACACCCAGACACTGGTGAGCAAAACTGGGAATGGCAAGCAAAAGTGACAGAAGAAGATGAAACAGGCTTGGATGCCTATGGCGCTCATGTGACCTCACAAGGCAATTATCACTATCATGGCGATATTGTCGGGTTGGCAGATCAAGAAGATGGTTCGCGGCATTCGCTCATCTATGGGTTTGCTGCTGATGGCTTCCCTATCTATTATAAATATGGATATAGTGATCCCAATGATCCAACAAGCAGTATTAAAGAGCTGCTTTCAAGCTACCAACTAAAAAGTGGTGCACGAACTGGAACTGGAATTGCCGGAGAAGACTACCCTGATGGGGATCATGATGGCTTTTATATACAAGACTTTGAATATGTAAATGGTCTGGGAGATTTGGATGAGTGTAATGGTAGAGAAGGCGTCACTCCAGAGTTTCCTGATGGCACTTATTATTATGTCATTACCGCTGATTTTCCAGTAACTCCCAATTGCTTCTTTGGCACGCCTGCAGATGATTGGAAAATTGGCAAATAGCAAATGATGAAGTATTTCCAAACACAAATAAAACAGCTTTAGCATTTATGTGGTAGTGATACTAAGGCGGAGCATCCTAATTTAACGGATGCAAAATAGAGCGGCTCGTGGTGGAGCCGCTTTTTGTTTTTTATTACAGATTCATTTCTTGCTCCAACCACTAGCGTGCTATTACAAGCATATTGATTCTCGAAAGGCACTTAGGGAGTTATCACCTGTCGAAGAACTAGCAAGTGTCGTGGCTATTGGGTTAATTAGCATACCAAACAGGCAGATTCAATTGACGTCAGAAGTAAAATCAATATTCGATTCAAACTTTGGGAAGTACATCTCCATTAGTAATGAAGCCTATTCTTTTCTATCAGAAAACTTTGTTGAGATGTCCTATCCCCAAAGATCTTTTCTGGTGGAAGGTGGAGCAACGGCCAGGTACTTTTACTTTGCGCTCTCTGGTGTGCAAGCTGGGTATCTTTTAAATAATAAAGGTGAGAAAGTAATTTTTGGCTTTTCCTACCAAGGTTCTCCGTCAGGAATCTACGATTCTTTTGTGACTCAAACCCCATCTGCTTATTTCATGGAGGCGCTTACTGACTCCAGGCTCATCGCAATCAGCAAAGAAAAATATGATGCGCTTTTCACGTTATTTCCGGAGTTTTATCGCTGGAGAACGCACTTCATAGAAGCCATTCTTTTTGGAAGGGGCAGCAGAGAAGTAGAAATGTTGACGCTTACGGCAAAGGAACGTTTTGATGCTTTCATAAAAAGGTGTCCAAATGAGCTGCTTCAGATACCTCAAAAGTATCTGGCTAGTTACTTAAATATGACCCCCGAGACTTTTAGCAGGCTCAGAGCCATGCGCGATTAATTGATCTATATCAATTTTTTTATTGTTTCGATCACAGAGCTTTGACTTGTCAAAAAAGATAAAAGATATGGAAGTAAATTTTGAACAAATTCTGCAACAGTCCAATACCCTTAAAAACTACATCAAATCTGATGTCGCGGAATTATCAGACAGCAAACTCAATTGGAAGGTGAATGAAAAAAAATGGTCAGCCCTGGAAGTGGTTGGTCACTTAAATCGAGTCTATGAAAAATACCTTGACAACTTTAAGATGGCCATTGACTCAGCGCCGGATTTACCTGCTGATGAAGTCTTAGACTATCAGTCAACCATTTTGGGCAGGATGTCCATTTATGCCATGAAACCCAAGGGGAAAAAACGCAGGTTTAAAATGAAGACGTTTGATTTTTTCAATCCAATAACTGAGCCCAATAAAAAACATGAGACTTTGGATCTATTTCTAAAAAACAAAGAAGCATTTAACGGGCTACTGAAGCAAGCCAGAACCAAGAATTTGAAAAATATTAAAATGCCAACCGCACTTGGAGAGAAAATGAAATTCTATGTGCCGGAATGCTTTCGATTCATTCTCGCACACGAAGAGCGTCACATTGTGCAGATAGGGACTATCTTAGAAGAAGCAAAGTAAGATTTTAACCTAAACCTTTCATTTTGCAAGCAGATAATTGGCAGTTTTTTGATTGACAATGATCATATGACTCCACCATTGTCTCACCTATTTTGGCACCAAAAATTACAGAATGAGCAGCATAAACCCCGACCTTAAAATCGCTCAAGCAGCGACCATGCAACCGATTGATGAAATTGCTAAAAAGCTTGGCTTAAACAATGGTGAGATAGAGCAGTATGGCCGATATAAAGCTAAAATACCCTTATCCTACATAGATGAAAGGCGTGTAGAGAAAAGCAAGATGATCCTTGTGACAGCAATTACTCCAACACCGGCCGGAGAGGGTAAAACAACGGTTTCTGTCGGACTTTCAGATGGGCTGAATCAAATAGGGAAGAAAGCAATTGCTGTTTTAAGGGAGCCTTCGCTGGGTCCTGTTTTTGGAATAAAAGGTGGAGCAACGGGGGGTGGCTATTCTCAGCTTATTCCCATGGAAGATATCAATCTGCATTTTAATGGAGATTTTGCCGCCATTGAAAAGGCTAATAATCTCTTGTCCGCACTCATTAATAACAACATTTATGGGCGTTCCAGAAACTTGGGCATAGATCCACGTACCGTAAAATGGCGGTGGGCAATGGACATGAATGACCGGTCGCTCAGGCATATTGTGACTGGTTTGGGAGGTAAGCAGGGAGGATTTTTGCAAGAGTCGGGCTTCAATATCACTGCTGCGTCAGAAATCATGGCCATTCTATGCCTCGCGAAAGACCTGGCTGATTTAAAGGAGCGGATGGGAAACATTTATATAGGTGATACTTTTTCAGGAGATCCCATCTTTGCCAAAGATTTAAACGCCCATGGGGCAATGGCGGCTCTACTCAAGGATGCTATTAAGCCTAACCTCGTGCAAACGCTGGAGGGAAACCCTGCGATTATCCATGGAGGACCTTTCGCTAATATCGCTCAGGGTACCAACTCGCTTGTAGCTACCAAAATTGGTCTCTCTTTGGCAGATTATGTGGTCACGGAAGCTGGGTTTGGAGCAGATTTGGGTGCCGAAAAATTCTTTAACATAAAATGTAGAGCCGGTGGAATTAGTCCGAGTGCTGTTGTTATCGTCGCAACAGTAAGAGCATTGAAATATCACGGTGGAGTGAAAAAAGACCAGCTGCAAAAACCCAATGTAGGTGCAGTTAACGAGGGGCTCAGCAATCTTGAAAAGCACATCGAAAACATTAAGTCTTTTAAAGTTCCGGTAGTTGTGGCCATCAATAAGTTTCTAGCTGATACCGAGGAAGAAATGCAATGCATCATTGATCGATGCAACGAGCTTAAGGTTGAAATTGCCTACTCCGATGGATGGAAGAATGGAGGGAAAGGCATGGAAGAATTGGCTCAAAAAGTGGTGACCGCTGCTGATTTGAGTACCGATCCATTTGTTCCTACTTATCGACTTGAAGATTCTCTTAAGGAAAAAATTGAATCCATCGCAGAACGTATTTATGGAGCGAATAAAATTGTATACAGTGCAAGTGCCAATGCCATGCTGAAACGTGCTGACGCACTCGGGTTTTCAAATTTTCCGGTATGCATGGCTAAAACTCAAAACTCCTTTTCAGATGATGCCGCGTCTTATGGAAGACCAAGCAACTTCACGTTAAATATCAGAGAAGTAGAGATAGCAGCCGGCGCAGGATTTATCATACCGATTACCGGAAAGATGCTGAGGATGCCTGGTCTTCCTTCAGTACCAGCAGCCGAAAACATCGACATAGATGAAAAAGGGAATATTACGGGACTTTTTTAATGTTGCTTTTTTTAAGAAAAAAAGAGAACTGAAACAGGCTGTTTTCAACCCTTCGGATTTATAGGTAATAAAAAGGGCAGTCATTGACTGCCCTCAAAGCATCTACCTTCGTAAATGCCTACCTTAGTTTATCTTTCATTAGTTCTTGATAATGCGACCCGAGTAAATCAAAGCATTCTCTTGATCCCTCAGTTGAATTAAGTAAGAACCCTTTCGTAGATTCGTTAAATCAACTTTTCCGCTTATCCCCTTGGAAAGTATTTGTTTCCCCCCTAAATCGAATAGCACAATTTTAGCAGCCTTCGCATTTGAAATCATCAAATAGTCTGTTACGGGATTAGGATATATCTTAATGTCACTATTCTTGATTAATCCTAAGACCTCATGAATGGTTAGTGCGCCATTCAGGTAGCTGAAATCATAGTTGTTGTCTGTACCCCCGGATACAGTGATATCGTATACACCCGGAATGGAAGAATCTACGATAGAGGTATTCGCACTTGGAGCAGTATCCAATACGGAGGCATCTTCTCCATTCACAAAACCTGCATAAGAAATTGTGAAAGTAGGTAATGCATCTCCTTCATTGATGGTTTGGTCATCTGCAGTAGCCGTCAATGATGCTTGCGTTATTGTTAGCGTTCCATCTACGTGTGTGATTGCATAGTTGATGTCGGAGCCTCCTGATCCAACAATTGCATACGTTCCAACATTACTTGTTGCGTCAGCAACTGAACTTGCCGATGGCGCAGCGTCCAGGGTACTTGCGTCATCACCGTTCACAAAGCCAGAATAACCAATCGTGAAACTTGGATTCGCTTCTCCATAAGTCTTACTTTGATCACCTGCTGTTGCTGTCAAAGACGCTTGGGTGACTGTCAACGTTCCATCTACATGCGTGATTGCGTAGTTGATACCCGAGCCTCCTGAAGCAGTAATTGCATACGTTCCGACATTACTTCCAACACCAGCAATGGAACTCACCAATGGCACAGCATCTAGAATACTCGCATCATCACCGTTCACAAAGCCAGAATAACCGATCGTGAAACTCGGGTTCGTTTCTCCATAAGTCTTACTTTGATCATCTGCTGTAGCGGTCAATGACGCTTGGGTGACTGTCAACGTTCCATCTACATGCGTGATTGCGTAGTTGATGTCCGAGCCTCCAGAAGCAGCAATTGCATACATTCCCGCATCACTCGCCGCGTCAGCAACGGAACTTGCCGATGGTTCAGCATCCAGAACACTCGCATCATCACCGTTCACAAAGCCAGAATAACCAATCGTGAAGCTCGGGTTCGCTTCTCCATAAGTCTTACTTTGATCATTTGCTGTAACGGTCAGTGCCGCTTGGGTTATCGTCAACGTTCCATCTACATGCGTGATTGCGTAGTTGATATCCGAGCCTCCTGAAGCAGTAATTGCATACGTTCCAACATTACTTCCAACGTCAGCAATGGAATTTGCAGATGGTGCAGCATCCAGAACACTCGCATCATCACCGTTCACAAAGCCAGAATAACCAATCGTGAAGCTCGGGTTCGCTTCGCCATAAGTCTTACTTTGATCATCTGCTGTAGCGGTCAGTGCCGCCTGATTCACCATGAGTTGTTGTTGAACATCTAGCGCTGCATTGTAGGATGCATCACCGTCTTGTGAAGCAGTAATGGTCGCAGTTCCAGCCCCAACAATGGTGATGGTAGTTCCAGAAGTTGTCGCTACATCAGTGTTAGAACTACTGTAACTAACTGTTAAGTTAGAACTGGCCGTAGCTCCAGGATCAAACGCTGCATCCCCATAGGTTACATCTGTCAATCCATTAAAAGTGATCGTTTGATTGATCTTGTTGACAAACACTTCAAATACATCAGAAACCTGTCCTCCAGACCCATCATCGGCAGTTAAAGTTACATTCACAGTTCCTGGGCCTTGCTCTGTCAGTGTAAGCATCCCATTCGAAATAGAAGTAGAAACTATCCCGCTTGCATTCGTCACGGTAGTATGTGTAAGCACATCACTGGCATCTGCATCACTAAACACTGTTGACAAATCGAAGTTTGCTGTTCCAAATGCATTTTCATAGGCTTGGTTTCCAATCGCACTCGCTATCGTTGGAGTTGCATTTACCCTGAAATCAAAATCAAACGTTTCCGTAGTTCCTTTTCCGTCATCAGCGGTAATGGAAATCATTGCTGTTCCAGTACCTCCTGCTTCGGAAACTGTCACCATCTCAGACAGCTCCGAAACTGTGACGACAGATTCATCGGAACTGGTAACAATGTAGGTCAAAGCATCTCCCTGTGCGTCTGTAAACATTCCAGTAATATCAAACTGTGAAGAAACAAAACCCTCTTGTTCTAATTGATCGGCAATCGAAGTATTAATCGTGATTCCTCCTATTACTAAGGAAAGTGGAATGTCAATCCGTGTATTGACTGGATCGTTACTCACCACCTGCAGTGGTAATTCAAAACTTCCGGTAAAGTTTCCATTTGGATTAAAGGAGACGATGACTTGTTGAGATTGGCCCGAAACTATCACCCCACTTTCTATTGAGAAAGTAACCGCATCACTATTGGGGTTGACAAAAGCTGTTGCGGTTGGGTCGGCCGCAAGATTCCATTCAAGGTCGCTGCTACCCGTATTTTGAATCGTGAATGTTTGCTCAGAGGAAGCTCCAAAAAACAAGGACTCACTGAGTTCTGTCACATCAACTGAAGCCGTAGGAGGACTAATCCCCGCTCCAGAAAGATCTATTGTTACTGACGAATTGGTCGCATCATCATTCGTGATGGTGAGTGTTCCTGTATACGGCTGAACCAACGAAGGACTAAAGATCACCGGAACCAACGCCGTGGCTCCTGCCTCAATCGCCAAAGGCGAATTTGATATACTAAATGTTGGGTTGTCTATCGTAAAGTCAGAAATATTTAGTGTGGAATTTCCATTGTTAGCTATTTCTAATTCAAGCGTTTCTTCGGTGTTTTCGATAACACCACCAAAGTCCAATGCACTTTGGGTAATGGCTATTTGAGGAGCACCAAGGACAGTTAGGTTCACAACAACCGTTTGCTCTGGCTCAACACCAGTACTTGCCAATACTAAGTTTGCTGAATAGGTTCCTGCACTCAAGTTAGCTGCATCGGTGGAAATAGTTACAATTTGATCAGCTCCACTTACAGCGATGCTTCCAGCTATTTCTGATGAGGACAACCAAGTGGCAACTTCATTTCTGGTATAGGAGAAACCCCCTCCGCTTCCACTTCCACCGCCTCCATTAGCCCAAGAATTAAAGTAAACGTCAAAGAAACGGTTTACTTCTGGCAACTGAAGAGACATAGTGTTACCGGGAATACTCGACATACTACTTCCTCCACCAAATTCATTTGATATATCTGGATCATACGAAGGCAATGCTCCTCCCAATACGGTTTTGTTTTCTGCCCATGAAATAAAATTATTATTGTTGGTGAAAGCATTGAAAAGTGGTCCAGAGTCTTCGCGGGTAATCCATACATTTCCTGCTATGCGATCTTGATTTTCTGGAAGTGTCCAATCCGCACCAGATGATCTAGTAAAAGTCACTTCACTACCACTGATGTATTTACTGTCAACGTTCCAGTTCACCGATTGCTGACCACTATTTGAAAGTGTAAGGTCCGCACTGGCAACCCCTCCTGCAACGGACTGAAGATTTATTGTCATCACATTCAAATCAAGGTTTGGTCCATCAATTCCTGAACCTCTTACACCAAATTCAATCGGGCTTTCATCAGGATCGTCACTGGTGATTGTGAAACCTGCTTTATACGTAGCAACCATTGTTGGCGTGAAAGAAACATTCAATACGATATTCTTACCAGGCTCTACTTTGAAATTGGTCTGATCGATACCAAACGCCATGTTGTCAAAAGCAATATCAGAAACTGTCAAGGTAGAATCTCCTGCATTGTTTATGGTCACCGGCAGAGTAGTCGTCAGCCCAATAATCACATCTCCAAAGCGAACAGAGTCCGAAGCAAAGGTGACATTGATGTCAGGGGTGCCAGTCACGTGAAGCTGGAATGTTACTGTTTCCAAAGGATTAGCCGGATCATTGGTGGCTACATCATACGTAAATTCATAGTCACCTGCTGCCAAACCATTCGTTTTAAAAGTAGCAGTCACATCTTCTTGCCCAATTCCTGCAACGGCACCAGAAAAGCTTCCTAACTCCAACCAAGGCACTGCCTCTCTTCTGGTGTAGGCGAACCCCCCTCCATTATCATTACTTGTCCACTTGGAGTATGCCAAATCAAAATAGCGATCTTCGGCTACTAAATACAGTGAAGTGGTATTGCCCACCTGTCCATCAGCGGAACCATTAAAGGTCGCATTGAATGTACCATAAGTTGGCTGGCTAAAAGTAGTTCCATCTCCAAATAAGATAGAGGTATGATCCGGATCATAAGATGTATTTTCCAAGTAGTTATACGTTGGTTTATTGTCACCTCGTGTCAGCCATACAAAATCCGAAATGCGATCTTGTGCTATCTCACTACTTGGATCAGCATAGTCATCTTTTTCAAAAAATACATCTCCTGCAATGTTCCAAGTCAGGTCTCCAGTAGAATTGTTAATAACGCTTACCATTTTGGCATTGGTTACCCCAACGGACAAGGTGTCTTGTATCAAGGTGGATGTCACCTGGAAATCAGGGGCAGCTACACCATTTCCTGTTAAAGAAACATCAAATGGTGAGTTTGCTGGATCGTCACTAGTGACAGACAAGGTAGCATTGTAGGTTTGGACTAACGTCGGAGCAAAGCTCAAAGGCAAAGTATATGTACTCTTCGCCGGGACTGTAAATGATGTCATTCCAATACCAAAAGCAGGATCATTTACTGTAACGTCGCTGACGTTGAGCGGTGCATTCCCCGTGTTTTTGATTTCCAGACTGAAATCACTGGTCTGGTTGACTTGTGTATCTACAGCAGTAGCAGTGGCACTAGTAGTGGCCATGTTAGCCTCTCCGCCTGTTACCGTTAAACTAATAGGGAGCACCAGAGAAGGTGCGAGTGGATCATTTGAGGTGATCGTATAGCTACCGTCTAACGTACCAGTAGTAAGTCCTCCCCCATAAAATTCTACGTCAAATTGTGAGTTACCTCCTGCACCAGTCGTGCCACTAAGAACAGTCGTACCAACGCCTGGGAAAACTTCCGTCCGGTTATAGGAAAAGTTTGCAAATGGACCTGATGGTGCTTCGTAGGTCAATATTTCTATATCAAAATACCGACCATCAACAACCGAATGGAGAGAAATCGTAGAACCGATAAATGCCTCTCCTAAGGAATTTTTAACGGTTGCAAAATTATTGATGTAATCAGCTGATGAACTCAGACTTGTAGATTTAGGAGACCACCTGAGCGTTGAACTTTCATCTCTTACCTCCGAGAAAGTCGGATATTCAACCGTATTGTAAAAGTCATTTGTAGCAACTCCAATAGCAGTTCTGGTCAAATTCACATTGGCACTTATATTATCTGAGAGATTCAATCCACCGCTAACAAAATTAACTGGGACTCCTTCTACAAATACAGGTGCATCTGGCAATGAAGCGACTACTGTCCAGGTGAGGTCTGATCCGCCTGTATTGGATATAGTAACTTGTGTGGCCACTGTATCATTTACAGTAAGGGTTTGAGTAATACTCGCAGGACTCACATCAATGACAGGGGGATCTAGGGCTGTTCCCATAAACGGAAGAGAGTTACTTAGCTTGGTGGGATCGTTGGTATCAAACGTCAGATTTCCATTGACCACACCAGCGATTGTTGGCTCAAACACCAATTCAAGACTTTGTAAGCCCGAGTTAGGCAGGATGGTCAATGAATCGACGGCAAGACTAATGCCAGGCTGATCTACTGCCGCATTGTACACAAAAAGTGTATCCGTTCCAGTGTTATTGAAGCTTAATTGTTGTGATGATTGGTAACCTACGAATGTATCGTCGAAGGCTACTCCTGGCGAGCCCACCACAGCAAAAGGTACACCTGTCGCCAGCATACTGATGGTCATGGTCGGGTTAGGATTTCCAGGATCATTGGTCGTAAAGGTCACTGGCCATTCATAAAAACCATGAACCGCCGCATCAAAAGTAACTGTAATCGTTGCTTCACCTCCAGCCGGCACCGTGCCTGAGAATGCATCCAGCGTTACCAAATTCATGAAGTTTGGACGACCACTTGTTGTTGTAGACCAGGTTAGCTCCGAAGCGCCTGTATTTTGAATTTTGAACGTCATGGTTGTGGCAGCATCTGCTATCGCCACCGTATCACCAACGGTTGTTTCCGAAAGACTAAATACCGCAGCAGGTAATACTTCTACTTCTGTGACTACCATCATGGTTGGGTTAGCCGGATCATCGGTGGTTAAGGTCATCATTCCATAATTAAGTCCGGACTTCAGGTTTGTCGCATCAAATGTGATCTGACTACTGCCAAAAGATTGTGCCGAAATATTTCCTGAAGCTACTCCGGAGATCGCCATATAGTCGTGCATGGGGGTTCGGGTATAACTAAAGCCACCACCCGAGTTTCCACCGGAGAAAGTAGAGAATACCACTTCATGATACTGATCATCTGTTATCAAGTGAACGGTAGCAGTATCTCCTACCAAAGAACCCGGATTTCCACCGTGCATCGTCACGAAAGGATCAAATGAAGATGCTGCATTGGCACTGGACCTTGACCACTCGGTATCAGCAGGGGAAATACTGTTCGAAGAGGTAGTCTCAGTCCGTGCATTGAAAATGCTTTTATTGTCTCCTCTGGTGATGTACACATTATCAGTGATCCTGTCCTGATTTTGAGAAAGCTGCCAGCTGGCAAAATTGGCTTTTGAGAAAGCCGTTTCATAGCCATAACCTAAAGTATCACTAAGCGCAAGCGACCATGCCAAGCTTGTGCTTTCACTATTGACAATGTCCAGATTGTAAACTAACATCTTTCCTGCCTCAACCTGAATCTTGAGTGTGTCGGCAATATCGAGACCAACGGCTGACTCAATAGTTAAAGTACCGGTCACTTCAGAAGCAGAATAGTTCGGTTCGGTATCCAAATTGGCACGGACATCATATACTCCAGGATTGGTTGGTGCAGTGGTACTAAAAGTTCCTGCTCCTGTCGGACTATATTCAGTCAAAATGGCCAGTGTTGGATTTCCATCAATGTCGTTGGCGGTAGGTGAAATACCTTGAGGCATGCCGTTGAATTTTGGATTAGTTGCAGGTAAATTCAAAGCAATGCTTGTGGTAAATGGATCAACGGTAAGGGATTGTGTAGCTTCTGCATGCCGTGTCGTTCCAACTCCATCCTGAAAAGCGGTGATATTGGTATTACCAGCGTCTAAAACGGTCACTGTAGATACTGAAACAGTAGCGACAGTTTCATCTGAACTACTAAAAGTGACAGGGTTGCCTGAACTACCGCCTGTTACACTCAGTGTAAAGTCAGCATCTCCAAATGTTCTGTTTGCCAGTGCACCAAAAGTAATCGTCTGATCGGTAAAAGGTGTCGCTAAGCTTAAATCTGCAGAGCTAACAAAGTTGCCTGTTGATCCCGTGAGCACAAACCCATTGAGCGTCCCGTTATTTCCCTGAAGACTTCTGTCCCGAACAAACGAAATTGACGTGTTGTCTCCGCCTATGGTTCCTTCATTGAAATGATAATACAACACCAATCCACTTTCATCGCCTTTTAACTCCGTGTCTTTGCTGGTATTGATCTCTGAAGCAGTCTTTGCAATATTCCACATTCTGATCTCCTCCATCGAACCCTCAAAAGGCCAGGTGCTCGCCCCGGTAAATGGTGAAGCTCCGATGACTAAAGGTTCAGTATTTGGAGTCAAGCTACTCGCTACGTCTGTTTGAGAAGCCACTTCTGTTCCGTCAACAATGATGGCCGATTTGGTACCGTTGAAGGTTACAGCCACATGATACCACGTATCTACGACTGGCGCCCAACTGTAATCTGTTATACTGGCACCAAAGCCTATGTGATAGAATCGTAAAACACCTGATCGACTGTAGGCTAGTCCGTAGTTTCCATTAAAGGTGGATTTATAAAAAACACCTTGAAAATCGTCAGCGGCGCCCGCTCCATTTGTTACGTTATCGAATCTGACCCAGGTTTCAAAAGTGAAGGCGTTCGTGATATCAAGGCTATTGGCATCAGGAACCTCAATGTAGTCATAGGTTGATATAGCAGAGCCATCAAAATTCAATGCTGGCTCAAATTGCGCAAATGCTCCTGCACATAATGCGGTAAATAGAAAAATTAATAAACTGAGCTTTTGGATGAACTGGTTTTCTATGGTTTTCATAACTAAGGGCTTTTATGGTTATCCTTTTTTATCAGATCCGAGCCATGTCAATTCGTGAAAGAGTTGCCTCGGTATTTTTTAAAAAATATTATTAACCACAAAGGTTCTTAGTGTGTAACCAGCCTCGAAATTTTGAGCATAGACAAAGTATAACGGGGGTTATACTAACCGATAAAGAAGGTGTTAGCTAGGACGAAACAGTATCCATCCTCAATTAATTATCAGTCTCAACCTGGTTGATCAGACTGAAGTAATCTTGTACATTACCTGCATAGGCTGCATTCAGCACAGCCTCCACCCATTCATGGATGTCCTCGTTTTCTTTCAACTCGATCTCGTTGAGTTCTTTTTCAATCTCGCCTATTTGATGAATATTTAATTTCTTCAACGCTAAGATTTGATTGGCAATCCTGTTTCTGTCCATCGATGAAAAGGAGGAGAAGTCCATTTTCCGTCTGTTTTGCTCGCTCAGATCCGAATCAATGGCTTTAGGCAATCTAAATTTAAAAGTAGTGCCTCTGCCCACTTCAGAATCTACCTCTATATCGGTATCATGCGCTTCTAATGCCAGTTTTACAAAGGTCAGCCCCAATCCTGTAGATCCAACCCCTCCCGATGCTTTTGGACTAACCTGCTCGAATGAATCAAAGATGATTTGCTGTTCTTTTTTAGTCATGCCCTGACCTTGGTCCGTAACAGAGAAGATAATGCCATCCTCTTCTTCCACTGTTTTTATTTCTATCGAGCTGCTTGAAGGGGCGTACTTGATTGCATTTGTGAGCAAATTGATGAATACTCTGCTGATCATTTCTACATCTACTTCTACCAATCCATCTGTAAATTCTTGTTGCAGGTCAATGTTCTTTTCGAAGGCAAGTGGTTTGACTTGAGGCAACACAGCATCTATCAGATCTTTGACTTTAACGCGCTCAATCTGCAAGGGAACATTCGCGTTTTCAAATCGATGTACGTCTAGCATGTCATTAACCAGTCGAAGTATTCTTGCAGCCATTTCTTTATTCACTCGCTCATCTGTGCTGTTTAAAATGATGCTAAGCGGGTTTTTGATGTCATGAACAATCATGCCTGTCATAGACTCTTTGAAATCACTCATTTCCTTCACTTGTTCTGCTTGTAAGGTCTTGCTTTTTATGCGATTTCTGGAAATGATGAATCCAATGATCAATACAAGTAAAGTACCTCCTAAGACAAGTGTAGAGCGTAATCTGCTGATCTGTTCTTTGCTCTCAAGTAAATCAATCTCATTCTGCTTTTGAATGATTTCTTTTTCATGCTTGTATTGTTCTTCAAGTCTTGCAACATCGCGGACCTGTTCTTTATTTAGATTCTCATCTGCTATTTCTACATATTCCTCCAGGTATTTCAGCGCTTCGCGATAATCTCCCTTTAAAAGGTAGATCTCATACAAATAGTTAGCTAAATACACGTTTTCCTCTGGAAGATCCATCTCTAAATTCAACCGATACGCGTTCAAGAATTGCTCCTCGGCCAATCTTAGGTTCTCTACTTTTAGGTTGATTTCACCCAATATTTGAAGTGCACTGGACCGTGCCCATTTGGATGAAACTTCTTCCATTAATCCAACAGTGTTATCATGATAAAACCGACTTGAATCTGGCTGGCCCAACAAAAAATAAACCTTTGCAAGCCTTACGGAAGCGGTCATTTCATATCGCTTCATACCTCTAGCCTTTCGATAATTGAAGGCTTTGATTAGCATCATCCGAGCTTCTTCATAGCGCTCTTGTTCAATGTATAGAATACCTAAATTGAATTGAGATAAATGCTCTTGATTGGTTTTCAGTTGTTGATCAAGCGCTATTGTCTTCAAGTAGTATTCCTCTGCTTTATCTAAATCTTCTAAGTCATCATGAGATATAGCAATGTTTCCATAAAACAGTGCCTTTAGTTCTAGATCCCCTATTTCTTCTGCGATCCTGAGGCCTTCTTGATAATTTTTGAGCCCTTCGACGATGTTATACTCATTGGACTCCATGTTTCCTAAAACGTTCCATGCATCAGCTTCCTGAACTTTAAGGTTAGCATGTTGCGAGATATCGATGGTCATGTTGATGTAATGCCTAGCACTGTCGTATTGACTAAACCATTTGAAAGCCCTTCCTAGTATGTAATGACTCCTGGCTAATTCTTTTGGTTTCGTATCCCATAACCCCAATGCAATCGATTCTTTTATCGTTCGAATCGCAAGCGAATCATCCAACTCCATTAAAACCTGTCCAAGTTCCAGGGTGGCTTCAGCCTCCAAAGTCTGCTCATTTTGAGCCTTAGCAAAGTGTATGGCTTCCAGCAAATGGGCTTTTGCCGAATCTAATTGATAATCATCGTTTTCAATTTCAGCGAGAAGCATGTAGAGGTCAATCACAGCTTCATCCTCCTTTATGCCTTCAGTGGTACTTAGCAATTTTTTACACAGTAAAATGGCTTTTTCAGGTGATCCCTCGCTCAGCTCCTCAATGAAGCTTAAAGCATCAGGCCGTGATTCGTGCGAAGAAAATAATCGAAGAGCCTCTATTTCCAGACTATCCAATTCTGTTACTTGGCCACTTCCCTTAGCGCCGACTGTGAGACATAACAACAAAAAAATTACCTTATTTATTTTCATAACTATGTTGGCATCAGGCGATGATCAATGAATACATAAATACATGTTAGCTAAAGAGGACGGATGCATATGAAAAAGGCAGCTCACTACCACGAAAAATGCCTTTAACCAACTCGTCAATGAGCTGCATCACTACCTAAATCACAAAAACTATTTTGCTACAAAAACAAAATCACTGTCTTTCTCATTTTGCCCAAACTCTCCTGTGCGAGGCAATGTTTTCAACCTTTGCATTACTGGATAAATTTCATGCAGTGTAATAATTCTATCGTCACCACCTCTCGATTTGAGAATTTCGATGAAGCGTTGCGCAAATGGTGAATGACTTCCTGCCACACCATCAGAAACATACTCTTTGCCTCCTGAGGTTAGGTATCTTCTCGTCTTCTTCGAAAGCTTTCTTACGAGTAACTCAGCGTCATCCAAATCTTCGTACACGGAGGCTCTGCTTCTCGCTATTACAGGATCGAATGTTCCGCTGAAGCATACATCCATCACCAGCAAAATATGCTCACATGGAATATTATCGATGATATTTCTCAGTACACTATGAGGGATATATGAAGTCTTAGCTTCGTCGTTTTGTAAGCTTCCTTTCGTTACGATATAGCCTTCACCAAATGACTCGTCAAACTGTCCATGCCCTGCTATGAAAATGAGCAATTGATCTTGCGGCTTGTATTTCTTCTGGGAGTACTCTTTGATTTTTACCAAAAAATCGTCTTGCTCGGGGTTTGTCAATACTTCTGTATCAAAATTGTAATTTTCTGAAAGTAGCCCAGAAATAGTTTCTACGTCATACACCGGATTGACCAAATCAGACCAATTGTCGTACTTGTCTGTACCTATCAAAAGTGCATAGTCTTTTCGGTTGATATCAATGGCTTTGGAAATCGCATCCAGACCAACAAGCACGTTTCGGTAATCCACCACGGTTCCACCATCCTCGCTGGTCACAATGAGGCTCACTACATTTTCCCCATCTCTGAGGTAAATATCTTTTTCTACTTGAAACTTAAGTGTATTCTCCGGAACCTCAATGGTAGTTGTTGCCAACGGCTTTGCTCCACGTTTCTTACCAATACCAAGCTTCACTTCCTTGATGGGTGTACTAGACTCAATGGATGCCACAAATTTGGTTTTCTTCTCTTGTGAATTGGTGTATTCTCTTGTTGGAAATTCCCAAGATATAAATGGCAAAATCACTTCACCCTCCACGGACTGACTTGCGTCAATTCGGATAGCATTCGTCTTATCTGAAACTAACTGAGCTTGCGAACACGTCACAAGGAGTATCAATAAACTGCTTAATATATTTTTCATGTCTGTAATTTTTAATTCCAATTGGTTATCTACTTCTCCATTGCATGGAGCATAGATTCAATTTTCATTTCATTGTACTTTAATTCTTTTGGTATAGCTGTGGACTTTGCCATCGTTTTCGATGGTGACTCGGTAGAGGTAAAGTCCGGTTTTAATTCCATCAGGTTTTCTGAAGAAATATTCAAAAGTTCCTCCGGAAGCAAACTGAGAATCTCCAGCTATAACTCGCTTACCAGAGAGATCTAAAAGATCCACCTGAACGGCATATTCTTTGCTACTTTTCGGCAAGCGAAGCGGTACTTTAAAAGACTCAATGAATGGGTTTGGATAAGCTTCCAGCGCTTCCACCTCATCAAAGGCAAATGTCTCTTCCGGATCTGTGCTATAAAGTATTTTGAATGATGACGAGGCACTCAGGTCAAATTCGTAGGATGATTGCTTAGTCATATCAATGATTTTTCCTGAACCGAGATCAAATAATTGAAGATTTGCAACCTGCGAACTATTCTCATCCCATTCGAGCATTGAAATTCCTTTCTGACTGGAAGAAACTACAAACTCCCAAACATATGAGTCCGCTGTTGGGATCACATCTGTATTAAGTCTACTTAAGTCATTATCATGCCCAAAACTCATCTCAAGGAACTTCAACCATCGAGGTAGCACCGGCTCATCGTATTGATCAAGCGATAGTTTGGCATCCCTATCCATACCAATACCTCCGTGACGGATGAGGCCATCTTGTTTGAGCGATAGCGGCAAATACCAATCTGCGCTCGGCTTTTCGCTGAGTCTCCCTCCACCGAAAGTAATAGATGCATCCGTGTAGCGGAGATTGAGTGTAATATCCTGACTGGAAAATACAAAAGCTCCCTCCAGTACTTTTAGGATGTTACTTTCCGGCCAGATTTCAGGATTTTCTGTATCTAAAACTCTCAACTGACCTACAATACCATCCGCTCCATTATTTGTCAGAACGGAATTCCAATTGATGTCAATGTTATACGGATTTCCTACAAGGTTCCAGCCGCTCTTAAGCTCAAGAGGGAATGGATCCTGCAAATTTATATTTGCACTCTCTATGGTAATGGAACGCTCTTTGGCGGAGATGAAAAAATACCCTTCTCCTAACTCTATGGAAGATGAGGGGCTCAGGTCAGCTAATTCGCCCATTTCACCAAGGGTAGGATCCCATTTGATGATCCTGTATTCTCCTCCGATCTGATCTCCACTGTATTCATTGAAAATAGCGTCTACTCTTTTGGCAGAAGGATCATTGAAAGCAAAAGGAATAGAGATGATCTGATAACTATCCACCGTGCGGCCAAATTTTGTGACTGACTCTACCTTTGGCGCATTTGCTCCAGATTCCGGGAATGAAAGTGCCATGGTTCTCAATTCAGAAAACCCTACATTTCCCGCCTCATCTGTAGCTTCAAAATAATACTCAAACCCGGCGACACCAAGGTCTGCTTCTAGTACCGTTTTGGCATAGGCGCCACTCACCTCTGTGAGTACTTCTGAGACAAATTCCGATTCAGTCAATAGCCTTGAAAAGAACTTAACTTCTCTTAGCCTAAAGTCCTCTACCATCACGCTCAGTGTTCTCTCCGGTCCCCCGGAAAGGAACGTGCTCCCGTTTTGAGGGGAAGGCGACAACACTGGTTTCTCAGTATCCACAAAAGCTTTGATGGTCACATTGAAGCTTTCAGTTACGTTGGCACCATCAGGATCTGTCGCTCGAAGTTGAATTGGAATAATCAAATCCACTTCTGTCTCGAAAACAACTGCGGTCGAAAGTGCTTTAGTCGTATTGTTTACGGTAAAAGAATCCCCTCCAGCAACCAGATCAAAGATGACAGCATCTCCATCTTCATCAGTAGCAAACAAGTCTGCAACTTTTGTCCCCTCAGGGTCAAATCCACGTGGACTGCAACAACTCGTCTCTAATGTCACAGCTGTTGGCGCATCATTCACATCATTGATGCCAATATTAAATTGTTGTCCTACACTCGCTGCACCTCGTGCATCCACTGCTCGCATCCGTACCGAATAGGTGGACTTCTCTTCAAAATTGAAAACTTGTTTGGTCACCAGGTTTGAACCGCTAACATCGAAAAGTGCATTGTCTGTGTCACCCGTGCCAGCTACAAATTCGTACGTATGAGTAACATCGTCCGGATCTGTTATCAAAAACGTTCCTACCAATGAACCGACCGGAGCATTTTCATCCACAAACTTGCTATCCAAATCAAGATCAGAAGGTGGAACATTGGTAGTCACCAGAATCGTATTGGAAGACTGAGATGTACCAGATGCATTGGTAGCTGTCACTTGATATTTGTATGTGACCCCAGCAGATAAACCACTGTTTACCGAAACAGATGTTTCTGCGGTTGTTGTACTAAAAACAACTGAGGAGGACGTATTTTCGGAAACCTCAACATCATAACTTGCAGCTCCGTTTGCAGCATTCCAATTTGCGGTAAAAGACTCAGAAAGCACGTCAGTAGCAAGTGTTGCTACCGGAGTAGCCGGTTTCATTAAAATAGTCACTGTCGTCGAATAAGCCGAGAATGTACCTATTGCGTTTGATGCTCTGACCCTTGCAAAATAGGTGGTTCCTGCCGTTAAATTAGCGAGCGCGGCTGTCGCTGTTGCACCAACCCCACTATTGATAATCAATGGATCAAATCCGCTTAAGACTGTGCTGAAGTCCATTGTTTCACTAAGCTGAAGCTCATAGCTTGAAGCATTACTGATCTCGCTCCACGAAACAGAGACTGTGGTTTGCTCTACCACACCTGCTGCCGGAACAGGAACTGCCGGAACCTGCAACACAGTCACCGTCCAATCTTGTGTTGTAGAAGAGCTATTATCTACAGTTCTTACAGTGTATGTAGCACTGCTTGAGAAATCATTTACTACCCCTGATAGCGGGTTAGAATACACAGCATCGGACGAAAGCTCGATTGTCGGAACCAAAGCGGTAAGATCAGCTCCTGAGTTCACTTCTACATCTACTGTGAAAGCAGTGGTATTGATAGTTGCTGGTCCTGTTTGCGCCGCAAACGAAAAATTTGAAAAATTTAAGTCCGTACTACCTTGAACATACAATGGAAAATAACCTCCTGAGGCTGAAGATTCCTGTAAAATATCCAAGTCTCCATCATTATTAATGTCCACCAATTCTACGTCCTGTCCAGCTATGCTGCCATCCAGTTCTGTTTCAGCATAAGTGAGCGACCCACTAGACAAGTAGATATAAAACCATCCGTTGCCAGATCCATCATCCGTTGTTCTGGCAATATCCAGAAATCCATCTCCATTCAGGTCTCCTAATTTTAGCTGTTTATCCTCTTGGTACGTAGCGCTGGCGCTAATAGAAACTTCAGTTCCGAAGGTGCCATCTCCATTATTGATGATGTAGCCAATAGAAGTTCCGCCAGACATTTGATTCAATTCAGCATAAACAAAGTCGTTATCACCATCATTATCCAAATCACCTACTTGTACATTCTCAAGCGTTGACAGGCTGGTTGAGGCGAGCGTGCTTCTCGTAAAGGTCCCTGACCCAACGTTTGTAAGTAGGAGTATGGCTGGCTGGAAAGTCATGTCATCTTCCCCGGCTATAATCAAATCAATATCACCGTCCTCGTCCCAGTCTATTGGAACGCCTAAGCTGTTAGCCACCGATGGATTTGACAAACTGAAAGATTGGTTACCCGAGTTTTTGTAGAGTGCTACATCTGACCCATCAAAAGTGAAAATATCATCGTCAAAATCTGCATCTGAATCAAAAACAAGAATTGACTCAGAGGTGGCGCCCTCAGCAATTACTTGCTCGTCTGCCCAGGTGCCGTCTCCATTGTTTTTGAACCATCCCAATCTTGCACCTCCAGCTATGATATCCGGATACCCATTCTTATCTACATCTGAGGTCTCCAAAATCAAAGTGGACGTGGTTACAGATCTACCACTAGCTACAGAAACAGTGCTTGTTATTTTTCCGTTTTGCACTGTTGCAATTTTCAGAGTTGCCCCATCATCGTAAGCAAAATCCAGATCTCCGTCCGCATCAAAATCCGCAACCTCTAAGGAGATAGCCTTATTGATGGCTAAGTCAAAATCGCTCAACTTATAGTCAGTGAAAACTCCGGAAGTCGCAGAAGAAACAACTGTAAAGTTTGGTTCGCTGAAATAATTGAGCCCATTGGAGGCAACACTAACTTCATTGATACCTAAGCTCACCCCTGCAGGTACAGAAACAACCAGTTTATTGGTGCTCGCAGAAGTTACTGTAGCACTTACCCCACCAAACAAGACACTGTTGTTTGCTATGGTATTGCTGAAGCCTTTTCCATAGATTGAAACTTCCGTGCCTTCTATCCCAGAAGTCGGGAAAAGAGTGATCGTTGGAGTCGGGGTTACTACCTGAACAGTCCAATCTTCAACGATACTGGTAATTTCTGCCGTAATGGTATAAGTGACTGGAGAAGTAAAGTTCTGAGAAGTGCCGGAGGTAATACTCGAAGTTGCTCCGTTAGAGAGCGTAAATGTTGGCGATAAGCTGGTGACATCAGTACCATCCGGCACAAATAGCGTTACTGTTCTTGAAGCACTATCAATAGACGAAGAAAACAATTCCCCCGCAACTGTCATTGTCAGGAAATCCGTGCCTGTATTTCCAGAAAAAATCTGAAAATCATCAAAAGCAAATCCTTCTTTTCCATACATCCCCATCGGAGCATTAGAAAACATCTCAAATCTAAATTGAACTGATGCCTGCCCTAAAACCTCTGCTGGAAGTTCTTGCGTTGCAGTCACCCACCCTCCTGAATTGAGTGTCCAGGCATCAATCATAGCATCGTTGTACCAATTAGCACCTGAGCCACTGGTCCCAAGCGGGTTCCAGCTCACTCCATTATCAATACTGTATTGCATCTGGACCGGATCGTTTAAATCTTCAAATCCATCATTGAATGTTCCCAAATCTCGATAAATGGCCATTGAGATCAGGCCTGAGCTCGTGACACTGGAAAGATTGTAGTTCTGCGAGGTTAGGTAAATACCATCAAATTCCTGAATGCTGAAATCTCCGGCCAATCCGATCACCCAAGCATTTCCGGCTCCACCATTGTCGTCATTGATAAGGGTTCCCGTTGGATCTCCCCACTCCCAATACGTACCACCGGAATCCGAAGAACCAGTCCAAGAGCCATTTGAGGCATTGAAATCTTCATTAACTACTTGCGCACTAAGACCCAGTGAAGTAGCAATAAGAATAAGTAATACTATTTTTTTCATGGTAGTTGATTTAGTTGGTTGGAAGAATTGGATCTGGCAGCAATGGAATTTCACCATTGGCAGGTCCTGAACCTTGCTGCCCAAGGATAAGAATGCCAGAACCTACTAAGCCAAAAAGTGCAACTTTGGCATACAAAGGGACTTTTCTTTTCACAGTGAAAACAGGCGTATGCACAACGTCTTCTTTATTTCGCTGATCAGTAATGCGGAATCGGTAATCTTTACCTGGTTTTATATCTCCAGGTAGTTCCAATTGGTATTCCCCAACATTCGCGATGTTGGTATATGTATGCACGATTTCATCTTTATTGTTGAAAAGGTCAAAGGTCAAAACGCTACTGCCCCTTCCTGCAGTCCATGTGATATTGTAAGGCCTGCCTCTTTTCATTGAATTGATATCTTCAAAATTGTTGAGCGTTACAAAAGGGATGTACCGCTTTCCTTTGATCTCTAGTGCTACGTCTCCTTTAAACTCTTCACCCAATTCTTCTTTGGCATGCCAAATCAGCAACTTATTCCCTCCTACAGCAAGGTCAATGCCGATATCGCCCTCAACTTTGGTGAGTGGTTGAACATAATTATCTACTGAGCTGTATAGCCATAAAGTATACTTTCGACTCAAATCATCATCCAGTAAATCGTAGTGAATGATTACATCGTTCCCTTTAATGGAAACTGAATTGATGGTTAGGTCCTGTGAGAAAGCACTAGAGAGCAGTGCCATCATGAAGAGGGGAAATAGCCCTCTTTTGAGCGGTTGGAAACTAATATTCATAACTAAGGTATTTGGTTAAAAAATCTTTGCCGAGACTGTCTCATTTTCAAAAGGGTTGCCTAGCCTTTTGATTTTTATTGACACGAACCGAATACAAAACTCAGCGACCAAAACATTACCTCTAAATATGTAGCATAGACAAAGTATCACAGGGTAGATATGAATCGATGAAGAATACGAATTTGAAGATCAATCCATAAAAAAGAGCAACCTTCTTATGAAGGCCGCTCCGTACCAACCAGCAAAAAATAAAAATATCGTGTCTAACTTTTTGGTCATCACATAAATGTATAAGCAGGTGCTTACCATATGCAATTACATGGCATAGACAAAGTATCACGTACTTTATTTTTCCTTATTTCTTCTGAAAAAATCACAATCTAAACTAGCTTGCATTAGCTAGCATGGAGAATAAAAGCATCTTAATTGCGGACGATAGTCCAGATATTGTCCGATTAATCGTTGGTGAGCTAAATCGTAGCAAAGATCCCTGGAAGATATACAGAGCAGGCAATGGAAAGGAAGCCTTCGAAGTAGCCAAACTGGAAACCCCCGATCTCATACTCATGGACTGGGATATGCCTGAAATGAATGGCTTAGAGTCTACCCGAAAGATCCGTAAGCATGAAAACACCTCGGATATACCTGTAATCATGGCTACCGGAGAGATGACATCTTCGGAAAATCTGCAAATAGCCCTCGAAGCAGGGGCATGGGATTATATCAGAAAGCCCATTGATTTTGTAGAACTTAAAGCAAGAATCAATTCAGCTCTTCGATTGCGCGAACAACAATCTGAAATCAAGCGACTACTAAGCAACGAGATTGATCTTAAAAACAGGAAATTGAGTACTACGTCGATGTTGATCGTAGAAAAAAACGGCATTATTCAAAAGTTCCATGAGGATTTGGAAGATTTGGCCAAGCCCCTGCGGGTGAGAAATCGCTCAGAAAATGAGGTCCAATTATTTAATCAGATTCTATCCATCCAAAAGAGAATACACCATCACCTGGAAGCGGATGATAGTTGGTCTACATTTAAAATGCATTTTGAAGAAGTCCACCCGGATTTTTTCCGAGCGCTCTCTGAAATGGGTAAGGATATCTCACACAAAGACATGAAGCTTTGTGCATACCTTAAGCTTGGAATGGATACAAAAGAAATAGCCAGGCTACTCAATGTTACAGCGGCTAGTATCAGAACTGCCATGTATCGCTTAAAGAAAAGACTCAATGTAAATGAAGAAGATTCACTCAGAGACTTTCTTGTTCTGCTGTAGCCTATTCAGCTCATCTAGGAGGGCATTATACCTTTCTTCATTACCTGCATAAACTGAATTCAACAGTCGCTCTACCCACTCATCCGTTTCCTTGACAGTATTCTTTAAGTCTTTCAGTTCTTTTTCTATGTCACCCACCTGATGAATACTCAGCTTACGAAGCGCAGCTAGTTTCCCGCTTAGTTTTTCCTTGAGATTGTGAGAAAATTCAAATTTGCCTGACGGCATCTTAGCCATAATCTCTTGCTTCGCTACCAGGGGAAGATCAAAGCTAAAGGTTGTGCCCTTTACAGCAGTTGAATGAACATGAATACCTGACCCATGGGCTTGCACAGCTAATTTGACAAATGTAAGTCCAAGTCCGGTCGAACCTATCCCACCGGAAGACTTAGGATCAAGCTGACCAAAAGATTCAAAAATCATGTTTTGCTGATCTGCTGGTATCACATTGCCTTTGTTGGTAATCGCAACTTGAATGGCTCCTTGTTTTGAGCTCACCACAACAGGTATTGATTCATTAAACGGTGAGTACTTGATTGCATTTGTTAAAAGATTGACGATCACTCTCACCATAATCGCTCGGTCTACGACTACAATATAGTCTTGCTCCAGGTGAACCCCCAAAGTCAATTCTTTTTCGCTCAAAAGAAAATCAACGTGTGTTCGAGCCTCTTCCAGTATGGCAGAAAAAGGAACTTCCTCTTTGTTCAGTACAACATCCGTCTGCTCAAACCGATGGACATCAAGCATATTGTTTATCAATTGAAGCATTTGACCTGCCATTTGTTTGGTCGTCACATGCTCATTAGAGTTCATTATTATGCTCAATGGGCTTTTTAGATCATGCGCAATCATACCTGTCATTGACTCTCTGAACTTAGAAATGGCTTCAACCTCTCTTTTTCTTCTCTCTTTCTTGTTGATCACGATTCGCGAGACCAGAAACGAAACGATTAATATCAAAATCACACCAATGATTAGCATTGTGATCTTCAGGTTAGCCACCTCTTCTCTGGATTCTAAAAGCTGAATCTCACTATTCTTTGCTCTTAGTTGTTTGTCGAATTCGTATTGTGCCTGAACTTTTGCTAGTTCTTTTATATTCTCTTCATTTAGTATAGAATCTTTAGCTGCTGTATATGCTGATAGATATGTAACCGAGGTTTTGTAATCCCCACTTTGATAATAGCATTCATATAACGCTTTGCTTAAATCTTTAATCTCTTCTTGATATCTACTTTTGGTTGCTATCTCATATCCTGCCAGAAAAAATGGTAAAGCAGTGGAGCATTCAAGCATAGTTTTATACGTTTCTCCAAGCTGATAATTTGTTCGAGCGATGCGTTTCGTATGACCGACCTCATTTGCGATAGCTAATCCTTTCTGAAGTGATACAATCGATTCTTCATACATAGACATATCACGATAAGTAGCTCCAATATTACTCAAGTTTAATGCTATACCACTTTTGCGTCCTACATCTTCATTGATTGCCAGTGCCTGCTGAAAGAAGTTAAGTGCTTTTTCAAATTCTTTTCTTTTTTTAAACACATTGCCTAGGTTATTTAGTGCCAGCGCCATAATATATTTATCGTTGACTTTTTTCCCTATCTCAAATGCTTTGGTCTTTGCCTTTACTTCCAGATCAGGCGCTCCACTGCTGGAATGCACATTGCCAATGTTGATCCAGGTTGGCCCAGTTAAATTCGTCATGCCTAATGGTTCTCCAAGTTCTATTGCTTTGTTGAAGTACTTCAGGGCCTCAGCATAACTGCCAATTTTCATAAAAACTAATCCCAAATTATTGGAGGTGATTGCTTCGTAGGAAGCAAATCCTTCTTTTCTCATTTCGTCTAACGCCTTGGAATAGGTATTCACCGCATTTACATACTCGCCTCTATTCTCATAAATGATTGCTATGTTACTTAAAGCACCTGTGGTACCTCTCGAACTCCCAAGGATTTGATTGATGCTGTAGGACTTTTCATAGTATTTGAGTGCACTATCTAGCTCTGTCTTATTCCAGTAGCATGCTCCCAATGAATTGTAAGCATGAGCCAAGCCTTTATCAAAAAACAATTCTTTAGCCAATTCTATAGACTGAGTAGCTAAATCAATACCTTCATCTGGATCCGCTCTATGCAATTTGTACGCAAGAGTATTCAAAAGAATGATTTTATTGGTGTCCGGTTTTGCTACAAGCAAAGCCTTCTTCAAACTATCAATTCCTTCTTTTTGAGCATAAGAAATTGAATTTGCAATAAATAACCCTACCAGTATAAGTGATAATCTCACGCCAACTTATTTAATCGCTTAAAAGCAAAGTTAGAATTTATTTTTCTCTCTGGTCAAAACCATTTTAAAGCATGCTATGATACCATAATTATTGAAAACCCGAATCCGAGAAGCATATAAAAAAAGATGACCGTTAAGCTTAGCATCAAATACTTCAAAATGGCAAGGAAAGACTTTTTCTGATGCAATGAGAATGAAACATATAGCAGGTAGAAAAAGAGAATAACCATATTTATTTGCGAAGCAATAAAAAAGACATACAAACTAAATAGCATCTGAACCAAGCCTACAAGTATGTAAATACCGGAAACATAAAATCCTACGGTTAGGTATTCCGCCAAATTATACTTTCGATAGAAAAACAACTTGTTGGAAAAGCCAATAGCGAAGACAAGAAAAAACATGATGTGGTTGATGTGAGTAACCATGAATCTTGCAGCATCTTTAAATAATTTACTACTCTCATCTGCATTATTTAACTGTACTTGTCCATCCAAAGGATCATAATCTAACACAGATCTCACGATTAGATATACCGCGCTTAATAAAACAAAAAAGGCAACGGGCTTATAATACGATTTCCTCTTTCCTGCAATAAAAGATCTGAGAAGAAGCCCCGGATTCACCACCATGAGCTTGATCGTGGAAAGTAGCTGTCCTTCCAAAGCAAATGAAGAACTGAAAAAGTCATCAAGGGTCTCCCGAAAAGTAATTCGTTGTACTTTGGCCGATTGACCGCACACGCTACAATAGTTTTCAGTTATTTCTGCTTGGCAATTAAGACAATGTGAACGGTTAGACTGATTCATGATGACCCTGAATTTAGCCTATTTCGGTTGAATTTCATCAAACAAAAAAGGCCTGCTCTACGCAGACCTTTCATTTTATCATCATTCACTCCATCAGGAGTGACTTTTATTAAAGCTCAAACTTGATCCCCTGCGCCAAAGGCAGCTCAGTAGAATAGTTGATGGTGTTGGTTTGTCTTCTCATGTATGCTTTCCATGCATCTGAACCAGACTCACGTCCACCACCGGTTTCCTTCTCCCCACCAAATGCACCACCTATCTCAGCACCCGAAGTTCCGATATTCACGTTTGCAATTCCACAGTCTGAACCTGCTTGCGATAAGAACAATTCAGACTCTCGGATATTGGTTGTCATGATAGCTGAAGACAATCCTTGCGGTACGGCGTTCTGAATTTCAATCGCCTCCTCGATAGTCGAGTATTTAATCAAGTAAAGGATTGGTGCAAAAGTTTCGTTGCACACAATCTCATAGTCTGCTTGAGCTTCATAGATCGCTGGTTTCACATAGCATCCTGATTCATATCCAGCTCCTGAAAGTACTTCACCTTCAATCACGGTACTTCCACCTTCTGCTTTTACTTTTTCAATAGCAGCCTGATACATGCTTACTGCATCCGTATCGATGAGTGGTCCGACGTGGTTATTTTCATCCAAAGGATCACCAATTCTCAACTGACCATATGCTTTTATCAATCGCTGCTTTACTTCTTCGTACTGACTCTCATGAATGATCAGTCTTCGTGTAGAAGTACATCTTTGACCTGCTGTACCCACTGCTCCAAATACCGCTCCTGGTACCACAATGTTCAAATCTGCGTGCTCAGAAATAATTATAGCATTGTTTCCTCCAAGCTCCAGAATGTGCTTGCCGAGTCGTGCTCCCACCACCTCTCCTACAGCTTTGCCCATACGGGTAGAGCCAGTAGCAGAAATCAAAGGAACTCTTGTATCGGCAGCTAGTCTTTTTCCTATCTCTGCATCACCAATCACAAGTCCACAAACACCCGGATGCACTCCGTTTTTTTCAAATACACGTTGTGCGATTTTCTGACACGCGACCGCTGAAATAGGTGCTTTTTCTGAGGGTTTCCAAACGCAAACATCTCCACATACCCATGCCAGCGCTGCATTCCACGACCATACAGCTACCGGGAAGTTGAAAGCAGAAATGATTCCCACAATTCCAAGTGGATGCCATTGCTCATACATTCTATGAGAAGGTCTTTCTGAATGCATGGTGAGTCCGTAAAGTTGGCGCGAAAGGCCAACGGCAAAGTCACAGATATCGATCATCTCTTGCACTTCCCCAAGTCCTTCCTGAAGGGATTTACCCATTTCATAAGATACCAAAGAACCAAGCTCCTGCTTATACTCTCTGAGCTCATTACCAATCTGGCGTACAACTTCCCCTCTTTGAGGTGCTGGAACCAGCCTCCATTCTTTGAATGCTGCTTGTGCCTCCTTTATTACCTCATCATAAGCATTATTGTCAGCCAAAGTGACGCTGGCTATTTCTTTTCCATTTACGGGAGAAAAAGAAGTCAATGTCGCTCCTGAGGAATCAAGCCAGTTATGGCCTACAGCTGCTCCTTTGTTATTTGCGTCTACCTGAAGGCGCTTTAAAATCGTTTGAATATCTTGAGTCATGTTGTCTTGTTATATAAGAATTGCGCGCAAAGCTACAAAATGCGTGCTTTGATGGAAATATTTTTGTAAATTGAAGGTTGAAAAATGGGGAATTCTACCACCACAGATTCAAATACCCCTCGATTCGTATTTTCTGAGACTCAAAAAAGAAAGGTTCATCACCTCTTCAATGTTTTGGATATCGATCGGAATGGGCAACTTCAACCCAGCGACTTTGTAAACGTTGGCAAGAAGATCGTTGCGCAATTACAGCTCAACGAGAACTCGAGGAATGCCCGATTGATCTTACTGAAATCACATCGCCTTTTTGTACAGCTGCTTACAGATCTTCACAATCCGGAGTTGAGCTTAACGCTTTGGGACTGGATTGCTTTCTTTAGAGATCAACTCGAATCTGGTGATGATTGTATACTCAATCACTATATTCAAAGAACTTCAAGGCATGTTTTTGACCTGTTTGATATGAATAGAGATCGGCTGATTTCGAAAGAAGAATATGCCAATATGCTGACCATCTACAATATTTCTCAGAAGATGGCAATCCAGGGTTTTGAGGAATTGGATACCAACGGTGATAGCTATATTTCTGCTGACGAGATGGTGGAAGGCCTAAACAATTTCTTCAAATCCGAAGATGAAAATGCGAAGGGAAATCTGATTTTTGGTGAGTGGAGATAGACTAAAACACCAGCTTCCAACGAAAAGCCCATTTCCAACTTAATTTATACTGCTCAATACCTGCTTCTCGCAGGATTTTTATTAGCTCTGCTTTCTTGAAACCTCTGGCAACTGAAATGGAAGCATCATTTTTCACCATTTCCGACTTTGAAAAGAGAGACGTAAGCAACTTAATGCTCCAGTAAGCCAATGGATGTCGATGTAGATCGTTGATGATAACACCCAGACCTGCTTGATCTTTGAACTGCCTAAACAGGGTGGCTAATTCCTGAGAGGTGAAATGATGAACAAAAAGACAGCAATGAATGATATCAACGTTCAATTTTTTAAACTCTTCACTGAAAATATTGATTGATTCGTAGCTAATTTCCGGATACTCCTTTGTGTTAGTCTCAGCGTATTCCACGATGTGGGGATTCGCATCAACTCCAATAAACGTTGATTTAATGTTTTTTTTTCGAGTCCATTTTGCCATCTCCGCCATGATATCTCCACCACCACAGCCAAGGTCAGCCAAGGATATATTCTCTCGCTTCTTAGCAAAATTTTTGTAAGCAGAAACGCTGATCTGATTGCCTCCGAGACGTCTATTGATGGTGTTTAGTTCGCGAAGTGTTTGCGTAATCACCGGACCTGAAATATCCAGATCATCCATGATTTCTAGCTCTTCTGAGCGCTTTTCAAGCATGGATATGCGTTTTAAATACTGCGCTTTCCAATGTGAGCCCAGGGCCAAAAGCAAAACTTAACAGATGTTTTTGATCATCCGCGACAGTTAGCCTGTCCACTATTGATTTAATCACGAAAAGCACTGTGGGTGACGACATATTACCATGTGTGCGCAAAATCTCCCGAGCTATACTATTCTGCTCCTTTGTGATTTGAAGTTTTTCTTCAATGACATCTAAAATTCTCTTGCCTCCAGGATGAATTGCAAAAAAGTCGATATCCGAAACCTCTAGTTGAAATTGTTCGAGCAGTCGATGGGTTAACTCACCAATGCCTTCTTTGATTACATCGGGAACCTTGCTGCTCAATCGCATTTCAAATCCATGATCTCCAATATACCAGCCCATTTCATCACGTCCACTGAGTGCGAGATCATTGTAGAAATTTTTCATCTCCAATGCATTTTGTGAAGGTTGTGAAGATACAATCATGGCTGCAGCACCATCTCCAAATATGGCGTTTGCTAAGAGGTTTTCATCGTCTGTCTTTTGTTGCAAATGAATGCTGCACAATTCTACGCACACGATTAAGACTTTGGCACTCGCATCCGCCTCTATCGTATTTTGTGCCACCTTCATTGCATTAAATGCGGCGTAACATCCCATGAAGTTGATAGCTGTCCGCTGCGTGGATGTAGGAAGACCTAACTTATCCACAAGCTCTATATCCAGCCCAGGCGCATACATACCTGTACAGCTCACCGCTATTAAATGAGATATCTCTTCTTTGTCAAAAGAAGCCACGCTCAAAGCTTTGTCGCAAGCTTCTTTAGCCAGAGAAATTGCATGATGCTGATAAATGAGCATTCGAGGTTTAGCCGAAGGAAAAATGGCATCCTCTTTAAAAAAACTTTGACCATTTAAGTTTTCATTGAAATCTCTAAGGACGGAGTATCGCTGCTTAATTCCACTTGCTCGATAAAGCACTCTCAGCTTTTTTTCTTCCTTTTCATCCAGCTGGAGATGACTGACCATAAAATCAGCAATCTGACTTTGATCTGTCAAATTTGGCGGAACCGCCGTACCTATGTGATTAATGAATGCTGGCATCTGCTTGTAGTTCATTAATATTAACCAACTTTTAGCCGAGAAGATCACATCCTATTGAAAAAATCTACATTACTCCATTTACGAATCCCCTTTTCATTCTTCTTGCTGCCGGTGTTTCTTTTGGCAGTAGCTGTCTCTGATCAAATCCATTCGCAAAATCTCTTGACAGCATTCCTGATTCTTCATTTTTTAGTTTATCCGGCTAGCAATGGGTATAATTCATACTTTGACAAGGATGAAGGAAGCATTGGTGGACTAAAACATCCTCCAGAGGTGAGCACTCAACTCTATTATACTTCCCTAGGTATGGATGTAATGGCTTTGGTGCTTTCCCTGATTATATCTGTTGAGTTTGCACTGATGATATTTGTTTATGGGGTTGTTTCGAAAGCATACAGTCATCCCAGCATTCGCCTCAAGAAATACCCGATAGTGGGCTGGCTGGCAGCTGGAGTATTTCAAGGGTACTTCACCTTTCTGCTAAGCTATATCGCCATCAATGACATCCCACTTTCCGAAACGGGGATGTGGAGTATTCAATTTCCTGGGATTCTAAGCACATTGTTGCTTTTGGGTTCGTATCCAATGACTCAAATTTATCAGCATGACGAAGATGCAAAAAGGGGAGATGTAACGATTAGTCAAAAGTTAGGCATACTAGGAACCTTCCACTTCACCGCACTATCCTTTATGCTCTCAAGCTCGGGCTTTTTCTATTATTTCATGAGTCAATTTTCACTGAATAGCGGACTCCTTTTTGGTGCTGCTATGTCTCCGGTGCTTTTATATTTTGGTGCTTGGTATTGGAGAACAAGAAAAGACAGAGATAAGGCAGACTTCACATCTACGATGCGCTTGAATTTTATTTCCTCGCTAATGCTCAATGCTTACTTCGTTTACTTGTGGCTTAGCTAAAAGGGTGTTCCATGCGTTTGTTTCATCAGATAATTTGCAAAAGGCTTAAACCTTTTACCCAACGTCACAGTCGATTCTGATATCATCGAGGAGCCAAACAATTTCTGAATTTTTCTTCCCCTCCAAAGTCGGCTTGCAAAGAGATCGTCCCAGAGAGATTTATAATCATTTTCAAGTTTCGCCCTATTAAACCCTTCTGCCAGATTTTCCACGATTAATTCACTTAAAATCTTTGCAGCGTGGATTGCCATAGCCATCCCGTTCCCACAAAGTGGCGTAATCATTCCTGCAGAATCTCCCGACATGAGCATGTGATCAAACACAGGTTCTTTTTTCTCAAACGTGATTTCATTGATTACTTCTGGCTTATCGAAGAGGATTTCTGATTGGCTAAATATCTTCTTCAAATAAGGATTTTGTGCCAAAAGTTCCTGCTCCATCTTTGGTATAGAACCGTGCTTCTTCAACCCAGATCGATGCGACAAATAACACAAGTTATAGACCTCTCCCTCCACTCTGCTAACCCCGCAATAGCCCCCTTTGAAGTTATGCAGTGCAATTTCGTCTGTATCTACTTCCCCGGTCTTAATGTGATACTTGACTCCCAGGTAGGGTGATCGCTTTTTCAAAAAAGTTCGTTTCAGGTTCTTGTCGAGTGCACTCCTTTTTCCAAAAGCTCCTATGGTTAGTTTTGATAGATGCTGCTCACCAGTCTTACTTTCAAGCGTAAAAACTTCCTTGTGAAAAGAGGACTTCACAATACGTTCGTGAATAATTTCGACCCCTTCTGCTTTTGCTTTTTGTGCAAGCCACTCATCCAATCGATACCTACTGATTCCAAAACCTCCCAGATCCAGCGACATTCGCAAACTATTCCCTGCGATTGAACTCAAGTGAAATTGGGTGATTTGAGAAGGTTTCAGCTCTTCAGGATACAAATCATTTTTTTTCAGAAAAGGAACCACCTCGTTGGAGATATATTCACCACACACTCGGTGGAATGGGTATTTTTTTTCCTCAAAAAGAGTCACACTAAGGCCCGCACGTTTCAATAGAATAGCATTCACTAAACCGGCAAGTCCGCCTCCAATGACAATCACGTCTTTCACTTCTCGAAAATATGTAATAAAAAAAGCCCGCCTTTACAGGCGAGCTCATTTTTTTGTTCGAATCTACTTTAAAGTCCGAGACCGTAATGGGCTTTACTTCCATCCGGGTATATCCCCTCTATCAGTATTCCATCATTTCTCGTTCTCTTAAAATAGTTTTCCAAATCTCTGATATTTTTTATCTTCTCATTGTCAATTCCGGTGACAATGAATCCTTTCTTCATACGTACATCTTTCCACTTACCATCTCCAAGCTCCTTTATCTGAACGCCTCCATCAATATCCAGCTGTTCCATAAGTTCTGTAGATACATCTGCAAATGTTGCTCCTTCAATTCGGTATTCGGATGCCAGCTCCACAATGTCAAGTGTTCCTTCTTCATTTCTCAACTCGGCCATCACAAACTTTTCCTTTCCATCGCGAATAAACTTCACCTCTACTTCGTCTCCTGGCCTTTTTACTGCCACCTGCTCTTGTAGCTGAGCCACATTATTCACCGTTTTGCCGTCTATTGCAACTATTACATCCCCTCTTTCTATTCCGGCTCTATCCGCAGCCTTGCCGTCCATCACGCCGTTCACATAAATGCCTTTGAGTACGTTCAGGTTGTTTTGCTCGGCTACCTGAGCATTCACATCATAAATTGAGATGCCTAATAATGCGCGCTGAACCTTTCCATACTCTACCAGATCACTAACCACCTTTTTGACTAAGCTGACAGGTACGGCGAAGGAATATCCGGCAAATGCTCCGGATGGAGATGCAATGGCCGTATTGATTCCTACCAACTCTCCTCGAAGGTTAACCAATGCGCCACCACTGTTTCCGGGATTTACAGCGGCATCCGTCTGGATAAATGATTCAATCTTATAATTCCCGTTTAGAATGTTGATATTTCTTCCCTTTGCACTAATGATTCCTGCTGTTACAGTAGATCTAAATTCATATGGATTACCAATGGCCAGCACCCACTCACCAATGTTGATCTCGTCAGAATTACCATATTTAACTGCAACTAGATTCTCTTCATCTACCTTCAAAACAGCTAAATCTGTATTTTCATCTACGCCAATAACTTTCGCCTGATAGCTTCTATTGTCATTGAAAACCACTTCAATCTCATCAGCATTTTCAATCACATGATTATTGGTGACAATATAGCCTTCCGGAGAAATAACAACCCCGGATCCGGCTCCTCTTGCCGGACCTCCTCTTCGCTCATATCTCTCCCCAAAGTAATCTTTAAAAAATTCATTAAACGGGCTGTTTGCCCTTGCACCATCTTGGTAGGTAGTCCTTATGTGTACCACAGAATTTGTGGCATTTTTCGCTGCAAAAACAAAGTTGAGACCATCAGGAACAATGAAATCTGCAGAATCAAAAACATAATTCGTAAGACTTACTGGATTTGTTTGGTTCGCTGTGGGTTGAATCGTCCTATCCTGCGGTACGATTAATGAAAATCCAACCACAGCAACTATACCTCCGAAAAGCGAAGAAAAAATCATCGCCATTATTAAACTTCTCTTGCTCATAAAATCAGTTCCTTCTTTTGGTGCTATTGTTATACCGTAAAAATCATGATATAGTTTTATCTCTATCATAAAAATAGAGATCCATTAACCATTATTAACATAAAAAAGGGCGCTCACTTTCGTGAACACCCTAATCACCACTCTACTACTACTACTTAACTGCTATTTGCTTCTTGGTAGCCTTCTTCTCATCCTTCGGCAATGAAATAGTTAAAATTCCATTCTGGTAAGAAGCATCTACTTTTTCTTTATTGATGACATCTGGTAAATTGAAAGTCCGGTTGAAAGAGCCGAAATAGCTTTCCACACTGTGGAAATTCTTTTCTTTCTTTTCATTTTCAAACTTTCGCTCACCGCTGACGGTGATCTGATCTTTGTTTAGATCAATATTGAAATCTTCTTTGTTCATGCCAGGTACATGAAGCTGAATTTCAAATTCTTTATCAGATTCTGCGATATCTACTTTGGGGGAGAAGGTCTGCGATGTTCCGCCTTCAAAACCCTCAGTGAAAAATTGATCCACGAAACTCTTAAAGCTCGTAGGTCTGTAATCGTTCGTGTTGTACTTTATAAGTCCCATTTTCTCTTTTTTTAAAGTTTTACAAATTCAAATGCTGATTAGCCATTGATCGAATTCTATACCAATCGATGGAATTTGATATTTTAATGACAAAATGTCCTGAAATGATAAAATTTTCAATTTTATTAATGACATAATGTCCGATTTTATTTGTTTTTCACGAAAGAATATTTTTTTGATTGCGTGCATTGAGAATTGTAAAATGGATGTTTACATTTGCACTCCTTTTTAGGAAAAAATTCTCCCTTAGCTCAGCTGGTTAGAGCATCTGACTGTTAATCAGAGGGTCCTTGGTTCGAGCCCAAGAGGGAGAGCACAAAGCCTGGCATTCGCCGGGCTTTTTTTATTAAACCATTAACCAAGGAGGTCCTTGGGTGGGACGCCACTCCGATCGTGCCCAAGAGGGAGAGCACAAAGCCTGGCATTCGCCGGGCTTTTTTTATTTAAACCATTAACCAAGGAGGTCCTTGGGTGGAACACCACTCCGATTGAGTTCACTAGCATTTTTTAAAATGCTTACTTTCCTGTTTACGCTTCCAAATACGCCTTAGTGAAGTATTGCTTCAAAAACTGATCGGCGTTTTTATAAAACAACAACTCTACTACGTCTTCAACACTGTGAGATCCCAAAATGGTTTGTATTTGATCTTGAGTCAGGCGCTGCTGGGATACCACGTCTATGATTTCCTTTTGTTGTAGCACGTACTCAATCATCTCTTGCCTGAGCTCTGGATAATCAGCAATGCTTCTGTAGTCATCGAAAGGGTCAACAATGCCATCATAGTCACTTCCTATCGTCAATCCTTCCCAATTGTTTCTTTCCACAAGGTTATACTGGCTTATGGTATCAAGGTGAACTTTAGCCATATGGAAAACATTGGACCACAGGAGTTTTAAATACAGGTCTTGAATTTCAGATTCCTTTTTGAGTCTCTTCTTCTGTTCTTTAAAAAGTGATCCCGGCATCCTGCCTTCATGAAGGCAAACACCGACAAGCCCATTGCTTTTAAAAGTGACACTCAAGTCTTCATCCGTAAGGTTGATCGTCCATCGGCTAATAAAGCTTCCGGCATCCAGGTGGCGGTCATTCGTTTTGGATAATGCTTCATCGAGTGTTTTCCACCCGCTGACTGCTCCATGACTGTGCACGATAGGAACAGGATCATTTGCATATTCATGCTCAAGAATTTCGTAAAATTGCTTTCTTGATTTTGGAGACATATGTTTTGTGTCTATTAAGATTCTTCGGCCATTTGATCGATCAAGCAAGCTCTTGAGCACCTCTAGTCCCAGCTCAGAAAAGCCTGTTTCGAGGTTTGGGCGCTGATCAAATAAATGCCGCATGCCAGGTGCAAAAAAGGTCTTAAAGAAGGTCTTCTTTAGTACTGATTTGTCAGATAAACTGGTCGAATGCCCGGCAAGTAAATTGTTGAAGTGATGTGAAAAAGTGATGAAAAAAGGCACCGCTCCCGGTGTTTGGTTTGACTTTACCCTTTGAATGTTTTGATCAAAGCTTGTTCTAAGGTCGTTCTTTTGCTGGTCTGACAGCTGCTCGAATCCATAACAAAAGAAATTTGCGAAAGCATACTTGCCGAAAGCATGAGCTCCTTCAACTGATAAGATCCCAACAATTTTATTAGGATCATTGATCATTCCTTGATAATGATCATAGTCATTGGCGAGTTGAAAGCTGAAGTCCGCCAGGTCAGGATCATCACTCTTAGTCTGTTGTGCATCAATGAGAAACTTTAACTCACTTTCATATTCTTCGAAATAATTAAAGCCTGTTGGGGACGATGCAGATGCAAGCATTGCTCCAATTTTATCCTCTTTTATGCCCAATGCGGCTTCTCCTAAAGTTGTGTATTTCTTTTTCGGGAGGATAAACTTGAACAAAAGCCTGAATGGCTTCTTGGGGTCAATTTTAAGAAATGGAATTTCGAAGGGATAAATAGAAACAAACAAAAGTCGGGCTTGACCTTTTGCGCAAGCATTTAGGTCTGCTTGCGACCCTCTTGCCAAAGCGTTGATTGCCTTCCTTATTTGCTTATTCAATTTATGAATAGCTCCACTGGGTGGCTGTCTATTCCAAATTTCTTTTGGCTCCAGATCGCCGTTTGAGCCTTTGAGTCCCGGATGACAGTGTAAGTCACTATTGATTTGCATAGCTAATTCTTTTTAGGTTATTCTGGCTCACAGTTATTGACCAAACATGAAGCCTTTTTTAGTTGATTTTGAACGCCCTCGTGAAACTCGAGCATGGCTCGGGCATAGTGCACTGAAGGCGTGGAGAGAAGGCGTGCCAATGGTGTCTCCACTGCGCCCCATTGTTCAAATTTTACAACATCTGCTTTAGCTAATGCAGCATAAATTGAATCATTCATCAGCGCTACGGTCTTCATTACCGTGTCCAATTTTCCAATTGGTTTTCCCCCAAAGTAGTCCAACACCTCCTGATAAGTCACAATCCTTGGGAGTACTATTTTTACTCTTTTGCTGGCATACTGACTTACCTCACTTTCAAGATGTTCAGAAATTTTATCTAAAGAGGTCCCCGTTTTGAGAATTGCTTCCAATTCACCTACCGGCACTATATCAATCGTGTCTGATTTCCATTTACCAAAAACATTTTCCAGGTATTCCTCCGTATCATTGGCTACTGTGACAAATCTTGAATTTTCCCTTTTTCTGAACAGATCTGACGCATCAATAAATCTAGCTAGCTCCAGACTATTTAGCAGACCTGAATTGTCAAAATATCCGCCATCTAAAAAATGCCCTTCGCCAGCGATAGAGGCGACTGAGCTTATCACAGCAAATCGATTGGTGAGTGAAGCTGCATCGTAATAGTTGATTGATGTGTTCGATTTGTTTATATCTAGGGTGTTTTGGATACCACTGAAAACATGATTGAAGGTATCCGTTTTTAACGAAAATGCATTACCGAGATTTCCGTCAAGTACCGATGTAGTGCTCACTGTAAGACTTGGGAAAGAATTGCCGCTCTTTGAGTACATGGATTCCCAATGCGATCGAAATGTTTTGCTGAATGAAGTGGTATCCGTATCTCCAGTCAGCTGGGCATAGCGAATCATCGCATAATAATTTCGATCGACGTATCGATCATCTGCAGGTATGAATTTTCGGATCATGTCCTTTCCAAAAAGCAGTGTCAAATCAAGTGATAAATGATTGAACTCTCCGACAGCATCTATTCGATCCCGCCACCTTGTATGACCCACAGGCTCATCTGTGAAGTGGCTCAAGTTTAAATAGTTTGCGAAACCCAAACCACCGCCAGAATTTCCGGAAACATTAAATACATGCTCAAAAAACCTTCCTTGCGTCTTTTCTTGAAGCTCCTGCGAGACAAGCATGATCCAATAGTCCGCCATTAGCCCCCCTCCATAGCTTGTAAACATTATCGGAGAGCGTGTGGTATCCTTGGCAAAAGTCTCTGCATATTCATTGAGGGTTAGCTGTTTTTCTTCCTTCAAGCGATGCATGAAGTGCATTTCATTGTTGAAAACATCCTTCATGAAAAATGAAAAAATGAACAAGCCCGGAATCCCCAATGGAAGTAAAAACCGAAAGACTGGCGATCTTCTTTTCTTTATAAACTCTCCCTCGCCAAACAATTGGGCCTGCTTTATGGGAATAACGACTATACCATAATAGTTGAGCGCATAGAGTAATAAAATAGGAACAGGGTTTAAGTGATTTTCAGTCCATTCGAGATTGACATTCATGAAGATAAGCCATGCAAAAGAGAGTAGACTCAATCCACTGATTATCATAATGAGTTTCCTTGTGGATTTATGTTTAGTCCCTTCAACTTCTTCATAGTCTTTTAGCAAAAAACGTCTATTCCATCGAAAAGAAATGTAACTCATCATCAAACCAATAGTGGCTAAAATCGTCGCATTCAAGGTTTCGATGCTCCATCCATATCCGGTGGCACCGCCGCTACAAGAAAAGTATATAGACAATGCTACTAGCAACGTTGAAACGGCAATGGATACATAAAAAAACCTCCTTCTCCACTTATTCGAACGTACGCGCATTTGATATTCAACCCAGAAGCCCAGAATCAGAATTACAAATGCCATCTGCCGACTAAACCAAAATCCATCAAAGATGGAATCTCCTGCATAGCCCAATAGGTATAAAAATGCCACAAACATTGCCGTCCCCAGATGATACCTAAGCGTTTTAGCTAGTCCATCAAAAAGGGTGGCATTATCCGAATCTTCCATTCCTCGTGGATCTTTGCTGATCCAATAATAAACAAGACCAAAAGGCCATTTAGCAGGGAAAGAATTCCAGTGAATTCTGTTTTGGTCTTTAACAAAGCGTTTAGCTTCAAAATAGGCTGGATAATGAGATACAACTACCGAAAGGAGTGTAATAAGTAAATACGTTCCAATTAAATTGATCGGACTAGCAAGTAAGTCTACCATCATGGTATAGCCTTGAGGTAAGGCCGTTCCAACCACAATAAGTCCGACAACTAAGATGATGCTCAAGTAAGAAGTGTTGAAAAATATTCTTAGTGATCTTAAATGAGAGGTCTTTTTTGCACCTCCATCAAAAAGTGACCAGTATTTTAATGCGCTGTATATAAAACTTAATCCGGCAATTGAGTAAGCTGCTTCTTTAAAACTGACAATCCACTTTTCAAGTGATCCATAGCTATAGGTCAAATAATGGATGCCCTCCAACAAATCCAAGAGATAAGCTAGGCTGATGAAAACGATGAAAAAGGGGATTACATAGTCCTTCGATTTAAAGGCGTCGCTTTCCAATAACCTGAGCCTCAATATGAGGAGTATGCGTAAAAACAGTGTAAGCAAGCATAGCGCCCAAACGGCATCTACAATAAAAAATGAAACATACAGGAAGAGCTTCCATCCATGAATTTGAAGTTTGAAATTTTGAATTTCAGACCATTCGGTAAACTGAGGGTGATTATAGAGTTCATTGATGCCAAAAGATCTGGCAATGAAAATCATTAAAACACTTAGGATCGAAACGAGATAAATATGATACCATAGAGGCCGTCCATTCTTAGACAGAAATGCAATCATAGTCGGAGGTAGTTAGGTGAGTGAAATTTCTACCTGATTAAGGTAAAAAGATGTATTTCAAAAGCCTAGATAAATCCCTTAAAACTGTATTGCATGGTTGTAAATTGAATTTTGTAAAGAACTGATTTAACAATTTCTAGAAGATAACGCAATGATGTATAGGAAATAATAATTTCCTCCTATTTTAGAATATCACCAATTTCTAATCCACCATGCTTCCTGACGAATTGATATCTTATGTAAGTGAACTAATTGAAAAAGAGAAAGACACTAAAAAAAAGAATGATTTAACGGCTTTTAAAGCGGAACTAGAAGATCATTTCCCAAGCGGAGTTTGGTCTGAGTACGTACACGTTTTGGATAGCAAAGGGAGGGATATTTTAAATCGCCATATACGGTTATTAAGTCAAGAATATAAAGCTGCGGACATTAAAAGAAATGCCATGGTTGCCATTCTTATTAGTGCGTTTGTTGTGACCCTTTCTTTAATGGTATATGGGTTTTGTATGATTTCGCAAGTTAAAGATGACGCGTCAGCAATCCAGAATTCGGGACTATCGCCTTTTGATATCGACTATATACAATTCAATGAGTCAGACTCTTCGATGGTATCAAATAGAAGTGTTCAATCAGATTTTACTTTTAAGGCTAAGCCGACATCATCAAATACACTTTCAAAAAACAGGCTCTGGGCTGGGGTTTTTCTCATCTCCTTGGGAGTCTTCGTCTTCATCATATCTAATGTGGCCTTTGCTACTTACTTCGCCAGAAAAAGAGGACTGTAATGCTTTGGTTTACCATTGTTTCAATCGTCCTTCTTGGAGGGGCTGCCATGTATTTTCTGCTACTTTTTTTCTTTCCTAAGAAAAAGAGCAGAGAGCTACCGATGCTTTCTGCAAAACTCAAAAACATTTTCATAGAGCTTCACAACTATAAGTTTTTTCATAGTCCGGAAGGCACAAAAAAAACCTACAACAGATACATAGGAAGGATAAAGCTGAGAGAGAAGCTAAAAACAATCCTAACCAATTCAGAAACTAGATCTGGAGCATACCTTGTCACCGGGTTTAGAGGGATGGGGAAAACAAGTCTCGTAAGAAAGGCAATTTCGGAGATCAAAGGAAACCACTACTATGCTCTATCCAGACACTTAAGAATCTTCTTTTTTTCAGTAGTGATTTATCTCCTCGATCGATCCCTGGAATTCTCCATCGATAACATCTCCTTTACACTAATAGCATTAAACATATTTGGCGTATGGTATCTGGTATGGCACGATCAAAACAGGCCAAATGTCAGAAAATATTACAGAACAAAATACTTATTTCCCTTTACCGGCTGGCTGAGAGACGTTCTCATTTCAATCCTGAAAATATTTGATTTAGAGGCTGACTATTACAAAAGATCTAAATTCAACACCCTTCTTCAAGACACCTTTGTGGTCAGTGCTATTTGCTCCATCTTCTACTTTACCCGTGAAGATAATAGCCTAATTATCCTAAATGTTTGGAGGCTCTTTCTGCTTTCTTTCTATCATTTCATCATTATCTATATTCTGAATAACCTTCAGATTGAATTGAGCGGGGATCCGGAAAAAAGACGAGTTGTTAGTTTTTTTAAAGCACTGAGAAGAATCTTTATTAATGCCATCTCAAGACTTGATTACGGCAATAAGATATCCATTGAGATTAGCCTGTCGCAAGATGACCTGAAGGAGATTGATATTTTAAAATTACTTGCAAAAAATGTCTACTCAGAATATCGACATTTAAGAAACAGGGTATTTGCCCCTAATAGGCTTATACTCCCTTTGATTACCGGCGTCACAATCTACTTTGCCTTGGGGCTTTTGTATTATAACAATACGATTTACGACCGATTAAATGAACTGAGGTTACATTCTCCAATCGTCCAATACTTTCCATCTCAGGCACTTTTCCCGGACGATCAAAAATTCAAATTAAGCCCGGATATCACCGCTGAAGAGTACGTATCGAAAATCAATGAAGTAATCGTTAGCAATACCGTGAGATATGGAAGAGGAGTGCCTGAAGAAATACCCATCATCGAAGATTACGAAAAGGGTCAATTCAGGCATCTGATGATGACCATTGATTTCACGCTCCAGTTCTACTATCAAAAATTCTTCCAACCACTCATGTTCAAACCAATTGGTAAAAATAGGATGTCTCCTGACTTTCAATTTTTTCCAAACATTGTTGATTACACATTCGTATTGCTCATACTATTGGTACTCGGTCTGATAGCGCTATTGGAAAAAATAGCCTGGAGATTCGGTATTATCAACCATAGATATGTACTCAAAAGGCTAAAGAGCTTAAACGAAAACATCGCTGCGCAGATTGTCATGGAACAGGGCAAAAGTGGTGGAGCTTCCGGGGGAATGATATTCCGACAAGCATTTAATTTTTTCAATAAAAAAACCCGCGCATACCCTATCGCGGGGGTTCGAGAAATTGAAAATGAACTAATTGATATACTTAATGAAATAGATAAAATTCCTTCCATCTCTGGTCGGCCAGAATTCATTTTCATTTTTGATGAACTTGACAAAATCGAAGCTCAGTACAATTCAAACATTCAAGAAAAAGAAAGGGAAGAATTGGCTTCTTTCAGTGCCGAAGACGAAGGATATTTTTCTACGGAAAGTATACGAAGGCGGCAAGAAACTATTGCAAGAATTCTTGGAAACCTTAAGCTGTTTTTCAATACCGCTCGAGCCAAATTTATTTTCATTGCAGGTCGTGAAATGTATGATGCCTCCTTGGCTGACATCTCGGATAGAGAATCCTTCATCAGCAGTATTTTTCATGAAATAATCTATGTAGAAAGTTTCTTTAAAGATCAAGGATCAGAAGGTGGCGGCAGTATTACGAGCACCACAGAAGAATTTGTTTGCCAGCTGCTTATACCAAGGTTTTCCAGATATCACAAAAATCTAAAGGGTTATAATCAATACCTAAAAGACAATTTTAGCACGAATGATGATCCGCTGAGAATTTTGAAAAAATGGATCAACAAAAAATCGACCGTTACTGTCTTTGACATCAATTATGCAGAAACAGATATACAAAAAAGAAATAGACACAAAATCATATACACACTTGAACAGTTTATTACGTTTCTAACCTACAGAGGTAACGGTGCTCCAAAAAAAATAACCAAACTTTTGGAGGAATTTGTGATGAATGTAAAAGAGGCAGATCTCACAAGTGCAAACAATATCTCAGCGGCTCGAAACTGCAATAACCTTTACCTCCATTTTGATTACACCTGCCAATATCGATTGGGTCTCACAAATTATCTATTCAAGCCCTATTTAATTGCAAATACTGGGCACATGCGAGATTTCGGAGATAAAATGCTGATTGCAACGTCCTTCTTGATGGATCACCTCTATAAATATCATAAAGTAGGTTTTTCCTGGGACAACTTAGAGCTCACTCCTGAAATAATAGCCATAAACAAATCACCAGAATTAAGAAGATATATATCAAGACTCATTGACTTCATGGCTAATTCGCACATAGAGGAAATCATTAACGGCCTCTATCAATTCAAATTCACCATTCGAATAGCTGCGGAGATCATGTATATCTCAACCATTTCCGAGGTTGAGGCCGCCGCTTTCAATTTCACGCTGGATGAATCTCTGCTTCTGAAAAGGCATTATCGCAAAAAGTTAAAATCACTTGGAGGTTTATTCAACAACCAGAATGGCAATCACATTGATTCAATTGCTTACATAAATACCATTTTGGGAGACTTGCATTTCTATGACAGAGAGTATGATGAAGCACTGATACACTATGAAAATGCCGGGCAATTCATAGGAAACAAAACGCTGAACGAGTTGTCAATTTCAGAATTTATATTTCTCATCAGGCACCTCTTAAAAGTGGGTGTTACGTATGAGAAGACCAAAGATTATGACTCAGCCTTTGTTTCCTATGGGAAACTGACGAAACACATTCGAGATTTCTCAAGTAAGTCTCTATTGGGCGGAGAAAGTATACGCGTTAAGCGAAAGCTATTCGAAAACATCAGGCTCATTTTCCAGCCGCTCCTTGCTCAGTTCCAAATAGTGGAGAAAGGCGGACCAAATGGAGTGACCATGGAGGATGTTGCCCGAGTGATTGATGAATTCTACCTCTCGATACACCTTTTGGAGAGCGAGGAAAAGTTTATCATAGAAGTGGAGTTTTTCAATAAGGTTTCAGATCTCCTTTACTATAAAAATGGATCATTGATCTCAAAGAATAACCTGTATTACTCTAGTGCTCTTAGTCAAAAGAAAAAGGAAGTCTCCTTAATTATTAAAAGAATAAAAAATAGTTCTGTTGCCGGAGTTTATCCACAACAAGCAAACACAGACTTTAAAGCCCCACTTACAGCATATCGATTGTACGAAAAAAGCTTACTCTTATTTGCAGAACGATTGCATGAATTAACCGGAGATAGCAGTTATGATGGCACCATTGAAAAAGCATTTGATCTGGCAATCCAATTTGTGAAAAAATCCGGCAGTCTTGGAAGGACCTCCGCTTTTAAAACAAATAAACCTAAGGATCTTCTCATTGCCCTTGGGGGCAACTTATCAGACTTGGCTGATACGATCATTTGCTTTTTCACAGACAAAAAAAAGGTAGAATGGAAGTTTCTAACAGAAATTTTAGGTTCTGGAGATGACCCATTTAGCGAAGATGCCATTCTTGACAATTTTGTTAGCAAAAAACTAAATCCGTTCACGGCTGGAAATGCAAATACTGTAAAGCAGGCATTCTTCATCCTTTTTTTAGCAAATCAGGTCTTTTTGAGAGCAGGAGACTACTACAGATGTCTGTTCCAACTCAAAAAAATACTCATCATTATAAAGCGATTGCTGGACTATGGTGGAGGGAAACATTTCAATACAATCAATTCAAACAACTACAACATAGTGAGGTCTATTGGTGCCGAAGCGATACGAATTCTTGACCGAAGTATTACTCATACCAGAAGTCAGCAAGTATATGAATGGAAAAATTACTTCGATGTTACAAACGAGAGCGAGATAAATGACCTTCAATTAGAAAGCTTAATAAATCAGCCGGAGGGTAGAGAGGTTGTAACAATAATCAAAGAAATCGAACTCTATCTTAGAAATTTAGATCCCATCACCACTTTGGCACGCACCAATCTTGGACTTTCGCATTCAATAATGAACAATAAGTACAATAGGGTATTTGAGCTGTACTATAAATGCACATTAAACTTTGAGTGCTTTAAGGTGTTGACAAAAAGCTGTGGATTAAACTCAGAAGCTGCATTATTGGATGCTCAACACCCACTAGAGTTGTTGTTATCTAGCGTTAGCAAGAGCCCTGAGCTTGCAAAACTCAAAATTGGCTCTCCTGAAGAGGTCATTATATTCCTAATCACAGATTCGATCTACTGTTTGTCAGAAGTATTAAGATCATTCAACGTTTTTGGCATAACTTATATCTGCAATCATTCGCTAAATGCCATTGTGCATGATCACTTAGCAAAATGGTGCTTCTACTATCAACATTTTAAAAAATTATCTCGCAAGGATGCTGATATTGAACGGTTTATTTCGAAAGTTGAAGAAACACTCAGTCAGCTGTTAGGAAAAATTGATATCCAATACTTGGATGTAGACTATCACCTTAAAATGGCGCTCCAGCATTGCTATTCCAGCTTAGAAATGCATCAAGGGGGTACAGCCTACAAAAGAGCAATAGAACAAATGCACTACTTAGACGATGACTTTGATGACAACCTCTCTCACTTTTGTGCTGCCATCGAAAGGTATCGTATCAATTCAGGCTTTATCCGTGTAAGGATAAAGGCTTTGAAAGAGAAGCTAAAAGAAATAAACAAGAACTCTGAAACCCAACTTCTTTAAACAGAATTAGAGTCTCATTGCCGTTGAATATCACAATCTCAGGATACTAAAATGATTTTCAGGAACGACAGCTCCCATTTTGCTGATCAAATGAAAGTGACATTTTCTGATGATCACTATTTGTAAAAGAAGAATTTACATTATATTAGATAACGGAATAAATCCCAGTACCACCCGTGGAAATAAAAAACCTAATCACCCAACTCCCATGGCATTCTACACGCCGATGGGGTACTCGCCATCTTTCCAAAATTGACAAAATAGTTTTGCATCAAGAACTGGGAGAAGCAGATGTAGAGGCTGTCAATAACTACCACATCAAACCGAACCATATTTCTCCCAAAGGATGTCCACACATCTGCTATCATTATGCGATTAGAAAAAATGGAGAAATTGTTCAGACAAATGAACTGTCAAGTGTGACATGGCATACCAAAGGCGAAAATATTTCTGCCGTTGGGATAATGGTGGTTGGAAATTTTAATGGCCCTGGATACGACATGGGCACTTCAGAACCGACCAAAGAGCAGATAAAATCAATCAAGTTCTTGGTTGACTACCTACAAAAGTCTCTTCGGCTGACAAATCAGGATATTTATGGGCATTATCATTTTGGAAAGCCCGCATGCCCGGGATATGAACTCCAAAAATTGGTAGAATCGTTTCGCGACAATCTCCCTGAAGGACCGAAAGTAGAGAAGTCAGTAAAAGAGGTACAAAAAAGGCTTAACAAACTAGGATATGCAGCCGGTGCCGAGGATGGCATACATGGAATAAAGACCCTGGCCGCAATTAGACGTTTTCAGTTTACCAATGGCCTAGCAGTGGATGGCATAATGGGGCCTAAGACCTGGAGTAGATTAATAGAATTGACAAAATAACCTTACTTATGGATAAAAAAGATGAGAAATTAATCATTGGAGAGCATGGGTTTTGGTCTACATGGCTTTCTAAGCTACTCTTCACACTGATCAGTGTAAAAGTATGGGGTCTCATTGCAGCAACCGCTGTTTCCACCTGGTTGCTCATGAATGATGGGTCTGCTCAACTAGGGGAAGATATCCAATTCGGAATTACCGGAAGTCAATGGATGACGTTTAACACAACAATTTGGGCGCTCATATTTGGAATGAAAGAAGTCTTCAGAATTTCTGAAAAGCGTGACAAAACAGAAAAAGAAGTACTCAACAACCAGTTAGCATCAAAAGAAAAGGTTGCTGCCCTTATTGAGTCTCCTTCAAATCCGAAGACTGTAAAAATTAATTCGGACGGAACAGAGACTGTTGGATCGGAACCTGACTAATGCCATGAACAAGACATTGAAAACCGTAATTATTGTCGTTCTATTCGTTGGCGTGGCTATCCTGCTGATTTTTAGAAGTGACCTCATAGGGCAAGCCTTTGCAGCACTAGCCGGCGGATTAGCTGCATTTAAGTCTAAGCTCTTCAACTCATCCAGGATTAATGTAGAGGAAGAGATAAACAATATAGAACTTGAACATAAGCAGAAGAGAAATGACTGGGCGTTGGTGAAAGAAGAATATGACAGTAAATTCAATGCCCTTAAAGCACGGATGGATTATTTAGATTATAAATCCGCGACCATCTCAAAGCAACTTGGTGAACTGGATACTACTGAAAAAGCAGCATTGAAAAAGAATAGCAACCTTTCCGATGATGAACTTTTGGACTGGTTAAGAAATTAAAACAATGAAAAAAATCACCATTTTCTCACTTCTCATCTGCAGCATCTACCTAGTTTCCGGACAGGAAATAATAGGACTTATAAAAGCCGGTGATCGCTTTCAAAACCCATATGACTTCAACCTCTTTTACATGCCGCGATCTAAGGTGATCGAGTTCAAAAACCTGGAAACCCGGTCAGAATTTGATTCTCTTAGGATCGTCTTATTTCAAGAGAAACTGAAAACATACGAAGAGCGCATATTTCTTGCTGACAGTGCTACCCAATTAAGAAAGCTTGAGGCCAATTTTTGGCATGACAAGCTTCTTTCCAACGACATGCTTTTAGAAGAGGAGAAAAAGACCAATGTGAAATTAAGAGCTGACCTGGATCGTGTAAGGCAATCTAGAATCTATTACTTCGTTGGAGGCATCATCGCTACGTCGATAGTAATAGGTGTTTTAAACTAGTAACTATATCCGCCGTTGACCTTTACTTCTTTGAACATGGACATCATCCTAAGAACGTCATCGTTCACCCTTCAAATAAATGACATGGTCGAATATTGATCAAAAACTCACCATTCAAATCAGATTTTAAAATGGGTTACTTTAACTTTATTGCTAAACCATCGCTAACCCTTGGAAAGATATAAGAAAGTATTACTCATTGACGATGATGATATCGTAAACTCGATTAATTCGGTTATCATCAAGCACGCTAAATTCGCTAGCGAAGTAGAGACCATCAACAGCGTCCCAAATGCTATTGATGCATTGAATGAAATGAAGTCCTCGAACAATGCACCAGATGTTATTTTCTTAGATTTAAACATGCCTGGGCAAGATGGTTGGGATTTCATGGAAGAGTATGAGAAGTTGGGACTTAATGGGTCTACCAAGGTCATCATGCTCACTTCATCCATCTCATCCAAAGATGAAGAACGTGCCTCCTCGTCCAATCATATTGCAGCCTTTATTTCAAAACCCCTCTCACCAGAATTACTGGAAAGTATATACAATAGTCACTTGATTCAGAGCTAAAGCTTTTAGTTCAAACGTAAGGCAAAAGTTGCTCCTTTTCTTGGTTCACTTTCTACTCTCACGCCTCCTCGGTGATAGTCTAAGATCATCTTAACTATGTACAGACCTAAACCTGCGCCCTCCACGTGCGAATGAATTCTTGTATAAGGCCTGAAGATTTCATCTTTGTATTTAATAGAGTCAAATCCCAATCCATTATCCTTAAAAATAATAGTAGTATGCCCATTGACTTTCTTAGATTTGATTTTGATTTGAAGCGGTTTTTCCGGATCTCTATAGGCGATTGCATTTAGCAGTAAATGCTTAAAAATCGCCTTGAGTTGGGCTTTAGGATAATGCATCAGTGGACATTCCGAAAAATCTTTTTTAATCACCGCATTCGAATTCTTTATCTTGCTCAAGTGACTGGACACCACTTCTTTTAAGGTCTCGTCAATATATAAATCCTCACCTTCTGCGGATAGCTCCTCCCTTATCTTATTCACCTCAACAAGTGATGTAACCGTTTTTTCAAGTTGCTGATTCGTCTTTCTTGCGTTGTTAAGAATCGCTTTGAAATTGGATTGATTTAAATTCTCCTTGCTAAGCATTTCTAGCAGCGAACCCAAGTTGGTGATCGGCGCTTTTAAGTCATCTGCTGTACTATATGAGAAATGAATAAATTGATCGATTTCTTTTTGAGAATAGAATAATCTATCCGCCATGTCATTAAATGAGTCAACTATATCAGTCGTGATACTATTGGAGCTCAACCGAATTCTTGCGTCTAAATTACCTGCCCCAATCTTTTCGGCTCCCGTTCGGATATCTTCTAATGGGCGCCATATCCTATAACTAAAGGTGTATACTGCCAACAAAGATAAAATCACGAATAACAAGGTTAATGTCACGATCCATTTCATTGAAAGAACCTCCTCCTGTTCTACAACCTTTACCAACGCCTCGGTGAACATCTCATGCCTCATCAAGACTCCCTCCACCTGCTTATTGAATTGATCTTCCTCCGACTCGACTCTTTCCGACGCAAAAACTGCTGCTTCTAACTCACCATCCTCCAACAAATCTATCACCTCTAAGGCGTGAGTTTCATAACTTGTATGATCGCTCTCGAGCTTCTTGATTGAGAGCAAAAGTCCTTTAAGCTTAATCCTTTGAGTCTCCTGACCTGTTTGCTTAAGTGCATCGACAACTTCTTGCTCCGCTTCCAGCAAGTCCACATCCACGAGCTCTGCCAAATACCTAAAAGTGCTATCAGCTTCTGCAAAGCCTTGCAACGCGATATCGCTATTTCCATCCATTTCCTCGGAGTACCTAATGGCACGTTCAAAGGCAATGGCCTGCTCAAGCTGATTGGTCTCAATCTGAGTGAGGATTTCAATTATGGGCAAATCAATATTAGCAACATCATCAATGTCCTTGTGAGTAGCTACAATGCGCAGTAGAACGAAAGCTCCTAAAATCAGCATCAGAAATATGATAAAACTACTTCTGCGAAGAATTACTTCCTTTATTCGGTTAGGTCTTCTGGTCATTTTAGAGCTATTGGCAAGATTAGAGTTTTGAGGCGACTAATCTAATTCAATTTTTGCGGTCATCACACGAATCGCATCGTCCAGATTCATTGTCTCTATTTTAAGCTGCTGCAGTAACTCCTCATAAGTATCTCTACTTTCCCAGTTCAACTTTATCAAATCAATCAATGCAAGGATGGTTGATAATGGATGGCGAATACTATGTGATGTATAGAAAGCATGATCAGACAGCTTTTTGGCTAGTTTTTCTTTTTCTTTTTCTTCAACCTTTAAGGTGCTCAACTCATTTCTATGAAGAAAATCTTCCTTTAGTCGCAATAGTGCATCGTAGCATTGGCTAATCATCGAAGCCCCTGTTACCATGATCAATTGATCTTGATCAACAAAATCTTTTTTGGTTTTCCATTCGATCGTGAGAATTCCAAAAAGTCGATTATCATTCCAAACTTGGATACTTGCCCAAGAGGTCAATCGGTTTTTAACTAAATAATCAAGGGTGAATTCCTCAAACTCATCAGCATCATTGCTGCTTTCAATTTGAATAAATTGATGTTTTTTCAGTTGTTCGAAAAATCTAGGAAAACTTACTTTATCTAGTGCCTCACCGGATGACGCACGATTATTTTCTGATTCAAAGCATTGAATACTTTCAAAATGATCCATTTCGGATCTATAAAGCCAGAAAGAAGTCCTAAACGCATTAGCTGCTTTCGAAATAACAGGGATCAGCTCCGAAACAAAATCTTTAAACTTTCCTCCATGCAAAGATTCTGACATTGTCAGCTTCATTAAAGGGGCTAGCTTGGATTCATGGTGATTCATTGGAACAAAAAGAAAGTTGAATCTAGAGAAGATTTATCAAAAAAAGAACCTAAAACTTATTTCGCGAAAATGTCCGCATCATTTTTAAAAGCCTTAAACTCCAAAGCATTTCCTGACGGGTCCTTAAAAAACATAGTGGCTTGCTCTCCTACCTGTCCTTCAAAACGTATGTAGGGCTCAATGATAAATGAGATTTTTGAACCTGTTAATTTTTTAGCCAAAGCTTCCCAATCTGTCCATTCCAGAACTACCCCAAAGTGGGGTACAGGAACAGATTTACCGTCAACAGGATTTACCTCAGCATCATCCACTTGATCTACTTTATGAATCACAAACTGATGTCCATAGAAGTTGAAATCTACCCAACTGTTAGACGAACGTCCCTCTTCAAAACCCATAACTTCCCGATAAAAGACTCTTGTTTTTTCTAAGTCTTTTACCGGAACAGCTAAATGGAATGGTCGTAATTTGCTCATTAACCTAAGAATGGATACCTGTAATCCGTTGGAGTATCAAACGTCTCTTTAATGGTTCTGGCACTCACCCATCGCATCAGGTTCATCATTGCCCCTGCTTTATCGTTTGTGCCTGATCCTCTGGCGCCACCAAAAGGCTGCTGACCAACGACAGCTCCAGTCGGCTTATCATTGATATAGAAGTTACCCGCTGCGTTTCGCAATTTATAAGTTGCCAGATCTACCGCGTAACGATCCTTACTGAATATTGCTCCTGTAAGCGCATATGGTGATGTTTGATCTACGGTATCCAGAATTTCTTCAAATTTATTTTCATCATACACATGAACAGTGAGCACGGGGCCAAATATCTCTTCACACATTGTTCTGTACTTAGCATCTTTCGCTTCAATCACTGTTGGCTCAACGAACCACCCTTTTGAGTCATCGTAACTACCTCCAGCAATAATTTCAACGTCACTATCCTTTTTTGCTTGATCTATGTATGCAGAAATCTTTTTGAAAGCCACGCCATCAATCACTGCGTTTACAAAGTTGGATGGATCCTCTGGAGAGCCCATTTTAATTGACTTAAGGTCTTCAATAAGGTATCCTTTCACATCCTCCCATAAGTTTGATGGAATGTAAGCTCTGGAAGCTGCACTGCATTTTTGTCCCTGATATTCAAAAGAACCTCTCACTAATCCAGTTGCCAATTCCTTTGCATCTGCAGATTTATGTGCCACAACAAAGTCTTTTCCACCAGTTTCTCCAACAATTCGAGGGTACGTTTTATAGGTGTCAAGATTGGCTCCTATGGTCTTCCATAAGTTCTTAAATACTCCCGTACTTCCTGTAAAATGCAATCCAGCAAAATCCGGATGGTTAAAAACAACATCACCGGCCACCGGACCATCTACATAAATAAGATTAATTACTCCATCAGGCAATCCTGCTTTCTTAAAAACTTCCATGATTACTTGAGCTGAATATACCTGAGTATAGCTCGGCTTCCAGACAATGGTATTTCCAAGCATAGCAGGGGCTGCGGATAGATTCCCCGCAATTGCGGTAAAGTTGAAAGGTGTTATTGCAAAAAGGAACCCTTCAAGCGGGCGATACTCCATTCTATTCCAAATACCTTCGGAAGAGATTGGTTGTTGCATATAAAGCTCCTGCATGAATGACACATTGAATCGAAGAAAATCAATAAACTCGCAAGCGGCATCAATCTCAGCTTGGTGAACATTTTTCCCTTGTCCAAGCATTGTTGCGGCATTAATCTTTGATCTATATGGCCCAGCCAAAAGATCCGCTGCTTTAAGAAAGATACTTGCGCGATTTTCCCAGGTCATTTTTTCCCACTCTTCTTTTGCATCAAGCGCAGCATTTATTGCGTCTTTGACATGAGAAGCATCTCCTTCAGAAAAGTGACCAAGCACATGCTGATGATCTTGTGGGCAGGTCATCGCTATTTTATTGTCTGTATGAACCTCTTTGTCACCAATGTACATTGGCGCCTCAATTTGTTGGTTATACATCTCTTTGTAGGTCGCTAAAAGCTCTTCGCGGGCTTCAGTACCTGGAGCGTAACTTAATATGGGCTCGTTGATTGGTTCAGGTACAAAAAAATTTCCTTTTGGCATCTTTCTTATGTTTTAGATAGGAGCACAAAACTAAAAGGAATAGTTCAAAAATTATTCTTAAAACATTTTAAGGAATTTTATAAATTCATAACAATTTGAGTAGCTCCATATGTGACTGAATGGTGAAGTCTGCTAATGATTTTTTCCTTCCCGAAGGGTCGTAGAATACCGTTTTCATACCAAAATCTTTTGCTCCTTGAATATCCGTACGGGGGTTATCCCCAATCATGATGCTTTCAGCCTTCGTTGCTCCAGCTTCACTTAATGAATATTCAAAAATTCCAGGGCTAGGTTTACGCGAATCCGAACATTCAGAAGTAATCATTACTTTAAAAAACTTCTCAATCCCTGAATGGCTCAATTTTCGATTTTGAGCATCTAGAAAGCCATTGGTAATGATATGAAGTTGATACTTGTTGGTTAGGTAATGTAAAGCTGTCAGCGCATCATCCATCAGGTATGGTTTTTTTGAGCAATTGTTCAAAAAATAGGATGAGGCCTCTTCAGATTTGATCACATCAAGTCCAGAAGCTGAGAATACTTCATTGAATCGTCTTGTTTTTATGTACTCACGATCGATTAGACCATCATTGTACTTTACCCAAAGCTTATTATTTACTTCATAAAAAGTATTAACAAATTTTTTCAGTGACAGTCCAGATTTAGACAACTCCTGATGCGTATAAATCTCCGATAATGTTTCGTGTGCACTTCGATCATAATCCCATAATGTGTGATCCAAATCGAAGAAAATATGCTTGATACCCTTCACCTATTGTATTTTTTTGCCTCTATTTTATTTTTAGCAAGTGCAAGGTTAGCATTCATTGTTTTATATACCTCCAAATCTTTTCGCAATACAGGATCTTTGCTTAAAAACTCAAAAATCTGACTCACCATATCATAGCCTTCATCTTTTATACTATAGAAAACCCACTGATCATATTTTCTGAAAGTAACCAAACCAGCATTTTTTAAATACGTTAGATGACGTGAAGTTTTTGTTTGGGTGAAATCTAAGATCGATTCAAGGTCTGATATGCAAAGTTCTTCCTGACGGTATAATAAGTGAATGATACGCGTCCTGGATTCATCTGAAAAGGATTTGAAAATCTGGGTACCATAAGACAAGTTGAAATTCTTGAGCCTCATTTTTTCACTACTTTTACCGAAGTTAAACTTTTATTGACGAAATCTCTTTTAATAGATAGGATAGATAAAGGACTTGATTTGAGATATATACTGATACTTTCATTTTTTGTTTTCTCATTTGCCTCTCTGAATGCGCAGGAGCAAGCTGAAAAGGTCATTCAGTTTACTGGTGTGGTCTTTGGCGCTGACAGTAGCTCGGTTGTACCAGGCACGCATGTATATATTCCAAAATCCGGACGAGGAACAACCACCAACCCTTATGGTTTTTTTTCATTACCAGTTTTAGAAGGGGATAGTGTTCTTTTCAGTGCTGTCGGATATAAAAGAGCGTATTTCATCATTCCGAAACATGACAAAGAGTCTAGCCTGCGTGTAATTATTGCTTTGCAGGATGATATTCAGTTCCTCGAAGAGGTCGAAATTCGTCCGTATCCCACAGAAAGCATGTTCAAAGAAGCTTTAATCAGTATGGAATTGCCAGACCAAAAGGAGTATGCCAATATCTATCAGTGGTTGAATAGTCAGGTGATGACAGAAGCATATTTAAGCTTACCTGCGTCATCCAATGCTAATCATCAATATTTCATGCAGCAACAAAGGCAGTCATATATCAATCGATACTCCCCACCTCAAAATCAATTGTTAAACCCTTTCGCCTGGGCGAATTTCATCAATTCACTCAAGCGAAAGAATTAACTTTTTCCATCAGGCGCCAGCTTGTATTTCCTGAGCGACTTCCTGAACCTTACTCCAGACTCTGAGTGTGTTCTTGTAACACATTTGTTCTATTTCCTCAGGAGTATATTCTCGTTTTAATAGTTCCTTAATGAGATTTGGATAGGTAGAAACATCCTTCATCCCTTTTGGAAGGCTATCACCAACTCCATCGTAATCCGACCCAAAAGCTACATGGTTGATTCCAACCAAACGCACTACATGATCAATGTGATCAGCTACTTTCTGGATATCCTCAAAAACATCATTATCTATTGCATATTGGCTAGCATACGCTGTGTACACGGAATCATCACTTGTCAAATCATTCTCGGCGCGGTAATTAATTAAATCCTCACGCATCTTATCAAACTTGTCTTGTGACTCTTTAGAAAGAAACGTAGACCCAAAATTGATATGAATAACACCACCATTCTCTGCCATGGCCTGTATAAGGTTGTCTGGCATGTTTCTCTCAAAGCCAGGGGTAAACTTTCGAGCTGAGGAGTGAGAAGCAATGACAGGCGCCTTAGTTAGCCTTAAAGCATCATATGCGGCACTGTCTGTCACATGAGATATGTCTACCATAATCCCCCATTTGTTCATTTCAGCTATTACCTGCTCTCCAAATGGGCTTACACCGTTCCAAGTATATGCTGTGTCATAAGATGAATCACTAATTTGGTTGTCTTTGGAATGCGTCAATGTAATGTATCTGATGCCTCGATCGAAGAAGTATTTTACATTGTTGATATCATTCTCGATTGGAGCTCCATTTTCCATTCCCATAGGAAGTGAAATTAATCCACGCTCAAAGTTGGCTTCAACATCGGCTGGTGTGTTTGCCATGGCAAACATTTCTGGAAATACTACAGGAACACGAGAAACCATATCGATCAACGAATCCGCAAATTCCTTTGCTCCTCCGGCTTGATAGCTAGAAGGAACATAGATTGACATGAAAGGTGCATCCAACCCTCCTTTCTTAGCTTTTGGATAATCAAAGTTTCCATTCGTCTCTACAGAAACGTCTTCCACTGTCTTGGTTATCATAAAGCCTTTTTTGGTCATTCGATAGGGTAAGTCAACATGACCATCCACGATGATATACTTGTGAGCAAGCGAATCGGCAAGTGACGTCAATTCTTCATCCGACATTTCTGCAATGCTTTTAGTCTCTTTAGGGGCTTGCGAACAGCCGATAAGTAAGGCCGCCACTAGCGTAAATGAAAAAAGTTTTTTAGGTAAAAAATCCATGTTATATTTCAAATTGATTGATTTCAACAAAAATACCTAATAGAAACTATATCAACGCCGAATGAAATAGGATTGCCCGTGTTACATTTTTTTGATATTTTACATGCAAATAGGAAAGAGTTTTGTTCTTCTTATTTTAATTTGATACGTTGAGTTTTTAAAAAATGTGACATTTTTGTAATCGGAACATTTTCCGCATCTAACTAAACAGACGCTATGACTGACCTAATTTCACCTGAACTACTTACTAATTGGAACACTTACGGAAGCTATTTATCCTATGCAGTAGCTGGTGTTGGAGTGTTAATCTTACTAGGGCACTATTTAAAACTCTTGGCAACAGGAGATTACAAGACTCGGTACGACTACATAAACATGCATGAAATCAACATGCTATGGAATGGCGCGCTACTAATAATCATAGGTGCTACGCTAAGGTTCAATACGTTCATACCAGAATCAACTTGGTTGTGGTTTTTCGTGAGACTCTTTATGAGTTCAATGTTTGCCATCATTCTTGGAGTCATTATCCAAAACGTATTGAAGTTCTACTATCCATTTTTTATTGAAAAGCGTCTTAAAAAATTGAGATACACGCCTAGAACTTCTCCTGATGGACGAAAAATGAAATTGCTTAGTGAAGAGGAAGAAGATGTTTACCTCGATGAGGGTATGCAAGCTGAAGAAGATGCTTTCTCTGTTGACTATGACGTTTGGATAGATGAGCAGTCTGGTTTTACTAAGATTGAAAAATACAACGGTAGACTTCATGCACTTCAGTGCAATAACTGTAACTACCAGACCCTGAAAGTTGATAGAGAAGAAGTTATTCAAACTGCCTCTGAAACGGAAGAGGGTGAATTAATGAAATACTATGCTTGTGGATATTGCGGACATAAGGAACGCAAGTCTTTCAAAATAGCAATGCTTAAATCCGGTGAGGCCGTTTAATCTCACACAGACCGAATAGAAATTGAGGTTGTCTTTTGGCAACCTTTTTTTGTTTATGTGAGTAATTGCTATCCAGAATTGGATCAGCACGAATCGTAACGAAAGACTGCTCGGAGCAAACGTTCTCTAACAATGCTTCATCAAGTTATCTTTTTTGTAGTACTAGCAGACTACTCCATCTTTGAATGATGACCGGATCTGGAAATTCCTCATCAAGAGATTGATAACAACCCCCATCATACATAAAAGGATCAAAACTAAAGACTATCCTGCTGCAATTATCCTTATAGTTTAATGCAGATATTTTGAGGTTCTGAAAAGAATCGAAGCGCTTCATTACCCCCTTCTCTACCGATCCCAGAATCTTTCATCCCCCCAAATGGTGTTCTGAGATCCCTCAATAGCCAACAATTCACCCATATAATCCCTGATTTTATTGCGTGCGATACGCGATGCGCTCGTTTAAGGTCTGATGTCCAAAGTGTACAAGAAAGCCCGTACCTGGTTGAATTTGCAATATCGATTGCCTCTTCTTCTGATTGGAATTTGTTGAGTGTAACTACTGGTCCAAAAATCTCTTCTTGGTTGGTTCTGCAATGTTCATCTAACCCTTCAATAATGGTAGGTTCATAGTAGAATCCGTCCCTATCAATCCTGCTACCTCCATGTAATATCGTTCCGCCTTCTTCCTTAGCCAATTTGACATAAGAGTCTACTTTATTGAGATGCCCCTCAGACACTAGCGCTCCTAAATTTGAACTTGCATCCATGGGGTCGCCTACTTTTAGTTTCGCACATTCTTCTAAAAACCTTTCTTTGAATCGCTCATAGATCACATCTTCAATCAAAATTCTACTGCCGCAGAGACATATTTCACCTTGATTGGTGAATGAGCTCTTTACACTTGTCTTTACAGCCTCCTCTAGATCACAATCTGCGAAAATGATGTTTGGATTTTTCCCTCCCAATTCCAGAGACACCTTTTTAAATTGCTGTGAAGCTGTTGCTCCCACAACTTTTCCTGTAGCTGTGCCACCCGTGAATGAGATTGCCTTGGTGGATTCGTGCTCAACTATGGCCTGACCAATTGTTTTCCCTTCTCCATGCAGAATATTTAGTACCCCTTCTGGCATACCTGCCTCATTTGCCAGCTTACCAAGCAAAAAGGCAGTCATGGGCGTAATCTCAGAGGGCTTGGCTACCACGCAGTTGCCCATTGCAAGAGCAGGAGCTATTTTCCATGAAAAGAGATACAACGGTAAATTCCAAGGTGAAATGCAACCCACAACGCCTATAGGCGCTCGACGGGTGTAGTTCACCATATAGCCTTCAGAAACCTGGGCCTCCGTTGAAAAATTGACAATTGCAGAGGCATAAAAGCGAAAATTGGTACTGGCTCTTGGAATATCTACCGCCTTGGCTAACCATAACGGCTTACCATTGTCTCGACTCTCCATCAATGCCAGGTCATCCAGATTCGACTCTATTAAGTCTGCCAGCTTGTGAAGAATTCTACTTCGTTTATCTACCGACATTGAACTCCAAATCGGAAAAGCGTTTTTTGCCGCTACAACTGCTTGCTCTAAATCTTCTTGTGTGGAATCGGGAATTCTGGCAAAGACCTTACCTGTCCCTGGTTCTACATTATCTATATACTTCCCCTGTATAGGATCTGTATAAACTCCATTGATGAAATTCTGAACTTTCTCCATGTCTCTAAATTGATCCTGTTCTACCCCCGTCGATACGAAGGCTCGTACCATTAATGTATGCTCCACTTTTGCTGCAAAGCAGGCCCGCGTATGCTGCTATTTCTTCGGGCTCACCAAATCTTCCTGCTGGTATTGTTTTCTTCATTTCAGCTTCAACTTCTTCTTCCGACTTTCCCTGACTCTTCGATTTTCCTGCTACCAAACTTTCGATTCTTGCTGTATTGATAAAGCCAGGTAAAATATTATTGACTGTGACACCATACTGACCCAACTCACTGGCAAGCGTTTTTGCCCATGAAGCCATCGCTCCCCTTACAGTGTTACTTACACCCAGCCCAGGTATTGGAACTTTAACTGAAGTGGAAATAATATTGACTATCCTCCCAAAATTATCATCCTGCATCCCAGAAAGTAAAAGCTTTACCAGTGTGTGACTTACGTGTAAGTGCCTTCCCATCGCTACATCAAAAGCAGAAAGCTCTGCGTCCTTTAATGGTCCGGGTGCCGGCCCGCCAGAATTATTGATGAGTATTTGATATGAGCCTTTCAATAAACCCTTCTTAACCTCACTTTCCACAGCTGCTAAGTCATCAAAATTTGCAACTAAATAATCATGATCTCCAGGTGCCAATTGTTTTAACGCTACTTTCAGGGCAGCATCATTTCTAGCGAAAAGTGTGACCGAAGCACCCATTTCGCTGAGCTCTTTAGCAATAGCCAATCCCATGCCTTGTGAACTACCACAGACTAAGGCTCTTTTTCCTTTGAGGTCTAAATCCATAAATTTTTCCTAACTTTTCTTCAAAAATAAACATCTCTGTCATGGCGATAAAAAGACCCTTCAACCTTCAAAAATGGATAGATGAAAATAGAGACCTTCTCAAACCTCCTGTAGGGAATAAAAACCTCTATAAAGAAGCGGGAGACTATATAGTAATGATCGTGGGCGGGCCAAATGCGCGTAAAGATTACCACTACAATGAGACAGAAGAGCTTTTTTTTCAATTGGAGGGCGACATAGAAGTAACCATTCAAGAAGATGGGAAGGCTGTGAAAGTCCCTATCAAAGAAGGAGAGATGTATCTTCACCCTGCAAAAGTCCCTCATTCCCCTGCCAGACCTGAAAATACTGTTGGGCTTGTCATTGAAAGAAAAAGAGAAGAAAGTCATACAGACGGATTGATGTGGTTTTGTGACCACTGCAACCACAAACTTCATGACACTTATTTTCAATTGAAAGACGTTGAAAAAGATTTTCAACCGAGATTTCGTGAGTTTTTCAATTCTGAAGAGTTAAGAACTTGCGATAATTGCGGTGAAACCATGGGAACAGACCCAAGATTCACCGATTAAGTATACATTTTGAAAGAAGAAGCAACTAAAAGAGCTCAAGAACTCGATTCCATTGACTCACTATCCCCATTCAGGTCACTGTTTCATTTCCCTCAAAAGGATGGAAAAGACTGCATCTATCTGTGCGGAAATTCATTGGGACTTCAACCCAGGAATACATCCTCATTCATCAATGAAGAGTTGAAAAACTGGCAGGAAAGAGGAGTTGAAGGGCACTTTACTGGAGACAAGCCCTGGGTCAGCTATCATAAAAACGCTAAACCCTCTTTGGCTAAAATAGTTGGCGCTCAAGAAAATGAGGTAGTGGCGATGAATAACCTTACTACCAACCTGCACTTAGCAATGGCCTCTTTTTATCAGCCAAAGGGTAAGCGGACAAAGATTCTCATCGAACGAGGTGCATTCCCTTCTGATTTTTATGCCGTTTATTCTAGAATTGAGAATAGTGGTTTTGATCCCAATGAAAATTTAATTGAACTAGAACCAGCGGATGGCTCAGACTATCTAAGTACGGAAGAAATCGTATCGAAAATATCAGAGCTTGGAGACGAATTGGCTCTGGTTATGTTCCCAGGCGTTCAGTATTATACTGGTCAGTTTTTCAATATAAAATCAATTACTGAAGCGGCACATGCTGTTGGGGCGAAGGCTGGTTTTGACCTTGCCCATGCAGTTGGTAATGTGCCCCTTCAATTGCATGCACATGATGTCGACTTTGCAGTTTGGTGTACTTATAAGTATCTAAACTCAGGCCCAGGCGGTGTCGGTGGGTTATTCATTCATCAAAGGCATGGAGAGAATAAGGAACTGACAAGACTATCCGGTTGGTGGGGACATGAGGCGGAGGGGCGCTTCAAAATGGATAATGAAATAAACCCAATACCTACGGTAGATGGGTGGCAGCTGAGTAATGTGAATATATTATCCCATGCCTCGCATCTTGCCTCTTTAAAACTCTTTGATGAGGCGGGAATCGTTAAGCTCAGAGATAAAAGTATAAAGCTTACGGATTTCATGGAAGAGTTAATCCTAAACTCTGAAGTGCTTAAAGGTCAGGTCAAAATCATAACACCTTCGAAGCACGCGGAGCGCGGAGCTCAACTTTCTGTATTTCTCATCAATCATGGGAAAAGTGTTTTTGAATTCTTGGTAAATCAGGGCGTGATTTTGGATTGGCGTGAACCAAACGTAATAAGGGTTGCTCCTGTGCCATTGTATAATTCGTTTTCTGATGCCGTGAAATTTGTTACAATCTTAGAAGAGGCAATACTCCATGAAGGATAAAATCAGCATTGTTGGAGCAGGACTTGTCGGGTCGCTATTGGCCGTGATTTTGAAGCAAAAAGGATTTACCGTGCAGGTTTTCGAGAAAAGAAAAGATCCTAGAAAATCTGAGATAGCAGAAGGTAGATCGATCAATTTGGCGCTATCACACAGAGGCATTCCGCCACTCAAACTCGCAGGCGTTTATGAGACCATCGAGCCATATCTTATCCCTATGAAGGGACGAATGATGCATGATGAAGCTGGTGGCCTAACCTTCCAGTCTTATGGAAAAGAAGATCAGTTTATCAATTCTGTATCTCGTGCTCAACTCAATGAGCTTCTCATTGAAAGTGCAGAGCAAGCAGGTGTGGAGGTATATTTTGATCATAAATGCAGTGATGTCAATTTTGATTCTAATACCGTTTTTTTCGAAAATGGAACGGTTGTTAATGCCGACTTGATCATTGGGACGGATGGCGCATTCTCCGCTATTCGAAAGAAATTAGCGCTGAATGACCGATTCAACTTTTCGCAGCACTACATCGAGCATGGGTACAAAGAACTTGCAATAGAACCTGTTGACGGTCAATTCAGACTTGAACCTAATTATCTCCACATTTGGCCAAGGGGTAATTTCATGTTAATTGCGCTACCAAATAATGATAAGACATTTACCTGTACGCTCTTCTTTCCCTTCGAAGGAAGTCCGTCATTTTCATCTCTAAGCAATAAGGAGGAAGTTGACAGGTTTTTCACCAAGTACTTTGCGGATGCACAAGAGTTAATCCCCAACCTTACCGAACAATTTTTTAATAACCCTACATCTTCGTTGGTCACAACGAAATGCAAGCCCTGGTATAAAGGGAGAAGTATTCTGCTGGGTGATGCCGCACATGCCATTGTTCCTTTTTACGGTCAGGGTATGAATTCAGGCTTTGAAGATGTTCGATTGTTTGTTGAAATGGCAGAGAAGATGAGCTGGGATTGGGATGAAATTTTACCTGAATATTCGACGCATCGTAAAAAAGATGCTGATGCTATTTCAGAATTGGCGTTGCACAACTTTCTTGAGATGAGAGACCATGTTGCTCACCCCGACTTTCTTAGAAGAAAAAAGCTGGAAGCACAAATTCAAGAGAAATTCCCAGAAGATTGGATTCCCCTCTACAGCATGGTCACTTTCTCTGACATTCCCTACTCTGAGGCACTCAGATTGGGTAAAATTCAGAAGATAGTAATGGACGAGGTATTGGTTTTGGATGAGTCCAAGATAGACTTTCAGCAAATCATAGAGCGGTTTAATGCTCTAAAGAAAGCCGGCTAGACAATCGATCTATGGTTCGCTGCTCTTCATGGGCTATTCCGTCAGCAGCATTTGCAAAAAGATACATCGCTTCGAAAACAAATTCTTTTTCTCCTGGATGCTCTTCAAGGTAGCTTTTGAGCGTGTTGAGAAATTTCTTCTCCCACTTATCGATGTTCTCCAGAAGATACCGGAATTCTGTTCGAAAAAGCGTCTCGATTTGCTCAGCATTGGAATTTGGAATCTGATCCAGATATAACAAAGCTAGCCCCTTGGAAATATTCAATACCCCATCCCATTCTTCGGGATCCAACTTACCATCACTCATGCATACAAGTAGTGATGGATATATTTTAAGGATGTAGGTGAATTGATCAATTGAAATATCAGATTTTCTCGTTTTATGATATTCTTCCAATAATATCTGATGCTGATTTTTCATGTTTGAAGTGGATTTCTTTTAATACCCCAAAGATAGGACTGTTTAAAACAAACAGCACACTTTATGAAAGTAACCTTTGGGGTTTTTGTTAGCGTGCTATCTATTGAATGATGGTTTCCTCAGAAGTCTCTTGCTCCAGAATTTCTTTGTAGTTCTGATAAATATCTAAAATCTCCACAACGTATTCCACTGGTTCGGATCCTCGGCAGTAACCATACTCAACAACCGGGTCATTAAAATATTTTGACATTGACTTTTTCAAAAGATACCCACTTACATCATCCCAACTTTGAATATCTCCACCATTCTTTTCTGTCAACCTCACTGCGTCTTGTAAATGGCCCAATCCGACATTATATGAAGCCAGAATAAACTTTAATCGCTCTTCTTCATCGGCAATTTTTCTCTCCCATTGTCTCTGTAGCCACGCCAAATGCTTACGTCCTGCATAAATGTTTTGAACCGGGTCGTACAAATTTTTAATTCCATATTCTCTGCCCGTTCTAGGCATGACCTGCATCAGACCAATTGCACCTGCCCATGATTCCGCATTTTCATCAAATTTAGATTCCCGATAAATCTGTGCAGCCAACAATAGCCAATCCCACTTCAGCGAATCTGCTGCATGCTGAATTAATGAGTCATATGGAGAAATCGCCTCTCCTCGAATCGAGAAATACTTGCTCCTTGACCGTCTCAACGCTGACTTGGAACTTCTGAAATACTTATCATAAACAACATAGTAGTCCGTTGTTTTTCTCATGCGCTCGATCCAATCATTCAATGCAGATTGGAGTCCTTTTGCGTTTTTCCTAACTCCCCAGGCAATTTGTGTCGGAAAGCTAACGGGAGTTTTTATATCTAGATTTCGATAGTAAGTGGAATTGACAAGTGCAATATCCTCCTCAGCAACTGTGTAGTCAATTTTTCCCTCAGCTACTTGTTTAATCAGGGTCTCTGTCTCCACATTGGTATCTCCCGGCACAATTAATATATCTCCACCGATTTCATCAGATAAATTAACCATTCGATCATAGTAGGAAGAGTGAGGTCTTACTACAACCTGCTTACCAATAAGATCAACAGGATTTCGAATTAGCTGTGCTTCTATCTCATGAAGCTTCATCTTCCTCCAATTTTTAGGCTTCCGTTGAATCAAGACCTGCCGCTGTAGATTGTGATAATGTGTAAATGCTATCCTTTTTTTTCGCTCTTTTGTAACGGTCAAATTGTAGGCGAGAATATCTCCGTCTCCAGTATTAAGCTTATTGAAGCCTTCACCTATATTTTGCGTGATGTTTATTCTCAACTGTATCCCTTGTTCTTCGCAAAACATTCTTAGCAACTCGTATTCATACCCCATGGTCTTGCCTTTATAGACAAAAAGACCCGTTGAGCTATTGTCCATAATTGCGGTGATATAGCCTCTCTTCCTGATCTCTTCCAAATCAAGGTTCACAATAAATTCTTCTCTCTCTGGATATTGGGTATTGCTGGCCTTGCTAGACGAAGATTGCTTGCAAGAAACAATCGTCAGCAGTAAGGTGAAGAATAATGTGGTGAATGTTGAATGACCCCTCATAGACACGCTTAATGTAAGCAAAAATTATCTCAATTGAGACTTAAGCGAAGAGAACCTATCAGCTTTTAGATCACGGACTCACCTTGCGTGATAAACTGATAAACAGCTTCTTTGATCGCTTGGGCATCGTATTGGCATTCACGATGTAGCTGAGGCTGATCGCCATGCTCAACTATTCGATCTGGGATTCCTAACCTCTTGACGGAACATCTGTAATTATGATCAGCAGCAAATTCCAGCACTGCAGATCCAAATCCTCCCATGATACACCCGTCTTCTACTGTCACCACCGACTTATGGTTTTTAAATACCTCATGAAGCATTGCTTCATCAAGTGGTTTAACGAAGCGCATATCGTAGACTGACGGATTTATACCTTCTTTTCTTAAATCTTCTGCGGCATCCATTGCGTAGTTGCCTACCTGACCAATGGAAAGAATAGCCATATCCTCACCTTCAATTAACTTTCTTCCTTTCCCAATTTCTATTCTTTCCATGGAGGTTCTCCACTCTGGCATGGTTCCCGTCCCTCTAGGATATCGAATAGAAAAAGGGCCTTTATGCTCACTGGCTGTAAACATCAAATTTCTCAATTCAGCTTCAGTCATTGGGGCCGAAACAATCATGTTCGGTATACACCTCATATAAGCAACGTCATAGGCACCGTGGTGTGTTGGTCCATCGGCTCCTGCAACTCCTGCTCTATCCATGCAGAAAACAACGTGCAGATTTTGAATACACACATCATGTATTACCTGATCATACGCCCGCTGCATAAACGTACTGTAGATATTGCAAAAAGGAATCATTCCTTGTGTTGCCAGTCCTGCTGAAAATGTTACTGCATGCTGCTCAGCAATACCAACGTCGTAGGCTCTTTCAGGAATAGCCTCCATCATTATCTTCATAGAAGATCCAGAAGGCATAGCTGGTGTGATACCAACAATTTTTTCATTCTTTTCCGCTAGCTCTACCAAGGTATGTCCAAAGACATCCTGAAACTTTGGTGGTTGCGGAGTCTCATGCTTCTTTTTGTTGATCGCACCTGTGATTTTATCAAAAGTGCCAGGAGCATGCCACAGTGTTTGATCCTTTTCTGCAAGCTCATATCCTTTTCCTTTCACCGTTAGGCAGTGAAGAATCTTTGGGCCAGGGATCTTTTTTAAATCCTCCATCACGTCTACCATATGGTTGACATCATGCCCGTCTATTGGGCCAAAATAACGGAGATTGAGAGATTCGAACAAATTACTCTGCTTAAGCAGAAGGCCTTTCATGGAATTCTCAACCTTGGCCGCAATATCTTGAGCATTAGGTCCAAATTTGCTGATTTTACCTAAAAGCTTCCAAATTTCGTCACGAACCTTATTGTAGGTTTGACTGGTAGTAATGTCGGTGAGATAGTCCTTAAGCGCTCCTACATTTGGGTCAATGGACATACAGTTGTCATTCAGCACGATAAGCAAGTTAGAATTGCTCACTCCTGCATGATTCATCGCCTCAAAGGCTAATCCTCCTGTCATTGCGCCATCGCCTATCACTGCAATGTGTTGTTTTTCTGCATCCTTTTGAAGTCGAGAAGCTTCTGCCATCCCGAGGGCGGCAGATATTGAGGTAGAAGAGTGGCCTACGCCAAATGTATCGAACTCACTCTCGCTTCTTTTCGGAAAGCCAGATATCCCTTTATATTTTCTATTTGTATGAAATGAATCTTTTCTACCTGTCAGAATTTTGTGTCCATAGGCCTGGTGCCCTACATCCCATACAACTTGGTCTTGGGGTGTATTGAAAACGTAATGAAGAGCTACAGTGAGTTCTGTTACTCCGAGGCTAGCTCCAAAGTGACCACCATAAACAGACACATTGTCAATAATAAAATCTCTCAACTCTTGGCATACTTGAGCAAGCTGCCTGACATCTAATTTTTTCAGATCGTCTGGTGAGTTAATATCTGTTAAAAGAGGTCCAGGTTTAATCTCCATTTTTTTCAGTATTTCTTCCAAACGCTTTACATGTACAGATTGTTTGGAAAACGTCTCTGTGTATCAAGACAGTCTGCAAAACTAAGCATTCGACAGAAAGGTAAATTAATCAAAGGTAAATTCCATATTGTAGGTAATTTTGAGTCGTGGCTGATGAAGAAAAATTTGAAATAAAACTTGAGCTCTTTGAAGGGCCTTTTGACCTGCTTCTCTTTTTTATAGAGAGGGACGAGTTGGATATATATGACATCCCTATCGCAAAAATCACAAACGATTTTTTGCACTACTTGGAGCATCTGGAAAAATTAAATGTTGAAGTGGCGAGTGAATTCATATTGGTTGCAGCCACTTTGATGCGCATCAAAGCGAAAATGTTACTTCCAAGGCCGGTGATAGACGAGGAAGGCAATGAGGTAGATCCTCGTGAAGAACTCGTAAAACATCTACTGGAATACAAAAAATACAAATCGGTAGTTGCTACCCTGGTAGAGATGGAAGCTGATCGGCTAGATAGAGAAGAGCGCGGCAATCTTAAAAAAGAGGTCAGAAAGCTTTCTGAAATCATCAATGTAGAGTCGGAAATGCAAGACTTAGATCTCTACAAAATGATGAAGGTATTTCAAAAGGTGATGAAGCGATATGAATTCGAGCAGAATAAGCCTGTTCATAAAGTGGTGCAGTATCCCTATACGATTGAAAAACAGAAAGCCAAGCTTATGGAAAGGCTCGTTTATGGAAAGAAGCTCTCTTTTACCGAAATGATCGAGGAAAAGCCTGAGAAAATTCTGGTGATCTACAATTTTCTATCCATTCTGGAACTGCTTCAACTCAAACAAGTTGTCATCTCCCTGGGAGAAGGATTTAATAACTTCTGGATTGAGCGTAGGGATGAATCTGTTCCTGAAACAAAATAAAAAAGCCTGCGATCTACGCAGGCTTCATTTCAATAATAATTTTCTTTTTAGAATCTCTCCGTAGCAGAGAAGAAGAAATTTGCTTCAATTGCCGCATTCTCATCTGAATCAGATCCATGAATAGCATTCGCTTCTATCGAAGTGGCAAATTGCTTTCTGATAGTTCCTTCAGCTGCTTCTGCAGGGTTGGTAGCACCAATAAGATTTCTAAAATCCTCTACTGCATTGTCTTTCTCAAGCACCATCGCGATGATTGCTCCCGAAGACATGTATGAGACCAAATCATTGTAGAATGGTCGTTCTTTATGCACTTCGTAAAATTGACCTGCTCTTTCCGCTGACAGCTTTGTCAGCTTAGCTGCTTCGATTTTAAATCCTGCTTCCTCAATTATTTTGATGATTGCACCTGAATTACCTGCTCCGAAAGCATCAGGCTTAATCATGGTAAAAGTCTTTTTTCCAGCCATTATTCGTATTTGTTTTTCACTTCTAAATTTCGCCGCAAAAATAAGAGAATATTAAAGAGTTTGCTCAGTATTCGTCTGTTTTATAAATGTTACTAATTTTGCCGTTCACTTTTGCCCGCCTCGGGCATTTTTTATGGAGGACATACAGTCGTTAAAGGACTTCTTACAATTACCAAGAAAGATCGTCATTACTACCCATGCAAACCCTGATGCAGATGCACTGGGTTCATCATTGGGGCTATATCATTTTTTGATCAATCTGGGTCATGAAGTCAAAACCATAGTGCCTAATAGCTATCCGGACTTTTTAGAATGGATGCCAGGCAATTCACTGGTAATCAACTACGAAAAGTCAAAAGAAGAAGCTGACAAACTCCTGAATGAAGCTGAACTTTTATTTTGTTTAGATTTTTCTGGATTTGGAAGAATCAAGAGCATGAAAGTTGTTGCTGCTCAGATTGCAGCAAAGGTTGCATTGGTAGACCATCACCTAAATCCAGAAATAGAACCTGACTTTGATTTCTGGAATGATAAGTCTGCGGCCACCGCCGAGCTCATATTTGACCTAATCGCTGATTATAGCGGCAAAGAAGCAATTACCAGAGACATTGCTGAATGCCTTTACGCTGGCGTAATGACAGATACAGGCTCCTTTAAGCACAATTCCACCACTTCAAAAGTTCACAGAATGGTGGCGGACCTTATAGACTTAGGTGCCGACGTGAATAAAGTGAGTCGGCTGATCTACGACACAAATTCTTTGCACCGGCTTAAATTCCTCGGACACGCGCTCGCTGAAAGATTAAAAGTAATCGAGGCTTCTCGTGTAGCCTATTTCGTAATTGAGGAAGAAGATTTTAAAGACTTCAAACTAAAGCAAGGAGACACAGAGGGTTTGGTGAATTATGCCCTCTCGATCAAAGGCATAGTAGTTGCTGCGATCATTATTGATAGAGAAAATGAAATAAAACTCTCATTTAGGAGCGTTGGTGACTTTGCTGTCAATAAATTCGCGGAAGAATATTTTAGTGGAGGAGGACACAAAAATGCCTCGGGAGGCATGTCTGAACTTTCTCTGGAAGAGACTGAACAAAAATTCAAAGCATTAATAGAAAAAGATATTTTAAAAACACGCGTTAAATGAAAAAATTAGGATATATCATTCTTGCCCTTGCCCTTGCAGCATGTGGAACAAGTTCTTTTGAAACTGAAGGGGGCACCACTGTTACTTACCTTCAAAAAGGTGATGGAGAGCGCCCGGTTGATAGTTTGGTTTCCATGTTCCGCATCAAATACACCACAGAAGAAGGTGAAGTAATGATGGATGCGGAGGAGCCAATGCCCCTAAAAATCGATCCGAATAACATAGAAAACCAAGGTGAATTATTAGCTATTTTAACCCAACTAAATACGGGTGATAGTGTTGATTTCGAATTGGTCGCCTCTGAGTTGTTCGAAAAAACTTTTCGAGCACCGCTACCAGATTCCATAGCCCCAGACAGTAAAATTCAATTTCAAATTTGTTACGTTGATCAGCTGACCGAGGAAGGTTATTTTGAAATGGTGGCACAAAAAGCAGAAGAAGCCGCGGCGAAACAAATCATCATTGACAATGAAATTATTGACAATTATCTTTCCGAGAATAATATTGAAACTGAAAAGACTGAAAGTGGGCTGAGATACGTTATTACCCAAGAGGGAAGTGGTCCAAAACCAACTCAAGGTCAAAGGGTCAATGTAAATTATACGGGTTGGATTCTGAATGGCGCCTATTTTGACTCAAACAATAAAGAATTTGCGCTAGAGAATGGTCTTTATGATGCAAGACGAGAGCCTTATGGCCCTATAAGTTTCCCTTTGGGTCAACGTGAGGTAATTGACGGATGGGATGAAGCATTTGCGCTATTTAATGAAGGAACTAAAGCAAGGTTATACATTCCAAGTACTTTAGGATATGGCAGCAGAGACAGAAGTGCAATCTTAAGAGCAAACTCAATTTTAGTGTTTGACGTAGAGTTAGTGGAAATAGGTGATTAAATCATTAAGATGAGAAAAGGTTTTTTAACAATATTGGTTGGATTTATTCTACTATCATGTGGGGATGGGAATGTGAAAATTCTTGTGGATCCAGACATCCAGCTGGCAATAGATAGTACAGAGATCGCCGAATACATGGAAGCGAGAGGATATACTGATTTTGAAACCACAGATCTTGGAGTCAGATATATAATCTTAAATGAAGGAACAGGAACGGACATTGATGAAAGTGACATTGTCACTTTCGACTATAATGGAATGTTAACGAACGATTCAATTTTTGACACTTCCATCAAAGCAGTAGGAGATAGTATCAGAAACGTTGAAAATATCCCTGATAAGTTTACGTCTACATTCACTTCTACCAAAGCCTATAGCCCATTTACAATTACTTATACCTCCTCCGGGTGGACTGTCAATGGTCAGTTCGTTCCAGGGTTCTCCGACGGCATATCAACGACACTCAATAAAATGAATGTAGGTGGACACGCACTTGTGATCATGCCATCCGCCTTGGGGTATGGAACCGCAAGTAGAGGACTACTTATACCCGAAAATTCCGTTTTGATCTTTGAATTTTTTCCTACGGAGGTTACTAAACAATAACATGCAAATTTGCTTTGCCTCGCACAACGAAAATAAGGTGAAGGAAATGAATGAAATCATGCCTGAAGGCATTTCTATTGTTGGTCTGAAAGAATTAGGTGTTACAAATGAGATTCCCGAAACCGGCAGTACGCTAGAGGAAAATTCTCAACTGAAGGCAAATTATGTGTTTGAAAAATACGCCATTCCTGTTTTTGCTGATGATAGTGGCCTGTTAGTCAATGCGCTCAATGGTGAGCCCGGTGTTTATTCTGCGAGATATGCAGGATCAGAACGCGACGATAACAAGAACATGAACCTGCTATTGGACCGCCTTTCAAATCACTCGGATCGTTCAGCAGAATTTAAAACAGTGATCACTTACATTGATCAAAAAGGGGCATCAAAACAATTCAAAGGCATCGTCAACGGTATCATTGCGGCAGAAAAAAGAGGTAGTAACGGCTTTGGCTATGACCCAATATTCCAACCCTCAAACTATGATGAGACTTTTGCAGAGTTGACTCAAACGGTCAAAAACCAAATATCGCATAGAGCAAAGGCCATATACAAGCTACTAGAATACCTACAATTGAACCATGGCTAAACCAATCATCGTAGGCATAACCGGTGGAAGTGGATCCGGAAAAACGCTATTTATGAACAGCCTTATGGCCGAACTTAAGGATGCTTCACTTCTTTCCATGGACAACTACTACGTAGATATTTCTAAACAGAGGAAAGACGCAGAGGGGATAGAAGACTTTGATCGGTTGGAATCCATCGATCATGGGAAATACATTCAGGATCTGAAAAAGTTGATCAATGGGGAGTCTATCTCTTTCAAGGAATATACTTTCAACAAGAATGATTCAGAAGCTAAAACCATCAGAGTCGAAAGTAAACCCGTCATTCTAGTGGAAGGAATTTTCGTTCTTCATGTAGAAGAATTAAGAGAGCTCATGGATTTGAAACTATACGTAGAGGCGCCAAACTATCTTATGATGAAAAGACGCATCATAAGAGATGCGAATGAGCGAGGGTATGATTTAGATGATGTTCTTTATCGCTACGAACATCATGTAACACCTTCTTTTAATAAATACATAGAGCCTTCCAAACGCTGGGCAGACCTAATCATTCCCAATCACGATAATTTTGATGTAGCACTAAAAGTGGTTTCTACTTTTCTTAATCAGTGATTTTACTACATTTGCGGCACTTTGAAGATTTCTAAGTACATACCGAAGAAAACAGTACACGTCGCATTTGGCTTATTTATAGCGCTTTTTGTGCTGACGCAAGCTGTTATAGTGCCTTCGCAGGACACTGATCGGCAAGAACAAGCTGATTCAGAAAAAGAAGAAGTTCAACAATTGTCCAAAGTTGCAGCTGTCCCCTCTTCTTCCATTCAAATAAATCTTGACTATCAATCATACCTTTTAACTGAGGTATTTTTTCAACATCAGAAGGGTGAAAAGATATCGGTTGAAAAATTAATTCTACCATCTACACAAAAAGCACTCAAAATACTTTTCCGGCAGATTATATCGCCAAATGCACCCTGAGTAGCGTTCACTTCTCCTTCTCAAATTAATTACAATTTTAAAATCAAAAGGCTCGCAACTGTGAGCTAAACTTTATAATCATGAAAAACAAAGGATTTATAGTATTCCTAACGATACTGATCTCATTGCTCTGTATCTATTATTTGTCATTCACATACATCTCTCAAAACATTCAAAAAGGTGCCGTCTCAGCAACCCAAACCGGGGATGGCACATTGAATGCTACAGAGAAACAGCGATACCTTGATTCCATTTGGAATGAGCCTGTTTATGACCTTTTCGGTATCAACTATACCTACAAGGAAATTAAAGAAACAGAGCTAAACCTGGGTCTTGACCTCCAAGGTGGAATGCATGTTACGCTTGAGGTATCACCTATTGATATACTGAAAGGGTTAAGTGGAAATAGCGGTGACGCAGATTTTATCGCCGCGCTTGATCAAGCTAAGCAAAATGTAAAAGGAACTCAGCTAAACTTTGTGAGTGAGTTCTACCGTGTGTTCAAAGAACGCGCACCACAAAAAGAATTGGCACAAGTTTTTGCTACTGCAGCAAATAGAGGAAGAATTAGCCTTCAAAGCACGGACTCAGAAATTCTTGATATTATCAATACTGAAGTTGAAAGTGCCATTGATAGATCTTTCAATATTCTAAGAACCAGAATAGATAGATTCGGAACTTCACAGCCAAATATTCAGCGACTACAAGGTACCGGAAGAATTCAGATTGAACTACCAGGTGTAGATAATCCTCAGCGAGTTAGAAAACTTCTTCAAGGTGTAGCCAAGCTTGAATTTTGGGAGGTACATGAGCAGCAAGAAGTTGCGCCTGTCCTTGTCTCAATAAATCAGTTGATTGTAGAAGAGATGAAGAATAGTCCTTCTACGCTGGAAATAACAGAAGAGGAGCAACAAGCCAAAGATGATATCACGGCTCTATTAGGGACTGGTGATGATTCAGATTCTTTAGCCACAAGCGCAGAGGATTCATTAGAAAGAGCAAGACTTGATTCTCTGATCACCACACGAAATTCTCCACTCTTTGATTTGATGGTAAATGCGCCGCAATTTGGTGGTCTTATTTATAATGTAAAAGACACAGCCAAAATCAATCGAATTTTGGAGCGCGATGATGTGCAAGCTAGAATTCCCGCAACAATGAAATTCTTGTGGGATGTCCAGGCCAAAGAAAAAGGTGAAGATCTTACCGGGCCAGATTTATTAGAGCTCTACCCGATCCGAACCAACAGAAGTGGTAAAGCTTCACTTACAGGGGAGACCATTTCAAATGCGTCTGCATCGCTTAATGAGCGTGCAGAACCTGAAGTAACCATGCAAATGAATGCTTCAGGCTCTAGAACCTGGGGGAAAATGACCAGAGAAAACATCGGTAAACGAATTGCCATTGTCCTTGACAATTATGTTTTTTCTGCTCCTTATGTGAGAGGTGAAATTCCCAATGGAAGTTCCTCGATTTCGGGTGGTTTCCAGCAGATCGATGAAGCAAAAGACCTGGCGAACATCTTAAAAGCTGGTTCACTTCCTGCACCTACCACTATCGTAGAAGATGTAGTAGTAGGGCCTACGCTTGGTAAAGTGGCTCAGGATCAGGGGCTAAATTCAATACTTATCGGTTTAGTCATCGTGATCATTTTTATGGTGGTTTACTATGCAAAAGGTGGTTTGATCGCCAATCTTGCTCTCTTTTTCAATGTATTCTTTATAATGGGTATTCTGGCTCAGTTTGGCACTTCACTTACATTGCCAGGTATTGCAGGTATCGTGCTTACAATTGGTATGGCCATTGATGCAAACGTGCTGATTTTTGAAAGAATAAAAGAAGAACTTCGAAATGGATCAGGGCTAAAAGCTGCTATTTCATCAGGTTACTCCAAAGCATACTGGTCTATTTTCGACGCAAACGTGACTACATTAATTGTAGGGTTAATCCTCTTCACTTTAGGACAGGGACCTGTAAAAGGGTTTGCAATCACATTGATGATTGGTATTGTTTGTTCATTCTTTAGCGCCGTATTCATCACACGTGTAGTTGTGGAGGCATTCTCAAAGAAGGGTGACAATTCAAAACTTTCGTTTGCAAATGCTTTTTCTAGAAATGCACTTGCCAATCTGAATTTTGATTTCTTAAGTAAAAGAAAACTTGCTTACGCTTTCAGTACCATTTTCATCAGTATTGGCATAGTCGCCATGATTGTGAAGGGTATTACACTGGGTGTTGACTTTAAAGGAGGTCGCTCATATGTTATCACATTTGATGAGGCTAAAAGTCCAACTGAAATTAAAACTTCACTGGGGAATTACTTCGAAAATGCAGGAACAGAAGTAAAGACTTTTGGTGCGGATAATATTTTGAAGATCACGACATCTTACCAGATTGATGATGAAAGTGACGAAGCTGATGCACTAGTACGAACTGAGCTCGTTAGAGGATTGTCGGAATCAACAGGGCTAACCTATATCGAAGATGGCGCACAGTTAGCTGAAGGTAACTTCACAATCTCGAGCTCGTCAAAAGTAGGAGCCACTATTGCAGATGACATTAAAAACTCTTCCTATAAGTCTGCAATATTTGCTCTCATATGCATTTTCATTTATATCGTATTTCGATTTAGAAAGTGGCAATTTGGACTTGGAGCAATCATTGCCCTTTTCCATGATACCATGTTTGTATTATCCGCTTTTGCGATAGCAAATGTGCTAGGAATATCGTTTGAAGCAGATCAGGTATTTGTTGCCGCTATACTAACAATCATTGGTTACTCAATAAACGATACCGTGGTTGTATTTGACAGAATCAGAGAAAATATGGGTATCAAATCAGGCTCTGAACTTATCCCTGTTTTTAACGAATCTCTTAACAATACGATAAGCCGAACATTCATCACTTCTGTCACTACTCTGATTGTTGTGATCGTGTTGTTCCTATTTGGCGGTGCTGTACTTCAGGGCTTTTCATTCGCTCTATTGGTAGGTATTATTGTGGGTACCTATTCCTCAATTTTCATCGCGACACCTATTGTAATTGATTTGAACAGGAAGAAAAGTTAAGAATAGTAGCTTAATAATACATTTTCATTGCCCTCACTGAGCGTGGCTCAGATGAGGGCTTTTTTGTGCCCCATTAGTATTTTAGTTAACTTGATGCAACCAAATCTCTACATTGCTAATGGGTAAATATCCAGTCTATGCCATTGTGGCGCTCGTTTTCATTGGAATGATTAAACTTATTCAGGTTACTGCCTTCGACGTTGAGCAATACAAAAAGAATAAAGAATCAAGTTTTTCGGATTATTCCACTAAAACAGCAGAAAAAGAATCTGATGCAAAAGTAGAAGATACCAAAATAGAAAATGATGAAGCAAATTCTTCGGACACAACATCGATTTCATCAAGCGAAGAATTTTCACCCAAACAAGCGCGCGCAGATGAAGATGCGTTTGAAAGTTCTCAATCAGAAGTAGAATCAACAGACGAGACGAACTCTGCGACATATGCTGGCCTGGATGATTTAACGGATAACTATTTGGCTCCCATCCTTGCAAATCTTCCCTCCGGTCAATTGAGAGAAGATGTGGTTATTAGATACTACAAGCATGAAAAAGACGGTGAGAAGGTTTATTCACTTAGAAAACTAGGCTACTATATTCATGAAAAGGAAGCTAGCGAAACCACTGGCTTGGGGAGTAATGTTTTGTACTATGGGAGTCAGGTACGTATTGAGGATATTCAGATTGTTGCGTTCACGCTGATAAATAGTGGATTACCTATCAAATCAATAGAGCCTACTCAATATAGTTGGAAGAACAATTCTATTGAAATTGGAACAGATACGCTTCTGGTAAGTAATCCAATCCTTTCTCAGGCAAATATCGAGAGTTTTAACAAATAGGGAAAAGGTAGGGTTGACTGGCCTGCCGACTAAATATTAGCCTTCTTCAGCAACTACTTCTTTCACCTCCGGCACCATTCTTTTAAGAAGATTTTCAATGCCATTTTTCAACGTAATCGTAGAAGAAGGACAGCCGCTACATGAGCCTTGCAACGTAACAGTAACTACTCCATCTTTATAAGAAGATAACTTTATTGCCCCTCCATCCATTTCAACAGCAGGCTTGATATACTCTTCTAAAACGCCTTTTATTTTAGCTTCAGCATCGTTTCCTGTAAGCTCTTGATCAAGATCATCTTTGATTTCTTCTGTAAGAATTACTTTTCCTTCCAGGAGAAAATCCTTGATATATTGCTGCACTCGCGCTTTTACCTCAAACCATTCTATTTCTTCCTTCTTCGTAACTGTAATGAAATTGCTCATGTAAAAAACCCCGGTTACGAAATCAAATTGTTCAAAAAGCGCCTTTGCAAGGGGTGCCTCACCGGTGCTCCCCGGATTGGGAAAGTCTCTACTTATCCCCTCAGGCATAAGCATGTAGTTCACAACAAACTTCAATGAATTGGGATTCGGGTTCGCTTCTGTATAGATATTGATGGCCTTCGGCGCTTCAGTTGTCTGCATATTCAATGTGTTTAGCAATACAATTACAAAGTTCGTAGAAAAGTTCGGAAGTAGGGCAATGGTTTCGCGTTAGATAGGTACCATACTTCCAAATCGTTATTTATCACCCTAAATCACAAAGCTATGGTTACCAAACGAATGCAAGTGTCCATATTCATTGGAACGCTCACAGTCTTGGCATTGGGCCTTTCCATCTATATTTCTTACGCAATGCTTACTTAATTCTCTGTATGTAGTTCTCCTTCCGATTTAGCGATCAGTGTAGCGACAGTAGCATCACCAGTAACATTGGTTACCGTTCTACACATATCCAAAAATCTATCTACAGGAAAGATAATAGCTACCCATGCCGGATTCAAACCTACGGACTGCAATACAACAATCATCATAATCAATCCTGCACTCGGTACTGCTGCGGCCCCAATGGATGCAAGAGAAGCTGTTAAAACAATGGTGAGCTGCTGACCAATGGTCAGATCTATAAAATGAAGCTGCGCCATAAAAATAACTGCAACAGCCTGATGAAGGCTTGTCCCATCCATGTTTACTGTTGCACCAATAGGTAGTACGAAACTGGATATCTTCTTAGGCACTCCCAGCCCTTTTTCAACGCACTCCATAGTCACCGGAAGTGTTGCAGCACTAGAGCTTGTAGAGAAAGCTAAAAATTGTGCGGGACTCATTTTTTTGAAAAAATCTTTATAGGAAAACCCCTTCACCAACAATTTCAAAATCAATGGATACATGATGAAAATCACAAAGAAAAGACCGCCCAAGAGGGTGAGGGAATATGAACCTAGTCCAAGAAAGATTTCAAAAACTTCAGAAGGCGTATCTGCCATCTTCGCTACTACCCCTGCAAGCAAGGCAAATACGAAAAATGGTGCTGCTTTCATGACAATATCCACCATTTTGAGAAATACTGAATTGACACTCTCCACAAAGGCTACAACAGGCGCTACGGTGTTTTTAGGTAACAAAACAATGGTCACCCCGAAGAAGATTGCAAAGAAGATTACCTGAAGCATCAACTGATTATTGGAAATAGAAAGGATGATGTTTTCGGGCACCATGTCCACAACAAACTTTAGCGGAGAACTATCTTTGGTCTCCTCCGCTTTAGCCATCTTATCTTCAAGATTATGCCGTTCTTCCTCAGACATCTCGCGTTCAGCCTGAGCATCTGTAAGGTATTTGCTATACTCAGGATCTGACAAAAAGGATTGACCGTCCTGAGACAGCCCCATGTTGTTATCCTGAAGCCATATTTCGTATGAAAGTCTATTTTTTATACGCTGAGTATCATCAATGTGCGAACCAGGTTTTACGACATTGACAAAAAGCAATCCTACTCCAATGGCTAAGAAAGTAGTGATCATGTAAGCCGATACCGTTTTTGCTCCTAATCTCCCTAGACTGGAAACGTCACTCAGGCCGGAAATTCCATTGATAATGGAGAAAAGAACCAGAGGGACGGCTATGAACTTCAGCAAGCGTATGAATATCGTTCCGAATGGATCAATCCAATCAATTGTAAACTCATTCCAGCCGAGGTAGCTCGAGGCAAATGCCCAAATAGTACCCAATACTAGTCCGATGACTATTTTGGTATGTAGAGGTAATTTTTTCATTGAGTTTTTAATCGTTTACGTGCTCTTTTAGCACTTCTTCATCAATTGCATTTTCAGTTGCAGCAACTACAACAGAAACCGTCGCGTCACCACTAATATTTATCATGGTTCGAACCATATCTAGAATTCTTTCTGGTGCCATGATAAGCGCAATACCTGCTGCTGGAATACCTACTGCCTCCAAAACAATTACCAGCATCACAAGCCCTGCTCCCGGGACCCCAGCTGTCCCGACTGCTGCGAGTGTCGCAGTAAGCACAATCATTAACTGTGAACTAAGGGATAAATCTAGCCCTAAAGCTTGTGCTATAAATATGGCAGATACGCCCTGATAGAGGCTTGTCCCATTCATATTAATAGTAGCACCTAAAGGCAGAACGAAGCTACTCACCTCTTCGGATACGCCTAAATGCTTTTCTACGCGTTCCATCGTAACTGGAAGTGTTGCGGTACTGGAGCTGGTGCTAAAACCCAGTAGCATTGCCGGTCGCATTCCTTTGAAGAAATCCAGTACGTTGATTTTGGTGAAAGACTTTAGAAGCAGTGGATAGACCACCAGCATCATGACAAGCATGCCACCAATCACCGTCATTGAATACCAAAGCAATGCATACAATAATTCCCATGCTTTGCTAGGATCGTCTCCTGCAATTTCGATCATGAGTGAGGCAATGAGCGCAAAAACGCCGTAGGGTGCAATGAGCATGATAAACCCCACAACTTTGATGATGATGTCATTGAATCCATTGAAAAAGGCAATAACAGGCGCATTTGTTTCTTTAGGAACGTGCAACATCGCTATACCAATAATGATCGCGAAGAACACCACTTGGAGCATGGCTCCATTGTTAGTTGCCGCCATGAAAATATTGTCTGGCACCATGTCTACCAATGGCTGAAGCGGGCCTCTCGTTTTTACTTGCTCCGCAAAATCAATCTTCCCAGCAGCATTGGAATTGTAGAGTTCCATCAGGTTAGTTCTTGTTGCCTCCGGCAATTTATGTCCGGGTTTTACAATCGCAACAATCGAAAGACCGATGGTAATGGAGATGATAGTTGTGACGATGAAAATCAATAGCGTCTTACCACCCATTCGTGTGAGTTTTGAGATGTCGCCAATATTTGCAACACCTATGATTAACGAAGCGAGTACAAGAGGTACAGCGATCATTTTCAACCCACGAATGAATATGGTTCCAATCGGTTTGATGTAGTCTATGGTAAATCCTGACATGGAAGGAAACTGGATGCAAAGCATACCAAATCCAAGTCCCAGTGCCATTCCTATTAAGATTTTGGTGTGGAGGGGGAGCCTTTTAATCATTTGGGAAAGTTGGGTTCAAAGAAATTTTAATGTTGTATTAGCCTCGTAATTTATTGGTTTGAGCTAATAAATAGAAATCTGCCATAACTAGTGCCGACATTGCCTCTACTATTGGGACTGCTCGTGGGACTACACAGGGGTCATGGCGCCCTTTTCCTTTCACCGTGGTTGCATTCCCATTTTTGTCTACGGAGGGTTGATCTTGCATGATCGTTGCGACAGGTTTGAAAGCCACATTGAAATAAATGTCCTCTCCATTGGATATCCCTCCTTGAATTCCCCCTGAATGATTTGTGTTCGTTCGAATACCTCCCTCACTATTCTCAATTACGTCATTGTGAGCAGAGCCTCTCATACTGACACCTGCGAAACCGCTTCCAAACTCAAATCCTTTCACCGCATTGATTGATAACATTGCATGACCGAGTGCTGCATTTAACTTATCAAATAGTGGTTCGCCCAAACCTACTGTCACCCCTGAAATTACCCCGGTGACAACCCCACCGATGGTATCTCTTTCTTTCCGAACCTGATCAATCAACTCAAACATTTGCTTAGCCATATCAGAATCGGGACATCTGACGTCATTGGATTCGGTATTGGTAAGGTCTAGTTCTTTGTACGTCTTTAACAATCTCAAGTCTCCTACTTGCGAAACGTAGGCCAGGCATTCAATCCCCAGCTTTTTGATCATCAGTTTAGCGATGGCTCCTGCTGCCACCCAGCCAGCTGTGACCCGTGCAGAACTTCTCCCTCCTCCTCGGTAATCTCGGATACCATACTTTTCCTGATAGGTGTAATCGGCATGTGAAGGCCGGAAGGCGTCTTTTATGTGATCGTAATCTTTGCTCTTCTGATCTTGATTCTTGATAAGGATATGAATAGGAGCTCCCGTTGATTTTCCGTCAAAAACCCCTGAAAAAAATTCAAATCCGTCCGCTTCTTTCCGCTGTGTCGTGATCCTTGATTGTCCCGGTTTCCGCCTATCCAACTCTGATTGGATGAACACTTCATCCATAGTTATCCCAGCCGGACATCCGTCAATGATCACGCCCACACCAGCACCATGCGATTCACCAAAAGAGGTGATTTTGAAAATGTTCCCGAAAGTACTACTCATGAATTAAGCTGTCTTTTTAAACAGCAGATAAGCTGTAAAGCCCAATGTTAAAGCAATAAAGATATTAAGTAAGATCGTAATCCAACTATTTCCATCAATCACTTTTAGGTCATTATCTGCATCTGCAATCTGATCATAGAAATCTCCTAAATCATTCGACGCTATTGAAAGATTTTTGCGACTTTCACCAGTAACCAGAATAGAATAATCCGAGCTCAATGTGTCATAGGAGTCAGTTTTGGGATTGAAATAAATCCACGAAAAAAAGTCTTCTAAGTTATAGTTTCCTGGTTCATTCGGGATGGCATAGAAATCATAGCTTTTCACTCCGCGCACTCTACCTCCAGATCTATTGACCTGCTGTGTTACGTTTGGTGCATAAAAGTCAAAATCACTCGCTGCATCGGGTGTTGGAGGCTCAATGGATGTTACATTTCCTTCGCCTATGATATTGAAATTGTAGGTAAAACTCTGACCCGTCTCTAATTCATCCGTGCTAATCTTTTCCTCCAAGCGATAGTCTCCAACTGCCACTTGATCCCTCAATGGATGCGGAGGAAGCTCTTTCACCTTCACAGATTTCTCTTTTGAGTAAAAGGTCTCAAAATCCTCTTGCCTGTTTCTGCCAAAAAAAGATGGGTTTTTCGCCACTCTGTACTTGATCATCTTCAAACCAATCGAGGGAAATTCTATATTCTTCAGTGTAAGCGGATAGTATGCGGTCTGATAGATTTTATATCGCGTATAATTTCTACCTCTTATCGTTACAGGATCTCCAGAAATCTGATCAATGCTGAAGTTTTCCTCCCAACAGCTTGGTGGCTTTACCGTCTTTACTATTTCTGTAATTTGGTTGGCTAAATCATAAAAGCGCATCTCTGCACGATTGGATTCCGCAACATAAAAAGCAAGCGTAGCAGTAAATCCCTCACCAACATAAACCTCCTCTTTATCTAATGAAAGAGCAACAAAAGCATCTGCTTTGATATCTACAAACTCGTCTGTTTCTGATCTATCCCCAAAAAATTCCTCAAAAGGGTCTCTTCCAGCGTTTCTTCTTGCTTGCCTCTGCACTGCTTCACCTACTACGATTTGCACACCTTCTGATTTCACATCCTTGCCATTGATGGAAATGAAAAATGGCTCAAGAAGAAAAGTACCCTTCTCAGTGGCTTGATAATTTTGAGTGAGGCTTTGCGTAGAAGACATCTTACCGTTTACATAGTTGGTCGTGGTAGATGAAGAGGTCCCCCGCTTTATGAATCCTTCTATGGATGGGAAGTCACTGTATTGTTTCAGTCTATCGTTTTCTACCTGTATGCTAATGGTGAAATATTGATTAATTCCTATCTCATTTTGTCCAATTTTGATGGAAGCATCCTGAGAGAAAATATTTGTAGCAGATACTAATATGACAGCACAACCTATCCAAAACTTGTTCGTTAACTTCATGTATATTGTATTTCAATGCATTTGAAATTTTGTTGCTATGTTAAGAACAGATTTCAAATGGCCGCAAATTTTTATTCAAAAAAAATGTTAATTAATCATTAGCTAAACCAACGCCAAATTTAAGGTGTGGGTTTGGTCATTAACAATTATTCACATGTTAGAGTACTTCAAAACTATTTTATCGAAAGTAAGCTTTGATAAACGGCTTTTCGAGAAGGAACTTCGCAAAGCAATCAAGGCATTAATACCGGATGAAGTGTATGAATTGAAAGAGTGGTGCTATGCTAAGTTTGGCAAAAAGTATGAACCAATTCTGATATCCTGCTTCTCCTAATAATATTAAAAGCCCCAACGCATTCGCATTGGGGCTTTCTTTTTTTACAGGTCTAATTTTACCTATTTCTTATTCTGAAATCTCTTGAGGATTTGCTCCATGTGCTTACCAGCTGCTTCTCTGCCACCCAATCCATAGGACAGAGCCACAGCTACCGCAATAGCTCCAAGGGTTAATCCAAATGCCAGTTCAACTATGCTGTTTGCAATGCCCATCGTTCGCAAAGCAATTGCCAAGAAAAGGCCAATAATGGCTACTCTGGCGATTCCTGCTACAAAGGCATTGTCGGAGCCACTCATTGACTTGTAGATGATTGATCCGAGGAAATTGCCCATCACCAAGATGATTAAGCCGAAGAGCACGTTTCCTGAAAGATTAAGGATGGTATGCAGAACTTCCGCCAACCGATCGAGACCTAACATTTCCACCCCTGAAATCACGCCGAAAAACACCATGAAGAAGAAAATGATGTTTGCAACAATGGACGATAACTTTTGCTGACCCAGCACTGATTTTAGTTGAAGTTTCTCCACCAGTGTATCCATACCAACATTGGCTAGTAGGTCCTTAACAAAAGAGGTAATGAATCTTCCTCCGACTACAAAAATCGAAATGATCAGCACTGCGCCTATGATGTTTGGAACCGAATCCAACATCTGGTGTAAGACATTGTTTGCAGGATTAGTAATTGCCTCCAAGTGGAGAGCGTTGAGCCCTTGAATGATGAATGGAATAAATATGACAATGAAAACCACTTGCTGAATGAAATGCACCAACTTGTCTGTTTCCTTGAATCCCATGTTGTTGGCTAGGCGGTCGAAGAAACTTCCTGCCATCTTTACTAGGTTTGAGATAAACTTCGCTATGATATAGCCGATGAAAATAATGGCCATACCAGCAAGAATGTTTGGTATGAAGCCCAGAAACTCATTGAGCATGTTTCTAATTGGATCCAGCACATAGCTCACTCCGAGCATTTCTAGAACAATCAGTAGAATTATGAGCATGAGTACGTAGTAAACCAAGTTCGCAATGAACTTATTGGTATCTACGATGGTGTTTCCAAGCAAACGCTCATCCCATTCAGTCTTTTTCATCAAGCTATGCACTACTTTCCTTATCAGTATGGAAAATAGCCATCCTACAATCAGTACAACTACTGCACCTACCACTCCTGGGAGGGAGTCACTTACAGTATGAATTAAGCGTTCTAAATAATCTGGCATCTCCATGGCTAGGTTGGTTTTATTAAAATTAATCTTCTATAAATCCAAATATAGTTTCTTTTTATTTTTAAAAAAGAGCGGTTACTTTGCACAAGCATTTCATATTAATCTAAATCCACCTAGATTTTTTTAACTCCTACTTAAGGCCATATGATTTTTCATCTGCCTTTAGGACAGCTTGTTTCCAAATTTCCACCAGAATTAAGTTGCTTTTCAAGAGTTCGTCGATGCTAAAAGTCGATAGTTTTTGAATTTCATAATAAATAATTCTATGTGGAAAATTATAATTACTTCAGCGCTATTTTTTGTGAGCTTATCATCATTACTTGGTCAAAGGTCATTTATAACTACCTGGCAAAGTGATGCTGTGGGTGACCAAATCACCATTCCCACATACCCGTCGCTGGGCTATAACTACAGCATTTCCTGGAAGTTGGCCGGAGATGAGGGCAATGAAGGGACTGATTCAAATATTACAGGAAATCACATCATCAGATTTGAAAATGAGGGGACTTACAGGGTTTACATTACGGGAGATTTTCCCCGAATCTATTTCGATGATAAGGGAGACAAATCTAAGATTCTTAGTGTAGAACAATGGGGAGATATAGCATGGACCTCTATGGAAAACGCCTTCTCGGGATGTGAAAATCTTGTCGTCAATGCTTCAGATGCCCCTGACTTGTTAAATGTAACAGACATGAGTTACATGTTTTGGGGAGCAATAAATCTCATTATAGAAGATCTGAATGATTGGAATGTTTCAAATGTAACCAACATGAATTCGACGTTTGCTGGCACAAAAAAATTTAACGGAGATGTCAGCGAATGGAATGTTTCAAATGTAACCCACATGGGTTCATTGTTTTCGGGTGCAAGTATTTTTAACGGTGACATCAGTAACTGGAATGTTTCGAAAGTAAGGAACATGAGCTATATGTTTACCGGAGCCTTTGGCTTTCAGGGAAACGTCAGTGAATGGGTGGTGTCAGATGTAACCGATATGAGTTACATGTTTTTTGGCACAGCATTTAATGGAGATATCAAGGATTGGGATGTATCAAACGTAACCAATATGAGCTCAATGTTTTCTTTCGCAAATAGCTTTAATGGAGACATCAGTTCCTGGGAGGTGTCAAATGTGACAAACATGAGTTTCATGTTTGAATCTGCAACTAGCTTCAATCAACATCTCAACTGGAATACAGGACGAGTAGCTGATATGAATAGAATGTTTTCAGGGGCAACCAGTTTTGATCAATTCTTGAGAGACTGGGATATGACCTCTGTAACCAACGTTTCGAGAATGCTTGACAACACTGGAATGTCCTTGTCCAACTACGACAAAACCTTACAGGGATGGGCTTTGCAAACAGTAAACCGTGATCTGAATTTGGGTGCTGAAGGGCTCCAATATTGCGTAGGAACAGAAGCTAGAGAGCAACTCATTTCGGTAAAAAACTGGACTTTCTCCGGTGACGAAAAAGTATCAAGTTGTATACAATCCATCACTTTTGATGAGTTGCAGTCTAAAACATTTGGAGATGATCCTTTTCAGCTTAACGCAACGGTAGATTCCGAAGCCTCAATAAGCTATCTAAGCTCCAACGAAAATATTGCAACAATCAGTGGAAATATGGTCACCATTGCTGGAGCAGGTGAAACCACAATTACAGCTCGAGTTGAAGGAGACGAAAACCATCTTGCGGCAAGTGCAGAACAGACTTTGATCATTAATAAAGCCAATCAAATAATCACTTTTGATGAGTTGCCGTCTAAAACATTTGGAGATGATCCTTTTCAGCTTAACGCAACGGTAGATTCCGAAGCCTCAATAAACTATCTAAGCTCCAACGAAAATATTGCAACAATCAGTGGAAATATGGTCACCATTGCTGGAGCAGGTGAAACCACAATTACAGCTCATCAGGACGGAGATGACAATTACAATGACGCCAGTAAACAACGAAAATTGATAGTAGCTAAACTTGGTCAGACCATCACATTTGATCCAATCCCAATGCAGACTTACGGAAATGAAGCATTTGTACTAACGGGAACTACCAGCTCAGGATTACAAATTATCTATGAGGTTCAGGATGAAAGTCTTGCTGAAATTTCCGGAAATACGATGACCTTCCTTCATGCAGGGACGACCATAGTAACGGCCAATCAGGAGGGTAACTCGAACTATAAACCAGCTCTGGAAGTAGTGACTCAACTAACCATAGAAAAAGCTCCTTTGACAATTAAAGCAGATGACCTAACCATCAATGAGGGTGAGGTGCTTCCCACCTCTTACACGCTCACCTATTCCGGATTTGTGAATGATGAAGAAGAAGGAGTTCTTGATGAGTTACCCGAAGTTTCAGTTTTGAATGTAGGCCCTAAACCAATGTCAGGAATCTATGAAATAGTTGTAAAATGCAGCTCTGATAATAACTACAGCATACTAGCGGAAAATGGCACACTGACCGTCAATGAAGTCTTAGGAATTCTTGATAATACCTCATTTAACATCTACCCAAATCCTGCCTCCGATTGGGTTCACATAAAAGCTAATGAGGGAATATTCAATGTAGAAATCTATGACACGGGTGGTCGGTTACAAAAAACGGCAAATGCGCTTTTAATTGAAATATCCGCTTTGAACAATGGGATATATTTTATGAAATTAAAAGACATTGAAGGAAACGTAAAAGCAACGCTTCGACTTGTGAAAAGAGAAGAATAGAGTTATGATCTTTTTGAAAGAGCACTAAAAAAGAGAGCACCCGTCGGGTGTAAGTAGGCGGCTCCATGGGAGCCTCTTTCATTATTTTCACTACATTCAATCGGACTTCACGTCCGAAAAACTATCCAAATAGACACGATAAAAGCTAACGTGCTTTTAATCCATCACCCGGCCATCTTCCAGCTGGATGACACGTGTGCCGTACTCAGCAAATTTCTCGTTGTGGGTCACTTGAATGATGGTCATTCCTTCCTGATGAAGCTGCTTCAGCACATCCATTACTTCTTCACCTTGAGAAGAATGCAAGTTTCCTGTGGGCTCATCCGCCAATAGAAGTTGCGGCTTTCCAATAATTGCTCTTACCACACCAACCAGCTGCTGCTGCCCTCCAGAAAGCTGCTCAGGGAAAAGATCTTTCTTAGCTACCATATTGAATCTGTCAAGCATTTCTGCAATCATGCTAGCACGCTCTTTTCCTTTGATTCCTCTGTAGATCAAAGGTGTTTCGATGTTTTCATACACAGTGAGTTCATCGATCAGGTGGTATGCCTGGAAAATGAATCCGATATGTTCTTTATGGATTCTAGAGATTCTCTTTTCTCGTAATTTATGTACCGGCTCATCCATGAAGTAATATTCTCCTTCTGATGGCTTGTCCAGCATGCCGATGATGTTAAGTAAAGTGGACTTTCCGGAACCTGAAGGTCCCATTATGCTTGCAAATTCACCCTCTTTAATCTCCAGATCGATGCCTTTCAAAATAAAGGTTCGCTGGTATTTTGATTCGATGAACTTGCTTACGTCTTTGAGGTTGATCATGTATTTAAGTTGAATTTAAAACTTCGGGGTAAAATGAATTTTTTTTGTGGTTATACCAGTAGATGAATGAAGTAAGATTACATAAACGGTATTTTCTACAAAAGGATAAACCAAATTTATTTTACTGGATTTCTCATTACTCACCTGTCTAAGCATCACACCCTCAAGGCTATATATAGCTAATTGGTGCCGTCCATTATCTTTAAATACCACTTCGACACCATCTCTATCTACCGTCCAAAAATCAGGTTCATCCGGGACAGTAAGCACTATATTGGTTTCGTCACAGCCCACAGCTACCAGTCGATTCGTAGAATAAGTTACTGAGCCATTCATCTGCTCTGTGGATACATATCCCTTTACTTCAAATATTATATGGCCTAAATTATCTACTGCCTCTAACTCTTGAGCTGTAATGGTCAGATTCAGTTGAATTTGGCTTTCGGTGAAAGTATCTTCCATCCATGAGGCATTCCAATCGTTGACGGTCATGCCGTTTATTTTCAATGCTTCTATATCTGTCAGAAACTGGAAATCGAGCTCAAGGTTTGATTGGTTGCTGATAATGATACTGTCCTGAAAATTCTCACCTTCCTCGAGGCATGTAAAGGGGGGTGTTGTTAATTCAATGAAGGGTGATTGAGCATCACTTACATCAATCACAAAATCCAATACTGAATATCCTATTATAACACTTGTTCCGTTTACTTTCCGCCATTCTTCAACCTTTACAGCTACCAGGTAACTACCGGGCTTTTCAATCTTGTCCCACACCAGGTTGCCTGTAAAAGGATTTAACTCAAATATTCCATCTTTTATTTCTCCATCTGATCTATTCGGCAGGTAGTACCCATTCACCATTAAATCTTGCGCTTGCAACGGAGTAACTAGCTTATATGTTAAGCTATCCCCATCAGAATCAGAGTGCGCAAAAGTCCAAGTAAATTTTCCATTAAGAACCCCAATGAAATTTGGTGGCACTATCAATGTTGGTGAAGAATTGGTAATACCAATCAGGGGGTCGAAGGTAATCATTGCCTCTACATGGAAGCTTGTAGAAACAGAATTTACAACATTAACAATGTCAGATGATCTAAAATCCTCGGAGTATGAAACTTGTACAACATTGGCGCTTTCGTATGTGTGGATAAGTTTGAATGACCATATTTCAGTATCACTTCCAGAACTGATTACCTCCCATTCAAAAATTTCGGTATTGTCATCACCGTATATGTCTCCATCACCGAAATAGAAAATCCCTTGTCCGAATGGCACTCCTTCAATATCTCTGTAGCCTATAAATGTAAATTCAACAGTACGTGCTCCGATCATTTTAGATTGAATTTGGCCTCCCCGGATGTGAGTGGCAGACGAACTAAAAATGATCAAAAAGAAAGCTGCAAATAGAATCTTTTTCATAACGCCGCATTTAAACTGTAATACATTATTCGTACTTATATCCTCCAGGGTTTTCTTCAAGGTCAACCCCCAGTCCCAAAACTATCCTGTTTACGAAGTTGAAATAAGCTACTACCAATGTGCCATCCAATATTTCTCGATCAGAAAAACCTGCTTCTTTTAATGGATTTACCAATCCTGCTTCTTGTGATTTTTCTGGATTTTCTGTTAGTTCTCTTGCAAACAGACAAAGCGCTCGTTCTTTTTCATTCAAAGGAGCCTTCTCAAAGTCTCTTTGAAATGACTCCAGCTTGTCATCATCTTTCCAGAAATTTTTGACAGCTTCCAGGTGATGGACTTGACAGTACTGACATTTATTGGAAATGGATACAATCACTGCCATCATCTCTCTGTGCACACGTTTCAAGGGTGAGTGCCCAAACATGATGGTCATGTACAAATCCATGTGATTGAGGATTGATTCAGGGTTCAAGGATTGAATTTTATGAACTTCTGCGATCTTGCCTCGGCTCTCGATTAGCCCTTCATAGATTTCTTTTAGTTTTCCTTCTGCTAGGTCAGGTTGAATTACGTCAATGTATGGCATAGGTCAAATATAAAGACCCTGTCATTTCCAAAGTTGTTCAATGACAAACTTTACTTGTCTATATCACTTCAAGAACAAGAATTGTTTGACAATCTAGTTAGTGGAATGTTGTTTGAACCTAATTTGAAATCCGTCTACCGCTCTTTGGTCTACAACTAGTTCTTTGTTGAGAATGTACACGTTACCAAGGTTTTGTCCGTCAACTGTTAAGGTCTTTTGATCGTTCTCTTCGCCAATGGAATAGTCATAAACACCGGATTTAAGTCCATCATATATGGCGTTGCTGGTGTTATTATTTTCAATAGTCACCTTTCCCCCATCAAAATTCCAGGTAATGGAACCTGCTGAGAAATCTGTATCAACACCAGCCAATCCTCCATTCACATTGACTAAATCCCATTTTTTCTGAATTTGGGTTTCAAGAATGGAGTCATTATCGTACGTATAGAGCAATTGTTGGTCAAAGCCAGCGATGTTGAGTTTAATGCCAGAATCACGATAGTCACCAATTTGAATAGACGTCAAATCAAAACTCACTGTTTTGGTAAACACCGCTGCACAACTTTCCTCATTCTTCAATAACATCCTGAGACCTAATTGGGGTGGAAGTGACTCCAAGATTAGATCGTCGGCGACCATCTCTTCTGTCCAACTTTTGCCATCGCAACCAGAAGAAGAATACTTAACCTCCAGGCAATTTCCAGTTATAGAAGCTGAAATGATTGAAAAAAATGCACTAGATCCATTTCTTACTTTATCGGGATTTACTGTAACTACAGAATCACAATCAGAAGTCTCAATGCCATCATCTTCGCATGCATTGAACAACGCTAATAATAGTATCAGCATGAGGGTTTTTATGTAGGTAGAAGTCATAATTAAAACAATTACTTTCCTTCTACTACAGTTAAATCAATTTTAACCCTACTACAACAAATCGTTTGCAAGGTTGGCTAACTCGGATCTTTCCCCTTTTTCTAGTGTAATGTGCGCAAACATCGGGTGATCTTTAATTCGGTCGATTAGGTATGAAAGGCCATTTGATTGGGAATCCAGGTATGGTGTGTCAATCTGATAGATATCTCCTGTAAAGATGATCTTGGTGTTTTCTCCTGCCCTGGTAATGATTGTCTTTACTTCATGTGGTGTCAGGTTTTGTGCTTCGTCAACGATGAAAAAGATATTGGACAAGCTTCTGCCTCGAATATAGGCAAGAGGTGTAATCATCAGCTTCTCCTGGTTTACCATATCCGTGATTCGTGTAAACTCTTTGTCGTTTTCGCGAAATTGATGTTGAATAAATTTCAGATTGTCCCAGAGAGGCTCCATATAGGGGTTAAGCTTAGATTTGATGTCGCCAGGTAAATACCCAATGTCCTTATTGCTCAGAGGCACAATAGGTCTGGCCAGGTAAATCTGCTTAAAATTTCTTCGTTGCTCCAATGCTGATGCCAGCGCAAGCAGTGTTTTACCTGTACCGGCTACTCCATTAATGCTTACCAACTTGATATTTGGATTGAGCATGGCATGCATGGCAAATGTTTGTTCGGCATTCTTTGGCTTAATCCCATACACCACCTGCTTCTCAACCTTTTCTACGGTATCTTCAGTCGGATTGTAATAACCGAGTACAGAATTTTTTTCGCTCTTAAGAATGAAGTAATTATTGGCCGGGAATTTTTTCCGCATTAAAATTTTCTTGCGATCGATTACATTTTTTTTGAACAGCTCATCGATGTGTTCAGAGTTAATATCTTCCAACTCGGTCATCCCGGTTGTCAATAATGTGTTGACATTTTTAATCTTGCCTGTTTCGTAATCCTCTGCTGGCAACTCAAGTGACTTGGCTTTGAGCCTGAGATTAATGTCCTTAGAGACAAGAATAACTTTTCGCTTAGGCTCTTGTTCTTTTACGGTTAGTGCCGCATTGAGTATTCGGTGATCGTTTTTGCCGTCATTGAATATCTGTGTAGCATCCATGGTACTATCCGAGTCCATGATAACCTTAAAGCTGCCCTTGTTTTTGCCATTGAGAGGTATCCAGTCTTGAAGGCTATGGTCTTTAGCTAATCGATCCAATAGTCGAATAAATTCACGTGCCTCAAAATTTTTCGTATCATTTCCTTTCTTAAACTGATCCAACTCCTCTAGCACAGTTATAGGTAACCCTACATCGTGTTCAGCAAAATTGAGAATGGAATCGTGGGAAAACAAAATGACAGATGTATCGAGAACGAAAATTTTCTTCTGCTTGGATTTAGCCATGCGAGTAGTGTGGTTTATAGTTCCAATAAGGATCAACCGTAATATTGGAGTTTCACTTGAAAAAAAGAAGCGAATAAGGAGGAATTTGAGTAAAATTATTTGGCTGGCATAAAAATATCTCCACCTTCTTTTGGCTCAATTTTTAAAGCACCAGATAAAGCAAGGTTTATTAACTTATTAGAGGCAAGCTTCTTATTCAGCCCGCTCAATTGCCGATACTCAGATAGCGTAATTCCCTGATGATGTTCGAAGTACTTGAAGAGTTCTTTCGTTTTATCCTCAAAAACAATCGGGGCATGATCTTGATCGTTGCGTTTCAATATTTGTCTTAGCTCATAGCTTGCCTGAATGGAGTGGTCTGCGGATCGCACAAACGCCTTTCCATAGCGATGCTTTTTATTTAAAAAAGCAAAGTGGGGTTTTTGCTGGCTTTCCTTTATATGGTAGTGTAGAATTTCAATATCCTTACGTATTTGAACCATTTCTACGGTGAAATCAATTGTGGGTCTACACAATTCATTAATCGCTTTGGTTAGCGCAAACTCATCGTCCTCTGGGTATCTAAGACCCGCAAGTGTGCCATTGTCATTAACGCCAATGAAAAGGTGACCTCCGTCTGTGTTGGCAAAAGCAATTACCTCACGTATTATTTTCTCGGGATGGTTTGCCTTCTTTTTGAACTCAACGTATTGAGATTCTCCACCATGGATTAGCTTTAATACTTCTTTGACTTTCTCATTCATCGTCCCCCAACTCTGGCATGTTAAACATGCTGGTGAACAGATCTTTGAATTGCATACCTTGCTCCAGCTGATGCTTGCTAAGCATGCTGTATTCTGCTAACCCAAATAAAGCAAACTCCATCAAAAAGTACTTAAAGCCATCATGTTTTGTTTTCTGATATTTCTCCACGAGTTGCTCCAAGCCAGGTATGCTCTTTAATTCTTTCTGGTACGCTTCCTCGTTGGCATTAAAAGTCAAATCCACCATGTTTCCTTTCTCAAACCACTCTTTCAACTGTTCGTAGGGATTCCCTTTTTCCTTCTTTCTTTCTTTTTCCGGGTCTGGGAAGTAATTAATGAACTGAGCCCTTATGGCTTTTCCAACAAGATTGTTGGCCACTATCCCAGGCCCTTCCTGCTCACCTTCATAGACGAGTTCTACTTTGCCGGTTATTGCCGGAATCACACCGATGAAATCTGTCAATCTCACATGGGTCTTATCATCACCACTGATAAGCATACGACGCTCACATGCGCTCACTAAATTTTCCAAGGCAGAAATGGTCAACCTCGCAGACACGCCACTCTTCGCATCTACATATTCACTATCTCTTGCTTCCATCGCAATCTGTTCTATCAGGTCTTTTGCAAGGTCAAAAATTTCAATTCCTTCCTTTTGGGCTTCCGTAAGGTTTGCTTCCTGGTCGGTAATTTTCTTTCCAATCTCAATGGAAGAGGGATAGTGTGTAATAATCTGACTATCAATTCTATCCTTCAAAGGTGTGACTATCGATCCTCTGTTGGTATAATCTTCAGGGTTCGCTGTGAATACAAATTGAACCTCTAATGGCATTCTTAGCTTAAACCCTCGAATTTGAATATCGCCTTCCTGAAGAATATTGAAAAGGGCCACTTGTATTCTTGCTTGCAAGTCTGGCAATTCGTTGATTACAAAAATGCCTCTGTGAGATCGTGGAACCAGACCAAAGTGGATAACCCGCTCGTCTGAATAAGGAAGTTTCAAACTAGCTGCTTTGATTGGATCGACATCTCCAATCAAATCTGCAATCGTTACATCCGGAGTTGCTAGCTTCTCTGTATAGCGCTCATTTCTATTCATCCACCCAACAGGGGTGTCATCTTTCAATTCTTGGACTTTGTCTCTCGCAAATTTTGATATCGGATTGAGCGGGTCGTCATTTAAGGGAGCATCTTTTATAACAGGGATGTACTCATCTAGCAGCATCGTCATCATGCGCGCCATGCGTGTTTTCGCTTGCCCCCTCAGCCCCAAAAAATTGATGTTGTGTCTGGACAAAATTGCTCTTTCCACATCTGGAATTACAGTATCCTCATACCCCCAAATTCCTTCAAAGGTTGACTCGCCGGTTTTTTTCGATCTTATCAGATTGGCACGCAGTTCATCCTTTATGGATATTGGCTGGTAGCCAGATTGCTTTAGCTCTCCCAGCGTACTAATCTTCATTTTCTGCTCAGCAGATAGGTCTTGATAATTCATTATAATTTTTAAATGGGCCGACGGCCTTAGAGATTTTTTCTTCTATTTTTTTTATAGTCTTCAAAAATGAGATTGCCTAGTCCTTGAAGACTGCTGTAGTAGGCATTCCCGTTGTTAACTTCAGTAAACTCCCGCACAAACTCCTGTAGATAAGGATCTGAAGCGATCATAAAAGTGGTAATTGGCACATTGATTCGTCTACATTGGGCAGCCAGATTCAATGTCCTATTCAATATTTTAGGATCTAACCCAAAACTATTTTTGTAATATTTTATTCCTTCCTTCAGACAAGTTGGTTTACCATCTGTGATCATGAAGATCTGCTTGTTTTTGTTCTTTCTCCGTCTGAGCAAATCCATGGCAAGCTCTAGTCCAGCTACCGTATTGGTATGGTAAGGACCGACGTTGAGGTAAGGCAAGTCTTTAACCTCGATTTGCCATGCGTCATTTCCAAAAACAATGACATCCAATGTGTCTTTGGGATACTTCCTTTTCACTAGCTCTGCCAGCGCCATTGCTACTTTTTTTGCAGGTGTAATTCGATCTTCTCCATACAATATCATTGAGTGACTGATGTCGATCATCAGTACTGTGGAGGTTTGTGTTTTATACTCACGCTCTCTGATTTCCAGATCATTTTCCGTGAGCATCAAGTCATTGAGTCCGTGATTAATTTGGGCATTTCGCAGACTTTCAGTCATTTCGATCTGCTCTAAAGAATCTCCAAATTGAAATTCTCGATAGTCTGAGGTAATCTCATCACCCGCGCCTGTAAAATTGGTCTTATGATTACCTTTTCCAGATTTTTTTAATTTCCCGAAAATTTCTTCAAGTGCACTTTTTCTGATCTCTTGTTCGCTCTTTGCGGTAATTCTAAATTCACCTTTTTCATTCTTGTCATCAATGTATCCTTTGTTCTTGAGGTCATCAATAAAATCTCCTATTCCATATTCAGCATTGGAAATATTGTGCTCTCGATCAAGGTTTGTCAACCAGCTCAATGCTTCGTTGACATCCCCGGATGTAACAACCATTAATTGCAAAAAAATATTGAGCAAGTTATCAAAGGTGGTTTGCTCAGGATTTTTCTCTGGGATGAATTCAGTAAATCGATATCCGATCATAACTACAACTTAACTAAAAACGGACAAGAATGATTTCCTGAAAAGTGAAGAAAAATTGAAATCAGAATTTTTTCCATTAAATTAATGGAAGATATCACCATTTTATGCCTGGCAGAAGACCCATATTAGCTTCTTTACTCACCAATTTATTTTGGGGAACGAGGGATTTTCTATTCAAAGCGACACTTGAGCCTGCTTCTCCTGAAAAAAGAAAGGCCAAAGAGGCTGAAAAAGCTGAGAAGAAAAGAAAGAAAGAAACCTAACTATTTCCTAGGCATCGTTCTGAAAATCAAATCCCAGAAGGGCGAGGATACGCCAAAAGCATTGCCTGGATCTTTGTAGTGATGGATGCCATGGTGAACCCATAAAACTTTCCAGAAATTTTTAGGTGGCTGAAAGGCATGCACCATGTAATGAACCCACAAATAAGACGCATAGCCTATCAAGAATCCTGGTAAAAAGGCATACACATTGTTCCCCATTACTAGAAAAAACAGAAAGAAAAATCCTGTGGATAGTGTAAGGCTCAATGGGATTGGCATAGCCAATCTGTCTTTATCTTTTGGATAATCGTGATGAACACCATGAACTGCATATGCAAATTTTTCTTGCTTTTCAGTCTTTGGGTTGAGATGAAAAACAAATCTATGCATGATGTACTCTACGAGGGTAAAGGACATAAAACCACCTATAAAAAGAAGTGACGCACTCACAGCTGTCAAGTATGATTGCTGAAAGCCGTAGACCATCAGACTGGTGGAGATAATGGAAAATATGATTAATGGGAGTGAGATGTGAGTCCTCGTCAGCCTTTCCATGAATCTGTTTTTAAACAGTTCCTTAGTCCCTTTGGCGTGAGGTTTATTCTTTAGTTCCATTGCTTATTTTAGTTCAAGGCAAAATTAGGAAAAAGAAACCCTAATTTTTTACAAACTCTCTGTTAATGACTTTTTATGTTTTTCTAAAACGGTGTTGTAGTATGCTTCATACATCGGCAGCACATTATTTACATCAAACTCTTTTGCACGTGCCAGTGCTCCTTTTTTGAAAGTCTCCAAATTCTTGTTGTCAAGTATGTGAATAGCCTTATCTACCATTGCATCTACATCACCTACATTACATACATAACCTGATTTACCCTCATCATTTAATTCCGGGAGTCCTCCTGCATTTGTGGAAATGACAGGCACTTCGCAAGCCATTGCTTCCAGTGCCGCCAGACCGAAGCTTTCTTTCTCTGAAGTCATAAGAAACAAATCACTTACGGAAAGTACTTCTTCCACGGCTTCCAACTTACCCAGAAATCTAATGTCCTCCGTGCATATTTCTCTAGCCATGTCTTCCATTTTCTGTCGTTCAGGACCATCTCCTATCAGCAAGAGCTTAGAAGGCACCACTTTTCGTACCTCACAAAATACTTTCAACACGTCCTCAACACGTTTTACTTTCCTGAAATTTGATGTATGCACCACCAACTTCTCGTCATTTGGGCAAATAGCTTTCTTGAAATGATCCTTTGGCTGTTTTTTGAACCTATCCAAATCAATGAAGTTAGGAATGACATCTATGGGTACAGAAATGTCAAAATGCTCTATCGTATCGTTCTTAAGGTCTTCAGAAACTGCTGTTACCCCATCTGATTTATTGATGGAAAAAGTGACTACAGGCTCGTTAGTCGCATCTTTTCCCACGATTGTAATATCAGTCCCATGCAAGGTGGTAATGAACGGAATCTCGTACCCTTTCGTCTTCAATATCTGCTGTGCCATGTAGGCAGCCGAGGCATGAGGTACCGCATAGTGCACGTGTAATAAATCGAGCTTTTCATTCATCACCACATCTACCATTTTGCTCGCAAGCGCCAGTTCATAAGGCGGGTACTGAAAAAGTGGATATGACTTTACGCTTACTTCATGATAGTAAAGATTGGGATTGAAGAAATCCAATCTCGTAGGCTGAGAGTAGGTGATAAAGTGAATCTTATGCCCTTTTTTTGCGAGTGCTTTACCAAGTTCGGTGGCTACTACTCCACTGCCACCATATGTGGGATAACATACTATTCCTACTTTCATGAAAGGTTGTTTTTCTTCAACTGCTTTAAACCCCAAGATGTAAGAATTAGTTTCGCTATTCGTAATTTTCAAGCGCCTGATAAATTACATCATGAATGTGCGTACGTGTATTGAGTTCCATTAGCCTCCTGTTATTGGCATCTGGATAAATGCGATTCGAAAGAAATACATATATCAAATCTTCTTCTGGGTCTGCCCACACCATTGTTCCCGTAAAACCAGTATGGCCATAGCTCCTATCGCTTGCCAAAGAAGAAGCGGAGTCTTTTTTTCCATCTTTCTTATCCCATCCTAACCCGCGCCTATTTTTTTCAAAATAGCGAACATTGAGTTGATCAATGGTTGCGCTGGAAAGGTATTGCCTACCACCGTAATAGCCATCATTCATAAACATATACATCATTTTTGCTAAATCCGTTGCGGTAGAAAACAAGCCGGCATGACCTGCTGCACCTCCAAAAACCAACGCATTTCGATCATGTACTTCTCCCCATACCTGATAGTTTCTATACCTGTTGTCGTATTCTGTGGGGGTAATGTCTTGAGGCGAGATCCCTTTTCGTATCGGATTGAACGTCGTACTTGACAATCCCATTGGTTGATAAAAATTGGTCACCAGAAATTCTTCAAATGGCATCCCTGAAACTTGCTCTACTAATAAGTGCAGAATCATGAATCCCAGATCACTGTACCTATATTCTTGCGGATTTTTAATGAGCTTGGATTTTACAATGAAGCTCTTCAGCGAATCCGCCATGCTTGGGTCTGGTTCTAATCCATAGGTTCGAACATCGTTTTTCTCGTCTTCAGGAGTTTTGTAGTAAAAGGCATCTAATCGATCTCCATCCATCATCATGCTCCAAAACGGAACATAGGAAAGAAGTCCAGCATTGTGCGATAGCAATTGACGGATGGAAACGGATGACTTATTGGATGATTTAAAGGCATCAAGGTGCATACTCAGTGAATCATCCAGACTGATCTTCCCTTGATCGATCAATAATGCAATGGCAGGCAGGGTAGCAATCACTTTCGTGATTGAAGCAATATCATAAACAGTATTTTTTGATACCTCATGCAAACTATCGTAGGTGAAATACCCATATGTTTTTTCAGCTATCAGTGTCCCATTCCTTACCACTGCCAATTGTATTCCAGGTGTAGCAAGTTTCTTAATCGCCTCCGCGGCAAGGGAATCTATCCGGTTTAAATGGTTTGCATTGAAGCCTTCTATATCTGGATCGCTATAACCTAAATAGCTGAAATCTCTTATCGATCGAGCGTATGGATGAGACGCTCTACCTCTCATTTCATGCGAGCCAAACAGCATCTTAGCAATGGAAACATCCATATTGTCTATTGAAATCTCAGGAAGCGATAGGGCTGTCTCTATATCAGTAGATAGTCCGTACTGAATTGCAATATCCCCCGCTTCTAAATCCATCCTATATTCTCGACGATCGACCAAACACCTCACTCCGGGCATGCGATAGTCCAACACGTTGGCATATTGCTTCAGCCTGCTTCTTAGTTCCCGATCTATTCCCAGATAGGTGATTGTTTCATCTCTTAATGGAAGTTGTCTGTATCGATCGATCGCTACTACGCTCAATGAAAAGATGGAATTGGATAAGGAAGATGGAAGGGCATAAACGGGTATGAATTTTTCGTCTTTCGATTTCCTTAGCTGATCATAAAAGGCTGCAATTGCTTCTGATGTCAGCTTGTTGCTCCATCGTTTCAATTTACTAATGTTATGATCTTGCTCTGCAACCCAAATGGTAGGTTGATCCATCGTCTCGCTCTCAAACGCTTTTTTGGAATCAGGGATGGAATGTGAAAGCGATGATTTGCTAACAAAGTAAAAAGGCGAATGCTCATTGGCTTCTTTCAAGACCTCCTTTTCCAGCAATGTAAAACCTGCAGTGTCAGGCAATACCATGTGATTGACACCTTTGGTTCTTCCAAAACTTTCCAAAAACCCAAAGTATTCCAATCTGAGCTTTTTATCTGCTATCGCAGCTATTGTAGTCAGGGATGGGAGACTTATTTCAGTATTTAGAAGCGGGTTAAAACTTTTATCGAGCTGTACAGCGACGTAATAATCTTCGTCAGCCAGAAATTGATCAACATATACCGACCAGTCACTGAAGTAGATGGTAGATTTTTTCTTATGCTTGATTGATTTGTAGAAAGAATTGCCATCAATCCATACGCCCTCATTGATTTCTGCTTCCTTTGCAAAAACCGAAGAGCACACAAAAGCGAGTATAAGGCAGTAAACTCTCATAAGTCAATTCAAATCGAATTCAAGTATTTGATTCATTCTCAATTGAGAGGATTAAATTTGAACAATTTTTCGTTCATGTCGTGTTCAATATTATAACATTCGATCAATAAGTATACCCAATGCGATTTCCTTCACTTTTTCGTCTACCAAAACATCAGCAGTTTGTAATAAAGCCACGGTATTATGATCCTGTGAAGGAGGAAATCAAAGAGCGTACCGAGCGAATGAAAGAGCGAATGGATGGTAAGGGAGGAGAAAGCTCTCAACCAACAAAGATCAATTTTAAGCGGAAAGCTAAGTATGCACCGGCTACATCTATGATTCAGCTCGCGATTGCCTCGCTTCTCGGGCTGATGGTGCTTGGCTGGCTACAGTTTGGGAATGAAGTATTTTATTACATTTTGTGGATCATCGTTCCAGCGTATTTGATCTACAGACTGAAATCTTTTAGGAGACGCAAATGAGTGATGTTATTCACTTACTCCCGGATGGGATTGCCAATCAAATAGCAGCTGGAGAAGTAGTGCAGCGTCCCGCATCTGTTGTAAAGGAGATGTTGGAAAATAGTGTTGACGCTGGCGCCACGTCGATTAAGCTAATCGTAAAAGATGCAGGAAAATCATTGATTCAAGTAGTTGACAATGGATGTGGCATGAGCATCACTGATGCTCGCATGAGTTTTGAACGTCATGCCACATCCAAAATTCGCTCTTCCGAAGATTTATTTAAAATTAGAACGCTCGGGTTTCGTGGAGAAGCTATGGCCTCCATAGCGGCGGTAGCTCAGGTTGAATTGAAAACACGGCATGCTGATGATGAACTTGGTACACAGTTGATCATTGAATCCTCAGAGATTAAAAGCCAAGAACCCATTGCCCAAAACCAAGGGACATCCATCTCTGTCAAGAACCTTTTTTATAATGTACCAGCACGAAGGAATTTTCTGAAATCTAACCCTGTAGAACTGCGGCATATTACGGACGAATTTCAGCGGGTAGCATTGGCCAACCCGAATATTGCTTTCTCTTTGGTCCAGAACGATCTGGAAACTTACAAACTGGATGATGGAAAGTTGAGTAAACGTATCGTTCAGCTTTTCGGTAAAAATTATCAACAACAACTTGTTCCGTGCAGCGAGGAGACTGATTTGGTAAAAATCAGTGGCTACATTGGCAAGCCTGAAAATGCGAAGAAAACTCGCGGTGAGCAGTTCTTTTTTATCAACAATAGGTTTATTAAGAATAGCTATCTCAATCATGCAGTAAATCGGGCATATCAAGGGCTGCTGAAAGAGGATTATTTTCCATTCTATGTGCTCTTCATTGAGATTGATCCCGTCCATGTTGACATCAATGTGCATCCCACTAAGACAGAGGTGAAATTTGATGATGATCGAATGCTCTATGGCGTAATCAACTCAGCAATACGACAAGCATTGGCTTCATTCAATGTGACACCATCATTGGATTTTTCTGCTGACGTAAGTTTTGATCATTTAAACATCCAGCGAGAGAATCCCTCTTTTACCTCGAAAAAAGATCGTGATTATGGTTCGTTCAAATCACTTGAAAGCAATCAAGAACGACTAGACAAACTGAATGAGCTGTATGCTTCTGCGACACAAGAAGAGATTGCTACCATTGAAGAAGCCGAGAAAGAGCGAGTCGTACAGACTACTTTCACCAGCTCCATCAATCAACCTACCGAGGTAGACGAAAAAAAGCCAACTTATCATCTCCACGGACGTTATTTGCTTCGTCAAGTGAAGAGTGGAATGGTGGTATTGGATAAGGTTTCAGCATTGGAACGAATCCTTTTCGAGCAGTATCAAAAGTCGATGCAAGCTGGCGCAGGAGCATCTCAATCGTGTATGTTCCCTCAACAAGTAAACTTAAATCCTTCGGATTTTGCTTTGACCGTTGAGCTAAAGGAGGAAATCAATCTGCTGGGTTTCGAGTTTGAACAAATGGGTGAAAGTATGATTGTGATCCAAGGAATTCCTGCTGAGCTAGCTCCCTGCAACGAAAAGGAGGTGTTTGAAGGTCTAATAGAACAATATAAGTTCAATGCGGAAAAGCTGGACCTTCCAAAAAATGAGAGTTTGGCTCGTGCATTGGCTAAGCGAACGGCAACAAATCGGTGCAACAAGCTGAAGGAAGAAGAAATGGATCATCTGATGGATCGGCTGTTTGCTTGTGAGCAACCAAATTATACACCGGATGGGAATCCAACTTATGTTTTGGTTAGTTTAGAGCAAATAAATGATTGGTTTAAAAAGTAGATTAGCAGCAAGTAAATAAAGGACAAGTGTTTAGAAGACTCACACCAGTAGCAAAAAATATATTGATCATCAACGTAGCAATTATGCTACTATCCTCTTTTCTCAGGCTACCACTTTCTGAATGGTTTGGATTACGTGTGGTCTACTCTTCCGAATTTGCGCCATATCAGTTTCTGACTTACATGTGGCTGCATGGGGGCACCTGGCATTTGATTGGCAATATGATCGCTGTGCTGGTTTTCGCACCTATGCTGGAGATGGTATGGGGTTCGAAGCGGTTCCTTATTTTTTATCTTATTTGTGGAATTGGTGCCGGACTCTTATATGGTACGGCCGATGCTATTGAAAAACTCCCGCTTAAAAATGCTGCGGAAGCTTACCTCGACAATCCTAGCCCTGAGGCATTTGAGCGATTCATTATCGATAACAAATCGTTTATTAATGTAGCGAGAGGTGGAGAATTGCTAGACCTCTATTATGATAATCCAGCTTATGAAGGGGAGACCATTGCAGCTGTGAGAAGTATTTATGAAGGTGTAGTTACCAACGGTAACATGATTGGAGCCTCTGGAGCAGTGTTTGGGATTTTGTTTGCTTTCGCCTTTTTATTTCCAAATACGGAGCTGTTTTTACTCTTTCCGCCGATACCCATTAAGGCCAAATACCTCGTCTTTTTCTATGCGATGTATGAACTTTATTCAGAGTTTAACCGGACGCCAGGAGACAATGTTGCCCACCTCGCACACTTGGGTGGAATGCTGATTGCCTTTATTTTGTTGAAGTTCTGGAAAGACAATACTAAGAGATTTTATTGAGCATGAACGGAGGAATCAAACAAGAATTTGCTAAAGCCTGGAGTAAGCCGAATAATGCAGTTGTCCAGCTCATTTTGATCAATCTGATTGTTTTTATTTCTGCGCGGATTTCCAAAGTATTCTTTGATCTGAGCGGAGCTACGGATACTTTTTTCTGGATTTTCCGGAAGTTGCACTTACCTGCAGAAGTCGGAAGTTTCCTTCTTCAACCCTGGTCGCTCGTCACCTACTTTTTTACGCATTATGATTTCTTTCATATCCTATTCAACATGCTGTTCTTGTTCTGGTTTGGTAGGATCATACAAGAATTTCTTAATAGTAAAAGGGTAATATCATTATATGTACTGGGCGGGTTAGCAGGTGGGCTTTTGTATATGTTCATGTACAATTTCATTCCTTTCTATGCTGATAGGGTCTCTGAGGCCATGATGCTAGGTGCTTCTGCCGGCGTGTTTGCCATCGTGGTTGGAGCTGCGGTATTTATGCCCAATTATACTTTTTTCCTCATGTTCATTGGTCCGGTGAAGATTAAGTATATCGCCATTTTTTATGTCTTTATGTCTTTCATTGGATCCACTGGTGCCAATGCTGGTGGAGAAATTGCGCATCTGGGGGGAGCGTTTATCGGTTGGCTATATATCACACAACTAAACAAAGGAACTGATCTTGGAGGTTGGGTAATTTCATTCATTTCTTTTTTTAAGAGTATGTTCAAACCCCAGCCAAAAATCAAAGTAACACATCGGTCGGGAAACAGAAGACCTACCAAAAAAGAAGCAAAAGCTAAATCTACAGATACGAGCAGCAATACCCCTCAGGCTGAGATTGATGCGATTCTGGATAAAATTTCAGAAAAGGGCTATGAAAGCTTGAGCAAGGATGAAAAGCAAAAGCTCTTCAACGCGAGCAAGAAGTAGCACGGATTTTGCTGCTTCTTTACTTAAAACTTCACCATGACCAAGTATCTGATAATTCTAAGCATTTGTTTGGCTTTTGGCTGCAAAGAAGAAAGCGCACCTCCAACTTCAGCCGAGTTATTGAATCAAATGGAAATTATAAATGACCAAATTGAAGCAATGCTTTCCACATCTTGCTCTGCCTCATCTCAATGTATGGTTAGCGCTTTTGGTGCAAAACCTTGTGGCGGTCCTTGGAAGTACATCATCCATTCTACGAATATGAATTTGCAAAAATTCAGGTCACTACTGGTCCAGTACAACAGCCTGAACGCTCAATACAATGAGGTAGCTGGCATTGGTTCCGATTGTTCAATCGCCAATAAACCCGAAGTAGAATGTGTCTCTGGAAATTGCCAAGAGGTAACTAACTAACGTACCCGCTTGAAATAAAGCATCTCCTGTGGCTTTCCTTTGTTTTTCTCACTGATGGTGTAAAAATCACCCTCATACCAGCATATGGCTTCACCTTGCGGCTCGGGAATGTAGTCCACCATGATGGCGTCCCAGGCTAAAATTCGATCCACTGCCGGCTTGGTAGATGGACCCCAGTAGTAGATGGCTCCATAATGTTTCAGCAGAATTTCACCTTGATCATTCATATCTGCAGCAGTGAAAAGTTTTGCAGGAATGGTTCCTTTGGATTTAATAGCTACTGCCTCCTCATTTGCTATAAATGGAAAGGAGTAAACCATGGCATTGTTCTCTCGCTTGGTTACAAGCACAAATTCCTTTTGCGATTGATCGTAAAGCAAGGCTTCAGCATCCCTTGCTCCTTCCGCGTAAGTAAATGACATTACTTCAATGTTAGTTTTATCTATCGAAATATTTCTCCCTCCGTTGAAACGAGGCTCTGGAATTCGTAAAATCTTGACGTCTTTATGAACTGCCTTGTTGTCTCCAATTTCAGCGACATAGATATAAGAATCACCCTCATGTCTGGCTGTCACGATCTCTTCCCAGTCCCTATTTTTCATTCCTTTCAAGTCTACTTCCATGACAATTTGCGCATTGCCATCGATGAGGTAAAGTATAGGATCAGCACCACTGTCATTGTGTGTCCAGAAATAGCCTGGGTTGGCGTAAGATTCTTCAATGCCAGAGGCTTCAACCAGGCGGTCATCTTCGATGGTAGCCACTACCTGCTGTGAGTAGAAAAATTGTTTGACAAATGCTGTTGAAAAAGCAATTGTTGATAGTAGTACTAGTACCCTAATGTTCATTCCTAAATAGAAATTAAAAGCGGGCAAATTTAATGAAATCAGCGTAATGGAAAGAACTAAAATTGGCATAGGATAAGGTGAAAAAATCAACCGCTGACAAATCACCTGCTGCTATTGAGTTGAGGCAATTGGTTAGCAAATGTCTTCCATTGGATATTCAATGATAATACGCTCAACTGGCGCATTATCATTGATTGCTAATTCACTACCATTGCTTTATGAAAAACATATTATTCATTTTCCTTATCGCATTCTCTTTGAGCTCCGTGGCTCAAAAACAGATTTCATTCCCATCCAAAGACTCGATAAATATTGTAGCAGATCTTTATGCCCCTCATGACAAATCTGCTCCATTCATACTTTTATTTCATCAAGCGGGGTATAGTAGAGGTGAGTATCGTGAAATAGCACCAAAACTCAATGCGATGGGATTCAATTGCCTAGCCGTTGATCTCAGGTCCGGTAATTCCGCCAATGGTGTGGAGAATCTTACCTCAAAAAATGCTAGAAACGCAGGTAAACCAACTAAATATGTAAATACGATTCCGGACATTGAGTCTGCCATTGAATACGTTAAGGATAATAATCTGGCCAACGAGTTTCCGATCATTTGGGGGAGCTCTTATTCGTCATCGCTCGTATTGAAATGCGCAAGCTATTTAGACGTGCGCGGCGTACTTTCTTTTTCACCAGGGGAGTATTTCAGAAATGATGGAAAGGCTGGTGACTTCATTACCAGCAGTGTCGGTGATATAAAGGTCCCGGTTTTTATAACATCCGCGAAGGGAGAGAGAAATAGCTGGTGGAAAATGTATGAGCAGATATTATCTGAAAAAACTTATTTCTTACCTGAATCCAAAGGAAAGCATGGGTCTTCCGCTTTGTGGGAAAAGACTGAAGGCAATGAAGAGTACTGGAAAGCGTTGAACTCTTTTTTGCAGCAGTTTCTATGATGCAAGCTTGTTTTTATTAGCCAACTGACCACAGGCAGCATCAATATCCTTGCCTCTGCTTCGCCTTACGCTGGTATGCACTCCTCCCTCTATCAGGTGATTGGCAAATCGATCTATCGTTTCCGGATCTGCTTTTGTGAAAGATGCTTCTGAGATTGGGTTGTATTCAATGATGTTGATTCTTACTCCTGGCACTTTACGAGCATACTTCAGAAGTTTCTCGGCATCTTCTATGGAATCATTGAAATCATAAAACAAGATATACTCGAAGGTGATTCGATTGCCTGTTTTGTCATAGAAATACCTTAGTGCCTGAAGCAAAGCATCCAATGTATTTGTTTCATTGATCGGCATGATGCTGTCTCGCTTTTTATCGTCTGCTGCATGAAGAGATAAGGCCAGGTTAAACTTCACCTCATCGTCTGCAAGCTTCGTGATCATTTTAGCGATACCCGCCGTGGATACGGTTATCCTTTTAGGTGATATGTTAAGACCTTGCTCAGAAGTAATCATATCAATCCCGTCCATCATTCCCTTGTAGTTAAGTAAAGGCTCACCCATGCCCATAAATACAATATTGGATAGGGGTTTTTGATAATGTTCTGCAGCTTGGTCACGGATGGCCACCACCTGATCATAGATTTCCGCTGCATCAAGGTTTCTCTCTCGCTTCATATATCCTGTCGCACAAAATTTGCAGCTTAGTGAACATCCCACTTGCGAGGAAACACATGCCGTCATTCGATCATCTGCCGGAATTAATACTCCCTCGATCACATGCTTATCATATAAGCGAAAAGCAGACTTTATGGTACCGTCATTGGACAGTTGAGAGTTATCAATGGATATATGATTGATGGTAAACTCATTTTTGAGTTTATCTCTGAGGGACTTAGAAAGATTAGACATCTCGTCAAACGTTTTGGCGGACTTAACCCACAACCATTCCCAAACCTGTTTGGCACGAAATTTCTTTTCGCCGTTTGCTTCAAACCAGGTCATCAATCCCTCCAGTGTTTCCTTACGAATGTCCTTCATCATGCAAAGGTAGGAAGTAATTCCTCTTATTAGAATTATCTAATGCCTGGCCAAGCTCTTCCTTTAGTTCTCGTCCAGCGTGAAAAAAAATGTCGTTCCTTCTCCTAATGTAGACTCCAACCAAATTTCACCACCATGCAATTCTACGACCCTGCGCGCTATGGATAGCCCCAGACCCATTCCTTCATACTCATCTTTGGGGTGTAGCTGCCTGAACAACTGAAAAGCGCGAGGGATATCTTTTTCGCAAATGCCTATACCATTGTCTTTGATGGCAAACCTCCACCTATCATCTAATTTTTCGGAAGAAATATAAATTTCAGGAATAGTTTTTGGACGTTTATACTTAATGGAATTGCCAATTAAATTTTGAAATACACGCTTAAGTTCGTTCTCGTTAGCACTTAAAATGGGCAATAGTCCCACTTCAATTTTTACTCCTGAGTCTTTCACAGATCCATTCATGGATTGAATGACTTCCTCAACAAGATCATTCACATCCACTGTATCTCGCTTAATTTCTATCCCGACGCTTAAGTATTCTGAAAGGGCCGAAACCAATTCAGACATTCGGTGGGCCGCTTTTTTGGTAAACTGAATCAGATTTTGACCGTCCTCGTCCAACAGATGCTTGTAGTCTGATTCTAAGACTAAAGAACATCCGAGTACCGTATTGATGGGTTCTCGAAGATCGTGAGTTGTAGCATAGTTAAATTGTACGAGCTGATTATTTCTTGTCACGAGTACCTTCATCTGCTCTTCTCGTTCTTCACTAGATTTTTTGAGTAGCTGACAGGTTTTGACTCCCATGGATACTACAATAAACACAAAAATTGCACCCATCAATAGTATTGCACCTGTCAGCAATGATAAATATTCACCTTGATTGTAAATGATTAAAAAGGCTACGCCACAGTATCCCAATTCAAAAAGCGATATAAGAACCACAAGCTTGCTCCACTCTTTGCGAAAAAGTTCGTGCTGTACAATCCGAAATACATCACGCGTCTTCATGATTGCAAGAAAAAGAATAGCAGAACCGAGGAGTAAAAATGTTATGATTAGATCGTACATATGCGCTAGCATTTGAGTAATTCACAAAGTAGAGCGATATGAAGAATCCTATTGCTATCAAACGGTATACTATAGGTAGACAAACAAACTATGATGCCCTCCTTCGAGCAATTAGTGATTCAATAAAAACTAGTCAAGGTCGTCAAGGTTAGCTATTTTCGTTGGGTGACCGTAATTGATAAACTGAACAGTGCTATCGGTAAAGCTATTTCCTGGCTTACCCTCCTTTTGGTATTGGTAATTGTCATTGATGTAATACTCAGGTATTCATTGAGCATTACCTCGGCAGCCTCATTCGAATTGGAGTGGCACCTGTTTGCAGCTATTTTTTTATTGGGAGCGGCCTATACTTTGAAGGAAGACAAACATGTGCGCGTTGATGTTTTTTACGACCGATTTTCAAACAAAAACAAGGCTTGGGTAAATCTCATCGGAGGCTTAGCATTGCTGCTTCCTTTTTGCGCCATTGCATTTTGGGAGTCGCTTTCTTTTGTAGAAAGCTCCTACAAGTTATCGGAAACAAGCCCACAACCTGGAGGACTGCCAGCGAGGTGGCTCATAAAATCAACCATCCCCCTTGGATTCCTACTGTTGGGACTTCAAGGTATTTCTTCAATCACCAAATCCATAATTATCATATCTCATGGAAGAAAAGCGTAAGAAAGATATTGCGAGTCCAGAAAAAACCCCACAATGGTTAAAAACCATCCAACTTAATAGTTGGGAGGCTGAATTGCTCATATCTGCATTGGTGCTTTACGCCTTGTTCCAAGTCCCGGATCAACTAGATAATATCGCCCTTCAGAACTTCAGCCGGGGAAGTAATCTGCATGGATTGTTTCGCATCATCGAAAGAGCTGTTCAGTTACTCAGCTTCGGATACATTCTCCATATATTGGTAAGGGGCATATGGGTTGCTTCCGTTGGATTAAGCTATGTTTTTCCCCAAGGAGTAGATGAAAAGGCACTTAAATTCAAAGGCAATTTCAAGAAAGAGCTAACAAAATCAGGCTCGCTGGTAAAAATGGTACTGAGACTTGAGGAGCTATCCTCAATTATTTATGGTATTTCTTTCATTTTTTTCGGAACGCTGGTCGGTTTTGGTTCACTCTTATTCTCATTCATATTCTTTATTGAGCTAATAGGTCCAATACTCAACTCGAATCCCTTCATGGCTCCTGTTATTGGCATGCTCATCCTTTTCTATGCTTTACTCTGCTTAATCGTCTTCATTGATTTTCTGACAAATGGTTTTTTTCGAAGAAAAAACTGGTCCGCCGATTGGTTTTATTACGTGGCGCTTTTCTTCCGGGTAGTGACTCTCTCATTCTTATACAGAAGATCTCTGCTTGTATTGATATCCAATACCAAGGGATGGAAATCATACTTGATCCCTTTCATTGTACTTGGGATATCAGGGGGATTTGTCTATCTGAGGTCCACTCTCAGAGACAATAGCACAGCGAATTATTATATCGGAGCAGCATACGGCGACTACAATGCAGCAAATTATGAAAACACAAGAAGCAAGGATCATCAGTTAATTACCACAATTCAATCGGACATTGTCAGTCAAAACACACTCAAGGTTTTTTTGAAAGACTTGAGAGTATTCGGAAGTGCTTATGCGTTTGAAGGAAAACTCCAAAAAACAAAATGGGATCAATTAACATCTGATTCCTCTTCACTCTTCTTTAATGAGAAGTTAAGTGTCAAAATCGATGACGTAGAAATAGAAGGTTTAAAGTGGTTTAAGTCACAGCATTCTTCCAATTACGAATTTGGATTTACAACTTTCATTGACATCAACACATTTGAGGCTGGTCCCCATTTTTTGAAAATAGGAATGGATACAACTGGTATGAAGAATGCATCAAAAAAATTGGTAGAGGAAGAAAAATATTCTTTGCAAACCATTAGCAACATATACTTTGTTTACGATAAGCCGTGATTGAATACCTACCTCTGATATTGTTTGGGGCGATTTTCATCCTCATATTATTTGGCTATCCAGTCGCCTTCACGTTGGGTGGTCTCTCTGTGATCGTAGGACTCCTTGTTTTCGATGCTGACTTCTTTTACCTGCTTTCTTTGCGCATATATGGCACCATGCAAAACTTTGTATTGCTGGCTGTCCCACTCTTCATATTCATGGGCATCATGCTGGAAAAATCCGGCATTGCTGAACGACTGCTCCATACAATGAGCATGCTTTTTGGCAATATCCGTGGTGGACTCGCAATTGCGGTTGTGGTAGTAGGTGCAATGCTTGCCGCCTCTACAGGAATAGTAGGAGCTACCGTGGTGACCATGGGGCTAATCAGCTTACCAACGATGCTGAAAAATGGTTATGGTCCTAGATTAAGTACTGGCGTAATTGCCTCGTCTGGAACACTTGGTCAAATTATTCCTCCATCTGTGGTTTTGGTCTTACTCGGGAGCGTACTCAATGTATCGGTAGGTGATTTGTTTTTGGCTGCTGTTGTCCCTGGCGTAAGTCTTGTGCTCATATATCTGCTTTACATCATCATATATGGCCAAATCTACCCGAGTCGGGTTCCGAAGGTATCTGAGGAGCAGCTAAAAGATTTTAGAAGCAAGGGTTTTTCAATGGAAGTTGTCAAATCATTTCTTTTTCCATTCATCCTGATATTGATCGTTTTGGGTTCAATTTTCGCTGGTGTAGCCTCCCCAACTGAAGCTGCAGGAGTCGGGGCATTTGGAGCCATGATTCTGGCAATCGGAAGTAAAAAATTCAACCTATCCATTTTAAAAGAAGTGATGAAGGAAACCACGATGCTTACCTCCATGGTATTCATGATCTTAGTAGGAGCTACAGCATTTTCATTGGTATTTCGAGGGTTGGAAGGTGACAAATTTCTCCTCAGCCTCATTCAGGATGCAAATCTGGATGCTACCGCTTTTTTGATCGTGGTAATGATCATTGTATTCATTTCTGGTTTCTTCATCGATTTTATTGAGATTGTCTTCATCATCGTGCCGGTAGTCGCTCCTATTTTCGTTTCGTTGGGAGTCGATCTTATTTGGATTGGCATTCTATTGGCAGTCAACCTACAGACTTCTTTTCTTACGCCACCTTTCGGGTTTGCCTTATTCTACCTGAAGGGTGTTGCCCCTCCGGAGGTAAAGACTCGGCATATCTATCAGGGCATCGTTCCTTTTGTCATTATTCAATTGCTGTTTCTCATTTTACTGATTTTGTTTCCTGAGATGATTAAATTGGTTGGATGAGAATTGTTTTCACCGTCATTTTTCTTCTCGCTACTCATTTATCTGTAAATGCTCAACTGCCAGACAGTGTCCAGGGCGCAGAACTTTACGAGCAAGGGATGCAAATTTATCAATCAGGAAATTATGCGGATGCCATTCCTGTTTTCACTGAATCACTAAAAAAATTTACTCTAGAAAGTCCCAAAGCATACTCTCAAACATTGGTGAGAATTGGGATCGTTTATTCTTTCATTCCCAATTTTGATAGTGCCTTGTTCTATTTTAGAAAAGCGGAGCCTATTGCAAGGCAAGTAGCAGAAGAGGATCAGGACTATTTTGTAATCATCAATCAGCAAATGCAATTGGCATTTACCCTTTATCAACTTCGAAAGTTTGAGGAAGCCCTGCCCATTTTTAACGAAACCGAGAGACTCATTTTAAAAGACTCAACTAATTATTATCTCCTTGCATACATCAATGGTTCAAAAGGAAGAATGTGTGTGAAAGCTGGAGATTTTGATAAGGGAGAGGTATATCTAAACAAAGCTTTGGAGTATGCCCGATTGTCTAAAAGAACAGGTGCAATTGCACAAGCTCTGAATGTATATTCATCATATCATTTAGAAAACGGCAGCTTGAATAAGGCCAAAGAATTGAACGAAGAAATCATCCGGATAGAAGGGGAAGAAAATGGTTATGACAATTTAAGTATGGCCATCATATATGGGCTACAAGGCAGAATTGAAATGGAATTTCAAGAATATGAAAGAGCGCTGAATTGGATGAATCGAGCCTTGAAAATTCATGAACTCAGTCCCAATAAGAGCATTGAAAAGTATGGCTATAATTTATATAACCTTGGCTTAGCACAAAGTAATATGGGTGATTATGAACATGCTATCAGCAGTTTAGATGAGGCCTTGAAAAAGTACAAACAAGTGAAAGTTGAGCCAGTTTTCACCGTTCCCATTGTTGCTGAAAAAGCAAAGGCTCTTACGCTACTAGGAAAGCTGGATGAAGCACAAAAACTTTTCGAAGAAATTAATCCCCTGATAGCCTCAGCGGAGCTAACCGTCCTTATTCGAACCAATGCACTACTTGCAAAGGCCATTTTTCTACGCAAATCAAATCAAATCGATGAGGCAAGAAACACTTACCTGGAAGTCATTGACATTTTAAGCAAGGACTTTTCGAATAAAAATTCTCCATTAGCAAACACATATTACGACTTCAGTATTTTAGAAAGCGAGCAAGGAAACCTTGAACAATCACTTTTCTACATTGAAGAAGCTATCAGCAACAATAAAACCATGGGTGTAGGGCCTGAATCAAGTAGAATAATATCTGGTAACAACCATGTAAGTTATTTGATGCAAAAAGTTGACATTTTGGAAAAAAAGCACAACGGTGATCCGTTCACGGGTTTAACAAATGCTTTCGGCATAGTCGAAGAAGCGATATCATTCGTTCAGGATTACAGGAAGAGATCTGTTGGTTCAAATTTCAGTGCAGATGCAATCGAAAAAGTACGTAAAAGAGCATTGAATATCGGTTTTCAGCTATTTGAGTATTCAAATGATGCAAAAATTTACAACAAAATGTTCCAATTTTCTGAGCTATCAAAATCTCAGCAGTTATCAGAATGGCTTGCCATTGCCTCGGAAACCGGAGTTTTTAATATTTCAAAAGAAAAAATTGTCTCTCAGAAAAAACTAGCTTCAGAAATGAAGCTTTATCAAAGTTTTCTTCAGGCCGAAAACTCAACTGCAGAACCAAATGATGGTAAGATTCAGCGATATTCAGATAGTTTAACATCGATATCAGAAAGATACTTCCAACACATATCTCACCTGAAAAGTGAAAGTCCTTCTTTTTTCAAAACACTCTACGAAACCATTATGCCATCTGTCGAAGATGTTGCCAAAATCCTTGAAGTTGATGAGCAGTTGGTTTCTTTCAATATCACAGATGAGTTCGTGTATGTGTTTGTGATTGGAAGGGACAATCAGGTCTTCAAATTGGATGTTAAGGCGGATGAGGTCAATCAATTGGTCACATCATTTCGATCTGCAATCATAGATGTGAATAATGATGGGTTTGAAGAAGTCAGCAAAGAATTATATCAAAGAATAATCTTACCTATCATTCCACATCTCATAGCTGAAAATATCAACGTCATCAATGACGGAGCCCTCAGCTATTTGCCTTTTGAGCTTCTCATATCAGATAATACAAAAAATGAATCTGCATATCTCTGCGAGAATTATAACATAAGATACAGCTATTCTGCAGGGGTCCTTTCAAACAAAAAAGGAGATCGGAAAAATAATATTTCATCAATGCTTGCTTTTGCTCCTCAGTTCAAGGCACTACCATCGGCGCAGGTAGACGTTATCAGAAATGAGCTCTCAGCATTGCCAGGATCATTTGAAGAAGTAAAGACAGTCTCTGCGTTTTTAAATGGAGAAGCCCTACTCGGAAAATCCGCAACTGAAACTACCTTCAAAGAAAAAGCTGATGATTATAATTTCATCCATCTAGCAACTCATGCTATTGTCAATGAGGTTCATCCTGAAAGGTCTAAACTTGTCTTTGATATTCAGTCAGACACATTAAATGACGGATATCTTCACGCTTATGAGATTTACAACCTGGATCTGAATGCCCAATTAGTGACCCTCAGTGCTTGCAATACGGGCTTTGGCAAAATCAAAAAAGGAGAAGGAGTCATGTCACTTTCGCGAGCATTTGCCTACGCTGGTGTGCCTGCTGCTGTGATGAGTCTTTGGCCAGCATCGGACAAGTCCACGCCAGAATTGATGAAATATTTTTATCAAAACCTGAAAGATGGCCAGACCAAAGATGTGGCTTTGAACAACGCACGCAAGCAATATTTGGCAACAGCTACAGGTAAAGCAAGGCACCCATTTTATTGGGGTGGGTTTGTATTGATCGGGGATAATAGTGCAATTGAAGACGATAAAAACCTACTTGTTTATCTCATCCCATCAATGCTTGTGATTGTTATGATACTTACTGTATACCGTAGAAAGAAGAATAGACATAGAGCAACTAACGATACTATTTGACAGTCTTTTACTCCTTAGCTAACTTGGGTGTATGAAACCCACCATTAAATTTCTACTACTAGTTGCATTATCGTGGCCTCTTTTCCTCTTCGCGCAAACCAGCACTGATCATATTGACAAACTGATTCAAGACATTAGGTTTGAGGAGGCGCAAGCTGCAGCACAAAAAATTCTCGATCAAACTGACTCCAAAGAAAATATCTACGGAGAGGCGCTTTACTATCGGGGCATATGCAAATACAATCTCAGTGATTTGGATGGAGCGCGACAAGACTTTAATCAAGGGCTTAAGCTGGAAAACAAGTCCAGCGAAGCTTTGTTTTGGAAGGGTCTGGCCATTTTGCAGCATGAGAATCTCAATTATGACTCTGCGTTATACTTTTATGAAAATGCGCTAAACGCTACAGATGACACAGATCAATTTTACATTCAGCTACTTATCAATAAAGGCTTTCTTTTATCTGCAAAGGAGCAGTACCGAGCTGCAAGCGAGCTATACTTTCAAGCTAAAAAACTCTACGAAGAACAAAAATTTGATATCCCGTATCTACTGCAGCTTGTATATGGTTCCATCGGAGATTATTACCTGATAAAGAATGATTACAAAAATGCAGAGCGTAACTTAATGTTCGCTCTGGATATTGCCGAATCACTTTTCGACTCCAACCATCCCAGAATGTCTGAGCTTCATGGTTCACTGGGGCATGTTTACATTGGGCTTGAAAATCCAGAAAAAATCCTATACCACTTTGAGGCTGACTATCTCATTAGTAAGTACGGAAAGAAAAAGGGCTCCTATGATCTGATTGTTGCAAACAATGTTATGGGGATGTCCTTATTAAATGTCAAAAATTATCAGGCAGCACTTCCCTATCTCAAACTAGCCTACGATGACATGACAATATATTTTCCAACTTTTGACCTAGGTGTCCACATCGTAGGAATGAATGTGGGCATTACATACAATAAACTCAAAATGTACGATGAGGCAAAAAAGTACCTCGAAGAATCTATAGCGCTTGGTGTAAAATCAACCGGAGCAAAGTCACAAACAGTAACAGAAGCCACCGTTTACCTCTCATTCACCTATGAAGAAGCAGGCGACAATCAAAAAGCTCTTGAACTCTACACGGATGCTATTAATGCTATTGCATTGTTCAAGCCAGATGAACCTTTAAGTGTATATACCGAAGTAGTCGATATTGTGACAATATCATTTGTATTGGAAAACCGTGCTCGACTGTATTTGAAAATGTATCGTGATGAGCAAAATCGCAAATACCTTGATTTAGCTCAAAAAGATGCGCAACTCAATTTGGATATTCTTCACAAGTTTCAAGAGACCTTTTCTACCGAATCCCGTTCCTCCCTTTCTTTTGAGCTAGGCTATGGCTATTATATATCCTCCGATATTGACCTGCACTTATTTCGAGAAACAAATGATCAATCCTACCTCACCAACATCCTCAATTACTCCGAACGAAACAAAAGTGACTACCTCAGAACTAGTTTAAATCTTGAAGAAGCAAAAGCATTTGCTAACATACCATCTGAGCTTTTAGACCAAGAAAAGGAGCTGAAGATTCGTAAGGAAGGACTGAAAGCAAGAGTCATAACAGCAGAAAATAGTGGGGAAGAAGCAATTCCATGGGACTCGCTAGTCATGATCCAAAAAAGCATAGATTCCCTTGCCGATAAGCTAAGGGAGTACGTTGATCCATCGATTACTTACCAGGAAAAGAGTTTGACTGAATTGCAAAACCAACTCGATGACAATGAGGCCATAATGGAAATACTCTTTCAGGATGATATCCTGATTAACCTCCTCATTGCTAAAGATCAGGTACTTGTCAAGCGAGATTCCGCAAAAAATCTTACCGATCAGATTTTAACTTTTAGAGATGAAATTCAAGCCCTTTCAGAAATATTCACCACTCGGACGGCATTGACTGAGCTGTTACTCTCTGACCTGTCGAAACTATCTTCAAACATAAGGAAATTGAAAATTGTAAGAGATGGCTCATTACATTATTTGCCATTTGAACTTCTCGGTGAGGGCGAAAACTATCTACTAGAAAAATACGACATTACCTATGTCAATTATTTAAAAGAATCAACAGATTCAGCACCGTCAAACAATCGCTTGCTAAGCTATGCCCCTGATTTTACTTCTGATCAACTTGCATCGCTAGATCCAGTGAGAGGTGACTTAGCTTCTATACCTGGCGCTTTTGAAGAAATCAAATCTATTGAGTCCTTATTTGAAGGTGAATCTGTGAGTAGCGGATTAGCAACAGAAACAAGCTTCAAGTCAAAAGCCAAAGACTTTGGAATTATTCACATGGCCACTCATGCCATTGTTGATGATGCGAATCCGGAAATCTCAAGATTGGCATTTAACCTAACTGGCGATACACTCAATGATGGATACCTTCATGCGTACGAAATATTCAACATGGAGATTCCAGCCCATCTTGTGACATTGAGTGCTTGTAATACGGGCTATGGAAAAATTCAACGTGGAGAAGGTGTTATGTCACTTTCCAGAGCGTTTGCCTTTGCCGGAGTTCCTTCGACAGTCGTGAGTCTATGGCCAGCATCTGACAAGTCCACACCAGAGCTGATGAAATACTTCTATCAAAACTTAAAAGAAGGTCAAACAAAAGATGTAGCTCTCAACAATGCAAGGAAACAATACCTGGCTACTGCTCAAGGGAAAGCTCGTCATCCATTTTATTGGGGAGGATTCGTATTAATCGGGGATAATAGTTCCATTGAGGATAAGAGAAATCTTTTGGCGTACCTAATCCCTTCTATTTTGGTAATTGTAATGATCTTAACTGTATACCGTAGAAAGCAGAAAAGCAATCAAAGTTGAGCCAACAAGGCCTTAGATGTAGCGGCAAATTCAGATTGCCCGGCACTTAATTCTTCGAGTAATGGAATTGCTTTTTCCTTATTATCTGCCTTAATATGAATCAGTGCTATATACCAAACGGAAGCAGTCCCATAACTTGCATCTTCCAAATCAATCACTTCTTGCAAGTCTGAAAGTGCAAGCTTGTATTCTTTCACTTGAATATAAGAAACTCCTCGAAAGAAGTGATCTGGCGCCAGGAGAATCTCCAACTTGTTAAACTCTTCTATTGCTATCTGATAATCACCCGCATCATATGCTGCATATGCAAGCCCCCTATTCGAAAGATTTTCTTCGCTTCTAGTTGTTGTCAACTCATAATTAGGATATTGATCATAATACTGATCAAATAGTGACGCCTCCTCTTTTGTAAAGTAGAAAACTGAAGATGTGATAATAAAAATAGATGCTGCAATGCTGATGTATGTCGGATTAATCATTCTCTTTCTATTATTCCCTTCTTCAAAGCCAGCAATCTTTTTCCGAAGCTCTTTTCTTACAATTTCGTCTCTTAACCCCAATTCGTAAGCAAGCTCTTCTTTCTCTTCCGAGGAAAGGGATCGCTCAAAAGCTTGACGCTCAGGTTCAGTTAATTTTCCTTGAAGATACTTATTTCTTAACTCATCCATCTGCCAATGGTTTATTAACCTCAGACCTTAGTTTTTCTAAGCATCTTTTCTTGGTTGTTCTCGAGACACCCTCACTCTTATGTCCAAGAATATCTGCGATCTCACTCATCGATTTTTTTTCAAAATAAAACAGCTTTAGAATTTCCTTGCACGCATTCCCTAATCCATCAAAAAGCTTCCTTGTCTCATTCCTTGCCTGCGCATAAGCTTCCGCAGCATCTTCATCATTTGCTAGGAAGCGATAGTGCTCAGTCAAACCCTCCTCATGCTTCTCATCCCTATTTTGGATATCAAACTGTTGCCTCACTCGATTTTTCCCAATCCCAAAAAGGTAGGTCTTTAACGTACTGCCAACCTCCTCAATGCTACCATTCATTACCTTCTCAAAAAAGATCGTAATGGTATCTTGATAATGATCCAACGCATCGTTTTCAGAAATTCCAAACTTTCCGATGCTCCAGTTCACAAACTCCTTCCGGTACTTCAGATATAATCGTTCCATCGCCCTGGAATTTCCTCCACGGATATCTGCAAGCAGCTCCTTTTCACTTTTTCTAAAACTGACTTTCACTGGTTAGTCACCCAAACATGATTTTGTGAACACTGCACCAAATAAAAATAAAAAAATCTTTACCTGAGCCAGAAAGCGAATTCCATGACTCATCTAGCAAAAAAAGAAAAAGTCATGAAATGATGTTCACATTCTGAAAATGGCATGACTAAGGGTACGAACCAAAATCACAAAGTCATGACAAACGTCTTAGTTAAAAAAATCCTTTTGCTTGTATTCATGCTCTCAGCGATGAGTATGGCAAGCGCACAGTCCATTTCATATGGCTCCAAATTTGATTTAAGTTCTGGAGTCACTTTTGATGACAATTTCTTAGTCGGCTCTCAAATGAGCCTTCCTGCGGGAATGGCTTTCAGTAATGATGGCATGAAGATGTTTGTCGCAGGGAGTGGAGGAGTTCACGAATACGACCTTTCTTCACCATATCGTGCGGATCTCGCAACGTACCTTGAGTCGTCAGTAATCTCAGGAGACGAAAGTTTTATTACAGGCATTGCTCTAAGCAATGATGGACTGACCATGTTTATCGTCGGTGAAGGCGATGACGAGATAAATCAATACAGTCTGAACAGTCCTTTTACCCTTACGGCTGGTATTACCCATGATGGAATTTTTGATGTTTCTGGTCAAAATACTGCTCCTCTCGACGTGCAATTCAATCCGGACGGGACTAAAATGTTCATTACCGGCAGAGTGGGTGCTGATGTTGATCAGTATTCTCTGACAACTCCTTTTGATGTAACCGGAACCGTAACTCATGATGGTTCTTCTATTCTCCTCAGTTCTTTAGTTGGTCAGGCTTCAGGAATGGCCTTCAACAACGATGGATCAAAACTTTTCATTGTTGGTTTTTCCAACGATGAGGTGGTTCAGTTCTCCATGACAACACCCTACGATGTTACCTCAGGATTTACTGCGGATGGTGTCACATTTGATGTGTCGAACGAGGATGGATTACCTAGAGGAATCGCATTTAATAACACAGGAACAAGAATGTTTATCGTAGGTGACACAGGGAATGACATTAACCAATATAACCTTAACCCAGGATCATTCAAAGAGGCTGCTGCCAATGATGGATCTATTGGCAATACATTGGATATCTCCATTGATGGAGAAACGTTCGCACGTGCGGGGAGCCAATTGCTAAATGTAACTGACTACAATATTTCTGGGGTACCTGCTGGCCTTTCCGTAGCGATGGACGTAGCTGCTGATGGGTCTTTTGCAACGCTTTCTCTTATCGGAAATGCTCCAAATAATCAAGATGCTAACGATGTGAGCAGCCTCACGTTCACATTTAACAACTCCGCATTTGTTGGGGGTGATGCTTCGGCTGTTGCTAATGCCTCCTCTTCAAGCAGCGGTATTGGTGTAGACTTTAATGACAACAATCCAATCATTTCTTATGGTTTTGCATACGACTTACTAAATGGTGCCATTCAATCTGGGAATTTTGATGTGTCTTCACAGGAATCAACGCCTCAGGGAGTCACTTTTAGCGCTGATGGAATGAAAATGTACGTTGTAGGAAGAGAAGCTACCGAGGTTAATCAATACACCCTCACAAATTCTTTTGATATAAGTTCTGGTGTGTCATTTGATGGGAGTCCATTGGATATTTCTGGTGAGACGACAACCGCTAATGACCTAGGTTTTAGTTCCGATGGAACCACTCTGTTTATCGTAGATCAAAGTGCTCGTGAGATTGAGCAATACGCACTCACAACTCCCTGGGATATCACAGGTACGGTAACCAACACAGGAACACCTTTTGGTATTGTCTCTGAAGAAAGTGCCCCAAGTGGCATTGCATTTAACCCGTCTGGAACAAAGATGTTCATTGTTGGATTCAGTGGGGATGAAGTCAATCAATATTCGTTATCCAACCCCTTCGACGTTTCATCCGGAGTAAGTCATGATGGTATTTACAGCATTTCGTCACAAGAAGGAAATTCTTCATCGATCACATTCAGCATTGATGGAACAAAAATGATTATAACGGGAAGTAGTACAGATGATTACCATGTTTATTCACTTAATGCTCCTTATGACATTACTCAGAGCATAACATATGACGGAAGTTTGATTGGACCTTCAGGCACTCCTACAGGGTTGGCATTTAACGACTCTGGCAGCCGATTCTTTATGATAGATGACAATAGTGATGCTGTATATCAATACACGCTAAATACCGGATCGTTCTTTGAATCAGGGGCAAATGATGGCTCAGTTGTTAGTTCATTCACCATCACGATCGTGGATGATAAGTTTAGCAACTCGGGAGGATCACTGATCAATGGATTCGACTATAGCATTTTCGGATTGCCTACTGGCCTGACTCCCAATATGTCAGTTTCTGCCGATGGTCTATCCGTCACGTTCTCTTTTAGTGGAAATGCAAATAATCACCAGAACACCAATGACCTGGATGAAATACTCATGACATTCAATAATTCTGCGTTTGTTGGTGGTAATGCCTCTGTAGTTACCAATGCTTCCTCTGCCTCAACGAATTGGGGTATTGATTTCAGGGATAATAATGCTGAAATTATTTATGGTAATGCATATGATCTATCAGCTTCAATTGATAGTAACGTTGGTAGTGCAACTGGCACAGGATTTACACAAGGTTTTGATTTTAGCGCAGATGGAACCAAGCTATACATCATTGGAAGTACCAATGATAATATCATACAGTATACCCTTGCCAATCCTTACGATCTCACTGGCACACCGACAGCAAACGGTAGTCCAGTAAGTGTGGCAGCACAGGAAACCACTCCAACAGGCATTGCATTTAGCAATGATGGATTCAAAATGATCATCAGCGGAAGTGATGCAGACATGATCCAACAATATACGTTAAGTTCAGCGTTCGACATTACTTCTGGCATTACACCAGATGGAACTTCCATAAGTTTTAATGTTAACCCAAATGGAATTTGTTACAGTGCTGATGGATCTAAGCTGTTTGTAATCACTTCCAACAGTGTTTATCAATACGATCTTCCTACACCTTATGATATCTCAGATGCAGTTGTCTCTGGTGCTACATTCAATTTTTCCAGTGAAACCACTAGTGGTCAAGGATTGACATTTTCAAAAAATGGATCCAAGATGTTCATTTCTGGAAGTGGTGGTAGCTATCAATATTCATTGGATATCCCCTTTGAAATTTCCACCGGAGTAACCTTCGAGGTTGTAAGTGTCTCAGGTAATACCTCATATGATATCAAATTCAGTGAGAATGCCAAGAGCTACTTTACTCTTAATTCAAGTGGTGCATTTCAGCAGAATTTAATCCAAAATGGTTTTTCAGAAAACGCTGAAAATATTGGTTCTGTAGATGGATCCCTAAGGATATCACTTTTAGATGGGATCTTCAACAACGCCGGAGCAAGTCTCACTTATAATACCGATTATACAATTACCAGTCTTCCTGTGGGTTTAATTCCAAACCTAAATGTTGATGCGAACGGATTCGACGCAACACTAACTTTCAGCGGAAATGCAACCAATCATCAATATGTGAATAGTCTATCTGATCTTCAGTTCACATTTAACAATTCTGCTTTTAGCTCCGGAGATGCAACATCAGTAGTAAATGCCTCAAGTGCAAATAGTGATGCATCATTAACATTCCTTGACAATGTGCCAAGACTGGTAGTAGGAGATGCGTTTAACCTGAGTAACATTGAATCTGGTTTTTCTTCTTTCACTGTCAATAGCCAGGAAACCGTACCAACAGGATTTGCATTCAACAATGATGGAACAAAAGTCTATGTGATAGGTACTGTAAATCAAAACGTGAACGAGTACGAGCTATCCACCCCATACAGTATTAACACAGCTTCCTTCTCTGGAAACACTTTTAGTTTGGCAGCACAGGAAACAATTCCAACGGGGATAGTCTTCAATACAGATGGTTCCAAAATGTTTGTATGTGGCTATGGGACTGACCGCAAAGTCAATCAATACTCACTCTCCACTCCATTCGATATTACAACTGCAACACATGATGGGACCCATTTGAACGATTTTGGCAGCAATGGCAGCATTACTGGACTTTCGTTCAGTAGAAATGGAGACAAAATGTTCGTTATTGGAAACTCTAGTCAAGGTGTACGCCAATACTCGCTTGAAACACCGTATGAGATTACTAGTGGTGTGATCTTTGATGGAGCTGTTTCAATCACAGAAGAATCAGGTGAGAACGGTTTAGCTTTCAACTGGGATGGGAGTAAGCTATATGTAGTAGGAGCAACTACCGATGGGGTATATCAATATAGTCTGACCTCTCCATTTGACATTACCGCTGGAATTACTTACGATAATGTTTTCTTTGATATTCCTGCCCTTTCTGTTCCTCAAGACGTAGTTTTTGATGCATCGGGGACCAGAATCTACCTAATCGGTTCCACTTTCGATCGAATTCAGCAGCATACCTTGAGTGCTGGAAGTTTTACAGAAACGGCAGCCAACCAAGGAGCTGTGGATGGTAGTATAACCATTCAATTGGTAGATGACCAATTCTCTAATAGTGGAAGTACATTAGAACTAGATACCGACTTTACAATAAATGGGCTTCCCGACGGGCTTGTACCAGCGATCAATGTTGCCGGGGATGGTACATCTGCCACCCTTAATTTGACAGGGGGTGCAACAGAAAATCAGTCATCCGATAATGTGGGAAGCTTTGAGCTAGCATTTGAAAATACTGCTTTTGTCAATTCCAATGCAGTGGATGTCATCAATGCCATTGGAATAAATACACGTGTTGGAGTAGATTTCAGCAACAATAAGCGATTGAGCTATGGGAATGATTTCAACCTCACTGAAGGAGCCTCTTTCCAATTTACCTACGGTGTTTCTAGTCGTCAGCCAAATCCAACAGGAATGGTTTTCGGATCCGATGGGCTAAATATGTTCACCGTCGGGAGTGGTCCAGCAGAGATCAATAGGTTTACAATAAGTGAACCTTACAATGTAGTATCACAGGTTCAGGCTAATGGCACCTTTAACCTAAGTGCCTACGAGTCCTCACCAACTGGAATAGAATTCAGTGCTGATGGGTCGTCCATGTTTGTTGTGGGCTCAACTGGTATAATCAATGAGTTTAGTCTTACAACTCCATTTGTTATCCATACAGGAGTCTCTCATGTTGGAACCGTTCCTGGAGTAACTAATGCACAAGATATGAGATTCAGCTCCAACGGTAAGAAGCTCTATCTTTTAAGCTCTTCCAGTGACGTTGTTTTTCAATACAACCTGTCTGCTGCTTATGATGTGTCTAGCTTGGGTACTTCAGTAGCTTCATTTAGTGTAACCTCTCAGGAAGGCTTTCCTCAGGGATTGGCATTTAGTAACGATGGTTCTTCTATGTATGTTACTGGAAGCACAGGAATGGTTCATCAGTACTTTTTAAGTAATCCTTTCGATCTTTCCACTGGTGTAAGCTATGTGACCGCCTTTAATAGCGAAGAAGTAAGTACTGGTAGCAGTCTTGCTTTCGATGCTGATGGGAGTCAACTTTTTGTACTTGATCGTTTTGGACAGCAGGATATCAATGTTTACCGCATTACTTCAGATCGATTCATAGAAGGTGCAAGCAATGAGGGCGCAGTTGATGGATTCTTAAAGGTCAAAATAGCGGGTGATTCTTTTATTAACACGGGAAGTACTTTAAGTCATACGACAGACTATACCGTTACCAACCTTCCTTCCGGTCTTACTCCGGTTATGACAGTGGACTCCAATGGTGGCAGTGCTACTTTAACATTCTCTGGAACTGCTACAAACAATCAGGATGCTGATGACCTGGCTGAAGTAGATATTACATTCAACAACTCGGCATTTGTCAGTGGTGATGCCAGCGATATTGAAGGCATCAGCGATGCTTCCGGTGTGGGTATTGATTTTAGAGATAGCAAACCGGAAGTATTTTATGGTAATGGATTTAATATAGCAGATGCCTCTTACAGCTCCAAAGCAGTTGACATTCTTGCGATTGATAATCAGGCTACTTCAATCCGATTCAATGATGATGGAACCAAGCTTTTTATTCTTGGTAGGCAAACCAATTCCGTACACCAGTATAGCTTATCGTCTCCGTATGTAATTGACCAGGACATGACAAGCGATGGTGTTCCTTACGATATTTCTGGAGTCTTATCTGATATTTACAAGCTAAGTTTTAATGATGATGGAACCAAAATGTACGTCGTATCTAACAGCACAGACGATGTACATCAGTTTTCACTTACCACTCCATTTGACATCACTGGAACAGTAACCAATGATGGATCATTTGCCATTAGCGAAGATGGATTCCCAATCAGCGTTACATTCAATCAAGATGGTAGTAGGATGTTTGTTATTGGAACCTTCGGAGACAAAATACTCCAGTACAGCTTATCCACACCATATGATGTATTGAGTACAGTAGCTTTTGAAGGAGACTACAGTGTGAGAAACGAGGAACAATCTCCCAGTCGAATTCATTTCGCAGCGGGAGGCACCAGAATGCTCATCATAGGTAGCTTGGGAGATGAAGTAAACCAGTACAACCTCGCCGTTCCTTATGATATCACTTTTGGGGTCACCTTCGATACTAATTTCTCCATGAGCAGTGAAGATTTTGGCCCAACCGACTTTGTTTTTAACCCTGATGGTACAGTAATGCACATGCTTGGCCTTGGTTATGACAAGATTTACGAGTACAGTATAGATAAAGGAGGCTTTTATGAATCAAGTGAAAATGATGGCACTGTTTCAGGAAGTATGGAAATTTATCTGGTAGATGAAGCATTTACTAGCGCTGGGTCGATACTTTCAACTGGAGCGTATTCCCTTAGCAACTTACCAGCCGGGTTAAATCCCGATTTATCGGTCGCAGTAGATGGTCGGTCTGCTACACTCACGCTTAGTGGAGAAGCTACAAACAATCAGGATATCCATGATGTTGCAGGAATAGTTATTACGTTCAACAATTCAGCGTTTGTAGGAGGAAATGCTGCTTCGCTAGCAAATATTTCAGCGTTTGACACGGAAATCGGCATTGATTTTAGAGATAACAACCCTACCCTTTTCTATGGAGATCCGCTCAATATGGCCAATGCCACCTATCTGGCTACCCCTTATGATGTTTCGGCTCAGGATACCTATCCAACAGGTCTTACATTCAATACAGATGGGACCAGAATGTACATTGCGGGAGGAACAAATAGTCGTGTTTTCGAATACAGCTTGTCCATAGGATTTGACCTTTCAAGTACCGTAGCTTATACAGGTAATTCCTTTGATACGTCAGGCGAAACTGGGTCACCCGAAGACCTTTATCTGTCAGAAGATGGCACCCGATTATACGTGCTTGAGTCCAGCCTATATAATGTAGTTCAATATAATATTGCCACACCATTTGATCTTTCAACCGCATTCTATAGTGGCAACTCATTCAATGTGGAAGGACAAGATACTTCTCCCTATGGACTGACATTCAGTTCCGACGGAACAAAAATGTTGATAGGTGGATCAGACAATTCTTTCATCTATCAGTATGATCTATCTACAGCTTTCGATCTTTCAACAGTATCTTTCAATGGAGCATCCCTTAGTGTGGATAATTTAGAAAGTGGTCCGACAGGTGTTGTCTTCTCAGCAGATGGCCGTTATTTACTCGTTGTTGGTGATAGCGACGTTCGAGCAATCCGATTCACCTTGAATACTCCATTTGATATTTCTTCAGGAGCAACTCATGATGGGACCTTATTTGATTTAATCGATGATGGTCCTACGGGTGTTGGTATTTCTCCAGATGGTTCACAGATTTTCGTGACGACTTCCAATATTGGGGTTATAGAAAGTTATGAAATTAACATAGGAGGATTTAATGAAGCAGCTGCAAACGATGGTTCGGTTGAAGGCTCACTAAATATTTCAATAATGGATGAGTCGTTTACCAATGAAGGAGGAACATTTACGCATGGAGTAGATTATATGATCAATAATCTTCCTTCAGGTCTCACTCCTTCACTAAGTGTAGATGCAGAGGGTTATTCAGCGACGTTGACTTTGGCTGGGTCTGCCAGTCTTCATGGAGATGCTGAAGATATTGCTGGACTTGAGTTTACATTCAGCAACTCAGCGTTTGGAAATGGAGATGCAACAGCTGTTGCCAACACAACTAGTCATGATAGTGAAATAGGAATTGATTTCAGTCCATACACTGAAAACGACATTACCGCTTTTACCTTCACAGAAATAGATGGATCAGCCACCATTGATGCTGGGTTGCGTACAGTCATTGCGGCAGCAGTGGCAGGAACTGATATTTCAGCTATTATTCCAACTATTTCAGTATCTCAAAATGCTATGATCTCTCCAGATTCAGGTGTTGAGCAGGATTTCAGTTCTGCCGTAACCTATACGGTAACCGCTGAAAATGGGACTCAGCAAGATTGGGATGTAACGATCACAGAAGCACTCGTGGATCCAACAGATATCCTCTTATCTGCCAATGCAATTGATGAAAATTCAAGTGCAGGATCTGTGGTGGGCACGTTTTCCACAGTTGATGCAAGCTTTGATGAAACATTTACTTATGACCTGGTTTCGGGTGATGGTGACGATGACAACAGTGCTTTCCAATTTTCAGGTGGAGCAGAGCTGCTCACAGAATCGAGTTTCGATTTTGAAACAAAAAACAGCTACAACATCCGTGTTCAAACCAACGATGGAAATGGTGGCCTTTTTGAGAAGACGTTTGTAATCACAGTCAATGATGTCAACGAAGCACCAACCGATATTTCTTTAGGTAATGCAACGATTGATGAAAGTAATCCAGCAGGAACGTTGGTCGGCATGCTTGGGGTTACCGATGAGGACTTGACTGATAATCATACCTACTCACTCAAAAACGGTGTAATTGACAATGCCTCTTTTGACATCACTGGTGATGAACTAGTAACAGCAGTAGAGTTAGATTTTGAGACCAAAGATGCCTACACCATCGAAGTAATTGTAACAGATCAAGGAGGTTTGACCTTTGAAAAATCATTTGCAATTACGGTCAATGACTTACCAGCTCAAATCACTTCTGTTGTTTTGGACAACGATGCAATAGATGAAAATCAACCAAGCAATACCTTAATTGGCAGTTTATCCACTTTTGGAGAAGACCTTACTGGAAACTTCAACTATGACCTTGTCTCGGGAACTGGTGATGTAGATAACGGATCATTTTCCATCACAGGAGATCAGTTATTTGCATCTGCAAGTTTCGATTTCGAAACCAAGAATAGCTATAGTATTCGCGTTTCAACAGACGATGGCAATTTGTCGGAAGCGTTCGTCATCGCAATCCAAGTGAATGACGTTTCAGAGGCTCCCACTGATATCCAATTGAGTGCCAATTTGATTACAGAAAACAACTCAATCAATGATGTCATTGGGTCTCTGACAAGTACAGATGAGGATGCTGGTGAAACATTCACCTACGATCTGGTAGCTGGTGCTGGTGCTACGGACAATGCTTCTTTCGATGTTGTTGGAAGCGAGCTACTGGCAGTAGAAGTTTTCGATTTTGAAACCCAGTCAAGCTATTCCGTACGAATAGAAACCAACGATGGAAATGGCGGAACTTTTCAAAAAGCATTCATCATTTCAATTGATGATGAAAACGAAACAATCCTGGTGGTCAACCCGATTACAGATCAGAATCTTGATGAAGGTTTTGCTACGTTGGACATTGACCTAAGCACAGTGTTTAATGATCAAGATGGTGACGCACTAATCTATGACATATCTAGCTCCAACACTGATGTAGTGACCGTAAGTGAGGCTGCCGGAACGTTAACGATCACCGAAGTGGGCGCATTCGGAAGCTCTATCGTAACAGTAATTGCTGATGACGGATCAGGGATAACCACTTCTGACGAATTCACTGTTACAGTCAATAATGTAAATGATGCGCCAGCGGTAGCAAATGCGACAGCCGATCAAACTTTCGATGAAGGATTTGCATCAGCAGACATTGACTTGTCTACTACCTTCTCCGATGAGGATGGAGATACAGTAACACCTACTGCAGTAAGTAGCGATGAAAATGTGGTGACTGTGAGTGTCACTGGAAACACATTGACTATTGCTGAAGTCGGAAATGGTACAAGTACCATCACCCTTACAGGTAGTGATGGAAATGGAGCATCAGTAACCGATGAGTTCACTGTTACAGTCAATAATGTAAATGATGCGCCTGTGGTAGCAAATGCGACAGCCGATCAAACTTTCGATGAAGGATTTGCATCTGCAGACATTGACTTGTCTACTACCTTCTCCGATGAGGATGGAGATACGGTAACGCCTACTGCAGTAAGTAGTGATGAAAATGTGGTGACTGTGAGTGTCACTGGAAACACATTGACTATTGCTGAAGTCGGAAATGGTACAAGTACCATCACCCTTACAGGTAATGATGGAAATGGAGCATCAGTAACCGATGAGTTCATTGTTACAGTCAACAATATAAATGAGGCACCCATCGTAGCAAATCCATTTCAAGATGGTTTCGGTGGCGAAGAAGGTTTTGGTTCAGCGCAGGTGAGCTATGCAAACGTATTCTCTGATCCGGACGGTGACGAGCTTACAATCTCAGTGACAAATAGTGATGACAATGTAGTAACTGTTCAGCTCATCTCGAATGAGCAGATTGAGCTTACTGAAGTCGGCATTGGCATAAGCACCATTACCGTGACGGCCACTGATGAAAGCGGTGAAACGGTAAGTGATTCATTCACTTTCACCGTCACCGAGGCACCGCTAGGATTCGAAGATGAAATCAAAATTGAGGTGTACCCAAATCCTGTGGTGGATGTAGTAAACATCAATTCTAGTGAAGAGATGAACATTCAGCTCACTGACTTGAAAGGACGGTCAATCAAGTCTGATGAGGGACGATCTGTGCAAATGAATTTGAGCGAACTCAATTCTGGGGTTTACATCCTAAGAATAACAAATGGTGAGTCTACCACCTATAGACGAATCATAAAGGCAAACTAAGGCAGCATTAGCTATGGCTATTGCATTAGGGCGGCTCGAGGAGTCGCCCTTTTTTATGCGCTAATGAACCAAAGAATCGATGCCTGGATTTGACAATTTCATAGAATTTTCAACTAAATATCCTGAATTTTTAGTATGTTGTAGTGTTATTTTTAAGTCAACAAAATGATGCGCTGCCCTCAGGGCTGACATTTCGTTGAATCAACCAAACTACCGCAAAACATGAAGAGAACACTACGCGTGCTCGCCTTGGGGCTATTCATACCTATTGTGGGCTTCTCCCAGGAAATCCAAATTACCAACATCGAAATAAAAGGGGACGACATCCATGTGAGCTATAACCTCCTGGATGAACGACTGGACAGAAGCTATTCTGTCCGATTATATACTTCAGAAGATAACTACATCAACCCCATGGAGGATGTTTCTGGGGATGTAGGCGTGGACATAAATGTAGGTCCCAACAAAAAAATTAAATGGCAAGCCAAGAAAGAACTTGGAGAGGACTTTCAGAAAGGAATAAAACTCGAGCTTAAGGGTCATATCTATGTGCCATTCATACAACTCGATGGCATAACAGAAGGAATGGTGCTGAAAAGAGCCACTCCTACCGATTTAGTCTGGGCCGGTGGACGAGGAGACAATATTCTCAACATCGAATTGTATAAAGGAGAAAAGCTCATGAAGAACTTCGATGAGTTTCCAAATACTGGAAAAGCCAGCGTCATGATTCCTACCCGAGTAAAACCAGGATCTGGTTACCAGTACAGAATCAGCGATAGTAAGAATCGCGATGAAGTAGTGTTTTCGGAAAAATTTTCAGTCAAACGAAAATTCCCACTTGTCCCGAAAATAAGTCTCATAACCATGGTTGGGATAGCTAGCTACTTTGTTATAAAAAGTCTGATACCTGAAAACATTCCAGACATTTCCGAACCGCCAAGTCCGCCATCAAGATGAAAAGATTAATTACTATTATTTGCTTTGGACTTGGCCTATCTGCCTGGTCGCAAACACCGACATATAAGTGGCTATCAGGGTCTCAAACCGCAAGGGCTAAAAGTATTATAGAAACCACAAGTCCTGATCCACGACAGGGGGCCGTATCATTCACTGATTCGGAAAATAACTATTGGCTGTTTGGAGGTGAGCGCTCCAACCAATCCGCCTCGAATGGCATATTCAATGACCTCTGGAAGTACGATACCTCAACTAAGACTTGGACATGGATAGAGGGAAATCCGATCATTGAGCAACCAATTCCCGAGTATAATAACTCGCTGATATTTGATGGGATAGATGATGAAATCATCCTGACAAATGATCCTGTGGAATATGATCAGGATTTCACAATAGAAATGGCAATAAAACGCCCTTCAGATTTCATTGATCGTGTTTCGATCCTTTCATGGTCGTCTACGAACGAATCATCCATTCTGGTAGGCTGGTCCATAGAGCTTGTAAACAACGGACAAGAAATCTCATTATTCAAAGATGGCTTTAACGTTTTCGACGTTAGTGGATTAACTCTATTTGATGACAACTGGCATCAAATTTCTGTCGTTTTTGATCCCAAAGAATCAAATATCGAAGGTTCCTACATTTACATTTATGTGGATGGAGCCCAGGTAGCCTCCCATTTTGGAGACATACTAGAAAATCAAGACCCAAACGATGACCATGTCACCACGATTGGTGTCCGTAGAGGGTTTGGCTCATCCTTCTATTTTGATGGACACATAGATGAGGTTCGCTTTTGGAATGATGTGAGAACCGCTGATGAAATATTCTATTTCCGCAACACAGAGCTACAGGGAAATGAAGAAGGGTTAGCAGCATATTACGATTTCAATCAAGGCCTTGCCAATTCAGATGGAAACTATGAAACCGAACTTTTAGACAAAACTGTGAACGCTAATCATGGGATGCTCGGTGATGTCTATCGGGAGGGCGTTTTCGTAGGTCAAATGGCCGAGGTACGTGTGTGGAATTCCGTGCTGGATGAGAATCAGATAAGAAGTGTGGCGTATCAACGAGTGACCGGGATTGAAGCGAATCTGCAGGCTGCTTACAATTTTTCAACTGGAGTACCAGACGCTGACAACACTGCACTGTCTACGATTGCTGACATCACTGTAAATGGAAGAGTAGGAGAAATCAACAATTTTAGTCTTGTGGGTTCGGAATCAAATTTCATTTCGTCAAATCTACCCGCTTCAGTCACCTCCTTCCCAAGTCCATTTGAAATTACCATTTCTAAAATAGGAGATTTCGACGAAGATGGATGGGACGACATCATCACAAGTTCAAGCAATACGAACATCAGCTTATTCATCAATGATGAGGCCGGTGGAATCAGTGGATATACAGAGTTTTCAGCCGTAAATGAGGTCTTTGGTTTAACAATAGGTGATTGGAACGAGGATGACAACCTTGATGTAGCGGTAACCGCACATGACGATGCGGCCAATAATCGCATCCGTATTTTCTTTGGAGATGGTGCAGGAGGCTTCCCCAGCTCATTCGATATCGACCCAGGTGATTTACATCCGACTGGCATTGAGATGGCCGATATGAATGGAGATGACAATGAAGATTTAGTCGTTTTGGTTGGCGAAAGTTTCCAGTCGTTCGTTCCAAATCAAAACGGAGAGGTGCATATCTACTACGGTGATGGAGCGGGTGGCTTCTCTTCACCGGACGTGTTTGAGGTGGGGACAATCATGTCTAGAAACCTGGCTATTGATGACTACAATGCCGATGGTGATCCAGACATAGTTCTGGGCGTTTATAATACGTTGCCTACAGTAACCGTTAGCTACATAATGAGTGATGGATTGGGAGGGTTTCACCCTGTAGATGCCCAGTTAATCGGTGGTAACTTCGTTTTAGAGGTTCTATCTGCCGATGTAAATCTGGATGGAGAACCAGATCTCATAACCACAACCGACAACCAAATTGGTGTTCACTTTTTTGCTGATGGAAGGGTTACGTCCGAAGAAACCACCGGTGTAGCTTCAGGAACCGTAAAGGAAGTTGTAGCGATTGGCTACAATGAAGCTGGGGGACTGGAAATAGCCGTGTCATCCAAATTCGAAAATATATTGTACCTCTATACTATCAGTAGTGATGGGAAAATGGTTCTGGATCAGACGTTCTATGGAACTTCTGCCGTAAGGGCCATGTCAGTGGTTGATTTTGACAAAAACAATAACCTCGATTTGATCGTACCTCAGCAGTTTGACGGTAACATAGGCATTCTATTTCAGCAGGATGATGGATTTGTGGATCCTGCACCCGTTCAGGTAATGGATTTTGATGGCCTTGATGATTTCATAGAAATCCCTGACCTCCGAACCTTTGATGACGATTTTACATGGGAGGGCTGGATCAAAACAGAAGATAATGGGCCCCTTTTCTCTTTTGTACCTGAAGGTGATGCTTCGCTCTGGGATACGGAAAATCCAGGAACTTTCTCTCTCGCGATTAAAGGAGGAGAACTCACTTTCTTGGCAGGAGCTGAATCTCCAGTAGCAGCAGAGAGAGATATTCTTCGTGATAACCGATGGCATCATGTGGCTGTAACATTCAATAAGATTGATGAACGCATTCGGCTTTTTATTGATGGCCAGCAAGTAATCGAAGATTACAGAAATATCTCTCCAGCTACATCTGATATGACATATGTCTCCAAGCTTGGGTATGCTACAAGTAATTTTTTAGATGTGATTGGCTCTGATATCCCCAATCCCATTGGGCAAAGCTCAGAGTCTAACTGGACAGAAGGGTATCAATTTACTGCTTCTGAGACAGGTCTTGCATACAGTGCCTATTGGACAGATAATGAGGGCAAATTCAATGTTTTTGGAGGGAAAGGTGTGAACGGAATGCACAATTCAATTCGTCAGTTTGACCCTCAATTACTCAGCTGGAGTACCCTTAAGGGAAATGACCTGCCAGACGAGGCTGGAAGTTATGGCGTAAAAGGAGTTTCAGATATTGCCAATATTCCTTCTGCCAGATGGGAGGTCAGTGCTGCGGTTGAATCCAGTGGTGTGGTATGGATGTTTGGAGGAGCTGCTGCTGAAGACTTAAACGGGACCTCTAACGAATGGCACAATGACCTTTGGAAATATGATCCACTAACTACCGAGTGGGTCTGGGTAAGTGGAGACGCATCAACCAATGAAACGGGAATCTATGGCACCCAGGGAATAAGCGACCCTGCCAATAAGCCTGGTGCACGCTCAAATCACAAAATGTGGTTCGATTTGAATGGTGATTTATGGTTATTTGGAGGGTTTGGGATCGATTCCCAAGGCGAAGCTGGCTACTTAAATGACTTGTGGAAATACAATACCATTACGAATGAGTGGACATGGGTATCCGGTAGCGACCTGGCAGACCAACCTGGAGTTTTCGGTTCGCTTGATGAGTATAATGATACCAATCAACCGGGCGGAAGATATTCAATGATTCAATGGATAGATTCGAACGATAAGCTATGGATTTTTGGTGGCTCTGGTGTGGACAAATTCGGCATAGCTGCCGGCTACCTAAACGACCTGTGGAGTTATGATCCAGTACTGAATCAGTGGGCCTGGCATGCTGGCTCAGATTTCAAAGGAAGCACAGGTAGCTACAATCAGACCGGCTTAAGTTCGGTTGATTACGTACCAGGATCGCGACGATATGGCACCGGCTGGATTGATCTGGAGGATAACCTGTACCTTTTTGGAGGCTATAAATTCAATCAGCTCAGCACCAGTCTCTACAATGATTTTTGGAAATACGAACCCACTACAAAAGAATGGACCTGGCTTACTGGTTTTAATTCTACTACGAATACAGACGAAACGGGCATATATGGAGGGACTAAAGGGGAAGGAACCCAACCAACACCAGGCTCGCGTCATGGTGGTCTGGCATGGGTTGATCCAGATGGTAACTTTTGGATGCTTGGCGGTTCTGAAGGTAACGGGTCTGCTGAAGGTTTTTACAATGACCTCTGGAAGTACGAACCTGTCAAGAATGAATGGAGCTATATCATTGGCAATACTGAAGTTGAATTAAACGACGGAGTGTACGGCTCGAAAGGGATAGGAAGTAGTGCAAACGATCCGAAAAGCAGATGGCACGGGGCTGCCTGGACCGGACAAGATGGAAAGCTTTGGTTCTTCGGAGGCATCAATTACAATACTTCAATAGGTAACATAGCGTGGTTGAACGACATGTGGTACTTTGATCCATCGTCTGGTGTTTATACTTGGATCGCAGGGAGCAACGTGATCAATACATCTGGCGAGTATGGAATCAAGGGAGAAGCCAGTGTTTCGCACATACCTGGCGCAAGAAGTTCTTCAGCCTACTGGTCTGATGAAGAGGGTAACTTTTGGCTTTTTGGTGGTTATGAAAGCTTCGAATACAACAATGATTTGTGGAAATTCAATCCCAATACGCTTGAATGGACATGGGTGAATGGTAACAATTTTCAAAATTCTCCTGGAATTTATGGTGAAAAGGGAGTAGCCTCGCCTACCAACTCCATTGGTGCCAGAAGGTATACAGATGGTAAGGTAGACCAAGATGGAAATGTATGGGTGTATGGCGGAGACGGACACGACAGCCAAGCGCAACGTGGATTTTTAAATGACCTTTGGAAGTACAATCCAACAGACAATACCTGGACATGGATGAGTGGAACAAACCTGAGAAATCGCGCGCCAAATTTTGGTATTAAAGGAGTCCCAAGCCCGGACAATCAACCACCAGCAAGATACTCGCACAGCATGTGGATTGACGATTCCGGCAACATCTGGATTTTTGGCGGTTTCGGACTATTTGAAGAAGTAAACCCTCCACAGAGTGCAACAAGCACAGCAACTAACCTCAATGACTTATGGAAGTATGATGTCCAGACCAATATGTGGACCTGGATGGGTGGGAGTACAGAACGTGTCAATATAGGAGAATACGGGACACAGGGAATCTTCAGTGAAGAAAACATCATTCCCAGCAAAGCTCGATCTCAGGAATTCGGAACATTTGATAAAAGCTTGTGGCTTTTTGGTGGACGGAATGGCCTTAGCTACAATGATTTTTGGCAGATAAAATTTACGCCTGGCCTTCCAACATTGGAATCTCCAAGCGAAATATTACAAAACGGCTTTTCTTTCAGTTATGATGAGCCCTGGGCAACTGAGTATGACGTTCATATCGCCTTCTCTGAAGATTTCAGTGACGAGTTTTACGCTGAGAGACAATCAACCAGCTCTTACACGAGTATGAGTCTCAATCCTGGAAGCATATATTACTACAAAGTGAGAGCCGTCAACGACATTGGCCTTTCGGAATTTTCAGACCCTCAGCAACTTTTAACATTGCCATATACGCCAGATTTGCAAGACCCAGGGCTTGCATTCACAGCGTTAACATCTACAGAAGTAAATATAAGTTGGGCGGTAACCCCGGGCATATTGGACGGTTACTACCTCTCCATCTCAGAGGATGCTACGTTTGAAAACGAAACAATGGCACTTTCAGGATATACCGCAAAAGAATTACCGGTGCTACAAGCAGAGTTTGTTTCAGGTTTAACTCCTGGAACCAGGTATTTTGTACGCATTCAATCTTTCAATACCTCCGGCAATTCACCTTTTTCCGAAACATTGTCTTTCCTGACAAAACCGCAAACAGTGACTTACAATACGGAGACAGTGATTTCAGAAGTTACTCAGAATTCGGTTGTCCTCACCTGGGATGCCGTGCCTGAAGTATTGGACGGTTATGGAGTCACTATATCCACACTTGACGATGGCTTTACCGATGCTGGAGCTTTCCTTACGGCTTATGATGGAGGTATTCGATCAAAAGAAAACACGATGCTCAGCATAGAAGGGCTTACATCTGGAACGTTCTACTATGGTCGCATCTCAGCGATTAACTCCTCTGGAGAATCTGACCAACCGGATAAAATAACCATTCTTACCGCACCTTCATCCCCTGTATTCGATTTGGAGTCCGCAATACTCACAATCACGCAAGATGAAGTGACTTTCAATTGGGAAATTCCTGACGGCTTCTTCGAAGGCTATTTCCTCGAGGTATCTACGGACTTCAGCTTTGCGAACGCTAATTTGATGTTACCAGAATATGGAAGAGGTGGAACTCCGAAGTTGCTGGGGCAAGGAGATTTAACAGCAACAGTAGATGGCCTGCAACCTGGTCAAACCTATTTTGCACGAATACGCGCATTCAATTCCGCAGGAGTTTCTCCAAATTCAAATATTTTGGCCTTTACTACGGTTCCCTCATCTCCAACCATTAATGCTCCAAACAACATCACACAAACTGGAGCCTCTATTAGTTGGACATCCATTTCCGGAGCTGAAGTTTATTTCGTAGACCTCAACTCATCACCAACATTTGATTTAGAAACGACTGTTTTTGTAAACTTCCCACTTGCTGTGCCATTCATTGTTATTCAAGATTTGGAACCGGGCATCAGGTACTATGCAAGGGTGCAGTCCAGCAATAGCAGTGGAGATAGTGGTTCATCTGGCACAAACGACTTTGGATCGGTTTCATTCATCACGATTCCGAATACTCCAGCGCTCAACGAGCTGTCAGACTATACTCAAAGCGCCTTCACAGTTAGCTGGCCTGAAGTAGTTGGTGCCAGCTCATACATTGTTGACGCTTCGGACAATTTTTTCCAAACTTTTCTTCCGGGATTCAACCAGAGAGAAGTCATGACCAATCAGCTGATCATCGAAAACCTTAGTCCTGGCACAGAGTATCAGGTAAGGGTGCGTGCGAAAAATGAATCGGGTAGCTCTCCTAACAACGGCATATTCGATGGCGAGACATTGCCAAATACACCCATTGCCAGAGATGCCTCAAGTGTATCGGCCAGTGTTTTCTCTGCCAATTGGGATCCATCGGATGGCGCAGATTTCTATGTATTGGAAGTATCAAAAGATGATTTCCAAACATTCCATTACAATGAACAACTGACCTCATCGAACCCAGTGCAGATGACTAACCTGACTGCCGGAGCAACCTACAAGTATCGTGTCAAATCAGGCAATAAGTCTGGTTTCTCGCCTTACTCCAATGCCATCTCCGTTTTAGCTCAAAACAATGCACAATCGTTGAATATCAGCACTGTTGATTTCGATGATCAATTTGGGGAAAGTGCCACTTCAACAACGGTGACGGCTACCTTATCCGGAGGTTTTGGGGATGCTCAGGTTCATATCCGATACCGTGGCATTTTAAGTGCATTGTGGTCAGAGCTCATTGAAATGAATGGATCTGCAAACACTTTTACATTTGAAATCACCAGTGCGATGCTTGATGATGCCGGCGTAGAGTTTGAAATTTATGCCAATGACCAGATCACCTTTGTGGAGAGTCTGGGCAATGTAATTAAACGCTCATTTAGTGAGTCTGAAAGCTCAGAGCTCCCTTCACTGGTGTTTTCAGAATGGCAGATGATTGCCATTCCTTACATCCTTGAAAACAAACAAGTCACCAGTATTTTCAACGAACTGAGTTCACTGGAATACAAAAAGGGGTGGCGACTGATGCATTATCAGGACGGTGGCTATCTGGACGCGATCACTGGGTTTTCTAACATAGAAATCGGTTTAGGCTATTGGCTAAATGTGCTGGAACAAGTATCCATCAATGTGGGAGCTGGTACCACTAATTCAGAAATTCCATTTTCAATCACACTAAAACAAGGATGGAATCAAATTGGAAATCCATTTAATACCCAAATAAATTGGAATCAAATATTGCTAAGCAACAGCGCTAGCTCGGTGGACAACCTTTTCATCTACGACGTAACTCGGAAAACGTTTACTCAAAGCAACACCCTGTCTCCGTTTACAGGAGCGTATGTTTGGGCTGATGCAGAAACACAATTAGATATCATCCCGGCATCAGGCGGAGGAAGAACTTCCAATACTGAAAGCACACAAGCAATTGTGGGTGCCGACGGGTGGAAGCTCCCGTTAAGCCTGGAGTATCAAGCCAAATCCTTGAATATTGCTGCATTTGGAATGAACGAAAAGGCCTCTGATCTGAAAGATACGCATGACCAATTGGCTCCTCCTCGTTTTGAAAGCTATATCGAGATGATCACTACGCACGAAGCTGCTGTTTATCCCTATTTCATGACGGATATTGCTAAGCGACGAGCCGAGCATGTTTGGTCATTTACGTTGGCCTCTGGCCACCTCAAAGGTCTCGTTTCTCTTAAATGGGATAGGCTTGAGTTAGATAGGTACTTCGGATTATGGTTAGTGGATGAAAAGACCGGGAAAGTCATTGATATGAAAACAGTGAATCAACACGACTTCTATTTCAATGGAAGCAACGACATTTCATTGCATTACTCTGAAGATCCGTCCTATGAAGTACTACCAAAGGCACTTACGCTAGGTGATCCTTATCCAAATCCTACAAAGGGAATGACGACTGTGCCACTGCTGCTTCCAGAGAAAGCCAAAATCGAACTTTCGGTGTATGATCTCAATGGAAGAAAAGTGAAGACACTGGTAGACGGAGAATATCAGGCGGGTTTTCACCCAATTACATGGAATCCATCTGATGATGATGCCATTAAAAGTGGAATCTACTTGTATCGCCTATCGTTCAAGGAAGATGCATCTGCTCCAATCACCAAAAAATTAATTATCAAGAAATAAACTGCTCATGAAAAAGATTAACATAATTCTATTACTGCTCAGCTTTTGCGGGCTCAATAATGTGGATGGGCAGATTGTTTCCAGTCGCTCAAATGAAATTGAGGTGGCCTTTCCAGACACCACTATCAATACCTCTTACGCTCAAATCGAATGGATTTCTCCCCGGCTGGAGTACACGAATCTGGAGGAAGGCAGAATCGAAATCAAGGCAGAAGTCACCTCTGAAAGACCCCTGAAAAGTATTATTTTATACATTAAAAGAGGCCCCAAGAAGACCTTGCTTGCCTCACGAACGGTTTACATTGAAGATTTCAATAAAACAAGCGTAGACCTGGACATGAAAGTCTTTGAAGGAGAAACGTGGCTGGAGATTGAAGCCATAACCATGAGTGGCGGTGTCACTCGCGAATTTAGAAACGTGAAAGTAGGCATGGACGCAATTGGTAATGCTGTAATGGCAGATAGAAAAGACTATGCATTGCTTTTCGGCATCAATAAGTATGATCACTGGAGTGATTTGGTAAACCCAGTGTATGATGTCCAATCCATTGCAAAAGAGCTAGAAGAAAGGTACGGTTTTCAGGTGGAAGTGGTACTTGATGCCGAACAAAACGAGGTAATGACCAAACTCAGAGAGTACGCACAAATCAACTACAAACCTCAGGATCAGCTTTTCATATTTTTCGCAGGACATGGTCAATATGATGATGTGTTTGGAGAAGGCTTTTTAGTTGCCAAAAATTCACTTAGAAACGATGTAAGTAAAAACTCGTACATCTCACACAACAGGATTAGGAGTAACATCAACAATATCCCTTGCGAACACATATTCCTTTCCATGGATGTCTGCTTTGGAGGTACGTTCGATCCTATGCTGGCGTCATCCAGATCTGCAGCTTATGAGCTCACAAACGATCGCGAATATTTGGTAAGAAAGCTATCCAAGAAAACAAGGAAATACCTAACCTCAGGTAGTAAGGAGTATGTTTCAGATGGTGTCGCAGGTGCGCACTCTCCATTCGCTAAAAACATGTTAGAAGCTTTAAAATCGAATGGAGGTGAAGATCGAATCTTGATTCTTGACGAAATCAAAGCCTACATGGAACGACTAAAATCGACTCCACGATTTGGTGCCTTCGGAAGCGATGTGAACGGAAGTGACTTTGTTTTTATCGCGCGATAAAATCATTGAGCCCTATCTAAAAAATGTACTTCCTGAATTTTGTCAAATCCCACCTTGTACATGACTATGGCATAGATTTTTCGACCTTCCCCGAAGACCACTTCCTCATGCTCTATCACGGTATTTCCAATGGCGATGCGATTGAGCAGCTTGCAATTCAGATCTGGAGTTCGATCAAACATTGAAGCATACTGTGTCCGCATCGTGGATATTCCTTGATAAAGAAGTTCGTGTTTCTCGTTATACACCTTTACCGTATCAGAATATGGTTTCAAAAAGGCTTCAATGTCCCGCTTATTGTAAGCTTCCAATTGCTCGTTTGCCAGTTCTTCTGGTGTTTGTGAAAATAGGGTGGTCGCCCATCCTAAAACAAACAGCATAGCTAGAATATGTCTCATGACCTGCTTAGTTTAATTGCATTTAGTACATCCGTTAAAATATCTTCATGGTGCTCCAGACCGACAGAAAGTCTGACCATACCATCTGTAATTCCCACCTGATTTCTTTCTTCTACCGACAACTTACTATGTGTTGTTGAGGCAGGGTGTGTGGCAATGGTTCGCGTATCTCCCAGGTTTGCAGACAAGGATATCATTTTCAACTGATTTAGAAACCTTCGCCCTTGATCAACTCCTCCAGCCAATTCAAAAGTAACAATGCCTCCACCCTTTCTCATTTGCTTCACCGCCAAATCATGCTGTGGATGTGATTCAAGAAAAGGATATCTCACAAAATTTATCCCTTCTGCCTGCTCAATCGATTTTGCTATCGCAAGTGCATTTTCACAGTGCCTATCCATTCTTACAGCCAGTGTTTCCAGACTTTTAGATAGTAGCCATCCATGAAAGGGTGACATGGTAGGACCTGAATGACGAGCCAAGAACTTGAGTTCAGGATAAAGTTCTTGCGTGGTAAGCACGGCACCTCCAAGAACACGACCTTGTCCATCAATGTATTTGGTAGCCGAATGAGTGACCACATCAGCACCCCACTGCGCAGGGTTTTGAAGATATGGGGTGGCAAAGCAGTTATCCACGTTGACGATCAAGCCATGCTTCTTACCTAAGTTTCCAATCATTTCCAGGTCTATCAGATCGAGTGCTGGATTCGAGGGTGTTTCCAGAAACAACATCCGCGTATTCGGCTTGATTGCACGCTCCCATTCATCAGGCTTATTCCCATCAACATAGGTGTGGGAAATGCCCCATTTGGGTAGAATATTCGTCAAAATTTGATGAGTAGAACCAAATAGCGCTCTGGATGCTATCAGGTGATCCCCTTGCTTCAAAAAAGCTGCAATGCTGGTAAACATGGCGGACATTCCGCTCGCAGTAGCAATGCCTTTTGGTAAACCTTCAAGCAAACCAAGTTTGGTTATGAATTCATTCGTGTTCGGGTTAGAGTACCTCGAATAAACATTTCCCTCTTTTTCTTCTGCAAACTGGGCTCTGGCATCTTCTGCATCATCAAAAACAAAACTAGAAGTCGCATAGATCGGAACCGAATGTTCTCCATTCGTAGATCTTTCTGTTTGCTCCCTGATGGCTAATGTTTCAAACTGTTTATCTTTCACCTAATTTTTTTTTTAAAATTAGCATCAAAAGAAGTGAAAGAAACAACTGTACAGGAACTAAAAAAGATGATCGATGAAAACGTCGATTTCCAATTGGTAGATGTGCGTCGTTCAGACGAGTTTGAATTTGCAAACCTTGGAGGGGAGTTGATCCCCCTTGACACAGTACCTCAAAATGTGGAGAAATTTGCCAGAGATAAGCAAGTAGTGGTGCAGTGTAGAAGCGGAAAAAGAAGTGCTGATGCCATTCATTTTCTTGAACAGAATCACAGGTTTGACAATCTGTATAACCTGAAGGGGGGCATCTTAGCCTGGTCCGATGAAATAGATCCCAGCGTGCCAAAATACTAGCTACATAATTTGATCATAAAAGACACGTTCACTTACATTCATCCACACACTTATATCCTTACGAAATTTATCAAATGCCTCATAAACCCGCTTACTTGGGGCATCCTTCTCACATAATTCAGCAATGGCCTCTTGGGTATAGCCTTTAAGTGCGGTCAAAACTTCCGTTGGAAAAGGAGCAACCTTCACATCTGTTTCGTTTATGATTTTCTGCAAATACTTTCCGTTTCTGGCATCAAATTCTGCTCCCATCCATCTGCTTGTTCGATAGCATGCCGTGCGCACGATCTCTTGGAGGTCGGAAGGCAGGGCATCAAACTTTGGTTTATTGATCATCATTTCCAACGCCGGTCCAGGTTCATGCCATCCTGGATAGTAGTAGTATTTAGCCACATTGTAAAAGCCCATCAGGTAATCGTGAAAAGGCCCAATCCACTCTGTAGCATCTATCACCCCTCGCTCAAGGTTGGTATAAATTTCTCCTCCTGAAACTAACACAGGAGTTCCGCCCGCCTTCTCCAACACCTTGGCTCCAAGCCCCGGTATCCTCATTTTCAAACCCTTTAAATCATCAATGGTCTTGATTTCTTTTTTGAACCAGCCCGCCATCTGCACGCCCGTATTTCCGCACAATATTGGCTGGATATTGAATGGTGCGTATAACTCTTCCCAAAGCTCCGCACCACCTCCAGAAATAATCCAGGAACCCATTTGCTGAGCATTCATCCCAAAAGGGACAGCCGCAAAAAACTGTGCCGCAGGCACTTTGCCTGACCAATAGTAAGCCGCCCCATGATTCATTTCTACGGCTCCATTGCTCACTGCATCAAAACCTTCCAAAGCAGGTATCAACTCTCCTCCTCCATACACTGTAATCTCCATTCTTCCACCGGACATGGCTTTCACCCAATCTGCCAACTGCTTACACCCTTCGCCCACCACAGGAAAATTGGGCGGCCAGGTAGTCGTCATCTTCCAACGGTACGTATTGTTGAAATTGATATACGGGCCTTGACTTTTTTCTTCTGCCTTGATGCAGGAAGCCAAAGTGGAAGCACCTGCAGCGGCGAGTGCAGATTTGGTAAGGAACTTGCGACGTTTCATGGAAGTACTGTTCTTTTCCTTCCGAAGATACCGCGTCTGATACGGTATGGCAAACGATTACTTCACCTCCTCTTTGCCATCTGCATGTAAGGCAAATCTTCCCTTCTCTCGCGGATGTACAAACTCCTCTTTTGGCCAGGGCCAGCCACCAAACTGTGTGCGCTGATACTCACGGAAGGTTTCATAGATTTCCTCCTGCGTATTCATGACAAACGGGCCTTGCTGCACCACAGGCTCCCCAATGGGTTTACCCTGCAAAAGCAACAAGTGAGCCTCTTCATTTCCATTCTTTAAGGTCACTTCTTGATCCGCATACAGATCGGCACCTTGTTGCACATTCAGTGCCTGATCATCAACCATGATGTGCGACCCTTGATAGAAATAGATGGATCGGTTGATCTCCTTATCAGCAATGGGCAGCTTCAATGTGCCGTTTGCTTGAATCTTAATCAACCATATAGCTACTCCATTCGCAGGATTGGCGGCCCAGGAATCAGGCGTGGTATCCAACGACTTAGTTTCTTCGAAATCTCCAGCGACAATGGTCACTTCAGCATCGGATGTCTTATGAACCGGAATGTCCTCCGCCCACAGCATCTTGTAGTGTGGCTCCACAAACTTGCTTCGCTTAGGTAGGTTCAACCAGATCTGAAAAAGCAGCAGTGGGTTGCCTTTGTCGTCATTGACGAGTGGGAACATTTCCGAATGCAAAACACCCTTCCCAGCAGTCATCCACTGTACATCTCCATGCCCAAACCTCCCTGTAGCACCCATGCTGTCCGAATGATCGACCAGCCCTTCCGGCACAACAGTAATCGTCTCAAAGCCTCGATGCGGGTGCTGCGGAAAGCCGGGCACCTGCTGCCCATGGTACATACGCCAGCCATCCTTGATCGTAAAATCCTGACCAATCATCCGTCCATTGAAGTGCTCAGGGTCAGAACCCATCTCTTCATTACCTTCTGGGAATAAGTCGCGGTGATACACACAGAAAAGAAAAGGATCTTGTGTTTCCCATGGAAACCCTAGTGGTTTGATTTGCTTGATTGCTGACATGCTACTTCAGATTTTTATTGATAAACTCCTAACTCCCGTGCAGAGTTCATCATCACAGTCGGCTGTTGCGGCAAATCATCCTGCCGTAAGGAAATTATCCCCCATAAGACCCATTTGATATTTCGAGCGGATAGAATGTTCTTCACATTCATCTTTCAATAGCAGAAAGCGGGACCTGTTTACTCTTTATTTTTACTCTATGAACCGAGTAGCAATATTTTGTGGATCCAAAATGGGCAATGACCCGGCGTATGCTGAGGCAACGAAGGAATTGGTGAAAGCCATCGTGAAGAAAGGCGTTGAGATCGTGTACGGTGGTGGCGATGTTGGGCTGATGGGTGTAGTGGCAGAAACTGCATTGGAGAATGGCGGAACCATCACCGGCGTAATTCCTGACAAGCTCTACGAGATGGAGGTGGCCCACACGGGTATCACTAAGCTATACCGTGTAAAAGACATGCACGAACGCAAAGCGCTCATGGCCGACCTTTCCGACGGATTCATTGCCTTACCCGGTGGTGTAGGCACGCTCGAAGAAATGACAGAAGTAATGACGTGGGCACAAATCGGCTACCATTCCAAACCATGCGCCTTCCTCAACACCAAAGGCTACTACGATCACTTCATTGCCTTCTTCGATCACATGGAAGGCGAAGGCTTTTTATACAAATCAATGCACGATCAGGCCATTGTGGAGGATGATGTGGGGAAGTTAGTGGGGAGATTGATTTGAAGTAGCTCTCTACTTTTCTTGATTGATTAAAGTCTTAGATAAGATTTCCAATCATCCTCTCCTCTCTTATTTTCTATGGTTCGGCCAACAATTCTGTATTGGTGATCATCCTTGGTATAAGTAACTCTGTCCGTTCCGCAAAAACGAAGAATGAATTTTGAATTATTGTCAAATGCTTCATAAAATATATCGCATGAAGCTAGTTTCAGAATATTGTTCATGTTAATTGTGCTAGCCAGCTCTCGAAAACTAACAGGAATACGATTTTCCTTTCGAATAAATTGCGCAATCGCACCAACAACACCACTTTCAAGTTTTACATCCGTGATGGCAGCATATTTTCCTTCAACATAAGAGCCCGAATAAAGCATGCTGGTTTTACTGATTTCAGTTGTATCTATAGCTCCAATGGCAATCACTTCACTGAGGTATTTTTCCTTCTCCAATCGAGATGGTAGTCCAATTACTTTTTCTATTACCTTATTCTGAAATTTAAGCCGCTCCAATTGCCTATCCTGATAACTATTGTAAATGAATCCGAAAAGTGAAGCCGCGAAGCTTAGCAGTCCTGCAGATAGCAAGAATTTGATGAATGGGGTTGGTTCGTTATTTTCAGCCATATGATTATTGATATAATTGAGAATTACTGAGTTTGTTTGCTATGGATTCTAATGTTCGCCAGCATTCAGAACCGTAGGCAGAGTTACCTTTTTCACACTCTCTCGAACCAGCAGGTTGTGGAATGCCATATTCTGATTGTGTATTGCTGCTCTTCAGAGGTAAGAACTATATCAGAACCTACGACGAAAATTTTCACTTTGATATCATCCTGTCCAAAATTGGTTTCTAAATAGCTATCGGTATTTTGAACAATCTCATAGCCCATCTGAGTAAGTCCATTTGGCAATGAACTGAATGCATTAGCCGCATCAAGGACCTTGATTTTTGAGGAAGAGGAATTGGGCTGCTCACTCCAAACATCAGTTGATGTGGACTCTTGAGATACGTCTGGCTGTGTAGCATTTGCCGAGGTTTGTGATCCTCTTATTGCCATTCCACTCTTGCATGAGAAGCTGAGTATCAAAGGAATGAGAAGACAATATTTTAGAGGTTTCATAATGGCACCAACCTATTTCTTTTTATACATTTTCATTCAATATACTCTTAAAACTAATCCAACCTGAATTAACAATACTTCTACTTTTTGATCATATGATTGTGGTATAAGATCGCCCCCATTAAATCTTCGATCTGCACCAGAAATGCTATGATTAGAAGTTAGATAATCCATGGAAATTCGGGCTCCAATTCCATCCCAATCATGCAGTAAGCTGAATCCAAAAGAATATCCGAATCCTGTATCATCCACTGATGCTTGTCGCAATGGATATCGGTTTGAACCATCGGGTGATTGAATTCTAAAAAAGTAGGTCTCCAGATCATTCATTACACCTGTCCCCTCAAAAGATAAGATAAGTTTTTCTCCAAATTCATTTGAGCTAAGCTCAAAATCATATCCAATTCCCAATTGAACAATTCGTGATTTCCAGCTGTCTGTTTCTACACTAAACGGAGCGTTAAACGCATCATTCAATGCACCGGCAATCGGCTTTGGATCATATGAATTCCACAGCCAATTAAAATTGAGTATTCCATACAGCCCTCCTTTGACTCTAACTCTAGCCTTCAAGGCAAATGATCCATTTGTATTGGCACAGCCGCAATGTTCTTCCCAATCACTTAGCTTCTCATTATTAAAATCACCAAGGGGTACAGATAGTCCGCCATAGAAGCCGATATCAAGGCCAGGTGTATTGTCATCTTGTCCAATAGCAATGAATGAACATGCTAGGAGAAGTAATGACGCAAAACTCCTATTGGATAGTATGTAATCGCTCATTCCAATTGAATTAAATCAATCTGAACCAGATTTAAACAACTGTCCAGCTATTCTTGTGTCTATAATGACACCAAAAAACAATCCAATATCCCATTCCTTTCTCACCTTCAAATCTCCAATGAATGGGTCCTTGCCATATTCAAAATCATCGTAATCTCCTTCAGCGATATAGTTTCTTCTTCCACAATGAATTCCGGCTGCAAAAGATCCGCCTCTTGCAAAATCATAAGATGCCCCGAGAAAAAAATTTTCCTTCAGCTGATCATCGAGTTGTGCACCTACAACGATACCAAGCCTATCTGCTCCATTATATTCATTCGGAGTGAACAGGAAGCTTCTACCAGCAGGATAAAATGTAGCCATTACTGTCAGAACTCCTCTCATGTTTGGATCATCCGCAATCAGTGTAGAGTCAGTGGTTATAGCTGTACCACTAATGGCTACCTTCTCTATGTTTTGAGGATTTCTAAGAGATGTTTTAAATAAACCAGTAGAAATAGATACATGATATAGGTCAGCAACCTTAACAGTATTGCTGAAAAGTACTTTGTTAGTTCCATCTTCTATTTTTGTAAGCTTAACTTCAAAAGTTCCAGTAAAAGGTCCATAGGATCCAAAATCTATTGCTTCGTATTCTACTTCATCTTCATCCCCAAGATCACTATGATTCTTTGCGCCTTCATTTGGAGCAAACTTCAGATAGGAAGGACTGTAATCTCCTTCTACTTCTAATTTAAGATTTGCGGGGTGCTCACAAGAAACACAACTGATTACGATGAAATTGTAAACATATTCTTGAAGAGCTGTTGTTGGTAATCCTGATTTTATTAAGCGTCCATTCTCATCAATAAAAATATAGACTTGATTCCCCTTCCTGTAGATATTCCTCTTTTTGTCATACTTGATGTTAAACTCATCAATGTAATCGTTTGCCTTGTCAACATAGTCAGTTATTAAAGTGATTACTCCGGACCCAACTACAGGAGGGTCATCCACTTCATTTTTAATCGCCAATATTTCTAATGAATTTTCCGTCGTATCGCCAGCCTCGATGTAGGTGATCTTACATTGCGTCTTCGCATCTCCATCAAGTACTAAATGGTCTTTGGTAATAACAAATGGAAGCCTCGATTTATTTCCTTGTATATATTCTGAAGGAGCAATTTGTTTGTCACCAATTATCAGACTTATTCTTGAAATTTCATCATTCGGAATCCCTTCAATATTTATTATTCCAATTTCTTTATCAGATCCCTTAGGATCATATTCAATTTCAAACTTAAATCCATCTGCCTTCTGAGATTTTAGATCATCGTATTTAAAATCCGTCGAAGAAATTTCCTGAGCACATGGAAGTGATATAAAAATCCCACTTATTAGGATACTAAGTGTTATACGTAGCATGGTGTAATGTTTAAGTAGTTAAGAATTCTTTCTATTGGTATGATATAGCTATGATGGTCGTCTCCTGCTTTAGCTATTCCGATGACTCTTCCAAATAAGTCAACCACTGGAGCCCCAGAATCACCTCCCATTGACAATTTTGAAGTCATAATTACATCATAGGTTGTATGACCATCAACTGTTACAAATGTTGAAAATTCAATGATTTTACCTTTCTGATAACCAGATGTTCTGCCGCTAAGTGAAACACTTAGACCCTCATGTTCTTGGCCAACTGATAATTTTCCTGTTGGCCCGTTAGAATTTAAAATTGAAGCTGATAAATCAATAGGATTTGTTAGTTCAGCAATCGCAGCATCTAGGTAATCTGACCTCCTGCCTTCAATGACGGTTCCAATGACGTTGCCTCCTCCATCTTTTTTACTTGGTGAGACAATGTCAAAATTTATTTCATTGGAATCTTTAAAATCAAAAATTGAATTTTCAAATTCTAGTGAACATAGCACATGGTAGCAGCCAAGCAAATAGAACTTTTTAACCCCATTATCTTCCCTGAATACTTTTAGCCCAATCGTTCCAGTTGCCTTATTATCGTTTCTTACCCTGCCAACGCTGCATCCCGGTTGCTTAGGAAGGACATTCTGACAAGTCTGCTTGGATTGATTGGGATTATAAATATGATCTGACACATCTCCTGAGCCAATGACGGTAGTTGGAAGGTCATAAAATGCTCCATTATCTTCAAATCGTATTGATTGGGGAACAGGGTTTGCCAATGCAGAATCCTGCTTATGTTGATTGACAATAAAAACTAGCCTCCAGTCATTTACATCATTCTTTGTATCAATTTTAACGCTATGCAAACCGTCATACTTCCCAGCCCATTCATTTTGATGCGTTGATTTTGCAAGCCTTAATATTCGCTTTTTCTCCTCATTGGACATGCTATCAAATTCTGTTTTGGAAACTGCAACTTTGTTAGAGTCGCTCGACCTAAAAATGATATCCTTTAGTCTATCAAGTAGGTCTATTGACTTTCTTGAAAAGAAGCCAAAAATGAAAGACAGCACTACCAGCCAATAGCTCAACCCGTCTAGATTAATGTCTCCTCCTTCTGTTAGAGCCTCAATACTTAAAATCAATACTATAGTTACTAACGGGCTATACATAAGCTTTGCCCAATGAACAGACTGTTCTTTTTGATCAAACTCCCCTTTTCGAATGGCTTCTGTTCCATGAAATAAAAGACTAGCCAATACTCCAAAAAGTGACCAAAAAATTATTTCAATAAATGTATAATAGCCCGTCAACCAAAAGGGAGAATTCTCCGAAAACTCATATCCATTTAGGTACAAGCGTAACTCAGTAGATGGCAATGATTTAATAGCCAACCATAATGATGGAAAATCAATCGAGTCTGAATATCCGACATGTAGCAAATAATCTTGGATTAAATGCTTAGATGTAGTAGTATCAATATTATTTGTATCATCTATTACACCAACTATAAAATCAATTTGCCCTTGAGAAAGGCTAACCTTTTGCTTCTTGTCTTCACCTATCAGGCAAGTTGTATGTATGACGATATATATAAAAACTAAGGCTCCTAAAATGCCAGAATACTTCCTAATCCATTTCTTTTCAAGCGACATGGTTTGTCCTGATCTTTTAAACCAATTCATAACTCTTGTATCTATTTACAATTTTAACCACTCCCCAATCTTCCCCTTATTCTCTTCGAAGAGCTGCTGACCAAAAGCTTTGAGGTTGGCCATGTTTTCCTGTGTCGCACAGTCCATGTCTGGATCAATACCGGTTGTGTCCGGGTCCAAATCCTTATCTATTCGGAGGTACTGATCCGGATTGTCGATGGTGCCATAGATCTTATCTAGTTGGTAATGAGCAACATCAGCAGAGCCGGACATCATGATGTCGATTACGGGCTGCACCCATTCGGCCATGCCCCATTTCTTGGCCTTCTTGTATGGGTAGGATTTGCGATTATGTCCAGTACCGATGGAAAGTATTTTCATGTCCTTGGCAGTAGCCTCTTCTCCATCAATTTCGAAGATGGTTCGGCCCTCGGCATAGGCCACTAAGGATGGGTTATTTACAAAGACGCCACCGTCAATAAGCGTGTAGGCGTTGCCCGCTTCGGATGTCACTTGCTCGCATTCGAAGTAGGTAGGAGCTGCCGACGTAGCTCTTGCTACATCCCTTACTTTGAAATTATTGTCAGGATCATTCTTGGCTTTGTGTTGTCCAAAGAAATGGCCTTTCCTATTTTCTAGATCATAGGTAGTAATTACACAAGGTTTCATCAAATCTTTCAACCAGACATCCCCGAAATAATCTTTGAGGGCTTTTTCAATTCCTTTTGCTGGATACTTTTCATCAAGGATACCTGCGGCTGATCGCACCTTGTGAAAGAACGGAACATCAAAGATGTCTTCGCCCCTTTCGAAATAAAGGCCTACAACTTCTTCCGCTGAAAATTTGGGTGTATTGGGCTGGTTAGGGTTTTCCAGCAGGAAGGCGCAAGCAAGGATTCCACCGGTGCTGGTGCCAGCCACCATATCAAAATCTTGCGAAACTTGAACTCCAAATTCGCGTTCTATTTCAACAAGAATTTGTCCTGGGACGATTCCGCGTATTCCTCCTCCATCAATGGATAAGACTTTCTTGAGTGGCGGCATGTTCTTTTTGGTTTGGTGAATTTCTAACTAAAGATCACCATCCCGTTGGATAAAAACAATACCTAACTTGGGGTATTGTTGCAGAATACGAAGAATCTTATTGGATATTTTGAATAGAAGTGATTCCGTTGATTAAAACATTATCATATGATAACGTTTTCAGTGTTTATTCACCTTCACTTTTTTAAATCCGAAGAAGGCCACTAAAAGCGCTAATGCTACAAATATGAGTCGGGATAATTTTTTCATAACTGGTGTTTTTTAATTGCTCCATAAAGTTCGTCAGTTATGTGCCTGAATTTCAATCCCCAAAATGTGGTATTCTCTTAAAAAACACGGTTTTTCATCGAACGTTTTGGATGATCGATAGAAAAGCGATTCAGTCCTCCGAGTTGCTTTCAAAAAACACCCGTGTCTGTTTTTTCATGCGATAGCCAAATATCATCATAACAGGGGGGTAGAGCATATATACAAAACCTGCGATGATATGATTAATGGCTTCATTACCGAAGGGATGTAAAAAAGCCACGATAGTGGAAATAAAAGGTATCAAACTCATCAACAAGTTCTGCTTTAGACTCATTTTTGTCAAAAACGCCTCATATGCATCGAGTTTGAGCTCAGCTCTTTTCTTATAAGCATGCCTATATAGCCAGGCCATTGCCATAAATATCAGCGTAGCACCTGCTCCGTAGGCAGTCATCAACAGTGTCATGTTTGCACCATTCATCTCTCCACCAAAGTCTCGAAAGAAGTTGTCAGGCATTCCAAAAATGAACCCGGAATAAAGCTCAACAAGAAATCGTGCGAGAAACTTGAGGGGATATATGTATATCAGAACCAGAAAGAGCAAGAAGGTGTTGACGGTGACAGTTTTCGTATTTTGAAGTCCATACCTCAAGAAAAAAACATAGTGTTGATACCAAATCACAACAATCAACACAATGCAAATAAAAGAGGGCAGAATATCGTGGATGGACTTTCGCAATTGATCAAAGGTCTCAGGAACAGAGGAAGACAGCACCACCAAAGTGAACGCCACAGCAAAAACAGCATCACTGAAGGTTTCAATTCTCGTTTGATCCAGTCCTCTATATCTGAATTTTGGATCTAACCCCACCAATTGGTTTTTCAAGTTCCTCATTAGCTAACAATTAGGGGCTCAATGATAACCATTCATCTACAAAATCACCCCTTGATAGAAAATAAAAAGGTGGTAAAGAAGCTTGGCGTTTTTCTCTATTGGAAACCAACTCTCAAACAACTATGAACTACAACAGAAAATTTTTAGGCATGCTCGCCCTCTCGCTCATCAGCTTTGCAGGACTGGCACAATTAAGCACCCCTCCAGGAGGTGGTAGTCAACGATCCTACGTAAGACAACATATAGGAGGCGTAGGCACTGTAGCTATCGAATATAGCAGCCCTGGAGCAAGAGGTCGTACCATCTATGGAGCAGTAGTCCCTTATGGATTCAACAACCTTGGCTTTGGACTGAGCTCAGCAGATAACCCATCTCCATGGCGTGCAGGTGCAGACCAAAACACTACTTTCACTTTTTCTCACGCAATGAAAATTGAAGGCAAGGAGATTCCTGCTGGCACATATGGCTTCTTTGTAGCACCTGCTCAGGATGGACCTTGGACAGTTATTTTCTCCAAGGACAACAATCATTGGGGCAGCTTTTTCTACAAAGAAGAAAATGATGCGCTTCGCGTTGAAGTAGCGGCCGAAGATGCGAGCGTCCATGAATGGTTGACTTTCGAGTTTATCGATCGCACAAATACTTCAACCACAGTAGCCTTAATCTGGGGAGACAAAAAGCTTCCTGTTAAAATTGAGCTAGCAGATCCTGTTGAGGCACACATGACCCAGCTGACGGCAGAGCTCAATAATCAGCTCGGATTTAGCTTTCAGAACTACGTAGCTGCTGCAAGATACGCTTCAAGTGTTGGCGAACATGACCAAGCACTGCAATGGGCAGATGCTGCAATCAGTGGCCCTTTTGTTGGACAAAAAAACTGGGGAACCATGTCAACCAAGGCGGCAGTTTTAACAGCCGCAGGACAAGCTGACGAAGCACAAACGGTGATGGACGAGGCAATCAAACTGCCAGGTGCAAATGCAGGAGCCATACATCAATATGGAAGACAATTGATTGCTGCTGGGAAAGCCGATAAAGCACTTGAAATATTTAAGTACAACCAAAAAACCAATGAAGGTGCCTGGCCCACTAACTACGGCTTAGCAAGAGGCTATTCTGCAGTTGGCAATTACAAGCAAGCGCTTAAATATTTGAAGTTGGCGAAAGCCAATATTCCGGCCGGCGACACGCTAAACGGCCCAATCATTGACCAAAACATCGAAAAACTTGAAAAAGGAGAAGATATCAACTAACTATCATCAAAATGACATTAAGCCCACTTACGGTGGGCTTTTTTGTTCCCGCTAAACTCGCTTAGTTAATATTCGTAATAATCAATCTCACTAAAGTAAATATCCATGCAACGTACAATTACAATTTTTGCACTGGTCTTTTTTGCTCTAACAACTTTGGCAAAAGACCCAGGAATGAAGAAAGGAACTCCAGCCATTGTTTCAATTTCAGTCTTGGAGTTTAATGAAGAAGGTATCCTTTTCATTGGCGACTCAAAAGGAGGAACCATTTATGCGATAGATCTCAACGATAGCCAGGTTAGCAGCAATGATAAGGCGTTGAACATGCTTGATCTCGAAGATAAACTTGCTGGCATGCTTGGTACTACGGCGGACAACATCATGATCCATGATATGGCTGTCAATCCAATCTCTCAAAACATTTACATGAGCGTCTCCAGAGGCAGAGCCAAATGGACATCCAGATGGGAAACTCCAAATGATCTGGTAGATGCTGATATCCTAATCAAAGTCTCCCCTTCAGGAGAAATGTCAGAGGCAAGTCTTGAAAACATAGAATTCTCCAGTATCTCAATTCCGAATCCCATAGATGCAAACGTTGCCCATCGGTGGAAAAAAGGAGCAAAGCTGAGATCAGATGCAATCACAGATATCGCCTTCGATGATGGTAAAATTTATGTCTCAGGTCTTTCCAATGAAGAGTTTCGTGCCGCACTATGGACTTCATCATATCCATTTTCAAAGGATGTGAGCGCAAATACGCTTGAGATTTTTCATGGCGCACATGGAAAATGGGAAACGGCATCCCCCATAAGAGCCTTTCTACCTTACCAGCTCAATGATCAAAAGCAACTATTGGCGGCTTATCTCTGCACACCTTTAGTGACCATTGATGCTAAATCTTTAGAAAGCAATCAACATGTAAAGGGCCGAACCGTAGCAGAATTCGGAGCAGGAAACTTTCCAATAGACATGGTTTTATATGAAAACAATGGCAAAGACTACATATTGATGTCCAATAGCGCATTGCCGCTGCTACTGTTTGATCCAGAAGATATTGCCAATTATAAAGGTGAAATTACCGAGGAGGTCGAAGGGTACCTTGCAGGCGTTAAGTATACACCACGTTCCGGTAGTGGTGTTCAGCAGCTCGCAGATTTCAACTCGAAGTATATTCTCGCTACACAACGATTACCAAACGGAAAGCTTGTGTTAACTTCACTATCAAAAGAGTGGCTATATCCATGAAAATTACAATTTCTAGTATAATAAAAGGAGGCTCTTACAGCCTCCTTTGTTTTTTATTGACAATCAATTTTGTCTCAGCGCAAAGTTTCTTTTCAGCTCAAACTTTGCCACAAACAGCGAATTATGGTAGCATAACGACCCGCCTGGTACCTGAATCCATCGTTGACTTAATTCAAAAACAAAACTTCACTTTTGAACAATGGGCTACTTTCTATCATGTAAAGACCAATCCAAATGGTCCGGCAGTTCTGGGGTCATATAAAATTGTAAATAATCACCTGGAGTTTTCTCCAAAGTTTCTGCCGGATGCCAAGGTTAGATACATTGTCACTTTCTCGTATCCCAACCTTGCGCAGCTCTTATCTAGTCAACTCGCTGAACAGGCGGTTTACAGTGATATAGTGTCCTTTGAGCCTCCCGAGACCACCCAACCAGAAATAACTTCGGTAATACCCAATTTGGAGATTGTTCCGGCCAACCTGCTCAGGTTTTATGTATACTTCTCTTCCCCAATGGGCCTGGAGAATCCATATGACTTCATTAAGATCGAGGATAGCGAAGGAAAGACGCTAGTAGATCCATTCGTGATTGTCCCCGAGGGGCTTTGGAACATAGACCGAACAAGGTTGACCTTGCTTCTTCATCCAGGCAGAATTAAACAAGGAGTGGGGCCCAACATGACCGAAGGTGATATTCTTCGTGCTGGCAATGTGTACACCTTAAAGATCGATTCAAAATGGAAAGGTGCGAGTGGTGAGCCATTGAAAGACAGTTTTTCGCGCCCTATCAATGCCTCCAATCCGCTCAGAAAAGCAATTAACGTGAATCTGTGGGCACTGAAAGCGGAACAAAACCAGATCGGCATTTTGACCATCGTTACAGATCACCCGCTGGATCAACCACTGGCAAAGCGTATGCTTTTTATTCGAAATAAGGAAGGAAAAATTCTGCCTTCTCAGGTAGAATTTACCAGTCCTGAGGAAATGAAAATTCTGTGGAGGCCTGATGGGTCTACAGATTTGGAACTACACATCGACCCACGGTTGGAAGACGTCTGCGGCAATACTCCGCTCTATGCCTTTGACTTAGACGGGGAAACAAGGGTAGAATCCAGCAAAGAAATCATGTTGACTTTCAAAGTACAATAGGCATAAAAAAAGGGAGCACCTTGGTACTCCCATAGCCGATCCCAATGTGCTGGTTGGATCGAACTTTCGATTCGACAAGTGTCGAATCTAATCACCGCCTAATTTACTCGCCTGTAAATGTAGACAGCTAATATAAACCAATAACTGGTATTTTTTTTGTATTCCTCGGAAATTATTCATTGAAAGTTTGTTATGATCTTACCTAACAGAGATGACTTTCGTTGCGTTAATTTGCCAACAATGATCAAGCAAATCGCTTTTTTTCTTCTTCTATCACATTCACTCTTTTTTGGGGCGCTCGATCGTATTCAAAAAGCGATGGACAAAAAAGAGTATGAAAAAGCGTATGAGCTAATCATTAAAGGATATGAAAAAGAGCCCAATAATCCTGGAATTTCCTATTACCATGCCAAATTACTTTTTGAAGAAGCATACGCAAAATACCACCTCGATAGCGCGCGGATAGCAATTGAAAATGCCAAAGAGAAGTTCAATGAAGCACCTCAAGAACTTAAAGAAGAAATCATCAAAGTAGGGATAACACTAGACACGATTGATCTCCTGCATGAGAATATTCGAGATCAGGCTTTTCAAAATACATTGCGGGAGCTTTCGGTAAGTGAGGCACAAAGCTTTCAGAAGAAATTTCCCAATTCAATCTATGACGATCTACTTGTCTACAAAATTGACAGTATCAAATTCCGACAAGCCCGATTGTCTGAGCAGGAGATTAAGTTAGTAGCCTTCCTTGAAGACAACCCCGCATCTGCTTTCAGGCATCAGGCAGATTCAATTCTTGATGACATGCGATATGCCTTCCTAAATGCAAATGGTGATTTAAAAGATCACTATGCGTTTCACAAAGAATACCCCTCTTCCAGGCATCTTGCTAAGATTGAGAGCTATGTACTGAAGGGGTCTACTGCTTCGCATGATAAGCAAAATTATCATGACTTTATTTCCTTCGCTCAAACAAAGGCCCTCAAAAAAAAGGCTGCAGACGTGCTCTTTTACCTTTCAAATAAACAAGATCTTCTGTCTCATCCGAACCAAGATTCTTTGAGTGGAGCACGTTCTCTCTCACAAGTAGCGCTTTATCCTGTTATTCAAAATGATCTCTACGGCTTTTATGACCAATGGGGACAGTCGAGAATTGAATCTTTATATGAAGAGATTTACCCTGATTATAAATGTGAGCTTACAAAGGATGATTGGATATATGCTGAAGATAAAAATGGAGGACTCATTCTTACCAAAAACGGCACGACTGTATTAAGCGATATTGATGGCTACCGTAGCGTAAGTGACGATGTTGGGTTAATCAATCAGGAAGGCGACTGGTACCTATATCACAAGAGTGGATTTAAAATCATTGACCGACCCGTAGAAGCCGCCGAAATCATTGCCAACAAATGGATAAAAGTGAAAAGTGAAAATTACTGGGGACTTTTCAGCTACATGGGGCTACAAGTAGCAGAACCGATCTATGATGGCATTTCTAAGCTTGAAGCTTTCTGGGTCTTTGAAAAAAATGATCTCCTGGCCGTTTACACAGAAGCGCTCATTCTCTCTGAAATTGAAGAAAGAGGAGTTTCTCTCGAATTCAAGTTCGATGATATTGAACTGGTCGATAAAAACAAATTGATCGGCTTTAGAGGTGCAAGGGAATGCCTCCTCGACTCGACACTTAACTTCCTGATCCCATGGGGAGAATATGAAATTTACCCGGAAGCTTCTGGCTGGTACCTTCGATCCGATCAAGGCTACCAATTTTACAGCAAGTCTGAAGAAGATATAATGACTCGTATCTTTTCATACATGGAATCAAATGCTGGCTGGTTGGCACTTAAAACTGAGTTGGATTGGATGCTGATCCCTGGACGAGGAACATTATCGCCATCAAGATACGACTCCATCAAGCTAGTGAATGATTATTCAGCAATGGTGCTGAATAATGACGAAAAAACTCTTCTATTCACTTCTGGCGAAAAAATTCCGATAACCGACGAGCGCATACGCACCTTTCAAAATAGAGAAGGATTTCTGAATCTGATTAATGAAGAGCAAATGACCATTTTCGATCCGAATGGCAAGGAAATTATCACGGGTAAATTTCAAAAGGCATCCTTTCTTAATGACACCCTCATCCGTGTACAAATACGAGGAAAACAAGGATTGATAAACGTCAATGGAGATTGGGTATTGAATCCCGTCTTTGATTCCCTGGATGAAAAAGACGGGCTTATCTTAACACTCATTGATGGAAAGATTGGGTGCTTCGACTTACTGATAAATGAACTTATCCCTACTGAATACGATGCACGCGTTGTGCGATTGAGCAGCCATTACCTTGTGAAAAAAGAGGGCAAATTTGGAGTTATTGATCGCAATAAAACGGAAGTAATCTCATTTGACTATGACAAAATCACATTTTGGAATGACACTTCATTTCTAGTAAAGAAAGAGGAACAATTCTTCATCATTAATCGGGAGGAAGAACCACTTTATGATGCCATTGAAAGTGTAACACTTTTCTCAAACAATGACAGTCATTCGATTTACCGATTTATTAAAAACGGTAGGTATGGCCTATTTAGCAACGCATTTGGTGTTCTTTTAGAAGCGGAATTCACTGATATTTTGAACATCGGATCAGAAGAAAACCCCTTGATCTTTGCTGATCAGCACCTCGACAAAGCAGGTTTTCATGTGGTTAGCTATGTGAATGAAAAGGGAGTATTAATCCATTCCAAAGCCTATACCCGAGAGGAATTTGAAGGCATTTTATGCGATGATTGAGCGGTAAACATCCATTACCTGCTTAATGACAGATTGCTTGCCATCATTTTCGATGATGTAATCGGCAAGGGGAATTTTATCAGCATCACTCATCTGCTTATCCATAATCGACCGAACTTCGCTCTCCGGCCTATGGACATCCCTTTGGAGTACCCGCTGAATTCTCATATCTGCAGGAGCGGTGACCAGAATGGTTTTATCTAGTTGCTTGTAAGAACCCGTCTCGAAAAGTAAAGCGGCTTCTTTTAATAGCAGAGGTGCCTCCTTATTGTCATCTATCCATTGTATGACGTCCTTAGCAACCGCTGGATGTACAAGTTCATTTAATCGCTCAAGTACGGTTTGATCTTTGAAGACAATATCTGCAATATATTTCCTATCAAGTACTCCAGCTTTAAATGCATTTTCTCCAAACAATTGCTTGATCTCATCAACTAAGGCTCCATCATTTGACATGAGCCATTTGGCTCGATTGTCAGCATAATAGGTAATAGCACCTAATGTTTCAAATACCTTACAAACAGTGGACTTACCTGAACCGATGCCTCCCGTGACTCCCAATATGGGTGGTCGATTACTCATATGTGATTGACAAAGAGTCTGGTAAAGTCACCACCTCTATGACGCTTTCAGGATGATAAATCACAATTGCAGGAGCCGTCGAATCTCGAGGATTTATCAGGTTATAATCTACAACGATTTTAAAATCTGTGGAAAAGTATTCCTCTCTAAGCTCTCGTTGAACCACGAAACGAACCGTAATATTGGGGTCAGTCGCATAAACTGAAGAGTCATCAGGGAAATTTTGAAGTTCAACCTTAGCTGGCAATTCCAGTTGATCAAATCGATCCACTTCAAATTGAACATTTACTGTTGGTGGTGCTGACTGAATCTCCCATGCTTCAGGCAGTCCAAGCTTTACGAATCTATCAAATGCCTTATCGATTTCATCAGCATCTAGTTTTATCACATATTGGTTACCAAGTGTATCAATGAAGCTTTTAGGGCCGAAGATAGTGGCTGTGTCTGGCCTAAGGGTGATCGAGGAAATGATTCGATAGTCGGCATCCATACTTACTCCAAGAGAGTCAATTGCAAGATTTACTTTCTTAGATACTTTTCGGTCAATATCAATATAAAGTGTATCCGTAAACAAGAAATTAATACGGAAGTCATTTAATTGCTCCGAAATAATTGGCAAAATGGTTGGGCGTGTGAGGTATCTTATAGCCGCTGGGTTTTCCAGTTCAATTTTTATCGGATCACTTCCAAACCAAAATGATTCTTTGAATAGATCCCAACCACCGCCAGCTACATCAATATCTACATAATTCGGCAAGGGTTTAATTTCCACCAAACTATCCTGGTCATATACAAATTCAATGGGATATTGAATGCGATAGTTATAGTCTTTCCCCAAGGCGCTAAAAAACCAAAAGGTAGTGGCTCCCAAAAATGAGAGCACCACTACCTTCCAGTTTCCTAAAATCTTGGGTATACCCATAAGATTAACTTATTTTTTTTCTTTTTTCTCGACAGCAGGGGTATTCAGCTTCTTGCTCGCTTCTAACGAGATAGACGCTTTCTCCACCAATAATTTAGTACCTCTATCTACGTCGACAAGTACAGTGGTATCAGATACCTCTACGATTTTTCCATGGATGCCCCCGACCGTGACCACCATTTCTCCTTTCTTTATTTCTTGTAGATACTTCTTTGTCTCTTTTTGCTTTCTCTGCTGAGGACGTATAAAGAAGAAATAGAAAATGGCGATCATTCCAATGATCGGTAAAAACGAGGTGAAATCACTTCCACCAGCTTGTAATAAAACTGTATTCATGTGTATTAATTAGATTTTCAACTGTCCCATGGAATGCCTCAAACGCCTCATCTCCCTTGTGAAAGTAAAGTAGGAGATGCCCTATTTGTGCTCATTTCATGTTGATATTTTTTCAAATAAAAAAGCCCCTGACTTCCAACATGGAAATCAGGGGCAATGTTAATAAAATTTGATGTGCTAAACGGAGAATTACTCTCCCTCCTTCACCACATTCGCTTTAATTTGAACTCTTTGAGTAGCTGGCCATGTGTTTGCAGTGAGTGTCACCGTCTTATTTTGAACACCTGGCTTGTTTTTACTGTTGAATCTAACCTTGATTTGACCTGTTTCTCCAACAGCTATTGGTGTCTTTGGCCATTCTGGCACAGTACATCCGCATGTCGCTTTCGCATCTGTAATAATCAACGGAGCCTGTCCATTGTTTACAAAAGAGAAAATATGCTCAACTACATCACCATCTTTAATGGTACCGAAATCATGAAGTTTTTCTTCAAACTGGAATGCCGGAAGTGGGCCCTCAGGCTTTTCTGCAGGAGTGGCAGGTACTGGATTATTAACTGCTATTGGTTGAGCCGTAGGATTAGCTCTGGCTACTCCACCTTTGCCTTCTAGAGCTGCTACTTTCCCTTCCAGCTTTGTAATTCTGGATTCTAATTCACTATTGCCACAGCCAACCATACCAGCTGCCACAATCACTCCTAATAAGATTTTTGCTATTTTCATGTGTGTTTGTTTTTTAATGATCACATAAAAGCATGATAAATCATGCTTACTTTACTACTCTACTAGTTTTTCCAATGAATGGAATACAAATCTAAAGAAGATATAGTTTCAATACTCCTAATGAATTGTTAACGCGGTATTTAGTTTTTCTTGATCTGGCTAATAAGGCCGTTTACGTCATCTAACAGACGTTCTGCTTTGTCTTTAGCATCCTTCACAATCTTCTCCCCTTGATTTTTTGCATCGTTTTCGAAAACGGCTTTTCCATCGGTCACTTCATCAACAAAGCCTTCAAGTTGTTTCTTTAGCTTATCCAGTTGGAACGTAAGCTTATCGCGAGTATTTGTGCCTTTGTCTGGAGCATATAGGATCCCCAGTACACCTCCTGTAACTACACCTAAGAGAAACGCAAAAAAAGAACCACCTGATTTGCTCATAATAATAATTTTTATTTGTTATCGATAAGGCCTCTACCGCTCTTACGAATTTTACCACTCGAAGTTAGCTCGTTTGATAGTACATCCAAAACACCGTTTACAAATTGTTTGCTTTTGGGCGTGCTGTACATCTTCGATATTTCTATCGCTTCATTAATTGTCACTTTCACCGGTATACTTGGAGAATTCATCATTTCCACTAAAGCAATCTTAAGTATCACTCGATCGGTCAATGCAATACGGTCGACATCCCAATTCATGGTTTTGTCTTGAATGATCTCTTCCAGAAACTCATTCTGATTAATGGTATCCATAAACAATCGTTCCAAAAACTTGAAATCTTCATCTCCATTCTTGGTCAATTCTGCAAGTTCAAAGTCATCTCCATCTTGCAATGCTTTTATGGTTTTCACAACCATGCTCTTCACAATTGGTTGATTTTCTACCCACTGCAGGTGGTTGCTCTCCAGAAACGAAGCGATCGCCTCATTCTTAAAAACCACGCGTTTAAATAACTCAAGGACAATGTCATTTTCAGGAAGGTCTGCCATTTTTTCACCTCCAAAAAAATGTTGCAGTGGCTCAGCAGCTCTTATTTGATCCCGATACCATGACTTAATATCTTGGTGCTCATTATCCCAGGAAACACTGAATCTTGCTGCTTCTTTCTGCAGCAGCTCAGACTCCTTGAGCTGTCTGACAAGATCATTCCCAATAAAAGGGTAAATCTTTTTCTCTTTCGCTATGTATGCTTTATCCTCCTTCTCCTGATCAAGTTTTTCTCGTTGCTCTATTTCAATTGGAAGTAAAAGCAGCTTAATGTAAGTGTCTTGAAGCCGCTCGGCTTCCTTCATCATATCATTTTTTCGGACTCTGGCCTCTTTTTGAATGAGATTTTCATATTCAGTGAGTGCCGTATTTACATTTTCAATGACCTCTGCTTCTACTCCTTCTGCTTTACCAACTTTTCCAGTTAGTATATTTTCATTGAAAAGCTTCACAGCCTGCTTTTTGCGCTCTTCAAAGAGTCCCTTATCGGCAAAATCATGCTTGGCGGGATCCAATGCATGCATCTCTTCCAACTCGTTTCTTTTCACTTCTCGCAGTGATTCTACCGCTGTGAAATGTCCATACAATGCCTGCATGGCCTTTACTCTGAGTATCCTTCTATTTAGCATGTTATTTAGCTGATTGCCTTTCTACTTCCTTTATTTCAATAATTACAGTCTCCTCTTGTGGATGCTGAAGTTGCTGGATTAAATTTTATTCTCCAAGCTTTACTTTTCCTATCTGATCGATTCTTCTAAGTGCAAGTTCCAATGCCGCCTCATGTGAGCCAATCTTGTTTTCGTCTGCATGATTCAAAACATCCAAGCAAACATCGTAAATATGTTCGGTGGATACAATCACTCGATCTTTATTGTAGTTCCCTAGATATTCGTGATAAACATTCGCAATACCGCCTGAATTGATCAAGAAATCCGGTGCATATACGATTCCGTGATCGTTGAGCATGGCGCTGTGCTTCTGCTCATCCGCCAGCTGATTGTTGGCTGCTCCAGCTACTACGGCACATTTCAGCTCTGCAATAGAAGCATCATTCAAGGTTGCACCCATTGCGCAAGGAGCATAGACGTCCATTTCCATCTGGAAGACCTTATTTGGGTCTACCACAGAAACATTCGGGTGCTTATCAGTAATCGCTTTGATTTTATCTTCAAAAATGTCCGCAATGAACACATTGGCATTTTCTTCGATCAAGTGGTCAACCAAATACTTTCCAACCTGGCCTGCTCCTTGCACCAAAATATTTTTTCCTACCAACGAATCATTACCGTATGCTTTTTTAGCGCCAGCTTTCATCCCCATGTAAACGCCATAAGCTGTCATAGGGCTTGGATCTCCCGAGCCACCCATGTATTCCGGTTTGCCTACAACAAATGGGGTTTCCATGCTCATGTACTCAATGTCTCTCATGCTGATGTTCATGTCTTCAGCAGTGTAGTACTTTCCATTGAGGCTGTTTACAAACTTCCCGAATCGACGCATCAAAGACTCGTTTTTTATCTTTCTGGCGTCTCCAATAATGACCGCCTTGCCTCCACCAATATTCAAACCAGCTAAAGCGGACTTAAAGGTCATTCCTCGTGAAAGCCTCAATACATCATTCAGCGCTTCTTCATCAGACGCATAATTCCACATGCGTGTACCGCCCATTGAGGGGCCCAGAACGGTATTGTGAATAGCAATGATTGCTTTCAGTCCAGTTTGCTCATCTTTACAGAAGACCACTTGTTCGTGATCCAGACTGGCCATTTGATCGAACACGCTGTTCGATTTTACTTCGGGTTGTGTTTCTACCATTGTAATGAACTTTATTCTAATTTTGAACCTTCTCTCACCTGTGTAGTTGCACTGGAATAAAAGAGGCTGCAAAAATATCTTTTTTTAACTAAAACACATTGGCTATCAAGCGTTTATAAAATTCTGTGAAAGACCTAGGCTACCTTAATAAATACCTACTCAAATATAAGTTTCACCTAATTTTCGGTGCCTTATTCATCATTATTGCAAATTTCTTTGCGATTGTTCCCGCAGTAATTGTTCGATATGCTTTTGATATTTTACAACGGAGCTACGGAATATTCTCCTCTTTCAATGGTTTTGAATTACAATCTGAGACCATCGGAATTCTCGGGTCAAGCATTATTATTCTGGCCGCATCCATCCTTGTTTCAGCTTTGCTTCGCGGAGTTTTCCTATTCTTCATGCGTCAGACAATCATCGTGATGTCCAGGCGAGTAGAGTATGATCTTAAAAACGAGATTTATGAACATTATCAAACCTTACCTCTCAGCTTCTATCGAAAGAATAATACAGGGGATTTAATGGCACGAATTTCTGAAGATGTGAGCAAAGTGCGGATGTACGTCGGCCCTGCTATTATGTATGGAATCAACTTATTCACCCTTTTCTTAATGGTGATTCCTTTCATGATATCCATCAATCCAACACTCACGCTCTATTCTCTCCTTCCCCTACCTATCCTTTCTGTGAGCATCTATTTTGTTAGTAACATCATCAACAAGCGATCTACAGAAATTCAGGAAAGCCTATCGGGTCTTTCCACCTATGTACAAGAGGCCTTTTCAGGGATTCGGGTTATCAAAGCATTTGTACGCGAAGAACAAGTGGCCCAAAATTTTGAAACTGAAAGTATTGACTACAGGGATAAGTCGTTGAAACTTGCTTTTGTACAAGCGTTATTCATGCCTTTGATCATGGCCTTGATTGGCCTCAGTGTTATATTAACCATTTGGGTGGGCTCCATTCAGGTGTTTAACGGTGAAGTAAGTACAGGCAACATTGCCGAGTTCATCATCTATGTAAACATGCTGACTTGGCCAGTTACTGCACTGGGGTGGATTACATCGATCATTCAGCGAGCTGCTGCGTCGCAAAGAAGGGTCAACGAATTCTTAGGCACCAAAACAGATATTATTTCTGAGAAGCATATTGCTCGCGAAATAGAAGGGCATATCGTTTTTGACGATGTGAGTTTCACCTATCCGGATTCTGGCATCAACGCATTGAAAAATGTTTCTTTTGATGTACGCCCAGGCGAGTCTATCGCTATTGTAGGAACTACAGGATCAGGGAAAAGCACCATTGCAAATATGATCTGTCGACTGTATGATATTGATACAGGCAAAATAGCCATTGACTCGATAGGTGTGAAGGAATACGATATTTCGTCTCTCAGAAGCCAGATCGGATATGTGCCACAAGATGTTTTCTTGTTTTCAGACACCATCGAAAATAACATCTCCTTCGGAAATAAAGAGATGAGTAAGATGGAAATAGAGCGAGCAGCTGAAGATGCTGATGTACTGACCAACATTAAGGAGTTTAAAGATGGGTTCCAGACTCGTTTAGGAGAACGAGGAATTACGCTCTCTGGTGGTCAGAAGCAGCGTGTTTCCATTGCTCGGGCCATTGCTCGATCACCAAAGATATTGATCCTTGACGATGCATTGTCAGCGGTAGACACCAAAACAGAGAATGCAATCCTAAATGCCATGCAGCGAATTATGCAAGGGCGAACTTCCATCATTATTTCACACAGAGTTTCGTCTGCAAAGCTTGCTGATAAGGTGGTCATGCTGGACGATGGTATAATTGTGGAGCAAGGGACACATGATGAGCTTCTTGCCAAGGGAGGGGCATACAAGGACCTTCACGATAAGCAGCTTGCTGGCGAAGAGGTGGCTTAGCTACCTCGCCCAATATTCTACACTAAAGCTTCGATCTGGGTAATAAAGTTCAAACGAAAATGGCTGTAGCACTGCGCCCTCCTCAATCGCTTTTACTTGTACAAGCTCCGCAACCTTTTCTGGCCTTGGCCGAACCAACTCATGTTGAGTCATGAATATTTTGAAGACCTTATTCGCTCTAAATTCTTTATAGGAATAGCCAGCTGGAACTCGCAAGACATCTTTAATCTCATCCTGAGAAGCTCCAATGAAATAGTGGGCAGAATCTATCCCAATGGTATCATTTTGAAAGAAAATAACGGTGAGCATGCCTTTCAATCTTCCGGAGTCTACCTCGATTTTAGCAGCCTCTATTCGGTCACTAAAATCGGCATAATGATATTTTTCAATGTACTCTTTGCCTATAACCGTGCGCTCCTTTACCTCCATCACATATATTTCGACAGGCTCAAATCCTCCAAGGGTGTAATACGTGCTCCAGGCAATGATGATCAAGCAAGCAATGATGATGACTAAGTAAAGTTGCTTTGTTCGCTTCATGGTTCAAATATAGTGGTGAATCAAACTGCTTTAGCTACCTCTTTATACTGCATTTGATGCAGCTGTGCATAGTAGCCGTTTTTATCTAAGAGTTCTTCATGATTTCCTTGCTCTACGATCTCGCCCTTTTCCAAAACCAAAATCTGCTTCGCGTTCTGGATGGTCGACAGTCGATGGGCTATGACAATGGACGTTCGCCCATGCATCATCTTCTGGATAGCCGCTTGAATAAGCTCCTCGGTCTCTGTATCTACAGATGAGGTGGCTTCATCCAACACAATGATTTTGGGATCGTAGACCATGGCACGCACAAATGAAATCAACTGCCGCTGACCTACTGATAATGTAGCTCCACGCTCCATGACATTGTAGTCGAAACCACCGGGCAGTTTTTCAATGAAGGGAAGTGCGCCGACCATCTCTGCCGCCTCTCTTACTTTTTCTCTCGAAATGTCTGGATTCCTCAGGGTAATGTTGTTGAGAATGGAATCGGAAAACAAGAAAACATCCTGAAGTACTACTGCAATGTGATTCCGGAGGTTGGATAGATTATACTCCCGAACATCCGTGCCATCTACATAGATGTTTCCCTTATTGATTTCGTAAAACCTACTCAGTAGGTTGATCACAGAAGACTTCCCGGCCCCTGTTGCTCCAACCAACGCAATGGTCTCTCCTTGATTTACCTCAAAAGAAATGTCGTTGAGCACATAGTCTTCTTCAACGTATGCGAAAGAAACATTTTCAAATTTTACATCTCCATTTACTTCATTTGGTTCGTGTGCTCCATTGTCTTGAATGTGATCTTCGTTGTCCAAAAGATCCAGAATTCGGTTAGAAGAAACAATGCCCATTTGCAATGTGTTGAATCGATCTGCAATCATTCGTATGGGTCGGAAGAACATCTGGAGATATAGAATAAACGCAATTAGCATCCCAAACTCAACATTCCCTTGCACCAATTGACCTCCTCCGTACCATACGATCAAACCAATGCCTGCTGCCTGAATCACCTCTGAAACGGGGAAATAGATTGCGTAGTAGAGCACTGAATTAATATTGGCTTTTCTGTGCTCCTTATTGATCTCTTTAAATTTTTCAAATTCACGTTTTTCACTATTGAAAATTTGCACAATGTTCATCCCCGTAATGTGCTCTTGTACAAATGAGTTTAGATTAGAAACAGCAGCTCGTACCTCATTGAAGGCCACCTTGATTTTTTCTTTGAAAATGTAGGTAGCAAAGAGCAAGACAGGCAGTAAGGACAAGCTAACCAAGGTCAATGACCAATTCAGCCAGAACATAAATCCAAGGATGACAAGAAGCTGCATGACGTCCGCGATGATCCCAGCAATCCCTGTGCTGAAAACTTCTGCCAATGTCTCGATATCTGACACATTTCGAGTGACCAGGCGCCCGATAGGGGTCTTGTCAAAAAAAGTAAGTCTTAAGCTTTGGATGTGTCTATATAGCTTGATGCGAATGTCTTTTATGATGTTTTGTCCAAGCCATCCAGAGTAAAAGGTATGCAGGTATTGCACGATCGCCTGAACAACCAGCAGACCGATCAAAAGCATAATCATATCCACCAAACCTGGATAGTCCCCCTGAGCTACATTGTTATCTATTGCTTTTTGTATAATAAAAGGACGAAGGGGGCCAGTAACACTTAGTGAAACGGTTAGGAAAACCAGAAAGTAGAATATTCCAATGTACGGTTTAGCGAAAACAAACAAGCGTCTAAGTACTTTCAGATCTACAATGTTTCCGCTGGCTTTTTCTTTTTCCAATGTCTTAGTTTAAATAAATATCTTTTGGGTAAATCACTTCTTGTAAGAACAATCCTTCTGCTGGCACTGCTCTGCCCGCCTTACTGCGATCATTACTTTTTAGCACTTCTCTGAGGTTGTCCAATGAGGTCTTTTCCATTCCTATATCAAGCAATGTCCCCACCACAGCTCTCACCATTCCTCTTAAAAACCGATTGGCTGCAATCTCAAACCGGTGATTAGTCCCATCTTGTATCCATCGCGCATGAAAGATTTCGCAGTTAAAATTATTCACCTCAGTATGAACCTTACTAAAGCACTCAAAGTTTTGCCAATCTTTAATTATTTCACACGCTTTGTTAATTTCTTCCACATCAAGTTCAGGACGAAAGTAATACGAAAGTTCTTTTATGAAGGGGCTCTTCACCTGATTGATGTGGTAGTGATACATTCGGGAAGTAGCTTCAAAACGTGCGCTGACATCTTCTCTGACTGAGCGTATCCCATTGATAGAAATATCTTGATTCAGAAATGAGTTCAGCTTGAAAACTAACTTCTCTACATCTACCTTTTCAGTATCAAAGTGTGCCACTTGATGGGTGGCATGTACACCCGTATCGGTTCTACCACTTCCTACAATAGCTATTTCGGACTGCAAGATTGTGGACAATGCCTTTTCAATTTCCTCCTGCACGGTGACGCCATTGGGTTGAATCTGCCAACCATTGAAGTTGGTGCCTTTGTAACTGATGTCCATGAAATACCTCACGGCGACAAATTTGTAGGATTCCTTCCATTTGATCGTCAAATCCACTCATATTTGCCCAACTATTGGTTGGTTTTAATATTGAGAAAGATCATTTTCCAAATGGACAAGCAGCCAAACCATAAAATTTTAAAGAAAAGTTATGCTTCAACGAGTACAGACCATCTTCATGACCATCGCTGCAATCGCGATGATTTTAATGTTGTTTTTTCCAATCTGGGAAAAATCCGATCAGCAGTTTGAGGCTGAAAAGCGCGAATACGCGATCATGGATGCATTTCAATTGCGTTACGAGCAGCACAATACAGTCACCGAAGAGGTTCAACTGCTTGGAACACAAGACACATTTTTACTCTCCGTTGGCGCAATTGCCGCTGCATTGGTGATGTTATTCTCAATTTCACGATATAAGAACCGAATGACACAGGTAAAGCTTAACGCTTTATTTTCTTTGATCACTGCTGCTACACTTGTAGGCACTTATTTATACACTAGCAAAGCCAATGGGCTTTTCGAGCCCACTGTCCCAGGCACATTTTTGATTGGCTTCTATCTGCCCATTGCTGCCATGCTCAACAACTTCATGGCCAATCGCTTCATCCGAAAAGATGAACAGCTGGTGAGAAGTGCTGATCGAATTAGGTAAAAACTCGGGGGTTTTCTAGTTCACACAGACGTTTCTAAAATTTTAAATCAAAGAAACTAACCATTAAAAACCCCAATGGGGTTCTGCCAACCTGTCAGTTTTCACTCTCTGGAATAGAATTTGATTTCAAGCCATTTGAATAACAACAAAATTGTAATCAGACAATGGCAGAGAAAGGTACAATCTCAATACACACGGAAAATATATTTCCGATCATTAAAAAATTCCTCTATTCCGATCATGAGATCTTCCTTCGTGAGTTGGTCTCAAACGCTGTAGATGCAACTCAGAAAATCAAACAATTAGCTTCCCTTGGAGAATATTCGGGAGAACTCGGTGATTTGGCTGTCGAAGTGTCATTCAACAAAGACAAGAAAACCATCACAATTTCTGATAAAGGAATCGGAATGACTGCTGAGGAAATCAAAAAGTACATCAACCAAATAGCATTCTCCGGAGCTACTGAGTTTGTTGAGAAGTACAAAGACAAGGCAGACAACCAGCAGATCATCGGACACTTTGGTCTTGGATTCTACTCCGCTTTCATGGTAGCGAAGAAAGTAGAAATCAATACGCTATCACATCAAGATGGTTCAGAGCCAGCCAAATGGATTTGTACAGGTGAGACTGATTTTGAAATCAAAAAAGGAACGCGTAAGAAAAGAGGAACGGATATCATTCTTCATGTAGCTGATGATTCAGAAGAGTTTCTTGAGGAGCATAGGCTTCAGGGTATTCTTGACAAATATTCTAAGTTCTTGCCGATCCAGATCAAGTTTGGACAGAAAGACAAGAGCGTAGAGGACGGCAAAGACAAAGATGGAAATGTGAAATACAAGACGGTCAAAGAGGACAATATCATTAACGATACTGAGCCGATTTGGACCAAGTCTCCTAGTGATTTGAACGATCAGGATTACCTGGATTTCTACAAGACACTATACCCGTTCAGTGAAGATCCACTTTTCTGGATTCACCTGAACGTAGATTACCCTTTCAACCTTACCGGAGTGCTTTACTTCCCTAAGTTGAAAAAAGATTTCGATCTTCAGAAAAATAAAATTCAACTGTACTCACGTCAGGTTTTTATCACCGATGAAGTGAAGGATATCGTTCCAGAGTTTCTACAACTTTTGCATGGTGTGATTGATTCTCCAGACATCCCATTGAATGTTTCCAGAAGTTACTTGCAATCTGATTCTAACGTGAAGAAGATCAATGGATACATCACTAAAAAGGTAGCAGATAAGCTTGCTGAGCTTTATAAAACTGACAGAAAAGGATATGAAGAGAAGTGGGAAGACATAGGTGTATTTGTGAAATATGGTATGATCTCGGAAGAAAAGTTTGATGAGAAAGCGAAAGACTTTGTATTGTTGAAAAACACGGAAGATAAGCACTTCACTATTGAAGAATACAAGAAGCACATCGAGGCAAACCAGACCAACAAGGATGGAAATGCCGTTGCTCTTTATACTTCAAATCCTGAAAAGCAACATGGCTATATTGAAACAGCTAAGAAGCGTAGCTACGATGTAATTGAGCTCACTGGCCCAATCGACAGTCACTTCATTAATCATCTGGAGCAGAAAAATGAGAAATTCCAGCTTCAGCGTGTCGATGCAGATGTGATTGATAAATTAATTGATAAAGACGAGAAGAAAGAGTCCGTTCTGTCAGATAAGGAACAGGAAAGTCTGAAAGAAATCTTTGACAAAGCAATCAATGATAAAAACAATAGCGTAAGCGTGGAGCCAATGGCTACAGATGATTTACCAGTGACCATCACTTTGCCAGAGTTTATTCGACGGATGAAAGACATGCAAGCTACCGGTGGCGGAGGCCCTATGATGTTTGGCGATATGCCGATGACTTTGTCTGTGGCTGTCAATGCAAACCATGCGATGACGAAGAAGATTCTTGAAGCTGATTCTGACGATGAGAAACAAAAGCTGGCGAAACAAGTGTATGATCTTGCCTTGCTTGCACAAGGCATGCTTCAAGGTAAGGATCTTACAGACTTTGTGAATAGAAGTGTAGAGTTGAGCTTGAGTTAATTTTAAGACAACAGACATGCTGATAAATCAGCACAACAGAATAAAGATAAACCCACTCCGTTGAGTGGGTTTATTGTAATCACTTCTCCTGTTTACTTATAAGCATAATTTTACTCTTCATTATTTGCCCTGCCAACACCAGGTGGTAGATGTATGTACCTGCTTTAAATTCCTTAGCATTGATCCGATGGCTAAAAAGTCCGCCAGGTAAATTTTCATACCTCCTCACTTCATTTCCGCGCATATCGTAAATCCAGATAGAAACCGAACCATTGCTTATATCTTCAACTCTGTAAGTGATGACGCTCGAACTCTGAAAAGGATTGGGCGCGTTTTGATACAACTCTACTTTGGGCTCAACTCCTAGCATTAAGAAGTTGAGATTTTGATTTTGCTGAATTCTCGCTACTTCCACCTCCAATGCTGAAATCTTTTTGATCAAGTATTGATTTTGCTCTCGCAATAATTGCATCTCTTGAAGCATTCCTAAGGAAGCACTGTAGGATTCAGGATGAACTATCCGCTTATTTACTGACAATGACGAATCATATTGACCTTTTGCATTCAGAACAGCAAAGAGGAAAAAGTAAAAAAAAACTTGATTACGCATATGATACATCCAGTTGTTAGTATCAAGCAAAGAGAGTTAGCGATCTCTTTCAAATACGCAACAGCCATGTATACAAAAAGTGATCAAGGTAAGTTTCGGTAAAGTAAAATAGTTTTTGCCTCTCCAGAAGAAACCAATTCATCCTTGACCTATTGCGCTTTCAACCATTTCAATTTACTTAATGCTATTCCTGAATCAATGATGAAGGTGATCTCATTTCCAACCAAAGAATCCATCAAACCAAAATCTAAACCCATGTCACTCCTCTTGAAGCGGATCCGATTAGAAACTAGTTTACCTCCTACCTCATAAACAGCTCCACATATTTTTAGCTTAAGTCCTCGAATCTCCAGATCGACAGTAATTTTCCCTTTTTCCTCAAATATTTTCATTTGAGCAACAAAAGGAATAACCGGATGACTTTCTACATCCAAGTATTGCGGTCCAAGGATTGTCTGGTCACGAGCGGCATTTCCCGTATCGATGCTTTGTACATCTACCTCTCCTTCAATTACCCAATCATTTTTCCCCAGTCGTCTTATCTCGCCAGATACACCATCAAATTTCCCTTCTACTTTAAGCACACCCATGTGCATGATCTCAAAAGAAATAGAGGCCTTATTCAGCGATGGGTCCTGAAGAAAAACACTATTGAAAAGAAGTAAACTAAGGAAGAACATGGCTTACTCTGCCAAAGCAAGAATGACAAAATCAATCGCAACAGAATTATCGATAATCACCGTACCATTAGGAAGCTTCATTTCCCTGCCTACTTCAAATTCCGTTCGATCAATAATTAAACTTCCCATGATCCCCACCGATTGCTTCTTAGTTGGAAGGTCAATTGATGGCCCCAGAATCGTCACAAGGCATTCAATTTCTTTTTTGACCCCATGAATTTCCAACGTACCTGTAGCCACATAATCACCCTCTTGCTCAGTCAGAGACTTTAACTCAAAAAGTATCTCTGGAAACTCCGCAACATTTAAAAATGCCGCACTCCTAACCGCTTCCTCTCCTGCATCATTATTTGCTTCATAGCTAGCTGCTTTAATGCTAATATCTGCCTTAGTCAGGGTTAAATCATTCGCATCAAAAGTCAACGAGCCGTTAACATCAGTGAACCTACCAACGACCGGTACCACGCCAAAACGAATCACTTTGGATTGAAACAAAGAGTGCCCCGCATCCACAACGTATGTTTGGGCTGAAGAGGAAGTAATGCTGAAGATTGCCAGTATCAGAAGAAGTACCTTAAATCGATTTTTCATGTTTTTGATTTAAGGTTAGCGGAAGAATCAATCCGGTTCGACAATTCCAATAGGGATTGCCGAATTACGCACTATTTTTCATGTATCTGGAGGGGGTCGTTCCTTCGAATTTCTTGAAAGCGTTTACAAAAGAGGTTTTGTTATTAAAGCCCGAGTCAAAGGCAATCTGCAAGAGTGTATATTCTGGATTATCCAGAATCCTTTTCTTAGCCTCATTCACCCGATAGGTGTTGATCAAATCAAAGAAAGTCGTTTTCAAATATTGATTGATTAGCTGTGACAGCTGATGGGCATTGATCTCGAGTCTATCTGCTACATCCTGAAGCTTGAGTCCCTTTACCAAGTACAATTGCTGTTCCAAAATTACCTGGTGAATTTGGCCCTTGTACTTTTCTGCCTCTGCTGGTTTTAGTCCGCTCTTTTCATACTTATGTGTCTCAACGGGACGTTCCCACTTCACACCCGCTAGTTTATAAGAAACCAGATAAATCAATATGGACGATGGAAGCACATACAAATAGTCCATGTGCCGGCGATAGATCTCCGTATAAAAAAACAGTATCAGAAATGCCATTGCAAATCCCCATATAAAAACAAGCCCGAGCCACATAATTCGCAACCAGCGAATACTCTCTTCATGAATAGTAGATTGAGTTTTCTCCAGCTGTCGTCTATACTCAATGATCGTCTTGCGAGAGCGCACAAGGAAATAGAGTAGGTACAGAAACTGAAAAATAAAAATGAACGAATAGGTATACTGAATCCAGTTGATTTCGTCAGGACGCTTATCAAAAGGAGTCAGCATGCCATAATGTACTTGACGGTAGCTGAGAAGGTCTTGAAAAATGATAGGGACTAATAGCGCAAATACAATAAATGGCAAAAACCAAATCCAATAGGCTTTAGTGGGTCTCCTTCCAGTTACCGCTAAAATATATCCAAAGAAAAGTGGCCCAAAGATCATCCAGGAACCGAATCGCGTTCCATAGAATACCATCAAGCCAACATCATATGGCCAGCGTATTGCAAGGAATTCAGCCTGTAGCCAAAGGAGAGCCATCATCAAACCTATCAACCATTTTCCTTCAGAAGTCTTATGATTCTTCTTTGCAATGATCAGATTGACTACAAACAAACTGTGCGCAATGCTCACAATTATGAGTATACTCCAAATGTCTAAGGCTTGAGGCATGCCTTTAAGTTAACGAATCACATTTTTCTCAGAAGCATGATTCATTTTTATGATCCAATTACCACCCATCAAACCTTCCTTTTTTCTACTTATCCATTTGGTTAGTTTAGTCACCTTAAAATTTGACGAAAAAGCATGAAAAAGAATCTCACCCTACTTTTAACTCTTTTATCATTTGTCGCCTTCGCACAGGTAGACATGACGTACTATCTGCCATCTGGTGTTTCATACAACCCCGACATTCCAACCCCGAAAGAAGTGCTTGGGTATCATCCTGGCGAATGGCATGTTAGTCATGACCAATTACTTTATTACATGCGAGAAGTTTCTGAAGCCTCAGACCGCATGGTCATGCAGGAGACCGGAAGAACCTATGAAGGCCGGCCACTGGTCCAACTTACAGTTTCCACTCCTGCCAACCTTGCTAATTTGGATCAAATAAAAGCAGATCATAAAAAGTTAACAGACCCTTCTGTCTCTGGATCCATGAATACACAAGACATGCCAATTGTAATGTGGTTAGGATATTCCATTCATGGAAATGAGGCTAGTGGATCAAACGCTTCCCTTCTAACAGCATACTACCTAGCTGCTGCAACTGGATCAGAAATGGATGAACTTCTTGAAAATTCCATCATCATTCTAGATCCTTCATATAATCCGGATGGACTCCATAGATTCTCCACATGGGTAAATATGCATCGTTCACACGTGATTAATCCAGACCCTAACGACAGAGAATATGGCGAAGCATGGCCAGGTGGAAGAACCAATCATTATTGGTTTGATCTTAATAGGGATTGGCTGCCACTAGCACATCCTGAATCCAGAGCGCGTATCGCACGCTTCCATGAATGGAAGCCCAATATCCTCACTGATCACCATGAGATGGGCACAAACTCTACTTACTTCTTTCAGCCGGGGATTCCTTCGAGAAAATTTCCTTGGACACCGGATAAGAACGTAGATCTTACACATAAAATGGCAGCATTCCACGCCAAATATTTGGACCAAATTGGCTCTTTATACTACAGTGAGGAGAGTTTTGACGACTTCTACATTGGTAAAGGCTCTACCTATCCAGATGTAAATGGTAGCGTTGGCATCCTGTTTGAGCAGGCCAGCTCCAGAGGGCATGCACAAGAAAATGATTATGGAATATTGACGTTCCCAATGGCAGTCAGAAATCACTTTACCACTACTCTTTCCACAATGGCTTCTGGTATAGCGCATAGAGAAGAGTTTTTAGATTATCAAAAAGAGTTTTACCAGAGTGCATCAAACTTAGCTTCTAGAGATGCTGTGAAAGCGTACTTGTTTGGATCGGCAAAAGATCCGATCAAAAATTACGAACTCGCAAAGATGTTAGTACAACATCAAATTGAAGTATACCCACTAGCTAAAAACATAAGTAAAAGCGGAAAATCATTTGAAGCCAATAGCGCCTATGTGGTTCCCATGAACCAGCCACAGTATCGCTTAGCAAAAGCCATATTTGAGACACGAACCTCTTTCAATGACAGCCTCTTTTATGATGTCTCTACTTGGACTATGCCACTTGCTTTCAACCTTCCATATGCAGAATTGGGCAGCAAAGATTTGAGTACTGGCTTGATGGGTAAAAAGATCGAATTTCCAGAAATGCCGACAGCTGAGTTGATTGGGAGCAAAGGCGCTTACGCCTATGCCATAGAACCCTATGGTTACTTGGCTTTCCGTGCGATCAACAGGCTACTTAGCAAAAAGGTAGTTGTTCAAATGCTGAACCAGACGCACAGCGATGGCACTCGCACCTACCCAAGAGGAACAATGATCATCCCAGTAGGAATTCAGGAAAACAAACGTGCATGGATCGAGCAGATCATTGATCAAATTGTGAAAGAAGACGCAGTAAATGTCTATGCCCTCAACACGGGACTAGCCAAGTCTGGAATAGATCTTGGTAGTAGAAGTCATACAACCATGGAGGAGCCAAAGGTAGCTGTGCTTGTAGAAGGTGGCGTAAGCAGCAATGAAGCTGGAGAGGTTTGGCATTTGCTGGATCAGCGCTATCAGATGAAAGTAACCTTACTTCCGGTAGATCGGTTAGGCAGAGATCTTTCCAGATACAATCGCATCATTATACCTAATGCATATTTAGGCTCAGTAAGCGACTCTCAAAAAGAAAATCTTAAAGAGTGGATTTCTCAAGGAGGGCTGATTATCGCTTGGAAAAACGGAGGTAAATGGTTGGCGGATTCAGAGATTACGCGTGTTAAGTATGCTTCTAGAAGCAACGATGACAAAGAGGAAAAAGACACTTTTAAAACATATGCAGATCTGAGTGCAGAGCGTGGGGCTCAAGTGACCGGTGGTTCCATCTTTGAAGCACGGGTTGATTTGACACACCCGCTAGCCTATGGTATGGAAAGTGACCGAATGCCTCTTTTCAGAAACCACAATCTAGCAATGGAAAAGTCGAAGAATGCTTACGCCAATCCATTCGTTTATACAGCCAGTCCATTACTCTCCGGATATGTGTCGGAGGAGAACTTGGAAAAATTCAAAAATTCTCCTGCAGTAACGGTTTCCAATGTTGGTAGAGGAAAAGTGATTACCTTGGCTGATAATCCAAATTTCAGGGCATTTTGGTATGGAACCAATAAAATCTTCATGAATGCGTTGTTTTTTGGAGAAGGAATCAGTCGGGGAGCTGGCGAATAAAAAAACAACTGCTGGATGGGAATTCAGGTAAAATCAATATTAACAGTTAGCCTCATTTTTATGGGGCTTTCTGCATTTGCTCAAGAAGGTGAGTCTCTCGAAGATTTATTCCGGGTAGACTATGATACGCCATTAACCCTTGACCTGGCCCAGGATGAGGAAGGTGATGTCATCGGGCCTGTCAAACAAAAGAAAAAGAAGGTAAAGCGAAATGTCTATTTTGGTACCAAAACGCGCAAGGCTTATGCGCGAACTGTTCGTGGCAACGATGTGATTTTTGAAATCTTCAACGTACTAAAAGAATATGAAGATCCTCCTGAGTACGCTTCGGATTTCTATTGGTATGATTACAAGAAAAAGAAAATAATGAACAACCTACGGGTAGATAAGAAGAACGCAGGAGTCCTGCATGGTCCTTACAAAAAAATGCTTGGAGACCTGGTGTTGGAGCAAGGTTGGTATTACAGGGGAATGAAACACAGGCGTTGGGTACGTTTCAATCGGCATGACATTCTTCAAGACAAAACCTACTGGTGGAAAGGGTGGCCGCAAGAATCAAAACTTGCGTATTATGATTTCAAAAAAACAAAACTGAGAGAAGTAATACCTGTGCACTACGGAGAAATGGATGGCGAGTATTGGGCATTTCACGAAGATGGCTCCTTAGCAGTGAGAGGCAACTATCGGTTTGGACATAAAGTAGAAACATGGCGAGAATATTACGATGGTGGACGAGTGAAGAGAGAAGTCATCTACCCAAAGGATCCATTCGATTTTCAATTTAATCCATACATCGCACGTGAGTGGGACAGCAAAGGCACGCTCATTTATGATCGAGCTAAATTTTTGAAAGGAAGAAACTAAAGCTTCATTTGCATTTGCAAATTGCACCTGGAATACGGCGAGTCGTATCCATCAATTTCCATAAACCCCAACTTGTAATAAAGAGAAATCGCCGGCTTCAGCACACTATTGGTTTCTAAATAAATGGTATCCGCACCGAGTTCTCTGGCTTTCTCAATTGTGGCCAAACCCACTTTCCAGCCTATTTTCTGTCCTTGTGCTTCTAGTGAAACAGCCATCTTCGCAAGTTCATAGACGCCATCTTCCTTTTTAATCAAGGCACATGTTCCAACAGGGGTTTTATCCTTGAGTGCTATGATGATGGCACCTCCTCTGTCAAGAATATATCCCTGAGGATCGTCCAACATCTTACGATCCGAGTCTTCCATGACAAAATACTGATCAATCCATGCTTTGTTTAGCTCTCTAAAAGCTGGGGCATACTGGGGTTGGTAGTTGACAATTTCAATCATCTTTGATAACTATAGTACAAGCCGAAGACCATTACTATAACAGCAAGTATTGCTATTTTAATTCCAACAGTAAAGAAGAAAACGAAAAAAACGAGCAGCCACCAAATAGGGAAAGCAAAGAGCCCAATTCCAAATTTTAATGATGAGTGGAATACCCCATCTGCAATACCTCTCAAGACATATCTTATTAGAAGTAATGGAACAGGGTTTAGAATCCAGGCCAATAAATGCTTCCTTTCATTCACTGGTTTTTCATGAGAAACAGATGCTGGATCGATCCTTTTCAATTCTTGAAAGGTGAAGTTTTCATGCTTTTGTTGAAAGATCACCTTAGCTCTTGTCTCATGATCAATGGTCTCCTCCGGAATAACCAAGGTGGATTTCATCCCCTCACTTATTGCATCTCTCATAGTTATCAATCCTTTGGCCTGATTGTCTTCATATCTTTGTAGATAATCACTTACAGCGATAGGTTGACCAAAGTTTATCAGCACGGTAGACTTTGACGCCTGATGATCAAAATAGTTTAGACCAACGGGCAAGACCATTAACCCTTTATCCAGTTCCTTTTGAGATTGCAAAGCCAAGCGGGCTGCCCCTTTGGTCAACGGGCGTAAGTAATGGTGCGGGCCATGATTTCCTTCAGCAAAAATTAAAACAGATCCATTTTTGTGAAAAAGATCGCGACAACTTTCAAAAATTGATTCATTCAACGACAATTTGGAATAACCATCTCTGATTCGATAGATCGGAATCATATTCATCAAGCGAAGAAGTGGCCTGCTCCAACTGGTAAATACATCTTGTCGGGTAAGGTAATGCAGATGGATAGGAATGAAAGCCCCAACTAGCAAAGCATCCAGAAAAGCATTCTGGTGGTTTGGAGTTACAATAAGAGGAGTGTTTTTAGGAACGTTTTCGTCGCCTTCAATTTTGATCTTATGAAAATAAGATCGAAGCGCCAGCTTCATTAAAATCTTGAAGCATGAATAGAAAGCTTTCATTTACACAAGCTCTTCTGTATTGAGGCGTGTCAGCTTCACCTTGTCTATTCTGTTCTCTTCCATCGTGAAAATCGTGATAATAAACGGAGCTATTTCAATGACCTCATTGACTTCTGGAATATCTTCATGATAGTCGAAAATCATTCCTCCAAGTGTGTCATACTCTCCTTCAGGAAGCGCCAGTTCATATCGATCATTGAGGTAATCTATTTCGTGCCTGGCGCTAAAGATAAAGTTGCGTTCATCAAGTTGTTGTTCGGTGAGGTACTCATCATCATGCTCGTCTCTGATCTCTCCAAAAATCTCCTCCATGACATCTTCAATACTCACCAGTCCTGAGGTACCTCCGTATTCGTCTACAACCAATGCCAGACTCTTCCTGTCAGTAATGAATTGAATCAGAAGTTCATTGGCAAGCATCGTTTCCGGAACAATTGGGATTTCGGTCAAGATCGATTTGATATCTTCAGGTTTTTTGAAAAGTTCCAGCACATGACAATAACCAATTACCTCATCTATTGACTCTTTGTAGACAAGAATTTTCGAATGGCCGCTTTCTACAAAATTTTCTTTCAGCTCTTCAATGGAGTCATTGACATCTACGGCACTAATCTCCGTTCGGGGAATCATACACTCTCGAACCTTTATGGTTTTAAACTCGATCGCATTGTTGAAGATTTTAGCATCTATTTCTGCCTCCTCTTCCTCTTTAATGTTCAGGATGTTATTCTTGATGTAATTATTGAGATCCGTCAGTCCGAATACAGGCTTTTCGTCTGAAAGACGATACCCAAACATCCAAATGAATAGAGCAGAGAGCTTCACTACCAAAAAAACAACCGGATACATCAACACGTAGACCAGACCCATTGGGATCGCAAACAGTCTTATGGAGAAATCAGGATTGATCAGAAAAAGGCTTTTCGGGAGAAACTCTGCTGTCAACAGGACAATGGCTGTTGAAATAATGGACTGAATGATCAAAACCAAAACATCTGTTGCAACCGCAGCGGGAAGAAGCGTGAGTACAACTGGTTCCAATAAACCAGCCATATAAATCCCGTATAGCACCAGGGCAATGTTGTTTCCAACGAGCATCGTTGCTAAAAACTGGGATTGATTTCCCGTGAAAAGTGCTAGGATGCGTCCGGCAAAATTTCCTTTTTTCTTTAAAACTTCTATATGAAGCTTATCTGCAGAAACGAATGCGATCTCCATCCCGGAAAAAAACGCTGAAAAGAACAAACAGAGTAGTATGATCAAATAGGGGAGTGGATCATCCATGCTTTCGTTTCTTTTTATTTTGAGAGGATTTCATCATCTTCTTTTCGGCCGCCTTGCGCTGACCTTTTCTATATCCGTATAAAAATAGGAGTACGATGCTAAACATAAAAATCCAGTAGGACTCAGCAAAACCTACAACAACCGCCTGATCTATTCCGATTATGAAGGTACAGAAGACGAGAACAAAGAGAATGATGTCAAACAGCTTCATGACTAATGCTCTGTGGTGGGGAGTGCAATATCGCGTTTTCCAGGCCTGCTAGGATCATCTTCCAAAGTAAACGTTCCATTCGGCTTTAAGATGCGATACTCGGTAAAATCCTGATTAGACTCCATTCCTTCACCGGTATGTACTTCATCTCCAGAGTTGATTGTGACAAATTTGTCTGTATAGAAACTTTCTTCCGATTGGTCCCAAAAAAGCTGCTCGGTATTCAATTCATCATTCTTTGCAAAACTCTTCACAATAACATTACCCTCTGCTCTATACAGGTTTTCTGACTTTGTGAAATAGACATATTTTGCCGAAAAATAGCTGGTAAGCTTCCCTCTGCTATTGAACCATTGAATGTAAAATCCGTCTGGCCATTCTCTATCTCCGTTCTCAAAGTTGTTCTGAACAGCGGTCTCAAGGCGCATCACCACCACACCTGAGTCGCTCATTTGGGTAATGGCGCTATCCATAGATGAGAGCGGTCCCTCATAAAGCGGCTGATCGATTAAATCTTTTCGCTGGTTGCATGCTAGCACGAGAAGCCAGATGCCTAAAATCAAAAAGCGGCCCGGAATTACCTTCCAGGCCGCAGATATCTTTTTTTCTGGCTTAATATTAATTGGCTGGTCTTCGCTCAAGGGATACGGTTACGTTAATCCAACATCCAATAGTAAGTGACTGACCCTCTTCTTTGCCTTCATTGAAAATATCTTCAATGGAAGGAAACTGAGCTTTTGCAGATGCCATAGCAGCGCTGTTTCCAGCTTTTCTATATTCATTATATGCTGCAATAAAAATGGCTCGGTCTTGTACTTGACTTTGCTCTTTCTTGCAATCATCAAAACTTCCCATGTACAGGTCTCCAATCAGCTTGTAGGCAGGTTTGTGAGAAGGATCGAATGAAAGTGCTCTTCTCGCACTGTTTCTTGCTGTTGATTTTTGCCCGTTCTTAGATTGAATACGCGCAACATTTATATACATCTCAGCTTTCTCCGTGTTGTCATCAGTTAGATTCGCAGCTTCTTTGAAAAGTTCAATGGCTCTTGCATCGTTTCCATCCTGACCGTTTTTCTGAGCCATAAATTTAGCGACACCAAAAGTAGGTTCATTATCTTGTACAATTCCCGCCGCTTTCAATGCCAAAGGACTATCAAGACATTTCCCCTTAAGCATCAGGCCGAAAATTTTCTTGGCCATATTAAGGTCATTGCCTTCATCCAGTTTTGGACCTAGTTTTTCCTCAACGAATGTGCAACTAATCTCAACTCCAGTAGCTGTCAAAAGTTTGTCGACATTCCCAGTCATTTTATCAAACCTCTTCTTCTTATCACCAGAAACTCGGCTTTTTTGCACTTCCAACGCATCAGATATCGCAGAGTAAATCTCAATTACTTGCTCATCGCCTAGCTCTCCTCCTGCAAATCTATACTTGTATACTACATTCATGTATGCAACTAAATTTCCGGAATTCATATTTTCTCCCTTAAGCTCAAATGCTTCTGAGTATAACTCATACAGGTAGGGGTATTTTTCCTTATCCTTACTGTAAAAGCCGTATGCATAGATGGATTTTCTATCCAGAATGTCGGCTTTATCTTTTGGGAAGTATTCGATTCTTTTATCGAAGAGGCCAAGTCCTTTTTGGATATACTCTTCTTTCGTAGGGGCATCTATCTCCTTGTTTTTAGCTAGCTCCTGATAAATCTTCGCTCCGTGTTGATATATCGAAGGATTTAGGTCGGGTGTGTTCTCCAACAACCAACTTAGCGGCTCTATTGCACCCTCATAGTTTTTTGCTTTGTAAGCGTCCGTATAAAGTACATTTTTTTCCTTTGCCACATCGACCTGATCGCCCCAGTTCCATCCATCCTGAGCGTTTGCTCCTATTGCGAGCGACAGAAAAAAAGCTGCTCCGAGTATTTTAGTAATTGTCTTCATAACTCACTTTTTGCTAGTCATACTTTCGTTTTATAAACCATCTATCATTAACGGTTGCTCCTAAAACAACCTTAAAATAGGTTTCCTTAATTAATCCGTTTGTAGATTCTCCAAGTTGGCCCCATTTAAAGGCTAAGTCCAAACTGGAATACCCACTCACTGGTAAAGAGGCACCAAAATTAATACCAAAATCAATAAGCGCCTGATTATTTACGATATATGGGAGTTTCTGATAGTTGAACCCCGCAAAATACTTGGCTCGCTTAAAGTAACTATTCACATTATCGTAATCCGGAACCCACTCAAAACCCAGCGCAAATTTGAAGGAATTGTTGTACTCTTCCAGATCGCTTCCCGCACTCGACCACTGATGTGATTCGATATCAAATCCCAATTTGTACTGATTTAACTTTTCATACGACATGCCAAAACCAATCGTGGAAGGCAAATCGAAACGGATATTTTCTGTCCCTATATCTATATTTTCCAGTTCTCTTCCTGAATTGGACAAGCGATTCAATGAAAGTTCAGACTGGCCGTTCATTGGGCTTTTTGGAGAAAAGGTTGCCCCAAAATTCAACATCACATCGTCTGAGAGTTTGTGTGCGTATCCAAGCCCAAACAAAAAATTCAAATCTGAATACGATTCTAATTCCCTATAAGACACGTTACTCAAAGGAACATCTACACCTCCCACAGATATAGTAGAAGTCTTTTCTATCGATCCAAAAGTATAAGTGGCTCTTACTCCGACTAATAGTTTCTTTTTAATCTTTAATCCATGTGCCCAGAAAAAATTGGTTAGCCCCCCTTCTCCTTTGTTATCGGAGATCTGTGATACATCTCCATTGGTGCCTGGAATTTCTCCTTCAGAAAAAGTGTTGTAACTAACAGAGCTGTACGGTAAAATTCCAAACGATGATGACCATTTACCGGGCATGATTGGAAAAGCATAACCCAGAAACCTTAATCCTCCATCTGTCCCCGACCCTGATAAATCTTCACCTTCAAAATTTCTATGATCGACCTCAAGACCTACCTGAAAGGTGCTGAATGTGTTATATACTAAGTTGGCTGGGTTTTGCGTATTGATGTGCCATAAAGTAGGTGAGCCAATACCCACCTCTCCCATGGCAATGTTGTTTGGCATGCCTTGGTGATTCAGGCTTCCCAACCCTTGAAACGAGTAAACTGATTGGGCTTGGGAGTAATATCCTAAAATAAAGAAACAGGCAATTCCTGTTAATGTCCTTTTCATGTGTGTTTCCAACTTTTCAACGGCCAAATGGAAGATTCTTTTTTAATAAAAGGCTGATTACTCTCCATTTAGTCACCAGTCTTCTCTTAAACTTTTATTGGTACTTCCAAATTCGGTATAGACCCTTCTGCACAATTTTTGAGCCAGCAAAGATGTGAGCTTTTAGTTTGGATTCAAAAAAATGAGCGTCTCCTCCTGTCAATATCATGTTAAGACTTGTGAAATCCTGCTCTAGTGTCTGGAAAACGCCATTTATTTCATGCAAAATACCCCAGACTGCTCCACTAAAAAGACATTCTTTCGTTGTTTTTCCTAGTTGTTCTCCTTTGAGCTCTTTCCATTCTTCCGAAATATCCGGTAGCTGATCGGTATAATCGGCCATTGCCTTCATTCGCATAGGTAGTCCCGGTGAAATAACCCCACCTTGGAACACCCCTGCACGATCTATCAAGTCAATCGTCATACACGTACCCAAATCCACTACCAGGTTATCTTTCTCTGGGAAAAGTTCGCAGGCACCAACAGCGGCGGCTATTCTATCCGAACCAAGTGTCTCAGGTGTTTCATAATTCAAAGTAATTGGCAGTCGGGTTCGATGCGTCAAGATTTTAGCATCATACTTCTCCAGTGTTTCGTTTTCCATTCTTTTTACCGAGGACACCATCATTGGAGAATCATGATATTTGGCAAGCATTTCCACTAAATTTCTCCATGTCTGGATATTCTTAAAGTCACCATCAATCACTTCCGTAGTTTTAATGGCACTATTACCAATATCCACCAATATTACTTCTAACTTTTCACTCATGGTTTCGCAAAGGAAAGACAAAACATCTTATTCTGTCATTGGGGCTATGGCAGGCTCCTCTATGGATGGACTGGATCTTGCTCACGCTGTTTTTGAAAAAAAAGACGAAGGATGGACTTACCAGCTATTAAAATGTGAGACCGTTGAGTACTCAAACAAATTTTATGACTTGCTCAAGCAATCACCGACGCAAAACATCGATGCTCAAAGTAGATTAGACATCGCATTTGGTGAATGGATTGCACAGTCCATCAATGATTTCAAACATGATATTCTTTCAATAGACCTTTTAGGTGTGCATGGACATACTGTGGTGCATGATCCCCAAAAAAAGGTGAGCTGGCAACTGGGAAATGGTGGCTCCATTGCAAAGGCTACTGGAATCCCTACAGTAACTGACTTTCGCTCTGAAGATGTAAAAAATGGTGGTCAAGGTGCACCGCTTGTACCAATTGGAGATTTTCTCCTTTTCAAAGGGTATGATGCCTGCCTCAACCTGGGCGGAATAGCAAATATTTCCCTTAAGCAAAAGAAAACAGCCTGGGATATCTGTCCATGCAATCAAGTGTTGAATTTTTTTGCTGAAAAAATAGGTCAGCCTTATGATAGGGATGGCTTAGGTGCAAGGGCTGGTAGCTTTGATGAAAATTTCTACGATAAAATAGTATCACTTGATTACTTCAGCCAAATGGCACCCAAGTCTCTGGCTAATAATTTCATTGATGAGACGATCCTCAAGGGTGTGGACCCTCTCGATGGACTTCATACATACAGCAAGATAATTAGTGAGCAAATTCAAAAAGAGCTGCCCGACTCAATCAATTCTCAGCTGCTTATTACTGGTGGTGGAGCCTTCAATGTATATTTAATAGACCTTATAAAGGACAAATTGAAGGGTTGGACTGTCAGCGTTCCTGATGAAAAAATGGTCTCCTTCAAAGAGGCGTTGGTATTTGCTTTTTTAGCCCTTAAGCGATTGAAAAATGAAATAAACACGCACTCATCAGTGACCGGATCGAGCAAAGACATTTCTTCGGGTGTGATTCATCTTCCTTAATGATTAGATTTGCGCCCTCAAAAATATAAGCACGCAGATGAAAGAACTCCTTAAAAAATTTGAAGATAAAACTCCGGAAATCGTTTTCGAATGGTCAGATTCCGAAACAGATGCCAAGGGGTGGGTAGTAATCAATTCCCTTCGAGGGGGAGCTGCCGGAGGTGGAACACGAATGAGAGTTGGCTTAGACAAGAGAGAAGTTGAGTCGCTAGCCAAAACTATGGAGATAAAATTCACCGTTTCAGGCCCTCAAATAGGTGGTGCAAAATCAGGAATAAACTTTGATCCAAACGATCCCCGAAAAGAGGGTGTGCTAAAACGATGGTATCACGCAGTATATCCGCTGCTCAAAAACTACTACGGAACGGGTGGTGACTTAAATGTTGATGAAATCCATGAAGTGATCCCTATCACTGAAGATTTTGGACTTTGGCATCCACAAGAGGGCATTGTGAATGGGCATTTCAATCCAAGAAAACCAAAAAAAATTCACATGCTTGGACGACTGAGACAAGGTGTGTCAAAAGTGCTTGAAGATCAAGAATACATCCCAGATTCTCCTAAAAAATATGTAGTTGCCGACATGATCACAGGATATGGAGTGGCAGAGGCAGTCCGCCATTATTATCAAATTTGGGGAGGAAATATTGGCGAGAAAAAAGCCATCATCCAAGGTTGGGGCAATGTTGGCTCCACAGCTGCACTTTACCTCGCCAAATATGGTGTCAAAGTTGTTGGAATCATTGATCGAGTGGGCGGACTGATGAATCCGGATGGATTCACATTGGATGAGATAAAGAAACTCTTCCATGATAAAGAAGGTAACAAACTAGTTGCTGACAATCTGATTCCTTTTGATAAAATTAATAACGAAATATGGGCGATGGGTGCTGAGATCTTTATCCCTGCGGCAGCATCAAGGCTGGTTTCAAAAGACCAGGCCGAATCGATGATTGGCAATGGACTAGAAACGGTATCATGTGGGGCAAATGTGCCTTTCAGCGATCAAGAAATATTTTACGGACCAATCGCAGAGTATGTCGATAAGCAAGTAGCTCTTCTACCGGATTTTATCGCCAACTGCGGAATGGCGAGAACTTTTGCATTTTTAATGGATCCTGACAATGATGATGTTCTTACAGACTCAGACATTTTCAATGACTGCTCAAAAACGATTGGGGATGCCTTACAGGCCGTTTATGCAAAAAACAATACGCGTGTAAATCTTGCCGAAACTGCTTTTACTATTTCATTAAATAAGCTTGTTTGATAGCAAGTAGATTTGTTTTTGTCTAAGCTAATGATATCTTTAGTATAAATCAGTGTCGCCTAATGATCGGTAGAATTCTTGTTGCCATTTTATTAATGACTGTAATCGTCGTGGCTCATGCCAGCGATACCCCTATGCAGGAGCAACAAGAGACACACCAAACACTGGATCATGATGTCTCAGAAGAGGGACATGAATCTGAGAAACCTGCCATGTGGAGCGTTTTTCCTTTCGTCCTCTTATTGGTCATGATTGCAACAGGCCCACTCTTCTATCCTCATTTTTGGCACAAAAGTTATCCCGTCATATCAATCATTTTGGCTTTCTTAGTCTGCACCTACTATCTGTTCTTTCTTCATAATCAGCACAGTCCGGTGCATTCTGCTGCAGAGTATATTCAGTTTATTGCATTGCTTACTGGATTGTTTGTAGCCTCGGGGGGTATTTTGATTGTCGTAGACAAAGATGCAAAGCCGCTTACCAACTTATTTATACTAGCCATTGGAGCGGTGATAGCCAACATCATCGGCACCACCGGGGCTTCAATGCTTCTCATTCGTCCATTTATCCGACTCAACAAAAATCGAATCAAGCCTTACCACATCGTTTTTTTCATTTTTATCGTGAGCAATGTGGGTGGATCTTTGACACCCATTGGAGACCCTCCGTTGTTCTTGGGATTTTTGAAAGGCATCCCGTTTCAGTGGACAGTGGTTCATAATTTAGTACCCTGGGCCATCGCGTGTATCCTGTTATTGGCACTTTTTTACCTCTTCGACATCCGAAACAAAACCAACTATGCACTCATGCGTGGTGAAGAAGAGGAAGAGGAGCCCCCAACTGGATCCATATCGCTTAAGGGGAAAAGAAATTTTATTTGGCTCGCTATCGTGGTAGCTGCGGTTTTTCTAGATCCGAATGTTTTTGAATGGGTGCCGGGGATCGAATACGGAGGTCAAAAATTTTCCTATCTCAGAGAAATCATCATGCTACTAGCTGCTTTTGGTTCGTACCAATTTTCCGATTTACAGGCGATGCAGGGTAATGAATTTAGTTTTGAACCAATACGTGAAGTCGCCTTCCTCTTTATTGGAATATTCTTTACAATGATGCCTGCATTGGAGTTGGTAAGCGAATTTGCTCAATCACCCCAAGGAGAGAAGCTTATCCGTCCTAGTACACTCTATTGGGGTACCGGCATACTGAGTGGCTTTCTAGACAATGCTCCTACCTACGTGAATTTCCTAACAGCCTCCATGGCGAGTGTGGGCGCCGATGTAAACAAGATGCAAGAGGTGATCGCATTTGCTAATAATGAATACAAAGACTCTTTATTAGACCTGATGGCCATCTCATTGGGAGCTGTATTTTTTGGTGCATTTACCTACATTGGCAATGGACCAAACTTCATGGTGAAATCGATTGCAGAGCAAGTTGGAATCAAAATGCCATCGTTCTTTTCATACATTATCAAATTTTCCATTCCCATTCTTCTGCCGGTTCTCATTATTATTTGGCTGCTATTCTTCATGGGTCACTAAGATTCAAGCAGTTAATAAACCTATATCGGATAAATTTTTCTTTATTTGCGCTTAATTAATTAATTTGAACCACCCTGATTCGTTAATAATCGCCTAATGCTGCTAAACATATTTGGAGGACAAAATGAAGGAATACTCTTTGGAGTGTTCGGAGTGATTATTGTCCTGTTTCTAATAGTAGATCTTGGTGTATTCCATAAGAAGCATCAGAAGGTATCTCAAAAAGAAGCACTCCAACAATCCATTTTCTGGGTATTGGTCTCAGTAGGATATGGTACCCTAATCTATTTCTACGGGGAGGGCCCAGCGGCAACTCTTGAGTTTTTCTCAGCTTATGTGACTGAGAAAGCGCTCTCAGTAGACAATATTTTTGTGATATTGCTCATCCTCCGATACTTCAAGGTAAAAGAAGAATATTATCACAATGTCCTTTTCTGGGGCATATTGGGAGCTATCGTTTTTCGGGCAGTTTTCATCTTTGTTGGAGCATTGCTTATCTCCGAGTTCCATTGGATTCTGTACATATTTGGCGTGTTCCTTGTGTACTCAGGAATTAAGCTCTTCAGTGATGAAGACGATATGGAGATTGAGCCTGAAAAGAATCCGCTGCTGAAGGCTGCTAAGAAAGTATTGCCAATGAGCTCAACAGACAAGGGTGGTAAGTTTTGGATTCGAGAAAATGGGAAACTCCTCTTTACGCCGCTCTTTCTGGTAATCATTCTTATTGAATCAACAGACCTGATTTTCGCGGTAGATTCTATCCCAGCGGCCTTTGCCATCACTCAGAATGAGTTTGTGATTTATACTTCAAATATTTTTGCGGTAATGGGGCTCAGAGCCATGTTCTTCTTGCTAGCCAATGTGCTAGATAAGTTCTATTTACTACAAAAAGGTCTATCAATAGTTCTGATATTCATAGGCGCCAAGATGCTTGCAGAAATCTTGGATGTTCACATACCTATTTACTTGTCTTTCAGCATCATTATTGGAGCCTTAGTACTGGCTATCGTGCTTTCACTCATGTTCCCAAAAGATGAGGAACCAGAAGTCATAGAGGAAGAGTCTGTCGAGTAATTATTTCTCGATACTTCTCACGCTTTCCATCACCTTGTCTCTCAAGCTGTCTTTATATTTTTGGAGACTATCGGCAACTTTGCTGTCCGTAACGCCTACAATCTCAGCTGCGAGTATGCCTGCATTTTTCGCGCCATCGAGAGCTACCGTTGCAACGGGAATTCCACCAGGCATCTGCAAAATAGATAAGATTGAATCCCATCCATCAATTGAGTTGCTGGACTTTACAGGTACTCCTATGACTGGGAGTGTTGTAAGTGAAGCCACCATCCCTGGAAGGTGGGCTGCACCTCCAGCTCCGGCAATTATCACTTGAAGACCTTTATCCCTGGCTCCTTCTGCGTACTCTAGCATTCGATGTGGCGTTCGATGCGCGGAGACAATGGTAAGCTCATAGGATACCCCTAATTCGTCCAAAATATCTGCTGCATGTTGCATTACCGGAAGGTCCGATTTGCTCCCCATAATTATTCCAACTCGTAGTGCTGCCATTATGCTTTTACTTTTAATGTTTCTTTTACTGTTCGCGCATTCTTTTTCAATGATTCCACCGAATCATCTGTGATCGTCACATGCCCCATTTTTCTGAACGGCTTTGTTAGTTTCTTCCCGTAAAGGTGCACATAAACCCCTTTCATGGCCATGCACGCTTCCATACCCTCATACAGCGCATTCCCGGTAAACCCATCTTCACCTAAAAGATTGACCATTGCAGCTGGGGAAATCAGCTCTGTAGACCCAAGGGGCATATTCAAAATTGCTCGAAGGTGTTGTTCAAACTGAGAGGTTCTATTGGCTTCAATGGTGTGATGACCTGAATTGTGTGTTCTTGGCGCTACCTCATTGATCAAAACTTCTCCATCCTTGGTCAAGAACATTTCTACTGCCAGGAGACCCACCATGTCTAGCTTCTCGATTACATCCTTCGCAAGGTCATAGGCTTTCTTTTCTGATTCCGCTGAAATCTGCGCTGGCGCAAAAAGAAACTCAACAAGGTTCTGTTCAGGGTGATATGAAAGTTCTACCACAGGGAAACAATCTATCTCTCCGCGTTGGTTTCTAGCAACAACGACACTGAGTTCTTTCTCAAAATCGACAAGCTCTTCTAATAGTCCCGGCTTATCAAAGGCTTTGCCTAAATCCGCTTCCGTCCTTATCATTTGGACTCCTCTCCCATCATACCCTTCAGTACCGAGTTTATTTACCGCAGGAAGCATCTCTTTGTTTTTTGCAACATCAGCAGCGCCCTCTGTCAAAACAAAGTTGGATGTTGAAATTCGGTTGGCTTTATAAAAAGTCTTTTGCTTCCTCTTATCTTGTATAAGCTCGATGATTTCAGGTTGAGGAAAGACACTTACGCCATCTTTTTGAAGTTTTTGTAGAGCAGAGACACTTACATTTTCTATTTCAATGGTAATGAGATCAAAGTCTTTTCCCCATTCATAGACCACTTGATCGTCGGTTAGCTTACCTACTGTAAAGTCTTTTACCAGATGGGCACAGGGTGCATTTTCGTCAGGATCTAAAATTGAAATATCCAGGTTATAACTAATAGCGGACTGTATCATCATGCGGCCAAGTTGACCGCCCCCCAGAACGCCGATCTTTAGGTCTGTAATGTCTTTTGAAGGCATGCGACAAAGATAATCCAGTCAGACCATCCGTGTTCGAAATATTGATGACGTATATTTAAAGAAATGGCTAAGAAAGAAAAAACAGCAAAGAAGAAAGGAAAAGAAGAATTGGATAAGGAAGAAAACCAAGAAGAAGAACGTGTTGGCTTTCCAGCTATTGATTTTAAAAGATTGCTTGGGTGTGGCGGCTAATCATTCTGACACAAACACTCGCTTTACTCTGTTGCTTACATTGGTCAGTATCTCATAAGGTATTGTATTAGCCCATTCTGCAAGGTCCTGTATACTGGGATTTACTCCAAATACTGTCACAGGATCACCTTCTTTTACTCCAACGCCTGTTACATCTATCATTGCCATATCCATGCAGATATTTCCAATGGTAGGACATAGTTTACCTCTTATGCTTACGCTACCTATACCGTTTCCGAAAATGCGTAAATATCCATCTTCATATCCGATAGGAATGATCGCTATTTCACTGTCCTTAGCTAGTCTTCCTTTTCGTGAATACCCTACTGTTTCTCCAGATTTTACATGTTGAATTTGAGAAACGATTGTCTTTAAAGTGCTTGCGTGCCTTAGCTCGAGCTTATCGGCCGGGTCAAATCCGTGGAGACCGATACCAAGCCTTACCATATCAAAATGGTATTGTGGCCACCTCACCATTCCTGGAGAGTTGCATGCATGCTTAATCGGTCGATATCCCAGTGCTGCAACTAGTTTTTCGTAAGCCTCCTCAAAGATTTTAGCTTGTCCAGTGGTAAAGACATCTTCTTTTGACGCATCTGAACTTGAAAAATGAGTGAAAATTCCTTCCAAATGAACTCCTGGATTCGACTTTAAAACATGGATCAACTCATCTAATTCCTCTGGGTGAAATCCCAGGCGGTGCATCCCTGTATCAATTTTTAAATGAATTTTAGGATGCTCATGAGTATCTCTCAACATCCGATTAAAATGAGTCAAACTGAATACCTCCGCCACCAAATCAAACCTCTCAAATTGCTCGAAGCTCTCGATATATGGGTTCATGATTAAGATCGGCATGGTGATTCCGTTCTTTCTGAGCTGAATAGCCTCATCTACATACGCAACTCCCAGCATATCTACCTGCTGATGTTGCAAGAAGTTTGCAACCTCCAGTAGACCTGTTCCATAGGCATTCGCCTTCACCATTACCATCAATCGAGTGTCCGGCTGCAACAAGTTTCGATATTGATTTAGGTTATGCTGCAATGCTTCAAAGTTCACCTCCAATACGGTACCATGGCTTTTCTCTTGCAGTCGATGCACTACACGTTCCAATTCGAAATTTCGTGCTCCTTTTATGATTACCATTTCCTCTTGAAATAATGGCAGGTTAGCTAATAAGTCTTCTGTACTATTGAAAAACAAAGCTGGGGTAGAGAAGGCTTCTGAATTGGCTGAAATTCTAGGCCCAACACCGATAAGTCGTGAAATGTTTCTTTCTCTAAGGATTTCGGAAATGTTTTGATATAGATGCTTGTCTGATTTTCCAGAGTGGATAATGTCCGATAAAATAAGTGTCCGTTTTTCATTCTGCTTGTGAGTCTCCAGATAGTCCAGAGCCACACGAATACCTGCTTCATCATTGTTATAAGAATCATCTAAAATGTAACTCCCGTTGATTCCTTTTTTCAGTTCCAGTCTCATGGGCACTCCCTCCACCAACTTAACACCCTTCTGAATTTGCTCTGGTGAAAGTCCAAGTTCTAAGGCACATACTATGCAATGTGTGAGGTTTTCCAGCTGTGTTTTACTTTCGAAAGCAGACTCAAAAGAATAATCATTCACGCAAATTGTACTGCTATTCCATTTTACCTGATATACAGCACTTTCGCTGCCCCATGTAATCACCTTGTTTCCAATCACTTCGCGAAGCTCCGAGATATACGTCGCTTCGTCTCTGCATATAACCTTATCAGAATCGCCAAATAGCCGAAGCTTTTCTTTTAGCTTTCGTAAAGAAGATTCAAAACCATCATCATGCGCCTCTCCCAAATTGGTAAAAATTCCTAAGGTGGGCTGAATCATTCTTTGAAGCTTCTCCATTTCTCCTCTTTTGGAAATTCCTGCCTCAAAAACACCAACCTCATGGCTCTCGCGAAACTCCAGCAATGAAAGAGGAACACCAATTTGAGAGTTATAGCTCTTTGGGCTTTTAACCACATAAAATCGCTCGGAAAGGATCGTTGAGAGCCATTCTTTCACGGTTGTTTTGCCATTGCTGCCTGTAATGCCAATGACAGGCACATGTGTTTTCTCCCGATGATTTTTAGCGATGCTGTGAAAGGCATTTAAAGTATCCTCAACTACAAGAACATTTCCATCAACAATGTCTACCCGACGATTCAAAATAAAATTTCGAACGCCTTTCGCTTTTGCCTCTTTTAAAAAGTCATGACCGTCTTTCTTACCCTTAATGGCTATGAAAACTTGTCCAGAGTTACCAGTTAGTGTTCGGGAATCAACAGAAAAACGATTGACTTCTGTGTCCTCTTTTAAAAAAAGATCACCACCGACAATTTTCTGGAGCTGTGAGAAAAGCATCACCTAAATTATCAATTCCATCTCATATTGATTGACTTGATTTTGAAATCCACATCTTTTTAGGAAAGAGTCGAATCCAGACTCATCCTCAGGAATATTCATAATACTAAGTGGTTTTTGCGAAAAAAACTGAGCCTTAGACAGAAGCGCCTCTCCCACACCTGTTTGCCTATGCATCCGGTCAACTGCTAATTGTGAGATTCTACCCAAATGTGATTGGAAAATCACATAGCCAGTTACTTCCTTATCTTTTTTCGAAATCAAAATTTTCTCACTCCCCCTTTTTAATTGCTCTGAGCTATCAATAAAAGAAGGTTCAAAATCGGTGAAGTTAAAATTCACGTCTTCCAATGATCCTTCCATTACTTTCACCTCTGCAAAAGACTCAAAACTCCCGGTCAGTTTATAGCACCTAAATTTTCTTCGGACAGAAAATCCTATTTTTTCATACAAGGAAATGGCTTGCTTATTTGTCTCTACTACTTCCAAAAGAATCCTTGCTAAGAATTTTTGTTGAATTCTCGGTATCAAAAAATCATAAATGCGTTCCGCAGTTTTTTGATTACGAAATCCCGGGAGTACACCTGTGCCTCCATTATAGGCTGTTGGGATCCCTTGATAAATCCCTGAGCTATGTAAAATAAATCCCATCATTTCATCCCCATCATGACTTGCCGCGGAGATATCTCTGTCGAAATGAAGCTTTTTGTAAAGACGATGACTAAACTCTTCAATACTTGGCTGAAAAACCACTTCATTATCGGTGAAGGCGGCTTTAAAGGTCCTATACAATGAATCAATATCCTCTTTCGCTAACAGACGTATTTCCATAAAGAATTAACTCAATATCGAGGAACTAACCTCTACCTATTTTATCTTATAACTTGGGTATTAATAAAATTACGTTTATCTGATCAAAAGGAAAAAATCATTATGCAACGCGACTTAGAAGAATGTATTGATCTGGAGATCGTAAAAACAGAAAAGAGAAGGTTGGAGATTTTTATTGGAATACTGTTTATCGGGTTGCTTCTTCTTTTGATAAACATGGTTTTCTTTCCTACGACCATTTCTGAGACATTTATAGATGATCGGAGCATAAAACTTGGTGTATATACTTCGGCTGCATTTATTGTCATCCTTTTCGTATCAAGGTGGATGGTTGGTAAAATCGCTGACTGTGAAAAACCCCTTCCAAACTGGTATAAATACTATTCAGTCATTTCAGACTCGGTTGTCCCTTTCATTTGGCTCTTTTTTATCATAAAGTGGGAAGGAAGCGGCATCTTCCTGGATTCACCATTGATATTTGTTTTTGTCCCTATTATCATCGTTTCCGCTTTGTACTTGAATTTTTGGATAAGTTTTCTGAATGGGGCTTTAATAGCTACGCTTTATGGAATTGTTATATTTTGGACATTCGACACATACGATACTTCAACAATGCTCCCCTCCATTGTATATTACACAAAAGCAGTCATGTTTCTTTTGGCTGGGACATGTGCTGGACTTGTAGCTAAAGAACTTAATAAAAGGCTAACTGTAGCCATTCAAACCCAGGAAGAAAGAGATCAAATGGAATCCTTATTTAGTCAGCAGGTATCCAAAGAAGTGGTACAAGCACTTACAGAAGCAGGGGGGGCCAGCTTTAAAATTAAAGCTTCAGTTCTCTTTCTTGATATTCGAAATTTTACTCAACGCGTGCAAAGTCTATCGCCTGAAGATGTGAATGCGTTCCAAAATCGATTTTTTGGTCCCATCATGGATTGCATCCACAAAAACGAAGGAATGATCAATCAACTAATGGGAGATGGACTGATGGCTTCATTTGCCTCCGAAGAAGGAGACGCTCCCGAGAGTGCATTCAATGCAGCACGCGATATTCTTTCGAGAATTAGTCAAATGAACAAATCTGAATGGAACGAAGATATCAAAGTTGGGATCGGAATTCACAATGGAGAAATCATTGCTGGAAATATTGGGAACAGTACACGTCAACAATTCTCTATTTCAGGAATACCTGTGATTACTGCCGCGCGTTTGGAGCAGCTTACCAAAGAATATAATTGCTCCTGGTTGGTATCTTCCCATTTCTATAATGAGGTGAAGCACCTTGCCAAAGGGGGCAGCTCGCTAGGTGACGTGAAACTAAAAGGCATTGACCAAGAAATGGAAATAATAAAATTAGCATAACGTGAAGTTGTTTGATCGAGACTTAAGTTGGTTGTCATTTAACTACAGAGTTCTAATGGAAGCAATGGATACGGAGGTTCCTCTCTTAGAGAGGCTACGATTTATCGCAATTTATTCTTCCAATTTAGATGAGTTTTTTAGGGTTCGGGTGGCCAATATCCGAAGCATCAAAGAAATTGATAAAAAGAAGATCAACAAACGAATTGATTTTAACGCTAAGACTCTCCTTGAAGATATTCACTCAGAAGTAAATGTTCAATTGAATGAATATGGGGCAGCGCTGAAAAATATCATTGATGCATTTAGAGAAAAAGAATACGTCATTTGTATGCATACGGATGATATACCTGATTCGCTAAATCCTCAACTCCTGCACTACTTCAAAACCAAAGTGTTAGCGTATTTAAGACCGATCGAAATTCTTAAAAATGAACCACTATTTCTGGATAATCAGGCAATATATTTAGCCATTCAATTGAGGAATGGACGTTCATTTGTCGTCAATATCCCAACTCAACACTTGAGCAGATTTTCATCTTATACAGAGGGAGGCAAGACCTACTATGTTTTTCTAGATGATGCTATACGACTTCATTTCGATATACTTTTCCCCAAGAATGAAGTTGAATCCGCACACGCTATCAAGCTAAATAAAGACTCCGATCTTCAAATTGATGATGAATTTGAAGGAAATCTCGTAAGGAAAATCGAGAAGCAAATTCAAAAAAGAAATCTAGGTATCCCTTCTCGATTTCTATTTGATAGTGAAATGAACACAAAGTTTATTTCAAAATTGACAGAAAAGCTTGGTCTGGCTCCAGAAGACATGATTAAAGGAGGCCGGTATCATAATCTCAATGATTTTTTTCAGATTAACATAAAGGATGAGGGGCTTACTTATCCAAACAACTCGCCCGTTTCTGTGCCAGCGCTAGAAGCAAGCAGATCAATCTTTCAAAGCATAGAAATACAGGATCGCCTCTTGCACTTTCCTTATCAATCGTATGACTATGTTCTTCAATTTTTTAATGAAGCAGCCACCGATCCTGAGGTAGAGGAAATCAATGTGACGTTTTACCGCATGGCAAAAGATTCCATCATTGCCGAAGCACTGATTAGCGCAGCTAAAAACGGAAAAAAAGTTTCCGTTTTCATGGAAGTAAAGGCAAGGTTTGACGAGGAAAACAACTTGATCTGGGCTCGAAAAATGCGCGTTGCTGGTGTCAAGATTATCTACAGTCTACCGGGGCTGAAAGTCCATGCCAAAGTAGCTCTGGTAAAGAAAAACGACATCATGTATGGATTTTTTGGTACTGGGAATCTCAATGAAAAAACATCTGAAATTTACTGCGACCATGGATTGCTATCTACTGATCCAAACATGACCAGAGAGCTATCAGAGGTTTTTCAGCACTTGCTCACCAAGTATACACCACCGCCATTTAAACATTTAATTGTCTCTCAATTTGGTGCGATAGAAGCATTTATTGCTAAGATAGATAGAGAAATAAGTCATGCAGAAGAAGGCAAAGAAGCTCGAATTATTATAAAAATCAACAATCTTCAGGAACCTAGACTTATTCAGAAGCTGTACGAAGCTGCAAACAAAGGAGTTGATGTAAAGCTGATCATAAGAAGTATCTGTTGTCTCATTCCAAACAAACAACTCCAGGTAAAGCGCATCGTTGATCGCTATCTGGAACATGGACGGGTTTTCTATTTCCATAACGATGGGTCACAAGAAATCTTTTTGGGTTCATCTGACTGGATGAACAGAAACTTGCACAGAAGAATTGAAGTGTGCTTTCCGGTATTGGAAGATCGAATGAAACAGGAGATATTAACAATTTTGAAGTTTCAGTGGCAAGATGATGTGAAAGGTGTGTGGCTATCAGATACGTTGGAGAATCAACGTCCGAACTCCCAGAAGAAAGTAAGAGCCCAAGTGGATACCTTCAATTATTTGAAGGATCAGTACGGATAAGGCGACTTAAAGAACAGTTCGGCAAAAATAAATCCGAGAATGGACAACACGAATCCAAACATAAAAATGGTGTAGCTCATTCGTAAAAGTCGATACTTTTTCCCTAGCACCGCTCCCAAAAAGTAAATGTCTTTGATCATACTTCCATAGAGATAATCTGCGTCTTTTAGCATCTCTTTCATTCCCCATTGATAGTCTTCGAGCTTCATTCTATGAAAGTTTCCAAAGAAAAGAAGATTGGCTTTCTTATTGATGATATCTTCATGCTCAAATTTACCCTTCGTCACATTTGGTCTTGTAGCTAATACTGCAAAAACAATAGTGGTCAAACACACCAGTGTAAGTAGAACTGCTGGAACGGTCATGTGGGGGTATTCTTCCAATTTTCTGATCAACACAGACACCATGACAGACAAAATGATGGAGTTAATGGAGATCATGATGTTAGCCTTGTTATCCGCAATGGCACTCAGTTCCATGTGATTTTTGGAAGTGGTCCGAAACATGGTCTCAATTCCCCGAGTAGGAGTAAGCTCTTTTGCTTTCTTTACTTTCTCCTTAAGCTTGGTAACCTTCTCTTCAAGTTCCTCTACTTTTTCGATTTCTTCCATGATTTAAGGCGGTCTCTAACCTTCTTTAAATTTTCCTTAACTGCTGACTCGTAGTTTTTTTTCGCGTAATCTGTGAAAAAACAATGTTGATCCAGAAATTCCTGATTCATTTGAAGCCATTCGTTTTCCGAAATTTTACACAACTTGGTTGTTTCAATTTCCTTATGCAAAAGATCCGCTTTTGTAAAATAGTCTTCATCTGCTAAATGCATGAGGTCAGCATCACAAAGAATCTTCTCCAAATTATTTTGAGGGCTTTGTGGCATCTGAGTAGCCATGATACAGCCTATCACTTTTTCAATTTTTTCTTTAGGAAAATCCTTCGACTGCAAAAAATCTCTGGCCATGTCGGCTCCATCTTTCTCGTGATGCTCGCAACCTTTGGTATAACCAAGATCGTGAAACCATGCAGCTATCTGTACCACCTCAATATCATCCTCAGAAAGGTTTTGCTTCTCTGCTATTTCTTCCGCAGAGGCCACCACATCAATGGTATGATTGATAGAGTGGTAGGTCATGTTATCAGGAAGCTGCTTCGATAGCACCTTGATCGCATGGTCCTTTACCTCCCCGATAATTGAACTTGAAATCATCATTCTTTCGTAATCCTACACAAAATAGAACAAAAATTAAGCAATTTAGTGTTGTAACGTTGACATTTTAGACCAACCTATGCATTTCATAAAGAACATAGCTCCCCTTTTATTGTTCATTCTTATTATTTTTTTTAGCCACGGCTGCACTAGCAGCAGTTTCGGTCAGCGTGCAGACAGTCTTTTCCTGGTTACTGACAACATCTCGATCAAGTACAATTTGAAAAAACCCGACAAGAAGTATTTCATGCCCTATGTATTGGAAGAAATATCAGGCTTATCGTTCAAAGAACCGAATTCAATATTGGCCGTGGATGATGAATCTGGCAAAGTGTTTCAGTATGATTTCGATAAACAGAACATTGTTCATTCCATCAGTTTTTATAAATCGGGCGACTATGAAGGAGTTGAGATCATGGATGATACCATCTTTGTTCTCAAAAGCGATGGTGATTTATTTAGATTTCCATTTAGCCAGCAAAAACAATCCGACGCTTCCAAATTTGAAAATGACCTAGGTAGTAAAAACGATACCGAGGGGTTGGGCTATGATTTAGAAACCAATCAACTCATCATCGCTTGCAAGGAAGATGGCAAGATTGGAGGTGAAAAGATAAAGGGAAGGGCTTTTTATGCGGTAGATGCCCATAAAATGAAGCTTAACAGAGAACCCATTTTCACCATCGGACCAGATGAACTAACAACCTTTTGGGAGCAAAATCGCGACTATGAGTATGAAAAAAATCGCATTAAGTTCAAACCTTCCGCAATTGCAACACATCCAATATCTGGCCATTATTACATTCTTTCTTCGGTTGGGAAAATGTTAATTGTGGTTGACAAATTAGGTCAAATACAAGCAACATATCCGATATCCCCTCGGGTGTTGGGACAACCAGAAGGGCTTTGCTTTTCTCCATCAGGAGACATGTACATCAGTAGTGAGGGAGAGGGAGATCGAGGCTATGTTCTCAAATTTGAAATAAAAAAATCATAACGTATGAGAAAACTACTCATCCTATTAATACTACTACCAGTTGCTTCTTTTGCTCAAAAAGTCTATTTGATTGGAGATGCTGGAGAACCCAAAAATCCGGACAAAAATCTGACTCTGCTAAAACAAAAAGTACAAGACGCTTCATCCGAAGATTTTCTCATTTTTCTCGGAGACAACCTTTACCCAAAAGGATTGCCTGGAAAGGAAGATGCGCAAAGAGAAGAACTGGAGAATAAGCTGATACCGCAGTTAGAGATTATGAGATCGTTTCCGGGCAAGGCCTTCATTATTCCAGGGAATCATGACTGGGCTCAGGGTCGCAATTACGGTTGGGAACGAGCCTTGGAGATGGAAAAATTCATTAAGACGTACTTTAATGGAGAAGACGTATTTCTACCTACAGGTGGCTGTCCAGGACCCTATGAAATACCAATGAGTGATCAATCGACTTTAATACTTCTAAATACACAATACTTCCTTCACAGTTGGGACAAACCTGATGAGGAAAGTGACTGCAGCAATAAATCAACTATTGAATCTCTCGAAGATCTTAAGTCAATCATTGAGCGAAATGCTGGCAAGCACATTGTTATTGCGGCTCATCATCCCATGTATACCTACGGTGAGCATAACGGAAACTTTAGTCTCAAAGAGCAATTAGTACCTCTGCCTATCCTGGGAAGTATTCAGCCGCTCTTTCGTAAAGTAATTGGCAACATTCAAGATAACACGCATCCAAAGTATCGAGCCATCATGAATCAAATTCTGGCGGCCATGAACGAAGCTGAAAATGTAGTATATGCAGCTGGTCACGAACATTCGCTGCAATTTATCCAGAAGGAAGGGCATCACTTCATTGTGAGTGGATCTGGCTCGAAAGTCACGCATGTAAAAAAGGGTAAAAGCAGTCTGTTCGCTAAAAAAGAGAAAGGATTTGCCATCCTTAATCTTGAAGAAAGTGGAAACGCATCAGTGGAATATTGGGGAATTGATGGAGGAAAGCTTTTTGAAAAAGATATCTACAAAAAAGAGCTGAAAGAGCTACTCCAAGAAATTCCTGAGGTTGACTTTTCTGACAGTACAATTAGCGTTGTTGCAAGTCGAAAGTATGAAGGCAGCAGGGGCAAATACCGCTGGTTAGGAAAAAACTATAGAGACGTTTGGAATACACCAGTTGAGGTAGATGTTCTCGACATTGGAAAAGAAAAAGGGGGACTAAAAGTATTGAAAAAAGGAGGGGGAATGCAAACAAAATCCCTGAGGTTGGAAGCTGAAGATGGCAGACAATATGTGCTTAGATCTATTGAAAAGTATCCCGAAAATGCAATACCACCAGCATTACAAAAAACATTTGCTCAAGATATTGTAGAGGATCAAATTTCCTCATCGCATCCTTATGCTGCCTTCATTATTCCTCCACTCGCGGAAGCCGCAAGCATCTATCATTCTAACCCAAAGCCTGTTTTTATTCCAAATGACCAACGACTCGGTCAATTTCAAAATACGTTTGCAGGCACACTTGCGCTTTATGAAGAAAGAGCAAACGGAGAAGCCGCAAAAGATGCACATTTTGGTGGTGCCGATGATGTTGAGGGAACCTTGGCCGTCATTGAAAAATTGAAGTCAGACAATGACAATACCGTTGACCAAAATTTCGTCGTTCGAAACCGCCTATTTGATATGTGGCTAGGTGATTGGGATCGGCACGATGATCAGTGGCGTTGGGCTGAATTCGATGAAGAAAATGGCAAAAAGTACCGCCCAATCCCTAGAGATCGTGATCAAGCATTCTTCATGAATCAAGGAATAATACCCACAATTGCGGCACGGAAGTGGGCCATACCCAAGATTGAAGGATTTGATGAAAAAGTAGACTGGGCTCCCGGAATCAGCCAGAATGCTCGTTTTTTTGATCGCACATTCATGAACGAACCAGATTGGAATGATTGGCTTGAGCAAATGAACTTCCTGCAGCAAAACTTGACAGATGAAATCATTGACAATGCGGTAGCATCATGGCCGGATCAAATCGAACAATTGACAGGAGAGCGTATTAGAACTGGACTGAAAGCCCGAAGGCAAAACATGGAGTCATACGCAAGAGAGCTTTACCTATTCCTTTCAAAAGAAGTAGAAGTAATAGGGTCAGACAAACATGAATACTTCACCGTGGAACATCTCTCAGAAACCGAAACAAAAGTCTCTGTGCGGAAAAGAAAAAAAGATGGAGAACTCAAGCATCTCATGTACGAGCGAATTTTTAAATCAGATGAAACAAAAGAAATCAGATTATATGGATTGGATGGAGAAGATATTTTTGAAATAAAAGGGAAATCCAAAATCAAGGTAAGAGTCATAGGCGGAACAGACAAAGACCGCATCATCAACGGAAATGGAGATGAAAAACTAACCAAAGTAAAAGTGTATGACAGACTCAAGAGCACGCAAGTAGAAGGAAACTCAAAGGGCAGCCTCAAGTTAAGTGACAACCCAGAGATTAATCGATATGATAGAAAAGCCTTCAAGTATGACATCCTCATGCCTGTGGTCACTGGAGCACTTAACCCTGATGACGGCATCTTCCTGGGTGGGGGATTTGCATACACCAAACATGGATGGAGAAAGGAACCTTACGCTGCAAGACATACATTCTCGGCTATAGGAGCATTTGCAACAGGGTCATTCCAATTCAAATACACGGGTGATTATACTGATGTCTTAGGGAAATGGGATCTTTATACATCGGCGCTCTGGCAAGAACCATTCTTCGTTCATAACTTTTTTGGACTAGGCAACGAGACTCAATTTCTCATGGATCAATTCGTAGCTCCAGATGACGATCCTATTGACTACTACCGTGTGCGAATGGATCGCCTCGAATTGGATGCAGGACTTTCCAGAAATGTTGGAGCTAAAGCTAAATTCTACTTTGGAGGAGGCTACAAATCTCTTCAAGTAGAAAACACGGCCAACCGCTTTATCTCAGATCAGTCAACAGATGCATCAGATTTTGAAGCCAATCAATACTTCCGTTTTCTAACAGGAATTTCTTTTGACTCACGAGACAGCAAGATTTTGCCAAAAGCAGGCATGACAGCCAAGGCTGAGATAGAACACCTGGAAGCAATCACTGATATTTCAGAAAACACTACCCGCTTAAGTGCAGAATGGTCCTTTTTCCTAACCGCTAAGCTCCCCTCTCGATTAGTCATTGGGAATCGGCTTGGGGTGGCTCATATCACTTCTGATAATTTCGATTTTTTCAACGCCAACATCCTAGGGGGCCGATCAAACTTAAGAGGCTACCGAAGAACTAGATTCTACGGGCAAACTTCTTTCTATCATAACCTCGATCTAAGATTGAAGATTGCTTCCTTCCGAAGCTATATTTTCCCGGGTCAGTTCGGCTTGCTTGCCTTCCACGACATTGGACGTGTTTGGGTAGACGGTGAAAACTCACAAGAATGGCATGCAGGAAAAGGACTTGGAATCTGGGTAAGCCCGCTCAACACCTTAGTTCTCAACCTCAACTACGCATTTGGAGAGGATGAAAATCTACCAACATTTGCTATGACTTTTTTCTTCTAAAAAGAAATGTCTATCCCCTTACAAAGAGCAAGGGGATAGACAAATTCATTCCAACACTTCCCCTTTAAAATGAAGGTAAGTGTACTCATCAGAGGTAGACGTCTTAATTCGAATATTCTTTTTGAAAGACCCTGGTCTGCCTGATCTAAAGTCCGCCGTAATTGAAGCTGTTTCACCAGCTTTAATCTCCCCGTTAGGAAACTTCACATTCGTACATCCACAAGAACCTTTTGCTTCCAAAATTCTAATAGGAGTTTCTGTCATATTGGTAAACTCAAACGAAAGACTCTTTATCTCATTTTTCTCTACCTGCCCTAGGTCTATGGAAGTGGTTTTCCATTTAAGAGGAGCTATCCCGGCAACTACAGCTACTGTAATTCCCAGCATCATAATAAATGTTGCTTTTTTCATTTCATCTATAATTTTGATTCGGTCCAAATGTGTATGACCTATAGTCAAAGAGGTGTTAATGAGCTCATAATGATTGTTAATGAGTTGTTAAACAAGCCATTTGCAACATTTAACCTCTTACTTTTGAGTAAAGCATTGATACATGAAAAGTGCGCACATTCGTGTTTTAATTGTGCTTGCCATTTTTACATTGGTCGGCATCATTGGCACCCAGGTCTTTTGGCTTAATCGAGCCATTGAACAACAAGATCAGGTGTTCAATCACAACGTGCAGGTCGCCCTAAGAAACGTAGTAGAATCATTGTGTGAGGCAAACGGCAAAGATTTTCCAACGGTGAACCCAATTGAGCAGGTAAGCGGAAATTACTTCATTGTCCGTACCAATGATCGAATTGATTTAGCCAATTTGGAATATTTGATATCTGCCGAAATCAAGAAAAAGTCTATTTCTCAAGACTTTGAATACGGCGTGTATGACTGTACCAATGATCAGATGGTGTATGCCGAAAATGTGAATCTGGGAGATGAAAAAAGAGTAGACGTAATTCCTGTATTGGAAAATGAAGAGTACTATTTCGGTGTTTACTTCCCGGAAAAATCCAAAAATCTTTTAGCAGGATTTGACCTTTGGAAATTCACCACGCTAATTACGCTTGTTGTCATTGTGTTTTTCGGATATGCTTTGTTTGTTATCCTTCGTCAAAAGCGATTGAGTGAAGTGCAAAAAGACTTCATCAATAATGTCAGTCATGAGCTAAAAACTCCGCTTGCGACGCTTTCTCTAGCATCTTCAACACTTATCAACCGTTCTGACAATAAGAGCAACAAATACCTTGAAATCATTCAGGCAGAAGTATCTAGGCTTCAAAAGAACGTAGAAGACATTCTACATTCATCATTGCTAGACTCTCGACAAACTGTTAAGATGAAACCTGTAAACTTGTTTGATTTTTTAACAGCAATGGTTACCCAACTTAAAAACGAATATGCTGCACAAATGATAAGCTGGAACATCTCCTGCAAAGACACCATCACTATCCTTTCAAACGAAAAATTGCTTGAGAACATCATTAGAAATCTTGTTGACAATGCAATTAAGTACGGTGGCAAAAAAATAGATTTCACTATCGAGCATGCTGAAAAAAAGACATCCCTTTCAATATCAGACAATGGCCAAGGCATTGCTGAAAAGTATCAAAAAAAGATATTCAATAAGTTTTATAGGATACCGGACACCCAAAACCAACACAATCAAAAAGGCTTTGGACTTGGTCTACAGATTGTAAACTCTGCGGTAAAAAAACTCAAAGGAAAAATAAGTGTCGACTCAAAGTTAAATGAAGGAAGCACTTTTAAAATTGAATTTCCCAATGGCTAACATATTACTTGCTGAAGATGATGAAAACCTTGGTTTTATGGTTCAAGATAACCTTGAAAGCCTTGGCCATACAGTGACCTGGAGCAAGGATGGAGAGAATGCCTTTGACTCATTCGAAAAAAATGATTTTGAAATCTGTGTGCTGGATGTGATGATGCCAAAAATGGATGGGTTTGAGTTGGCAACAAAGATTCGAAGCAAGAATGACTTCATCCCTATCATTTTTTTAACTGCAAAATCACAAGAAGAAGATCGGCTTTCAGGTTTTGAAATTGGTGGTGATGACTATATGACCAAGCCTTTTTCAATGAAAGAACTTAACTATAGAATAGCAGTTTTTCTTAGAAGAAATTCCGTTCCTCAGCAACTTTCTTCTGCCAAAATAGTCGAATTTGGCCAATCCACCTTCGATCTAAAAAACCTCATCTATTCCTTCGGAAATCATCAACAAACACTTACTCAAATGGAAGGAAACCTCCTCAATTTGCTGGTGTTGCATCCAAATGAACTCATCAAACGAGAGACAATCTTAGAGAATATCTGGGGCGAAAATGATTATTTCAAAGGACGAAGTTTGGACGTTTTCATTACTCGGCTTAGAAAGTATCTCAAGAAAGATACCCAGCTCGAAATTCGAAATCATCATGGAGTTGGATTCAGCTTGATTATTTCAAATTAGCCACAACTAAAATGAAAATACCGATCTTGTATGATCGGCATTCGCATTATTATTAAGATCAATTGATCACAATTTTCTTTGTTAGTCTCTTCTTTCCTTGCTCGATTTCCAAAAGGTAAATACCTTCTTTCTGTCCGGACAAATCAATCATTTCCGAGTATGTACCGCCAAAGCGCTCAAAGTATCTGCTAAAAACTTCTTTGCCTTCGAGGTTTGAAACTTTTATACTCAACTCTCCTTCCTCAGGAACATTGAATTTAACCTTAAATCGTCCATTTGGTGAAGGGTTGGGATAAAACACAAGATCCTCAAGTTCAAGAACATTACTCTCATCTACCTTCCCTTTTTTGCCAAACTCATTTTCAACATCAGTAATCTTTATGCTCTTAAAAGTGATAACGCTGATACTTCTGTCGTCACTATCTTCATGTAGTTTGTTCATTAGCACTTCCAATTCTATTCCAAGCTCCTTCATCTTCTCTTTATACTCCTCCATATCCGTTCCATCTAAGTTGAGATCAAAAAAGTTCTCTGTAGAATCCCCATCAAAATGCTTGAAGAAGAAACTATGCTTTCCATCATCGTCGTCCTCTTCATCATCGTGAAAAAACTTAAAAGCTGATCCAGTATGCTCTCCAAGCTGATGTAACCGTAAAAACACATTGGGTCCTTCATCATCATTGTCGAGCCAGAAGTTGAATCCACTTTCCTCTCCAGCAAACTCTTTATATGCCGGATCCGCATGCATCTCTTCTGTACTATTATACTCCCCTTTAAACGTCTTCTTCTCCCCATTCACATCTTTTGTGATTTCAATTACGATTTTCCCTTCGTCCTTTGTCTGGGACACTGCTAAAGTCCCCACCAATGCGATCAGCATCAGGGTCAATATTGTTTTTTTTGCTTTCATAAGTTTTGAGTTTTGGTTTTGCAAATTGCTAATCGAAAGTACGAACTGCGTTTCTATCTCACTGTTAATCAGTCGTTAATCCTTGTTAAAAATGGTTAAACTGGAACTGTAGACGCATCTTAGTCGTATTTTTGAGGCATGCAGCGAAAGACCTTAAGATGGATAATTAGCCTGATGGGACTTGCTATGATGTGTCTCATAGCCTTTCAGCTTTACTGGATTGACTCATTGGTGGCAGCCAATGAAGAGCGATTCAGAAAAGATGTTTTGGACGCGCTTAATTCGGTAGCAAGCAAGCTGGAAAAACAAGAAACCTATGCCGCTCTGCAAAAATTCAATTATTTAAATAGACGCGTTGACGAAGCTGATCAAAGACGCCTTCTGGAAAGAATTCACAAACAGAATATTTCGGAAACAAATGCCAATGTTAGCATTCAGCAGAGAGGCAATCAGCAAATTTTCATATTCGCAGACACTGTCAATGAAGGCGGGTTTGAGTTTGTTGTCAATTTTTCTAGCGTAGCAGAAAATTTCTTTTTTGAAGAAACTCCACCACCACCAGGCTCATCTATGGAGCAAATGCTCGAAGAAAGAGATGTTAGAATTGAGCAGCTCGAAAATAAGTTGGCTAGAGTCTCAAGAAAATATGAACTCACGTTTGATGTTGTGAATGACTTAATGGGGCCCAATCGATCCATTGCATCAAGGTTCAATCCTCGTCAACTGGACTCTTTACTCAGACATGAACTCATAAGAAAAGGCATTGACATTGATTTCGAATATGGCGTGATGCAGCCAAATCAAGATCGATTTCTACTACTAACAAGTAATAAAATTCGGAATGATCTTGAGCAAAGTGAACTGCGAGCAGCTTTGTTTCCAAACGATATTTATGAAAATGACAGCATGCTTATCATAGATTTCCCAGGGAAACAAGGATATCTCATGGGCAAAGTATGGTCGGCAATGGTCAGTTCAGGTTTCTTAGTTCTTGTCATTCTTTTCTGTTTTGGGTACAGCATTCGCACAATTGTGCGTCAAAAAAAATTGTCGGAAATGAAAAATGATTTCATCAACAATATGACACATGAACTCAAAACGCCAATATCGACCGTATCGTTGGCCGTCGAGGCCTTGAATGATAAAGACATTGAGCAAAGTACACTGAGGACAAAATACATTAAGGTCATCGGCGAAGAAAACAAGAGGCTAGGGGATCAGGTAGAGAAAGTCCTTCAAATTGCTGCCATTGATCGCAATGACTACAACCTTAAACAAGAAATATTACACATGAGCGATATGGTCAAAAATGCCGCAGACCACATTGCCATTCAGGTGGAGCAGAGAGGAGGCAGGATCAATGTGATAGAAAAGGCAGAAAAAGATAGGGTTCAAGGTGACGAACTACATCTAACGAATATCATATTAAATCTATTGGATAATGCCAACAAATATTCAACTGATACTCCAAATATCACCTTACGAACAGCAGCAGATGATGAAGACTTTATCATCTCTATTCATGACAAAGGGATAGGTATGTCTCGCGAGCAGCAGAAACATATTTTTGAAAAATTTTATCGTGTTTCCACAGGAGATCTTCACAACGTAAAAGGCTTTGGACTTGGCTTAGCCTATGTGCAAAGAATTGTAGAGGCACACGGAGGAAGTATCCATGTCGATAGCGAACCTGGAAAGGGAAGCAAATTTTCAATCACATTACCACTAGCGCATGAAACCTAAATTACTCATCGTTGAAGATGATCCAAATCTTGGAGAAATTCTAAGCGAATATCTCGGCTTGAAAGGCTATGAAACCACTCTTATGCGAGATGGAGAAGAAGGAGGCATTGCGTTTAGAAAAGATGCCTATGACTTATGTATCTTAGATTTAATGATGCCTAAGAAAGATGGTTTCACGCTAGCTAAGGAAATCAGAAGTACCGACGATGAAACACCCATCATTTTCCTCACAGCCAAATCAATGAAGCAGGACATCATCAAAGGGTTCACGATTGGAGCGGACGACTATATGACTAAACCCTTCAGCATGGAGGAGCTTTTACTTAGAATTCAGGCAATACTAAAGCGATCGGTCAAAAAGGGTGAAGAAGAGCCATTCCCAAACCCCTTTCAAATAGCTAATCTTACCTATTACTATCAGGAGAATAAAATGATTACCCCAACACGGGAAATAAACCTGACCACAAAGGAAAATGAGTTACTAAAAATCTTTTTTGAGAATGTGAATATGACCGTAGAAAGAAGTGTCGCATTGAAAAAAATATGGAAAGACGATAGTTACTTCAATGCTAGAAGCATGGACGTCTACATTGCCAAAATCAGAAAATATCTGCTAGATGAGCCTAGTCTCAAAATATTAACAATCCATGGGGAGGGATTCAAATTAGTGGAAGTGAATTAGCCAAATTGTAGCCGAGATTGTTTATCTTTAGAATGAAGCAGTTCCCAGTAAGAACCTTTCTAAAAATTTTAATATGCTACTCGTACCGTCAATATCCGTTATTGAAGGCAGAACCATTCGCCTTACTCAAGGAGATTACTCCAAGGAAAAAGTGTATGATGATACACCTATTGATGTCGCGAAGCAGTTTGAAGATCATGGCATTTCCAGAATTCACTTAATCGACCTAGACGGTGCAAGAAAAGGCACCTCAGTCAATTACGATATACTTCACATGATTTCTGCCTATACTGATCTTAAAATCAACTTTACGGGAGGACAACACACAGATGGTGACGTGCTTAAAGCGTTTGAATATGGGGCAGAAAGCATTACTGCTGCTTCAATAGCTGTTTCGAATAAGGATCAATTTGCAAACTGGCTGATGTCCTATGGACGAGAAAAGGTAGCCCTTGCTGCTGATAGTTTGAAAGGAAAAATCAGAATACGAGGTTGGCAAAAAGCCACATCCAAAGACTTGTTTGAGCACATCGCTTTCTTCTACGATAGAGGACTTAAATATCTTAAAACAACGGATATATCGAAAGATGGTGCAATGGAAGGACCTTCTTTTGACCTTTACAAAAAACTGCTGGCAGAATTTCCAGACCTATCTATTTTTGCAAGCGGTGGTGTGCGCGGAATGGATGATATTAAAAGATTGAAAGATATCGGTCTTTACGGCGTGATCTTTGGCAAAGCTTTTTACGAAGGAATAATTTCACTGAAAGATTTAGACAATTATCAGTCTGTCACAACAGCCTAAGGAGCTTCTTCAGCGTCGTATTTGAATTTGTATAGAAAGTAGAAGATAAAATTATACTTACTCACCGATTCTTCTTTGACAGAATCTGCAATTTCGATGGGTTCATAAATTGATGTTGGAATGGATACAGAAGACTCTGAATCTCCATCTTCATTCAAATCTTCACCATCAGACTCAGAAGGCATGTCCGAATCAGGCTGCATCATTGTCTGATTTGATTTTCTTCTGCCTTCTTGCTCTTGATCCTGCTCTTGAAAAGAGATCTGTATCTCAATATTGTTGGCTTTTGCAAGGCCAACATTAGCTCCAAAGATCAAAGCTATTACCGATAATATTTTTAATTGTCTTCTCAAGATTTTCACCTTAGCCCCCAAAGTAACGAAATAATTGATGGAAGGTTTAAGTTTTTTGCAAAACTTAACGGTACAATTGAAATATTCCTAGAAATAGTATTACGAAAGAGGGTAAAAATAAAGTCCACCTGGATGGGTGGACTTATTATATCGTAAGTGAATTTCTAAAGCGTTCGCTTCACTTCTTTCACTTCAAAGCCTTCGATGATATCTCCAACTTTAATGTCATTGAAGTTTTTAATGCTTAATCCACATTCGTATCCATTTTTCACCTCGGACACATCTTCTTTGAAACGCTTCAGCTGATTGATTTCGCCTGTATTTACTACAATTCCATCTCTGACAAGTCGTATTTTATTTGATCTCTTGACAATTCCGTCTGTAACATAGCATCCGGCAACTGTACCAACCTTAGAGATTTTAAATACATCCCGAACCTCAATATTCCCTGTAATAACTTCCTCGCTTGTAGGCTCAAGCATTCCTTCCATTGCATCCTTCACATCGTTAATCGCATCATAAATGATTGAGTACAACCTAATCTCGATCTCCTCAGTTTCAGCAATTTTCCTGGCACTTCCAGACGGACGCACTTGGAAACCAACAATAACCGCATCAGAAGCCGAAGCTAGTAAAACATCAGATTCGGAAATTTGACCAACAGCCTTGTGTAGAATATTTACTTGGACTTCCTCTGTAGAGAGTTTCAGAAGTGAATCAGCAAGTGCTTCAATGGATCCATCCACATCTCCTTTTACGATTACATTAAGCTCTTTAAAGTTTCCGATTGCAAGACGTCTTCCTATTTCATCAAGCGTAATGTGTTTCTTAGTTCTTATACTTTGTTCACGTAAAATCTGCTCCCTCTTGTTGGCAATTTCCCTTGCTTCACGATCGCTTGTCATTACATTGAACTTATCCCCTGCTTGAGGAGCACCATCCAGTCCAAGCATCAAAACCGGTGTGGACGGGCCCGCTTTTTCCAGCTTGTGACCTCTATGATCAAACATCGCTTTTACCTTACCAAAATACCGTCCGGCAAGCAGCACATCGCCTACTTGTAAGGTTCCAGCTTGCACCATTATTGTAGAAACGTACCCGCGGCCTTTATCAAGAGATGCTTCAACCACAGATCCAGTTGCTGCTTTGTTAGGATTGGCTTTTAATTCCAGTAATTCAGCTTCCAGAAGAACTTTATCTAGAAGCTCATCAATGCCCTCTCCTGTTTTAGCGGAAACGTGCTGGCATTGATATTTTCCACCCCAATCTTCCACTAGAATATTGATCTTAGACAGATCTTCTTTTATCTTTTCTGGATTGGCATTGGGCTTATCTACTTTGTTAATGGCAATGACTATAGGAACACCAGCCACTTGGGCGTGGTTAATTGCTTCTTTAGTTTGGGGCATCACCGAATCATCAGCGGCAACCACAATAATTGCCACATCGGTAATCTTTGCTCCTCTTGCCCGCATGGCTGTAAATGCCTCGTGACCAGGTGTATCCAAGAAGGCTACGCGTTTACCACTCTCCGTCATTACATCATATGCTCCAATATGTTGAGTAATTCCTCCAGCTTCTCCTTCAGTCACCTTGGAATCTCTTATATAATCTAACAATGATGTTTTACCATGATCTACGTGCCCCATGATGGTCACAATAGGTGCGCGATCAGTTAGCGTTTTCTCATCATCCTCTTCCTCAATTATGTCAGTTTCTTCCTTAGCCTCAGCAAAATCAACCTCAAAGCCAAACTCATCAGCAATAACAGTTATTGTCTCAGCATCTAGTCTTTGGTTAATAGAAACAAACATGCCTAAAGACATACAAGCTGAAATAACATCATTTGCCGTAACATCCATCAATGAAGCTAAATCACTCGCAGAGATATATTCTGTTACCTTCAGCGTTTTAGATTCCTCCTCAGCCAGAAGTTGTCTTTCTTCCTCTGCTTCAGCCTTAGCTGATCTTTTGTCCTTTCTGTACTTAGATCGTTGAGATCCACTTTTTCCACTTCCTCCACTAAGTTTAGCCAGAGTAGCTTTGATTTTATCCTGAATTTCTTTGTCAGAAAGTTCTTCCGTTTTTCTTCCTGAAGTGCTTCTGCCACGATCGTTTCGGCCTCCGCCACCGCTTCCACCGCCACTTCGCTGTGGAGGGCCACCAGCAGATTGTATTCTCTTTCGTGGCCTCTTCTTTCTGTCTTGATTTGAATCTGAAGATGCTACTGGCTTAGGTTTGTCCTTAGGTAGTTCAATTTTATCCAGAACCTTCAAACCTCTCAGAGAATCGGCTTTTGCCTTAATTACTTCGTTTACAGGTGCTTTCTCTTCCTCTTTTGGTGCCTCCTTCTCTTCGGTTTTTGCTGGCTCCTTCTCTTCTTTAGGTTCATCCGCTTTAGGAGAATCAGCCTTTTGCTCTTCTTTCGGAGCCTCTTCCTCTTCCTTAGCTACTACTTCCTCCTCCTCTACCTCTTCGACTACTTTTGGCTCTTCTTTTACTTCTTCTTCAACTTTTACCGGTTCCTCGGTCTTCTTCTTCTCCAGATCAATCTTTCCGACAACCTTCGGGCCATCGAGTTTAGTTCTGGCAGAGATTTTTTCAGGCTCGGCTTCTGCTCCAACGTTATCCTTAATAAGGATTCTTTCATCCTCTTTTTTCTCCTCAGCAGATACTTTTTCTGCATTTATGACCATATTATCGGTTTTTCCACCGATGGTCAATTCAGATGCTTCTTCTTTGTCATGAGCTGAGTCAGCAAACTCTCGAGCAAGCATATCATACTGATCCTGTGGAATCTTAGAGTTAGGGTTTGAGTCTACCTCATGCCCTTTCTCCTTCAAGAAATCCAGGATTGTATTTTTACCTACGTTTAGCTTTCTAGCTACTTGACTTAATCTGTATTCTGCCATATAAACCTCTCAAAATTAGTTTATTCGAATTCCTGGCTCAGAACTCGAATTAGCTCTTGGACTGTTTCTTCTTCTAAATCTGTTCTTCTTACCAAATCGTCGATGCTAAGCTTCAGAACACTTTTAGCAGTGTCTAAACCTACGCGCTTGACTTCATCAATCACCCAATCTTCCAGTTCATCAGTAAATTCATCAAGATCAACATCTTCCTCTGAGCTTGCGTCAAGCTCACGGAATACATCTATCTCCATACCCACTAATTTACTAGCCAACTTGATGTTTTGACCGCCTTTCCCGATTGCCAAAGATACCTGATCAGGTTTTAGATATACAGAAACCCGATCTTTCTCTTCACTTATTTTCATACTAGTGATCTTCGCAGGACTTAGAGCTCTAGCTAAATAAAGCTCCAAATTATCTGTGAAATTGATCACATCAATATTCTCATTTTGAAGCTCACGAACAATTGAATGAATTCTGGATCCCTTCATTCCCACGCATGCTCCGACAGGATCTATGCGATCATCATAAGATTCCACTGCTACTTTTGCTCTTTCTCCTGGCTCTCTTACCACATTTTTCATGGTAATCAGCCCGTCATAAACTTCAGGAACTTCCGCTTCAAATAATCTCTCTAGAAAAACCGGAGAAGTCCTGGATAGAATGATCTTAGGATTTCCATTAACCATCTCAGCTCTATGCACAATTGCTCTTACCGCATCCCCTTTTCTGTAACGATCTTTTGGAATCTGCTCATTCTTAGGAATAGTAAGTTCATTTCCATCACCGTCAGTTAGCAAAACTTCTCGTCCAAGTACCTGATATACTTCACCTTGAATGATTTCGCCAACTAAATCCTTATACTTCTGAAAGAGAATGTCTTTTTCTAAATCTTTGATTTTTTGAATGAGTGTTTGTCGTGCAGTCATAACTGCTCTTCTTCCAAAATCTTCTAATTTGATTTCTTCTGCAACTTCTTCCCCAATCTCAAAATCCGGCTCAATTTTTCTGGCATCAGAAAAGCTGATTTTATCATGATCCCAAATGTCTTCTGAATTATCATCAACAATTTCTCTAAACCTCCAGATTTCAAGATCTCCATTGTCAGCATTTATTACAATATCGAAGTTGTCATCGGTCTCGTATTTTTTACGAATCATCGTTCTGAATACATCTTCCAGAATCCTGATCATTGTTGGGCGGTCAATGTTTTTGCCTCTGGCAAAGTCCGCAAACGAATCAATTAATACTGACGCTTCCATCTTACTTGAATGATACTTTAACTTTTGATTGTTTTATTTCTTCAAATTTTAGCAACTTGCTTTCACCTTTTTGCTTCAACTCTATTGCTTCATTATTTACTACCACTAATTCTCCTTCGACCTTCACTCCATCATTCGTCTCAACTTCCAGACTTCTTCCAACATTCTTGACATACTGACGATGAAGTATGATAGGAAAATCAAGGCCAGGTGAAGATACTTCCAACGTATATTTTCCTGGCATAAAGTCCTCTTCTTCTATTTCTGCACCTAATTGTCTACTTATCTGACTGCATTGATCAATTGAAACTCCATTGTCTCCATCCACAAAAATCAGTGCCTTTTGATTCCCTGAATTCCCCTTCAACTTTACGTCAACCAAGAACAGATCATCATAGCCTTTAATAAACTTTTCAGCTAGGTCTTTTATTCTCTTCTCTTCCACAATTCCTTGAATAAAAAGAGGGGACTTGTGTCCCCTCTTTCGGTGTTCTAAACTGTAACTAAATACAAAGGTAGAAAACATAAATGTCAAATCCACTTTTTTGACTAGAAAAACTACATTTTCATGTTTTGACAAAATTTCAAAAAAGAAAATAAGCCATTCATCTAAAGTTGATTCCATAACCATCTGATTTTTTGGAAATTACCCATGGTTAGCCTAATTTTTACGACCAGTTATTTAAGTAGTCTTACCGCCCTATTTTTTTAACCATTTTAAAACCAAAGAAGATCGATTTTTATCGGTCAACCTAAGCTATTCAAATCCCCATATTATGAAATATTTAAAGAGCGTAGCAATCTCTGCATTCGTCCTAACCTGTACGTATGTACATGCCCAGGATAATTCAGTAGGTATTAATACCAATAGTCCTAATTCAAACGCTGTTTTGGAACTGGTATCACCTAATTCAAATCAAGGGTTCTTGGTTCCAAGAGTAACCACTTTTCAAAGAACTTCAATGAGTTCCTCATTCGGTTCACTTGAAGATGGCTTAATGGTATTCGACACTGACCTTAACCTTTTTTATTACTGGGATAATGGGAATTGGAGAGCTGGATTAGGGGTTTTAAATGTAACTGCTGCAGGTGGGGATCTGACAGGCAATTACCCTAACCCTACTATTAAGCTTGGAGCTGTTGTTGAAGATCGCATTGGGGATTTTGCGATTTCAACCTCAAAACTTCAAGACAATAGTGTAACAACTGGAAAAATTAACAACGGAGCGGTAACCACTAATAAAATAGCAAATGAGGCAGTTACAGGTGAAAAACTGGAAGATGTTGGGATTACTCCAGGAACCTACGGAAATCAATTTACCGTCTTGCAACTAACAACGGATTCAAAAGGAAGGGTTATAGGTATTATCGAAACTCCTATACTTATCACATCCGAACATATTGCCAATCTTTCCATTCTTAATCAAGATATTGCTGACGGTACAATTACTATTTCCAAAATAGACTCAGATGGAAACACAAATAAAGTTTTAACTATTGACACAAGTGGTCAAGTAGTGTGGACTGATAGATCTGAATTCACCTCTTCTGCGCTTGCCACAAATAATGTATATGTTGGGGATAATGCTGGGGTAGCTCAAGGGTTGCCTGCTAGTGGTGATGTCACAATCATAAACAATGGCTCCACGGCTGACATTCAAATAAATTCGGATGCTGTCACCGCCAACGAAATCGCTACTGGGGCAGTAGCTTCAGATGAAGTACTTGACAACTCACTAACCACCGATGACCTTGGTACAGCTTCTGTCAACACCGATGAACTCGCAGCTGATGCGGTAACAAACGCCAAGCTGGCTGACAATGCAGT
>NZ_JBDVFO010000003.1:0-1270315 GCF_039940915.1 Ekhidna sp.
CCTATGCCCAAACCACGATTGAGATTTTCCCAACCACCATCAGTGGCTCCATCAGTGGAAATAGTGAGCGGTGTGGTTCAGGTGTCGAACCATTCACGTTGAATGGAAACGTAGGAACGATTTTGAGGTGGCAATCGAGAAGTAAAGATGGTGCGGGAAGTTGGACAAGCTGGAGTACCATAGAAGAGACGGACGATGTGACGAGTGTGAGCCCGAGCCTGACACAATGGAGCAGCGGCGTTCGTACCTACGAAGTACAGGCGGTTGTTCAAAGCGGCACATGTACCCAGGCGTTGGTGCAAAAGACCATAACGGTTCACCCACAATCTGTAGGCGGCACGGTGGATGGTTCAAAAGACGATTTTGGCGTTTCCTCAGGAGTTCTTACGCTCAGTGGACATACCGGCAATGTGGTTAAATGGCAATTAAAGACTACCGAAGATTGGGTGGATGTAGCCAATACATCTATAAGTTTGACATTCACCAATGTCACCGTAGACACGCAATACCGTGCGATTGTTGCCAGCGGCACGTGTGGCGAAATTGCATCCTCCATTGCACTCATCAATATATTGAATGTGCCAAGTTTAGACCTGGGACTCACCACAAGTCTTAGGCCGGGTGTAGGAGATACCCTTACCGCAAGTACCGGACATTCCAATTATCAATGGTTTCTAGATAATATACAAGTTAAAAATGGGGCAGACAATACATTGATAGCAACCACACCTGGAGCATACAAAGTAACAGTGACATCTGTGGGAGGAGCTACCTACACTACAGGGGATGCCATATTGGATAGTCAACTGGAGTTAAATGAAAATGCCATTCTCAGCTACACATACCGCAAGGAAGTGCCCGCCACAAACCCGCCGGATGACTTTGATTTTAACTTAGATGAGCTAAGCATTGACGTGTCTGTCTATGACGGGCTGGGAAGAGCCGTGCAAAACATCAGTCTCAACAGCTCTCCCGATAGAAATGATGTGGTGGCACCGGTGGAGTACGATCCTTTTGGAAGAAAAGTGAAAGAATACCTGCCGTATATCAATGACAATGTTGGAGGAATATATAAGCCCAACGCCTTGGTGGAGCAACCTGGATTCTACTTTGATATTAAAGAATCCAGCAAAGCATATACAGAAACACGCTTTGAAGAGTCTCCACTCAATCGTCCGGTGGAGCAGGGATCTCCAGGAGACAATAGAGTGATTGGTGGAGGAAATACCGTAGCGATGGATTATGAGATCAATGGTGAAAATGAAGTCGTTGAATGGGACAACAGCGATCTGTCGAACCTTTCAGGAACATTCTATCCGCGAGGAGAGCTGTATAAAAGCATTGTGACAGACGAAGATGGCAATCAAACGATAGAATATACCAATAAGCAAGGGCAGACGATTCTGAAGAAAAGTCAGGTGGATGCCACTATCTGGGCAAGCACCTATTACATCTACGACGACTATGGACGGCTGAGGGTGGTGCTCCCACCGGAGGCTGTGCGCCAAATGAGCACGGACGTTTTTGGCAGTAACGATGGCACCTTGCTACTTGCAGACTATACCCTGACGCAGGCCGATGTGAACAGCAAATTCACCTATTTGTCAGGAGTGGTTGTGACAGTCCCGGCAGGATTGACCTTAGGTTCAAATTTTGAACTTGTGCTTCTCAATGAAGTAGGTGTTTCTACCCAAACACGTGATGATTTTGCGTTCTCCTATGAATATGACGGTAGAAATCGGATGATTTCCAAGAAAGTGCCCGGAGCACACCGGGTAGATATGGTGTACGATAGATGGGATCGCCTGGTGTTGACTCAGGATGGGAAGCAACGAAACGATGATGAGTGGCTATTCACCACCTACGATGTGTTGAACAGACCGGTGATGACAGGCTTCATTACCGATTCCAGAGACCGTGCCACGTTACAAACCTATGTTGGAGGACTCAATGATCGATTCTTGACATTCACCACAGCCACAGGAACAGGCGTGACGCGCGGCTATCAAAATGATGCCTATCCATTGAAAGATATCGATACAGGTACCCTCGGTGATATTCTCACGGTTACCTACTATGATCGCTACGATTTCATTGCGCAAACAGACCTGTCCGGGACTTCTTACGACCCTTCAAATACGGAACCAGAGGATAATTTCATAGCGACAGAAAATACCAAGGTAAAAGGACAGGTCACAGGATCTCTTACCAGAGGGGAAGGTGGTGACTTCATTACGACCATCACGTACTACGATGATAAGTATCGACCCATACAGATTGTTTCAGAAAATCATCTCGGAGGAAATGACATCATCTCCAATCAGTACGATTTTGTTGGCAATGTGATAAGAGCGAGAACGAAGCATACCGTTACCCCGGCAAATGCCACTGCAAGCCTTATGCATACCATCATTCGTGAATATGCGTATGACCACAGAGACAGGCTGTTAAGCGTCCATCATCAAATAGATGATAATGATAAAGCGCTCATTGCGACGAATGACTACAATGAGATAGGTGAGCTTGCAGCGAAAAACTTACATGGAGGTGAGCAGACCCTGAACTATGACTACAATATTCGAGGTTGGCTCGAAAGTATCAATGACCCAGCTGCATTGGGAACGGATCTTTTCGGAATGAAATTGCTTTACGACGAGCAAGATGCTACCCTTGGCAATACCCAACTATACAATGGGAACATCTCTGCGATGGAATGGAGCAATTACGATCCAGAGAATACGGGCATAGACGAGAGAGCATACACATATACCTACGACAAACTCAACAGGCTGAAAGATGCAGCTCATTTTGAAGACGGCTCGTCCAGCGCCAACGATTCATACGATGTAGCCATTCCAGAATACGACCTCAACGGCAACATCAAAAGTTTAGTTAGAAAAGATGCTGGAGGGAGTGCCATGGACGACTTGAGCTACTTCTACGATGGAAACCAGCTGACACAGGTGGATGATGCAGGAGATGATGGGGCAGGCTTCACCGAAACCACAACAGGGATCGACTACACGTACGATGATAATGGCAACATGCAAACGGATGCCAACAAAGGCATTACATCGATTACATACAACCACTTGAATCTGCCTACGAAAGTGGTACTATCCCCAACCGGTGAAGACGACAGAATTGAATACCTCTACGACGCAGCGGGCATTAAACTGCAACAGAAGGTTTATGAGGGTGGAAATTTGTCCAAGACCACTGACTATGTGGGAGAGTTTATCTATGAAGCCGAAGGCCCTACTGGAGAAGGAAAGCTACACCTCATTCAGCATGAAGAGGGCAGGCTCATTTACAAGACATTTGATGATAAATGGGACTACCAGTATCACCTCAAAGATCATTTGGGCAATGTGCGGTTGACGTTCAGTACCACGCCAGATATATATCCAAGAACTGCTACGATGGAGCTGAATGAAGAGCAGGATGCATTTGATCCGTGGGTTCAAAGCCCAAGAAATGGGCTGGCGACAACAGGTAACGCAAGCGCCAATGTGATGAGGTTGAATACCGATGTGCAAGGCAATGGTTCTGTGATTGAAGGAATTCTAGGCTTGTCAATCATGTATGAAGTACAGCAAGGAGATAAGTTTGATTTAGAGGTAAAAGCATATTATGAGCAAGCACCTGTGGCAGATGGTTTCTTTGCCAACAATCTTCTATTCAACATGCTGGTGACAGGAAGTACAGGATCCAGTCCATCCAATGAAAATACAATTACGAACAATTCGAACCTGAATGAAACGATTGTAGGAGGAATTCAGGCAGATAAAAACAGTATCGTGAATACCACTGTTCCGAGAGCATATATGAATTGGCTTCTTTTTGACAAAGACACCATTTTATTGAACGCAGGATTCAAGCAAATCGGTAGTGCATCGAACAATAATTGGGAAACGCTCATGACCGACGAACCCATCGAAATCGAGCAAAATGGGTTTTTCTTCGCATACGTTTCCAATGAAACTAATGCATCAAGTATTGTTGATTTTGATGATTTTAAGGTAACGTTGACCAAGACGAATGTTGTCTCGACGCAGGATTACTATCCATTTGGGCTGACGTTTAATGAGTCTCAGAGGACTGCTTCTGTGAAGAACTTCATGAATACTTTCCAAGATCAGGAATACGAAGAGGAGACAGGATGGGTGAAGTTTAAGTGGAGAAATCATCAGCCTGAGATAGGTAGGTTCTTTAATGTTGATCCGCTTGCTGAGGAATATGTACATAACTCAGTGTATGCTTTTAGTGAGAATAAGGTTGTCAGGCATATTGAATTGGAGGGTGCAGAAGCTCAGATAGCATATGTAATCGCAGATGCAATAAAAAATAAGGTCATGGAAAAAGCTATTGAAAGCGGAGCTAATCCAAGTGAAGCAGTAGTTCTTAGTAACACACCTATGGCTTGGTTGAAAAACAAAGAACTATCACAAAACCGTGAGACAGCTTACATTATATCTGCTAATGTGATGCAACAAGGTGGTGAAGATGGATTGCAAGATGCATTAAGGCATGGAATATTTACCGCGTTAAATGCACAAACACTAGGTAAAGAAACAGCTCTTGAGTTAGGAGAAGCGCATGAAAATCTTCCAGATAATCCAGACAACAAGAAAACCATGGATTTACATAATAATAATATTGGTGCAATAATTGGTGCTAAGAAGCCTAATGCTTCACCCAAGGAATTAATGGGATATCTACTTAATGCAATGAAAGCAGGTGGAATGAAAGTAATTGATAATGATGGAAATGTTGTTGGCACTAAACTTACAGGTAAGGATGCTCAGGTTGCATTTTATAACTTGCAAACTTTGAATAGTCAAGGAGTAGATCAGCAAAATCAAGAATCAGACGAGGAAAAAAGTAATTATGGAAGTGAGTAAAAACCTATATCATGTTGTGATCACCATACTGGTTGTTTTTACAACATCTTGTGGTAATTCCAATAGTGAAGCAAGTCAAAGTGAAGTCACTTTGTTGGATGCTGAATACTCTAATAAGCTGTATTCTGAAATAGCACTCAAAGTTGAGGGTGGGGATTCCTCCATTAATCTTACTGAAGTCTTTGATTTTGATTGGAACAAGCTGATTATTCCAAAAGCATACTCAAACCTTGAGTCTATAAAGAAGGAGTACAAAGGGATGAATAAGCAAATTGAAAGAATCAAATATGATGATGCTAGGTCTCTTTTACTTTTCGCAAAAGATGATCAAATTATCAAATATATTTTCCTTTCTAATGTTAAGAGCAATTTCAGTTCTATTCAAGAAGAAAGTGTTAGAATATATGAGAGAGGAGAAAGCCAATTTATGATTGATGTTCAAGTTAATAAGAATGGCAAGACCTCAACGAGGTTAAGGCCTCTTAAGGAATAAAGCTAAAGCACTACAGAACCCACTTAATAGTTTGAGTGGGTTTCCTGTTTTTATAGGATGATATTTTGAAATGTTTATTTTCGATTCATGATTAAATACATAACTCAACTAGCAATTATTTTTCTTTTTACTGGCTCAGTAAATGCACAATTTGAAGGAAGGATTAAATTTGATATTTCCTATCAATGGAAGTTGGATGATGGACTCACCACAGAACAATTCACTCAGTATATGGGTGATAAGATGGAGTACTTTTCAAAAGGTGCTTATTACAAATCCAACATAAATGGGATGATCTATACAACTCAGATTTATTCGCCAAAAGAGAATAGGTTGTATAACGTAATAAATGAAAATGACACCCTAGTTTGGATAAATGCTGCTATCAATACTGACACAGTTTTGAACTATTCAATTGAAGATTCTGATGAAGTTATTTTAGGTTACAAATGTCAAGTATTTGTAATTGAGACAACTAGAGGTACTGGTAAGTATTATTTTTCAAAGGAAATTGGAGTTGACCCTGAACTTTATAAAAATCATAATTACGGAAATTTTGCTCTTGTTACCTCTCGAACAAAATCTCTAAGTCTCAAGATTGAAATTGATAATGAGTCATTTAATATGTTGTTTGAAGCAGTTGAAGTCAAAGACATGAATATAGACGACTCATTTTTTAAAATTCCCGACTTACCAAGCAAAGAAACACCTAACTACTAAAACTCAACCCACCTGCATTTGTTGGTGGGTTTTTCTTTTGATAAGCTTATTCACCTAAAATTAAGTAGGTAATAATCGTCGCAATTCCAGAACTCACAACACCTATAATGAATGACCAAAACTTAGTCTTTAGATTACTTTTTTCATTTTTTAAGGTATACGCATCAAGGATGTTTGCAAGGGTTTCTTTTTGAACATTAACAATTGGTTCAATCTTCTTCTTCTCGTCTTCAAGGTCTTTGAGGATTTTCCTATTCATTAACATTCTTTCTGACTCCGTATTAAGAAAGTCCTGTAAATCATCCATAGATGTTTTCAATTCAGAAATGGCATTAGATGCATTATTGATCTTTGAAAGTTGTTCTTCAAACGATTTTGAATATTTAATCTTGAGACGATTTTCAAGCACCTTTCTTCTATAAAGGAGAATAAAAAACACAACGGAAAAGGCCATTAGCATTACACCGACTGTACCAATAATTACAAGTAGTATGGTTTTTCCTTCCATTATTAGAGTATTTCAGAATTTAATAATGCAAAAGATAGGAACATGAATTGTATTATTAATAACTATATTAGTTATAAGTAATTATTTAATTAATGAGATTAAGAGTACTACTATTAATTGCACTTCTTTCCTCAATTTATATTTCATATTCACAGGTAAAAGTCAAGGGGTATTATAGAAAAGATGGTACTTATGTGAAGCCTCACTATAGATCAAATCCCGATGGCAACCCTTACAATAATTGGAGTTACCCAGGGAACGTCAATCCGTATACTGGTAAAGTAGCAAAGGGTAATCCTGATACATATCTTAAAAACTACTACAAGGTCTATCCCAATTCAAATACTGAATCCAATAGTTATCGGAACTATGTTAAGTGTCTTAGCTATACTGATTATTCGGGCATAAAGAAGAATTACAATTATGATATCTCTAGTGATGATAAGAAAATTACTTACGGATATGTCAGATATTCACATGATGAAGTTTTTAGAATTTATAATCATGATAAGAACCATATAGGGTATGTTCAACTGAGGAAAAAAGGCAAGAGGTATAATGTTTATGATCTCGAAGGTTATGAAATAAAACCGAATAAGAAGTCAGGTAATGAAGGCCTGATTGTGTCATTAATATGAATATTTTACGTGTGCGGTTAGTGTTGAGAAGAAGAGAAATCACATCTTTGCCTATGCGTTTACTGATATGTTTATGCTTAATGATGGGGTGCCTGCACATGCAGGCACAAGTAAAGGTTGATGCGAAAGCAACAGGTAAGCATGCCAATGCACTCAATCGTGCCAAAGGTGCGAGGCAGACTGCCAAGCAAAGAAAGGAGCAGCTGGAACAACTACAGCAGCAAGTAAAAGCAAGAGCAAGTTTTAAGCAGCAATACGACAGCTTGAAGGAAGTATACACGAACGCTTCATTACGAGATAGTATTCAAGTTTATCAAAACGACAGTATCCACGTATTCTCATTCGATAGCCTGCAACAGTACCAGATGGATTCCCTTTTGGTTAGGGAGTTCACAAAGGAAGATTCCTTAGCCATTTCCAGGGAGATTTTGGAAAGCACTGATTTTCCTCCCGAATATCGAGAGCTCATTCTCAATCCCATCGTGTTGGAACCTGAGATAAATACAGAAAATGCAGACAGTCTGGCTTTGGCACAAGCCACCGCAATATTGGAAGAAGATGCACGGAAGTTTCTTCCTGCAGAGTTGGGAGATGCCAACAATCAAAACCCGCTCGATCAGTTGACGAATCCAGCACAAGGATTAGCGATACCCAGCAAACCCAATCCCAACCTAATCAAACCAGAGAAAGCGAGAGAGCTCTTCAAAAAGATAGACCCCAAGCAATTTCAAGAAGCACAGGCAGATATTCAAAAGCTGAAGAAGAAATACTCTGAACTACCAGACACACGCTATCCGGAGGAAGGAACGAAGCGAAACTCACTCGAAGACAAACCATTCAAGAATCGGCTGTACTTTGGAGGCAACCTGAGTTTACAATCCACAGACCCGGTGATCATCAATACCAACCTGCAGCTGGGGTATTGGATAAATAAAAAATGGCTCGGGGGTGTAGGGGTTATTTTCAGGGAGCAGTTCGGCAATGACTCCACATCACAAGTCACTGGCGATGGGTATGGCTACAGTTTTTTTACGCGCTATGACATCCCGAAAGGATTCTTTGCCTGGGCGGAAGTAGAAAGACAGATCAATAAATCACTTTTCGCATCCGAAAGCCCAGTAGGCACCAAATGGGATTCTGCGCATTTACTCGGTGTGGGTAGAGAGTTTAAAATCGGTAAAGTACAGATGCTCTCACTGATACTATACGACTTCAATTATCAAAGCAATGACTTAAATTCCTCACCCTTCGTATTTAGGCTTGGCGTACGTTTCAGTAAAAAGCCAGGATAACTTTTTTGAGGAGGACTATATATAAGGAGTAGCCCAATGGTATGTGTTCTGTTCGACTTTCACTTCACTTCATCAGGAAAAGGAGAGGTAGACTACTTACAATCAGATGTTTTTAAATAGATTTGCGCCTTTAATAGGCATGAAAAGGCCGATTTCCCACGTTATCAAAGGAATTCTAAATTATTCCAATTAATTCATCTTTTAACTTTTTGATATAATCTCAATATATCTATCTTTGCGTTCCCAAAATTTGGGACGATTAGAAATAATAGCGTATGCCAACTATACAACAATTAGTAAGGAAGGGTAGAAAGAAGCTGACTTCAAAGTCAAAATCCCCAGCGTTGGACTCATGTCCACAAAGAAGAGGTGTTTGTACTCGTGTGTACACAACCACTCCGAAGAAGCCTAACTCAGCGATGAGAAAAGTGGCAAGGGTAAGACTTACCAACGGTAAAGAAGTGAATGCTTATATCCCGGGAGAAGGACACAACCTTCAGGAGCACTCCATTGTGCTTATCAGAGGAGGAAGAGTAAAAGATTTACCAGGTGTGAGATATCACATCATTAGAGGTGCGTTGGATACGGCTGGCGTAAGCGGACGTCTACAAAGAAGATCTAAATATGGCGCTAAGCGACCTAAAAAATAATTTGCAGGAATAATGAGAAAAGCAAAACCAAAAAAGAGATACATCCTTCCTGATCCTATTTATCAGGATACCCTTGTTACCAAATTTGTAAACAACCTCATGTTGAGTGGTAAAAAGAGTGTCTCTTATAAAATCTTCTATAACGCCATTGAGCAGGTAGAAGAAAAAACAGGTGAAAACGGTCTGGAAACGTGGAAGACCGCATTGAGCAATATTATGCCATCTGTAGAAGTGAAAGCTCGACGAGTTGGAGGAGCGAACTTCCAGGTGCCAATTGAAGTAAGGCCTGATAGAAAAATTGCTCTTGGTATCAAGTGGATGATCAAATACGCTCGACTAAGAGGAGAAAAAACAATGCAAGATCGTTTAGCTGCAGAAATCATTGCCGCGTCCAAAGGAGAAGGTGCTTCTGTAAAGAAGAAAGATGACATGCACAGAATGGCTGACGCAAACAAAGCATTCTCACACTTCAGATTCTAAGAACCAAAATGGCTAGAGACTTAAGACTTACAAGAAACATCGGTATCGCAGCACACATTGATGCCGGAAAAACCACCACTACAGAGCGTATTCTTTATTATGCAGGTGTAAACCATAAAATTGGTGAAGTACACGATGGTGGAGCTACCATGGACTGGATGGAGCAGGAGCAAGAAAGAGGTATTACCATTACTTCAGCTGCTACCACTGTATTCTGGAAATACAAAGAAGAAGAGTATCACATAAACATCATCGACACACCGGGTCACGTTGACTTTACAGTAGAGGTAAATAGATCACTTCGTGTGTTGGATGGATTGGTATTTCTATTCAGCGCAGTAGATGGTGTAGAGCCACAGTCTGAAACCAACTGGAGACTGGCAGACAACTATAAAGTTGCTAGAATCGGTTTCGTTAACAAAATGGACCGATCAGGCGCAGACTTCCTGAAAGTTTGTAAGCAAGTAAAAGAAATGTTGGGTACTAAAGCAGTACCACTTCAGTTACCTATCGGAGCTGAGGATAATTTCAAAGGGGTTGTTGACCTTGTTGAGAACAAAGCGATTGTTTGGAGCGAGGATGACATGGGAATGACATTCGAAGAAATTGACATTCCTGCTGATATGGTAGATGAGGTTGCTGAATACAGAGAGCACCTTGTTGAGTCCGTAGCAGAATATGATGAAGGATTGATGGAGAAATACTTCGAAGATCCTGAAAGCATCACTAGAGATGAGATTGTAGCTGCTTTAAGAGCAGCGACTGTTGACTTGGCGTTCGTTCCAATGCTATGTGGATCAGCCTTCAAGAATAAAGGTGTGCAAACACTTCTTGATTACGTAATGGAATTGCTTCCATCTCCACTAGATAGAGATAGCATATCAGGAACAAATCCTGATACTGAAGAGCCAGTAACAAGAAAGCCTTCTCCAGACGAGCCATTCTCAGCTTTAGCATTTAAGATTGCCACCGATCCATTCGTAGGTCGTCTATGCTTTGTGAGATCGTACTCAGGAATGTTAGACTCAGGTTCTTACGTATACAATACACGAACCAGCAAGAAAGAGCGTATATCTCGGATCTTCCAGATGCACGCAAACAAGCAAAATCAAATCGACCAACTATACTGTGGAGATATCGGAGCAGTTGTAGGATTTAAGGACATCAAAACGGGAGATACCCTTTGCGACGAGAAAGGTAAGATCGTTCTTGAGTCAATGGACTTTCCAGATCCGGTTATCGGATACGCGATTGAGCCAAAAACTCAAGCAGATGTAGATAAGTTAGGCATCGCGATTGGTAAATTGATTGAAGAGGATCCAACACTTCAGGTTGAGACCAATCACGAAACAGGGCAAACCATTCTGAAAGGAATGGGAGAGCTTCACTTGGACATCATTATCGATCGTCTGAAGAGAGAGTTCAAAGTAGAAATCAATCAAGGAGCTCCTCAGGTAGCATACAAAGAAGCGATCACCAAGATGATCGATCACAAAGAAGTTTACAAGAAGCAGTCTGGTGGACGGGGTAAATTTGCTGATATCGTATTTGAGATCGGACCGAAAGATGAAGATCACGAGAAAGAAGGCCTTCAGTTTGAGAACAAAATCGTTGGTGGTGTTATTCCGAAAGAATTCATTCCAGCAATTCAGAAAGGATTTGAGCAAGCGATGGTGAATGGTCCTTTGGCAGGCTACCCTATCGACAACATGAAAGTGAAGTTGTATCACGGATCATTCCACGATGTGGATTCAGATTCACTATCATTCGAACTTGCAGCACGCGCTGGATTTAAATCTGCTGCTGCTCAGTGTTCGCCAGTGATACTTGAGCCAGTAATGGCTGTGGAGGTAGTTACCCCAGATGAGTATACAGGAACGATCACCGGTGACCTCAACAAAAGAAGAGGTATGATGAAGGGGATGGACACAAGAGGAACTTCTGCAGTAATTAAAGCAGATGTGCCATTGTCTGAACTATTCGGATATGTGACTGATCTAAGAACAAATAGTTCAGGTAGAGCAACGGCTTCATTGACGTTCTCTCACTACGATCCAGTACCTAAGAATATTGCTGAAGGTGTTATTGCAGATGTGAAAGGCACAGCTAGCGTATAACATTAAGCCAAAAGAATCGATAAAAGATCATGAATCAGAAAATTAGAATAAAACTTAAGTCTTACGACCACAACTTGGTTGACAAGTCTTCTGAGAAAATTGTTCGAGCAGTAAAGACTACTGGCGCAGTTGTAAGCGGACCAATCCCTCTTCCAACAGTGAAAGAGAAGTTTACTGTGCTTAAGTCACCACACGTGAACAAAAAAGCAAGAGAGCAATTTCAACTTTGTACGTACAAAAGGCTCGTAGATATCTACAGCAACAGTGCAAAGACAGTAGATGCTTTGATGAAGTTAGAGCTTCCGAGCGGCGTAGACGTTGAGATAAAAGTATAACCCGGTGTTAACCGGAATGGAGAACCAATTGGTCCATATCGATTGGTTCTTTTTTTGTCTAAAAAAAAATAACCGATCAAATTTTGATCGGCATAGGGATTTGCTATCTTTGCAGTCCTTTTCAAAAAAAGTTTGCCTGAGAGGGTAATTATAAGATATAAACGAGTAGAAAATGCCTGGTTTAATAGGAAGGAAAGTAGGAATGACCAATGTCTTTGACGAGAACGGTAAAAGCATCGCTTGTACCCTTGTTGAGGCTGGTCCTTGCGTCGTGACTCAAGTTAAGAACGAAGAGACAGACGGATACAGAGCTGTGCAGTTGGCTTACGGTGAAAGAAAAGAGAAAAATACGCCTAAAGCACTTCAGGGCCATTTTGCGAAAGCAAAAACTACTCCCAAACAAAAAGTTGTAGAGTTCAGAGATTTCAGATCTGAATTTGATGATAAAGTGAAGATGGGCAATGAAATCAAAATTGAAGATGTGTTTGCAGAGCAGGACTATGTCGATGCAATCGGTACATCTAAAGGTAAAGGATTTCAAGGGGTTGTAAAAAGACACGGATTTGGTGGTGTTGGTCAGGCAACGCACGGTCAGCACAACAGACTAAGAGCTCCGGGCTCTATTGGTGCTGCTTCATTTCCATCCAGAGTTTTTAAAGGCATGAAAATGGCCGGTAGAACTGGTGGAGATAGAGTGAAGGTGTTAAACCTGAGAGTATTAAAAGTATATCCTGAGAAAAACCTGGTACTAGTTTCAGGTGCAATCCCAGGCGCTAAAAATTCATTCGTAATACTTGAGAAGTAATCATGAAGGTAGCTGTATTAAATATTAAAGGGGAAGAAACAGGAAGAGAAATCAGCCTGGACAAGAGCATTTTTGGCATAGAGCCAAATGAGCATGCTGTCTACCTTGATGTAAAGAACTACTTAGCAAACCAGAGACAAGGTACCGCTAAGACAAAAGACAAAGGAGAAATCACTGCGTCTACACGTAAGATTAAGAAGCAAAAAGGTACCGGTACTGCAAGAGCTGGTAGTGTGAAGTCTGGTGTGATGAGAGGTGGAGGTACATTCTTCGGCCCACAGCCAAGAGATTATGGCTTCAAACTGAACAGAAAAGTGAAGAAACTGGCACGTAAGTCCGTACTTTCTTCCAGAGCTAAAGAAAAAGCCATTCAGATTTTGGAGGATTTCTCTTTTGAATCTCCAAAGACGAAAGAATTTATCAGTCTTCTTAATAGTCTTTCTGTAAATGATAAGAAGTCTTTGTTTCTAGTAAGTGATAAAAACAAGAATGTATTCTTGTCTTCTAGAAACCTTAAGAAAACACATGTTTCAACTGTTGACGAAATAAATACCTACGACTTGATAAACGCTGAGCGTCTGATCTTGTGCGAAGGAACACTCGAGCAACTAAAAGAAAGATTTAACTAAGATGGGAGTTTTAATTAAACCACTAGTTACGGAAAAAGTATCCGCTCTTAACGAGCATGGTAAGTACGGTTTTGTAGTTGCCAGGAATGCTAATAAGGTTCAGATTAAGACCGAGGTTGAAAAAACGTACGGTGTTACTGTAGAATCTGTAAATACAATGGTTCAACCTGGTGGGTCTAAAAGACGATATACCAAGTCAAGAGTCATTGAAGGTAGAACTCCAGCATATAAGAAGGCAATTGTGAAGGTGGCTGAAGGAGATATAATTGATTTTTATAGCGGAATATAATAGACAGAGATGGCTGTAAGAAAACTTAAACCAACAACTCCAGGACAGAGGTTCAGAATGGCCCCTGTGTTTGATGACATTACCAAGTCCACTCCAGAGCGGTCTTTGGTGACGACATCAAAAAGAAACGGAGGAAGAAATAATCAAGGTCGAATGACCGTGAGAAACGTTGGCGGTGGTCATAAGCGGAAGCTTCGACTTATCGACTTCAAAAGAGACAAGCACGGAGTTCCTGCTACAGTGAAAGCAATCGAGTACGATCCGAACAGGTCTGCAAGAATCGCATTGCTTTACTATGCTGATGGCGAAAAGAGATACATCATCGCTCCAGCAGGACTGGAAGTTGATACGGTTATAAACTCTGGAAAAGGAGTACCTCCTGAAGTAGGAAATGCACTTTTCCTTTCAGAGATTCCTTTAGGTACCATTATTCACAACATTGAGTTGAAGCCTGGTAAAGGTGGAGTGATGGCAAGAAGTGCTGGAACATATGTTCAGCTGGTAGCAAGAGAGGGGAAATATTCCACTGTGAAACTTCCATCAGGTGAAATGAGAATGGTACTTAATACGTGTCTGGCGACAGTAGGTACCGTTTCTAACTCAGATCACATGAGTGTTAGACTAGGAAAAGCGGGTAGAAACAGATGGCTGGGAAGAAGACCAAGAGTAAGAGGGGTTGCGATGAACCCGGTTGATCACCCAATGGGTGGTGGTGAAGGTAGATCTTCTGGTGGTCACCCACGATCAAGAAATGGTCAGTATACGAAGGGGCTTAAAACTCGTCGTCCAAATAAATATTCTGATAAGCAGATAGTTAAACGAAGGAAATAATGTCAAGATCATTAAAGAAAGGACCTTATATAGACTTCCGACTTGAAAGAAAAGTCGATGCGATGAATGACTCAGGTAAGAAGTCTGTGATCAAAACATGGTCAAGAAGATCAATGATATCTCCGGATTTCGTAGGTCACACTTTCGCAGTGCACAACGGAAATAAATTCATTCCTGTTTTCGTAACTGAAAATATGGTAGGACATAAACTTGGCGAATTTGCACCGACTAGGAACTTTAGAGGTCATATCGCGAAGAAGGATAAAGGTAAAAGATAATAGCACCAATGGAAGCTGAAAAGAAATTAAAGAAATCAGTACGAATCAGACTTCAGAAGGAAGCTGACAAGAAATTCCGGGAGGAGAATAAAGGAAAGCTTGGTGCGGTAAAATCGTCACTTCGAAATGTACCTACATCTCCTCGCAAGATGAGATTAGTAGCTGACATGATTCGTGGAGAGCGAGCAAGTATTGCACTCAACATTCTTCGATTTGATGCACATCACGCATCCAATACGTTGGAGAAGCTTCTCTTAACCGCTATTGCTGATTGGCAAGCGCAAAACGAGGACATCAGCATTGAAGAAGCTGACCTTTATGTGAAAGAAATCTACGTGGATAGTGCAAGAATGCTTAAGAGATTGAGACCGGCACCACAAGGAAGAGCTCACAGAATCAGAAAGAGATCAAATCATGTGACTATCGTTGTTGATAATCACAACCAGGAAGAAACTAAAGAAAGCAACAAGTAATGGGACAAAAAGTAAACCCAGTTGGATTTAGATTAGGAGTTATCAAAGGGTGGGATTCTGCCTGGTTCGATAGCAAGTCTTATGCAGACAAACTTGTAGAAGACAATAAGATTCGTAAATACATCATGGCGCGTATGCCTAAAGGTGGGATCTCCAAGATCGTAATCGAACGAACGCTTAAAAGAATTACACTGACTGTTCATACTGCTCGTCCGGGTGTTGTGATAGGTAAAGGAGGATCTGAAGTAGATAAGATCAAAGAAGAGTTGAAAAACTTGACAGGCAAAGATCTTCAGATCAATATTTTCGAAATCAAAAGACCTGAGCTAGATGCGAAGTTGGTAGGTGAGTCTATCGCTCAACAGCTTCAGGCAAGAATCTCTTTCCGAAGAGCAATGAAGCAAGCAATCGCTTCTTCCATGCGAGTAGGAGCGCAAGGGATTAAGATAAAATGTTCTGGTAGATTGGGTGGTGCTGAGATGGCAAGAAGTGAGCAGTACAAGGAAGGTAGAATTCCATTGCACACACTTAGAGCAGATATCGATTATGCAATTACAGAAGCACACACCATTTATGGTAAGATCGGTATCAAAGTTTGGATCTTCAAAGGAGAAGTTTTCGGTAAAAGAGACCTTTCTCCAAATGTAGGTCAGTCAGGTGGTGGTAATAACAACGCACCAGGTGGAGGAGCTCCGAATAGAAGGAGAAGAGAAAATAGAAGAAGAAAGTAAAGTTTTGTAAAGCATGTTACAGCCAAAACGAACGAAATTTAGAAAAATGCAAAAAGGCCGAGTGAAGGGTCTTGCTCAACGTGGGCATAGACTGGCATTCGGAACTTTTGGAATCAAGGCAATGGAGCCGGGGTGGATCACAGGTCGTCAAATAGAAGCCGCAAGGATTGCAATGACGAGAGCGATGAAGAGAGAGGGACAAGTATGGATCCGAATCTTTCCAGACAAGCCTGTGACTAAGAAGCCTGCAGAAGTAAGGATGGGTAAAGGTAAAGGAGCGCCAGAATACTGGGTAGCACCTGTAAAGCCAGGGACTGTTCTTTTCGAAGCTGCGGGAGTAGATATCGAGTTGGCAAAAGAAGCTTTAAGATTGGCTGCACAGAAGTTGCCAATTTCTACAAAATTCACATTAGCAAAAGATTATAAGCCAGAGTAATGAAAAATTCTGAATTAAGAGGATTGAGTCTGGACGAGCTGAAAAACAAGCTTGCAGTAGAAAAGGAGAGCTATAGCAAATTGAAATTTGCACATAGCATTACTCCAATCGAAAACCCAATGAAGATTCGCGAGAATAGAAAGTTGGTGGCAAGAATTCAGACAGAAATTAAGGTCAAAGAATTAAATCAAGTTGCTGAAGCAAGCAAATAATTTTCAGTGATGGAAAGAAATCTAAGAAAAGAAAGAATCGGACAAGTGGTGAGCAATAAAATGCAGAAAAGCATCACTGTGGCTGTTGAGAGAAAAGTAAAACACCCGATCTACGGAAAGTTCGTGAGGAAGACCACCAAGCTCACTGCTCATGATGAGAAAGACGATTGCAACATCGGTGATACCGTGAAAGTAATGGAAACTCGTCCAATGAGTAAGAGCAAGAGATGGAGGTTAGTAGAAATTATTGAAAGAGCAAAATAATGGTACAACAGGAGTCAAGATTATCGGTTGCGGACAACAGTGGCGCTAAAGAAGTGCTAGTAATCCGTGTGCTTGGAGGCACCAAGAAGCGATATGCTTCTGTAGGTGACAAAATTATTGTGACTGTAAAGCATGCACTTTCATCAAGTAGTTTAAAGAAAGGAACTGTCTCCAGAGCTGTAGTAGTACGAACGAAGAAAGAAGTTCGTAGAAAAGACGGTAGCTATATTCGATTTGAGGATAACGCCGCTGTACTTCTTACAGCAAATGATGAGCCTAGAGGAACAAGGATTTTTGGCCCTGTTGCTAGAGAGCTAAGAGAGAAGCAGTTCATGAAAATTGTATCATTAGCACCAGAAGTACTTTAACAATGAGCAACGTAAAATTTCACGTAAAAAAAGGAGATACCGTAAAGATCATTGCCGGAAACGACAAAGGTAAGACAGGTAAAGTGCTGGAAGTAAACACCGCGAAATACCGCGCGATTGTTGAAGGTGCAAACATGATCACAAAGCATGTGAAGCCTTCTGCTGAAAATCCTGAAGGAGGAATTCAGCAAACTGAAGCAGCTATTCACCTTAGCAACCTCAAGGTTGTTGATCCTTCATCAGGAGATGCTACCCGAGTAGGAAGAAAGAAAAACGCAGACGATAAGCTGCAGAGATATTCAAAAAAATCAGGAGAATTTATCACGAATGGCTAGTCCTAGATTAAAAGAAAAATACAGTAAAGAGATTGTTCCTCATTTGAAGGACAAATTCCAGTATAGCTCTGTGATGCAGGTGCCTAAGCTGACGAAAATCGCAATCAATAAAGGTATTGGTGCTGCTGTTTCCGACAAGAAACTGGTAGATACCGGAGTAGAGGAGTTGACTCAGATCACTGGCCAGAAGGCGGTGCCTACAATAGCAAAGAAGTCTGTATCCAACTTTAAGTTGAGAGAAGGAATGCCTATTGGCGCAAAAGTGACTCTTCGAGGAGACAAGATGTACGAATTTCTTGACCGATTGATGACAGTAGCACTTCCTCGAGTAAGAGACTTTAAAGGAATTAGAGAAAAAGGATTTGACGGAAGAGGTAATTATACACTTGGTGTACAAGAGCAGATTATCTTCCCTGAAATCAGCATCGATAAAGTAAACAAAATCACAGGTATGGACATCACGTTTGTGACAAGCGCACAAACTGACGAGGAGAGTCTTGAATTATTGAGATCTTTTGGAATGCCGTTTACTTCAAAGAAGAACTAAGAAATTATGGCTAGAGAAGCAGTAAAAGCGAGAGAAAGAAAAAGAGAAAAACTTGTAGCAAGATATGCCGAGAAAAGAGCCGCTTTGAAAGAAGCAGGTGACTATGAGGCTCTTGATAAACTACCAAGAAACTCTTCGAAAGTAAGATTGCATAACAGATGTAAGCTTACAGGTAGACCTAAAGGCTACATGAGAAGGTTTGGTATCTCTAGGGTGACATTCAGAGAAATGGCATCTGATGGAAAAATACCAGGAGTAACAAAAGCAAGTTGGTAGATTTTCAATCTTCCTTTCGTTTAAAAATATAAAGTATTATTTTTGCACCCCCTTTTTCGAGGGGGATAAGTGTGTTTAAGAAATGGTAACAGACCCGATAGCAGATTATTTAACAAGGATTCGTAACGCAATAGGTGCGAACCATCGTGTAGTAGAGGTGCCTGCTTCTAATTTAAAGAAGGAGATCACTAAAGTATTGCACAGTAAGGGCTTCATCAGAAACTACAAGTTTGAGGATGACGAAAAGCAAGGTATTATCAAAATTGCTTTGAAATACAATCCGCAAACAAAGCAGTCAGCAATTACTAGTTTGGAGAGAATAAGTACTCCTGGACTAAGAAAGTATGCTGGAGCGGAAACCCTACCAAGAGTACTTAACGGTCTTGGTATCGCGATTCTATCCACCTCAAAGGGAGTGATCTCTGACAAAGAGGCGAGGAGAGAGAATATAGGTGGAGAAGTTTTATGTTACGTGTATTAATTGATTTGAGATGTCAAGGATAGGAAAAGCACCAATAAATGTACCTGAAGGAGTAACCATTACAGTTGACAACAATGTTGTGAATGTGAAAGGACCCAAAGGTGAGCTGACTCAGCAAGTAGATCCGGATATCACTTGTAAAGTGGAAGATGGAGTATTGACGGTAGAACGTCCTACAGAACAGAAAAGACACAAATCTCTTCATGGACTTTACCGCTCATTGGTAAACAACATGGTAGAAGGTGTGAGCAATGGATATAAGAAGGAGATGGAGCTTGTTGGAGTAGGTTATAAAGCTGCAGTACAAAACAACGTTTTGGAGCTTAATCTCGGATACTCTCACAGTATATATTTCGCTGTTCCTGAAGAGATCAAAGTTTCAGCGGAAACAGAAAAAGGAAAAAATCCAAAAGTGACTGTAGAAGGTGTTGACAAACAACTTGTTGGTCAGATATCTGCTAAGATTAAGGAACTGAGAAAAGTAGAGCCTTACAAAGGCAAAGGTATTCGCTTTGTGGGTGAACAAGTTAGAAGAAAAGCTGGTAAAACTGCTGCTAAATAATAAACCATGGCAATCACTAAAACAGCAAGAAGAAAAAGACTTAGACTGGGTATCAGAAGAAAAATTTCTGGTACGTCTGATAGACCTAGAGTTTCTGTATTCAAGAGCAACAAAGGCATATACGCCCAGTTGATTGATGATGTAAGCGGAAAGACACTGGCTTCAGCCTCTACCAAAGAGCTTGGAAAAGCAAGCTTGAATGTAGAAATAGCAAAAGAAGTAGGAAAGAAATTGGCTGAAAACGCTAAGAGTGCAGGTATAGAAACTGTGATATTTGACAGAGGCGGATACCCATACCATGGTCGTGTCAAGTCTTTGGCTGAAGGAGCACGTGAAGGAGGATTAAAATTCTAAGAAGAAAATTATGTCACAGAGCAATATAAGATCTATTAAAGCAAGTGAAATCGACCTTCAGGAGCGAGTAGTTGCGATCAAAAGAGTAGCGAAGGTGGTGAAGGGTGGACGTAGATTCAGCTTTTCAGCAATCGTAGTAGTAGGAGATGGAAACGGTGTAGTAGGATACGGACTAGGAAAAGCAAACGAAGTTACCGATGCGATCACTAAAGGAATTGATGATGCTAAGAAGAACTTGGTGAAAGTGCCAGTATTCAAAGGAACAGTTCCGCACGAAGCGTTAGGTAAATTTGGCGGAGGACTTGTTCTTCTTAAGCCAGCTGCTCCGGGTACTGGAGTTATTGCCGGTGGTGCAATGCGTGCAGTGTTGGAGAGTGCTGGAGTACATGATGTACTCGCAAAATCAAAAGGTTCTTCCAACCCACACAACGTGGTAAAGGCGACTTTTGATGCCCTAAATAAAATGAGAGACCCATTTGCTGTTGCTCAGCAGAGAGGCGTGTCTTTAGATAAAGTTTTCAATGGCTAAGACAATGGGAAAAGTATTAATCACACAGAAGAGAAGTACGATCAAGCGTCCTGAGAACCAGAAAAGAACAATTGTTGCTCTGGGCCTTGGGAAAATTAACAGATCCGTTGAAAAAGAATTAACTCCTTCTATTAGCGGGATGATCAAAACGGTTAATCACTTAGTAGAAGTTAAAGAGCTGTAAACATGAGACTGGAATCACTAAAGCCTGCAGAAGGCTCAACAAAGAATAGAAAGAGAATCGGTAGAGGACAAGGCTCTGGACGAGGTGGTACATCCACAAAAGGTCACAAAGGAGCTCAGTCACGTGCTGGATACTCAAGGAAGACAGGTTTCGAAGGCGGGCAAATGCCTTTGCAGAGAAGGATTCCGAAGTTTGGTTTCAAGAACAATAACAAAATTGTATCAAAAGCAATCAACCTTGATGACCTTCAAAAACTGAGCGAAACAAAGAAGTTGAAGGAAGTAACGCCTGAAATTCTGAAAGAAAATGGTCTTGCTCAAAAGAAAGACGTAGTGAAAGTATTGGGTAGAGGCGAATTGAAAGTAGCACTTAAAGTTACAGCACATAAATTCTCAAAAACAGCTCAAGAAGCGATTGAGAAAGCTGGTGGATCTATTACCATAGTAGAATAATGAAGAAATTCATAGATACCATACGAAACATTTTTTCCATCGAGGAACTAAGAACCCGAATCCTAAACACAATAGGATTCTTGGTTATTTTCAGAATAGGTTCGTTCGTGGTACTCCCAGGAGTTGATCCTAGCAATCTTGGAGGAGATGCATCAGGTATTTTTGGATTGTTGGATACATTCTTAGGTGGAGCATTTAGTAATGCATCTGTATTCGCATTAGGTATTATGCCTTATATCTCTGCATCCATCGTGTTGCAGTTGATGACAGTGGCAGTACCTTATTTCCAAAAGCTTCAAAAAGAAGGAGATAGCGGTAGAAAGAAAATTAATCAGCTGACAAGAGTATTAACCATTGCCATTTGTATGGCACAAGGGTTTAGCTACGTTTCTGCAGCTATTCCAGCAGAAGCGATCATTAGCAATACATTCTTTTTCAAGTTTACATCAGTAATCATCCTTACATCAGGTACGATCTTCTGTATGTGGCTTGGTGAGAAAATTACTGATAAAGGAATTGGTAACGGAATTTCGATGCTGATCATGATTGGTATCATTTCAAGATTCCCTGGAAGTATTGCTGCTGAAGCAATCACGAGAGGAATGAGTGAAATGCTGCTGTTTATTTTGGAATTAGTAGCGTTATTCTTCGTAGTACTGGTTACCGTAGCTTTAGTACAGGCCGTTCGAAGGGTACCTGTGCAGTATGCAAAACAAGTTGTAGGGAATAAAGTATATGGAGGTCAGAGACAATACATTCCTTTGAAAGTAAATGCTTCTGGAGTAATGCCGATCATCTTTGCTCAATCCATCATGTTCTTGCCGGCAATGCTCGCAGGGCTTTGGAGAGAGGAAAGTGATTTTGCCAACTACATTGGCACCACATTCTCAGATTTCACTTCATGGCAGTATAACCTTACGTTCGCGATTATGATTATCGTGTTCACGTTTTTCTATACAGCTATTACGATCAATCCGAATCAGATTGCCGACGATATGAAAAGAAATGGTGGTTTCGTTCCAGGTGTTAAACCAGGTAAGCAAACCGCGGATTATTTAGATAATATTTTATCAAGAATCACTTTGCCAGGTGCGATCTTCCTAGCGATTATCGCAATCCTTCCAGCTTTCGCAATGATAGCAGGAGTCAATCAAGGCTTTGCTCAGTTTTATGGAGGAACGTCACTATTGATTATGGTAGGTGTGATTTTAGATACCCTTCAGCAGATTGAGAGCTACCTGCTCATGAGGCACTATGAAGGAATGATGAAAACAGGTAGAGTAAAAGGAAGAACTCAAGCAGCATAATGGCAAAACAAGCATCCATAGAGCAAGACGGAACTATCGTGGAAGCATTGTCAAATGCAATGTTTAGAGTCGAACTTGAAAATGGTCACGAAGTGATAGCGCATATTTCAGGAAAGATGAGAATGCACTACATCAAGATTTTACCAGGAGATAAGGTGAAATTGGAGATGTCTCCGTATGACCTGACCAAAGGAAGAATAGTTTATCGCTATAAATAACAGCTAAGGCTGATAAAGTAGAAAAGAAAATGAAAGTAAGAGCATCCGTAAAAAAAAGAAGCGCTGATTGCAAAGTGATCAGAAGAAAAGGGAAGCTTTATGTGATTAATAAAAAGAATCCAAAGTTTAAACAAAGACAAGGATAATTATGGCAAGAGTTGCAGGAGTAGATATTCCCGATAACAAGCGAGGCGAAATTGCCTTGACTTACATCTTTGGTATTGGAAAGACATCAGCGCAAAGCATTTTAGCTGAAGCAGGTGTGGACCCAAACAAAAAAGTTCAAGATTGGACAGATGATGAGGGTGGTAAAATAAGAACCGCCATTCGAGAGAAGTACAAAGTAGAAGGTGTACTAAAGGGGGAAATCCAAATGAGTATCAAGCGCCTATTGGATATCGGATGTTACAGAGGTCTTCGTCATAGAAAAGGATTGCCTGTAAGAGGTCAGCATACGAAAAATAATGCGCGAACTCGAAAAGGAAAGAGAAAAACGGTTGCTAATAAGAAGAAAGCTGTTAAGTAATAGATAGATGGCACAAAAGAGAAAAGATAAAGCTAAAAAGAGAGTTGTTGCAGTTGATGCAGTTGGGCAAGCCCACATCAAAGCATCATTCAACAACATTATCATATCGATGACCAACGGAACAGGTCAGGTTATCAGCTGGGCATCAGCAGGTAAAATGGGATTCCGAGGATCAAAGAAGAATACGCCATATGCAGCACAAGTGGCCGCTCAGGAGTGTGCGCAAAAAGCATATGATCTTGGATTGAGAAAGGTTGAGGTTTTCGTTAAAGGACCTGGATCTGGTAGAGAATCTGCGATTAGAACCATTCAAAATATTGGTATTGAAGTTACAATGATCAAAGATGTGACTCCACTGCCTCACAATGGTTGCAGACCTCCAAAAAGAAGAAGAGTTTAAGATATTATAAACAGTAATAGATAATGGCAAGATATACCGGGCCTAAGACTAAAATTTCGAGACGATTCGGAGAGCCTATTTTCGGAGCAAGTAAAGCTTTGCAGAAAAAGGCATATCCTCCTGGACAGCACGGACGTGGCAGAAGAAAAAAGCAGTCTGAATACGCAATACAGCTGGCTGAAAAACAAAAAGCGAAATACACTTATGGTGTATTGGAGCGTCAGTTTGCTAACGTTTTTGATAAGGCTTCAAGAAAAAGTGGTATTACTGGAGAAATTCTTCTTCAGTTATTAGAAGCAAGATTGGATAACACTGTTTTCCGTTTGGGAATTGCTCCAACAAGAAGAGCAGCCAGACAGCTTGTTTCTCATAAGCATGTTACTGTAAACGGAGAGATCGTAAATGTTCCTTCGTATACGTTAAAAAATAATGACATCATTGGTGTAAGAGAGAAGTCAAAATCTCTTGAAGCTATCACTGATAGTCTTGCGTCAAATGCACGAAGCTACTCTTGGTTGGAGTGGGATTCTTCCAGCATGGCTGGTAAGTTTCTTAATTCTCCAAGCAGAGAAGAAATCCCTGAGAATATCAAGGAGCAGTTGATTGTAGAATTGTACTCTAAGTAAACACTCAAAATATAAGATATATGTCGATCCTAGCATTTCAAATGCCGGAAAAAGTGGTAATGGATAAAGCAGATGACTTCCATGGCCTCTTTACGTTCAAACCACTGGAAAAAGGATACGGTGTTACTGTAGGTAATGCGTTGAGAAGGATTCTTCTTTCTTCGTTGGAGGGTTATGCGATTACTGGAGTTAAAATCCCAGGTGTATTGCATGAATTCTCTACAGTCGAAGGAGTTGTAGAAGATGTGAGTGAAATGATCCTTAATCTTAAGATGGTAAGGTTCAAAAAAATTGAAGATGTAGCTGATAGCAGCATCACCGTAAGCGTTTCAAACATGAAGAAGCTTACAGCAGGTGACCTGGCAAAAGCAACTACGTCTTTCGAAATCCTTAACCCTGATCACGTGATTTGTCACCTTGACGAGTCAGCTAAGTTCGAAATAGAGCTTACCGTTGAAAAAGGAAGAGGATATGTAGGCGCAGATGACAATAAGCCTGCAGAACAAAACTTTGGCTTCATTGCTATTGACTCAATCTTTACACCAATTAAGAATGTAAAGTATAGCGTTGAAAATACACGTGTGGAGCAGAAGACGGATTATGAGCAGTTGACGTTAGATATCCAAACTGACGGATCAATTCACCCTGAAAATGCGCTCAAGGGAGCTGCTAACATTTTGATTCAACACTTCATGTTGTTCTCTGATCAGAATATGATTCTAGAGACACAGGAAGCTGGTGAGCCAGAGCAGGTGGATGAAGAGCTACTGCACATGAGAAAGATGCTTAAGACAAATCTTAATGATCTTGATCTGTCGGTTAGAGCATACAACTGTTTGAAAGCTGCCGATGTAAGAACGCTTGGCGATCTTGTATCTCTTGAGATTTCTGATATGATGAAATTCAGAAACTTTGGTAAGAAATCGTTGGCTGAACTTGAGCAATTAGTTTCTGACAAAGGTCTTACTTTCGGTATGGACCTTGGAAAATACAAATTGGAGGAAGAATAATGAGACACGGAAAGAAATTTAATCACCTTGGTAGAAAGACCGCACATAGAAGTGCGATGCTTTCAAACATGGCTTCTTCTCTTATCATACATAAGAGAATTAACACGACTGTAGCTAAGGCGAAAGCGCTGAAGAAATACATTGAGCCACTTCTTACCAAGTCGAAGACCGACGATACAAACTCCAGAAGAGTGGTATTCTCGTACCTTCAGGATAAGGAGTCAGTAACTGAGTTATTTAATACTGTAGCGGAGAAGATTGCCAGCAGACCAGGCGGATACACAAGAATCATTAAAACCGGAGCGAGACTTGGTGATAATGCGGAGATGTGCATGATGGAGCTAGTAGACTTCAATGAGCTATTACTAGGAGATGACGCTGCTGGAAAAGCGAAGACTAGAAGATCAAGAAGAGGTGGATCTAGCAAAGCGAAGACTGAAGCTCCGAAAGCTGAAGCAACGGAAGAGGCAGTAGTAGTTGCTGAAGAAGCAGTAGAGGAAGTAAAGGCTGAAGAAGTAGTAGTTGAAGAAGTTGTAGAGGAAGTTGCGGAAGAGACTCCTCAAGTAGAGGAAGTTGAAGCAAAGGCAGAAGAGGCGTCTGAAGAGACTGAGGAGCCAAAAGAAGAGGATAACGAAGAAGAGAAAAAGGACTAGATTCCTAATTAAGAATATTGAAAAAAAGCCAGCTTTTAAGTTGGCTTTTTTTATGAACTATTTATAAAATGTTAGCTACGGATTCAGCCTCTGTAAGTCCGGTGGATTGAGTGAGCAGGTGCTCAGGTAATAGAAAGGCTAACCAATTTGGTTAGCCTTTCTATTTTGTGATTCGTTATTTATTGCTTTTCTACGACGATTCTTCTGACGGCTGATTCACCTTTTGAATCAAGCTTTAGGAGATAAATTCCGTCACTAAGTTCGGATACATCAATTTTTGTTTCATTCGAATCTATTTCTCCTTTTATAACTACATTTCCCGTAAGATTAAGAATACGGTAGTTACCTGTAGTAACAATGCCTGATTTAAGTGTGACATAATCTTCCGCAGGATTTGGATAAATGGATAAAGAGCTTTCCAAAACACTGTTTACAATTAAACTTCTTGTTTCTACCTGACAGGATCCAATAGTCACTAAAACGGTAAATTCACCACCATCTCCAACAGTAACGGTAATTGATGTGCCGGTTTCCCCATCGATGATTTCTCCGTTTCTAAGCCATTGATGCGAATCTCCGTCTGTTACCGTAAGTGTGTAAGTCCCATCGTTGTTGAACGTTTGAGAAATAATTGGTTCATGCAGTGCAGATGTAGTTATTACATCTACTTTTTCTTCAGCAGTAATCCCATTTTCAGGACTTGTCACGGTTAGAGTAACAGTACTGGTACCATCTCCAGAGTATGTAACCACATGAGGCCCTAGACCGGTGGCTGTTGCTGGGCTTGCATTTGCACCAAAGTCCCATTCTATCTGTGAAATGGAACCTGTCGATGTATTGGTGAAAGTAACTTGTTGACCTTCACAGCCGCTCATATTTGCTACCGTAAAATTAGGTACTGCAGGTCCGGCAATTGGTCCTTCCAATTTAAAATCATCTATCGCAATACCTACATCAGTGCTGGCTCTGTCAGATAACCAGTGAAATCTAAACGCGATCTCACCTTCACCACCAAATTCAGAAATATTTGTTTTCTTAGTTTCAAATTGACCATTGGTAGTGCCAGTAAATAGAGGAATGGCCGGCCAACCCTCGTCTGGGTTATTTTCTGCTAATCTGTCGTACCAGTCACTTCTAATTTGAGTATCCAATTGCTTCCATGTTACTCCCAAATCATCTGTATATTCAATGATGAATCCATCCCATCCATCTTCCGTTGCATAATTAGCTGAGAAACTTAACTCATAGTTTCCTAAACTAGAGAAATCAAACAAAGGTGTAAATAAGAAAGCTTCGGATTGATCGACATATTCAGCATTGCTCAATCCCGTTACCCATGCGAAATCACCTGAAGTAGTTCCGTTTTTTCCTGTAATGTTCGAATTGCCTCTTTCAAACCCTGTTCCAGCAATATTGCCAGCAATGAAGTCTCCATTATCTGACTCAAAGTTCCCACCATCAGCTAGTGCATAACTTGAACCTTCCTTAGAAATTACTGATATAAAGCTCGTTTTAATTTCAACATCAGAACCCCCGGTGTAGTTAATAGTCAGCGATACGTCATAGAGACCACCCGTGCTATACATATGGATTGGATTCATATCTGTCGACGTATTACCATCTCCAAAATCCCATAAATAAGATGTAGCTCCGCTTGAGATATATTCAAAACGAACTTCGTCGCCTGGGAAATAGAGTGGGGTAGAATTTGCCACTATAAAGTCTGCAGAAGGGGATTCTTTAGCAATTTCGAAATTATCAATCAATACGCCATCAGAAGCATAGCCCTCATCAAGAAAGTCTGATTCTACATGAAAGACGATCCTGAAAGCAACTGATTCATTGCCAGCAAATTCGGATATATTGTATTGCACAGCAACAGAATTGACACTGTCGAGGATCCATCCTGGCTCATTTTCGAAGACATTGGTGGAAAAAGTTCCCCCACCATCATTCTGGAAGTTGTACCATTGATTTCCCTTTGAATCATTTTTCTGACCAAGAACAGTCCAAGTCTCCCCTCTATCAGTCGTCACTTCTACATTCGCACCAACTGGCCCAGATTCAAATGAAGCCCCTTCTCTTTCACCTAGCTCCATTCCAAGTTCAAATTTCAAAAGATAATTTCCCTCCGTGTCAAGCATGTTGAAGAAAGGACTTACCAAAGCGCACTTATATGCAAATTCGCTATCCTCAATGTCATTTGATAAACGAGTCTTCCAAACATTTGCTGGGGAGCTACTTGTAGTTAGCGCATTTTGAGGTTGACCAAGTTCCCATAAATCCAAGCCTCCCTCTAAAGAAATGGAGAAGAAACCAGCAGCGCCGCTTTCAAAATCACCATCTGAAAGCGTGAATGGAGTAGCAACAGATTGGATGTCTTCAACAAAAACAGAATAATATTTATTGGCTGTCATGGGAGACCTTACTTGTCTTCCTAAACCATCCGATATCCCCTCGAAATAGTATTTAACTTCTCCAGCAGAGCCTGGGTTTGGAATACTCCCACTAAACAGATTTGATGTAGTCTCTGTCATTGCAGATTCATTTGAAGTTTGAAAGTCATCCGTTGAGTAGACAACTTTCAGATTGTTTGTTACAATATTGGTGTCTGTTCGAAGCACTACCTCTAGGGCTATATCGTCGGTCAGGTTATCGATGACTCTCTTATTAATGGAATGATCCAGAACGCTAATAAACCATCCCATGTCCGCGAAGATGTCTAATGAGACACCCGGGTCGAAAATAGATTCGCCGAACCCAACTTGAGGAGACATTAAGGAATTGGGATTTCCTGCCGGAAAGGTTGCTTCATCAAGATGCGAAAAAGAAGAACCACCATCGTATGTTGATGGAGCAAACATCTTAGGTCTGCTACCTAGTTTTTGAACAGCACGAATTCCATCAAAAAATAAGTTACCACCGGTAATTGCATCCCCGACTTGAGTGCTATTATTTTGCAGGTCGAATAGTCTTGTTCCATCTCCTAACTCTACAAATTCGTTATACCTTGCTGATTTTAGACTGAAATAGTCCCAGGTCCCTCTTCCTGTTTGATCGTCAACCCCTTCAACCCCAGCAAAGCCAAGTCCATGACCCAATTCGTGAAGTACTATTGTTACAAAATCGAACTGGCTCGCTGGTGTATTGCCGTCGGTACCAAAGTAAAAGCCAAACGAACTGCTAAACGAACAGTTGATTTCCGGCTCCCCTGGTAAATTAAGCTGCTCACCTGCAATTTTTTCTGCCAACGCTATTGGGTAAAATGTGGTGTCAGAAGGAGCGTTTTTAAAGTCTCTTACTAAAAAAGAAGCTCCGGCGGATCCAAGTACCCCAGCACCTAAATTTGTAAAATTTGCATTGATAACGATATCCACATCTGACGATATGAGACTAGCCCAAATATCTACTGCAAATTGAAAAGCTTCTTGAGCCTCCGCGGTGAATCCATTATAGTTGACCTGAAAATTGGATTTAAATTCTGAATTAACTCTTGCACTTTTTGACTCCCTTAAGTAATTGAGTTTTTCCTGTAACGGTACTCGGGTGTCATATGAATGGGGATCGATAGGGCAGATAATTACCGGAGCTTTTCGGAATTCTTGAGCAGAAACGCTACTTACCGATGAGCCGATTAAAATGATCATTGATAGAGAAAGTAGTAACTTGAACTTCATATTTATTGAATCTGATGAGAAGTTTAATACAAATAATTTTAGTGATCTGCGCTCTAACTTCATGTAAGTCTCAGAAAAGCAGCCAAGAATCATCTTTTAAAGATAGTCTCGAAAAATACAATAGTCTAAAAGACAGGAGCCATTTTAGTTTAAAAGCAGGTTCATGCATGGGTACATGCCCGGTATTCGAATTCTTTTTTGTGAGCGATTCCCTTGTTCTTTTAACTGCGAAGGAGAATATTCTTTCAACAGGCAACTTTTATTACCAGCTTAATGAAAAGGAAGCGAAGGATTTGACTGATTTATTGCTACTTGATTGGGACAAATATGAATCTGAGTATACAACAACCATGAAAGACCTGCCATCCATGGACTTTAAAATCAAATCGAAAGACGGAATAAAAAGAATACGCGTTGCTGGCACCGACCCTGAAATTCTATTCTCGATAAAAGAGGAAATAATCAAAAAAATAGACGCATATGAATGGGAGAAAATGGAAATTTCGAAAAAATAGATTTTTATAAAGGCCACTCTCAGTTGTGGCTTTTTTATTGCCCAATCCATAGCTATTTTTGCTCCCCAGTATGAAATACCCTACGCGTAAGAAAGCCACACTTCTACTTCAAGACGGCACCACATTTACTGGACACTCCATTGGCAAGCAAGGCACCTCGGGAGGTGAGATTTGCTTTAACACAGGAATGACAGGATATCAGGAAATTTACACCGACCCGTCCTATTATGGACAGATCATTGTGAACACCACTTCTCATATCGGAAATTACGGAGCTGTGGATGCAGAGGTCGAAAGTGATCAACCAACCATTAAAGGATTGGTGGTAAATGATTTTTCAGAAATCTATAGCCGCACAAAAGCGAGCGAAAGCCTTCAGGATTTTTTGGAAAGAAATAACACCGTTGGAATAGCAGGTGTTGATACACGTAAAATTGTACGCCACATCCGAACAAAAGGTGCAATGAACGCCATCATTTCTTCTGAGTTAGAAGGAGATGCTTTACAAGCAGAGCTTGATAAGATTCCAAGCATGGAAGCTTTAGAGTTGTCTACTGTGGTTACTACGAAAGAACCTTATGAATTGGGAGCAGAAAATAAAGGTTTTAAAGTAGCAGTGCTTGACCTGGGAATTAAAAAATCCATCCTAAAGAATTTGGTGAATAGGGATTGCCACTGTAAAGTTTTTCCAGCTCAGACATCTTTTGAAGAAATGGAAAAATGGGCTCCTGACGGATACTTCATATCCAATGGCCCAGGTGATCCTGCGGTTATGGATTATGCATCGGATACAGTAAAAGAGATACTTGCTAAAAGTAAACCTACTTTTGGAATTTGCATGGGAAGCCAGATTCTGGCGAAGGCTGTTGGTATCCCCACATATAAGATGCATCATGGCCATAGAGGACTCAATCACCCCGTTAAGAATTTGAACACAGGATATAGCGAAATTACTTCTCAAAATCACGGTTTTGCTGTGGATATGGATGCCTTGAAAAGCTCCAAGGAAGCTGAGTTAACACATATTGACCTGAACCACAATACAGTCGAAGGTCTGAAACTAAATGGTAAGCCAGCATTTGCTGTGCAATATCATCCCGAGTCTTCCCCAGGGCCAAATGATTCAACATACCTATTTGACGATTTTATCAAACTAATAAAAGAGCATAAATAATGAGCGTAATTGAAAGCGTTTTTGCCCGCCAGATCATGGATTCCAGAGGCAATCCAACCGTGGAGGTAGAAGTTATCACAGAATCCGGTTACATCGGAAGAGCTGCAGTTCCTTCAGGTGCATCTACCGGTGAACACGAGGCTGTTGAGCTAAGAGATGGTGATAAAACTAGATACATGGGTAAGGGCGTGCAGAATGCTGTAGATAACGTTAACAATATCATAGCACCGGAAGTTGAAGGACTTTTGGTTGTGGAACAAGCCTACATTGATCAATTGATGATCGATCTGGATGGTACGCCAAATAAGTCAAAGCTTGGGGCTAATGCCATCTTAGGTGTTTCCCTGGCTGTTGCAAAAGCTGGAGCGGACGCTTGTCAGCTTCCGCTATACAGATACATCGGAGGTGTCAATGCAAAAGTATTGCCGGTTCCAATGATGAATATCATCAATGGAGGATCCCACTCTGATGCACCGATCGCATTTCAGGAATTTATGATACGCCCAGTTGGAGCTCCAACATTTACTGAAGCTTTGAGGATGGGTGGCGAAATCTTCCATAATCTAAAAGCAATCATTCATGAAAAGGGCTTGAGTACTGCGGTAGGTGATGAAGGAGGCTTTGCACCAAACTTTGAAGGCGGTACCGAAGAAGCTTTGGAAAGCATTCTGGCGGCCATCAAGAAGGCGGGGTATAAAGCAGGAAAAGATGTCACCATAGCTTTGGATTGCGCATCTTCAGAGTTCTTTGAAAAAGGCGTTTATAACTATAGCAAGTTTGAAGGTGAGAATGGAGCTAAGCGATCGAGTAAAGAACAAGCTGAATATCTAGCCAAACTTGTCAATGACTACCCGATTGATAGTATTGAAGATGGATGTGATGAGAATGATTGGGAAGGATGGAAAATGCTGACTGAAAAGGTCGGGGATAAGTGCCAGCTGGTAGGCGATGATCTATTGGTTACCAATGTGAAATTCCTTAAAAAAGGGATCAAAGAAAAAGCAGCAAATTCAATCTTGATTAAAGTAAATCAAATTGGTACGCTTACTGAGACACTTGATGCCATCGAGATGGCGCACAAAGCTGGCTGGACGGCAGTGGTTTCGCATCGATCTGGAGAGACCGAGGATGCTACGATTGCAGACATAGCTGTAGCGACCAACGCAGGACAGATTAAGACGGGATCAATGAGCAGATCAGATAGAATGGCGAAGTACAACCAGTTGCTTCGCATTGAGGAAGAACTTGGCGATGTAGCCATTTACCCTAGTAATTAATTTAGCCTCTGACAGATAGAAATTTATAGGCCTCTTATGAGGCCTTTTTTATTTCGCTTGAATGGAATCACGTCTTACCGGTACCAAACCGCAGCTTACCGATTTACTATGGAAGCTCTCACTTGATATATGCAGCTTTGGGTATCATTTTAAACTCAAAGGTTATGACACGACACGAAAATTCTAACTCAAAAGTATGGCTAGGGGTTCTTCTGGTATTACTTGGAAGCTATTTCTTGCTACGAAATCTGCACATGATTCCTTCATTTTTACCTTACTGGCTATTTCAGTGGGAAATGATCTTCATCCTCATAGGTGGTACCATGCTAGTGACAGGAAGAAGAGAAGGGCTGGTATTTTTTGGTATAGGAGCGTTCTTTATTTTGCCTGATATTCTTGATATTCCCCGCTTTCGCATGCGTGACTGGTGGCCGCTGATATTGATTGCGTTGGGATTGTCCATTTTTATCAGAAGACGGAATTATAGCAACAGTGAACCCGACGTATCCAGTGATGAATACTTTGAAAGTACTTCCATTTTTGGAGGATCTGATAAAACGATCACCTCGCAGAACCTAAAGGCTGCACGAATCAACTCCATATTTGGAGGCTCAGAGCTAAACTTGATGGGCGCTAAGCTGGGACAAAAAGAGGTGGTTGTAGATTGCTTATGTCTCTTCGGTGGAAACGAAATCACCATACCTAATGATTGGACAGTGGTGAACGAAATGATTGTCCTTTTCGGAGCATATTCAGATAAGAGAGTAACCACATCAGGAACAACTCGGGATCCGGAAAAAGTTATACGACTAAAAGGGATGGTGCTGTTTGGCGGATCTGAAGTAAAAGGTGGATAGACCTGGCAATCGTTTTATAACTTTAGCGATAATTTCACCTAATCAACAATGAAGCACCCAATTCTAAGCGGTTCTGGCTACAAACTCTACACAATGATTTGGTTTGTAGTCATGACTGCTCATGGATCGGTGCTTTATTTTTATTACGATTTTTCCATGGCTATTGCAGTAGGTGATAGCCTTATTTACAATTTGATTTTTGGGGTTATCACACCCGGTCTTTGGTTTATAGTCACATTTGGTAGCTTAAATAAAGATGAACTTTCCCTGATAGGGACACACACCGGAGCTGCATTTCTTACCATCGTTGTTTGGCTCTCGCTATCAAGCTACAGTCTCAAGTTAATCTTTGCTGCAGAATCAGCATATCTCCAGTTTTTGACAGATTCTAAAATCTGGAGGATGATTATTGGAATTCTGTTTTATAGCATAAGCGTCTTGATATTCTATTTGATTAAATATTATCAGGATATGCAGAAACGCTTGAATCGCGAATTGGAGCTTCAAAACTTGCTGAAGGATTCGGAGTTAAGAATGCTGAAGTCACAAATCAACCCTCATTTCATTTTCAATAGTTTGAATTCGGTGAGCGCTCTGACTATTTCTAAGCCTGAAAATGCGCGTGAGATGGTCATTAAGTTGAGTGATTTTCTTCGATATTCTTTAGGAAAAGAAAACAGTGAGTTGAATTCACTCGAGCAAGAAATTAACAATGCTACGCTTTACTTAGATATTGAAAAAGTCAGGTTTGGAGATAAACTCAGGTTTGAGAAAGAACTAGCAGCAGAATGCGCTAACGTCAATGTTCCGAATTTGATTTTGCAGCCGCTCTTCGAAAATGCGATCAAATATGGTGTTTATGATAGTATCGAGCCTATCACCCTTCGGCTAACGTGTGAGCGAAGGGATGGAATGCTTCAGCTCCAAATAACCAACAGTTTTGACCCAACTTCAATTACTAAAAAAGGAGAAGGGATAGGATTAGAAAATGTAAGAAAGAGGTTGGCTTTGGTATATGGGAGATACGATTTACTTGAGGTTGAGCAGGGAGAAAAGGATTTTGCAGTGACAATAAAAATACCAGTGGATGAAGCTAATTAAAACACTGATCGTCGACGATGAGCATCTCGCACGCGAGATTATCAGGGGATATTTGCATGAAGATGAAGAGATAGAGGTTGTTGGTGAATGCAGCAATGGTTTTGAGGGGTTCAAGCAAATCTCTGAGCTAAAGCCAGACCTTGTGTTTCTGGATGTGATGATGCCTAAGCTCACAGGTTTTGAAATGCTGGAACTTTTAGAAAATCCACCGGTAATAATTTTCAGTACAGCTTATGATGAATATGCAATCAAAGCCTTCGAACAGAATGCCGTAGACTATCTTCTGAAACCTTACCCCAAAGCGCGTTTTGAAGAAGCTTTGAATAAAGCGAAAGCTAAATTGTCTTCGAAAACATCAAACCAGGAGTCACTGGCTAATGTGCTGAGGCAGCACGTTGAAAAAGTAGAGACTTTGTCTCGAGTAGCAGTAAGAACCGGAGCGAAGATTGATATAGTATCTGTAGATGAAATAAAATATCTAGAAGCACAAGATGACTATGTGAAGCTGTACACAGAAAAGGGCAATTTTTTGAAGCAGCAAACCATGAAATATTATGAAAATCATTTACCAGAAAATGACTTTTTGAGAATCCATCGTTCCTACATAGTAAGACTCAAGGAAATCAATCGAGTTGAACTCATGGGGAAGGATTCGCATGTGGTATTGCTTCATGATGAGATACAATTGTCTGTTAGCCGATCTGGCTACTCTCGGTTGAAAGAAGTACTTGGTTTCTAGCGCTTTTCATATCTTAAAGATTATAACTATAAAAATAGTTGTATAATTATAAATATAGTTATAATATTGTCTTATGAAGGAATTGACCAAGGCAGAGGAGCAATTGATGCATTACCTCTGGACACTCGAAAAATCGTATCTAAAAGACATTGTAGAGCGGTACCCTGAGCCAGCCCCAGCCTATACTACTATTTCCACGGTAGTAAACGTACTGGTTAAGAAGGGATTCATTGGCTTCAATACCCATGGTAAGTCGCGTGAATACTATCCGCTTATCACAAAAGAAAAATATACACAGCAGTCCATGAATGGACTAATGAATAGTTTTTTTGACAATTCCACTAAGAAATTTGCTTCCTTTTTTACCTCACAAAAGGATTTATCTGTTGAAGAACTTCAGGAAATAAGAAAGCTCATTGATGAACAAATAGCTCAGCGTAAATCATGAACGAAGTGATTGTCTATATCATTAAAGTCATGGCCATTCATGGACTTTTGTACTTATTTTATAAGCTTTTGCTTAGAAATACAGGACGTCACGTCTTCAATCGAGGCTTTTTACTCCTTGCGCTAGTTGCCGCTTTTTTCATTCCCTTCATTGAATTATCGCTACCCGAAGAAGTTCAGGGCCAAGAAGAGATATCGGTGATTATGTGGCTATCTGAGCCAGCGACAGAAATAGAAGAGTTTGACTTGGTTCCTGTGGCTAAGCAAACGGCCAGCTCTTATTGGTATATAGTTCCATGGCTGTATGGTGCCATAGCATTCGTGCTCCTTATCAGGTCTGTCTTCTATCTGGCGCTACTTTCTAGGCTCAAAAGAAATTCAGAATACGTAAAGAAACGTTGGTTCAAACTTTTTAAAATATCACAAGATCGTCCGTTTAGTTTTTTCTCAAATATTTTCATGCCCAGGTCTCTTTTTGAAACCGAAGCTTTTGAGCAAATACTGGCGCACGAATGTGAGCATGTACGGCAGTTTCACTCAATAGATAGACTGTTAACCGATTTTGTTGTTTCGCTGTTTTGGTTCAATCCCTTCATGTATTTGTATCGAAATGCACTCATCGAAATCCATGAATTTCAGGCAGATGAAGTAGTTCTTAACCGGTTCAAAGATCCGGTAGGCTATCAGGAAATTTTGTTTTCACAACTTCAGTCTGCTCAGTACTCAGGTTTGGTGAGTCATTTCAATTTTTCAATGATTAAAAAAAGGATTGTAATGATGAACAAACAACGTAAAAAGTCCGGATGGGTCTATGTTTTGACTGCTCCGGTCACACTTATGGTGGTATTTGCTTTTTCAAGCAAAGAAGCCATAGAGCCGATCGAGAAAGTTGGCAATGAGATTGCCGAGCTTTTAGAACCAGAACCCAATCATGGGATATTTCCAATTTGGGACATGTCTGAACCCCAAGGAAAAACTCAAATAGTTAATGATGTTAGGAGTAGTGTGCCTTCCATTTCACCCGTTCGAGCAGCAGATCTGAAGCGACTTGCATCTGGTTTTGGTATGCGAACGCATCCCATCGACAAGACAAGAAAATTCCATAAAGGAGTTGACTTTTCCTGCAAATCGGGTACAGATGTATTGGTGGCCGCAGACGGAAAAGTATCCTCCTTGGCAGATAATCCTGATGGATATGGCAAAATGGTGTCCATCGATCATGGCAATGGGTATGTAACCAGGTACGCTCAGCTCTCTAGTTTTAAGGTGAAAGAAGGAGACAAGGTCAAGAAGGGTGATATCATTGCACTTTCTGGAAACTCCGGACAATCAACAGCTCCCCATTTACATTATGAGATTATAAAAGATGGGGAACACATTAATCCAATGTCTCTTATTGAAGGTCACAACCTTCGTAAGGCTGATAAAGTCGTAACTGATAAGCAAGGACATACACCAGCTGTTTTACCACTGAAAAACACGAAAGACGTGCGAATGACTTCCGGCTTTGGCAGGAGAATGCATCCCATTGAGAAGGTCATGAAAAACCACAAGGGAATGGATTTCTCATGCCCTAAAGGAACAGAAGTCATTGCCACTGCCGATGGTAAAGTAGTTGCTGTAAAGACTTTTGATGGTGGATATGGAAAATTGATCACAATCTCTCATGGTGATACATATCAAACAAGATATGCGCAGCTGTCTCAGTTTAAGGTTAAAGAGGGAGATGAAGTAAAGAAGGGAGATGTAATTGCCTTGTCAGGTAGTTCAGGAGCGTCAACGGCTCCTCACCTTCATTATGAAGTTCTTCAGGACAATAAGCACGTCGACCCGATTCACTACATCAAGGACTACAATTTTATCGCGAAGATGGGTCGCCAGGAAGAGCAACTAGCTGCACAAGAAAAAGCACTTGCCGAACAGGAAATAATCTTAGCTGAGCAAGAGAAAGCACAGATGCAACAGGAAAGGATACTTGCAGAGCAAGAGCAAATGAATGCATTGGAAGAGGAGAAAAATGCTCAACAGGAAATATTGTTGATCGAAAGAGAAGCAATGCTCCAACAACGTGAGCAAGAGAGAAATCAAGAAATGCAACAAGCTACCTCTCAACTTCAATTGGAAAGAGAAAATGAGGAGCGTAGGCTCATAGAGCTTCAAATATTGAATGAGAAACTTCAACTAGGCGATGATAAGCAGTATCAAAGGATTGAGTTCGATGGAAGCGGAGGAAGTCCCTTGTTTGTAGTGGATGGAGAGGTTGTGAATGAAATTTCTAATCTGGCACCTGATGAAATAAAAGAGGTTACTGTACTGAAAGGGAAGAGTGCCACAGAAAAATATGGTGATAAGGCAAGTGACGGGGTGGTTGAAATTTACACGAAAGACAAGGAAAAGAGTAAGCAAAAAAGGAAGAACAAGGAGAAATCCAAAAACAAAATCAAGCAGGCTCAGGCTGTGAAATTCAGCAGGTCTGAGCTATTGCAAACTCAGCGAGCACTTTCACAGCTTGGATATTTGTATTCTACAAAAATAACGTCACCAGCAGACCGCTAATCAGCGTTACTTTTTCAAAATCTCATTTACTTTATCCCGGTAGGACTGACCTATCGGGATTTTTGTTTCTCCAATTTTTGCTTGATTGCCTTCCAGATACTCCAAATGTGGAATTGAAATAATGAAGGATTTGTGCACCCTGATGAAAATGGATGGAAGTAGCTCTTCAAGTTTTCTTAAGGTCTCGTTGATGATGAGTGTTTTTCCCTCCTTAAGATGAGCTTTCACATAGTCACCAATGGATTCGAAGTAGATCATCTGGTCAAAGTTGATTTTATGGTTCTTTTTATCAGCCTTCAACATAATGAAGTCAGTATGTGAATTTTCAGAAGTATCCAACCTTACCTTATTGACTGCTTTAACAAACCGCTCGAAAGAAAAAGGCTTGAGCAAATAGTCAATGGCTTCAAGCTCAAACCCCTCAACAGCATGATCTGAGTAAGCAGTGGTGAAAATTACTTTCGGTTTTTTTGTAAGCGATTTATAAAAATTTATCCCAGAAAGCCTAGGCATATTGATGTCGAGAAATATGAGATCGACCTGATCTTGATTGATCCAACCAAGTGCACTTATTGCATCTTCGCAACTTGCAAGCAGCTGCAAAGAGGGAAAATCTTTGACATAAGATTCCAACACTTCGCGTGCTAGCGGCTCATCATCTATTATCAAACATCGTGTCATGACCATGTTATTTTTATTGAAACTTCAAACCGCTCAGCGGTTTCAATGATCTCCATTTTTGACTTTTTCCCATAGATAAGATTCAATCTTTTTTTCACATTTTCAAGTCCAATGCCTCCATAATCCCCTTCTTCTGTGCTATCTGCTTCCCCTTTGTTGTTGACGATGTGAAATGCTAAGTGATTGGCATAGTTACCCAAACTTATTTTCACATAATTTTCGCCTTTTTCACCTTTGAGTCCATGCTTGAAGCTGTTTTCTATGAGTGGAAAAAAAAGGAGTGGGGCAATCATTTGCTCATCCATGTCTCCTTCTTTTTGAAAATCTATAGTGGCATCTTCATTAACCCTCAATCTGTGGAGATCCAAATAGTCATTGATTGAGTCAACTTCTTTCGAGAGGGGTACATCTTCGGATACCTCGTATATCATATACCTCATTAAGTTAGATAGTCGCAATATCGCATCTGGAGCTTTGTCACTTTTCTTCCGAGCCAGTGAATACATGCTGTTCAGGCTATTGAAGAGAAAATGGGGATTGATCTGCATTTTAAGCGAGTTTAACTCAAGCGAAAGCTTCTCCTTTTCCAGTTGCTGCAGCTGATACCATGATTTTGAGAGCTTCAAAAGTGTGGTGAGCAGCCAGTAGATTCCAAATATCGTCATGAGCACAGACATGTCCGTAAAGGACACCATGTAGAAATCTGTAGGCAATATGGGGATCAATACTTCGAAGACCACCTGATGCAGGAAATAAGCAAAACTGATATTAAAGAAGCTGAGGAGTAGATATGCAACGTAGCGTTCTTTCAACAAAAACTTAGGTACGTGATATCGCAGATTTATATATGTAAGAGCAACCAATGGAATATGAAAAAACGCAGCGTATATGAAATCGATGATTTTCAATTCATTGGAGATTGAGAAATAGCTTCCTATAGCATAGAAAGACAACACCCAAAATGTCAGGTGTTGTAGCCATTGGCTGGTCAAGATGCTCTTGATTTTTCTCATTACAGCGATGCTCTTTTATACGTCTCAGTGTTATCAAAAACGGATTCATCATCTGCATACTTGTCAAAAAACTTCTGGAGTTCCTTCGGTTGAGCGGTAATCAGAATGGTTCCTTGAACATTCTCATGTCTTAAGCGAATCAGATTACTTTCAAACAAGTCGTTAAGCTTGTCTAAATCGAAATGTATCATGGTGAACGTATCCTCTGTGATTTCCACTTTATAGAAGGTGTGTACGGGAAAATAGTTGTCTGAAAAGTCTTTGGAACTGTAATTTGTAATGGGGTAAAGGTCTAAAAATAAATCGCCACCTATATCAGCAAGATGGGCAGTGTAGGCAGTTTCTGACCCCTTTTCTTCATCGACCACTGTTAGTTGATAGCTCTTTTCTTCAAATACAGTAATACTTCCCTCATATTCAAGCTTTTTCCTCTTCGCTACTGAAGATCCCCTATCAATGAGCTTTGAAGCACCCTTGGATTCAGGGGTATTTTTCCCCTCATTCTTCGCCATTCTCCTGAGCATCTCTTCCCTTATTAGATCCTCATCGTATACTGTATCTCCCTTGATCACCATGGAAATCGGATCATTGGAACTCATGGTGAATCCTTCTTTTATTTTTATTGAATATTTATAGGCATCTTCTCCCTTCTCTTCTTCTTGATCATCCTCATCGGTGCCACGTTGAAAGATCATGTATGAGTTGTCTCCAAGATCCCACATCCCAAGAAGCTCCTCTTTAAACACCAAGGTATCTTCGGTATAGATTGGAAAAAGCGAATACACACACGAGTTTAGAAGAACGGCCAATACGGCCAGAAGTACAATTGATCTCTTTTTCATTTGTTTCAGTTTTGATGATGCCTCAAAAGTGATCGAATGACAAAGTAGACAAAAATATTATCTGTGAACACACAAAATTTTAGGGTGAACAATAAAAAAGCCCCAATATCATTGAGGCTTTCAAAAGACTTGCAGCTTTTTTATCTAAGCATGTATTCAAAAAGGCCTGTCAGAACTTCTGAAGCACCAATGTAGATGCCCACACCGTACGTTACGTGTCTCACCGAAAGATGCTTAATTACATAGGGCAGTCCACTGATATTGGCCATTGTAAAACCAGCTCCAATGATGAGAGCAGCCAGTATGGTCACATATGGACTGGATGAAAAAATCATGACCAAAACACCAACGGCCAGGACGATAAAGCTGCTGATAATTACGTTTTTCAAATCAGCTCTGGAGATGCGTTTACTTATAAGAAATCCTGAAATGGCGCAGAGACCAAGAATGGCAAATGAGATATAGCCTTCGTATTCTGTGAAATTAGGAAACCGTGTAGCAAAATGCTCGGGCAAAAACTCCACGAGAAATGCTTTTCCCAACCCTAAGAATAGTCCAACCATGACAATTGCCAGGTAAGAAATGGGCGTTTGTTTTTTCACTCTGTCATTGGCAATCAATTCAGATTTTCGCTGCATTACTTCATCTCTCGAAACCTTATGAAAGATGAATCCTGTCACGGAGATCAGGACACCTCCAACCACAAACGTCAATGTGTCCCCGAAGAAGAGTACCAAGGCGACGACCACAGGCTCCAGTGCGTACAATAGCTCCGTCACAAGAAAGAGAACTCCAACAACAATGGGAAGTTGCTGCACTGGCGCAAACGCTTCAATCATTGAATTAGCTGGACTTATAAATAGGTTCATACTGATCAGCCAGATCACAATCATAAATGGGACAATGGTTGTGACATCCATGATATGAGAAGTGCCTATCAAAGTGGCGACAACCATGAAAACCATGGCCGTAGCTCCAATTCCTACAGTGAATATGATTAGGTATTTGCCGTTCTTTTTAAGGATTTTATCAGAAAGCCATCCGGCAATTGGCGGAATAGTTACCAGAATGATTGCTTTAGCGATAATCATGAAATCAACCAGGTGTGTGATGCCCAGATTCTTCATTAAGACTGGCTGGTACTCATGATATGCAATCCAGCTAATGACTACCGCGGCATTAAGCGCGGCAAGACTATATACTTCCCTCCATTTAAGGGTGTTTGTTTTTTCACTCAACATTTATTTAGCTTTTAATGATAGATGTATATACATACGCAATGGGCATACTTGTTGGATTTCGCAAAATGAATAGGATAAGTTATGATATTCCGAGGATGAAACCAATCACAGCGATACTTAAGCAGAGTGGCGAGTAAAAGAGCGTATCCTTTCTTGCAAAGGCTGTCGTCTTCACCTTTTTAGTAAACCCGATATATCTAAAATCACCAATCGCTCGAAAAAGAAAAATAATGGGTATCATCCAACTGGTAGCTTTGATGGCGAATGGAGGAAGTGAAATCTGGAGAATATTTCCCGTGATCAAATAGAAAAGGCCAAAGAGTAAAAGGCCTGCCCCAACGATGAGGCTATCGCGTTTTTTGGGTTTAAGCATCCATTCACCTTTGTCATTTTTAGGAATGGCATCTTCAAATCCCCATGAGCTGCCCAGAGCCCAGCTGACATGAATGATTGAAAGGCATAAGAAAATAGCAAAGAGTAGGTAGTTCAAGATGATCATCCAAGTTTATTTTAGGTATTTAATCAAAACTTGCTTCAAGGTATCTGTCTTAATTGGCTTTAAGACATAGTCACTCATTCCTACAGCAAGACATTCCTCCATACTTCCTTTCATCGCATTTGCCGTGAGAGCGATGATTATTGGCTTTTGGCTAGCTTCTTTATAGTGTGCTGTAATTCTCTTTGAAGCTTCAAAGCCAGAAATATCTGGCATCTGGAGATCCATCAAGATAATGTCATACAATTTTTCTTGAGCTTTTTGAACTCCTTCTGTACCATTTATGGCAATATCAACGTCTTTTATTTTTAAACTGGACAACATTTTTGAAGCCACCAATCTATTAATCTCGACATCTTCTACAATCAAAACCTTTAGGTTGCTAAGGCCTGGTATTTCGACTTGATCAAAGTCTTCAAAGTCGTCCTTTTGCGAAATGCCTAAGGGTAAAGTGAAAAAGAAGGAAGATCCTTCATGTGGTGTGGATTGAAAATCAATCTTACCCCCCATGAGCTTCACGAGCTTTTCTACAATTGAAAGGCCAAGTCCGGTGCCCTCATACCCATCAGTATCAGTGCCTTTGTAGAAGGTTTCAAAAAGATGAGGTTGTTTATCAAGCGGAATTCCAGCACCTGTATCTATGATTAAAAATTGGATAGAGACAACATCACCAACTTGACCTAATACATCTACCTTCAAAGTTATTGAACCTTTATAGGTAAACTTGACGGCATTATTCATCAGGTTTACCAATACCTGTCTGATCCTCGCAAGATCACCTGTTACATATTTAGGCAGTTGATCATCTAAATCAATTACTATTTCTAAATTCCTGTTCGCGCTGGTTTTTTTATTAAAGACCTGCCAGACACTTTGCAGCTCGTTCAGTATGTCGAATGAACTTATTTGTAACTTCAGTTTACCTGCTTCAATCGTTGTAATGTCCAGTACATTGCTAATCAATCCGTGTAGGATATTGCTGCTGTAAACAAGACTGTCTATCAACTCATTTTGTTCACTGTTAATTTTTGTCTTTGACAATAATTCGGTCATTCCTACAATGCCGTTTAAGGGAGTTCGCATTTCATGCGAAATGGTAGCAAGGAAGGTGGTTTTAGCTTGATCCGTAGATTCAGCGTTTCGCTTTTCTTGTTCCAATTCTTTATTTCTTCTCCTAAGTTCATTTCGGTCATCGATATACTTTTTCTTAAAAACATAAAGGCAAATACCCATAATTGCCAAAGAGGTTAATGTCGCAATAGCTAGGTCTTGCATAAGCAAATCATTGCTTAGGTAGGGTGCTGCACTTGATGGATTCTGAATCTCAAACAGTGTTAAACCCAGGACTAGGGCGAAAGTGGCAAGGATAAAGATGAGGTAGTCTTTGAGTGGAAGAACCAGTAGGCCGGATAGAAAAACAAGAACAAGGAACGTAGGGATAGCGGCTTTTATTCCTCCGGATGGTAACCATGAAATGCCGAGGAGAAATAAAATAAGATAATAGTAAATCAGGGTAAGCATACGAAACCCAACTCCTTTTTTCTGGAAAAAATATAAGGAGGCATAAATGAATGTACCACTTATATAGACAGTCTGAACAAAGTATTGATACCCAACAACTAGCCCATAGATTGACCAAAATAGAAAGACCAAAACGGTCAATCCTAGGGTGATCTCAAATAATCGATTCTCGATCTTAAGCGACCGATCAGTCGCTGGCAGTATTTTTCTAATTAGCTGGTTCAATGGTTAGCACTCACATGGGTGAAGTTAATTTATTCAGGATAATTCGTCGACATTAAATATCATCGATGTGGCAAAGACCGAGAAGGGAAAAATTATGCACGTCGGAATTACTCATTGAATTGCAAATTCGCGTACGAGCTACTTGCTGAGGAGACGGCTAATGAAATTCAATCGCACGTAGTTGCAGCAATTTTTACATTTTTGTTTCTTACAATCTAATGATTTGATCATGGCAGAAAATATTTTCACACTTTTAATGCTCATTCTCTTGCAAGCCGTTCTCGGTTTTGACAACCTATTATACATCTCACTGGAGTCCAAACGCGCACCTTTAGAGAAGCAGCGGATGGTACGATCTGTAGGTATTGGTATCGCTATCGCGTTGCGAATTATTTTGCTATACGTATTGGTGAGTGTGATCAAATATTTTCAAGATCCATTTTTGGAACTTGATTCTCATTTTATTTCCGGAGCTATTAGTGTTCATAGCTTAATAGTACTTTTTGGAGGGGCTTTTATTCTATACACAGCTGTCAAAGAGATATTTCATCTCGTGTATCTGGAAGAGCACGCTGGAGATGAAAAAAGGGGGCAGAGTGTGACTAAAACCATCACAATGATTGTGTTAATGAACCTTATATTTTCATTTGACTCCATCCTAAGCGCAATGGCGCTGAGTGATGTATTCTGGGTAATGGCCACAGCTATTGTCATTAGCGGCGGACTCATGATCTGGTTGTCAGACGGTGTTTCAAAGTTTTTGGCAAAGAATAGACTCTATGAAGTGCTTGGGCTTTTCATTCTCTTTTTGGTAGGAGTGATGCTTCTTTCAGAGGGAGGGCATTTAGCTCATCTGAAGATTTTTGGAAATGAGATTACACCAATGAGTAAGACCACTTTTTACTTTATCATTTTTATTCTGGTAGTGATTGATATCGTGCAAGGAAGGTATCAGCGAAAGCTCGTACAGAAAAAACTCAAGCATTGATTGACTCGTTTTACGTAGTTTAACAATTGAAACCCACTACTTATGAGAATTTTTCCGCCAGTTTTTTTTCTACTATGCGCAATGCTGGCTTTTGCTCAGCCTGCGAAAGTTTCAACATTGGATTTTGTGCAAATACAGAATGACAACAGAGAGGAAGCTGTTTTCTATTATGAAAATAATTGGTTGATTCTTCGTAAAATGGCACTGGATAGCGGATATATTACTTCGTTTGAAATAATTGAAGTTGAAGCAAGTGATGATGCCCCATTTCACCTTATTCTTAAAACGACATACCCTGATAAAGAGGCCTTTGATAAGTCTGAGGAGCGATTCGCCAAGCTGATTGAGGAGAAGGGACCGCTTAAACTCTTAAATGGAAAGGAGCCCGGAGAATTTCGAAAAATTCTATTTTACAAGCTTGAAGGAAAGCATTTGTTCTAAAGACTGATTCTAAATATCTTTTTACGAAAACATTCTCTGGTAGTGTAGGTTATGCTTCGGCGCATTGTCACTTCGAAGAAAAAGCCAAATTGGAGTGAGAATCAGATTAGTTAGTAGAAAGAGAAAGTTCTAAATGAATCGAATCCCTATCTTTAATAGCATATGTCAGAGCAAGACCGAATAGAGGAGCTAAGGAGTTTGGGTATTCTTGATTCAGAATCTGAAAAAGATTTTGATGAGATAGTCGAGCTGGTATCTGACCTGTGTCAGGTGCCAATTTCTCTTATTACGCTTATAGATGAAAAAAGGCAGTGGTTTAAGGCCAAAAAAGGGATAGATATCAGTGAAACGGCCAGAGAGCATTCTTTTTGTCATTTTACGATAGAAAACCCGAATGAGGTGATGGTGGTGGAAAATACCCTGGAGGATCCACGCTTTTCCAATAATCCTTTTGTGATAAACGACCCCAATGTTAGGTTTTATGCAGGTTTCCCATTGGTGACAAAAAACAATTTTGCTTTAGGAACGCTATGCATCATTGATGATAAGCCAAGAAAACTTAGTGAAAATGAATTGCGGGTGCTGCAAATTCTTGGAAGGCGGGTGGTAGCCTTAATTGAACTGAGAAGAGAGAATATCCTTCAGCGGAAGCTGATTGAGGATGGAGATAAAAAGCTTAGTCTAGTCACGCAAAGACTGATTAAAGCACAAGAAGTGGCAAAAGTGGGTAGTTGGGATTGGGATGTCAAAGATGGAACTCTCTATTGGTCACCTCAGATGTATGAAATATTTGGACTGGATGAGTGTGGTGCGGAAGCTTTAATTGAAAAATGGCAAAGTGCCGTTTATGAGGAAGACTTAGCGCTTGTGAAAAATACGCTCGCCGAAGGGTTGAATGGAAAGCACAATGCTATCCAGTACAGAGTAAAAAGAGGAACAGAATTTATATGGGTTGAAACCGCAGGACAAGTCACAGTGGACAAGAAAGGAGCGGTCGTTCGAATGATGGGTACGGTACAGGAGATTACAGAGGTAAGAAAAGCGTTTGAGCAAAAGCAGCTTTATTCTGAGGTTTTGGAACAGATGCTTTTTGACTTATCGCACAAAATCAGAAGGCCATTAACTAATTGTATTGCACTGTCCTCATTACTGCAGGATCCTGAATCGTTGGATGGGAGAGAACGTGAGTTTGCCCAATATTTAGAAAAGTCCGCGAACACCTTGGATGCATACCTGAAGGAAACGATAGATTTCTTAAACAGGAACAAGGTCAATATAGAAGATTTATCAGCTGAACCAGGAGGCGTACCAAAACCTCAAGATTCATTTTCATAATAAATCTTATAAAACTTACGCCCATCAGAGTCAATGCCTTGTTCGATCAACTCTCGATTGCCATGAATATAAACGTGAAAGTTTTTATCCAGCTTTAATACACTCTTGAAAATCCGAGCTTGCTTTTTGACTGACTGAACCGCAATCTTGAAATTATCTTCAAGTTCTAAATCCATGTCTTCCTGATACTGCTGATCAAAATAGCGAAATGATTTAACGGCTTCCTCTTCTTGCCCAAAAACGGATAGTTCAAACTCTCCCTTATCAAACGTTTCTGCCTCTTTGAAATACTTAATGGATTTATTTAACAGATCAATTTGATCTGTTTTGGATACTTCAAACTCTTCTGGCATTTGATAAGTAATGTATGATTTGGTCATTTCCAGAAAATGATTGGTGTTGTTTACATGATCTTTCTTAAAGTCGAGGTTGATGAAATCGTTTTTCCAGTAGACTGCTTCACTATTGTTGTTATCATAAGCAAGAATGGTGAATGGGTCCTCATCAAATAGAATGAGACAAGCTTTATCAAGTTTCTTTTCACCTATGCCTTCCTTAAAAAGTAAAGTTGGCTCCTTGGTCCAATCTGGAGTTTCAATGAACGGATCTTTCTTTTCTATTTTAAAAATCCCGAGCCCATCCACTGTCTTATCCTCAATAAAAATGTCGCTAAAACGTACGATGAATAATTCGCCTTCTTTGATGTTTGGGTGTCGAGAACTGGTCCTCAGGTGCGAAATGATTCCTTCATAGGTTTCACCAATGGTTTCCTTGTTTTTTATTTCCTGCGAAAGCTTGTATAGCACGTTAAGCTCCAAGTCCACATTGTGTGCAAACTGATAAGTGTTTGTTGAGGCTGTAAACGGTTTAAGGAACACATTTTTAAGGGTCTCCTCCTCACTTGGCGAAAACTCCTCCTGCTTGAGGTAATGATCGGTACTTTCTTCTTCAATTTTTTGAAAGAAAAGTTCCTGTATGCTAGCTCCCTTATGTTCGATCATCGTTTGCGCGTTTGCCTCGAAATTAAATCGATTAATCACATTTATGTCAAATCCGCACCCGCATTTTTGAGTAAGTAGAAATGGAACAGCGGGTGATTTTTAATATTTTTATCTAAACTGGGTAGGGTGGTTGCGTTAAAATTTGTACTAATACTAAAATTTACCACTATGAAATATTTTAAATTATTATTCTTATTCGCTGGCTTTTTGTTTCTGACATCATGCGGGAGTGATGATGAGGTTAAAAGCTCAGTAGACATTCCATCTGATTTTTCAGTAGAAATTCCTCAATCCATCAGTGCAAATGCAGGAGGGTTGAGTGGTAGAGTTTCCGGGGATGGAGATGGTGTAATCGAAGGCAATGAAATCTATGAAAGCCTACGACACTTTATTAACATAGGCGAAGAGTCTGCCGAAATCATCGAATTCACTTTACTGGTGGGAGTGGCCTTGGAAATTCAAAATATAAGATCATACACATTTGAAAGTGAAGACGACGAGCGAGAAAAGCGGATAGACATTACTGAAGGAGTTACACGCGGAGGTGTTTCTTACGATTATGAAATGACCATGATAGATGTGGCAGCCAATGAGATGGCGCTTCAGCTCTTGTGGAACAACGACCCGGTGGAGGGATTTGCCATTCTAAAACCTTACAATATTGATCGATCTGATCAAGATAGTGAGCCAAATGCATTGGTTAGAATCGACTATAGCGAAGATGATGCAACGTATGATGCTACAATGATTGTCTCTATAGCTGGAATTGAAGTAGTTGAAAACGGAGATATTGACAACCTGAAGATGTTTGTAGGTAAGAAAGGCGACGTGGTTGATGTAAGGGGCAATTCCAATCACCCAAACATTGAGATAATTGATCCCAACTTCACCGGAGGACGTAATTATGCCTTTGTAGCTAGAGGAGATGAATCAACGGATTTGGGTGTGGCAAACCTATGGCTTCCACCATCATCCGTCACTGTCAATACTTTTGAGCCGGGAGATCAATACTCTGTATTTAAAGTACTGGAGGCAGAGATCAATGAGGTAGCAAACCTGGATCAAGCGATCATTGATGCAATACTCGCAGAGGCATTGTCTCCTGCGTACTTCAATAATGACGGATTCATTACTTCCGGGACGGACAATAAGCCAGCAAGCTTCAGCGATAGCTTCGTTGACCTTTCAGGAATGAGTCCATTTGTACCGAATGATATCAAAAATCTGGAGATTGACTTTATCCAGTAGTAGAGTTTAAGTCGTATGAAATCCCTACCTTCTGGTTGGGATTTTTTTTTGGTTAACGAGTGAGAGAAGTCAATTGCAGGAATGCCGTTCGAGTGGCAGATACGTACATGCAGGACGGTTTGAATTCCTGTTCATCATTAAATATCCCGTTCAAATATTAAATAAACCATAGGCTATGATTTTGCGTGAACTTGCAGCGTATGATCAATGGTATAAAGAGATATTTTGGGATGCTGCCCATTCGTTTTAGCAGCGCATTGATAGCTACTATTGTTGTAGCAATTCTTACCGGACTACAGACCTACCTGCTACTATCTGTCAAATCTGACCCGGAATCAGTAGCAAATCTGGATCAAGCAGTGTACATCTTTCCTATATTGAATAACAGTGTCTGGCTTGCGCTTTCTCCGCTACTTTTTCAACTGCTCTTGAAAGCGAATAAAGTAACGGATGTAGTGAGGAGAAATGCTGCATACGCAGTGCTTGGAATTGCTATTACATTGGCACATGAGATACTCGGCCTCTTCATTTACAATGGAGGGTGTTACACTGCATATGTTTTAGATTTCGCAGGCCAGTTCCAATTAGATGTCAAGTCTGGTGTTCTTGGTTTGTCAAAGACTTTCGTAGAGTACTGGGTTATTTCATTTTTACTCATTCACTTTCATTCTAAGAAAAAATTAAGAAAAGCCAAACTACGCAATGTGCAACTTGAAGCTCATTTAGTAAAAGCCCAGATGAGCGCACTCAAAAATCAATTACATCCGCATTTCTTATTCAATTCGTTCAATACAATTTCAGCTCTTATGGAAGAAGATATCCCATTGGCGCAGCGCATGATAGCAAAACTCGGATTGCTTTTGCGGAAAATTCTGAAAGATGGAGACATTCAAATGATCACGCTGGAAGATGAAGTCGATTTGGCGAAGCTTTATCTGGAGGTTGAGCAAATAAGATTTAAAGGAAGGTTAGTTACGCGATTTGCGATTGATGCTAAGGTAAAACATGTCCTTGTACCTACACTTCTCCTGCAACCAGCTGTTGAAAATGCAGTAAAGCATGGATTTTATAATAAGATAGGCGAATGTGAAATAGCAATTAAAGCTTACGAAAATGAAGAATCTGTCATAATTGAAGTCCAAGACAATGGCGAAGGAAAAAAGAATGATGCTGGCTTTTCCTTTGGGATTGGTTTATCCAACATAAATCAAAGGCTCGCAGCATCTTATGGAGAGGGATACGAGTTGAATGTCAACTCCAAATCTGCAACTAGTGGATTTATTGTGGAAATCAGGATAAGTAAGAAAACCCTAGAAAATGAAAATATCAGTAGCCCTAGTTGAAGATGAACCCTATGCTTCAGCGAGAATCAAGAAACTGATTAAGAATGATCCAACTTTTGAAATAGTGGGTGAGGTCACCGGCGTGGAAGAAGCGCTGAAGATGCTCCAATTCAAAAAGCCGGATGTGGTGTTTTTAGATATCAAAATGCCAGATGGAACGGGTTTTGATGTGCTTTCTCAATTGCCGTCAGATTGCAATCCGTATGTGGTTTTTGTCACTGCCTATGATGATTTTGCACTGAAGGCATTCGAGTATAATGCCATTGACTATATACTAAAACCATACGAAAATTCAAGATTTTATAAGGTGACTGAGAAAGCAAAGGAATTTGTATCTCTTCGAAGATCCTCGGTCATCAATCAGCAAATTTCTGACCTCATGAAACGAGAAGAACAGCCTTCTCAGTCAGAGGTCAATCAAATAAAGATCACAGAAAAGGGATGGGATGTATTCATTGACTATCCGGATATCCTACTTTTTGAAGCACATGGTAATTATTGTAAGGTTCATCTGAAGAGCAGATTCTACATTTATAAGGAGACCATGAAGAAACTCGAAAAAGAGTTGAGCAACATGGAATTTATTCGCATCCATCGATCGTATATTGTCAACCTGACAAATATCAATGCTGTCCAATACATTGGAAAAGGGGAGTATGAATTTGAGTTATGCAATGCAACAAAACTTGTCTCAGGTAGGAGTTTTGCATCAGATATCAAGGAATACTTATCGATAAAAGTAAAGACATAGCGGAAGTTTTTTATGTCAATGGGAGGTCATTGAACTTTTCATCACTTCATTTCCTGTTTGTCCCTTCCTATTGGCTGAATGATATGCGTATGCGTTTCAGCTAGTAATGATTCACAAAACGACAATAGCTTTTTTGATTGGTTTTATCCTAAGTGGATGTACCAGAGATGCGGTATTGGAGTCGGGGAAAGAAAATGCTTCGGTGGATTTTGAAGTCCATCATAACATCATCATCGTAGAGGCTTATGTAAACGATAAATGGTCAAAATTTATCGTCGATACAGGAGCGAGTGTTTCACTGTTAGATTTCACGCAATCGAAGAAATACGATTTCACCTATTCAATAGATGTAGATAATAAATTGACCGGTTTTGGCGGTAGATCTCAACTCATGAAAACCTCCGAGGTATCTTTTGCCATGCAAGGAGCACTAGCTAGCAGTTCCTTCAGTTTTTCTGCATCAGACCTAAGTCGTCTCAATCGCATTTTATCTCAAAGTCATCAGCGTGTTTTAGGAATCCTGGGAAACGATTTTCTTCGATCCCATGGAGCGATTATCGATTATCAGCAGCAAAAATTAGTGATGTCAAGTTATTGAAGAGTTTTAAAAAATTCGATGCAAGGGTGGGGGAATTATCATAGTAGAGTATCATAAGAACCCACCCGCATCGAAATGTTTATTAGTCTCGACTTCTTTTTCAATTAAATATAACAAGTACACAAAATGTACACATTTCCTATAAGTGTTTTCTAATTGATGGATTTAGATTTATGACTCATTCGCATTCTAAAAAGTTGCAACTGGGTTTCCGATTTTCAGCGAATAATAAGAGAAACTATCGAGCTTTTGTAACTGATTGGTTAGAGATTCGATGCAAGGGTGGGGGAATTATCATAGTAGAGTATCATAAGTAACCCACCCGCATCGTAATCTACCAGGGTGAAAATTACACTTCCATCTTCATTGGATTATTTAATGGGATTTCTCAAAAGAACTGATGGTGTTAGGGTCATCTACTGAATGTTATTATGTCTGGCAAAGAATGCAATCGAGAGTCTGATAAACTCTGGCAAAGTCATGGGTGAAAAAGTAGAGCAAAGAATGCATATCCTTTGCTCTACTTAACTTAAGCTTAAAGCGCTGCCTCGTAGGCTTCTTTAAGCCACCCCGCCAAGTCATCATCTACCTGGTCTACAGAAGTGAGTTGAACCCTGTGCGTACACATGCTGCCAAAAGGCCCGGAATCACCCAGCTTTTCGGTTGTCGGCTTTCCCTTGAGTTTTAATCCAAGATCTATTCGCGTTTTTGTAGCGGGCTTGATCAAGGCAAATTGCTTCTTTCGAATCACACTTACACTGTCTTTCTTAGGCGTTTGTGTGATGTCATTTCCGAATGCAGAAATAACCGATACAAGTTTGTCATAAATCGGGCGAAGTACTTCTTTCCCCGCGTATTGATTCGCAAGTAAATCTTCCGGATTATGTGAGGCTGCATCCGCTTTGCGTGCCTTCATGGCTATGAAGTTCGCATACCCATACGTAAAACCATGCTTTGCCTTTAAGAAATCAATAATTGCTTTGTGTTTCTCGATTTTCGAATCTGCAACCACCTGAATCCAGTGTTCTAGCGGCTTTCCTGTTTTTTCTAATAAACCCTTTTCCATTTTCTTGATGTTTTTGGTTACCAGCTTCCAAGTATGAGTCCCATCAATGTGAGCGAAAGCACACAATATCCTGCATTGATCAGGTAGACTTTAAGCGACTGCATTTCGAAAAGATATAATATGCCTAGAAATGTGGCGACCCACCCAATGCCAGCGAAAAAGCCTGCCATGGTTCCAAATACTATGTCTGCTTCCGGTCCTATGAACATCTCCAGGATGAGAGATGCCACAAAAGCTAAGAGGAGAGACCCACCAAATGTTTTGGGAATGCTGCGTCTTTTTAGATACTCTTCCGTGTATCCAAAAGCTTGCATCCAGGCTTTGCCAAAAAGAGGACCGTACCAGATGCCTCCAACTAAAAATGTTGAGATTGCGGCTATAATTACAGATAGCCAATTGATGTTTTGTAGTGCTGTTGTTAAATCCATGTCATTTATTTTTTTGACAAGGTTAGCAACAGGCTTTGGGTCACCATAGTAAAAAATTAACCTCTCCGATCCAGGGGAAAAAAATTGGGATCATCCTCTTGATTAAAATCCTGTTCGATGAACTCTTCAGGATTGAACCCTGAAAAAAGTCTGAACTCCTTGATAAAGTACGATTGATCAGTAAAACCGCATTGATAGGCGATCTGTGCCCATGAAATCATTTCTTTTTTGTGGACTTTTAGAAGAATCTCATTGAAACGGAGGATACGCTGTGATACTTTAGGCGTAAGACCCACATATTTCTTGAATTGATCTATTAAATGCTTCTGTGTATTGGGATAGTTTTCCACAATCAATGGATAATTAGCTGCCGGAGCTTTTTGCAGTTCTTCGTAAAACTCAACGAATACTTGAGGAGGTGCCATATGCTCATGAAACCTGGTGAGCAGCCACTCTTCAGCCTTTAAGAATTTGTCGGCAGAACTTTCTTCATTCAGAATAGCTTCTCGAAGCAAGCGCATTTCATCACCAAAGATGTCTTCTGCGGGCACTACTTTTCCAGTGATTTTCTCCAGAGGAATGTGTAGGAAAGGATGGGCGCCAAACGGTTTGAACTGCACGACAAACATCTCGGAGTTTTCGTGAGCAGATATAGAGAGGTAATCTTTATGTGCTCCTGATACCCAAGCCTGCTCATAGGTAGCGTTGGGCTTTAGCGTTTCGTTATCAAAGGTGTTTCGCGTGAAACCATCCAGCTCAAAGATGACGAAGATATGCCCTGTAGGAACGACTCGCTCGATGGAGTGATCTGGGATGAAATTTTTAAAATGAAAAATAGATTCAACATATAGGGATAGCTGATCTGGTAATTGATGGGCTTCAAAAATCATTTACTGAGATTGAGTGACTGTCTGTTTTCTGAAAAATACGAATTGAATTTTAAATCAAAGAAATTCCATTCAGATCAGTTGTTAGGATTTCTGTCATGCAATCGAAAAAGGGACGCATTTGTTGAAAAGCGCCTGACATTTTTTTAGGAAAATCCGAAGAATGCATGTCCGACAAAGCAAAACCATGTTTGACAATAAACTGCTTGTAGCGCAACAAGTCAACATCAGGATGATCTTTTTCAAACCCTCGTGGAGCAGTTTTTAGCTGATCGCCATGCAAGTCGCCGAAAAATTTCCTGAATGAATTGGAATCAATTACCTCTCGAAAAAAATCGGCGTCCTGGGCTATTTGATTTCGAATGTGGAGTAGATCCTGTGCATTTGGATTGAAGAAGCCGCCCATGACGTATGCTCCATCTAGACCAATCCGATAAAAATAGCCCCCGCGTCGATCTGCTCCCGTTCGCCGTAGGTAGCCTGCCCAGTGTGTCTTGTAAGGAGTTTTATCCTTTCCAAAACGAACGTCTCTATAAATGCGGAAAAGACTTTTTTTGCCAGTAGGGGTCTCTATCACATCGTGTTTGTTCATCTCTGCCAGAAGCTGATCAGCAAAGGCAATCATTTCCTGATGAGCCTCGTCATAGCGGTCTCTATTGGCTTGAAACCATTCCCGGTTATTGTTTTTACTAAGATTTTCTAGGAAAGATATGGTGGTTTGCATCGGCTCGATTGATTTTTTACCTAACTCATCTACTTTGAAAGTAGTTCGTTTACGTTTTAGGAGGTTCTATCAGGTCCCACAAGTTTCCATAGAGATCAGCGAAAACCAAAACTTTTCCAAAAGACTCCTCAGATGGTTCTCTCACGATTTCTACTCCACCCGCTTTGAGTTGGGCATAGTATCCATCCAGGTCATCCGTGTACATGAAAAGAAAAACACGGCCACCTGTCTGATTGCCTATGGACTTTTGTTGTTCTTCGCTGGCAGCTTTGCCAAAAAGTAAAGACATACGAGAGCCAGGAGGCGAGACCCTTACCCATCGCTTGCTTTCACTGAGTACGGTATCCTCCAGTAGCTCGAAACCCAGCTTTTCGGTATAAAAGCTGATGGCTTCATCATACTCTCGCACGACAAGTGTGAGTTGGAAGATTTCGTTTTTCATTGGTCCAAAAAAATCTCTTCAAGTAGTTTGGATAACGTCTTTGCAACTTTAGAAGAAAGCTAGCCAGCAATCCATTTGAATTGAAATTGCTTTTCAGGTATTTTCACTCGCTCAGATAGCCTTTCGAGTCTTTGAGGAAGAGCCATCAGGTAATCTCTGGCTTCTTCCGCTTTTTCATTAATACCACCGATATTCTCAATGTTCCACTCTTTGATCAGTGAATGCAGAATGTCAATGTAATCATGAGTAGTGTATACCATGGTGCGTTGAGCAGCATCAGAAAAGTGCTTAAAGAGATCGCCAATCTTTCCGCCCGATTCTCTTAGGAAATGAGCTGGCATCACAATCTTTTTCCGCATCATATCTTCGAAGGCAATCATCACCTCACTTGGATCAATTTCAAAAATGCTTTTGATAAAGCTTTTATATGCATTGGCATGTCTCGCCTCATCAGAGGCAATGATGCCACACATTTTGGCCAGCAGATTGTTTCCTGCTTTTTTGGCCAAACTGGCTACTCTTCTATGCGATATGTTAGTTGCCAACTCCTGAAAGCTTGTGTAAATAAAGCTGCGATATGGGTCTCTGGAAGTCTGAATATCAAATCCGTCATTGAGTAAATGATGAGTGGACACCTCCATTTCCCGCATGTTTACTCTGCCGGATAAGTATAGGTATTTACTCAATAAATCTCCGTGGCGGTTCTCTTCAGCCGTCCATGCCCTTACCCACTGAGTCCATCCATTTCGGTTTTCTTGATTCACACCGTCCATGTCCATTAACCAGGCTTCATAAGTTGGAAGGGCTTCTTCAGTAATGGTATCTCCAATAAGTACGGCAAAAAGATCATAGTCCATCTCCGCCGAATGACCTTGAAGGTCACGAATTTCTTCTGTGAAATCAGGTGAACTAGAATCCGGAAGTATGTCTGATGGCTGCCATATTTCTTCAATTGGTTTCAGGTATTTACCGAGTAACTCATCCATCGATTTTTCGAGGGTCTGCATCACTTCTTTGCGGATGTTGTTCAAGTTCATCATACGAAGGTATTTCTATGAACTCGATTGTAACCCTATTTTGAGAATTAATACGGTGTGAAAATTGAAAAATTATTTAAACCCAATTAGGAGGTGTTAAACGGCTAAAAAAATAGGCGTTATCTCAAAAAGCACATCCGGTAGGCAGTGGGTCAATGAGGTCCAGCCCTTCACCAAGGTTATCAGGAAATTCTGCGGAGATAAACCCACTTTTTACTGAGCCCTTCATGACTTTACCGCCATATCCAGAGTTGTTCATATGTGCGCGAACCCATACAACTTGTTCTTGAGCAATGGATACGGCCCCTCCACTTCGAGTGAACGGCTGTTCGTTGACATGGCTATGCAGTAGAATCCTTCTATAGATTAAGTCACCCGATTCAGAGAGAACCTCCCACCAGTCTGCATATTGTTCGCATCCCGTATCTGGACTCTCAAGCGTAACGAAAAAAGTATAACTGTTTTCTGAACCGGAAGTAGACACCTTGGTTACATCAGCCTGCCCTTTTTGGGCGATAGCATTGGTATCCGAACTTGAGCATGAGACGAATAGGATGAGTTGTAGTAGGACTATTTTCAATGGGATCATGTAGCAAAGGAAGTAAATTCAATTTGAAGTCTTACGCAACTTCACGACACTATGCCTTCTTTGTATCACTGATCTTGTCAAGTAGAACAGTTGTGGAGGTCTCATAGCTCGTATCAAACATAGGCTCAAAATCAGCATTGAATAGCACCTCATTTGCCCGGTAAGAGTTGATCTGATGTACGTATTGATTGAAGGTGTCATCATACCCTTTCAGGATGATGATAAACTCTGTTTGTTCTCGCTCAAGATCAGCTTGGCTTTTGCCTTTCAATGGACTGTTTTCGTCCAGTGGATGTACGATTGTCCAGGGCAGAGGAAACATGTCGATGAAGCTAATCTCCAAATCCAAGGGTGTGTACCTTCGTTTGGAGATTCCTTCGACAAATTCAAGATGTGAATAAAGCACACGCACTTTGAGTTCTATGATTTGGCTTTTTCTGGGATTAGCTATCCTAAATTTCAGTCCTCTGATGCCTTGATAGGGACTCACCACCATGTTTTTGCTGAACAAGATTCGTGATTTAGCTTTAGAAAAACGACCATAGAGTACACTGGTAGCCAACGCGAATCCAAGTAAACCTAACATTGCTTCGAAGGCAGCTATCATGCTGCTGGTACCTTTTACAGGACTGATGAATCCGTACCCGACGGTTGTCAACGTTTGAGTTGAAAAATAGAAGCAGTGCATGAATAAATCAGCTGCAGTCCGCTGTTCTAATCCACCAGTCAGTTGTTCCGGTCCAGCTATGTAGTAACAGCAGGCAAAGAGTAGGTTCACGATGAAATATCCAATAATTCCATAGAGTAAAAGACGTATCCAGTGGAGATTGAGCAGCCAATAGTAGAAGCTGAACCCCTTGAACCCTGCACCTTTTTTGGTCACATTGAACGAGCCATCTTCCAGAATCAGTCGGTCGATATCACTGAAGCTCTTGCTGCCAAACCCTGTTTCTTCCAATGCAGCTTTTATGTTTCTTTTGATGCGATTTTGGGCCATTCTCTACCTCACCTTGATTGTCCTTTGCCAGGAGCAGATTGATAAGTTTCAACAATCTCGCTTACATCCGTCAATGCAGGCCATGCATTAGGTCGTTCAAAATCTTGCCCTGATTGCATCACCTGTGCACTCGGATATTTTTCCTTCACTGTTGCCCAATCGGTATCCTTCCAATACTGTTTGTCCATTTCAAGAAGTTGGACACCCTTCAGCGGTCCTGAAACAGCTCTCCCGATCAATGGCCACCAAAGACTTTCAGTTTCACGATCCCAGAACACAAATCCGTCCAATCCATCCCATACGTTTTCATCAAAATAGGTATAGCCGCTCAAGGCAAAGGTCAGGGTCTTATCACCATATTGGCGATCATAAATAGCTCCTAAATCAGCTAGTATGCAGTAAGCAGCCATGATTGGCTTTCCATTCAGGCTATCATTGACCACTTCATGCCTGGTGAGATCAGGGACTGCATACGCTTTCACTTCATCACCAGCATAGGCAACCAGAAAACGTGTAGTATCATGCCATTGACTATCAGCTGCTGAAACAGTGATAAATTCAGGATCTAAAAGTGCGGGGAATACCTCACGACCGATACCGTAATGGAACTGCTCATCCTTTAACTCATTGTTGGTAATGTCAAAATGCTGGGCACTGTCTTGACCGCCATAAAGCATCTTTTGGCTACCTGCGGTAAATATTTTTCCATTGTCGACCGCTATTGGTCGTTGCTTTTTTTCAGGCTGTTGCTTTTCTTGCGAGGCTTCTTGCGAAACATTGCCCGAGCAACTTGCCAAGACGATTACAAATAAGATGAGTATTAGGTATTTCATTTTAAGAAGTTTAGCGCTTAAAGATAAGTATATCCGAAGGCGAAAAACTACAAGGGTGTTGAGGAAGGACAGGTTATCAAGTGCTATTTGATCAATTGAGTGAGGTTACAGGAACAAGGTCAATCATATGAATGAATAGCAGGCCACTCGCAATCCAGTCAACACCTTTCTAAAATTTCGGATATAACAGGCATTGAGGTTGGGGCTTTGCCTGAAAGGACAAAATCAGCTTCAGGAAACTGACCATGGCGTAGGTATGATTTCCACACATGCTCAAGGAACCACTCAGGCTCGTCTCCCCATCGAGTCTCCAGTCTTCTTCGGGCGAGAAAGGTGTCTTTCGAAATTTCTACATGAATAGTGGTATCAAATAGCTTTCTCAAGGTTTCATTGGCAAATATCAGAATTCCTTCCACCACAATCGTGTCATAGTCTTTGCTATCCTTAATGGCTTGGATCAACCGTTCAAAATCAACAGACTCGGGCCGTTCCCAGTCCGTTCGATCCCTGATCTTAGGAATCTCTGATGCTGGATGTACAAAAGCATCCATGTCTAGCAGTAAGACTCGCTTATCAGCTAGCTTTTCTTTGATGTGATGCGCAAGACTGGATTTTCCAGACCTGCTGCATCCACCGATTCCAATGATTTTAGGCATGGTTAACCATTCAAATTATTCTCTTCCCAATCTTCAATAAGATGATAAATCTCACCTAAGACAAAAGCCATATTTTTCTTTACATCAAGATCATCAAATCGTAAAAAAATAAGACCCATAGCTTCAAGAATTTTCTGACGTGCCTCATCTCGCAATCTAGCGTCTTCGTGATAGTGACTACTTCCATCTACCTCTATGACTAGTTTTAGTTTTTTGCAATAGAAGTCAACAATGTAATTATCCAGAGGCTTTTGTCTATTGAACTTATACCCTTTGATTGATCCTGCCCTAAGTTCTCTCCATAGGATGACTTCTCCAAGAGTGCTGTTGTTTCGGAGGTCACGCGAGAACTGCTTCAGGTTCTTATTATAGGGTAGATAGTACACGGGTCAAAACTATAGATAGTGTGTCGAATCCCCCGACTCAATTTTTAAATTGAGCCACCCCCTTGTAAAGAGGGATTGAATATCCTAATTAATCCCAACATGCTAAAGAAGGATTCCCCCTTTGAGAAAGGGGAAGTGAGTTTATGACGGGAATAGTAATTTGATTATCTCGTAGAATCTGTGCGATTCTATAAAATAGACCCTTCATAAAGAGGGTGAACATTCTAATTAATCCCAACATACCAAGAAGGATTCCCCCTTTGAGAAAGGGGGTAAGGGGGATTGGACGTAAATAATCTCACCAAAATACTTGACTGAATTTTCCAGACCTGCTACATCCGCCGATTCCAATGATTTAGGCATGGTTATCTATTCGAATTGTTCTCTCCCCAATCTTTAATAAGATGAAAAATCTTAGACCAATAGTTCTGTTGTTTGCCAAAAAATGCAAAGAAGTATTAGTTTTTTCATTTAAAACCCAATGAACCTTTTTCAAATGCGTGGGTTATCCAAAGACATTCGAATCATCTTCATTTTCAGTATCTTTACCCTCTCAAAAATTGAAGCGACATGACCCCAGAAGTTGAGATTTACAAGCCCAAGAATCACATTCGCATTGTTACAGCTGCATCCCTTTTCGATGGGCACGATGCAGCGATCAACATCATGCGACGGATCATCCAGTCTACAGGCTGTGAGGTAATCCACCTCGGGCACAACCGCTCCGTGCAGGAGATCGTGGACTGTGCGATACAAGAAGATGCACAAGCCATAGCCATCACATCTTATCAAGGTGGTCATGTGGAGTATTTCAAATATATGTACGACTTGCTCAAGGAGCGGGGAGCAGATATCAAACTCTTTGGAGGAGGAGGTGGTACCATCCTTCCAGAGGAAATCAAAGAATTGCACGACCATGGCATTACGCGTATTTATTCGCCAGATGATGGACGTGCCATGGGGCTTCAGGGAATGATTAATGACCTGGTGAAGCAAAGTGATTTTGCTGTTGGAGAAAATTTGAATGGTCAGGTCAAGAAAATCAATACAAAAGATCACGCAGCAATTGCGCGCGTCATATCAGCAGCGGAAAACTATCCGGATCAAAACCGAGAAGAGATGGAGGCGCTCCGTAAGGAAGCAGCAAATACCCCCGTTTTGGGAATAACAGGAACAGGGGGAGCTGGTAAATCGTCATTGGTAGACGAACTGGTGCGTCGTTTCTTAGTAGACTTCAAGGACAAAAACATTGCAGTAATCTCCGTTGACCCATCCAAGCGAAAAACAGGTGGGGCATTGCTCGGTGATCGTATTCGCATGAATGCGATATTCAATGAACGCGTATACATGCGTTCACTGGCTACACGTCAGTCCAATTTGGCGCTTTCTAAGTATGTACAGGATGCAATTGACATTGTGAAGTCTGCGGGCTTTGACCTGATCATCCTGGAAACTTCAGGTATTGGTCAGTCGGATACGGAAATTACCGACCACTCGGATGCTTCGCTGTACGTGATGACTCCAGAGTATGGGGCAGCCACGCAGCTGGAAAAAATAGATATGCTGGATTTTGCGGACATCATCGCGCTCAATAAATTTGACAAGCGCGGTGCATTGGATGCACTAAGAGATGTGAAAAAGCAATATCAGCGCAATCACCAGCTTTGGAATGCCAAGGCAGAAGATTTACCAGTTTTCGGAACCATTGCCTCGCAATTCAATGACCCAGGCATGAATCAGCTGTATTTATCACTGATGAACCTGATAGCTGAAAAGACCGATACAGACTTAAAGTCATCCTTTGCCAGTACAGAGGAGATGAGTGAAAAGGTATTCATCATCCCACCCAAAAGAACGCGATACCTTTCTGAAATTACAGAGACCATAAGAGCTTACAATGACAAGGCTATTGAGCAGCGTGAAGTAGCACAAAAGCTTTACAGCTTGGGTAAATCCGGTGAGATTCTAAAAGATCAGAAGGATGCTTTAGCCGCAATTGATAAGGCCAAAGAAGAATTGAAACTTGATCTCGATCCTCACAACTTAAAGATCATCGAAGGGTGGGAAGCTAAAAAAGCAAACTATGAAGGTGATGAGTACACCTATGAGGTACGGGGCAAAGAAATCAAAGTAGAGACAACGACAGCCACGCTTTCTCAGACTAAAGTGCCAAAAGTATCACTTCCAAAATACGAAGGCTGGGGGGATGTTTTACACTGGAGTTTGCAGGAAAACGTTCCAGGTGAATTCCCATTCACTGCAGGCGTTTTTCCATTTAAGCGTAAAGGAGAAGACCCAACGCGGATGTTTGCAGGAGAAGGCGGACCCGAGCGAACGAATAAACGTTTTCACTACGTATCTCAGGGGCTACCAGCAGCAAGACTTTCTACCGCTTTTGATTCAGTGACGCTCTACGGTGAAGATCCAGACCATCGTCCAGATATTTATGGAAAAATCGGAAATTCAGGTGTGAGCATTTGTTGCCTTGACGATGCAAAAAAGCTGTATTCTGGTTTCGATCTATGCGATCCCACGACTTCCGTGTCGATGACTATCAATGGTCCGGCAGCCACAATTTGTGCATTCTTTATGAATGCCGCCATTGATCAGCAATGCGAGAAGTACATCATGGAAAATGGCTTGCAGAAGGAAGTGGATGCTAAAATTGAGAAGATATATAAAGAAAAGGGAGTTGCACGACCCGTCTATCATGGTGATTTACCAGAAGGTAATGATGGGCTAGGTTTAATGCTTCTCGGAGTGACAGGAGACCAGGTGCTTCCAGCGGATGTCTATCAGGAGATGAAAGTGAAAGCGCTTTCATCGGTTCGTGGAACCGTGCAGGCAGACATTCTGAAAGAAGATCAGGCGCAGAATACTTGTATTTTCTCAACGGAGTTTTCATTGAGACTCATGGGGGATGTCCAGCAATATTTCATTGACAACATGGTGCGAAATTTCTACTCCGTTTCGATCTCAGGTTATCACATTGCAGAAGCCGGAGCAAATCCAATAACACAGCTGGCATTCACATTAGCAAATGGGTTCACCTTTGTTGAGTACTACCTATCCAGAGGAATGGACATCAACGCCTTTGCGCCGAATCTTTCATTCTTTTTCTCCAATGGAGTAGACGCAGAGTATGCAGTGATTGGGCGTGTAGCCAGGCGCATCTGGTCGAAGGCAATGAAGCTGAAGTATGGGGCGAACGAGCGTGCACAAAAGCTGAAATATCACATACAGACTTCCGGACGTTCCTTGCATGCCCAAGAGATTGATTTCAATGATATTCGAACTACGTTGCAGGCACTTTATGCGATTTATGACAACTGTAATTCATTACACACCAATGCATACGATGAAGCCATCACCACTCCTACAGAAGGATCCGTTAGACGTGCGATGGCCATCCAGCTGATCATCAATAAGGAGCTGGGCTTGGCTAAGAATGAGAATCCGATGCAGGGGTCATTCATTACAGAAGAACTTACCGATTTGGTAGAGGAGGCAGTCATGATTGAGTTTGACCGAATCACTGAAAGAGGAGGTGTGCTTGGAGCCATGGAAAGCATGTATCAGCGAGGTAAGATTCAGGAAGAGTCCCTCTATTATGAGATGAAGAAGCATACAGGAGAATTGCCAATCATAGGAGTGAACACCTTCCTTTCTTCTAAAGGGTCTCCAACGATTATCCCCGATGAGGTGATACGAGCTACTCAGGAAGAAAAAGAGCAGCAAATCACCAATCTGAATGCCTTGAAGGATGGCAATAAGAGTAAGACAGAGGAAATTTTAGGCCAGTTGCAAGAAACCGCACTTCACAATGAAAATACGTTTGCCACATTGATGGAGGCGAGCAAGTATTGCTCATTGGGACAAATCACGCATGCCATGTTTGAGGTTGGAGGACAATATAGGCGTAATATGTAGCTGAACCTATCCGCCACAATCCCTTGGAAATAAGGGATCTAGGACACTACAGTAGAATATGTAAACCATTGTTCTGAAACCCTGAACGAAATGAAGAATCTATTCCAATGTAGAAGGAACATGTAAGGCTGAAGGATAATATTCAGCTAAAATAGTTGCGGAAGTGGTAAGATGAATTCCGTTTTCTTCTGGTAGGATGATAGGCATAGATAAAAAATCGTATCTACATAACTTACGCAATTCTAGTGTTAGGCTATATTAGCTGATTTACGAAATGAAGCCACCATCTATGAGGTTAATTGTTTTCCTATTCATGCTGCCAATTGCGCTCTTGGCACAAGACGTTACTATCTCTCAGCCATCTTCCTGGATAAAAGAAAAAGATTTACGAAGTGTTACTCACGAAACAAGCGGAGCAATTCATTATTTACTCATTGAATATCAGGATAACATTGCTATCGAAGAATCATTTTCTCACATAGCTTATAAAGTCCTAAATGATGAAGGAGTTCAATCGTACTCCAATATCAGTATTGATTTTGATCCATCATTCCAAACTCTCACATTTCATCAGATAGTCATTAGGAGAAATGATGAGGTAATAGATAAACTGCATCTTCAAGACATCAATTCAATTCAGCGAGAAAGCGACATGAATAGACATCTGTATGATGGGAGTATTACATCATACATAAATTTAACGGATGTTCGGGCAGGGGATATCATAGAATACTCATATACTTTAAAAGGCTATAATCCCATATTTGAAGGAAACTATTCAGCATCTTATTATCAGGATTATACTATTGAAGTTGATCGACTTTTTGTAAGAATACTCTCCGATAAAGCACTTTATTCAAAGGGCATCAATGATGCTAAAGAGCTAAAAAAATTGGGAAATGAATACATATTAGATATTAACCCCGAACTCATCCAATACGAATCTAATACTCCGCAATGGTATAATGCAGGAAGATTCTTAAACGTTTCAACATATAGAGATTGGGAGCAGGTTGCAAATTGGGCAATTCCGCTATATCAATTAGGTGAGAGAGAGGTGGAGAATATATCGAATTCCGTAAGTGATAAATTTAATTCGGAGAATGATACTGAGGAAAATATCGTAGCTGCTATAAGATTCGTGCAAGATGAAATCAGGTATCTTGGATTTGAATCAGGTATTCAAGGGTATAAACCACATGATCCAAGCGTGGTGTTAGATAGGAGATTTGGAGATTGTAAGGATAAATCGACATTGTTGGTGGCAATCTTAAGGTCACTTGGAGTAGAAGCTTATCCTATGTTAGTGAATACCTATAAAAAAGAATCAATAGATCATGAGCAAGCATCTCCATATGCTTTCAACCATTGTGTTGTGAATTTTCAGTATTCAGATAAGGAATACTATGTCGATCCAACAATCAATAATCAAGGTGGCAATCTTAGCGAAATTCAATTTCCTAATTATGAAAGAGGCTTAATCGTCAGAACAAGTTCAAACGATTTAATACCGACTGGTATAACTCAGTTTAATAAGCAACTTGTAGAGGAAACATTGACTGTTCATGGGCTGGCATTAGATTCCAAGGTGTCAATGAATGTCAAAACCACTTATTACTCAACCAGCGCAGACTATATCCGAAGTTATTTCAAGAACAATAGTTTACCTTCAATTACTAGCGAGTACACCACTTTCTACTCAAACTTGTATCCGAATATTAAATCCGCAAAGGAGGTGAAAATTACTGATTTACTCAGAGAATCTACAAATGAGCTAATTGTAGAGGAAAACTATGAGATAGAAAATTTTTGGTCAGAGTATGGTGAAAGTGGAGTGATAGGTGAAGCATATGGTCTTCTGGTAGAATCCTATTTAAGCCCTAAAGTGCCGAGTGTTCGTACGATGCCTTATTTCCTGGGTGGGCCAAAAGAAATTGAAGAAAGGATCAGTTTTATTATGCCGGAAGAATGGAATGTCACGGAATCAGCAGTGGAGGTTGAAGGGAAGGGATTTCATTACAGGAGCGAAGCTAGCGGGTATGATAGAAGGGTAGACTTGTCATATTCTTTTAAACTAGATTCATCTTTTCTATCCCCGGAAGGTGCAAAAGACTTCCTTGAAAAGAGGGAAAAGATTCAGAATGATTTAAGCTTTAATGTAACGTATGGAGGTCAAGTTAGCGACTCATCAAAAATTAGTTGGTGGTCATTGATACTCACGATTTTGACTTTAATTGCGTCACTTTTTCTTGCTCGAAATGTTTATAATAACTACAGCCCCGTTGTAGCGTATGATGATGATAGACCGCTAGGTGGTTGGTTAATAGTACTTGCAATAGGACTAACCCTAAACCCGTTTGTGATGGCTTACGGATATGTTGACCTTTCTGAATACTGGTTGACATCCAACTGGCAGAATTTGAAACTTGCGTACCCGGATAATTATGTTACTCTATCAGCTTTAATAATAGGTGAGTTGGTTCTCAATACCGTTTTTCTTGTATTTGTGCTTTTGGTCGTGGTTGTATTCTATCAACGGCGTACTTCTGCCCCGATGTTGATATCGGTTTTTCTTATATCTCACACTGTATTTGTTATTTTAGATTCACTTGCATTAGGTGAAATCTTACAGGATGATTCATTCAAAGAATCAATTTCAGAAATAGTCCGGTCAGTTATTTACACGTCTATATGGGTAAGCTATTTGCACAACTCCAGCAGAGTGAAATTTACATTTACTAATCGTTAAGCGAAGGTAAATCCTCTTTATAGAGTGTAATGTTGTGTGCCTGATAAAGCAATCAACACTCTGGTGCTAACAATAGTTTTTAGAAATGTGAACCAAGTGGAGAACAAAAAATGCCTTCCATCAGGGTAATTTGTTCATTCAACGAGCAGATCATGCGTGTCACCAAAAATCGAATTTTTTAGAAGTTTTCTAATCAAACTTTATTGTCAAATAAACGAGCACATATGTTGAGTGAAGAGAGATATATAGAAACAGTAAATACTGGAAACAGGATGGGGAATTTCAAGATTATTGAAATTAAGAAAGGGAGTTCTCTATCACTTGATAGCGTCAATGCAATAGTGAAAATCGAATGGGAAGGACATGTAAATCTGGAAACGGCACAATTTCTTTTAACAAGAGCGGCGGATGAGATTGAGAAAGGCATAGCGACTAAGATTTTGCTAAACAGGAAGAGCCTTGAGCAATTCGCGAATGATGCTCGAAAATGGATCAAAGATGACTTTTTGCGTGGAAGAGCAAGGACGCTCGTTCATCTGGTTGAAAAAGTGGCGACCGTTAAATCTTCAACCAAGATTGGCGATCTCTTTGCAAGTGTAGTGTCCTCGTCTATCAAATTAGTATTCCCCAGATTGAGGATGAGCCGCTTTGATACCGAAGATGAAGCAACGAAGTGGCTTCTGGTCTGAAATTTTTAATTTATTCTCCTGATGTTTATGCTTATTTGTAGATAAATAGATTCATTAAGATAAATATGGAGATTGTAAAAAAGATCGTATTGGTGGGACACTTTGGTGTCGGTAAATCATCTTTAGTTAAGCGATTTGTCCATCAAAAATTTTCAGATCAGTACCTCACAACCATAGGAGTGAAAATAGATAAAAAGGTAGTAGATGTAAGTGGATCTCAGGTGAAACTGATGCTGTGGGATATAGCTGGAGAGTCTACTGCAATGAAAATCCCTAAAAAATATTTTGCTGGGGCACATGGCATTCTATATGTCTTCGATGTATCTCGAGAAGAAACGTATGCCAATATCCAGAGCGATTTATTTGAAATAAGTAAGGAACTAAATGAAGTCCCAGCAGTGGTACTCGGAAACAAATGCGATTTGGTAGAAGAAGAATTTCTTACGCAATTGAAAGGCGAATTATCATTGGATTTTAAGCCTACAAGCGCGAAGACAGGTGACTTTGTAGAGGAATCCTTTTTATACCTCGCTCAGGAGATTATCTAACAAAAAATATCATGGACTTAGCGGAAATTAGAAACAGAGAAGCACGTAAATCAATTCAGGTTATTCTTTTTGATGAGACGGGTGCTGTTCTTGAGTCTGATGATACCTTGATAAAAATCGATACCTCCAACTTCAATGTTTACAGAGATACCATGTTTTGCGGAATGGAAACAATGCTTGCTGACCTTCCCTATCAGGAATCCATTTCTTTTGACTGTGTAAATACAGACATAGCAGGCAAGACCTCTCATTATGATTTTTTGGTGACCAAGGTAGACGAAGAGACCAACAGGTTTAGTTGGGTAATTCACGACTATGGTAAGCAATACAACAAGATATTTGAGCTACAGCAGGAGCGTAATTTAGCTGAGATAAAAGCTCATAAAGCCGAGCGAGCGACTCTGAAGTTGAAGGAGGAAAAAGAAGCTATCGATAGGCTGTTTCAGGAACTTCAAGGAAATAGCAGCTCTTCACAATACATACTAGTGAAGTCGGACAATCTGCTTGTGAACATTGATCTGAATGAGATTTTGTATTTTGAAGCCTACGGAGATTACATCAAAGTACATACACCAAGTAAGATGTATGTCACCTACAACACGATGAAAAGCGTGGAGGTATCACTACCTGAAAAGCAGTTTTTCAGAATACACCGATCGTACATCATACGGCTAGATAAGATAAAAAACATTGAACAGCTGAGTGTGGAGATAAGTGATAAAACCTTACCAATTGGCAAAAGCTATAAAGCTGAGCTCGTCGAAAAAATTGGACAACTATAAAATAACGAGATATTTTTAGACCTGTTAAACTTAGTGATCAATCTAAGACTCACTACCAATCAATTGAATGAAATGAAAGAAAAGGATTCTGAGGAACAAATTTCAGAAAATAGCAGTGGAGCAAATGACAATCGCTTAGAAGCGGTTAGAGACTTATTGTTCGGACCAAATGATCAAGCATACCGTCAAGAGTTTAAAGAGATTAAAGATCAAGTAGCTAAGAATAAAAGCGATTTCGAAGAAAAGTCGGATGCTCTTAAGGAAGATATTATTGATCGACTCGAGAAACTTGAGAATAAAATCACTGAGAATGTTAATTCGGCTCAGGCTGATCTAAGTAAACAAATCGAGGGATTGAATGCGGGGAAGGTTGATCGAAAACAGCTAGCTCAGATGCTTCAAACATTGGCGAAAGAGTTAGAATCTTAAGTTCAAGTGAGTAATTCAGGTGGCATAACGGCATTGAAAGAAATCCTCTTCGAAGAGGAAAATGAACGCTATCATAAGCTCAGCAAGCAGATAAAAGATACGAGCAAAGAGATAGATGATAAGCTCGCTAATCGTGAAATTCCTGAATCAGAATTTTCCCAAATTCTTGACAGGATAGTTACGGTGATGCCTGAAAAACTAGGCCCAACGATCACCTCAACGTTAAAAACGCAGATAAAGGAATCTCGCGACGATGTAGTACAGGCATTGTTCCCGATCGTTGGTCAAATGATCAAAAAATACATTCAACAGGAAATGCAAGTGCTGACCGAACGTATTGATCGGCAATTTGAACAGGCATTTTCCTTTGATATTCTACTGCTCAGGCTAAAAGCATTAATGACAGGCGTGTCATATAGCGAACTGGCATTGAAAAATGCTAATCAGCCACAGGTTAGGGAAATATTTCTAATTGAAGAAAGCGGAATTCTCATGGCGAGCTACTCAAAATCAAAGTCTTTTGATCAAGACATGATGGCCGGGATGCTTACAGCCATAAAAAGCTTTGTGGAGGATGCGATGGAAACAGAGCAGCAAAACTTAGAAATGATCTCCTATGATCTACACAAAATATACGTTCAAAATTTTCACAAATTTTATATCGCAGTTGTCATCTCTGGAGCCATTGATGAAGCATTTAAGAGCAAACTGAATGATCAAGTACTGAAGTTTGTCAAAGACATAATGCTTAAATCTGAAAACAGGGAAGAAAAGGAACTGACCAAGAAAATCTCTCAATACTTTGAGAAAATATAGACACCATGAAGAAGCTATTACTTATCATACTAATTATTACACTTCCATTAATTGCTTTTTTTCAGTACAAAAACTATCGAAGGTTTCATCCACCGGTAAACTATGAATTCAGTATTTCGAATGAAATTGATCCCCAGTATCATGATCAGGGCTTGCTTGATGAGTACTACACCAAAGCGATTGAAATTGGATCTTTTGCAAGAATTCAGTGGAGAACCAATGGGTTTGATGTGAGGTTTCCCAATGAAAACATTGAAGCGGAAGTGAATGCCAGTCGGTATTATAATCAGCTCGTTGCGAGAGTTAACAATCTCCAAAATAAGTTAATCGCTTCAAGCGAGCTTAAGAATGAGGGCTTAAGCAATGGGGAAATAAGATTAATTGAATCCGGATATGCGAAAAATGAAATCCCGTTGCTAAATAATAAAGATGAAATCATACAGGTTTCATTCGGTGATCAAAGCAGATTTGTCTGGAAAGTCCAAAAGCAGTTGATAGCAAAAGGATACAATCATGCATTGGATGGGCTCTTTGGAATAGACACCCAAAATGCAATAACCACCTTTCAGCAAGACAATCAGCTATACCCTTCAGGTTCCCTCGATGAAGAAACATTCGAATACCTCTTCATGAACTAATGTGGCCAACGAGAAAATCGGTTAGTTGACCCTGTATTTTCTCCGTCCACCTAATATTCAAAAACGCGTTCTTTTTGATAGTCATCTTAGCATCAAATATTAACTGCTATGGATATCATGAAGAAATTATTCTGGAGCGATGATCAATCTTTTGAAATAAGATACGTGGAATCAGCAGGAGAATGGGAAGTTCTGGACAATTCAGGAGTCGTTTACATGGGTACCAAACAAAACTGTCGGACTTTTATTGAAACATGTAAATGGCTGAAAAACATGAGTAAAAATACGAATGAGTGAGTAGTTTCTTTTAAGCCGTCTTGTGGTGAGACGGCTTTCTTTACACTCACCCTCAAACGCACAGACCGAGTGATTACCACTGGTCAATTCCTTTAGCCTGATTGTTGAAGCATTTGGATGGTAAGCCTTATTCATTGGCACTTCTTTAAACTACCACAACTGCACCTAATCCCATTTTTAATCCCAATCCCGTTCGGCGAGTTTTATGACCATTCGGCAGTTCTGAACACTTCCTACCTATCAAGTGTAAGTTTTTAAATTTACCAAGTACTAAACTTACAGATTGGAACCTGCTAAAGCGGTCATATCCAACTGAGAATAAGAGAACCTAACTAAATAAACGAGACACATGAAGCTGACAATTTCTAACCTTTCAAAAACCTATAAAAATGGTGTGAAAGCCATTGATGACGTATCACTGGAGATATCATCAGGAATGTTTGGCCTACTAGGGCCAAATGGTGCCGGTAAATCATCCCTGATGCGAACAATAGCTACGCTTCAAACCCCCGATTCGGGCGAGATATACATGGATGATATGAATATCCATGAAAATCAAATGGAATTCAGGAAGCGACTGGGCTACCTTCCGCAAGAGTTTGGCGTGTATGGCAAGATGTCAGCAGAGGCTTTACTGCAATACTTTGCCACTTTGAAAGGCGTGGCATCAAAATCCGAAAGAGACGCCATCGTAAAAAGTGCGCTGGAAGTAACCAACCTTTATGAAGTTAGAAAGAAAGACGTAGCGAAGTACTCAGGGGGGATGAAGCAGCGATTTGGCATTGCACAACTGCTACTCAACGACCCTAAGTTAATTATCGTGGATGAACCTACCGCAGGTCTCGATCCGACAGAAAGGCAACGATTTTTGAACGTGCTAAGAGAAATAGGCACCAACAATATTGTGATATTCTCGACGCATATCGTGGATGATGTAAAAGAACTCTGTACAGATATGGCCATATTGAATGGCGGTAGAATATTATCACACCAAACACCTAAGGAAGCCGTAAAAACGCTGGAAGGGAAAATATGGAAGAAGGTCATTGAGCGAGATGATTTGGAAGCAGAAGAGGCCAAGTACAAGGTGATATCATCCAATTTTAATGATGACAACACAGTAAATATCCGGGTGGTAAGTGATAGTAACCCTGGAGAAGGATTTCAGTCCGTTGAGGCGAACCTTGAAGATGTTTATTTCACAACATTGAGTCAAGAACAATCCGTAGAAGCTTAAATCATCCAATATGTTTTTGAAAATATTTGCTTTCGAAATAAAATATTGGGTTAAGAATCCACTGTTTTATATCTATCTAGGTTCCCTATTTGCTATCGCTACTTTGGCGATGGCTTCTAGTGCAGGAATCTTCGATTCAGTCACAGTTACCAGAAGTTCAATTGCGTATATCAACTCTGCCAATGCGCTGAATAACTTCATTAATGGATTTTCCATTCTGGCCTTTTTTCTCGTTCCGTCCATTGTAGGAGGCACCATTAATAAGGACTATAGTAGTAATACGAGCAACGTACTTTACTCATATCCCTTCACAAAGACAGATTACCTTTTTGCCAAATTCCTGAGTGGCTTAGTTGTGTCCATCTTTGTCTTGCTTGCTATTGCATTGGGAGCCATAGTCGGTGGGTACTTGCCGGGAACTAATCCAGAACTTTTAGGTGATTTCAACCTGCTAAACTACCTCCAGCCGTACCTGATTTATGTCATTCCAAACTTGATATTCTTCAGTGCAATCATCTTTGGAGTCGTTACTTTTTCCAGAAATATTTCTGCGGGATTCGTTGCTGTAATTGCACTATTTCTGCTTCAGGGAGTAGCAGAGACGATTGTAGGCAACCTTGACAACAAAGAGTTGGGTGCGCTGCTTGATCCATTCGGAGCTTCAGCTAGCTCATATTATACTGAATACTGGACTGTAGCAGAGCAAAACGAAAACCTACTACCATTTGAGGGATACATCATTTACAATCGATTGATTTGGGGAGGGTTAAGTATCATGATTTTCATGAGTGTATTCTGGGTATTCCAATTCTCTCACAATCCGCTTTCATTCAGCTTTAAAAAGCAAAAAGGTGAGCGCGTGACTAAAAATAATTTTGGAAGTATGGTGCGAATAAGCCTACCCAAAGTCTCCTTTGACTATGGCTTCTTTCATAGATTAAAATCTGCATGGTCCCTTTCAAATAACGACTTTCTTTTTGTGGTAAAAAGCTGGCCGTTTATCATTATCTCTTTGATAGGTCTACTGATCTTAACAACTACGCTGGCTGTAGGTCAGCAGATATATGGAACTGCTACGTACCCAGTCACTTGGCAGATGCTTGATATTGCCGGGGCAGTCTTCACACGAATTGCCATTTTGCCAATTACCTACCTCTATGCGGGAATGTTGATTCACAGGCATAGAATTTCAAAAATCAATCAGCTGATAGATGTGGCTCCCATGCCCAATTGGGCCATGCTATTATCTAAGTTTATCGCATTGGTTAAAATTCAGGCAGTGTTGCTGATTTTAATTATGATAAGCGGCATCCTTATTCAATCCTATGCTGGATTTTATGATTATGATATTGGTCTTTATCTAAAAGACTTATATCTCCTAAGAATCTGGAATATTGTTGTTTGGAGCTTGTTGGCCATCCTTATCCATACGTTGATCCCAAATTATCTGATAGGATTTTTTGTCACTCTAGGATTGGGAATAGGCATTAGCTTTCTTGATTCAGCGGGGATAGAGCAGTCCATCTTCAAATACAATGAAGGACCCGGCACATTCTATTCACCAATGAACGGTTACGGGATTTCTATCGGAAGGTATTTTGTGTACAAAATCTATTGGCTGCTATTGGGATGTGCTTTTTACGTGTTTGCTATCGCATTTTGGAGAAGAGGCATGCCTACCACATTTAAGCTAAAATTCAAAGAAGGACTTCACGCCTTTAGTAAACCTTTAAAGATTGCATTTACTCTATTTCTTCTTTCCTTCCTGGGGCTTGGAAGTTATATCTGGTACGTAAACAACGTCGAGAATGTATACGTGTCCTCCAAAGAACGCGAAGAGCAACGGGTAGAGCAAGAGAAACTATATAGTCAGTATGCAAGCATGGCTCAGCCACGAATTACGGATGTTGTGGTTGATATGAATCTATTTCCAGAAACAAGAGATTTTAAGGCAAATGGAACGTTTGTTATCGTAAACAAAACAGACGAGCAGATAGATTCATTGCTTTTGAATCATAACAATTACCCGAGTGAATTTTCCTTTTCTGTTGCCAATGAGTTGATCATGGAGGATACCGTGTACAATTATGATTTGTACCGACTATCTGAACCTATGGATCCGGGTGATTCCATCACGTTTACATTTGCTATATGGAATAAGGAAAACACGGTTTTGCGAAACAACTCGCCAGTAAGGTCGAATGGAACCTTTATGAATAGCAGCATCTTCCCAACATTCGGTTATTCGGAGGGAGGTGAACTGGTAGACAATAAGGTGCGTGAGAAGTATGGCCTACCTGAGAAAGAACGCATGATGTCCCCATTTGACACGACCGCTCTCGGCAATACATACATTTCATCGAGTGCTGACTGGATTAATTTCGAAACAACCGTAAGTACCTCAGAAGATCAAATTGCGATTGCCCCAGGATACCTCCAGAAAGAGTGGGTCGAAAGCGGGCGAAGGTATTTCCATTACAAAATGGATAGTAAGATTCTGAATTTCTATGCTTATCAATCCGCTAATTACGAAGTGGTTAGGGACAAATGGAACGATATAAACATTGAAGTATACTATCATCAAGGACATGAGTATAATTTAGATCGGATGGTGAAAGGGGTGAAAAAATCGCTTGCGTATTACACTGAAAATTTCAGCCCGTATCAGCATAAGCAGGTAAGAATTATCGAGTTTCCTCGCACAAGTGGATCTTTTGCTCAATCATTCGCAAATACCATCCCATTCTCAGAAGCCATCGGTTTCATTGCCGAGGTAGATGATGAAGATCCTGAAGGAGTTGATTATCCCTTTAGTGTGACAGCCCATGAGGTAGCACATCAATGGTGGGCTCATCAGGTCATTGGTGCCAACGTGCAAGGAGCAACATTGATGTCTGAGAGCATGTCAGAATACAGTAGTCTTCGCGTATTGGAAAAAGAGTATGGATCTGAAAAAATGCGCGTCTTCCTCAAGGACGCACTTGATAATTACCTACAGGGTAGAACCTTTGAGCGTTTGAAAGAAAAGCCGTTGGTGTTCAATGAAAATCAGCAGTACATCCATTACAACAAAGGGTCATTGGTGCTGTATGCATTAAGTGATTATTTAGGAGAATCGGTCTTTAACAAAGCGATGAGTCAATACATTGATAGTGTTGCTTTTCAGGAGCCTCCATACACCACCTCCATTGAGTATCTGGGTTTTGTGAAAAGGGCAACACCTGATTCACTTGTCTACTTGGTGGAAGATATGTTGGAAACGATTACACTTTATAACAACAAGGTGACTGAGGCAACTTATAAAGAATTACCAGATGGAAAATACGAAGTGAGATTGGAAGCCTTGGTTTCAAAATATAGAGCTGATGAGAAAGGGGAGCGCATTTTTACAGATGCGAATGGCGATAGCCTCAGCTATCAGGTTGAAGGTAGGCGCAAGCCACTTATTTCATTGCCACTGAATGACTGGGTAGAAGTAGGAGTGTTTATAGAAAAAGAAGTGGACGGAAAAATGAAGGAAGTTCCTCTATACCTGAAAAAACAAAAGTTTAATCAAATCAACAATGAAATCAAGGTGATTGTAGATGAGAAGCCGACATCAGTGGGCATCGATCCATATTACAAATTGATAGATGTCGTCTCCAATGACAATCGATCATCACCCACAGAAGATTCTGAATGATAAATGAAAAGGGGCTTTGTAGCCCCTTTTTTTGTATACAATCTGAATTGCATTAGTTGAAAGTTGACGATTATTTGGTGGGGTAATTATGCTTCCTAATTTTGCGGAATGGATAGTAAGAAAATCTACCTGCCAGCACTCATGATACTTTGTGTTTTCTTATCGAAGGCACAAATTTTAAAAGTAGATAAGGGATCCTTGGCCTCAGATTCATCCAATTATTTCATAGGAGTTATAGACGCCACTTTTGCAATCAATAACCGAAGCTCTACAGTTGACAAACAGAATGTATACATCGGAGTAAACAACAATGTTGATGTTGTGTATATAGCCGAAAAGTCCGCGACTGTTTTTTTGAGTGGACTCAATTATTTCAAAATTGGAAATGGTCCCTTGATTTACAATGGAACAGCTCATTTACGTCAAATATTTAATCGTGCCGCCACCTTGACACCAGAAGTCTATGGACAGATTCAGTTTGATGAATCTAGAAACATGGAGCTGAGGTGGCTGCTAGGAGGAGGCTATCGATGGAATATCTTACAAAAGAAAAACGCGATATATGCAGGGTTTGGAATCTTTCGAGAATATGAAAGATGGAAGGGAGCTGAAATAGAGATCGAAAAAGAACTTTGGAAGATAAACACCTACCTGAGTGCAGATGTCAAACTCTCTTCAACTACTAATTTAAACGCAATCGTTTATTTCCAATCCGGTAGAGATGGGACGATTAACGACTTTCGAAATCGACTAAGTGGACAGCTGGAGTTTAAGAATGCACTCACTGATCAATTTAAAGTAAAGATGACTTCCAATTTCCTCCTGGACGATCGTCCAATCATCCCTCTAAATGAGTTTATATATGAAGTGTATTTTGGGGTTGAATACAGTTTTAATTGATATTTACCTATGAAACTGAAGAAAGTACTCGTTGATATTGTACCCGTTTTAGTGGGTATTCTGCTTGCCTTGTTTATCAATAACTGGCAGCAATCCAGATCAGAAAGAAACTACATCGAAAATTCTGTGGCTTCTATCATAAAAGAAAATGAGGAAAATATTAAAGAATTGAGATACGCCGTAGAGCGCCAGACAGTATTCATGGATACACTTTATAAGTATTTGGATAATGACGAATTTGCGTTAGTTGATGTACTTCGTAGAGCAAAGGGAGTGTATACGCCAGACTTAAAATCAACAACCTGGAAATTCCTCATTCAGGATTCCAAACACACATTAGTCTCCTACGAATTCATTAACCGACTAGCTGAAATAGAAAAATATGAAGTGCTGGTCAGTCGATATAACGTTAAGCTAAGTGACATCATTTTTCAGCCTGCATTCTTTGATGATCCACGTATGAAGGATGTATGTGCAATTCTGTTTGGTGATTTTGGATCCGTCCAAAATGACTTGATTAATGAACTTGAATCCTTTAATGCGTATGCCAGAAAAACATATGCCATCGCAGCGGACTCGACTACCTCTGAGTAAATCCTACTTCACTACTTTGTAAATCACTTCATTGTGCGGGAGAGCAAATCGTGTTTTTTCTTCTGCACTTAATTCGTCAATGAGTCTTTCTTCAATGACTGTGAATCCAGCGCTTGCCAATCGCTTGCCATAATCTTCGCCGTACATCCGTACATGGTCATCTTGTCCAAAAGCCTTTTCCCTTTCCTTAGGATCTGTAATGGCCTTGTCCTCATAAGTAGTTTCGGGAAGTGGGTAGAAGAAAGGCACTTGCAAAATTGCCCAGCCATCAGGCCTCAAAACTCTTTGCATTTCGCTTAATGCTTTCAGGTCATCTTCCACGTGTTCCAGTACGTGATTACAAAAAATGATGTCCACCGAATCATCTTCGAAAGGGATTTCATGAATATCCATCTTTACCTTGGCCAATGGAGACTCTATGTCAGCTGTGATGTATTCGAGGGAATCAAGTGCTTCGAAACGATCCATAAAGCATAGTTCGGGTGCTATGTGAAGCATTTTTGCCTCTTTGGTGAAGAAGTCAGTTTTCCGCTTAAGGTATAGCCAGATCAAACGATGACGTTCCAATGCAAGGCACTTAGGACATAATGCATTGCTTCTTGACGTAAGTCTTCCATAGGGTAAAAACTCTCTGAAACGGGATTCACAAACAGGGCATTCTACGTTGTTTCCACGGTAAAAAATGGCCATTATTCGCATAGCGATATGACTAAATAGCTGTAGATACTTACGGGGAATGTACCTTAGGAAGAAAGAGATAATAAACTTCACGACATGCTTATTTTGCGCCGCAAGTTAATTTATTAGTCTTCCGACCCACAATCATTGGTGAAAATTTCTCTATTTTGGTTATGCAATGAAGCAAGTACTCATTTTAATATCCCTAATAACCTTCAGCTTCAGCTGTCTTGGACAGAAAGAAAGAACAGTTGATGATGAATTGCCTACGGAAAACCTGGAAATGCGCAAAGATTCCAATAAGCGTACGAATCGTCCTAAGCGTAAGAACTATTCGCAGATATATGTACCCAATGCGAATAAAATACTCTATGGAAACCCTTGCGTGCTGGAAGAGACCCATAAGATGGGATTTGAGTATTTGATAGAGCCTCCCAATATATCAGGTAGTAAAACCTGGAAAGGTAAATTTTTGAATAACCTGTTGGTAAAGAGTAAATTAGTAGTGACCCGCTCGCCCTTTTGGAAGATGATCTTAAATAAGAAGATAAAGAAGTGTCGGCAGATGAGCGGCGACCTTGTCGGATGAAGAGCTACTTGATTTTTAGCAAGTCTTTTTCAAAATGACAGTTCAGAGTACGAATAATACCCTTAATCATGGAACCACGCACTGTACAATTTTCCAGAACTAAGCTTACCGAATTGATGATTCCATCTTTCGCCAATTTTGGCGGTAAGGTACATGGGGGTCTTATTTTGTCTCTCATGGATAAAGTGGCGTATGCAGTTGGCAGTAAGCATGCGGGCACATATTGTGTCACCGTCACAGTGGATGGAGTAGAATTTTTGCAACCTGTAGAGGTAGGTGAGTTGTTGACGTTAGATGCAGCGGTACATCATGTTGGCAATAGCTCATTGGTGGTGGGTATCAAGGTTACTTCAGAGAACGTGAAAACCAATCAGGTAAAGCATACCAATAATAGTTACTTCACCATGGTGGCAAAAGGCGATGATGGGAAGCCAACCAAAGTGCCAGAACTTATTCTAGAAGATATGATAGAAATGAGGAGGTTTGTGGATGCAATTAAGCGTACGAAAGTGAAGAAAGAAGCGAATGCAAAAATGAAGAAGGAAGAAGATGAGTTTATTATGGTAGATGATATGGAGTTGCTAAATAATCAACGGTGTAAGGTTATGTTCAATACGGATGACGATTTTAACGATCTTTTTTCCGATACATAAACTTTAATCCTGACCAGTCCTCATCAACCGCACATACTTTCACGTCTACCAACCCTCCATTCAGACCGAATTCGCGCACGACATTTCCATTTAAGTCGGTATCAATTTTAGAGCCTCCCTTTGGCCAGGAGACCCACATGGTTCCATCTTTCTTTAGCGCTTTTTTCCAGGCATTCCAATTTGACGTTAAATCAACCAATTGGGTAACGAAAACGTGTTGGAAATCATAAGGAGAAGCAGTCAATTCATCTGCCCACTCGGTCTCCTTAGGAGTCTCCTCTAAAAGCTCAAAATAGTTTTGAGGTGAGTGGTATAAAAAGCAATTATATCCCTCCTTAATCCCTAGTTTTTTCCAGAGCGGATTTTTAGAATACCCAGCCATTAGTTACAAAATTTTGGTGATTCACCTTTCCAGTTCCGTATTCTTGCGCCCGCAAATTCCAGGCAAGCCTGACTTTTTTGATTCATTGCAATGTACGAATTCGCACTTGTCACATATGAAATGGCACTGTCAGGCCATACGTATTTATTCCAATCAGCCGCTTTAATCGCCATCTCAGGGTCGTCAAGTTCGAGATAAAGTTCAGCAAGCGTTGTATAAAGATGATAATGCGACTCAGGAATGTATTTTTCGTTGATAACCAAGGCGTATCCTTCACCAAAGAAAGTTTTGTATCGCTTGATAGCAAGTCTGTGGGCGGTAAGCAAATTGTCCATTGCTTTTTGCGGATCCTTTAGTTCGTTTCTTTGAATTTTAGCCAGCTCTACGAGCGTTTGAATTACGTCATACTCAGTCAAAAGAAATTCATTCAAAATGGTTATTGCTTTGTCAGGTTGACCTGTAAGCTTGTAAGCTTCGGCCAATTTTTGACGTAACTCGTGAAAAGGGAGGTCTGGAGCAAATTCCTGCACGAGTTCATACAGTGCAATGGCAGCATGAAAATTATTTTGATCATAATGCTTATCGCCCTTTTCAATAATTTTATCCAACATAGAGCTTTTAAAGACTTTCATGTCTCGTTCTTCTGCTCTGAAAAAATCCAATGAAGTCATCATTTCAAAAGCGGTTTTGTAGTCACCGGAATTAAAATGTTTTCTAGCTTCAGCGTAAGTCGTTCTTCTTTCTGCAAGTCGCTCTTCCAGCCTGTGATCATCATAGCTTTGTTTGACCCAAACGCCAGCCATGACCATGAGCGCAATTATAAAAGTGATTCCAAAAGCGTAAGCTGTAGCTATGGCATTTTGCTTGTAGTCTACTTTTCCACTGGCATACTTCGTTCTATTTCTGTTTTTCCAGGCATTGGTTTGTGGAGGTCGATAAGTATAATGCCGAGGCTCATTTTCAGAAAATTGTCTGTACTTGAGTTTAAGATCAAATCTGGCTTTTTCGTATTCATCAGATAGGACTTGGTGAGCTCTGTTGACCTCCTTGAACTTTTCCTCCATCTCAGGTTTCCCTGGATGTTTGTCCGGGTGATACTTCACCGCCAACCGCTTAAAAGCTGCCTTGATTTCAGAAGGAGACGCATCTTCTGAGAGTCCTAGTACATGGTAGTAGTTCGTCATTAGATCAGTGGAGTGTCTTATTAACGATGAAAATCTAAGAAAAGATACTATATAAGTATATAAAAAAACATCCGACCAAAGGACGGATGCTTTAACTAGTTGTTAAGAGGAATTGCCTTAAGTTTCTTACTCAAACAATGCATAGAAGAATGCTATGTGTTTGATCTATTTTATTTTATGATTTGGTATTCTTTGTATGTAGTAGCAATGATATGCTCGACCTTCACGTGACAAAAAAAACACGCGTATACATCTGGTATACAAGGGGAATTAACCTGGCTTACCGATTGTTAAAATGAGAGAAGTTATGGTTATTGATAGAATCTGTTGGTCAGAAAGAACCCCAAAGAGCAGAGTGCCAGTCCACCAATGAGGCTGATGGCTGAGTAGAAGAGGAATTGCATCAATAGGCCCTCTCTTATCAGCTTTAGACCGTCCAACGCGAAAGTTGAAAAGGTGGTGAATCCACCACAAAGTCCAGCTATAAGAAAAAGAGACGATTGGTTATTTAGCTTTATTAATCCACCACTTAATATCCCTATCAGAAGGCATCCGGCTAAATTAACGATGAGTGTTGCTGAGTATGGTTTGTCTGCATAGTTCTTTATGGTCCATAAGTAGACTGCATACCTGGCGGCACTGCCAATAAAGCCACCCAAGCCAACCATGATAAAATCCTTCATGCCTCAAAGTTGTTTACATGGGTCTCTAGTTCCGGGAAGAACTCGTCAAATTCTTTTTGAAAGTCGTTATAGTGCTCTTTTAATGCAATGGAAGCTTCATCCATTCGATTTTCATACTTTGTTCGCTTACTCATTCCGGTCAGCGCCCGATCAATCCCTTCAATAAATTGATAATTGTATAACCAGTTGTCTTTGGACATGAAGCTGAGCATGTGAATCACACCTTTGGGGATAATGCCAAAATATCGATTCATGAGTTGGTAAAAATTTTCAGTGTACTCCTTAAGAGGAATTTTCGAAAATAAAGACCAGTCTTTAGCTAAAAAATGATCATAGTAGACATCTACAATGACGGGAGCATAGTGCCTGAATTTTTCTCTTAAACGTATTTTGCTTTGTAAAACCACTTCATGCGTGTCGGTGAAATGATCAATACTTCTATGCAGCCTTATCCCCTTTTGGATAGCGCCGGGATACTCGCTCATCTGAGATCCTTTCACAAAATCACCTATGAAGTTGCCCACTAAAACTTCCTCATTGTCACCACTTAAATACAGATGTGCTAAAAAATTCATCCTCAGGTAATCAAATCCAGCCTAAATAAAATAGTTTGAGATTAATGTGCATGGGTTTACTTTTGTGAAGTTAGAAGTATAAAACTATAGTAACTTATTTATAAAGTCATCGAGAATAATTTTCCAAATATCGTAAGGTCGCATTTAAACATGCTTGTGCAGTTAGCTCGTGTTGATGGAGTGGTCGTGCAAGAGGAAATAGACCTGATCAAGCAGATAGGAAAGGCCAATGGAATGTCAGCTGAAGAAATCAGCGAATGTTTTGAGGATCCTTCCGTGATTGAGGGTATGGAAACCCTATCCGATGATCAACGATACGATTACCTCTACAACGTTGTTCAGTTAATGAAAATTGATGGACGTATTTACAAGGAGGAAATCAAGTTTTGCGCGCGCATCGCAAGTAAGCTGGGCTACGATGAGGACGTGCTTAGAGAAATGATGCTCAAAATTTATAGTGATCCCCATATTACTACAGATAAAGAGACCTTAAAAGCAAAGATCCAAACCTACTTGCGAAGATGAAGAGGGTATTCTTTCTTCTATCGATTATCTTTTTTTCTTATTCATCCCATGCTCAAATCAATCCTGATGAACAGGCAATAAGAGAAGTGCTTTCGCAGCAACAGTCTTGTTGGAATGAAGGGGATCTTGAATGTTTCATGGAAGGCTATTGGAAGTCCGATCAGTTAATATTTATTGGTAGTGCTGGTATCACCTATGGATGGCAAAAAACACTTGATAATTACAAGAGAAACTATCCGGATAAGAAAGCCATGGGCAAGTTATCCTTTGAGCTGATAATTGTGGAGCCTTTGAGCGATGATTTCTGGACGGTGATAGGTAAATGGAATCTTCAAAGAGAAAATGACAATCCCAAAGGTCATTTCTCACTTCTTTTCAGACGACTCGGAGACGAATGGGTAATAGTTTCTGACCATTCGAGCTAATTTCAGAGCGTACTTAATTTGGTGATTTGATTGTTTTTTGGTAGATTCTATTCTATTTGAAACTTTAAATCCAGCTAAATATGGTAATGAGCTACAGGGGAGCAGAAGCTCCAAAATCCCGAGAACCACAAGCAATAAAAGTTGAGGATTATATGGCTAGAAAGCTGATAACTTTCAAACCTGATCAACCCATGCACGAGGTGGTAGACGCGCTCATGAAGCACAAAATATCGGGCGGGCCTGTAGTAAACGATGATGAAGAGCTCGTGGGGGTTATTTCTGAAGGAGATTGTTTAAAGGAGGTGGTCAAAGGAAAGTACGACAACATGCCCATTTTCACCGGTCTTGTACAGGAGCATATGGCTAAGAATGTCATTACAGTAAGTCCTGACCTCAATATCTTCGAAGCTGCAAAAATGTTTTTAGACAAAAGACTTAGACGATTTCCAGTAATTCATGAAGGAAAGTTGATCGGGCAAATAAGTCAAAAAGATGTAATGAAGGCTGTATTAAAAACAAAAAGCTCAACCTGGTAGCGTAAAATTCAAGCCTTCCGTGTAAATACAATTAACCTATTCTTCTCCCGAGGGTTTATTAATTAAATTTATTCAAAGCCAACCAAAATAAATCTGATGGAGTTTTCGAATGCGGAACTGGAGAATTTTGCCAAGGGTACAGAGGTATTCATGGCCATTTTAGATGAAAATGGAACATTTCAGAAAGCCAATATTCGCTGGGCAGAACGATTTGACTGTACGTTAAATGAACTCATAGGGTCATCCATCTTTGAATTGATTCATGAAATAGAAGTAGGTGAATTTGAATTACTCCTCAATCAAGCAAGGGCGGAAGGGCAAGTTTGTCACCAAATTGCGACAATGATAGGCCCTGAACTAAAGGCTCATTCTTTTCAATTTGATTTAACCTATACAGACAAGCAGATCTATTTAGTGGGCTTTGATGTAACAGATCATGCCAGAGAGCACATGTCTCTGGTAGATATGTCTCGGCTTTCTAAAACCGGAGCTTGGTATTACGACCCAATTCGTGACGAAACCTTCTGGTCAGACGAAGTTTATAGAATACATGAGCTAGAATCAGGCAGTGATATCGATGCAGAGAAAGCTTTACAGTTCTATTCTGAAGACTATAAGGATAAAATTGAGAAGTTAGTGGCCGATCTGTACGATGAGCATAGATCGTATGAATTTGCAGGGGAGATTGTTACCGCGAAAGGGAACAAAAAATGGATTCGGACCATTGCCAAACCGATGATTCAGGATGATAAGATCATATATATATGTGGTGTTACGGTAGATCAAACCAGACTTCATCGCAATCTGGAAAAAATTAAGCATGAATCTGAAACTCGAATGCTTGCATTAAAGGGGATAAAATCAGCCCTTTTCGATTACGATGTAGCGACAGATATGATGTTTATCAATCCAGATTTTCGAGAAGAATTAGGGCTACCTACTGATGTAGATCGACTCAAAGGGACGAAATTAATGACCCTAATACATCCAGATGATTTGCCTCATACCGAAAGAAAAATCAAAGAAGATCTCAAGAAGAAAGAAAACTACCATACCAATCAATACCGATTGAGAATGAAAGACGGTAGCTATGAACATTATGAAGTTTATGGCTGGATGAAAAGAGACTCCAATGGCATGATCACACGCATGGTTGGAAATCTGATCAATGTCAACAAGAAAGTACTTGCCGAGCAAGAAAAGGAGCGAGTCAAAAATTGTCTTGAAGCAATGGTCAACAATGGCTATATCTATAGCATGCTGTTGGATAAGGAAGGACTGATTTTAATGGCAGATCAACAATCTATAGCAATCATAGAGAACGAATATGATGTGAACCTGACACAGAAACAGGTAAAGTACATTGATGTGATGCCAGATATTTTTAAAAAATCTTTTACCGAGGAGTTCAACAAAGCTCTTGCAGGAGAAACAATTCGAAAGGAAGTGGAAAGGCCGTTGCTTGAAGGAGCCATGCAATGGCTGGATGTAATGTATCACCCGATAGCTGACGAAAATGGAGAGGTGATTCAAGTATTAACGAATCTCCTGGATATCACGGAAAGAAAAAGAGCGGAGATATCGATTAGAGATGCAGGCAATCAGGCACAGGCTCTGAGCAGATTGAAATCAGGAATACTGTCAAACCTTAGCCATGAAATGCGGACCCCACTAAATGGTATCATGGGAGTTACCAATCTTTTGATGAAGCAGGGCTTGGATGAAGAGACCAATGAGCTTTTGAAGATGCAGCATGAAAGTGAAGAGAGACTTCTCAAGACACTAAATGATTTGATTACGCTGAGTGATCTGGATTCTATGCGATTGAATATGCGCTTGAAACAGCATTCAATCAATGAGTTGGCCCAAACTTGTTTTGATATGTATCATCACCAGGCGAAGCTTAAGAAACTCGATTTTGTTTTGCAAAAGAGTGAAAATGAGGGCGTCATGTTAGTGGATCATGAAATGATACAGGCAGCATTGGCTGCAATAGTTAACAATGCACTTAAATACACGTCTCAGGGATCAGTAAAAATTGTTTGCTATGTAGATGAACAGGACAATGGAGAAATCAGAATAATGGATACAGGTATAGGTATTGAAGAAGAGAGCAGGGATCGAATTTTTGAAAATTTTGAAGTCGCGAATTTTGGATTAAATCTAAAATATGAAGGAGCGGGTATAGGTCTCTCAATAGCTAAAAAGTTCATCCAATTGAATGGAGGTTCAATTGATCTTCAAAGTACATTAGGTGAGGGATCAGAGTTTATTGTTAGATTACCAGTGATAAGTGATCTTTAAAAATACCACAGAACAATCCATGAAAATACTGATAGTAGAGGACAATGAGATTAATGCCAAACTGCTAAATATCATGCTCAAAGACCTGGAGTTTGATGCCAGTACCACACTTGCTCCTGATGCGAAGAGTGCCTTGAAGGAAAGCGAGGATCAACAGTATGATTTAGTTTTGATGGACATCAATTTAGGTGATGGATTGATGGATGGTACCGAAGTGATGAAGGTTTTGAAAGCTAAAGAGCAATACAAAAAAGTTCCAATATATGCCATCACCTGCTATTCATTGCCGGGTGATAAAGAAAGGTTTCTGGAAGCGGGCTTTGATAAATATTTCTCCAAGCCTGTGGAGCAAAAACCTTTGCTCAGCGCAATTAACGAAGACAAACCATCAACCGAATAATTATGAAAAAGCATTTTTTATCTATGGCTAGTATGATTTTGCTAGCATTCATTTCATATGCACAAGTAGATGTAAAATCCATTGATAAGTATATCGAGAAAGCGCGGAAGGATTGGAATGTACCTGGGATGTCAGTAGCTATCGTGAAGGATGGAGAAATCGTTTTAAGCAAAGGATATGGACTGAAGGAGCTGGGGAAGAAAGGTAAAGTAGATGAGAATACCCAGTTTGCCATTGCTTCAAACTCCAAAGCTTTTGTTGCTTCTTGTATAGCCAGGCTGGTTGAAGAAGGGAAGCTTTCATGGAAGGACAAGGTGAGAGATCACCTTCCGTACTTTTCCTTGTATGGTGATGAGTATGTCTCTTCAATGGTAACGGTAGAGGACTTACTTTGTCACCGAGTAGGTCTGGGCACTTTTAGCGGAGATGTGATATGGTATAAATCCAATAAGTCCCCTGAAGAAATCATCAAAAGAGCAGCATACGTCCCAAAGGCGTTTGAATTTAGAGATGGATATGGCTATTCTAACCTGATGTTCATCACCGCGGGTGAAGTCATTCGAATCGTAACTGGTAATTCATGGGAGGAATACGTGAAAGAAAACTTTCTTACGCCATTGCAAATGAAGAATACAGTGATCAGTATTGGTGATCTTAGCGACAATGCTGCAACCCCTCATAAACCTACGCTAGCAAAGGGTACCGTTCCCGGTGTGTGGGCCAGTTGGGATAATTCAAGCGCTGCAGGAGGAATTATTTCCAGCTCCACAGACATGGCAAAATGGATGATGATGAACCTAAATGGAGGTGAGTGGGACAACGTTCAATACATTGACAAAGAGCAACAAAACTTACTCTGGACTCCTCACAACAATAATAAGCTCAGCGAGCGTTCGAAAGAAGCACTCCCTGGACGACACTTTTCTGGGTATGGATTAGGTTGGGGACTTATGGACTATTATGGAAACCTGGTAGCCAGCCATGGAGGAGGCTATGACGGTATGTATTCGCGCGTCATGATGATTCCAGACTTGAAGCTTGGGATTGTTATTTTGACGAATTCTATGGAAGGAATTTCGACAGCACTGGCCTATTACATTGCTAATCAATATTTAAAGAAAGACATGCGAGACTGGTCTGATGAGTATTTAGAAAGAGCAAGATCAAGAAATGGGCATAAAGATGATGTAGAAGAGCGTCAGGCAAAGCGTATAGATAATACCTCAACGTCTATTGAACCATCACTTTTTGTTGGAACCTATAACGATCCAATGTTTGGTGACATTAAGGTAACCAAAGAGGGAGAAGATCTTAGAATTTCATTCGCAGATGCTCCAACGCTTGGAGCAACACTAGAGCATTGGCACTACGACACCTATGAAATCAAATGGGATGAGGATCATGCCTGGTTTGATTTTGGAACTGTCTCTTTTGAGTTGGACAATAACCTGGAAGTGGAAGGGATTGAATTTGATGTGCCAAATGGCGATATCTTCTTCGATGAGCTCCATCCGAAGAAGAAGTAATCATTTGGCCCATTTCAGAGGGGGTACTTTATCTCTCAGAGCCGAGCATTCAATCAAGGTATTGAGTCGTTTTTCGCGTGTTTCTTCTCTTTTGGCACTCATCACCCACCAAATGGACTGCTTGCGGTATGAAGGTGCCAGCTTTTCGTTGAAGAAAGACCAAGCTTCCTTGTTTGCTTTTAGCTTAGCTTCATAGGCTTTGCTCAGCGTTAAATTCTTTTGTTCAAATGATGCCTTGCCGCTGTTCTCCGGGTTACGCATTTTATAAGAGGCAATACCTGCAGGCATGAGTAGATTTTCCTTTTTTAGGTTCTTAATCTTCCTGATGTTGACATTGCTCCAGTGACTGTTAGGTTTGCGAGGAGTGAAGCGAATCTGATAGGATTCATCGTCCAACCTTTTTCTTATCCCATCAATCCATCCGAAGCAAAGCGCCTGATCAACTGACTCAGGCCAGGTAATGCTGGGTCTGCCTGTAGCTTTTTTGTAATATCCAACCCAAAGCTCACTTTCTTGCTCATGATTTTCTTCCAGCCACTTTCTGAAGTGATCAGGTGTGGAGAAGAAAGTAGCCACGATTAAAACGGCAATAAATCAGGTTCTACATACTCAGCCTTCGCACGCTTGTCAGCAAAGACGTTAAATCCATAATGCTGAGCCAGCAGATCCTTGAAGTTGGTAAGCAATCTTGGAAACTCTCTCATAAGCCCTGGGAAATCAGCAGAAGTGGCCTTTTGCATGAAATGATCCATGGCCTTTACCGAGGCTATTGTCACGGTTTTATTGAATTTATCAAAAACCCCGAGTGATTCAGCATATCCTTTAATCTGATCACACATATTTATCTCAGCCTGTTCGCGCCCATACTTACGGATATGTAAATAGGCAAGTCTGAGGTGTGCTTCGTGAGAAAAAAGGCCGGGTTTTAGCTTGAAGCTTTCAAACTGTCTTTCAAACTCCTCATCGGTATACTGGTAGTGATCTTTGATGCGCATAAAGCAAAATTGATAAAAAATAATGAACGAAAAAGGGATGTCAATAATAAACGGCAATCCCCTCAAATACCTAGTTTAATTGAGGAAGAGAATTCTTAATAGCTTCATCAATTTTTTGCATGTCAAATGGCTTACTAAACCATTGCTGAATTACCTTCTTTTGCAAGGCTTCCTCTATTTCCTTATTACTTTCATACCCGGTGAGGATGAAATAGATTATGTTATTATACAATTCTTTAGCCCTTGTAATAAATTCTACACCATTCATCACGGGCATTCTCATGTCGCTGATAACGACGATTATTTTATCCTCGTTTTCTTTAAGTACTTGCAATGCCTCTGCCCCTGAAGAGGCTGTGAATACAGGATAGTTTGATTCAAAATTAGTTTTGAATAGAAAAAGATTGATGTCTTCGTCATCAACATAAAGTATGGCAATCTCTTTTGTCTGCATCATTGTCTGCCTAGTTGGAGCGATAAAGCAAAATAGACTTCTCTTAAGATAAAAAAAATACATGAAAGAGACTGCATCGTTTTAAAAATAAGCTTCAACGATGTTACTTAATCAATAGGCAATGAGATTTTGAAAGTTGATCCTTTTTGAATTTCTGACGCAACATTAAGGACGCCTTTGTGTTCTTTCACAATTGTTTGAACAATAGCTAATCCCAATCCTGTTCCCTTTCCAGGATCCTTCGTTGTGAAGAACGGATCGAAAATCTTATCAAGATTTTCATTGCTTATTCCTTCTCCTGAGTCAGTAATAATTACATGCAATTCATTTTGGTCTTGGATGGTTTCAATGACAATACTTCCTTTTCCTTCCATGGCCTGTTCAGCATTGTTAATCAGATTAAAGAAGAGCTGATGAAGCTTACCTCCGTTTCCGTTAATGCATAGGTTATTTGTTGCATATTTTCTCTCAATAGCTATTCGACCCTGAAGTTTACTATTAAGCAAAACGATACAGTTGTCAATAATTGATTCAATGTCACATGTTTCGTCGAAGGCTTCTCCTGAACGACTGAAGCTGCTGAGACCTTTTACAATTTGCGAAGCGCGAGCAACTCCTTCATGCATAATACTTGTGAGCATGTTCAGTTTTTTCGAATCACTATTTCCACCGGGGCTAAGCTCCTTTTCTAAGCCTACCAGCGCCTGCTTTATGAAATTCAATGGGTTATTAATCTCATGTCCAACCCCCGCAGAGAGCACCCCAAGAGCAGCCATTTTTTCATTCTGAATGAGTCTTTGTTGGGCTTCTTCTTTTTCTTGCATGGTCTTTTTAAGGTCTTCATTTGCCTGTTGAAGATTCTCCGTACGTTCTCTAACAAGTAGGTTTAGTTTATCTTCTGTCTTTTTTAATCCCCTAATCCTTAAGCCTACAATCAGGGATACGACAGTAGCAATGAAAGCAATAGCCAATGCTTTGAACCATGTAGTCTGCCAATAGGGTTCTGTTATTATAATCACCATTTGAGCTGGTGAAGCATCCCACAACCCGCTATTATTGGAGGATTTAACATTGAATACATATTCACCCGGTAGTAAAGCGGAATAGTTGGCAAAACGCCTGCTTCCAACATAGTTCCAATCGGTTTCCAGACCCTCTAAATAATAGGCATACTGATTTAGCTCTGAAATGGTATGATTGGAAGAGGTAAAGTCAAAACTCAACATGTTTTGTTTATAGTCTAAAACAAGGGTGTCAACATCCATTATTGCACCTGATTTAATACCCAATTCTTCTGGAACTACACGATTGTTTTGTAAGTAGAATCCAGTGATATCTGTTTCAGGCTCAGCATTATTTACCACCAGAGTCGGTTTGAAATAGTTTAATCCCTCAACACCACCAAAGTAAAGCATCCCGTTCTTTGATTTAAAATAGGCACCAGTATTGAATTCATTACTTTGAAGTCCATAGCGAATATCAAGGTTTAAAAACTCTTTCTTTTGATCATCAAGCCTGGCTAATCCAAGGTTGGTACTCATCCATAGAAACCCTTTTTCATCCTGGAGAACTCCATATACAACGTTGCTCGGCAGTCCGTCTCTTTTTGTGTAATGAGCAAGAGAATTATTTGCTCTATCCCACCTAAACAGGCCTTCGGAGGAAGTACCAATCCATAGGATTCCATCTCGGTCTTCTTCAATGCATTTAATGAAGGAATCGCTGAGAGGCTCAAGTAAGGGATTTTCTATTTTATGAATTGCTTGAGTCGAAAATTCTATTTCAAAAAGACCAGAGGTTGTACCTATTATCATTCCTTCCTCAAGCTCATAAATGGAAGTAAACCAATCTGTTGGACCTGATTTTTTTTTCTGATTTTCTGGAATGAAAAGCAGATAATCGTTACTGTTTTCAGGATCGATTCTGCTCAAACCACCGCCTGAGGCAATCCATATCTTTCCATGACGATCTATTTTCATAGATCTTACAGATCCACCTGCTTGTCCCAAGTCTATTTCTTTGATGACTTCTTCCCGATCCATATCAATCAGCAAAATTTGACCATGAGACGCCGCCCATAATTGATGATTTCCCTGAAGTAAGAAATCGATTCTCTTTGGGTATATGTTTTTGACCGTAGATTGATCCTTATTAAAAAGATCAAGACTTGCAGCTGTGCCGATGAAAATTCGATTATCATCTTCGGTGAAAAAAGAAGTGACGTAGCTGCTACCAATTGAAGGGGTGCCGGTGGGCTTGTGATTCAGAAAGCCTAGGTAAAATCGATTTGGGTCATACTTATTCACACCGTAACCAGCAGTACCAATCCACCAGGTTCCATCTATGTCTATTTCAATACTTATTGCTGAATTCCCACTTATTGAGAAATCGCGATTTGGATCGTGATTGTGTCGTTCCAAGAGTGTACCTCTTTGATCAAAAACAAACACCTCTTCATTCGCAATAATTATCTGTCCATTCCGATCCTCTGCAATTTTTGCCAAATAACTAGCCGAAGACGCTGCTTTGGTGATTTTTACAGTTGAAAAATCGGAGCTGATCATTCGTATGTCTGTATATGTGACTATCCAGATATTGTCATTCTCATCAATATGGATGGCTTTTATATCTCCTACCTCCATTTGGAGTGATTCTTTTTCTTTTAGAAAGTGAATAGTTGATCCGTTGACAAGTAGGAGGTCTCCAGATTTTGAGAAAGCAAACTCTTGCGCCTTATCGTAAGAGTCAAACTGTGACATGCGAAAAAAAGATTCCTCAATGGTGTCGAAAAAAAACAGACCTATGGAAGTACCTAATATTAATGTATCGGAATTCCATTGCATTATTTCCTTGACCACCATATTTTCTAGATCGGGGTGCTCATGGCGAACGAAGTATTCTCGAGATCTATCGTACTTATTAATGCCTCCGTAAGTACCCACCCAGATGTCTCCATTTTGAGCTTCAAATAGTTTCCAGATGGTGCTATTGCTTAGGGTATTGCTATCATAAGGATCATGGTGAAAGTTGATAAACTCATAACCATCATACCTACTCAGGCCTTCAAAAGTGCCAAACCAGACATAACCATATTGATCCCTTATAATGTCAACCACGAGAGATTGGACAAGCCCATCGCTTACACTTAGTGATTCGAAATTTCTTATACTGTCTTGAGAAAAAGTGCTGTATGTGTAACAAATCGAGATAAGAAAAAAGAACACCCTCGAATTTTGGATAAGAAATGAATTGACTTTCATTACTAGGTTATTAGTGGTTGATACGACACTACCTTGAGGGTGATCAAAGTATTATCACTGTCCTGAATTTAAATCATTTACCGAGTATTATCAAGTGTAAATCACAAGAGTAGGGATAAGCTTTCGTTTTAAGCCGTAAATGACGGCATTAGTCTGATTTTTGAAATAATACCTCAATTATTGAGGTATTTGTTTTCAATATATCATAATTTGATGTATTGTTGCATTATGTATTCAAAAGAACTATTAAAAGGCACTTTAGAAGTTATTGTTTTGAAGCTTCTTTCGGAACACGGCAAAATGTATGGTTATGAACTTTCGCAGAAAGTAAAAGAAGAAACCGAAGGAAAAATACATTTAAAGGATGGGTCGCTATATCCAGCATTGCACAAGCTTACCAAGGACGGCATATTGACATTCGAGGAAGTGAGCATTGGCAAGCGTGTACGAAAATATTATAAGCTGACGTCAAAAGGGGAGGAGCAAAAAGAGACGCGACTCGATGAGATGAGGGATTTTATCAAAACGATTGAGAAAGTGATTTTTAGTGACCTAAAAACGTCACCAGCGATATGATACCGGAAGAATATGAAGGGCGAATCATTGAGGAAGTAAACAGGAGCTCAATAAAGAATCAGGTTTTAAGGGATGACCTTATTGATCATTTCTGTTGCCTTGTGGAAATAGAAATGGGCAAGGGAATGACTTTTGAAAAAGCACTGGAAAAGGCCCACGCTCAAACAGCACCAAATGGATTAGATGAAATACAAAGGGAAACAATTTTTTTACTCAATTACTCAAAAATTATGATTATGAAACGTTTTACTTACGCGACCGGATACCTGTTTGCATTGGCAAGTATCGTAGGAATTTTCTTCAAGATGATGCATTTACCTGGTGCTACCATTCTCTCTTTTGCTGGAGGAAGCGGATTGGTATTTGTTTTTCTCCCGCTGATGTTGATCAATAAGTATAAGATGTTTGCTCATCAAGTACTTACTGAGAAAATGAAATGGATACTAGGAATACTATCTGGTATGCTCTTTATGCTGGCATCATACATGAAAATCTTCCATTTGCAAGGAGCAGCAGTAATGCTGGGACTAAGCTTCCTTGTTTTTGGTTTTGGATTTTTACCGTTTCTGTTTTTTAGAATGTACAAAAGATCTGTTGATGAACTCTGAGGTTGAGCACTGAAACTCAAAACAAAAAGCTACCTGTTTCAGGTAGCTTTTTTGTGTTTAATTCTCTTCTTCCAGTTCGCGGAAGACTAAATCTACAGAAAAATATAGCACGCGACCAGTACTGCAAGAAGCATTGCTACAAAAACGTAGATGAAGAGATTACTTTCTTGATTGGATTTCTTAGCAGACATTATTAATGGTTCGAAGATACGTGTTAGTTAACTCGTCCCGGGTTTTCTCCCTCTTTATTCTTAATTCCTCTTCGATGCATCCCTTTACCATACGCAACGCCAAAAACGATTCCTAAACTTAGCCATAAAGCCAAGTTATCCGTTGCAACGCCAATTGCGGTACCAATACCGATACCTAGAGCTATTCCCAGGTTTTGAGTTTTATCTTGTTTCATTTGGGAGATAAAAATGATTCAATCCCAAATTACATCAATTAGACAGGCGATTTTCCAAAAATTATGCTAAGCGGTTCTTATTCCGCCTGCGCCGCACGCTACAGTCCTTCACTTCCTCCCACACGTTTTCGACTTCTTTCGCCAGTAAAAAAGCCTTCCACAAACCTGGCAGCTTCTCTGGAAGGTGCTGTTTTTATTTAGAGAAATCCGGAACATCTTCTGGGCGAGCATAAGGGAACGAAGCAATAGGTGCCAGGGAATAGTAAGTGTTGAGCCCACCGATACCTGAAGAATTGAATAAGGAAAGATCGATATACCCCTTCTCATCAACTGCTCGATCGGGTATGATAAGTTCCTGTATTTCACCTACCATCATGATGGTGCCGTTGATTTTGATGGGAATCTCATCGATTAGCTTCATTCCCATTTTGATGTGGCATTCCTTTACAAAGGGCGCATGGAAGTTTACAATATACTCTTCTGTCAAACCGCAGCGATCGAACTCGGAGATCGAACGGTCTACTTTTGCGGAGGTATAATGCGCTCTATTCACAATGACTGAGGGGATGTGATTGATGGTATAAAACCCATTTTCCTTTATGTTTTCATACGTATGACGAGGCACTTCTCCGGTTGGTCGCATGATAAAGCCAATCAAGGCAGGATTACTTCCCAGGTGAATCACACTACTGAAAATAGCTACGTTTGACTCCTCAGCATTGGACTTGGTTCCAATCAAATTCGCTGGCTTTATACCAGTGATTGAATTGATAATATTGAGCCTTTTTTTACGCTCCAGCTTCTGGATTTCTACTTTATTTAGCTGCATAGTATTAAGAGCAGGATGTCTACCGATTATTTGAACAATAGCACAAGAAGTTTATGGATTTTGTCCGTTAGAACGATCTAAACCAGCGCATTGATTTCCTTTAGTACCTCTTCTGCTTCAGCAACTTTTTGATCGCTGGCTTTTCTGTTGCTTCTTGAAAGATCATACGATTCTTTCATCAGCTTCTCATATTTCTTCTGAAGTTTTTCCTTCGGAGATTTTCTACTAAATATTCCCATGCAACACTAACCAGTCAGATGGGAATATGTTGGATCAGGCACTTTTTTGTAGATGATCTTCGCGAAACTCTCCGGGGGATGATCCTACCAACTTTTTGAAATTTTTGTAAAAGGATACTTTATTGCGAAACCCAACTTCTTCACCTATTGCTTCCAATTTTAGGTGACTGGAAGATGCTTGCTTCAATCTAACTTTGGCATCCTCAATTCTGAATTCATTGATTAACTCAGAGAATGATTTCTCGGAAAAGGCATTAAGCGCCTGAGATATGCGATACTTGGGCACACCTAATTTTTCTGCAAATGATGACAGATTGAAATCTGGATCTTGATAGTATTTATTCTGCTCGAGCACAGCATTGATCTTTTGCACGAGGTAATCGCCATCTTCTTTTGTAAGACTGCTGGATGAATATTTTGGCTTGACTTTATCCTTCAAAAAACTAAACTCACTCAGGTAGGTGATGCCATAGGTGAGAATGACAAACCCACCACAGATGATGTAATCAAGCCTGAGTGTATAGAAACCCATAGCTATGGATAGATGATATGCAGCTAATCCAAGGATAAAAGATGCATAGGGTAGGAAGAAAATGGCATTTGCCCTGATATATGCTTTGGATCGAAACAATGCGAAACCATAGGCAATGAAGAGGAGTAGTTCAGAATTGATAACCACAGGGTTCGCTATTTGATAGAATTCACGGGAAAAAGTGAAGCTTTGGATTAAGATCCAGTAGATGGAAAAAGCGCCAGGAACAATCAAATGAAGCCAGAATTTGCTCATTGTGGAATCTTCTTTCATGTAGAAATAGAAGGAGAGCGGCATGAGCCAACTGGATATTACGCAAATCCAAAGCAGGACAGGTGGAAGTTGAAAAGCTTGCGTCCAAAAGTTGACATAATACAAAATGGTAATTGAGAAGAAAAGTAGATAAAGGCCAAGGAACACTTTTCTCAAATTTCGCCTGTCGAGCAGAAATAGTAAGGATACAATGACCCCATTAACCGCAGCTGCTAAGAACAATATGATTTCCCATGACATAAGAATTCGATGTTAGCTTTTAGTAGCTTCAAGATAAAACTGAATTCAGAACGATAGATAAATATTAGCTAATATTTACTCCATGGTTTAAAAAAGGTAGTTTCCAGATAATTACAAGGGTATCATTGAAAATCAATTAAAACGCTAAGACAATGAAATCAACGTTAATTTTAATTTCCCTGACTTTATGCATGACAGCCTATACCCAAGCTCCTCAGCCATCAGCCGAAGATCTTTCAAAGCTCGATTTCTGGGTAGGTAAATGGAATCTTACCTGGGAAGGAGGAAAAGGAACAAACCTGATTGAAAAGAAGCTAGATGGACGGGTAATTCAAGAGAACTTCGAAGCAATTGAAGGAGGCTTCAAAGGTTACTTGGGTACCAGCATCAGTACATTTAATCCGCAAGACGGAAAGTGGCACCAAGCATGGGCAGACAACAATGGAGGCTACATTGATTTAGTAGGTATTATGGATGGAGAGACACGCATTTTTCAAATGACAAGCCCGAGACAGCTGCCAAATGGAACCACTTCCATATCCAGAATGCGCTTTTATAACATTCAGAAAGATTCTTTTGTGTGGGACTGGGAAGCATCTGCTGATGGAGGCGAAAGCTGGCAACTGTCCTGGCGCATCAATTACCAGCGAGCTGAATAGAAGAGCATGCTGAAGAAGGTGACTGGCTAATTTTAACTAGTCACCTAATTTTTATCCATTTTTCAGGATTAAATGAATAGTGTGTAGCTGGATCTCCGCTGACCAGCTTGAAATCAGCACAATCCCCTGAACCCACTGCAGGAATTCCGATGATGTTTTCTGGATCTGATTCAGTCATTAAACCCAGAGCGAAAGAGGCTCCACTCTTTTCCAGTAGTTTACGATTGATGAAGAATTCGGTCTCACCGCCTTTTCCCATAGACACTGTGTTTGCTACCCAACCATGTTTTTCAAGATATTGTCTTCTCTTCTCAATGATCTCGGCCGTCAGGGCTACCTCTCTCACTTCCCACTTAAAAGTGTCTTCGGTGGACCAGGTATCATTGCTTTGAATATATGTTTGATCTCCAAGCGCTGATGAAGCATGCATCACAATCACTTCGTTTTTTTCATTGCAGACACAGAGGCTTGCTACGTATAGCTTTTCAGATTTAATGATCACACGGACAGAGTAGTCTGATGATGTATCAATAAACATACTGCTAGATCCATTTTCGCCTATGAGCCTTAGCTGGCTTTCCTCTTCTTCAGAAATGACCCCATCCAATTGCTCGAGTTGAGCTTGAAGTGAATGAAAAATAAATATGGTGAGTAACAGTAAGACGTATTTTTTCATGGATTATAGCCTCTAACATTGTTTACGTTTAGGATTAGAAGCGGTTTGGGTTTTAGATTTTTGTGTGTAAACATTTCATCGGATAGACTTGCAACCTTACCTACTTCACATTGTCTAATGCTTCGCATATGAAATCAAATTGGAAAGAATACCTGATAGAGCTAGTGATTGTTATCATAGGAATAACCATTGCTTTCTGGCTCAATAATATGGCTGAAGCTGCCAAGGAAGATAAGCTGGAAGCCAAATTTGTAAACGACATTCGGTCAGATCTCATCAGAGATTCTACCAATCTCCATTCGAGTTTTCGATTTAGCAAAACGAAAGGAGAAAAAGTGGAAGGAATCCTGCAATTGCTTATTCAAGATGAGGAAATGAAATATCAGGACAGTCTATTCCAAAGTATAGATATCATTGGTACGTATAATTTCTTTTTTCCTGAAAGCTTCACCATCAATTCATTGTTGCAAAGCGGTGATTTCAAAACATTGAAATCTGATAAGCTAAAAAAGGAACTTTTAAGACTCAGATGGATGTATGAAATGATTGAGCGTGACCAAAACAACTTCACCAAAGCTTTGGATGAAAACTATTACCCAAAAGTATTGACAGAGATAGATATGATTTCAGGAGATGTGCATAACCCATCATTTTTCTATGGCACTCAATTTCGCAATTGGATTGTATATGTACACAACGATACGGCCAACTTACGTGCGCAGTATGGACGAGCTCAAACGCAGATAAGAAAAATATTGGATATTATTGATGCGCTTCAAAATGAGCTAGCTATTCTCCCACTACGACCAGGCGCTTACCATCCGGTGATACCGACAAGCGTGTAATCTGTGTAATTTTTTGAGCTGCTAAATCAGTGACTTGCATCCAGTCGCTGCCTTCTTTCCATACGTAAAGCTTGCTACCCGACCCCATCAATATTTCTTTATTTGGAGTCCAGCAATAATCCTCTGCACCATCGATTACAGCAGTTAGCATCGTTGTTTTTCCAGTTTGTGGATTCATGCTTTTAATCACCCAATCATCAGTCGCCTTGTCCACGTAGCTAAAAGAATCAGACCCAGGAATTTTATGAAGTGACCGCCCGATGTTCTCACCCACCACCCTCGCTTCGTTGTTTGCGGTGTTAATGATTTGCATTGTTGCAGGTTCGCCAAGTACAAAGGCCACGATTTCTTTTGAATTGATCCAGGCATGATACCCAATTTTTAAGTTGGGAACCAATACTTCTCCAGCACCTCTCAATGTATAGGCATAGAGCAATTGTAAACCAGTAGTATCCAGGCGAATACTAGAGATGCGACCATCAGGCATCAGTGTAGGTGAATATTCGCTTCCACCAAAAGTGTTGGTTATGATCAAAGTGTTGCCAGATTCTGGATAATACCTTGCAATTTCAGTTTGCCCTTCTACACTTCGGGCGTACAAAACTGATTCGCTATCAGACCAAAATGATGGCTGATTGTCATACCCTTCATTGCTGGAAATATTAAGCGTATTCTGGATGACGAGCCCATCACTGGATCTTCTCAAATCCATCAAGAAAACTTCAGTATTTGGTTGTGAGAATAGATAAGCACCGGGCGTAATGAAAAGGAAAAGCAAAATGAGTTTCTTCATGATCTGATCTTTGGTTTGAATAGCTGGTTTGATTCGGTCAAACGATAAGTTAAATTTAGTCTTTACTCATATGACTAACGTTCCAAAAAAGAGAATGCTCATGAAGAGAAGAAATTTTATTCAGCTTAGCGCATTGACAAGTGCAATACCCTTTTTAGGGTTGAAAGCTTGTGCATCACCATCATCGGAAATAGCGGCCAATGAAAATTTATCTGGTCAAGACTCTTTTGACTTGGAAGAATGGGAAGTGAGCCAATTGAAGGAAGCGATGGAATCCGACACGTATACCTCCAGGCAAATTTGTGAATTGTATATCGAACGAATCAAAGAGAAAGATCAATCTGAAAATGGCTTGAATAGTGTGATTGAGCTAAATCCTGATGCACTGGATATTGCGGACAGGCTGGATAAGGAACGATCAGAGGGAAAGGTGCGAGGGCCTCTGCACGGTGTCCCCATCATGATCAAGGATAATATAGATACCGGAGATAAGATGATGACCACAGCCGGATCGATGGCTTTGGCAGGTTCATCAGCCCCTGATGATGCATTCATTGTTAAAAAACTGAGAGAAGCCGGAGCGGTACTCCTAGGTAAAACAAATTTGAGCGAGTGGGCAAATTTCAGGTCGTTTCGTTCATCAAGCGGCTGGAGCGGCCGGGGACGACAAACGCGCAATCCCTATGCACTTGATCGCAATCCTTGTGGCTCTAGTGCGGGTTCAGGGGCAGCCGTTTCAGGAAACATGTGTGCGATTACCATTGGTACCGAAACCAATGGATCGATTGTATGCCCATCCTCTGCAAATGGCGTGGTAGGGATCAAGCCAACCGTCGGTCTGTGGAGTAGAGACGGGATTATCCCTATTTCCGAAACTCAGGATACTGCTGGGCCTATGGGAAGAACGGTGGCTGATGCTGCTGCCTTATTAGGCCCTCTTACAGGCATGGACGAATCGGACCCTCGCACCAGAGAAAGTCAAAGCAATTCATACACGGATTACACGCAATTTCTTGATGCAAATGCATTACAAGGTAAGCGCATTGGGATTCTGGATGGAACAATTGGCTATCACGAACGGGTAGATGTAGTAATGGAAAAAGCCTTCGCAACCATGGAGAAACAAGGTGCAACACTTGTCAGAGACGTAAAGGTGAACGAAGATGATGCTTACGGAGATGCTGGATTTGAACTGCTTCTTTATGAATTCAAGGACGGACTCAATAAATATTTTGCTTCTCGACCAAACATCAAAGTGAAATCGTTGGCCGATGTGATTCAATTTAACAAGGATAATGAGGACGTAGAGATGTCCTATTTCCCACAAGGGATCTTAGAGCTGGCTGAAACCAAAGGATCGCTTACCGATAACGAATATAAAGAAGCGTACGATAGAGTGACTACTGTTTCGAGAAAGGGGATAGATAAAGCACTGGAGGAAAACAATCTGGATGCAATAGTTGGTGTAACGGGAGGACCAGCCTGGCCCATTGATGTGATCAATGGAGATCACTTTGGGACGGGTAGTTCTACACCTGCTGCAAGGTCAGGATACCCAAACATTACCGTTCCTGCAGGATATGTTCATGGACTACCTGTTGGCATGTCTATCTTTGGGGGTAAATATCAGGAACCTAAACTTATTGGTATTGCTTATGCATTTGAGCAGGCAACACGCGTTAGAAACGCACCAAAACTACTACCAACACTATCCCTAAAATGATTAAATCCATTCTAAAGTTCATAGGCATTGGATTCACCACACTTTTAATCATCGGTGTACTTGTATACTTATTCATTGATGAGTCTGTTCCCAATGGCACACAAGGACAAGATGCGGAAGAGCTTGCAAATGAAATGCTGGAAGCACTAAATAAGCCAGGTTTCGATTCACTTGCCATGATAAAATTTACTTACCCTGGCGGTCACAATTATGAGTGGAATAGGGAAGAAAATAGGGTAAGAGTTCTGTGGGAGGAAAATGATGTCTTACTCGATTTAAATCAATCGGTAGAAGGTTATAGCTCATTGGAATACCAAGGCTATACCTACTTCCTGAACGATTCATTTTGGCTAATTGCTCCTTTCAAAGTTCGTGACAATGGAGTAGTTCGATCCACAGTGGAGGTAAAGGATGGCAGAGGATTACTTGTTACCTACACCACCGGAGGAGTTACACCTGGTGACAGCTACCTCTGGATTCTTGATGATCGTGGATTCCCCAAAGCTTGGAAATTGTGGACGTCCAATGTGCCTTTAGGAGGATTAGAAATTGGCTGGGGTGGCTGGGTAGAAAAAGAAGGAGTTTGGTTTTCAACTTTTCATCCTAGTAGAATTATTGATTTGGAGATTACAAATTTAGCTGTCAGCTATTAGCTTAATGTTTCTAACAGCTCTTTATAAATCCCAGCATCTCTTGGGTGCGCGCTAGAGGATGCCAATGCCAGCGTGGTATACTCACCACCATAAAAGTGGGCTGTTGCATTTTTATCGGCACCATTTTTCAGCAATAGTTTGATTATTTCTGGTAAGTTTTCTGGTACTTTTTGCCGCCACAACTCTACTCCATTGCTTCCAGCATAGTGAAGCAAAGTAGCCCGATGACCAAAAGCCGATCGCTGATTAATCAATTCCGGCCTTTGCGCAACCAATTCCATCAATTCATCCGCTTTACCTTCGATTAGTGCATCGACAGCCGCTTCGAATTGCTGATCCAAAATCCCACTGATGCTTTCCCACTGATCGAACCCGTAAGCTCGCGCAATGGTGAGCTGGGCATCTTCAAACGTAAGGGCTTGTTTCAAGATATGCTCAGCTTTACCTCCAGCATATTGAGGATGATAATTACTTATTTCAATGGAAGCACCATTTTCTCCTTTGCTGAACGAAGCAAAAAGATTTTCAGCAAGCTCTTTTAGTAGGGGGCCAACATTCTTAAAACTCGATCTTTTTTTTAAAATCGGTTCATGAAGCTCATAGACTTGTCGGACGTGATCATTTTCGTAAACTTTCATATTGTTTCAATTTCTACCCCGAGGCTTTTTACTTCCTTCCAGAATCTGGGATAAGACTTTTCAACGACTAAAGGGTCATCAATGGTTACATCCATGAGTTGGCAGAGTGGGGCGAAAGCCATAGCCATACGGTGATCTTCGTACGTTTTGATGGCTGTTGAGTCTGGTAAATTGCTGCTGGGATAGAGAATCCATTTCCCTGACTCCTCTACCAATGATGCATTTATCTTTTTTAATTCATTTCTCATGGCAGCAATTCGGTCGGTTTCTTTGATCTTCAAGCTTTCTAAGCCTGTCATTGTCAAAGTAATATCAGATGCTGCGGCAATCACCATCACAGTCTGAGCCAGGTCAGGACAATTCCTAAAGTCCAGCGAAAGCTCATTTGAGAACTCCTCGTGTTTTAGAAGCTTAACTTTTTCAGATGCAAAATGAGTAGCAATTCCCATTTTAGACATAATGCCTGCAATCTCCCTGTCTCCTTGTGTAGAATTACTTCTTATTCCAGGAAGATTCAAGGTCCCGCTGAGGGGAGACAGAGCCATGAATCCATACCAGTAGCTCGCACCTGACCAATCCCCTTCAATCGTGTAGTCTGTCGCTTTGTAAGCTTGCGACGCTACGGAGATTTTTTCCCCAACCCACTCGGAGGTCACTCCGAATGCTTCCATGAGATCAAGCGTCATTTGAATGTAAGGACGACTGTATACCTCGGTTGTAAGCGTAACGGTCAACCCATTCTTCAGGCAAGGAGCAATCATGAGCAAGGCACTTATGTATTGACTGCTGATGTTTCCTGGGATAGCGATCTCATTCGCCATTTGATTCTCTATTCGATTGATGCAGAGAGGAGGAAAACCTTCTTTTTCCAGGTACTTAATATCAGCTCCAAGCTGACGAAGTGAATCCACTAACGGGCCGATAGGGCGCTGTTGCATGCGCTCAGTTCCAGTAATCATCGCATCATGTCCCTTGATGGAAAGAAATGCAGTAAGAAATCGCATCGTTGTGCCTGCGTCTTTCACATCATATTCATTGCTTTCATTACTCAATAAACGCAGCATCGTTTGCGTATCTCGAGCGTTGGACAGGTTGTGAATATCTCTCACATTACCACCCGCTAGTGCATTGATGATAAGCGCTCGATTACTTTCACTTTTCGAAGATTCGAGTGCTATGGTACTATTTAATCGTGAATTATGCTTTTTTAATCGATATTTCAATTTTCGGCAGGTTTTTTGATGAACGTTATCCCAACTATTTGCGTTGCTAAGTTGTCAATAAATTATAATATGTCAAGATCAAAAACGATAGGAACAATTTTCGCCTCACTTGCCTTGGGAGCACTTACTTTCTTTTTAAGCACACCAAAAAAATTGGTAAAAAAGAAAGAACAGCAGACTTCTCAAGATGATTCGAAAAGTGAACAAGAAGATTTATTTATTTAAGAACTTCTCTTAGAATAGTATCTTCAACTAGCACATCGTATGTGCACATTCCCGCTTTTTTCAAGAGCGAAAATCTAATTCCTTTCTTATCATTTTTCTTATCCTGCTTCAGGTAGCCTGCCAATACATCATAGCCCGGTAAGATGTCTGGAAATTGATAGATGTGGTTGAGGTAGTCCCTGATCTTCTCAGAAGTTTCTGAGCTGAGTACACCAAGCTTTTGGGCGACTTCATTTTCCAGAATCATTCCCAGCGCTACCGCCTCGCCGTGCAACAGGGGAGCAGATGTTTTTAATAGATGAGTTTCAATGGCATGCCCGATGGTATGTCCATAATTCAAGATTTTTCTTAATCCATGCTCTCGCGGATCTTGATTGACAATTCCATTTTTAATGGCAATTGACTTTGGAATGATTTCATCCCAGCGCAAAGAATCAAAAGATTGAGCAGATAAAAACTCCCATTGAGCTTCATCTTTTATCAGTGCATGTTTGATAACCTCCGCAAATCCGGATTTCAACTCTTTAGAAGGGAGCGTCTTTAGGAATTGTGGATAGATAATAACTTTATTGGGCTCTTGAAAAAGTCCGATATGATTTTTGAGACCATTGAAATCAACGCCCAGTTTACCTCCGATGCTTGCATCTACCTGGGATAGAAGTGTAGTTGGCAGGTTGATAAATGCCATCCCTCGCTTGTAAGTAGCCGCGATGAACCCGCCCATGTCTCCAATCACACCCCCACCTAGATTGATAAGCAGGCTTTTGCGAGTGAATCCGGCTTCTGTTAGCTGACTCCAGATACTTTGACAGGTCGCAAGTGTTTTCTCAGTCTCACCGCTTTTGATCGTAAGAATTAAATAATTCGTCACATTCAACTCGGGCAGACAATAGCGTTTCGTATTTTCGTCTACGAGCACGGCAATTTTGTCCGGATTAATTGCTTGAATTGAAGCACTCAAATCGGCTTGTAAATCCGATGAAATGGTCAGGTAAGAAGGAAGATTTTCAGACATTTTATTAAACAGGTAATGGTGTGAATCTGTTAGCTATCTTTGCACACCGATTTTCAAAAATATGCAATCAGAGCCAATCAATTTTGATGACACTGCTACGGCGTTTGCCTATCGTTCTGACGGAGAACTAAAGAACTCTCACTTTGTGTTTACGACAATGAGTAAACCGTGGATGGTGAAAGCCGGAACAGTCCTGACCAATCTTGCCCTGAAACTGAAATTACCAGTGAAGGGAATCATTAAGAAAACACTGTTCAACCAATTTTGTGGAGGTGAGTCTGTCAAGGATTGCAGTGCAAAGATTAGTCTCCTAGGTGGTCATAATGTGCAAACAATTTTAGATTATTCTGTAGAAGGACTGAAAAACGAAGACGGCTACAACGATACCAAGGAAGAAGCACTGCGTGTGGTTGATTTCGCTTCAACCAATGATCACATCCCTTTTTGTGTATTGAAGTTGTCCGGTTTGGGGTCAACAGAGCTGATGACCAAGGCACAAGCCAAAGAAAAACTAACGGAAATCGAAAAAACTAAGCTCTACAATGCCGAGCAGCGCGTGGATGAGATCGTAAGAAAGGCCAGCGGTAAAGGGCTCATGGTGATGATCGATGCAGAAGAATCCTGGTTTCAGAGTTTTATCGATGGGGTGGCTTATCGCATGATGGAGAAATACAACAAAGATCGTCCTGTGGTATACAATACCTACCAATTGTATCGTCATGATATATTGGATCGATTGAAAAGGGCTCAGATTCAAGCCGAAGTTGACGGATATTATTTGGGAGCGAAACTGGTACGTGGAGCATACATGGAGAAAGAACGAGAAAGAGCAGAGGAGATGGGGTATGCATCACCCATTCATGAAAATAAGGAGGCGGTAGATAAAGACTATGATGAGTCGCTTCGGTTTTGTATGAAATACATCAATAGAATGGGAATATGTGCTGGCACGCACAATGAAGATTCCAGTAAACTATTGACACAGCTCATGACCGAACATGAAATAGCCAATAAGGACAATCGGATATTTTTTGGTCAGTTGCTTGGGATGAGTGACAATATCTCTTTTAAGCTTGCTGACCTGGGTTACAACGTAGCTAAATATGTACCCTATGGTCCGGTGGAAAAAGTGCTTCCGTATCTTTTCAGAAGAGCAGAAGAAAACACTTCCATTGCGGGGCAGAGCGGGAGAGAGTACACATTGGTAAAGAAAGAATTGCGCCGAAGGAAGTCGGCCTGAGAAAATAAATTTTAAGCAAAGAAGAATACGAGCAAAAGACATGCAGTTAAGCGAACAGGAAATATTACGAAGAAAATCTCGACAAGAATTGATGGACATGGGAGTAGATCCATATCCTGCAGAGCCTTTTGATGTGAATGTGACTGCCAAACACATCAAAAAGAATTTTGATAGCAGACCTGGTGACTATACCAATATTTCCCTTGCAGGAAGGTTAATGAGCAGACGTATCATGGGATCTGCTTCATTTGCAGAGATACAGGATTCCAGTGGTCGAATTCAGATCTACATCAGACGGGATGATATCTGTGAAGGTGAGGATAAAACGCTCTACAACGAAATCTTCAAAAAGAAGATGGATATAGGAGATATCATTGGGATCAAAGGATATGTGTTTAAGACTGAGGTGGGAGAAATATCTATCCACGTTACGCATTTGAAGATGCTCACTAAATCCTTGCGCCCTCTTCCGATTGTGAAGGAAACAACGGATGATGAAGGCAATAAGAAGACATATGACGCATTTACAGACCCGGAACAACGGTATCGTCAGCGGTACCTTGATTTGATTGTGAATCCTGAAATACGTGAGACATTCGTGCAGCGTACCAAATTGGTAAACTCCATTCGAGAGTTTTTAGCTGACAAAGGCTACCTGGAAGTAGAAACGCCAATTCTGCAACCGCTATACGGCGGAGCAGCCGCACGACCTTTCAAGACGCATCACAATACGCTGGATATGACGCTTTTTCTGCGTATAGCCAATGAATTGTATCTGAAGCGATTGATTGTAGGAGGGTACGATGGGGTATTTGAGTTTGCCAAAGATTTTAGAAACGAGGGCATGAGTCGATTTCATAATCCCGAGTTTACGCAAGTGGAACTTTATGTAGCGTACAAAGACTACAACTGGATGATGGATACCATGGAAGAGATGATTGAAAAGGTAGCCATTGACCTGCATGGAGATACCAAGGTGCAGGTGGGCGAGCATGTGATCAACTTTCAGCGCCCATGGAAGCGATTTACCATGTTTGAAGCAATCGAGCACTTTACAAAAATCGATATCTCGGAAATGGATGAACAAGAGTTGAGAGCAACAGCCAAAAATCTGGAAGTGCCGCTTGATGATACGATGGCAAAGGGTAAGATCATTGATGAGATCTTCGGTGAAAAATGTGAGCCGCTGTTGATTCAGCCAACCTTCATTACGGATTACCCTGTGGAGATGTCTCCATTGACAAAGAAGCACCGCTCCAAAGAAGGTCTGGTGGAAAGATTCGAAGCGATTTGCAATGGCAAGGAAATCATGAACTCCTATTCTGAGCTCAATGATCCTGTGGATCAGCGGGAACGTTTCGAGGAGCAGCTTGAGCTAGGAAAAAGAGGAGATGATGAAGCGATGACGCTGGATGAGGACTTCCTACGAGCACTTGAGTTTGGTATGCCACCAACCGCAGGTGTTGGTCTGGGGATAGACAGACTGTCCATGATCATGACGAATTCCAGCTCGATCCAGGACGTGCTGTTCTTTCCGCAGATGCGACCAGAGGTAAAATCCAAAGCTGCCGAGTTGAGTGGAGACGAAAAAGGCGTTTTTGAAGTGCTGGAGAAAGAAAGTAGAATGGAATTAGTGGTGCTGAAAGAACAATCCGGTCTATCCAATAAAAAATGGGACAAGGCGATCAAAAAACTGACACAAGGAGGTTTTGCGAAGGTAGAGAAGACGGATGAAGGGTTGTTCGCAGAAGTCGTTTAGGTTCTGAATTACACCAAACAAGAAAGGTTCACTCACGCATTTGCTAGTGAACCTTTTTCTTGGAAGTTCATTCTCTCATACGCAGAAGTGTTCGAACATTCCCAAACGTGCGTACTGGCAACATGACCACACCAATCCACATGGATAGCGTGAGCTTAATAGCAAAGTAGAATACCCACCCAATCAATGGGAGAATCAAGAATATACGCGGCGTGATCTTGCTCAAAGTCAACCAGCCAGCAACCAACCCTGAGTACACATAAAACATGGCTAACTGCAATGAGACTGTAGACGTGCTGCTAAGCTGTGTATTAATGGCGCGACTTTGAGAAAGCAACATTGTTAAGGTAATCCCAAAACCAAATGTTAGGATAAGCTCTTTCCATACTTTGTGTGTCACACTACTCTTGCGTAATGAATTGCATGCGATGCAAATAGGGGTTGAGTGTTGAGATGTGCATGTGTAGCACAGCCCTTTGTTGCAATCCTGGCAGACAGCAACTATTGTCCGATCGTTGTGATAAAAGCAATTCATAAGTGCACTTGTTTTCAAATGATAGTTTGAACTGAAAAGCTAAGTGACACGAATGGTCAACGCTCAATTGCTCATGTGCACAAATGGTGAACTCAGGGTAGATTGAGTTGTGTAGGATTCATTGATACGCTTTTGTAGCCTTCTTGATTAATTTCAAACCCCAATCGTAGTGGCTGGAAGTTGCGGATATGAGGTACGCTCCTAAGGAAGTTGAGCCTGTCCATGAATACCTTTTCTTCTCAAAGAGCTCTTCGTCGGTGTGATGCTGAATGAGTTTTTGAACCTTCATGAAAGATTCGTTAAGGAGCTTTCTGCCTTCTGCCAGACTAACTTTCTGATAATCTTCCCAGATTTTTTTATTCAAATCAGGCATTGTTTTCCAGGTATAACCCTTGGCTGGCATTTCGGGCTTTGCTCCAGCCATTCCTACCTTGTACCAATCCAGCAGCATGAGGTGCCAGTGGTGGATGTGTGTCAGCACATCTCGTATGTTCCTGTTTAGCGTGCCCGGAGGAAAATCAGCACTTTGCTGTTCAGATGTGAGCGAATCAACCAAAGCAAGCAATCGTTCATAATTGGCCTTGCCAAGTATGAGAAGTTCTTCTTTGGTTTTAGGTCTGGGCATACCATGTAAATTTAATTCATCTCTCAGGTAACTGCATGGCTTGAATAATAAATTTGTTCCTATGGAGATTTGGAGAAACGAACTATTTACTCTTCGAAAGAAACCGCTTAGCTTTTGCAATGAACTCGCTTTTGTACGCACCTTCATGTGCACTGTGCGAAACATCCGGTAGAATCCATACATCGGAATTAGGTAAATTCTTCTTTACTCTAGCCACTTCATCAAAGTCCATTCCTTCGTCATCGTCACCCATCACGATCATCACTTCTGCCTGTACTTGTTTGAGTTCTTCATCGCTAATGGAAACAATGTAGTTCTTGAATTGATCCATGATTCCTTTGATTTGTTCATCACTCGCGTGCGAGGTTTCTAACCAGGGGAAGTTGGCCTTATTTTCAAAAGTGAAACCTTCTTGGTATTGAGGAAAATCTTCGACCGTCCAGGTGCCCACGGCACCTATTGTAATCATGGATTCGATGAGCCTAGGATTAAGCATGGCCACTTGAAACAACACGTCGCCTCCGAAACTGAATCCAATGGCTTTGACCTTTTCCAGACCTAAGTGCTGAATGAGGGCATTGACATCTTTGCCTACCGACGGTATAGATAAGTCATCTTTGAAAGGCTCGGATTGGCCATGCCCCGTCAAATCAACGAGATAAAGTGTGTAGTATTTTTCGAAATCTTCTACATACGGTCTCCAGGATTTTGAGGATAAACTGTATCCGTGGAGCATGAGCAACGGGGGACCTTCACCATACTGTTCGTAATAAATTTTCTTTCCATTGACGGAAACGGATGCTGATTTTTTCATTTTTTGTGAGTAGCCGATGGCTGATAAGAGTATCAGCGCAATGGTTATGTTTAGTTTTTTCATAGTGATTATAATGCTGGGCGATTTGACTTTCAGATAAGGGGAGTATCTGGTGCCCTTTAAGAATTTTTGCTAAAGTATCGGATTTTGATTCACATTACAAATACCACGATGGTTTAGAATCTGCCTTTTTCGTCAATTTATATGGAGATTATATAACTGCGAAACGATTTACAATATGACAGTCAAGGTTTAGTTAACAAACCCAAGTTTATTCGCAATTTGATTTTTCAGCAATTCAAAAAAGTTCTTTTGCTTTTTGTGAGCGATCAGGAAATAATTCCTTTCTGGGTATGAGCTTGATGGCCAGATGAGTTTCAGTGATCCACTAGCAAGAAACTCTTTTGCATTTTCCAGTAAGGTGACACAAATCCCATTTGTTTTTGTTAGTTCCTGTAGCATGAAGTATTCATTGGGAATGATGTAGTTCGTGAAAACTTTAGGCCTTCTCTTATTGAAGCAATGCAGCCAGAACAATTTTATGAAAGGGTTAGTAGACATGTGTGAGAACCAGATTTGTTGTTCTAACCAATGCTGAGTTTTGACTAGATCCACATTGCTGATGTGTTTATCAAGTTCAGCGGTATCGACAGTGGGATGTCCAACAATTACCAAAGGAGAACTTAGTATTTTGTATGAGAGGATATCAAAGGTTTCTACCTCTTGGTGAATGATTGCAGCGTCGATTTCTTGTTGATTTACGAGTTCAAATAGTTCCTCATTTCTTTCTTCAAATCGAATGCTTAAATGTTTGAAACCAGTGAGTTTTTCGGAAAGGAAGCTCTTGTACAAATGTTGACTGATTCCCAAAACATACAGTTTTTCTTCCTTCTTGACGCTCCGACTGTACATCGATTCCACTTCTTCTAATGTGTCAAGGGATTCAATGATAAGGTTGTTCAGGAATTTTGCATTCTCAGTTGCTTCTACACCTTTGGATTTTCTTAGGAATAATTTATGACCAACGTAAGCCTCAAGCATACTCATTTGATTGCTAACCGCCGGTTGACTCATGAATAATTCTTCTGCCGCTTTAGAGTAATTCCGATGTTTGTAGACGGCTTTAAAGGTTCTATACCATTCTAGACTGATCATTGATATTAAAATATTTATATCATGAGGTAAAATAAGCTATTTCATTTGATATCACTTAAGCCTTACTCTTGCTTCGTGAAAATTAAAATCATAGTCAAATGAATAGAATCGCATTAGTAACAGGAGCAAACAAAGGGCTAGGCCTTGAAACTGCTCGGCAATTAGCACAGGAAGGTGTAACCGTATTGATGGCTTCCAGAAACAAGGAAAGAGGGATCGAAGCTGTTCAAAAATTGAAAGATGAAGGGTTGGACGTGGAATTGGTGCAATTGGAGGTAACCAATAGCGCTGAAGTTGACGTCTTAGTACAGCGCATTGATTCTACCTATGGTAAGCTTGATATACTGGTCAATAATGCAGGGATCATGCATGGAGGAGAGCCTACAGGTGTTAATTCGGCAGAAATTGTGAAAGCAGAAGTATTAAGGGAAACCTTTGATGTGAACTTCTTTAGTTTGGTGAGTCTTACACAAAAAATGTTACCATTACTAAAGAAAAGTGAATCAGGAAGGATCATCAATGTTTCGAGCATTTTAGGATCGAACACGGTACAAAGCGACGAAAACTCACCTTGGAGCGGTATTAAGCCATTCGCCTACAACGCATCCAAATCTGCGCTCAATTCATTTACCGTACACCTTGCAGCAGCTTTGAAGAACACGAACATCAAAGTGAATTCAGTACATCCTGGGTGGGTACAAACCGAATTAGGAGGTAAGAACGCTCCGTTAGAGGCACCGGAAGGTGCGAAGACTTCAGTGAGTTTAGCGTCAGTTGACTTCACGGGCAAGTTTATTCACGATGGAGAAGAAATAGCTTGGTAGAATTTCCAGGGCCTCTTTAGCTGACCAGCTATGAGAGGCCTTGCTTCAGTGAAGTATAATTACTAGCGACTGTTATGTATCCATTGTTCGTTCGGGTTGACAAGTTCATAAAGAAGATTCCAAAAGTGCTTAAATGTGCGTGGGTTTTCTACGTCACTAAATGAAACATAACGATCAGCTAAAATCCGTAGGCTGGACTTTTTTTAAGTATCCATAAAAGTATCGTGTCATACTTGCCTTTACAAATAGCTCAGCTATCTAGGGATGGTAACAAAAAAAGCCATCTCTCGATGGCCTTTCCCTTATGATTTTAAGTTTGTTTATTTTCCTGATTCGAACGACTCAACTTTTTCTTTAAGCGCATTGATTTCCTTGTTCTGCTCAATGAGATACAGCGTTAGTTCTTCAATCTTCTGAAGGAGCTTAGCGTTCATCTCGCCAAGGTTGATTCCGTTTGCCATGACCTCTACTTCGCTGGGTATTTCAGGAAGATGACCATTTTCGTTGATGTGCTGCTCGACTTCTTCCAGAGATCTTAAGTTGTAGTCTTTTTCAAAAACAAAATCCGACCATCCTGTTGCCTCTACCTTGACTTCTCTTGCTCCGACCGAGCCTTCTACTGCAAGTTTGTGAGAACCAGTTGAAGTAGTTCCAATTCCGAGACTTCCAGAAGAATTTATTCTCATTTTTTCAACTCCGTCATCTTTGAATATCAAAGAGCCACTTGACCCAGCTCTAAATTGCCAGGACTTTCCAGCACTTTGAATTAAGCCTAACTGATTAGCAGAAACATCTGATAGTGTTATAGTTTCTGTTGGTGTGGTAGTCCCAATTCCAACTTTTCCGTTGTTACAATAGAGGACATTATCACAATTAGAGGGTTCCATAATATCAGTAACCTTACTTATGCCTGCATCTCCATTTTGAAAAGGGCCAGTATATGTAATTCTTAATTTGGAGGCTCCATTTAGCTCTATTTCTTGTTCAATAACGCCATTATTGGGAGGAATCAATGCTGGAATAGTTTGGAAGGCTACATCATTGATATCCAATAGCTGAAAATTGACGTCCGAAAACAATGTACTGCCGCCAGAGCCTCCTTCTAATGTGAATCTCACTTTGTTGTAGGACAAATTGGAATAATCTTTAAAGGCATCTTTTGTCCAATGTCCAATGTATATAGTAGTAGCTCTCTGGGCTTGAGGTGTAGTTAGCGACACATCACGATAGAAGCCACAGTGACCATCCCTATTAAAACCAGGTGAACAAATATCTTCAACAGTTTGAGCAAGAATGGAATTGGCAAGAAGCACGATAAAGATAGAATTGAATATTTTCATGTGTTGTAATTTGATATTTATTGGTGAAATTAATTATTACAATTTTATAAAAGTACTGTAGACAGCCCGTGCACATCTTGTAACCGTGTTGTATGGCCAGGGTTTTAAGAGTTTGCTAGGTTTCAACAAAAAAAAGCCATCTCTCGATGGCCTTTTCCCTTATGATTTTATTCCTTTCCTGATTATGCTGGCTGAGGCATCGGTGTATAGAAAAACTGCTCCGTGACAACTTTTCCATTCTCTACCTGATAGACGCAAACCTCGTCCATGGCGATCGGCTCATTCATGCCTTTGAGCGTGACATTGGACTTCATCGTAATGGAGAAAAAATTCTCTGCCACGAGTGGATCAGAAATGTCACTGGAGTGAAATTCAGCAAGCATATCGTTCCATTGTTTACCCTTTTGAGCAAGCGCCTCATATCCTTGTACGCGAGTTTCCCAAGGACCACCCTCTGGCTCGATGCTTACAATGTCCGGAGAGTAAAGGCTTTGGATGCATTCTTCGAATTTGCCTTCGCGACAAAGCTTTACTAACTGGTTTGCTACTTCTTGTGTCGTCATATATTTTGTGTTTGAGTTGAACATGCGGTAAAGAAATTGGTTAGAGTGACAGCCCTATGTCACCGGTTTGTCGAAATATGAAAAAATGATTGGTGGCAGTGGGGGAAATTTTCCGATCTTGGCGAATTCTATGCGTTTCTTAGTTGCATGTATTTTGTGTGTAGTGCTCATTCCGGGGCAGGGTCAGTTGCTTGACCTGGCCAAGGTGGAGTATCTCTATGTGCCTGGAAGTGGGGGGAATTTTGAATATCACCGTCAGGCGATAGAGGTAAACGTCCCGTTTAAGATCAAAGAGGGCGCCTATTTTTTTGTTGGAATGGACTATAGCCGCATGCTTTTTCGCTACAAAGAGGCGGAAGATTCTTACGACAAGACAAACGCTGAAAATTTCAAGTCCCTTGACCTGAACCTGACCTACACCTTTGAGATGAAAAACCATTGGCGGTTGGGCATTCAGGTGACACCCTCCTTCAATAGCAACTTGCAAGGAAAACTCATAGCTGATGACTTTCTGGTGAATGGAGTGATGGCATTTATCAAAACCAAAGATGGGACGAACGGAAAGAAACCCAATCGGCTTATTTTGGGATTGGCGTATTCTACGACCACCCGATTTCCCATTCCCTTCCCATTTGTGAACTATTACAGAAAATTTCATCCGCGCTGGTCCTACACCATTGGCGCGCCTTACTCCAACATACAATTTCATGCGTCTGAAAAAAATCGATTCAAGATTCATGCAGAAGGAGAGGCCTTCAATACGCACATACAGCAAGGCCTGATTGTAGAAGACGCCGGAGTTGCCGATAGGCTGAGGTTCTTTTTGATTAATGTAGGATTTCGCTATGAGTATAAATTTTCGGAACACATAGAATCATACCTGATTCTTTCCAGAACGGTACTTTCAGATCTTCAGCTCAGAAAAGGAAAGGATATCATCTTTCAGCCGTCGTTGGATAACGTGATGTTTTTCAGGTTAGGTGTGCGATGCAAAATATAGCTACTTCCAAAAAGTAGCAAGAAACGCGCGCCAGAATTGAGGCCTATTGAGCGAAAACATGACTTTCAAATCCTCTGGAATGGAACTCTCCTCATCCAAAAATCTGAAAACAGAATGAATCTTTGGCTTGGTATACAGCCGGGTGAAAATCTCCTCTCCCAGATCATTTCTGGAAGCCAATACATTCAGGAAAATGGAATCGTATGTCCTATACCGAGAAGTTGCAATCCCTCTCTCAGGTCTTTGTCGTTTTTTAATATTTTCCACGACCATCGAGGAGTAGCGATCGGCATTTTTAAATGAATAGCCAGATGAGGGTCGAACCCAGCCTCCAGCGGTGCCAATCTTGGTACAGTGCTCAGTGTGATGCTTGTGAAAGGGATAATTGGACATGGGAATAGCGCCCTGCTCTACTTCCGTGATTTGATAACTGTCAATTGCCAGATACGTCTGAATGTACTCTTTGAGATACTCATCATACGTTTCATCGGGCAGCAATTCGTCATTGAATAGCGTGAATTCAACCAGCGCTGTAGTTGAGGAAAGGGGCAGCACGTAAGTAAAGCTGGTGCTGTCTTCCCACTTTAGTCGATAGTCCATCATGGTGAAGGTGGCTGGGTCAAACATCGGTTTTTCTGTTTGAATGAACCAGCCTTTGAAATGTTGAATGAGCGAATGGTATTGGTCTCTCTTGCTAGCAAACTCTTCAGGGATTCGACTATCAAAAATGTGCTTGGACGTGTAGGTGTTTTCTGATCCTGTGATTTGATGACCTTCCACACTGACCACATCATCTTTTATCCAATCGACGTTCCTGGCCTTCGCAATTGTGCTTTTCGCATAGGCATAAAAGTCTGCCGATCGCACCATCTTGTACCGATAGGGTGCAAGGTCAAATGAAACGATTTCTTTTTCATTGTGAAAAAAGCCGGTGCTCCAGGTATGCGTAGCGAGTGTATCCCATATGGTTTCTCCTTTTTCCCAAAAGCACCACGTTCGGTCATTGGCTACTTTATCATCCTTGTCCAGGAGAAGGATGCGTTTTTCATTAAAAAAATCATCTTTGATCATTTTCAGTGCAAGCTGAAGTCCGGCGGCTCCAACACCTACAATCGCATAGTCATAACTGGCTTGATCCATTTCAGCCCTAAATATAAGTAGCCCCGCATTTGCAGGGCCACCACCACCAACATTCGCGAGGGCTATTTCCCCTGGCTCAATGATTCAATTCGGAACATTGGTATCCGAATTTTTCTAGTATGACAGCAATGTTTTCACAAGAAAAAATAGAGGATTCTACTTTCAAAACATGCTCCCAGTCGTCAAGGTCTACACTCCATCGCTGGATGTATTTCATCTGACTGAATATTTGATTGACTTGTTCTACATCCTTTCTGGTTTTGATATTGCTTTTCAAAATCAGCAGGTTGAGGTCTTTTTTCGAGCTAGTGAGTGTTTGCATAGGATTTAAAATTGAATGCGATACATCACGTCAGGGAAGAAGCCAATTTGGTCTACCACATTTACCTGATCGGTGACCTGATTGTATCTTCTGACGAATTCATTTTTTCTATTGGTTAAATTCTGGAAGTCAACAAAAAACTGATGAGAGACTTTCTTTCTGTTTAGCCGTACACCAAACTTGGCATCCCATCTGAAGTACTGTCCATACCTTTCACTAAAGGCAATGTCATCCTGACGCACTTCTCTGCCTAAGTTGTTGCGCGTAGCATCGATATCGAGCGGCGTGTAAGGACGACCTCCCGAGATGGTGGCTTTGGTGTCAAACGTCCAGGCGTTCTGTCCATTCGGACCAAACTTCCATTCCTTTCCGAAGAGGACGTTTAGTACGTAATTGTTATTAAACACAGTGTTTCGTTGAATGCCATCACTTCCTTCATATTGTGACTCGAATAATGAGGTCGTTAAAAGCATGTAATAGTTCCGGCTGAAGAATTTTTCCAGTGTGATTTCTGTGCCGTAATTGAATCCGGATCCATCACTTACAAGTGATCCCTTTTCCTCAAAAATGAAATCGTTCCCCTCATTGAGCACAGAATAGCTGGATGATGACTGCTCTACCGGTACATCAAAGATGCTTTGATAATATACTTCCGTTTTCAGTCTCCAATCCGTTCCTAGATTTCGGTCCATTCCCAAGACAAAATGATGCGCTTTGATGAAGTCCAGGTTTTGATTGGTTCGTTGCGTGTTGCCAGGAGTCACTTCTTCCTGATAGAAGAGCACGGGAGCAGGTACTGCTTGTCCGTGCAAGCCATAAGCGATGCTCCAACGCTGTACGGGCGTTTGTTGCCAGCTAATTGCTGCCCGCGGCTCGATGATGGATTTATCCATGAACTCATGATACTGACCATGAAGTCCGAAAGTGGTAGAAAGATTATCCGTGAGCTTATACTCTGCCTGTCCATACACCTGCAGCAGGTTGTAAGTCTCGTCTACATTGGTGGTGGTAAGGAAGTAATCCGGGATGTCGTCATTGTTAGCATCTGGAATAGATATCCGATTGTCCCGATCCTCTGCAAATAAGTCAAGATCATAGGTCTCGTTGAGGAACCCCGCCCGAAGGTTCCATCGTGCATTGAATTTAGTATTGAGCGTGGAAGTAATGGTGTAACGATTTTCCCTGTTTCGGACATTCGTCGCTCGATAGGTTCCTAAGAGCTGGTCATTGTCATCAAGCATTCGATTGTCTTGAAGGTATTCGTTGAAGTTTGTTGAAGCGCCGAATGAAGTCTTGAGATACGTATTCTGCCCCATGCGGATGGTGTGCGCCAATCCGATAAGCCCAAGTTCGTTTTGCACAAATGCATCTTGCTCAGGATTGGCGAAAAGGTCTGTGTCATCTATGTCTTCACCTAAAAAATCAATGCTACTCTTTCCGCCCAAGCCGAAGATTTCGAACCTACCAAGCTTGGTGTCCCCCAGGTTTGCCTTAAAAGAGATATCCTGATAGAAAGGAATAGCTGAGGTACCTGTTGCTGCTAAGCTTGCAATTCCGTAACGATATGAAGTCACAAAAGAGGAGTTGTTCTTTTTGCTGATGGGACCTTCTGCCATAAATTCTATTCCACTGAAGGCAGAGAGCTGGCCGGTGAATTCAAACTTGTCTGTATTCCCATTGCGGAAGAAGACATCAAAAACAGCGGAATTGGCATTGCCATATTCTGCAGGGAAAGCTCCAGTTAAAAAATCTGAGGTGCGGAGTAGGTTGGTATTCAAGGCATTTACAGGTCCTCCGGTTGTTCCTTGAGTAGCAAAGTGATTGGTCGTAGCAATGGGGATTCCTTCAATTCTCCAAAGCAATCCAATCGGTGAATTTCCTCTAACGACAATGTCATTTCGGGCATCATTGGTTGCATTGACTCCTGCAAATGAGGTAGCCAGTTTTGCAACATCATTTCTTCCTCCAGAGAAACGCGTCACTTCTTCTATGCTGAATGTTCTGGCACTTACTTTGGCCAGGTCATTAATGGGGAGATCTTTGTCTGCATCGGCCGTTACGACTACTTCTTGCAACTTCTCAACGGATTCTTCCAGGAGCACGCGTAGGATGACTTCTTTGCCTGACGTGACCAGCACATTGGGAAGTGAAATGCTTTTGTATCCAATGTAGGTTACAGCAAATGTCTGCCTTCCTACAGGTACATTTTCAATTCTGAATGAGCCATTGACATCTGCAATAGCTCCTTGAATGGGATCGGAACCCACCAGTTGAATGGTAGCTCCTATCAAGGGGTATTCTGCCTGAGCATCAAGTATGACGCCTTTGACAGTTTGATCTTGTGCCATACTCGCTATAGATACAAGTATTCCGAGGATGGTAATGATAGCTTTCGAATGTTTCATCGTGAATGTGATTGTTGTTTCGACGGCTAACCTATTGGTGAACACAATTGAAAGAAACGATAATCATAGCCAGGCGCTTCGTTAGTGCATTGAAACGTAATTTTTTCATGCTGAAACCGCAGATCAGGGGATCATACCGGATCGTCAAGTTGAGGTCTTAAATTCCGGGTTTCATCCGCGATTTTCTTGTCTTCGTTGGGTTTTGTGTCCGTATTCTGTCAAACCTTGATTTATCTTTAATCCAGTTATGAAATTACGAGAGGTATATATTCGCTGGATTGGCATTCCCATTGTGGCGTTGATCGCAGATTCAACGGATGGCGACCATATGACGGGTGAGCCCTTCTGGTATACCTTTTTTATCTCTCTGTGCTTTACTGCGGTATATTGGAATGGAGCTTGTTTTTTTATCTATCGCTTTCGAAAGATGTTTCCGGAGATTAGCCGCACGGCCAAAAGACTGCTTTTCACATCCTTGGGAATCATTTTCTGGATGACATTTGCAGGTATTCCAGTGAAACTTACATTTGGCCTTTGTACCGTATCGGAAGCATTCACCGTGGATACGAATTTTTTACCATTCAATTTTGTAGCCGCAACTGTAGTCACACTTGGATACGAAGCATTTTACTTTTTTGACAAATGGAAGGAACAGTTTACGTTGAATCAACAGTTGAAAAATCAGCAGATCAGGACACAGTATGAGGTGCTTCAAAATCAAATGAGTCCGCACTTTCTTTTCAATAGCCTCAATACACTCACAACGATTATTCCGGAAAATGCAGATGCAGCAGTCTCTTTTACGGAAAAGCTTTCTGAGGTCTATCGGTACATTCTCCAGAATAAGGATCGTGAGCTCGTAAGCCTCAGCGAGGAGATTGATTTTGTAAAGTCATACCTGTTTCTTTTACGCATGAGGTATCCCGATAACCTTTCGGTGGATTTCAAGATTGATAGCAAATACCATGATCTTACGATTCCTCCATTGACTTTGCAAATGCTAGCTGAAAACGCCATCAAGCACAATGTGGTATCCAAGGCCAAACCGCTTCACATAGATATTTATATTGAAAATGGTAAATCTGTGGTGGTGAAGAACAACCTGCAACGAAAAGACTCTTTGGATAAATCTACCAAGACAGGGCTGGAGAATATTCGAAAGCGTTATCGCATTTTAGGACAAAAGGAAATAGATGTAATCACTAGCACAACCAACTTTATGGTCGCTGTGCCACTCATAGATTTACTGGAGGAACGAGACCTGAGATTTACCTAACATGAAAGTATTAATTGTTGAAGATGAGGCTCCGGCTTTTAGGAGGTTAGAAAAAATCCTTTTAGAGATTGATCCAACCGTTGAAATTGTGGAGGTATTGGATAGCGTAGAAGAAACGGTGAAGTGGATGAATAATCATGAACGACCAGATCTCGCACTCATGGACATCCAAATAAGTGATGGCATAAGCTTCCAGATTTTTGATCAGATAGATGTGAAGTGCCCTGTTATTTTCACCACCGCATTTGATGAGTATTTGCTTAAAGCATTTAAGGTAAATAGCATCGATTATTTGCTTAAGCCAATCAAAAAAGAGGATCTGGAGCGGTCGCTTGAAAAGTACAAAAGCTTGCATGCCAGCTTTAACCAAAATGGGATTGACATGGCGGCTCTTCTAAATCAGATCAATTTGACTGAGGCTAAATACAAATCTCGTTTCTTAGTGAAGCAGGGAGATAAAATGCTGGCCATTCGCTCCGAAGATATTGTTTGCTTTCAAAGCAAGCATGGAGTTGTTCATATCAATACTAAAAATGAGAAAACCTACTTGTCAGATTTCACACTTGATGAGCTATCAACTCAGTTGGATCCTCGGTTATTCTTCCGTGCAAACCGTCAGTTTATTATAGATGCTGATTACATTCATACTGTGCACAAGCATTTTAAAGGGAAGCTCCTGGTAGAGCTTGAACACTTCTCGGATGAGCAAATTTTGGTAAGCAGTGAAAAAGCCACAGCATTGAAGCAGTGGCTAGATCAATAGGGCATTTCTAATTGCTTTTTGAGCTAACCAATTCAATTGAAAGCGCTGATGCAGGAACATTAAATTTGACAATTTTGGCAGGTTTTTCTTTCGCAATCCATATTCGATTTTGCGGCATTTTACCATCCGTCATGAGGTGAACAACTGTGCAATCAAAAGTGCCGGCAGGCGTGGTGACCGTTTCATCTTGAAGGTAATGCAGCGATGCGTCAGATACGGTCATGCTCGTAGGAATCAATACCTTCATATCAATGGTATCTCCAGCTGTGTAGTCAAGCGTTTGCATCAGCATGTAAAGCTCACTTCTGACAACATCATATTGGTACAGGGAGTCCACAGGATAATCATTGATCGTGTCTCGAGTAATTCGATACAGTCCGCGCACTTGCTTATCCGTTGCATTGAAATCTACATTGAGTTTTGTTGTATTTATCTGCATGGCAATCGAAACGTCTTCGAGTTCAAACCTTCCGGTATCAAACACAAATTCTGCCTCTTCATAGACGCTACCATCGTCGAATGATGAGGTATCTCGTGAAACAAGCTTGCCATTTTCAAAGTATGTACCGAAGATCATTGAACCGACCTTTGTGCCTGTTTTGTCCAGCATGTGGTAGGTGTTAACTACAGGCTGAATGCTTTGAAAGTCAACTTTTTTCCCAAGCCATTCTTTTTGTACAGCGGAGTTTTTTTCTGAAGGACTGCAAGCGATGAAGAGCAAGGTGATGATGAAGAGATAGTTTTTCATGGTTAGATTTTTATTCAAAAACACTTGATCAAAACTAATCCCATTCCATTAGAATGGGAACAAGACCGATTATCTAATAAGCCACTAACTATCCAGCCAGTCTTTGAATAACCGCACTTTTTCCCGGCTCACTATGATGTTTTCAATAAACGCTGGTTTCACAGAGACCAACAGGCGATTGTTAAAGTAAGAATCTATTGAATTGATACTTTTATCGCACAGCATGATGTGCCTATTTACTCTAAAGAAGCATGCAGGATCAAGTAAGTCTTGCAATTCATCCAATGAATGATCAATGATCATTGCATCTCCTTGATCGGTCTTTAGATATGTGGTGCTTGATTCACTGTAGAAATAGGCAATTTCAGACACATGTACCGATGTGTATTTAAGGCCGGTTTTGACCAGAAATTTCTGCTTGAAGGATGAGCTAAGTTGATTCTTGAGTTGGTTGATTGCATCGTTGATGTTGTCCTCCGACCCAACTTTCTTAAACTTCTCAATGGCCAAAATCAACTTGTCTGCCTGGACAGGTTTTAGCAAATAATCTAAACTATTGTACTTAAACGCATCCAGAACATATTTGTCAAAAGCCGTGGTGAAAATCACGTGAGGATAAGTATCTAGTTTCTCCAGGATGTCAAAACCTGTACCATCACCAAGTTGGATATCTAGAAATAGCAGATTGGGGCACTCATTTTCACTTAACCATTGACTGGCCGCTTTTACTGAGTAAAAGGTTTGAAGAATATTGACAGGGGTGTGCTCCGTTACCAATTTCAGTAATCGATCAGCAGTTAGTTTTTCATCCTCAATGATTATCGCATTCATGACAATGATAAGGGTAATCTTACTTTGAAGCTTTCTTCGCTATCCGTGATTTCTAGTGCCTTACCAGCAGAGAGTAGGAGCCTGCTCGAAAGGTTTTTCAAGCCGATTTTTGTGCTGGAGGCTAAATGCTCTTTTTTGCGCTTTTCATTTTCTACCACAATTGCTCTATTCCCTTCGTTTTTAATTGAAATGTGGAGCGGGTCATCAATGGAAAAGGAATTATGTTTTACCGCGTTCTCAACTAATATTTGGATTGACATGGGAGGAACAGCTTGATCGAGATTATCCAGTGAGATGTCCTTATCCACCACGATGGCCGATTGGTGCCTCATTTGAAGGAGAAAAACATAATTATCTAAAAAGTCGAGCTCCTCCTGCAAGGACACCACACTTTTTTCATCATTTTCAAGAATGTATCTGTAGATATCAGAAAGCTTAGCAATGAATTCTACAGCCGTTTTCGAATCTTTTTCTACAAGGGAGCTAAGCACACTGAAGCTGTTGAAGAGAAAATGAGGGTTTACCTGATTCTTTAATCCCTCATACTTGGCAGCTACCAGTTCCTTTTGAATTTGCTCTTTCTCTCTTGCCGTTCTTACAGCATAGGAGATATAGAGCTTAAAAATTTCGTATAGAATGATGATTTGAGACAGTACAAATCCTTGCGCACTCACAATTTGAAGGTTCTGCATAGTTGGTAGTCGCCCGGGATAGCAAAGTGGCTCAATAAAATACTGATTTATATAGGAAAAGAGTAACACAAAAGGCAGTACAACAAGTACTGCCTTAATGGATATCTTGTAAAGATCACTGTTAGATGAGATTCCATGCTTTTTATAAAAGAATGATATGGACCACGACGCTACTTCCCAGCATATGAGCACAACAGAAATTGTGTAAGAAAAGCTGATGAGATTAGTCAGGCTCCATTCAAGAAGCGAGTGTTCTCCAGTATCGGTAAATCGAAAAAAGAGAAATATCAGAAAGCCGATTAAAAGCCTAAATAGGTACTTCTTCATTTTTCAAAGTTACTCACCATCTTTTGAAGCTACACTTTTCTCAGGGTTAACACTGAATGTTAGTGTGGTACCAGTGACTTTTTGGGTGCTTTTACTTTTAGCAGATACGGTTGTAAAATATTGACCCGCTTCTACACCCTTAGCAGAAACCTTTACCAAGTAGTGATCCAAGTTTTCTGGGTCTTGAGTAACTTCAAATGTAAGTTCAGAACCACTCAATAAAGAAGGAGCTGAAAATTTCGCTTTTCTGGCTGCTTTGGATCGGACAATCCATAGATCGAACGTCGTGTCTCCGTCAACGTCAAGATTTAGCGTGTATTCCTGCGCATGAATCTTCGCACCTTTTTTCGGAGCTTCGAAGTTTTGAGCCATTGCTAATGAGGAAATAAAAAGTATAATAGATAGAAGGGTAACGTGCTTTTTCATAGTTGTATGCTTTTGGTTTTCATACAAATGACACGTGTGTTTAACTGCCTTCTACTACAATACTGACTGGACTGAGAGAAAACCTGTTGAGTTGTCAGTTTTAATGATTGAGCCGTTTCATCGATTTCAACAATTATAAGCGACTTCCGATTTTCCATGATTGCTAAAAGTCCATCCTGTCCCAGATGATTATAGGTTTTTTATACAAAACATGAAAAAATAAAAATAACAGCCTTATGTCTTTGTATTTATTTTTCATACATTTAGTGAATTAATCAATATTCGGAAAAATGAAAGGAACGAACCTTGGTGAATTTGAGGAGATTGTATTGCTCACAATAGCTTCCCTGATGTCTGATGCTTATAGCGTCAATATTGTCGATGAGATAGCAGAAGTCACTGGGAGAAAAACCAAACTTGGCGTAGTGCATGCTGTACTTAATCGATTGGAAAAGAAAGGACTAATCCTATCGGAGTTGGGTGAGCCAACTAAGGAGCGAGGCGGTCGAAGGAAACGATTTTTTCAAATCTCCCATGCGGGGAAGGTATCCTTGATGAAAGCCAAGGAGCAAAGGGATAGACTCTGGAATAACATTCCTGAATTAGTATTTCAGGATATCAGATGAGCGAAAATCGCAATATACCACCACGCTGGATGAATTGGCTCCTGGAGTTGTACTGTTCCAAAGAGCTATTGGAAGACCTTCAGGGAGATCTTCATGAATACTATGCCAGAAACTTAAAGAAGAGTCGATTCAAAGCCAATGCAATATTTATTCTGGATGTGATCAAGTTTTGTCGACTCTACACCATTCGAAAACCCAAAATACTAGGACAAATGACTTTCTTAAATCTAATGAACAACTACTTCAAGACTTCCGCGAGGAGCCTTGCAAGAAACAAGCTTTTCTCTACCATCAATATCCTTGGACTTGCCATTGCCATGTCAGTTGGGGTACTGATGATCACCTACATAAGCGAGCTTTTAAGTTTTGATACTTTTCATGAAAAAGGAGATCGAATTTATCGCGTGCAGTCTACGTATAGCAGTATCTCATCACCAGAGCCCAATGATTTTGCATCTACCTCAGTTTTCATTGGAAAAAAGCTAAAGGAGGAATACTCAGGTTTTGAGAAGGTATTGTTCATGAGACGAAATTTCAGGGCTGACCTGAATAAAGGAGAGAATACCATCTCCATTAGGGGTCTCTATGCTTCCAGAGAGTTTTTTGAAGTCTTATCATTTGGATTGGTTGCCGGGGATCCACTTACAGCTCTTTCTGAACCAAATTCTATTGTGCTGACAAAAAAATCAGCTGAAAAACTATTCAAAGATGAAGAAGCAATAGGGCAAGTTGTGATATCTGGAGATCAGTCGTATACAGTGACCGGAGTTGCCGAAAACCTCCCCAAAAATTCTCATATCCAGTTTGAAGCCTTGCTGTCGTTTGTGACATTAGAGAATAGATATGCAGATAGTGAAACCACTACTTTTTTCGATTGGAGAAGCATTTGGATGAACTATGTGTATCTGCTGCTCCCAGAAGGACAGGATCCGAATGTCATAAACGGGTATCTCAAAGACATTGCAATGGTAGAAAATGCCAAGACCGATCGGTTTAAAATCACTCATCAAGTGGAAAGCCTCGCCAATCTTGTGCCCAGCCAGGAGTTGTCCAATCAGATCGGACCAAGCATGAGTTGGACAGGCATCTATCAGTTGGTTTTCTTGACACTATTTGTCATCGTTTCCGCCTGCTTTAACTATACCAACCTTTCAATCGCAAGATCTTTGAGAAGAGCAAAAGAAGTCGGTGTGAGAAAAGTTGTGGGTGCAGGCAGGTATCAGATTTTTACCCAGTTTGTGTTCGAAGCTGTCATTGTCGCTTTGATTTCAGTGATCATTTCCTACGGTTTGTTTATGCTAGTGAAACCCTTCTTTATGGAGATAGTGATTGGCTCGAATGATTTGATTACTATGAACTTTCAATGGGTTCATGTCATCTATTTCATAGCTTTCGCGCTTTTCATTGGGTTAATAGCAGGTATACTACCCTCACTGGTCCTGGCCAAACTTAAAGCGATTTCAGTCTTTAGAGACGCATCGTCAGTTAAGCTAATGAAAGGTCTGAATCTCAGAAGGGTCTTGATAGTCTTGCAGTTTACTATGTCTATTTTCCTGATCATAGGATCGACTATAGCTTATCGGCAGTACAAATTTGCGCTCAATTTTGACATGGGCTTCACCACTGAAAATGTTTTGAATGTTTCTCTACAAAACAACGACTCTAAGATATTGATGACTGAAATGGAAAAACTTCCAGAAGTAAGTAAAATATCTCGCTCTGGGATGATTCCAAATACAGGAGAGATTTGGGGTGAAGAAATCAAGTATAAGGATCCTCTTGACTCGGCAGATGTATTTGTAAACTTTGTTGACAAGAGCTACTTCTCTACACATGAGTTCACTTTTTTGGCTGGAGGCTCTTTTCCGTATGATCAGGAAGATGGAGACGCAAAGTTTGTAGTTGTTGATGAACTCCTACTAAAGAGATTCAGTTTTGAAAGCCCTCAAAGTGCAATTGGTGAAGTGATAACTGTGAGTAGAAGACTGGAAGATTTGAAACTTGAGATTGTTGGTGTTGTAAACGAGTTTCAATACACTAAAATTCATAGCGAATCAGAGCCAGTCGCCTTAATTCAAGGAACACCGGAAGATTACATGCATCTCAACCTGGTCGTTAAAACCAACGATGTTGTGGCATTTATGGATAAGCTTGAAGCCATTTGGGCGGAAGTGGATCGTGTTCATCCTTTTGAAGCTCAATTTTATGATGACCTAATTCAGGAGTCTTATAATGCTCAAGCGACACTATTTAAAATCTTTGGATTTTTAGCTTTTTTGGCTATATCTATTGCAAGCATGGGCTTGTTAGGGATGGCTGTGTTTACAACCGAGACTCGCCGCAAAGAGATTAGTGTACGAAAGGTTCTTGGTGCAAGCATGAACAATTTAATGTTCATTTTATCCAAAGGGTTCATGGCGATGCTTCTTGTGTCAGCACTTATTGCTATGCCTCTTAGCTATTTGTTTTTCAGTGAGATGGTAATGGCAGATTTTGTCAATCGCATAACCATAGGTCCTGTAGAGTTACTTTCTGGAGTGTTTATTGTTTTCGCTATCGGAATACTAACCATTGGTTGGCAAACCTCCAGAGCAGCTAAAACCAATCCAGCAGACATGCTACGAGACGAATGATTTTCATATTTAATGAATGATTTAATAAAAGAATGAAGGGAACTAATCTTGGTGAATTTGAAGAAATTGTTCTTCTGACAATCGCTTCTTTGATGTCGGATGCCTATAGCGTCAACATTGTTGATGAGATAGCAGAGGTCACAGGAAGGAAGACCAAACTAGGTGTAGTGCATGCTGTACTCAATCGATTGGAAAAAAAAGGACTAATTCTATCGGAGTTGGGAGAGCCCACTAAAGAAAGAGGGGGCAGAAGGAAGCGTTTTTTCACCATTTCGCATGCAGGGAAAATTTCACTAATAAAAGCCAAAGAGCAGCGAGACAGGCTGTGGAGCAATATTCCAGAACTTGTTTTTAATGGAATTGGATGAAGGAAGAGAGTAAAGGGCCACCTCGTTGGATGAATAGAATCATTGAATTCTACTGCGACAAAGACCTTGTCGAAGATTTGCAGGGGGATCTTCATGAATACTATGCTCGAAATATCAAAAAAGGGCGACTAAGAGCAAATTTTATTTTTCTCCTTGACGTGATCAAGTTCTGTCGACCATACACTATTCAAAAACCCAAAATACTAGGACAAATGACATTCTTTAATCTACTAGGCAACTACTTCAAAACATCTATTCGAAGTATTGCCAGAAATAAGCTTTTCTCATCAATCAATATTATTGGACTGGCAGTATCCATGTCCATTGGTGTGCTAATGATTACCTATCTGTCTCAATTATTCGATTATGATGAGTTTCATGAGAATAAAGAACGGATTTATAAAGTAGGAACGCTCTATACGGACAATGACGGAGATGTCATTGACCTGGCGTCTACATCCGTTTACATAGGAGATATACTGAAGGAAGATTATCCTGGAATAGAAGATGTATTGACCATTCAAGGTTGGGCGGATAAAGATTTCACTTTTGAAGACAAAACACTCCAATTAGAAGGGATTTACGCCTCAGCATCTTTTTATGATTTTTTCAGTTTTGAAATGGTAGAAGGAGATCCAGAAACGGCGCTAAATGAGCCGTTTACAGTGGTATTGACAGAATCAGCTGCTAGAAAATTTTTTGAAGATGAGAGTCCTATCGGAAAAGTTTTCGAATCTGGAGAAGACTTGTATACCATCACAGGCGTAATGAAAGATATGCCATCAAATACGCACCTGCGGTCATTTGAAATGATCGAGTCTTTCGCAACTCGAAGGCACAAGGCTAAAAATAGTAAGGGATTCTCTAGCTGGGGTAATGTATGGAACTATCATGTATATCTTCTTCTGGATGAAAACACTTCACCAGAAACTGCCGAAGGGTATCTGGAAGCAATAGCGCTTGAAGAAAACGAAAAAAGAGATCGCTATTCACTCACCTTTGATTTGGTGAATTTGGCCAATTTGATACCAGGAACAGGCAAGTCAAATAACATTGGCCCGTCCATAAAGTGGAATGATATAAATAAACTATTGATATTGACCGGTATTATTCTCATTACCGCATGTTTTAACTATACAAATCTTTCGGTAGCTCGTTCGCTGCGGAGAGTAAAAGAAGTAGGTGTAAGAAAAGTAGTAGGAGCGACCAGGAAACAAGTTTTGAGTCAGTTTTTGTTCGAGGCTATACTTATTTCTGCAATAGCTCTGATTCTTTCCTTCGGCCTGTACCTGATGATAAAACCCGGATTTATCAAAGAAGTAATTGACTCAGAAGGAGTTGAACTTCCCTTTCGTATGAATCACATTTTTTGGTACATCTCTTTTGCTATTATCGTGGGGTTGTTTGCTGGACTTCTACCAGCAATGATCCTCTCCAAATTAAAAGCAATATCCATTCTAAAAGATGCGTCCAGATTGAAGCTTTTCAAAGGGCTAACGCTCAGGAAGGTGCTGATCGTTTTTCAATTTACCGTATCAATGGCTTTGATTATTTCAGCAACAATTGCCTATCGGCAGTATGAGTTTTCTATCAATTATGACTTAGGATTTAGATCAGAAAATGTGTTAAACATTAATTTAAGTGATTCCGACCTAGATGTGGAAATGCTTAAAACCGAGTTAGCAAAACTTCCGGAAGTTTTAAATTCTTCAAGTGCAATTATGTTACCAGGCACACAGTCACTTTATATGTTAGACATTCATTATAAAGCGGATTCGCTGGGTATATTCTATAACATGGTTGATGCAGATTATTTAAACCTTCATGAAATTTCCTACACAGCTGGAGAGGGATTTCCATTGGAACGAAAGGATAGCCTGGCTTACATTGTAATAGATGAAAAAATATGTGAGAAGTTCGGTTTTGAAAATCCTGAAGACGCCATTGGTGAGGTTTTTACGAATGCCAATGATGGTTATAGGCTTCAAGTAAGTGGAGTATTGAAAAATTACCAATATGCAGACCTTCAAAATGAACTGGGGCCTACAGCTTTTGTCCAAAACTACGGGCGAAGAGCTTATTATTTAAATGTGTTGGTCAAATCTGACAACATGATTGCATTGATGGATAAATTAGAGGAGGCCTGGAGAAGTGTGGATAAAGTTCATCCGTTTGATGCGGAATTTTATGATGATCAACTTCAAGAAGCATATGCTGAATACAAGACCATATTTCGGCTATTTACATTTCTATCACTTATCGCTATCAGCGTGTCGCTAATGGGTTTACTCGGTATAGCCGTATTCACCACCGAATCGCGGACGAAAGAGATAAGTGTAAGGAAAGTTTTGGGAGCTTCGGAAAAGAATTTAGTTTTTATTCTATCCAAAGGCTTTATCATGATGATCGCGATTTCCGCAATAATCGCAATCCCGCTAGCCTATTACGTTTTCGATACCTATGTCTTAGTGGAGTTTAGGGAGCGAATAAGTATTGGAGCACTGGAACTTTTACCAGGGGTAATGCTTATCATACTTGTAGCTCTGGTTACAATTGGCGGACAAACATTAAGAGCATCCAAAACAAATCCTGCAGACATGCTTCGAAACGAGTGATTTGACTTGATCTTGCTATTTTTCTGTTATGAACAGGAAAGAAGCCAAAGAAATTCTGACTTCCATGACTGATGGTGAAAGCTTGCTTAGACATGCTCGCACAGTCGAATTGGTCATGGAAGCTTACGCACCTAAGTTCGGAGAAGATCCGGAAGAGTGGGCCATCACAGGCATGTTGCATGATGCTGACTATGAAAAATACCCCGAAGAGCACCCCAATCGAATTGTCGCTATGCTCAGGGAGAAGGGGGAGGAGAAAATTGCACACGCAATCTCTGCGCATTATACTAAATGGAACATTTCGTATGACACCACACTTGATAAAGCTCTTCTAGCTTGCGATGAGTTGACAGGCTTCATAGTGGCTTGTTCACAAGTAAGACCAGAAGGTATTTCTACCCTCACGGCTAAGTCTGTGAAGAAAAAGTTAAAGCAGGTGAGTTTTGCCGCCAAGGTTGAGCGAGATGAAATAGCTAAAGGAGTGGAACTTTTGGGTGTGGATCAGACAGATCATATTACCTTTATCATAGATGTTTTGAAAGAACATAAAGAAGAACTCAATATCTAATCTACCCATCATGAAAAAGAAACTACTCATTGGCTTTGGAATACTCGTTGTATTGATCGTCGCATTTATGGTCTATGCGAACAACCGAAACAGGACCTTAAGCCCTCCAGGAGAGGCAAGCCTTTCGATTGGTGGAATGGAGGTCAATGTCAGTTACTCCCGGCCATCTGTGCGTAACCGAATGATTTTTGGTGAGGAAGAAGAAGGGGCCTTACAACCCTATGGTGTTTATTGGAGATTGGGAGCGAATGAGCCGACACTCGTTGAAGTCACTTCAGATTTCAGGTTTGGTGATGAATCTTTTGTAGCTGGTAAGTATGTGATTTATGCCATTCCGCGCAAAGGAGAAATGGAGATACGATTAAGTTCAGATCTACGGTTTTGGGGATATACAGAACCAGACTACTCGCAGGATCTGGCTACCGTCGTAGTGCCTGTGTCTCGTAATGAGCATGTGGAGCAATTCACGATTGAAACGCAAGAAGCGAAAAGAGGAGTAGAGTTAAAGTTTGCCTGGGGCAACTACCAGTGGGCATTGATGCTCGAAAAGAAATAATTAGGTCATCTTTTGCTGACCCAGTCTTTCAAAATCAAATTGAAAAGACTACTTGAAGTGAAAGATATCAGTGTATTTCAGACATTACTTTTTCTACAAGATCATCACACTTGGAAAATCCAAATTCAAATAGCGAAGAGGTTTGAGATTGATCGTATAGGCTTTCTTTTATCATAGCCTTGGCACGATGAATTCTGACTTTTACATTAGAAATGGATAAATCAAGGCAATCACTGATTTCTGCAATAGACATTCCTTCAACTTCTTTCATGATGTAAGCGCTTCTGTATTTCTGATCCAGTTGTTCGATCGCTGCTTCAAGCATTTGTTTTGCCTCCATTTGAATAAGTCTATTTTCAGGTGTGTGGTTTTCATCAGAAATCGCTATTTCACTTTCATCCTTGCCTATCAACAAATGGACTTGCTTATTTTTTTTAAGCCTGTACAGCGCTTTATTGATGCCTATGCGTATCAGCCACGTAGAAAATGCTGAATCGAGACGGTATTGTGACAGCTTTTCATAAGCTGCCAAGTAGGTCTCCTGCATCGCATCTTCGATATCTTTTTGATCCCTCAAGTAGCCTCGCAAAACCCGATATAATTTTTGATTATTCCTCCTCAAGAGTATTTCATAAAGACCTTTTTCTCCTGAAATAACCTTTTGCACTATTTGCCTTTCAGTGAGCTTATTGTATCTGCTATCGGTAATCGATATTGGGTTCATTCTTTAGATTATTTGAGTATTAGATTACACTTTCACGTGAAAGTTACAATGTGTAACCTTTTTTCATTTTTCTTATCCAATCCCGGAAACGAACAAAACAAAAAATGGAAACAACAGTAAAAAATGTATTTAACCTGCTTAAGTATGCTTACGGTATAGTACCTATAGTAGCAGGGTTGGATAAGTTCACAAATCTCCTAACTGACTGGACGCAGTATCTAAGCGAAGGGATGATCCCAATAGATGCCGGGGTATTCATGATGATCGTTGGAGTAATTGAGATTGTTGCAGGTATTCTTGTGCTTTCGAAGACAAAGATTGGCGCATTGATTGTGTCACTGTGGCTGATGCTAATTGCGCTTACACTTTTAGTGAGTTGGAATTATGTGGATGTAGCCGTTAGGGATCTAATGATGGCATTAGGGGCATATGTATTATACAAGATTTCGGATCACGTTTGAAGGTAGGGGCAGAGCAATCTGCCCCTTCTAAAGACTTTGTTGCAATCTTGTCCAAATTTCTTCAAGCCAATCTTCATGCTCCGGTTTCATTAGGGAAGACCTTAAGCAAATGAGGTATTCAGAGTCAATGTTGAAATCAACATTCTCAAATTTTGACGTTGGATATTTGTAAAGTGACAGATACAGGTGATTCTCCTCAGCTTTTGTAAAAAACTGCTGAGCTTTACCACTCATTTCACTTGTGCTTGATCCTTTGAGTGTCCAGGCCACTATGTCTGTTTCCGGAGCAACGACGGGTAAAAAATGATCACTACCCAATAGTTTTTTGTATAGCGCAACTGAGGCGTTTCTGGATTTTTTTAAATCCTTTGAGAACTCGCCATGAAGCACGGGTGGTAACAGCTGATGAGTGGCCCAGAGGCCAACGGCAGAGGCTCCGGCACGTGAGCATTCCAGGCTAATTTCTCCCAAATGAAGTTCATCAGAAGTAAAATAAGTGTAGGGTGAATCGTGGATATAATGTTTGGCTACCTCAGGGTCTTGGAAAAGAACACACCCGCATCCATAGGGCTGGAGTCCTTGTTTGTGTGGGTCAATTACAAGACTGTCTACCTGGTTTAAGTGAGCGTATTTTTTCTGGGTGTCAGTTTCCAGGTTATCAACCAAGCGAAAATATCCTCCATACGCCGCATCAGCATGTATTCTAAATGAATACTTCTTTTGTAATTCCAGTACTTCTACTAGTGGATCCACTGCTCCCAGGCCGGTAGTGCCCATGGTGCAGACTACCGTACCCACATCACCTTTCTTTAATTTTTTCTCCAGCACATCTAAGTCGAGTCTTCCTTGCTGATCCGATTCAACCTTTTCAAACTTCAGTTTAAGTACCTCGGAAATACGCTCATGCGTATAATGTGCTTGATCTGAGGCAATGATTTTTTTATCTGGATGTATGTTGCCCGCCACCCACAGTGCTTCAAGATTGGCCATCGTACCACCGCTGGTTAAGTGACCCAGGTGAGTCGTCCAGCCAAACATACCCGCTAAGTCTGCCACAACTTCCTTTTCCATGGGCGAACTAGCTTTGCTGCCATCCATGGCATGATTGTTTGGATTGATCCACATTGCCAGCATGTATGCTGCTTTGGCAATTGGGTGAGGCGGCTTCAGCATTTGCCCAACAAATAGTGGATGAAAATAGGGATAGTTATTCTGCATCTTTTCCGCCGTTTGCAGAATTACCTCTTCCATTTTGTCTGTATCGAAAGTTTGCTCCATGTCTGGAAGGTTAAATCCTGACTCAAGTTTTTCCAGAGCTTTTATAAGTAGTGTTATTGATTCTCGTTCCAGTTTCATATGTCAATCCATTCAGTTTTTTCTTCAATGGGTTTCTTTTCGTTTACTCGCTCAGAAGAATTACAATAACCAATATAAAAAAAGCCTATGCACGATTCATTGTCGGCCAACTCGATATGATCTCCAAGGAATTTACAAAGAGAAGGGCTACTCCAATACCCACCCAGCTGATATTGATCGAGCCCCAGCCAAATATTTTGCACAGCGCACGCTACTGATGCCACTTCTTCCCATTCGGGAACGCGTTCGTCAATGTCTCTATGGAGAATGATGGCGAGAACTGCTCCTGCTTTTTGAGGATTAGATTTAATTTTTTCAATTTTTGATGAGTTGAAATCTGGGGTTATCTCCCGATATTTTTTAGCAAGAAATTCACCGAGGTTCTTTTTTCCATTGCCTGTAAAAACCTTAAAGCGCCAGGGTTCCGTAAGTTTATGAGTAGGGGCATGATTGGCATTTAGAAGCAACTCTGTCAGAATTTCCTTTGGGATAGGCTTATTGATATATTGCAAAGGGTAGACCGATCGTCGTTTCCTTATGTTATCGTTTATTACACTCACTATTTTTTGAATTAAGAATGATTAAATCTAAAAACATATTGATTACCGGAGCTTCTACAGGTATTGGTTATGACCTGGCAAAGGTATTCGTTGAGCATGGTTATTCGGTATATGGAAGTGTAAGAAAACAAGCAGATGCAGAAAGACTTTCACAGGATCTCGGCGAAAATTTTAAGCCTGTACTTTTTGACGTGACAGATCATGCGGCTGTTGACAAAGCAGCGGAGAAATTGACAAAAGAAATTGGTGAAGAGGGGTTTGGCGGGTTGATCAATAATGCAGGAATTGCCATTGGTGGCCCTATGCTTGACTTGACAATGGAAGATTACCGACAGCAATTTGAAGTGAATGTGTTGGGCTTGATAAAAGTGACAAAAGCCTTTTTGCCATTGTTGGGGGCTCGCGTGAATCATGGGGTGGCACCTGGCAGAATTGTTCAAGTATCTTCCGTTGCTGGAAAAATTGGGATGCCATTCATGTCTCCGTATGTGGGATCGAAACATGCAGTGGAGGGGTTGTCAGAAAGTTTAAGGCGAGAGCTACAGCTATTTGGGATAAAAGTGATTGTCATTGGGCCTGGACCAATCAAGACTCCTATTTGGAATAAAGGCGTGTCTGAAGAAACAAGTGAGCGGTTTAAAGACTCTCCGTATGCAGAGTCCGTTCATATATTTCAAAACTCTTTCGTAAAAGATGCAATTCAAAAAGGCTGGACATCTGAAAAGGCGGCAAGAATCATCTTCAATGTTTTCGAGAAAACAAATCCGAAGTTTCGCTATGCACTCGTTCCTCAACGTTTTAAAAACTGGGTCTTACCCAGATTGCTTCCGAGCAAAGCTTTAGATAAATTCGTTGGTAAGAATTTGAAGCTAAGACCAAGAAAATGAAATTTGGAAGCGTAGAAAACCCTCAAGAAATAGATTTTAGTCTACCTGACGATCACCATGATACCGATCGTGTATTGAAGAAAGGCAAGGGCCTTCAAGAGGTATTTGTAGGTTGTGCAAAGTGGAATCGTCAGGACTTGAAAAAGTTTTATCCACGCGGTACCAAAGATGAATTGGAGTACTATTCTACGCAGTTCAATTCCATTGAATTGAATGCTACTTTTTATAATCATTTTCGCATTGAACAAATTGAAAAGTGGGTAGAAAAGACTCCCGAAGATTTTAAGTTTTTTCCTAAAGTACACCAAATGGTTAGCCACATAAAGCGACTGAATAATGTGGAAGAGCCTATTGAGCGATATGTGACAAATATTCGGGCGTTTGGGGACAAACTAGGCATGTGCTTCCTCCAGCTTCATGATAACTTCAAACCAGCAAATATGGAGCGTTTGATTACCGCCGTGGAGTATTGGCCAAAAGATGTGCCTTTGGCAATTGAATTACGGAATACCGAGTGGTTCAATGATGCGGAGGTGGCAAATGAAGTGTATGCTCTTTTTGAAGAAAATGGTATATCGAATATTGTAACTGATACGGCCGGCAGAAGAGATTTACTACATATGAGATTAACGTCTCCCTCGGTGTTTGTTCGATATGTAGGGGCAAATCATGAAAGCGATTATTCCAGGCTAGATACCTGGTTAGGACGTGTGAAGAATTGGGCAGACGCAGGAATGGAGAACCTGTATTTCTTTGTGCATCAAAACCTGGAAAAAGAATCTCCTGTACTTTCGGCTTACTTTACTCAAAAGCTGAACAAGGAGCTAGACTTAAATTTAACAATACCAGTAGGTCAGGATCAGCAAAGCTTATTTTAATAAAAAACCCTCCTTGAGGAGGGCTCGTTTCATCTTTTTCTTCTTTCCCTTTTACGCTGGCGTCTCTGCCGTACATTTTCGCGAATTTCCCTGTGAATTTTTTTTAGCTCAGCCCTTTGTTTGGTGTTCAATATTTCACTGACACATTCCTCTCGCCTTTTCATGATCTCTGCCTTGGCCATCATAATTTCGCTTCTTGAGCTGGCATCATCATTATGAATGGCTTCTATTTCTGGCTTAAGGGATTCCCTCATTTTTTTAAGGTCCGAAATTTGACTTTCACTGAGTTTCAGACGCTCTTTGTAGGCTTCAATTTTTGCTTTCGATTTTTCTCTTATCGCATCCTTTGTATCCTGCGCAAAGAGAATATGCCCTGCGACAAATAATCCAATAATTAATGTGAGTTTTTTCATTCTATTAGTCTTTGAGTTTAATCATTAGATTCTAAAAATGCTCAAAGGTTTAAACTAAGAGAACGGAATCACTCAAATCTCATGTGTTTCACCGACTCACCTGAATTGATCAATTCCGATAGCGAGTCTATTCCAATATCTAAATGGTTTTCTACAAACTTGGATGTTACTTTTTGATCGCTTTTGGAGGTCTTCACCCCTTCAGGTACCATTGGGTTGTCCGAAACCAGTAAGAGTGCACCTCTTGGAATTTTGTTTGCAAACCCTACGGTAAACAAAGTAGCAGTTTCCATATCTATTGCCGAAGCTCTAATGGCTCTTAGATAATCTTTGAATTCTTCGTCATGCTCCCAAACCCGCCTGTTTGTAGTGAAAACAGAACCTGTCCAGTAATCAAGACCTTTCGCTTTGATGACGTGTGAGATGGCTCGTTGTAGTCGAAAGGAAGGCAGCGCAGGAACCTCAGAAGGTAAATAATCGTCTGATGCACCTTCTCCTCGAATGGCGGCTATCGGGAGGATTAAATCTCCGAGTTGATTTTGAGCTTTAAGCCCACCGCATTTACCAAGGAAAAGTACAGCTTTTGGCATAATGGCAGAAAGTAAATCCATTACAGTAGCTGCCATGGCGCTTCCCATACCAAAATTAATAATGGTTATGTCTCCATTTGTAGCAGTTTGCATGGCCCCATTCTTGCCTTTGATAGGGACATCAAAGCGTTCAGCAAAAAGCTCGACATAGTTTTTGAAATTTGTGAGAAGGATGTACTGGCCAAACTCATCCAACTCGGTACCCGTGTATCTAGGTAGCCAGTTTTCTACGATTTCATCTTTTGTATTCATAAGCGGCAAAGGTAAATGTTGCGAGTGGACTAAGCGCTTTAAGGATATACAAAATGAAGAAATCTTATTATTTCAATAGGTAGCCAACCTTGAGTGAAAGGGTTAGGTTACGTACATCTCTATCTGGCTCATAGTACCAATTACGTCGATAGCCAGAATTAATGGTAGCATCAATACTAAAATCTCCAACAAAACGAAGGTAATCGAGACCTAGACGAAATCGTGCATCATTAGGCTGAGAAAATGCAGGAGCAAAATTATCAGTCAAATAATCATCATTGAAACGGACTCTGTCTATGGTAAAAGCAACTCTTCCATTCGATGTAAAATATTGAACTTTTATATGATTGGCGTTAGACCCTGGGCCGATATATGAACCAACTATTTGTCCATTATTGGTATATCCGTTTTCCACAACTGAATGAATGTAATATGGAGCGTGACCGGAAACTATGGATGATAATTTTAGCCTATTTAACTTAGTGTGCTCAAAGACAATTCTTAGAATATTATCATTTTTCAGGTCAAAAGTTTTGACAATTCCCATGGTAACCCCCCTCGTACGTTCGGGATTTTCAAAGAAGTCAACAATGACGCCAGGATAGTCATTTCTAGCAAATTCAATATAAGAATCAAATCCATGTTCCTTGAATTTCCAACGTACCATTAGAGACATCATTTGATCATATTCGTCATTGATATTAGCTTGTGGTGCATTAATTTTCCCCCATAGGGCAGCAAATGCATCAACCAATTTGAAATTGCCATCAAACATATCTCGATAGAGTACGCGGTTTATTCCAATACTTAGACCTTCTACGAAACTTGGTTCATAACCAAAAATTGCTCCCGTCAAATAGCGCTGATCATTACTGTCATCCTCATCAAAATAATCAGACTCGTCCATCAGTCCCCAAAAGGTTCTGAACTCTATTTTTCCGATTTTGGTATCTACAGGAACTGCTGTTCCAATGTCAAAATGAGGTATTCCGGCTGCATTGTTAGACATCACGACAGGTGATACTTGAGCAGGACCCCATATCATGGATTGAGTCGAAATGCCAATTGTTGCTTTTTTGTACGTGAGTCTTACCTCTGACTGACCAAGATTAAACTGATTGATGGATTGATCCCCGTATCGGACGACCCAATCTATTTTACGTTCAAATGGATAGGAAAACTCACTTTTAGTAAAGGTTGACGTAGGTATGTAAAAATCTTTGTTTTGAGCGGTATAAACTACTGGAGCAAAGGTGAATGAGAGCATCCCTTTTTTTCCAGTAAATCCAAAATTCAGTGAGCTGTTGAATCCTTTTCCCTCCCAGACTGAACCATCATTGTAGCTATCTGGAAATGCACTTGAGTACCCGAATTTTGCATATGGATCCAAAACCTCGATGTAATCATCTCCTTTTTTTGAAATATCGAATTTGCCATCCCATAAATCCCACCTCAAGGTCGAATCTGAAGCATAGGCATCAATGATGGATGGATGAAAGGTTATAGGATCAATAAGTTCCGGATTCTTCATCCTCAGTAGATGGTAGTATTCATTTAAATGATGATACCCAGGAAAAAGGACTTGAGCATTCAATGTAACTGTCGTACAAACAAAGAGAAGAATAGTGAATAACCTCATCAATTGGATTTTTGCTTAAAATTTGATGCAAAAGTAGCCGCATTTAGCTGATACCAAAGACCAAAAACGCTAGAAATGAGCTCATATTTTCCCATAAGAAAAGGTAAAAATGTTATCAAATGAGAAGTTTATGAATTAAATTAAGATATGGAAACATCAAACAGAGTGTGCGTAATCACCGGCGCTGCTCAGGGTATTGGTGCAGCTACCGCCAGATTAATGAGCTTGCACGGAATGATGAATGTGGTTTTGTCAGACCAAGACAAAGAAGGAGCGGATTCCCTTATGAATCAGCTAAATACAATTCGTCCAAAATCAGCTGTTGCCTTTACGACTGACGTGTCTGACGCCAGGCAAATGGCACAGCTGATGAAAGCGGCATATGATCGATTTGGTAGTCTGGATGTATTAATTAACAACGCTGGAATAAGTCAATCTAAAGTAGCTAAGACAGCCGATAGCTCATTGGAAGATTGGGATAAGGTGGTGGCGGTAAATCAAAGTGGGGTTTATTATGGAATGAAATATGCCCTCTCTTACATGCTTGAACAGGGGCATGGCATTATTGTTAATGTAGCTTCACTTGCTGGACAGATTGCTGCGCCAAACAACATCGCTTATGCAGCAAGCAAAGCCGCAGTGATAAATATGACGAAAACAGTGGCGCTTGAATATGGACGCAATAATATACGCGTCAATGCCGTTTGCCCAGGATATACAGATACCAACCATTTTGATCAATTGCACGAGACTAAGCCGGAACTGAAAGAACGGCTATTGCGTGCAACACCAATGAAACGCTATGCAAAAGTCGATGAGATTGCGGACACGGTGTATTGGCTTTGTTCGGATCAGACAAGTTTCATTACGGGTCAGACGATCACCATCGACGGGGGTATTTCTCTCTGATTTCTGAGTATTTTCGAAGGGTGAACAAACTAAACCCTTTCGTCACGGTGTATTCCGTATGGATTCTATTGATGGTCTGTGCTGGCTGTGATACAAGCGAAAATTCAAATATTGCCTTGATTCCAAAGCCTACTGAGCAAATAGCTCATCAGGGTTTATTCAAGGTTGATAAAAACACCAGGCTCGTATTTGATGAGACTTCTTCAAGTCTGAAATCAATCGTTCAAGAATACTTGAATTCCATTACCGCTTTTGAATTAGCCATTGATTCTCAAGCAAAGGATAATACTTTTTGTTTTAAGGTATCTGATATGCCTCAGAATGAATACCGGCTTATTGTTAGCGAAAAATCAATCGAGCTGACGGGAGGAAGTAATCAAGCACTTTTAAATGGATTTCAGTCCATTAGGCAGTTATTGTTGATCAATGATGGGAAAACGGTGCCAGCGATGGAGGTTGTGGATAGTCCAAGGTTTCAATGGCGAGGGCTTTTGTTGGATTGTTCAAGGCATTTCATGGAAAAGGATTTTGTGAAAAGATACATTGATCTTCTTGCTCTGTACAAAATGAATGTTCTTCACTGGCATCTAACGGAGGACCAGGGTTGGAGAATTGAAATTGATAAGTATCCTAAGCTGACAGAAATTGGAGCTTGGAGAGATGACGGTAAAGGAGGTAAATACGGAGGCTTCTATTCCAAAGATGATATCCGGGAAATTGTTGAATATGCATCCAATCGAGAAGTGACGATTGTTCCAGAGATAGAATTGCCCGGTCATTCGCAAGCAGCATTGGCGGCTTACCCGCAATTTTCATGTACAGGAGGTCCATTTGAAGTCGAGACAGACTGGGGGGTGTTTAAAGAAATATACTGCGCCGGAAATGATTCTACATTCATGTTTTTGGAAGATGTTTTAGAAGAAGTCATTGAATTATTCCCATCGGAATATATCCATATAGGAGGGGATGAAGTGCCAAAGTATCGGTGGGAACATTGTGTGAAATGTCAACGGAGGATGCAAGTAGCAGGTCTTCACGATGCGCATGAACTGCAGAGCTATTTCATCAGTCGAATTGGAGACTTCCTCGCTTCAAAAGGTAAGAAGATGATTGGATGGGATGAGATTTTGGAGGGAGGCCTGCCTGACGGAGCGACAGTGCAGAGTTGGAGAGGGTTTGAAGGGGCCAAGGATGCTGTTAGATTGGGGAATAGAGCGATCGTTTCCCCCACCTCGCATGCCTACTTTGATTATGGATTGAATGACATTGACTTGGCAAAGGTTTATGGGTTCAATCCGATACCTGAGGGCGTAAGTGAAGAAGAAAGGAGACTCATTATTGGTGGTGAAGCCAATATGTGGAGCGAGCGAGCTCCACAGCCAGAGATAGACTCCAAAGTATTTCCCCGATTGATTGCCATGTCTGAGGTACTTTGGAGTGGCGAGGAAAAGAAGAACTTTGGTGAGTTCAGGGCTCGCTTGTCCAATCACTATCGAATGTTAGATAAACTTGGTGTGCACTACGGCTTTGAAACAGTGCCTGTACAAATTGAGACCAATACAGAAAGTGGGGTTTTGGAAGTTTCTCTTACTTCATATGATTCTTCCATAATCATTTATTATTTCGATGGTGTTGAAAGTCATGTGTATCACGAGTCTCAGGAAATTATGGAGCCAGTAAACTGGGCGATCACTTTCGAGAAAGAATCTGGATTATTTAAAGACACCATCTACCAGCGATTTGAGCCACATTTGGCTAACGGGCTCAAGCCAAACATAGCAACGAAGTATAGTGCAAACTACGCAGCTGGAGGGATTGGTGGAATAACGGATGGATTAAAAGGAAGCAACCAATTTAGAGATGGAAAATGGCAAGGATACTGGGGAGACGATGTAGTGGCTACACTCGATTTAGGAGAAATTAAATCAGTTAGCCAACTGTCATCGGGATTTTTGCAATACAACAACGCCTGGATTTTCTTTCCCACCGAGGTAACCTATGAGATTTCAACGGATGGGATCAAATACATCTCATTAGGCACTATTTTAAATAAAGATTCACCTCGCAATAAGGAGCAAAAAACACAAGAGTATAGCTTAACGATCGATGAAAAAACTGAAGGTCGATTTGTGAGAATTATAGCCAGGAACTTAGGTGTATGTCCCGATTGGCATGACGCAGCAGGTAGCAAAGCGTGGCTGTTTATTGATGAATTTAGTGTAAAATAGCTGCGTGAATTACCAGATTGAGATATGTGCAAATTCAGTTCAATCGGCAATAAATGCTGAAAAAGGAGGTGCCAGCAGAGTAGAACTCTGTGATAACCTATGGGAAGGTGGAACTACCCCAAGTCATGCGACAATTCTGCTAGCAAAAAGAAAGCTGACTATTCCTGTCTATGTACTTGTAAGACCGAGAGGAGGCGATTTTATCTACAGTGATTTGGAATTTGAAATTATGAAGCAAGACATAGTTTCAGCTAAGGCGGCAGGGGTAGATGGCATAGTTTCCGGGGTACTACTTTCTAATGGCGGGATTGATATTGAACGAACGCGTGAGTTAGTGACACTGACTGCCCCGCTCCCATTCACCTTTCATCGGGCTTTTGATCATGTAGAAAATGTAGCATCTGGAATTGAAGATTTGGTTCAAATTGGAGTGACCAGAGTATTGACATCTGGACAGCGAGAATGCGCAATCGATGGAAGAGAAAATTTAAAGAAAATGCTCCATCAAGCTGCTGGTCGAATAGTGATTTTGCCGGGTGGAGGAATTAACAAGCATAACATTGATCAGCTGTTTGAGATTGGCTGTCGAGAATTTCATTTTTCAGCTAAGTCGTTGGTTAAAGGACAAGCATTGAAGACAGATAAAATTCCAATGAATGGTAGTTTGGATATTCCGGAAGATGCCATTCTGATGACGGATTCTAAAATAGTAAAAGAAATCAAAGCCAGATTAGATGAGAAAATTTAACCGTGTCCTAGTTATTTCATTTTTCATTTTTTTTGGTTGTGATACCTCTGAAAAACTAACTCGATCGGATTTAAACGATCATTGGGAGTTTACTCAGGATGGAAAGGACACTTGGAGAAAAGCCACTGTGCCGGGTGTCGTCCACACAGATTTAATGGCGAACAATATGATTCCGCATCCTTGGATAGGGACGAATGAATTGAAGGTACTTTGGGTCGAAAATGAGAACTGGATTTATCGAAAATCCTTTACACTTCAAAAGGCGGAATTGGATAGAGATGCGATAGATCTCGTGTTTGAAGGCTTGGACACCTACGCTGATGTAACACTCAATGGTAAGCTGATTCTCTCAGCGGATAACATGTTTCGTCGCTGGCGAACAAATGTGAAGGACTTACTGAAAGCTGGTGAAAACGAACTCCAAGTCAAATTTTCATCGCCATTGAAGGTCAATCTTCCAAGACTAGATACTTTGGGGTATGAACTTCCTGCCCCGAATGAAACAGTAGAGCGAAAAGTAAGCCCTTTTACGCGCAAAGCTCCATATCATTTTGGGTGGGACTGGGGGTTGAGGTTGGTCACATCAGGTATTTGGCGACCGGTATATCTTGAATCGTACGACGTGGCAAGAATTGAAAATGTGCAACTAGCGCAGAAAAGTTTGAGTGATCGTGTAGCTAAACTCGAAGCGGTAATTTCAATCGACGCAGCATCAGCTTCTGTGATCGACTTGCTTGTTATGGATATAAAAGTGCAAGCAAAGGTCACAAAGGGAATCAATGAAGTCATTGTCCCGCTCGAAATAGTAAACCCTAAACGATGGTGGTCAAATGGGTGGGGAGAGCAAAATATGTATGAAATCCCTGTGACATTGACACAAGAAGGAATACATCTTGATGAGGAAGTTGCCAAGATCGGGTTGAGAACGGTTGAACTCATTCAAGAAGCAGACAGTATTGGCGAGAGCTTCTATTTTATCATAAACGGGCAACCTCTATTCGCCCGTGGCGCCAATTATATCCCGCAAAGTCACTTTCTCCCTTCGGTAAAAGATGAGGACTATGAGAAACTCATCAAAGATGCGAGTGATATAGGCATGAACATGTTGCGCGTATGGGGAGGGGGGATTTATGAAAATGATCGATTTTATGAATTGTGCGATGAACATGGCATATTGGTTTGGCAGGATTTCATGTTTGCCTGTAGCATGTATCCTGGGGATTCAGCATTTATAGAAAATGTTGAAAGAGAGGTGATTGATAACGTAAAGCGATTGAGAAATCATCCTTCGATCGTTCTATGGAATGGCAACAATGAAGTAGATGTTGCCTGGAACAATTGGGGCTGGCAGAAACAGTTTAAATTTTCGGCTCAAGATTCTACCAAAATATGGAATGATTATGTTTATCTGTTCCGTGATCGAATTCCTACCCTACTAGGGCAACTTGACGACCGCCCCTATACCACTACATCACCGCTGAGCAACTGGGGTAGACCTGAAAACTACAACTATGCAAGCATGCACTACTGGGGAGTGTGGCACGGACCTGATGATTTTGATGGGTATAGAAAAAATGTGGGTCGATTCATGAGTGAATATGGATTTCAATCTTTTCCCAGCATGGAAACTATCGCTTATTTCGCCGATTCGTCTGAGTGGAGGCTAGACTCTGACGTGATGAAACATCATCAAAAAAGCTACATAGGTAATGGCATGATTGCAGAGCAATCGCGAAAATACTTTGGTGAAGCTACAAGCTTTGAAGATTTTGTTCTTAAAAGTCAGCAGACACAAGCGAAAGCCATGCAAATAGCCATTGATGCCCATCGATTGAAAAGAGGCCATTGTTGGGGAACGTTATTTTGGCAACTCAATGATTGCTGGCCCGGCCCAAGTTGGAGCGCCGTAGATGTCTTTGGTAGAAAAAAAGTGCTCTATGAAGAGCTAACCTCACTATACGCCCCAGTTGCTTTGATCCCACATTGGGAAGCAGATCAACTGGTCATTTCATTGGTTAATGACTCACTAGATAAGATTGAAGGCACCATGGAGTTGACACTTTTGGATACATCGGGAGAAGAAACAAATCTGAGTTTACCTGTATCTTCAGACAAGAATAGTCTAGTAGAAGTTCACCGCATCACGCGCTCAAAAAATTTTCAAAATGGGGTTGTGAAGCTGATACTGGATGAAAAAATATCCGTCATTCGCACCTTTTAAAGTTGCGATTTAGCCGTCTACAATCCTTCAGCAAAAGAAGATTATTTTTGCCGAAAATCACGTCTCAATAAGCCATGTCAGAAAAGAAGGATACCTGGATTAAAAAAGCTTTAAGAAGGTTGTTTTTAATCTATATGGGCATCGCCTTTTTCATTGTATTTATACTCCTATTCCCACTTTTCCTGCTGATAATACTTTTTAAGAAAAAGAAGCTGGGGCTTGTGCTAACAAGACATTTGACCACCCTGTTTTATTTCCTTATTGGAATAAGGATTGAGGTTGAGAATAAACATTTTCTGGATAAGAAATCGACTTACATATTCTGCCCAAATCATTTCTCCTTTCTTGACATTACCACAATGCCCCAGGTGCCAAAACCATTCAAATTTGTTGGTAAGGAGTCACTTTCTAAGATCCCCGGCTTTGGATATTATTTCAAGAATTTTCACATCATGGTAGATCGGGACAATCCACGAAGTAGCATTGCGACCTTCAAAGAGAGCATACAAGCACTGAGAGATGGAGTTTCCCTTACCGTATTTCCGGAGGGTGGAATCGAAGTGGGAAATACCATAGAATTAAGTGAATTTAAAGAAGGTCCTTTCCGTATGGCGTTAAAAACGGGCGTTCATTTGGTGCCTGTTACCATTGCAGATAATTGGCGCATTCTTCCGGATGACGGGAAATTTAAAATGAGCTGGAAGCGGAAAAGTCGTGTAATCATTCATGAACCAATTGACCCCTCGAAGTATGATTCGCGTTCAGTAAATGAATTTCAGGAAGTTGTAAGAAACACGATTCAAAAAGAACTTCATAAGAGGAATTCGGTCGGTTGATTAAGATTGAATTTTAGTTTTTTGGTGTAAGATGACTTTTGATTAGGCGAACTTGCAAAACAAGCAGAAGTTTTTTGAATTGGATTGCATCATATTGGCAAATATGACGCAAATGACAGTGGGGTATTTTTATGCTAAATTGTATTCTTATTAGAGAAGATTAATTATACATGGATACTCCCAAGCTGCGAGCTAACTCCTTTTTACTCCTTTTACCGATACTTCTAATTTGTGGGGTCAGCTGCCAACGTTCTGCGACCACTCAAGCAGTAGAGCAAGAATATCAATTTCTGGTGCTACTAGCCTCTGAACGATCAAATTTGGATGATATTGAAGAACTTGGATCAGACATTCTGATCGAAAAGAAAAGGACAAGCCGATCTCAAAATCAATGGCTTGTTAAAGTGAAAATGCTCCCATCTGAAATGGACGGATTTGTAGAGAAATTGAAGCAAAATACCCGAATCGAATCCATAGAAGCTTATCAGAATAATTGATTCTTATCAATAAATCCAGATCATTCATTCTAAACAAACTGACATGCAAAAATTAGTGTATTTAGTGTTTTTTACCTGTCTTGTAGGCATTGGGCAAGCTCAAACGCGCAAAGCAATAAAGGACATAGATGTGGCGAGTACAAAAGCTACGTTCTTCGGCAAGACAGAACGGCTGGATCAATTGATTGAAAAAGGTGAAGCTATAAAAGGAAGAGGCACAGCTAAGCAAAGTAAGAATTTGCCTCCCAATTTTTTTGGTAGAAAAAATAGTAAAATAAAACGCCCCGAACTTGAACATCAAGGAGTTGACCCGTTGAGATTTAATGCGCAGCAAGCCACCAGTGCAGGAACCATCGTTCCCACTGTAAATATGGATGGTGTCAGTGGCAGTAGTCCGAATGATCCTTCAGGAGCAATTGGTCAAAATCATTATGTACAAGCCATTAATGCTACCAGAATAGGTGTTTTTTTGAAGGACGGTACATTGGTAGAAACCTTTAACGGAAATGTGTTCTGGGAAAATGTTGATCAAAGGTCTGCTGGTGATCCAATCATTCTTTATGATACGGAGTACCACCAATGGATCATTACTGAATTCGCTCCCCAATCTACCTCATTGCTGCTCATAGCCATTTCAGAAGATGAAGATCCGTTGGGCGTATATTCTGTTTACGCTTTTGCAACACCAAATTTTCCTGATTATCCGAAGTATGGCATTTGGGACAATGCACTTGTGGTGAGCACTAATGAGCAAGGCCCAGGACAATTGCATCAATACTTCATCGAAAGAGAAGCTTTGATGGCAGGTGAAAAAGACGTGACCGTTCAGCGTGTGACTGTCAATGGGAATAATACCGAGGCGGGCTTTTTTGTTACTACACCCGTGAACTGGTCAGGCGGCCCAAAACCCAAAGAGAGCAAGCCACTTGCGGTAAAGTTGAATGACTCCTCCTGGGGAGAAGTTTCGGAAGATGTGATTGAAATCATTTCATTTGATATCGACTTTGAAAATCCAGAAAATACGATTGTTGAAGAACTGGAAATCCCAACCTCTCCATACGATTCCAATCCATGTTCTGTAACGGGCGAAGGTTTCCAATGTGTACCTCAAAGAGATGGAGGAGGACTGGATGCCATTCCGGAAGTAATCATGAATGTGCCTCAATATCGAAATTTCGGAACACATGAATCTTTCGTGCTAAGTTTTGTGACCGACGTAACTGATGGACAAAATTTAGCTGGCGTCCGCTGGACGGAGATGAGAAGAGTGGAAGGTGAGGATTGGAAGCTGTACCAGGAAGGAACCTATTCTCCAGACGGCCTGGATCGATACATGAGCTCCATAGCCATGGATGCAGAAGGCAATATTGGCTTGGCTTTTAATGTGAGTAGCGAAGATGAATATGTAGGAGTACGATTAACAGGTAGAAATGCAGATGACCCGCTGGGTGAAATGACCTATGATGAAATAGTAGTGGTAGACGGACGCAATGGAATTTCTTCTGGAGGTAGATTTGGCGATTATGCGCACATGTCAGTAGATCCGGTGGATGGACAAACATTTTGGCATACCACTGAGTACGCTGGCAACGGAGGTCAGAATTCCAGAACAAGAATTGTCTCTTTTAAAATTGCCGAAACTCGAAACAATGACCTACTTGCTGCCAGCATTGATGCACCTGTAAGTGGGGCAGATTTGTCCGCTACTGAAGCTGTTTCTGTTAGTGTTGTAAATCCAGGTGCAATAGATGTGACAAACTTTGATTTGCAGCTAAAATTGGATGGAAATGTAATTAGTACATACACGCATGTTGGTACAGTAGCGGCTGGAGATACACTGGAATATACCTTTGATCAGACACTCGATATGTCTGCAGTTGGAGATTATAACCTGTCTTTTGTCATTGTATACACCGATGATTTCGAGGACAATAATGTTTTTAAAGCCACTATTGAGCAACTCGTTTCGGTGGACGGAGCGATAAAGATGACAAGCAATAAAAGCGGAACTTGCATTGAGGATGCCCTTTTACCGGTAGCCATTCGATTATTCAACAATGGGTTTGACACGCTTAAATCGGCAGATGTAGACCTTGTGCTGAATGGTGAGGTGCAAAAGACTGTAGCGTGGACTGGCAATGTTGCAAGGGGGAGAAGCATAGGAATTGACGAGTCCTTTACCAATATGCCAAGTGGAACTAATTCACTAAAAGCAGTTCTCAGGAATGTTAACAATGATACAGATGGCAAGATGGATGATAATGAAGCGACATTTGACATTATCAATGATCTGAATATGGAGCAACTAGCAATCAAAATTGTTCCCGATAATTTTCCTGGAGAAATTGGATGGATCATTACAGACGGAGAAGCTGACGGCACACTATTCGCTCGCAGTAATTCGTATTCTGGAAGCACCCCCGGTGTTGAGATCGTCGACTTTGCATGCCTTCCAACAGATGCCTGCTATCGAATTTTTGTGTTTGACACTTTTGGAGACGGTTTTTGTTGCGGCGGTAACGGTAATGGATCGTATGAATTGATTGCTCCAGATGGTACGGTGTTGTTTTCAGGCCCCGGTGATTTTGAGGAATTTAGATCCACGGATTTTTGTGTTGGAAATGGATGCCAGCTGGAAGTATTGGTGGAGGTAAGCAATGCTACAGGAAATACGCCAGGATCCATATTACTTACCGCCAGCGGCGGGAGCGATTATGAATACAGCATTGACAATGGGGCGTCTTTCCAAAATGCACCCGTATTTGATGGATTGGATGCTGGCACCTATGAGGTGATAGTAAAAGCAGGGTTAGGATGCGAAGTGATGGAAACAGTGGTAGTTGAGCGATTACTTTCTACGGATCTTGAAAAGGATAAGATTATTATCGCACCCAATCCAACAAGAGATGTTGTGTTACTAACCATTGAGGGACATAGGGATGTTCAAGGGATGTTGGAGGTAGATGTTTTGAATTTGGAAGGTAGAATCTTACAATCTAAAAAGTTGAGTAGATACAATGGCTCATTTAAAGGTGCAATTTCTCTGTATGACTATTCCCGTGGAGTTTACCTCATTCGAGTAAGAAATTCAGAGAGCAATAAACTTGTTAGGGTAGTTAAGCAGTAGGTTTCCGTTGGAAAATTCCAAAAAACTCATTTCCCATACGCGGAGGAATGGAATTGTAGCAGTCTGCTAAACTATGCTCGCTAAAGTATGGCGTTAGATAACTGAGGTACTCTTCTTTTGTACCTCCAAAAGGTCGATTGGAATCTTTTCGTAAAGGATGTTTGAACCACAATCCCACAAGTTTTCCTCCAGGGTTTAGTAGCTCATACATTTGTTTAGCATAGCCAGACCTGTTTTCAACAGTAGGCTCAAGTGAACAAAAAAAAGTTTGTTCGAGGATGAGATCGTACGTATCTGCAAGTTCAAAAAAATTCTGATGCAGCAAATGTGAAGAGGGGAAACCCGGAACACGTGACTTAAACTGCTGCAAGGGAACGTTGGAAATATCCAGGACATACACGTTTCTAAAACCTTGATGAAAGAGATACTCGGCCTCATAGGCATTTCCCGCACCGGGAATGAGAATCTTAATATCCTTATTACTCAATTGATCAATATATGATTTCATGGGCAGCGAAGGATTGCCAATGTCCCATCCAGTGAGATTCTCTTGATATCTATTAGTCCAGTAGGCTTCTTGATTTTCTGAGTTGCTCATTTTGAATGGTCAACAAGGGAAGTAGTTCAATCGTTTCTTACAGTGAGGAATAGTAACTTAAAGGGTGTCCGTTAGTCCTTTTGTGATTTTTTCAAGGAGCGTGACCAAATGCTCTCGCTCAGTCTCATTCAATGTTTGCTGCACTTGTTCACTCATTTCCTTTTTCTTTCTGATCATCATTTTGTGAGTGCTTTGACCTTTTTCTTTTGCAAGGCATACCATAACAACTCTGCGGTCATCTTCAGAATTGAATCGCTTGAGGTAGTCCTTTGATACCAATTTGTCAACGATTCCGGTGGCCGTGCTGAAAGGAACATCAAGAAATTCGGCAACATCTCGCATGATTACATTCACATGCTCCCCAATGAATCCAATGAGCAATAACTCTTGCTTGGTTATATCCTTTGTAGCCTGAACACACCAATCATCCACTTCTTCCATTTTGATCATCAAATTCACAAATGCCTCTGAAAATCGAGAAGTGAAGTCCCGTGTTTGTCCAATTTCTTTATCGTTCTCCGTCATCGCCATATAATTCTTGTCACACTTTATTAATACAATGATCTAAAAGAAAATGTTTCAAGAAAAATAATATTCGAAAATCGAAATTTTCCTGAACTAAAATAAAAAGATAGCGTTTTAGTTTTCATGTATTTCGAAAACCGAACTATTTACTATTCGAAAATTACTTAAAACAAAACAATCGAAATGAAAGAATCACTAAATGACCTCAAAGAACGCTCACAGCAGTTTGGTGAGCGCTGGGGTGCCTGGATCGTCAAAAACCGTTGGCCCGTTGTACTCCTGAGTATCGGGCTTTTCATGGCGTTTGGCTCTGGAGGTGCAAAACTTGGCTTTGATGGAGACTACAGAGTCTTCTTTAAAAAGGACAACCCTCAGCTTCTGGCATATGAGGCGCTACAGAAAAAGTACACACAAGATGACAATGTACTGATCGTCATTGAACCAACGGATGAGCAGATTTTCACGCAGGAGGCACTCTCGGCTATTGAAGAATTAACTGCCGAGTCCTGGCAGATGCCATTTTCTACCCGAGTGGATGCAGTCACAAACTTTCAGCATACCTATGCAGAAGCGGATGATTTATATGTAGAGGATTTGGTTTATCAAGCGGCTTCAAAAACAGGAGAAGAGCTTTCTAAGATTAAGCGTGTTGCTCTGGATGAACCATTGTTAGTGCACAGATTGATCAACGAGGAAGGTACAGTTGCCGCAATCAACATAGCGGTGCAACTTCCAGGTGAGGATGTAAGTGAGAATCCAACGTTGGTTGCCAGGGTTCGCGAAATGACAAGTGCATTTGAAGCAAAGTACCCATCTCTGAAAACACATCTATCGGGTTTGGTTATGCTGAATAGCGCTTTTTTTGAAGCTTCTCAGCAAGACTCGGCCACATTGATACCATTGATGTTTTTGGCGATTATTGTGACCATCTTCATTTCTACACGCACCGTGTTTGGAACAATCGTATCGCTCCTGGTTATCGTTTTTTCAATAGCCTTCGGAATGGGATTTGCTGGACACATGGGAATAAAACTCACACCACCATCTGGAGCAGCACCAATTATCATCATGACGCTGGCCGTTGCTGATAGCATTCACATTTTGATTACGATGATGCAAGGCATGAGAAAAGGGATGGCTAGGAAAGAAGCCATTATCGAAAGTCTACGAGTGAATTTTATGCCTGTTTTCATCACCAGCTTGACAACCATCATTGGTTTTCTTTCCATGAACACTGCGGAGGTTCCTCCATTCAGAGATCTAGGAAATATTGCAGCAGTTGGAATGGCTGGGGCATTCATTTTTTCCGTCACGTTCTTGCCCGCATTGATGTCCCTTTTGCCTGTCAAAGTCAAGATAAAAGATGAGGCTAAATCAAGATCAGGTGGATTTTATGGAAAAATTGCGAATCTGGTGGTTTCTAACAGGTGGGGCACACTTGGGGCGTCAAGTTTGATCATTGCCATCCTGGCAGTTTTTGCCTCACGCATTGAATTGAATGATGAGTTCGTGGAATACTTTGATGATCGGGTTGCGTTCCGTCAAGACACAGACTTTATCAGTGATAACCTTACCGGGATTTACAATGCAGAGTTTTCATTGGGTTCTGGAGAACCGGGAGGTATCAACAATCCAGCGTACTTGCAGAAGCTGGAAGCATTTGAGCGGTGGTTAGAGGACCAACCGGAGATTGTTCACGTAAATGCGTATTCTGAGATTGCCCGTCGCGTGAATCGCTCAATGCATGGCGATGAAGAAGAATATTACAAAATACCAACGAACCGGGAGGAGGCTGCACAATACCTGCTCTTGTATGAATTGTCACTCCCTTTTGGACTGGATCTAAACAATCAAATCAATGTAGATAAATCCGAAACACGCTTAACAGCCACTATTCAGAACATGTCTACAAAAGAAATGATCGATTTTGCAAACCGAGCGGAAGGTTGGTTGGAAAGCAATACCCCAGACTATATGCACACAAAAGGGATTAGCCCAACGATGATGTTTGCCTATCTCTCCCGAACGCAAATTTTGAGTTTGATAAGCGGAAATCTGATAGCCGTTGGTTTGATCACGCTTGTCTTGATACTTGCACTTAAAAGCGTGAAGTATGGTTTACTAAGCCTCATTCCCAACCTAACTCCAGCGATGGCAGGATTTGGACTATGGGCACTTTTTGGAGGACAAATAAACGTAGGAATTTCCATCGTTTTCGGCATGACATTGGGAATCATCGTCGATGACACGATTCATTTTCTTACAAAATACTTGCGAGCCATACGCGATCATGGATATTCTCCTAAAGACGCCATTCACTATGCATTCAATACAGTAGGAAGAGCCCTTGTAGTTACAACAATTGTATTGACCGTCGGATTTTTCATCCTTGCACAATCAAGTTTCGGGATGAACTCAGGAATGGCTAAAGTGACCACTTTGGTGATCGTAAGTGCACTGGTAATCGACTTTTTGTTACTCCCTGCTTTGTTACTGATCACTACAGGCTCAAAGAAGCAAACTGACACACAACTAAAGACAACTTTATCTACCAATTAAATTAATACAATCATGAAAAAGCATATCATTATAAGCATGGTGACGCTCCTTGTATTGGGAGGAATCACCTCAGCACAGTCTCCTGAAGTAAAAGGAAAGGAGATCATGGAGAAATACCTCAAAGAAGATGAGGGTTTTGGATCGTCGGAGGTGAACCTGAAAATGATTCTCCGCAATAAACAAGGTCAACAAAGCGAGCGACTGATGCGCAATAAGACCTATGAACTTACGTCAGATGGTGATAAGTCAATGATCGTTTTCAATAGCCCGAAAGATGTGAAAGGAACAGCGACGTTGACCTTTACTCACAAAGAGGGATCTGATGATCAGTGGCTTTATTTACCTGCTATCAAAAGGGTGAAAAGGATTTCATCTAGCAATAAGTCAGGCCCATTTATGGGCAGTGAATTTGCCTACGAAGATCTGTCTTCTGATGAGGTTGAAAAGTATACGTACAAATTCCTGGAAGAAGCTACGTTCAATGGGGAAAAGGTGCTTGCAGTGGAACAATACCCTGTGGATGTAAAATCAGGATATAAGATGCGCATAGCTTATTACAATCCAAGCAAAAATTATCGCTTAGAGAAAATCGAGTTTTTCGATCGCAAAGGGTCTCCCTTGAAAACACTCACGTATTTGGACTATAAAAAATATCTGGATAAGCACTGGCGAGCAGATAAGTTTTTGATGGTCAATCATCAGACGGGAAAAGAAACAGAGCTTTTCTTTGAAAACTATGCCTTCAAGACAGGTCTGGAGGAAAATGATTTCAATCAGAATGCACTCATTAGAGCTGGAAGATAGATAGCGGATGATTGAATTGTGGTTAGGTAGAAAGTCGTGGGCAGCAATGCTCACGGCTCTTCTTTCCTTTGCAGCAGTTGCACAGGAGGAGGAAAGAGAAACTGATTTTGAACTGGAACTTCAATTTGAAAACAGGTATTTCTTCAGCGAAGGCCTGTATTCTGGTCAGGAGCGAAATTATTTATCATTAGCAGTCAAGCCAGCGTATGAATTGTCCTGGCAAGACGGAGATCATTCATTGAAGATGGTCCTTTTTGGCCGCTTCGATCAGCATGACGATAATAGAACGCATGCAGATATCCGAGAGCTTTATTACCAACGAGTCAAAGGAAGCTGGGAATTGTCTCTGGGATGGAAGAAAGTATTTTGGGGAGTGACTGAATCTGCCCATTTAGTAGATATTATAAATCAAACAGATCAGGTAGAGAGCTTTGATGGTGAGCAAAAGCTGGGACAGCCCATGGCTCATTTCTCTTATTTAAGTGGTGTTGGAACCTTGGATTTCTTCTATCTGCCTTACGCTCGAAAAAGACAATTTGCAGCAAGCGGAGGCCGTCTTCGATTTCCTACCGTCATTGAGCGTGATGACTTTTCTGTGGATCATGATTTGGAAGAATGGTATCCTTCAGGAGCTTTTCGTTGGTCAAACTATTTTGGAGTTTTTGATACGGGCCTGTCGTATTTTCATGGTGTAGGTAGAGAGCCTTTGTTCTTAAATTTAGACTCATCTGACCCGCAATTTTTTTATCCAATCATCAATCAGGTAGGAGTGGATATTCAGGCAACGACAGGGCCATTGCTACTCAAACTGGAGGCCATCCATAGACAGGCAGATCAGCAAAGTTTTGAGTCCTTAGCAGGAGGGGTTGAATTCACGTTTGGCAACATAAAGTCCAGCGGCATTGATTTGGGTTTGATTGCTGAATACCTTTATGATAGCAGGGACGAATTGGCCATTAGTAACCTGGCCAATGATTTGTTTACGGGGTTTAGATTAGCCTTTAATGATGCGAAGAGCACAGAGATATTGGCTGGTGGAATATTTGACCTGGAAAAAAGCACGAAGTTGTATAGTATAGAAGCCAGCAGAAGGATAGCTTCTTCCTGGAAAGTAGAAGTAGAAGCAAGGATTTTTGCTGATGTAAGCAATGAAGAATTCTTGTATTTCTTCAGAGAAGACAGCTTTGGAAAGTTTGCATTGTATAGGTATTTCTAATAGTGCATAGCCAATTTTTACGTTTTTGACATTGACGTTGTAAAAGTTGATATGATCCTTCTTTAGAGAATTGCTCCTTTTCATATTATCTTCTACACTGAATAGGAAATGCCGCTACGATCACTTCCTGAAACAATAAACGTGTTAGAATGTCAAAAATCATTATTGTATCCAATCGACTTCCAGTCAAAATTGAAAAAACATCTTCAGGAATTTTTGAATACAAAACAAGTGAAGGAGGTTTAGCAACCGGGCTGGGATCAATCTATAAGGAAGGAAATAATGTGTGGCTGGGCTGGCCAGGCTTGGCGGTAAATAAAGCAGAAGCAAAAGAAGAAATTACATCAAGACTGGCAGAAGAAAACATGCGCCCCGTGTTTCTCACCAAGAATGAAATTGAAGAATACTACGAGGGATTCAGTAATGAAACGCTGTGGCCAAATTTTCACTACTTCAACCAGCATTCGGTCTATAATGAAGATTTTTGGACTGCCTATAAAAAGGTGAACAAGAAATTTGCCAAGGAACTGGAGGGGATCATGGAAGATGGGGACACCATTTGGATTCATGACTACCAACTCTTGTTGTTGCCGGAGCTCATTCGAGAAACTCACCCTAACAGTAGCATTGGATTTTTCCTGCATATTCCATTCCCATCCTATGAGTCATTCCGACTGCTTCCATGGAGGCGAGAATTATTAAATGGAATGCTAGGTGCGGACTTTATTGGGTTTCACACCTATGATGATATGAGGCATTTTCTGTCATCAGTAAACAGACTCGCAGGAATTGGCAATACCAACGGACAGATGAATGTTGGAAACCGATTGGTAAAAGCAGATGCTTTGCCCATGGGGATTGATTACGATAAGTATGCAAGCGCGGCTTCTTCACCAGATACCCTTGATCGGGAGGTTCGGTATCGCACCTCTTTGGGCGATGTGAAAGTCATACTATCCATTGATCGTTTGGATTATTCAAAAGGAATACCTGAGAGACTCAAGGCCTTTGAACAATTTTTAGCAGAGAATAAATCATTTCAAGGGCGCGTGTCACTTTTGATGGTCGTTGTGCCATCACGAGACACGGTACCTATGTATGCAAGCTTGAAGGCAGAAATAGAATTATTGGTGGGACGCATTAACGGGAAGTTTGGACGCATCAATTGGAATCCCATCCATTACTTCTATCGAAGCTTCCCGCTCAATGCACTTAGTGCATTTTATCGCATGGCAAGCGTCGCACTTGTCACACCAATGAGGGATGGCATGAATCTCGTATGTAAGGAGTTTATTGCAAGCAAGCTTGACAAAAAAGGGGTGCTGATTCTGAGCGAAATGGCGGGCTCTTCCAAAGAGCTCTCTGATGCCATTCTCATTAATCCCAATGACAGTAAACAATTGGTGGATGCGCTGAAAGAGGCGCTTACCATGTCAATTGCTGATCAGCAGGCAAGAATGGAAATCATGCAGGATTCCATCAAGCGTTACAACATTCATTCATGGGTAAGCTTGTTTATGCAGCAGCTACATTCAGTGAAACAGGAGCAGGAAAATTTGCAAACCAAGCCATTTACAAACGATATACGAAAGGAACTTGTCAGCACGTATGTCCAAACAAAGAAGCGAATTCTTCTACTCGATTATGATGGTACATTGGTAGGATTTCATGCCAATCCAAATGACTCCAAACCTGACGCAGAATTAGAACTACTACTTGAAAAGCTGACCAAAGATCCGGCTAACCATGTGGTGGTAATCAGCGGTAGGGGAAAAGATACCTTGGACGAGTGGCTTTCCAAATTCAAAATAGACTTCATTGCTGAGCATGGAGTTTGGCACAAGCAACATGGAAAAGACTGGAAACAGTTTGTTGAGCTTGACAATAGCTGGCAAAATGAATTTTACAAAGTGCTGGAAGTATATGTAGATAGAACTCCGGGTTCATTCATTGAAAAGAAAGACTATTCACTGGTTTGGCACTACCGCAAAGTGGAGACGGGATTGGGAGATCTAAGATCAAGGGAGCTCACGAGCCATCTGAAGTACATATCTGCGGAGCGGGATTTGCAGGTACAAGAAGGAGATATGGTCATTGAGATTAAAAATTCCAGTGTCAATAAAGGGACTGCAGCGTCTTCGTGGCTAAAAAAACAAGCCTACGATTTCTTCTTTGCAGCTGGCGATGATTGGACAGATGAAGATACGTTCAAAGCTATGCCCACGGAGGCATATACCATTAAAGTTGGGGCTTCTTCCTCCGCAGGCAAGTACAGAGTAGAGAGCTACCGTGATGTACGAAAAGTTTTAGCAGCTCTTACCAATCAATAAAAATCCGGAAGGTCAAGCTTTCTGGAGATCCTACTACTCGCATTGAGCAAACCCACATGGCTGTAAGCTTGGGGGAAATTGCCCCACATACTGCCATCGGAAGCTTTGATGTCCTCGCTTAAGAGTCCTACATGATTGCTGTAGCTCACAATTTTCTCAAAGTGGCGCACGGCCTCATCCACCCTTCCTACACATGCCAAAGCTTCAACGTACCAGAAGGCACAAATGAGAAAGGTAGTCTCTGGTGTCCCGAAATCGTCTTCATGTTTATAGCGATAAAATAACCCATCGCCAGCATGCAGTTCTCTTTCCATGGCTTTCAGGTGGTCTTTAGCTCTTTCCGTATTTCCAGGTAAGTAATTCATCAGGATCAGCTGGAGATTACTTGCATCCATTCGATCCACCCCTCTCGCTTGGGCATATCCTTTTTTAGCGCTGACATAGCATTGTTCAATCACCTTTCTGGATTTCTCATGCAGAGAGGTTGCTAATTCTCCTATCTTATCATCCTTCAATGTTTTTGCAATCTTGATTGCTGCTCCACTTCCGGCCCAATGAAACAGATAGGTATAGCAATGATGTTGTGCAAGGTTCCTAAACTCCCACAAACCTGCGTCCTGCTCATCGAAGGTTTGCTCAATCATTTTCAGTGTCTTGAAAATCAAATCAGGAGCATCAAATCTTTCATTGAAAATGATGCGTTGATCATTGAATAATGGAAGCAAAGAGACAAGTACTTGACCATACACATCGTTTTGAATGTGTGTATAAGCGTCATTTCCAATACGTACCGGTTGATTATTCTGATAGCCTTTAAGGTCTAACTCCTTTTCAATGAGCGCCTTCGTTCCATCAATGCCATAAAGTGGTTGATACCTCTTGGACTCTTCGATCGTTGTGTTAAGGATGTAGTGAAAGTACTTTTCAGACTCTTCAAAGTGACCAATGTTGTTGAAGGCATTCAGTGTGTAATAGGTGTCTCTCATCCAGCAGAAGCGGTAGTCCCAATTTCGGGTACTTCCGGGACTTTCAGGAAGGCTGGTCGTAGTAGCTGCTACAATGGCGCCAGTGTCTTCATACTGGTGAATTTTTAAAATCAGAGCAGACCTAATCGCCTCACGCTGGTAAAAGTTAGAGATGTTTGCGGACTTTATCCAGCTCTGCCAGTACTTGGTCGTCTTGGAAAGAAATAATTCACATGTCTCCTCAAGGGCTGCTTCCAGTGGAGGACCCCAGGTCAACACCATGTACTTGGTCTCGTTCAAAACAAAACTCTTGGTATTGAGCACATTGGTTAAGGAGATGTTTGTCGTGAGACGCACGGAGGCATCCAACCCTAGAAATCGAATGTGATTGCTGCCCAGACTTGGTTCGGGAACGACTTGTCCATAGTCACCTTTTGGCTGGCATGTTACAGACAGCTGTGGTGTTCCCGAAATCCGTTCTACTTTCCTGATCAGCATCAAAGGTTTGAAGTATCGATCTTGTTGATAAAACCGAGGAGCAAAATCAGTGATTTTATAAGTGCCAGATGCACTGGTAATTTCTGTGCACAGGATGTTGGTATTCTCGATATAATATTGATTAGAATGCTTTATTCCATCTGCCGGCAAAATAGAATATTCACCCCCTTTTTCATCATCCAGAAGATTTCCGAAAATGAAGCTACTATCAAACCTTGGCCAGCACATCCAGTCGATATTCGAATTTTGATGGATGTGTGCGGTGAAGGCGCAATTGCCGATTACACCATGATCATACGTATGTCTTTCTGTCACTTTGCTATCCGTTTAATTAGGTAAAGTAGAGAGTAAATGGGAAGATTTTATGCAATGAAAGAAAATATTTATTTCCAGCAAAGAGGTCGCATTTCCCTTCAAAATCGATGACTTCACCGATTGCCTAAATAAAATTCTGTGAAACCGAGGGATCAGGCAAAAAACCGAGTCTAAAGAGTAATCAAAATAAAAATGCTATGAAAAATTTATTAAAAATGACCTTGAGTACTGCTTTGGTATTCGTCGCATTGATAGCCGTGAGTCAACCCCCTGGAGGAGGCAGAAGAGGTGGCGGACCAGATGAAATGATTAAGCGAGAAAAGCAGGCGGTCTATGCTAAAATCACGGACTTAAGCGAGGATCAAAAACTCCTTTTGGATGGTATCTATGATGAGTTTGAAGTGACGCTGAAAGAAAAATTTGAGGAAATAAGAAATAGTGGGAATAGGGAAGGTATGAGAGAAAAGATGCAAGCCTTGAGAAAAGAAAAAGATGATTTGGTGAAGGATGTGCTCAATGAAGATCAATTTGCCTTATACCAAGAAGTCAGTGCTCCAAGGCGAGGTAGAAGACAAGGAGCCAACCCCAATGGCGATGGGGAATGAAGCAGGTAAATAACCGTCTGCTAGGATTGATATTGGTTCTAGCGGGTTTTTTCTCAAACGGACAGGAGTCCAAGCTTCGTGCGAGCGGAGCGTTGATTGACCAATCTGACAAATCACCGTTAGTCGGTGCTACCATAGTTATGGTCAATATTAAGGACTCCACACGTTCACGTTTTGCAGTAGCTGATGGGGAGGGGAGATTCGTTATTGATGATTTAGAAAGGGCTTTCTATAAGCTTAGAATTTCAAGTGTTGGGTATGAGCCGTACATGAAATTGCTAAGGATTACCCTACCTGAAACCAATCTGCAGACCATTTCCATTAAGCCGGATCTAACCCTGCTGGATCAAGTTACTGTGGAGACCGAAGTTATTGCCGTGCAACAGATGGGAGATACTACCCAATACAATGCGGCAGCATTCAAAACCAATCCGGACGCTTCAGCAAGTGATCTGGTGAGCAAAATGCCAGGCATAGTGGTTGATAGTGATGGAGTCACCGCCAATGGAGAAAGCATAGAGCAGGTACTTCTGGATGGGAAAAGGTTCTTTGGGCAGGATCCATTGCTTTCTCTCAATACCATTCCAGCAGAAGTTGTAGATAAAGTGCAGGTCTACGATGAAGAAAGTGATCAGTCACAGTTTACGGGCTTTAATGATGGCAATACGACCAAGACGATGAATGTGGTGACGAAAGAAGACAAGCGAAACGGTCAGTTTGGAAAGGTGTATGCTGGGGCTGGAGAGAATGAATTGTATAAAGCAGGATTGACTTTAAATGCCTTTAACAAAGAAAAAAGGCTCACTATTCTGGGAATGAGCAATAACATCAATCAACAAAATTTTGGTAGCGAAGATTTAGTAGGGGTTGGTGGAGGAGGCCGTGGAGGTTTCAGAGGAGGTGGGAATCAAAACTTCATCACGGGAACGCAGGATGGCATTACAACAACCAACTCCGTAGGTGTCAACTTTACCGATGATTGGAGTAAGAAAATGACTTTTGAAGGAAGCTATTTCTTCAATCAATCCAATAATACGAACGATCAACTGTTGACACGGGAATCTTTCCTTTCGGATCAGACTCAATTGTACACAGAAGATCAAAAGACAGATACAGAGAATTATAATCACCGGTTGAATTTGCGAATGAACTATAAGATCAACGACAAAAACAACCTGCTTATCCGCTCCTCATTTAGTTTTCAAGACAATCAGTATGAGGAGGTGACCTTAGGTCAAACCACCAGGTCAAATGAGGTATTGAATGGGACATTCAACACTTTCCTGAGCAAGAACCAGGCATTCAATTTCAACAACAATTTGATCTTCCAGCACAAATTCGAAAAAGTAGGAAGGACCATCTCTTTTGACCTTAACACACGGGTAAATCCAACAATGCGGGAGAGCTTTTATGAAGACCTTACCCTTGATTCATTGATAGAGTATAAAACAGATGAAACTCAACTCACCATTGGATCAGCAGCAACTTACACGGAGCCAGTGGGTGTGTCGGGACAGATTGCCCTGCGCTACCAGGTGAGTCATACAGGGAGAGATTCCGAAAAGGAGACTTTTGTGCTGAATGAGGGTGCAGGCACCAGTACATTGAATGATGCACTATCCAACACGTTTGAGAGTGGCTACACCAGGCATGTGCCTTCCATACGATATGCTAAAAATCAGTTTGGAAATCGCTTTGATGTATCACTCGCGTATCAGGATGCGAGACTCAACAATAGTCAGCTGCAACCTGAAGTCGGTAACTTTGATCGAAGCTTTGGCAACTTCCTTCCTTCCATTTCCGGACGCTTTGAAGTAGGTACTGGGAGTGTGTTCTTTAGATATACGTCATCGACCACCGAGCCGTCTGTGAGTCAGCTGCAAAACGTACTCAATAATAGTGATCCACTGTTCCTTTCTGTAGGTAATCCAAACCTCGGTCAGACATACACACATTCATTGATTACCCGTCTGCAGAAAAACAACCTGGACAAAAACATCACCTTTTCAAACTTTACACGAGTTCAAGCTAGCAACAATTACATCACGACCGGAACCTCTGTCATCCTGGCGGATTCTGTTGCAACAGGGGGAGTAACATTGGTAGAAGGTGCTCAGGTTAACTCTCCGGTAAACCTGGATGGGTTTTGGTCTGTTCGGAATAATTCTTCGTATGGAATGTTAATTCCTTCCATCAAAAACAACCTGAATGTTTCTTTGGGACTTACCTATCAACGACTTCCGGGTATCACAAATGATGTTGTGAACATTTCTAATACGTACTCCATGGATGTGAAGTTTGGGTTGGTGAGCAACATCAGTGAAAATGTAGATTATAACATATACTATCAGATCAATGGTAGTCGGGTGAATAATTCCATTCAATCCGAAAGCAACAATCAATATTATACACAGACCGTTGGTACCAAGTTGAATCTGATCTTTTGGAAAGGTCTGGTGTTTAGAAATGAAACGTATTTTCAGAAGTACAATGGAGTAAACGACTCCTTTGATACAAGCTATACTCTGTGGAATATGGGAGTAGCTAAAAAGTTTTTGAAGAACAACAGCGGAGAATTAGAGCTTTCAGTTTTTGACTTGCTAGGCAACAATCAAAGCTTCAGCCAGACGGTGACTCCACAGTACGTTCAGGAAAGTCAGACCAGAGTGCTGCAACGATACTTCATGCTCACGTTCACCTATCAGATCAGGAATTTCAAATAAAGATTATCGAGATTTTTTCATTCGGTGTCTTCGACCACCTGAGATCATTGGAATCACTTTATTCATGAAGGCTTCAAATTTTACTTGCTGTTCTTCAGTGCAAATACCTTTCAATGCCTCAAAATGCTGATAAGTAGCCAACAGTTTTGCTTTTTTAAGTGCCTGAATTTCTTCTAGAATGACATCTTTCGAGCGGATACTTTCTGGATTGAGGATATGATCGAAGTAAGATTTAATCAGCTCACCTTCGCGTTTTTCTATTTCACGAATTTTGTTTCTATGAGCTTGAGCCATATCCATGAAGGTCGCTTTTTGCGACTCATCCAGTCCAAGCTGATTGCTCAACCTATCTCTCATGTCTCCTTTCCCTGGGCCACCAGGACGCTTTGCTACTAGCAAGGATACCAAAGCAATGTTGATAATCAGAAGAACGAAAAATCCGATTTTAAAAATTTTACCACTCATCTTCATAAAGCGTATAGTTGGAAATCATTTCTGGATACTCTTGCTCATATTCAGCCACTTCTTCTGAAACGAAATAGTCAGTTAAAAGCAATGCGTTAGCGCACAATACCATCAGGATTACAGCAGCCACACCTATCCATTGATAGTTCTTCTTTTGCGACCTTTCCTGATCATTTATTTGTTGCTGGATACCTTCAAACGCGTCTTGTGGTGCTCTTGCATGATCAGCACCTTCAAGACTGTTGAGTACATCATCTATCCATTTTTCTTCACTCATCTTTTCGTTTCTTATAGTTATAGACGTATTTCATGATTATTTCCCTCGCTCTGGGTAATACTTCTTTAATTCTATTCTTAAGTTAGCCTTTGCTCGTTGAATCAACGATTCTACAGACTTTCTTGTTAGATCCATTATTTCGGCAACCTCGTTTTGTGATATCCCTTCCACTTGAGTTAAGATGAATGCCGTCCGTTGGTTTTCAGATAAAGCATCAATCGCTTTGAATAAAAATTTGGCATGTTCTTTCTTTTCAAGTACCACGCCGGGATGCTCAAAATTTGGCGAGTCATAAAGAATCTCCCCAGAATCTTTTTTATAAATGGAGGTAAAAATGCCTTGCCGCTTTTTTGCATGCTTGCTTCGGATAAAATCCAAAGATTTATTCACTGCTATTCGATAAATCCACGTGCTTACCGAAGAGTTGAATTGAAATTTCCCAGCGGTATGATGGACTGTAACAAAAACATCCTGCAGTACCTCTTGGGCATCTTCCTCATTCTTGAGATAGCTAAGAATGGTATTGTAAACCCGATCTCCAAAGTGTTGGTACAGCTCCTTTAGTGCTTCTGGATCACCAAGAGCGATGGATCGTATGCATTGGTTATCATCTATCACTTAAGAAGAATATTCTGCTGGTTAAGATACGTAAGATTGTATTCCCCTCAACTGTCAGGTGAAGTACAGTCCCTTCGAAAAACGTTTGATTTAGTACCGAGAATCGTGATCTTTCCTCTCAATCTCGATAGAATTATTCACTCTATCTTAGAGATGATGAAAATAGGAGGTTTTAGCCATGATGGAAAACCTTCAGATAAATCTGAAAACAACACGAAAATGGGTGAGTGGAATGAAATCACAGATCTTAGTCCAAAGGCACTGTTAGAGACAAGAAATAACCTCCATCAAGCTGTGCAGCTTGTAGGAGCCGTTCCAAGGAATCTTCTCTTGCATGATCCTACAGATGCCACAGCAAGTTTGCCTTGGAATGCAGCTACTGACTGCCTGGAATCACTGCCAATTGAGCATGATGGAAAGGGCATAAAGGTCGGGCTTGCCTTTAGTGATTTTAAGTTGAAAGTTTTTGTGGAAGACCAAGAATGGCAGTCATTGGCATTAGCCAACCAATCTGTAAATGAGGGATTGAACTGGCTTACAACAACATTGGAACAACTCGGTCTGGATTCGACTAAAATCAATTTGAGTTTACCTTATGAAATACCATCATTCGATTTGGATCAACCATTGGAAGTGGACCACTCTTCACTTCAGGTATTCAATGCATTGTATTCGAATGTGCATCTCATTTTGGAGCGAGAAGTGAGCCATTGGAAGGATGCATTCGACATCAGGTGTTGGCCTCATCATTTCGATATCGCTACGCTCATTCCACTTGAGAAGGATAAAAATGGAGAGGTAACGAAGAGCATTGGTGTTGGTTTATCACCGGGAGATGAAGGCGTAGAAGAGCCATACATTTATGTAAATGTATGGCCGTCAGTTGCGTATGAAACACTAGCCAAACATGCTCTCCCAGCAGGACATTGGAATAAGCACGGCTGGTCAGGAGGAGTTTTGACCTATTCTGACTTTGTCGCTGGTAAGCAGGAGGAATTGGTAGCGCATTTTGTACGAGAAACGGTGCAAACGCTGAAGCGGGAAACCAGCTAAGTACCTTCAGTGCTCAGAGCAGATAACAATGAATCCATGAATCAGGTAATTATTCAAATCTTTCATAAACCTTCAGGTGAGTTGATAGCCGAAGGGGTAAAAGGCTGGGCGATGTTCCCCTTTGAGGGCAATTATTACATTTCAAAGAAAAGCCTCCAGACAAACGGATTTAGGTTCTCAGGAATTCCGGGTATTTGCCCGTATAAATTCATTTACTTCTGGTATCATTTCAGGAATGAAAAAGGAGAGAAATTTCCGATGCTGGGATGGAAATATTGGCTTCCTAACCCTCTTTTTCCATTCATAGCTTTCCGCATTGCTGTACCCGCGCGTCATCCACAGATTGAAGTACGCGAAGTGGTAGAGGATTGATTGCCATAGCTGAATTTTCAGCAAAAGATCAAATTCCCCAGTGAGATACGCCTGCTTAGAAACCATTGCTTTTCTGAAGCATGGGTCATTTGAGCCTGATCTAAAAAATATTATCTTGTGTGCTATGAGCGTATTTTCAAAACTATTTTCTAAAAAAGAACTTGTTGAAGAAGCTGGCGTTTGTCCGAATTGTTGGGGTGAGCAGGCCTACGATGACAAATTCATTGATAAGGCAAGAGAAAAGCAGATAGATGTGAACAATCACGAAGGAAGACATGCATTCATTCAGGATTTTGTGGTCAATCACGTTGATGGCATTCACTTGCACAAAGAGGATAATGGAATTGGGTGCCCAAGATGTCACCGGAAGATCACCTGACCGTGGGATTTATCAACGTCTTTAAAGAGAAAGGGCTTAGCTTTGCGTGTGCCTTAAAAAGATTGGCTTCAGTATATTAGCTGAGAATACCACTACATGAAAAAGTTTTTATACTTATTCATTACGTTTTCTTTTTCCCTTCCATTTTATGGTCAAAACAGACAAGTAATTGATTCACTTTTACAAATAACTGAATCGGATATTACCGATCAGGAGCGGGTCGACGCGTATATTAAAATCGCTTTTGAACATGTTGGCTCTGATTCCACTGGAGCAAATTTCTATATTACCAAAGCATTAAAGATTGCTGAAAGTATAGGATATAGCGAAGGAAGAATGGATGCCTTTTATGTTCAGGGAAGGAGTGCATTATTGAGCGGAGATTACAGTGCTTCCAAAAAGTATCTCACGCAATTGCTAAGCGGCTCCCTTGAGTTGAATTACAAAAAGGGAATCGCCAACGCACATTACGGAAATGCCTGGCTCAACTATTATCAGGGCAAGTATGACGAAAGCATAGAGAACCACCTGAAGTCGCTGGAAATTCGAAACACCCTTGGAGACAAAATAGATATATCCGATTGCTTGAGAGGCATTGGAATTACCTATAAACTACTAGGTGAATTTGATAGGGCTCTTGACTATTTAAATAAATCCCTGGACATTGAAATTGAAATCAATAACCAGGGAGGGATAGCTACAAGTTTGAATCACATTGGAATTATCAATAGTCTACGTGGGGATTATTCTAAAGCGATGGACATCTATTTCCGCGCTTTGGTGATTGAGCAAGAGTTGGATGATAAAAGTGGATTGGCCTATACCTTTCAAAACATGGGTGTTATTTATGACTTGCAAGAAGACTACACCAAAGCGCTTGATTATTACAATCGATCATTGAGCTTGAGAGAAGAAATAGGAGAACGCAGAGGTGTAGCTCAGATCATCAATAACATGGGGATCGTTTATCATGCGCTGGCGGATTATGAAAAAGCGTTAGAATACTACCAAAAAGCACTGGATATAAAAGAGAGTTTAGGTGATAAAAGAGGAGTAGCAGATGGGAATTTGAACGTGGGTAAGCTTTTGGATGATCAGGGCAGATTTGATGACGCCATTGCTTACAAAAAGAAAGCATTGAGAATATCCAATCAGATTAGTTCAGATTGGGGTAAGGTAGGTGCATTGATCAGCCTGGGTAGATCATATAAGGACCTGAAAAGGTATGGAGAAGCAAAGAGTTATTTACTGGAAGGTATTCGCCTGGCAACTGAGGTGAAACTCATTGAGAGTGTAAGAGAGGGTGCAAGACTTTTGGCTCTGGTGGAAAAAAAATTGGGGCACTTCGAGGATGCATATGAAGCCCAAATCTTATTTCAGGAAATGTCAGATAGCATTTCCAACGTGGAGACTACTAAGCGGATAACGCTGCTTGAGGCTCAGTTTGAATTTCAAAAAGAGCGTGACTCAGTGCAATTTGCCAATGAAAAAGAAAGGCTTTTACTTGATCAAAGGATAAAAGAACAGCGGACGACTCAACTAACCGGATTGATCATTGTTGTTGTTCTTATCGTCGTGATCTTGGTGATGTCAAGGTATTATCGTCTCAAAACAGATTCGAATAAAAGACTATCTGTATTGAACAATGAAATTCAAAGCAGAAACGAATCACTCAGTGCTTTGAATGAGGAAAAAAACAATTTGATAAGCGTGGTGGCGCACGATCTACAAAATCCACTTTCTGGGATCATTGGGGCCGTTGATTTATTGGACAATAAAGAACTAGAGGAAGATCAGAAAAAACTCATGGGTCTCATCAAAATTTCTTCATCTCGAATGCTAAAGATGATTACAGATATTTTGAATGTGGAAGCCATTGAGAAGAGTGCGGAATCGATGAATATTGAGTCTTACAACCTTTCTGAAGCTGTGACAGCCGTCTGCGATAGCTTTTCCAAACAAGCTGATGCAAAGCAAATCAGCATAAATGCATCCATTGCATCTGATATTCAGGCGCTCGTAGATGAAAGATATGCGGTACAGATCATTGAGAACCTTGTTTCCAATGCGATCAAATTCTCGCCCGAAGGAAAGCAAGTAGAAGTGAAGCTTTCTGCTGATTCTGGCAAAGCTACTCTGGTAGTCTCTGATGAAGGGCCTGGGTTGAATGATGCTGACAAAGCAAAGTTATTCCAGCGTTTTCAACGCTTGAGCGCAAAACCCACTGGCAACGAAAGCTCGACCGGCTTGGGGCTTTCCATCGTCAAGCAGCTGGTAGAAAAAATGGGAGGTGCTGTGCGATGCGAAAGTGAATTAGGAAAAGGAGCAAGTTTTTTCGTTGAGTTTTCAATATAGATGCTATCTCATAATCATTAAGAATTAGCTAGCCAGCTACTCTCACTGTTTCATTTACCACGTAACCTTCTGTAATATTTCCACTGACGTTTTCTGCCAGATTACGATTCAGACTATCTTGAAACTCACCGTCTTGGGAGTTACGGGTGTCAAAATCTCCTTTGTAATTTTGTGTAGCATAGACAGCTTTTGAAACATCTTCCGGAAACGCAGTTTGCGTCACGAGCAGGGAGGAACCATTGGCGTTTAATATCTCCAGATGTAAATGAGGAGCTCTGCCTGGATACCATCCCGGATAGATACTTATGAAAGAGGCGATTCCTGAGCTATTGGTTTTTTGTCTTCCACGTAAAAAATGTTTGCTGGTAAAATCACCATCTAGTTGTCCATTGTATTCTGAATAATTCCCTTTTGAATCACAGTGCCAGATATCAACAAAAGCACCAACCAGAGGCTCACAATTATCATTGACGTTTTCAACTTTAAGGTTGATAATCAATGGTATGCCAGTTCTATCACCAACGATATTTTCCCTTACAAATTCAGCGGGTGTTTTAATAGGAAAGGGGCCAGCCGTCTCGCTTGGTGAGGTGGCACATGCAGTTGGATCCACATCTACTTGGTTGTCATTTTTGCAACTTGCCAACGAACTTGTCAGCGTCAGGGAACCTATCGTACTGATTCCGATATTTTTGATAAAGTCTTTCCTTTTCATAAGATCTTATTTAGGAATTAAAGATTATTTAGTAACGATCAAGTATTGTTCAATTTCTTCTGGGGTCATCAAGTACACATCTCTAGCAGGAGCGGCATCAATCGTAAAGAAGTAGAAGTCTTCTGCCAATTGCTGACTCAATCCTATGTCTGTATAGTATCGAATGAAGAGTTGATGTTCTGGTGCACTTCTGGGAAAATCGGTAGCCTCCTTATTGCCGTCAGACCAAGAATGAACACCTACTCGTGTGTTTTCTCCTAGCGTTCGGCTTATTCCTGCCAGGAAGAGATCAACTGCTCCAGAGGCGATGAATCCATTGTTTTCAACATGGGTATTCAAGGCAACTTCATGGAGTTTACGCCCCAACTGAACATTTACTTCATCGTCTTCTGAGCCTGGAGCCTCTTTAAAAACCAATAATTTAGTTTTTGGATTTTGCCTAATGGCCTCATTGAAAGCTCGCAATGAATTGCCATTGATTACGTCATTTATGGCAATGGTCGTGTCATCCACAATGGAGAAAGGCGCAATGGATTGAGTTACGATATTGCTCTTTTTGCAAGCAAAAAATAGCAAGGAGATTAGCAATAGGACAGAGAGTCGTTGGTTACTCATTTCTTTTATTTTCGTTTCAAATAATTAAAAAAGGCACATACCTCAGCTATCAAAATTTGATAACTGAGGTATGTGCCTTCACACAAGCTGTCTTGTTAATCTCCCAATTTCTTCCTCAGTGCTGGAGATTAACTCAGCCAATTACAAACCCATTACAGCCTGATTTACAAATACCCTACCGATTATTTTAATCACTCCACTTTCAAACCAACAACTGGATTAGCCTTGGACACTTTCCTCACCTGCGTAGAAACGGTAGCAAGTAGGACAAATATCAGAAGCACAATAGCAATCATAACTCCTGAGACGGTCATTGGTATGTGGTATTCATACACTTGATCCATCAGTGCCCCCATGAGTATATAGCTGATGGGACCACCAATACTCAATGAAATAGCAAAGAGCAGAACGTATTGCTTGGTGATATTAGCAGCAATGTTTTTGAGCTGTGCACCTAGCACCTTTCGAATGCTGAATTCTCTTACTCTCCCTGTAACATTGAGGGTAACCAATCCATACAAGCCAAGAGCTGCCAACATTACGGCAATGAAAGCCACCGCCTTCATGAATTTGGCATGATTGCCAATTTGCTCAAAATAATTCCCAAAAACATCTTCTTGATGCCCTCCATTGAACGGTGTTTCGGGAAATAACTCTGCCCATGTTTCTTGTAGCGCAGCATACGTTTCTTCTTCTGTGCCAGCCATTACTTTCAAAGACAAATAGCGGTAGTCTTCTTTTTCTGCCACCCGAAACATTGTTGGTCTGATTTCATTGAAGAAGCTATACACGTGAAAATCCTTTACTACACCGATGATTTCATATTGAACACTGTCTATTTTGAAGAATGAACCTATCGGGTCTTTTAACTCCAAGCTTTTAACCATCAATTCATTTGCTACAACAGCTTTCTTGTCGCTTTCAAATCGATCTCTGAAAAACCTGCCTCCCAGCAATTCTAAACCCATTGATTCTGCATAGTTGGCGTCTACTGACAATTCCGTAACCTCATATTGACGTTCTGGCGTTTCGATAACTCTGGTTAGACTACTTTCTCCCAGATGATTGCGTGATCCCAAAACCTGTTGAACATTCGGATTCTGCATCATGGCAGCACTCATTTTATCATACCCGGATTGATCCGGTACCCTCACATACATGGACTTCAATGGATCGTATCCCCAGCTGCGATTGGCTTGATAGGTAGTGTTTTGAGAGAAAATCACCCCACAGGTAATGGTAATGCACGCAAGAATCAGCTGAAATCCGAGGAAAACTTTGGTGAGTGGATTCTTTTTTCCAAACTGAACAGAACCCTTAAATATCCTAACAACCTCAAATCTGGCAATGTAGAAGGCAGGATATATTCCCGATGCAACTCCGGTAAAAAGAAGAATAGACCCAAGGAATATCCAAAGATTTGGATCGGTGAGTCGAAGACCGAGGTTAATGGTAAAGAGGTTATTGAACCAAGGAAGAAAAACAAAGGCACCAAGGAGGAGCCCAAAAAACAAAGCAAAGAGTGTCACAAAGATGTTTTCGGCAATGAACTGGATGATAACTAAGCGCCTATTGGCTCCTATCACCTTCCGTACACCAATTTCTTTCAACCGCTTTGATGCGGAAACGATGGCGATATTGATGTAGTTGAAGCATGCAAGCAGGAGCATAAACATGCCGATGATTGGCAATATCAAACGAGCTTCATCCTCCACTCCAGAAGAAATGTCACTGCTGATATCTCCAGATTTATTGTGCAAATCTGCAAGCTTTACAAACTCAAACTTAGAGATGGCCCAGTCCTCTCGCGCAGCGTTCTGAAGGGTGCGATATTTTTCCATACCATTCTCGATGATGGTCAAATCTGAAGGCTGTTCTACTTGTATCAGTGTGGCATTGACGAATCCACGCCAGTTGGTCAAATCATAATCGGGATGGGTGGTGTTTAGGTTTTCAAAATTGACAAGGAAGTTGAAGTCAATGGCATGTGCTAGCGGGAAGGGCTCAGCGACTCCTGAGATGGTGAAAGTTTTGCGTACATCCCCAAATTTCAAAAGAACACTCTTGCCTATAGGATTTTCATCTCCGAAGTACTTGATTGACATCCTTTCGCTGAAGATGATGCTATTCATATCCGTAAGTGAACTGGCCTGGCCCCATTTCAAGGGGAAGGTGAACATTTCCAGGAATTCGGGATCAACGAAACGAACGCCTTCATTAAATACTTTGTCTTCATATTTTACAACCGTGCCAAAATCTTCCACTCGGCAAACCTTCTTAATGTGTGTGAAATCTTCTTTGAGCATTGCACCGAGAGGTGTTGGAGATAACCCTAAATGTCTTTCGGTACCATCTCTATCCACATGAAAAGTTGTTAAATAAACCTCGTGTTTATTTTCATGGAAGTCGTCGATCGTGTAATCAAATTCCATAAATGAATAGACAATCATGCAGACACCAATGGCTACTGCTAGTCCGAACAAGTTGATGAATGAGCTTAATGGGTTTTTTAGTAAGCTTCTAAGGGAGGTTTTGAGGTAGTTTTTGAACATTGGGTTTCCTTTTTTAGTCCTGAATTGGGTGATCGGCACCACCATTGAGGTAGAGCTACGCTCTAATAGATGCCCATTTTGAGGAAAGGTTGCGTAAATGGCGAAAAAATTGGCTTAACACCTTTGATTTGCTGAAATAGCTCATTTAATGCCCAAATACTCATTGGCAAACGCATTTTTTTGAATAAGTTTTAAGAACTTACCATGAGCTGACGTTGTTCCATAAATCAGTCAGGTATGGTTTCCAAGTTTATTCCAGATATAAACAAAGTTTATTTCATAAATAAGTACACCATCTTTCACATCATGGATGGGGCAGGGTTGATCCAGGTAGACTTTAAAAATTACGACGATTGGCGCGACAAGATCATCTACCTGGAGCCGGGGCAATACATCAAATTTTTTTCAGACAATTTCAGCGTTAGAAAGATCGAATTTGAAGACGAAGCTTTTTTTAAGAATAAAGAAGTGCGCGTTCTCTTTAAGCACCTGATTTCGCTCGGATACATCGATTTTGAAGAATGTGCTGAATGTCAGCAATACCTATCCTCAACTGTATTGTCACCTGAGGTTGGAAATATCATTGATGTCTCATCTCAGCAGTGGTTTTGGCAAAATCCCTTTCAAGCTAGCAAAGAAGAGTATCACATTATTTTTGACATAAAAGAAGTGATTGACCGGGAGTTTCATCACAATATCACACAGCAGCAAGTCACCGAATTGATCAATTCCAATGAATTGTCTGCTCAGAAATTGATGAAAAATAAGGTGGGGATATCCGTGAAAAAATTGATGCTCGAAAAGCGGTTGTTAGAAGGGAAGCGTGCACTTGCCTTCACAGATAAAAACGTACAAGAAGTGGCGTATGACCTTGGCTACAAGGATCCGGCCTATTTCAATCGCCTGTTTACGCAGACGGTGGGTACTAATCCCAAAGAATTTAGAAAGACCGTAGACTTCAAGCACAGGGATTCCTTTGTGGAGGATATCCTGGAGCTTTTAAAGATGTACCACAAAGAGCATCATTCCATAGGTTTTTATTCTGATAAGATGAACCTGTCAGTGAAAACACTATCGAAAAAAGTAAAATCCAGGCTAAGCACTTCCTTGGGGCAGCTCATCAGAGAAGAGATAGTTCATTCAGCCAAGCAAATGCTAATGAGTGGCGAGTCGGTGAAGCAAGTTTCCCAAGCCCTTCATTTTGAAGAGATAAGTCATTTTTCATCTTTTTTCAAGCATTACACAGCTCAATCACCCTCTGATTTCGCTGACAAAAAGTACAATTAAAAACGACTTTTTTGTAAGTACAACTCAGCTCACCCATTCCACTTTTGTGAAAACAAAAATTAACAAAAATGGAACTAAGAGAACACGTACAACAGATAGACGAACTGGTATCACAAGGTGATATGGTTGGTGCTATAAATCAATTTTTTTCAGAAGATGCGCAAACATCTGACTATGCCAATGTAACAACCACTGGGAAATCTCAGATGATAGAGAAGATGAGTGGATTTCTTGAAGCTATCGAGAAGGTAAATGGCATTGAGCACCATCGCACCATGGTTGATGGGGATGCTTCCGCTTCAGAATTCACTTTTGATTTTAACATGAAAGACGGCAGCAAGATTTACTGGCATGAAATCATTCGTAGAATTTGGAGTGAGGGCAAAGTAATCCAGGAGCAATACTTCGACGCAAATTGAAAAAGACAACAAAATATTAAAAACAATAGATTATGAGATTTGTAACTAAGCAAATACATGCGTACCTGGATTACCCAGTAGCAATCGCACTAGTAGCACTTCCATTCGTTCTGAAATTGGGAGAAACTAACTCATCAGCTCTTTACCTGTCAGTAGCTACAGGAGTGGCTGCTTTCATTCTGACACTCTTGACAGACCACCAGCTTGGGGTCTTTCGAGTGATCTCTTACAAGCTACACTTAGCAGTAGATTTTGCTGTAGCCCTTGTGTTTATACTCGCCCCTTTCATTTTCTCATTTGAAGGGCTGGATGCCTACTACTATTGGATCAATGGAGCGGCAGTTTTAACTGTGGTGAGTTTGCATAAATCAGAGCCTGCGGAACAACAAAATCAAGACTTTTAAAAACAAAAAATCATGAAAAAAATAAATAAAATAGCATTCGCATTTTTAGTGACCATCTTAAGCACGATGACTTATGGTCAAGACAAACAGAAATACAACATTGACAATAGCAACATTGCTTTGCAAGGATATAGCGCCGTTTCCTATTTGGATTTAGGACTCGCACAAAAGGGTTCACAACAGTACAAGTCTGAATACGATAAAGTGATCTATTACTTTACTTCTGAGGAACAGAAGCAGGCTTTTGAAAAGAACCCGGAAAAGTACTTGCCTCAGTATGGTGGGTATTGTGCTTTTGGTACATATGCCGGCGCTAAGTTCAGAGTGGATCCGAACAAGTTTCTTGTGAAGGAAGGAAAATATTTTCTTTTCTTAAACAACCTGGAATTGGATGCGCAGCAGCTATGGTTAGCTGAAAAAGATCATAAGAGATTGGTGAAAAAAGCCGATGAAAACTGGAATAAGCTAAGTACTACCTATAATTAATGTAATATGGGAGGCAGGTTTTACAATCTGCCTCTGTTTTTTGCTTACTAAATCAATTACACGCATAAGTCAGTCCCATGGAAGAGCTCTTAAGTGAAATAAAAAAATGCACGATCTGTATTGATAAGCTGGAACTGGGAGCTAACCCCGTCTTGGCAGCCCATCCAAAAAGCAGAATAGCGATTATTGGACAAGCACCAGGATCGATTGTTCATAAATCAGGTATTCCGTGGGATGATAAGAGCGGGGAACGCCTGCGAGACTGGTTGGCTATTGACAATTCCTTGTTTTACAATCCAGAGAAAATTGCGCTGATCCCGATGGGATTTTGCTATCCAGGGAAAGGAAAAACAGGAGACTTACCACCAACACCCGAATGCGCCCCCCAATGGCACAACATGTTATTCAATGAGATGAACGACCTTAAATTAGTTATTTTGATCGGAACCTACGCTCAGTCATATTATCTGAAAGAAAGAAGAAAGAAAACGCTCACTGAAACAGTGAAGAACTATGCAGAATACTTGCCTGATTTTTTTGTCTTACCCCATCCTTCCCCAAGAAATAATATTTGGATCAAGAAAAACCAATGGTTTGAAAAAGAGCTAGTTCCTGAATTAAAAAGACAGGTGAATAAGGTGCTGGAATAGGTATGAAGCTATTCATTCCGCGCTCATAACACATCCTTAGCCTATGGAATTGAAATACAATTAAGAGGCTAAATATTCCTTCGCTTCCTCTACTGTGTCAAAGGTTGAAATATCCGTGTTTGTAAAGAGCTTGTACCCCCTCAGAAGTAACTTTTTTGCACCTTTAATGCCCACTACAGCACGTTTTCGGGACTTACCTTTGAATACGGTTTTACCATAATGCTTCATTTTCTCCATTACCTCTGGATCATTAAAAGCGTCCCTTACATCCAGTAGGAGGTAAATTTCTTTCTCAGATTCTTTGTACGCTTTTACCCAGTCATTGAGTGTATCCATGACAGGATCCTTCTTTTTCAGATTGCTAAAATCTACATAAAGGATTTCTCGGTTTTTATGATTGATGGTAGATACAGGCATAGTCGCAAAATTAATTTTTTTTGTATAAAACGGGAGGAATGAAATAGAGAGAAATGAATTCCTTGATACTTTTGAGGTTGCATTCAAAAAGGCTTAATCTTATGAGCTATACATGCGACTTATTACATGCACTTTTTTCGCAAAAATCATCCACCTAGAAGTAACGCTGTACCCCCTATAATATTCGTCTTTGGAATTTTGGGTTTCACCGAGGTGAATCCATGATTGAAATAAAAACCCCGAAAGCATATTATCAATTGATAATTTTTTTCCATATCTTGGTTAAGTCTTTAAGACACACCTTATCCACACCCAATCGCACACTGATCGTGCGCCTAGCTTGAGAACCTAGGCGATTAACCGTACCAACCATTATTACGATGACAGAACCTAACAAAGATCTGATTGGAAGAAATGTGCGCGTCCTATTCCAATCCTCAAAGCGAAAAAAGGTCAACAAGATCTTTATAACTATCGAAGGAAAAGTTGTTATAAACGAGATTCGTGATATTCAGCGAACGATTCTACCGACTTTTGATATATACGATTCCCTATCCATTACGCTCAAGAATATTACTGAAATTGATGTTTCAGGCATTCAGCTACTTCACTATATAAGCCAGTTTGCCAAGAATGTAAGTATAGACTCTTACTTCTCAGAAAAAGACAGGCAGTTAGTTTCACTTTCAGGATTTTCCGAGTTTTTACACAAACCTAAATTGGCCTGAAGATGGAGACAGAAGTAAATGTGCTTGTGGTAGATGACTCTGAAAGTATCAGAGAGGTGGTTTCTGCAGAACTATCTGATCAAGGGTTTTACACAGAAGAAGCGATCAATGGAGTCGATGGTCTGGATAAGTTGAAATCAAATAAAAATTATCAATTGATAATAACGGATTTGAATATGCCAGAGATGGATGGTATTTCCTTTCTGACCGAGGTAAGAAAACTAGAGGAGTACAAATACATTCCAATTCTTATTCTAACAACGGAATCTCAACAAGCAAAGAAAAATGAGGCTCGAGCTGCAGGTGCCACAGGGTGGATCATCAAGCCCTTTGACCAAAGACGGCTCATTTCTGTAGTACACAAAGTTATTAAATCATGAATAACGCACTAAAAGCATACATCATTGAGGTAAAGGAATTGCTGGCTGAACTTGAATCGGCACTTCTGATTCTGGAAAACAACCCTAATGATAAATCTTGCATAGAAAACGTATTTAGAGTGATGCATACCCTCAAGGGTAATAGTAGCATGTTTGGTTTCGATGTTATATCAGAGACGGTGCATGAGCTGGAAACTATTTATGACAATGTGAGGACAGGGAAAGTGCAGCTGGGACAGAGGTTGCTCAATTGTACCCTGGAGGCACTGGATCACCTTCGAAAAGTCGTTGAAGATCCTGATTTAGCAGTAAAGTCCAATAGCGTCAACCATGAGAGAATCTCCAATGAAATAAAAAAACTTATCGAGTCAGACGACCTTGAGCGATTGGAAATTGAGATGAATGACCTTCCTCAAGATGCCGTGACTTACTATGTTTTGTTTCAGCCATCCGTCGATTTTTTCGATGATGGATCAAATCCATTAATTCTCATAGAAGAACTGGTAAATCTCGGAGATATACTCAGTGTTCCACATTTCAAATCGATCGAATCCTTCTCGGATATGGATCCGGTTAAAAACTATACTTATTGGGAAATCTATATAGAGACAAGCGTCTCTAAAAAGGAAATTCAAGACGTATTTGTCTTTGCAGAATTCAATTCGGAGATTGAAATCATCGAGCTTTTTTATACGGGCTTAGTAAAGGATGCTACTTTCCGTGAGCAGGTAGAGCAATTTAAACATGAGGATAAAAGGATTGGGTCGGGCGACCTGCTGACCATTGCTCAGTCGGTAGGAATTCCAGCAATTCCGGAAGTGCCTAAAACAGAAGACAATCAGGAAACTGTAATAAAAAGCAATTCAATATCAAGTATCCGAGTAGGCTCTGACAAACTGGACGAGCTCATGAACCTTGTGAGTGAGCTAATTACAACACAGGCTGGACTCACATTACATGCCAACATGCTTGGCGATATGAAACTTGAGGAAATCGCAGAAAATATAGAGAAGCTATCCAGAAGATTAAGAGATGTTTCTTTCGGAATGACACTCATACCAGTGAATAGCCTCTTCAATCGATTCCAACGAATGATAAGGGATACTGCAAAGAAATTGGATAAAGAAATTTCTTTCAAGTCTGAGGGCGGTGAGACTGAGTTAGATAAATCCATCATTGAGTCATTATCAGATCCCCTGATGCACATCCTTAGAAACAGCATAGATCATGGAATTGAAACTCCAGCCGTACGAACTGAGCTAGGAAAACCTAAAAAGGGAAAATTGACCATCAAGTCGTACTATTCAGGGGTTTTCGTGTATATCCAGGTGATAGATGACGGGAGAGGAATAGACACTGCCGCAATTCGCGCAAAAGCAATTGAGAAGGAAATCATTACAGAGGGAGATGAGCTGGATGAAAAGCAACTCATTGATTTGATCTTTCATCCCGGTTTCTCCACATCAAAGGACGTATCCGATGTTTCAGGTAGAGGCGTAGGCATGGATGTGGTAAGAAAGGATATTGAAGACATGCGGGGAACCGTTTCAGTTTCTTCCGTTGATGGTAAAGGAACCAAAATCACCATAAAGCTACCGTTGACGCTATCGGTGATCGATGGATTATTGGTAGAAATAGATCAGGATAAATACGTGGTTCCTCTTTCGGTTGTCTCAAAATGCTACGAAGTGATGCAAGAGGAACTTGACAACAACTTCAACGATCTCCTTGTGCTAGATGGCGAGCAAGTCCCATTCATCAATCTAAGGTCGCAATTTGGGTACTCGGCATTCGAAAAGACGTTCACTCAAATTATTGTGATAAACAATGAAGATAGAAAAGTAGGTATCAGCGTGGATAACATCATCGGGGAATATCAAGCAGTAGTTAAAACTGTAGGGAAGTATTATAAAAATCAACCATTTGTTTCTGGAGCTACCATTCTTGGAGACGGAACTATTGCACTGATCTTGGATACAAGCAAGCTTATAGAGATGTATCGAGATCAAAAATTAAATGAATATGACAATGCAATCAACTAATACAGACGAGGCTTTGGTAGAGGATGTAGGTATTGAAACCTTTCAATCCTTTGTATCATTTCAACTAGACGAGGAACTCTTCGCTATTCCGGTGATGCGAGTGATTGAAATTCTGGAGGTTCCAAAAATCACCAAAATACCAAAATCACCTGCCTTCCTCCGAGGCGTAATTAACCTAAGGGGGAGTGTGCTCCCGGTTATAGATAGCCGGATCAAGTTTGGAATGGAGACGACAGAATTTACAGTGGATACCAGTATTCTGGTAGTGACTGTAAAGTTGAATGACGAGGAGATAAAGGTAGGTACCATCGTAGATTCAGTTCTTGAAGTCTTCGAATTAGACCAAGAACAAATTCAACCATCCCCAACATTGGGTTCAAAATACCAATCAGATTTCATTGATGGAATGATTAAGGAAAAAGAGCAATTTATGATGCTCGTGAATATAGATAAGGTGTTTTCGACTGAAGAAGTAGAAAGCCTTAAAGAACAAAATCAATAAAACCAACCACTAAAGATTAACCATGAAAACCAATAATAAAACTTTAGCCATAGTCGCAGGGATTGTACTGGCAGCCCTCTTCACGCTATGTGCACTTACGCTTGAATTACAACATTTGATAGTAGGAGGGATTGGAGTAACCCTCACCACATCTCTTGTAGTCCTATTCATCAAATCCGAGCATGCAAAAAAAGAGACCATGGCAGATTTCAGCGGTCAAATAGCCGCCATTAGTAAGTCCAACGCCGTGGTAGAATTTAACATGGACGGAACGATAATCAGAGCCAACCACATCTTTCTCAACACCATGGAGTACAGTGAGCAAGAAATTGAAAACAGGCATCACCGAATGTTTTGTGAACCGGCATACATCCAGAGTGCGGATTATCAAGATTTCTGGGACAGACTGAATAAAGGAGAATTCATCGCTGAAACATTTAAGAGACTCACAAAAAGTGGCAAAGAAGTCTATTTACAAGCCACTTATAATCCAATAAGAGGACTCAATGGCAAGCCGTTCAAAGTGGTGAAATATGCTACAAATGTCTCATCAGATAAAATAAGAAATAGTGATTTCAAAGGTCAGCTAGAGGCAATCAATAAGTCCAATGCAGTGATTGAATTCAACATGGATGGTACCATTATCTATGCCAATGATAATTTCTTAAATACAGTAGGGTATAGTATGGGAGAATTGAAGGATAACCACCATCGAATGCTTTGTGAACCTTCATATGCCGGGAGTTTGGAATACAAACAATTTTGGGATAGACTCAACCGGGGTGAGTTTATAGCTGAATCGTTTAAAAGAGTTACCAAATCAGGCGAGGAAATTTATCTGCAAGCCGTTTACAATCCGGTAAAAGATGCTGAAGGTAACCCATATAAGGTAGTGAAAATCGCCACAGATATAACAGAGGAAAAAATGAAGTCCATGGATTTTTCAGGGCAACTGGAGGCGATAGATAGATCCAATGCGGTAATCGAATTCAACATGGATGGCACAATCATCACGGCTAATACTAATTTCTTAAAGACCGTTGAGTACAGCTTGGAAGAGATTCAAGGCCAGCATCATAAAATTTTCTGTGATGCCAATTATTCCAGCAGTGCAGCATACAAAATGTTCTGGGATACCTTAAACAGAGGAGAATTCACATCTGAAACATTTAAGAGAATAACGAAAACAGGACGTGAAATTTATCTGCAAGCTACCTACAACCCAATAAGAGATTTGGAGGGGAAACCCTACAAAGTAGTCAAGTTTGCCGCTGATGTGACAGAAGAAAAAATGAAGGCCACAGATTTTGCCGGTCAGCTGGAGGCCATAGGGAAGTCAAATGCGGTTATTGAGTTTAATATGGATGGCACAGTGCTTAAAGCCAACGATATTTTCTTACAAACAGTGGAATATTCATTCGATGAAATAAAAGGCAATCATCACCGAATGTTCTGCGAAACTCAATACGCGAATAGTTCTGAATATCGAATGTTTTGGGAAAGGCTAAACCAGGGAGAATTTGTGTCGGAGACCTTTAAGCGAATTACTAAAACAGGTAGAGAGATTTACCTTCAGGCTACCTACAATCCGATCAAGAATCTGGAAGGTAAGCCTTACAAAGTAGTCAAGTTTGCATTAGATGTCACGGAAGATAAAGTTCGCTCTGCTGATTTTTCAGGACAATTGGATGCGATCAACAAATCAAATGCAGTAATTGAATTCAACATGGATGGTACTGTGAGGTGGGCAAATGAAAATTTCCTTGACACAGTCAAATACAAGCTTGATGAAATTGAAGGCAAGCATCATCGCATTTTTTGTGAACCGGGATATTCTAGCAGCGCCGAATACAAACTGTTTTGGGATCGATTAAATCGTGGAGAATTCATTACTGAAACATTCAAAAGAGTGGATAAGAATGGGGAGGAAATCTTCCTGCAGGCTACTTACAATCCAATTAAAGATTTGAATGGAGTCCCATATAAGGTTGTGAAATTTGCCATTGACGTGACGCAGCAACGAAAAGCTAATGCAGCGACGCAAGAAGCAGCAAATGAGGTGAGTAGAGTAATCAATGCCTTGGATGAAGGCGATCTGACGCAAAGATATTCTGTTGAGTCAGCAGGTGAGCTGGGTAGAATGGGTGAAAGTTTAAATAAAGCCTTGCTGAAGCTTAGCAATTTAATAAGCACCATAATTTCATCCGCATCCAGCCTTGGATCAGCCAGTAGTCAAATGTCTGGATCTTCGCAAGAGATGTCGCAGGCATCTACCGAACAAGCAAGCTCGGTGGAAGAAATCTCATCTTCCATGGAGCAGATGTTGGCGAACATCCAGCAAAACAATAACAATGCGCAGGAGACGGAAAAAATTGCTTCAAAAGCAGCAACAGAAATTGTCGAGAGCAATGAAGCCGTAGATCAAACCGTAACGTCTATGAAAATGATCGCAGATAAAATATCGATCATTGGAGAAATCACGCGCCAAACCAACTTGTTGGCACTGAATGCAGCCGTTGAAGCTGCGCGAGCTGGTGAGCATGGCAAAGGCTTTGCTGTAGTAGCCGCGGAGGTTAGGAAGTTGGCTGAAAGAAGCCAGGTGGCAGCTTCAGAGATCAATAAGGTTTCTTTTGAAAGCGTGGATATCGCTCAGAAATCAGGCGATTTTCTTAGAAATGTTGTGCCAAATATTCAGAAAACATCAGACTTGGTACAAGAAATATCAGCTGCTAGCATTGAGCAAAACTCAGGAGCAGAACAGGTAAATTCAGCGGTTCAACAGCTCAATCAGATTGTACAGCAAAATGCTTCAACAGCGGAAGAATTGGCTTCCAGCGCCGAAGAGCTCGGCGCACAAGCGGACATGCTGAGAGAGGCTGTTTCTTTCTTTAAAGTGGAAGAGGTAGAGGAAGAAATAATACCTGTGCCTAAAAAGAAAGATATTCCTGCATTCCATTCCAATGGAAATAATGGCGCTAATGGAAATCATAAGAAGCCTCATAAGAATGGAAAGAAGAAAACAAAAAGAGAAGTAGAGATCGTTTTGGACTCAAATGATGGTTTAGATAGTGGATACGAAAGATTCTAATCTGTACGTGATACCCCAAAAATCAGGTGTTATTAAGATTGGAGATAGAGAGTTTTCAAAACTAAGCTCTTTCATAAATACCAATTACGGAATCAAGTTACCTGATGTCAAACGGACGATGCTCCAGGCACGATTGCAGAAGAGACTGAAAGAAAACAATCTCTCATCCTTCAAAGACTATTGTGATCTGGTCTTTTCCGATAAAGGTGAGCAAACAGAAATTGTCCATATGATTGATATGGTATCCACCAACAAAACAGATTTTTTCAGGGAATCAAGTCACTTCGATTTTATGAAATCAACCATACTCCCCGCCTTTAGTCAAAAGGGTAAAGGAATCTTGAAAGTATGGAGTGCTGCCTGCTCGAGTGGAGAGGAAGTCTATACAATTGGCATGGTCATTAGCGAATTTATTCGCAGCAAACCTGGCTTTGATTATGCGACGCTGGGATCTGACATTTCACAACAAATGCTTCAGCGATCCAGTACAGCAGTCTATTCCATGAAGAGCGTGGAGATGCTACCAATGGAGTTAAAAAAGAGGTACTTATTGAAGAAGAAGGCAGCCGTGGACCCTGATGTCCGCATCGTTCCTGAATTGAGGAGTAAAGTACAATTTCAAAGAGTAAACTTGATGTCTGAGTCGTATCAAGTCCCTGCTGATTTTGATATCATCTTTTGCCGAAATGTCTTGATCTACTTTGAACGGGAAGTTCAGGAATTAGTCATTTGGAAATTGCTAAAGCACCTCAAGCCCGGTGGCTACTTATTTTTAGGTCATTCAGAGTCGATCATGGGAATGAACCTTCCGATCAACCAAATAAAACCAACCATCTATCAAAAAAGAAGCTTATGAAACCTAACCTAAAAAGCGTAGACCCTTTCAGTACGATCATTACACGCTTGGGGCTCAGAAATGATAAAGTAAGTGAGGAACAGCGAAAAGTGATCAAGGAACTTGCCACGTCAAACCAGAAGTTGCTCGACGCTGAACGGATGAAGTCCAATTTTCTGTCGAATATCAGAAATGAAATCAATAATCCAATTACCTCCGTTTTGGAGCTATCTAAGCGAATTACCGAAGGTACGCTGGACGAGAAGCAAACAAGAAAATATGCTGACCTAATCTATTCTGAGGCATTCAATCTGGATTGTCAAATGCGCAATATCATTGCAGCGGCTGAAATAGAATCCGGAGAGCTTGGAATCTCATTGGCAAGAATCAGCGTCTACTCCATCATTTTCGACACATTAAATTGCTTTAAACACCTGATAGCAAAAAAGAACCTCCGCCTTGAGGTAAACAATTCAGCAGAAGATAGCTTTTGCACAGATCCTGAAAAACTGGAATTGATTTTAAGAAATCTCATCGCAAATGCCATTGAGTTCAACAATGATTCAGCATCAATTGGTATAGATGTAAAACAAGTAGATGATCAGCTCATTGTTAGTATTTCTGATAACGGAATAGGAATAGATGAAGAAAAAAGAAATTACATCTACAACAGGTTTCAGCAATTGGAGGAAGGTGTCACAAAACCTCACAAAGGCCAAGGGCTAGGGCTTTCCTTAGTGAAATCTTTATTGGACTTGCTCGGGGGAACCCTTGAAGCTGAAACCAACAGTGGAGGAGGAAGTGTTTTTACGGTTTCTATTCCACAAAGTAATTCCCAAGGGCCACTGTCATCAGACAGCAATGGTTTTCTGTTTGATTCGGAAAATGAAATTGCCTTTTGATGCCAACGTTAGATCCAGACATACCAGATCACTACCTTTTCCCTTGTGCATTATTTGCAAACAGGCAGCCTCATGTTGTAAATACGATTTTAGGTTCTTGCATCTCGGTGTGTCTCTATGATACCAAGTTGAAAGTGGGGGGGATCAATCATTTCATGTTACCATTCTGGAATGGTGATGGGCTTGCGTCACCCAAATACGGAAATATTGCGGTTCAAAAACTTATGGAGCGAATGGTAGCTCTAGGTAGCTCTAAACCAAACATCATAGCAAAGGTATTTGGAGGCGCCAATCAGATGCAGAGTTCTTTGAGTGTCGGGGAAAGGAATAGGGAGATAGCCATGGAGCAATTGGAACTGGTGAACATAAAAGTAGTTGCAGAGAGCACGGGAGGATTTAAAGGAAGAAAAATCCAATTTCATACAGGCACTGGAGAAGTGCTTATGAAATTTTTGGTAAGTCAAGATTCCAATAAAGTACCAGAGTTAGACCATGTTGATAATCTAATTCGAAACAAAGCCATTTGATGATGAAAAAAATTAAGGTGCTTATAATAGATGACTCAGCTTTAGTAAGACAAACGATAAGCGCCATTCTGGAGTCGGATTCACGAATAGAAGTTTCGGGTGTGGCGTCAGATCCTTATGTAGCTGTGAAAAAGATCAAGGAAAACCTTCCGGATGTAATTACCCTTGATATTGAAATGCCAAAAATGGATGGCCTTACTTTTTTGCGGAAGCTGATGTCGCAGCATCCCATACCCGTTCTTGTTATTTCCACGTTGACGGAGAAAGGAACCGCCTCCGCGATTCAGGCATTGGAGCACGGTGCAGTGGAAGTCATCTCCAAACCCAAAATCAACACAAAGGAATACCTAGAATCTGCCAGAAAAGAGTTGTGCAGAATGGTAGTAGAAGTGTCACACGCCAACGTGTCTCGAAAGGTAGATCGGTTGATACCTACTTCTAAATTGACGGCAGACGCAGTGATAACTAAGCGTTCTTCCAGGAGTATGATCAGAACAACCGATAAGGTCATTGCCGTAGGTGCGTCTACTGGTGGAACAGAAGCTATTAAGGATTTTTTAATGGCACTACCAATCGACTGCCCGGGAGTAGTGATCGTTCAGCACATGCCCGAAATGTTTACGCGACAGTTTGCCAAGCGCTTGAATGATCTTTCTAACCTCACCATTAAGGAAGCCAAAGACAATGATCATGTACTTCGAGGACAAGTACTTATTGCTCCGGGGAATTATCATTTGCTTTTGAATAGAAGTGGTGCAAACTACTACGTGCAAGTGCAAGAAGGGCCCGTTGTGAATCGGCACAGACCTTCTGTCGATGTACTGTTCAGATCAGTAGCTAAATATGCTGGCAAAAATGCCATAGGCATCATTATGACAGGAATGGGAGACGATGGAGCAAGCGGACTATTGGAAATGAGGGAGGCAGGAGCGCACACCATCGCGCAAGACGAAAAGTCTTGTGTGGTCTTTGGTATGCCCGCAGCAGCCATTAAAATGGGTGCGGCGGAAAGAGTATTACCCCTGGATAGAATAGCTCATGCCATTCGAGAAAATGAAGAAATTATTAACACATAAGATAGATTTTAAACTTTACGATAACCACAATATACGATCATGAAAAATAGAGTTTTAATAGTAGATGATTCAATATACATGCGACTAACAATCAAGACGGCTCTGGAAAAAGCTGGTTACGAAGTAGTAGGAGAAGCTGCGAATGGAGAATCAGCTATTGAGATGGCATTGGATTTGAAGCCAGACTTAATTACGCTTGATAATGTATTACCCGATATGTTTGGAAAAGAGCTTTTAAAAATCCTCACCGAAGAGGAGCTTGAGACGCACATCCTTATGGTAAGCGCGGTAGGTCAGGATTCTGTTGTCAAAGAAGAGCTGTCCCTGGGAGCTATGGACTATATCGTCAAACCTTTTGATGAAGACCAGTTAATCAATGCAGTAAATAACATTATGCATCATGAAGTTTGATATGTTGATGGCATATCAAGAACAATAGTTAAGAGGACAGCTATTGCTACATAGCAGTCAAGACTTTTTGATGTGCTCTATCTCGGCTAACCTCGCGACAAATCGATTATTTCTGGTGACAAGTCATGATTTGATGCACAAGGATAAAGTAGATTGCATAGCAGAATCCACAAAAATTCAACCATAAATTAGTCCGCTTTGAAATACTTGATCTTACTCATACCGATATTGTTTCTCTCCAACAATGCACAGTCGCAGGAAAAAGAGAAACTAAAAAAAGCCGATGTAGCAAAGGAGTTTTCGAAAGAAGTAGCCTTACTTTTGAAAGACCCAAAGATTATGCAAGCCTTTGATTTTATCGATGAGAATGATGAGGCCTTGATGACAACTTTGATGAGCCTCACGGAGATACCAGCTCCACCATTTGGTGAGATGACTAGAGCAAAGGCATTCAGGGAGCTTTTGGAAAAAGCAGGAGCTGACAGCACCTGGATAGATGAGGGGGGCAATGTGATTGCGCTGAGAAAAGGTAAAAAATCCAGCAAAATGGTGGCACTTGATGCTCACCTGGATACGGTATTCCCTCTGGACACGGATGTAAATGTTGTGCGCAAGGGAGATACGTTGTACGCTCCAGGAGTTGGGGATGATACCCGTGGACTCGCGATGGTCTATCAGGTTTTGAAAGCCATGAATGAAGCACAAATTGAAACAGCAAGTGATTTGGTATTCATTGGAACGGTGGGTGAAGAAGGATTGGGTGATTTACGAGGAGTTAAGCATTTATTCAGTGATAAAAGCGATTTGAAGATCGATTCCTGGATAGGCATAGATGGAGGGTCAGTGGGCCGTGTGAATTATAAAGCGCTTGGCTCCATTCGATACAGGGCGAAGTTTAGTGGGCCTGGAGGGCATTCCTGGGGCGCCTTTGGATTGGCCAACCCCCATCATGCATTGGCAAAAGCAATTGATTACTTCGCAATAGCAGCTAGTGAGTACGTCGCAGAGGGGCCAAAAACATCCTTCAACATTGGCCGAATAGGAGGTGGGACATCTGTAAATTCCATTCCTTTTGAATCTTGGTTTGAAGTAGATATTCGATCACTTGATCCATTAAGGATTCGAGCCATGGACAGCCTTTTCAAGGCCAATATGCAAAGAGCAGTTAAAGACTACAACCAGTCAGGAGTAGAAGATGAAGTGGTGTTGGACTTGGAATTGATTGGAGATAGGCCATCAGGAGCTCTTTCCAGAGATTTACCTTTGATACAGCGATCAATAGCTGCCACCATACTATTGGGTGCTCGATTGCGCGAAACAACGGGTTCTACCAATGGCAACATTCCAATTTCACTGGGTGTACCGTCTGTCACATTGGGCAGGGGAGGCCAAGGAAAGAATGCGCATTCATTGGATGAATGGTGGGCCAATATTGACGGTGTGCGAGCAATTAAATTGGCGCTTCTGATCACAGTTGCTGAGTCTGGACTAGCAAAGTGACTTTATGTTATTTGTGTGCTAGGGAGAAAATCATAAATCAAATTTCTGTTGAGCTAGCTTTTGAAAAACAGCAGCGTCTGAAGCCTCAGAATACTATTTGCTATCTTACTACTCAGCTAGAACTGGAGCATATGATGAAATGAAGATTTTCAGGAAAGTAAGGAATGCGCTAATCAAAGAAGGAAAATTGAAAAAATACCTACTGTATGCCGTCGGAGAAATTTCACTTGTTATGATAGGCATCCTTTTGGCTTTTCAAGTCAATGATTGGAATATGCAACGCCTTAAGAATAAAGCAGCACGTGTTACCTACGCCAATATTATGCGTCAAATCAATGAAGATAAGAGCCTGATCCTTGGCAATATTGAGTACAACAATCGCTACATGACTGAATATCTTTTCGCAATAGAAATTATTGAAAACAATGACCGAAAGAATATAGATACCCTGGGATACGCTGCATTAAACCTCACTAAGTATTCTGATGTCAATAGAAATAGTAATATTTATCAAACTCTGTTAAACAGTGGAGAGTTGAGTCTGCTCTCTAATGATGAAATTATTGAAGGAATCCAGAGATTAGAAGAGACGTATTCATACATGAACAGAATGGAGAAAATCCACTTGGATGTAATCCTTATGTCAGTTGCTAAGGAGTTACATTCTGTAATGAAATATTCAGACAGAACTGTTCAAAAACCTGAAGCCATATATGGATACGCATTTCAGAATTACTTTATTACTATGGTTAACCTGATGAAAGAAAAGGAGCAGGTTTATGTGAGAGCAATCAGAGAAATTGATATGATTACAATGCAAATCGAAGAAGAGTTAGAAACAGATTAGTTTTTTAGAGATTTAGCGACATAAACTCATTGTTTATTTTCCCTTATTGACAGACTATCCGACCAACCCGAAAAGAACTACGTATACTGCGAACTTGCGATTTTCAATAGTTTGTCACGATCCTGTATTTTGATGATCTTGTTGTTTACCTCTATCAGATTTTCCTCCTTAAATTCTTTGAGTAATCTTCCAAGACTCTCCCGTGCGGTTCCAACAATGTTTGCCAGGTCTTCTCTGGGCAGCAGAATTTCTCCATCTTGTTCAGCATACTTTCCCTTTAAAATCAATAAGTAAAGCGCTAATCGCTCCCTTAGAGGCTTTTGCGCAAGTATTGTTATGGTATTCACCAATACGCCAAATTCGTGACTCATATTTTGAATAAGCAACTGATTTAAGTTCTGGATTCTCTTCAGCAGAATGTCAAAATTGGTCTTGCTGACAAATTTGATTTCACACGCTTCCAATGCCTCACAGGAATCTTCATATTGCTCATTGCAAAGGAGGGCATGATAGCCAAGTAAATCACCTGCCTTGTAGACATAGAATATCTGATCTTTTCCATCCAGTCCAGTCTTATAGATTTTCGCACGCCCACTTTCTATCAAAAAAACCCCGGTAGGGATTCCGCTCTCATAGAAAATAAGTTTCCCCTTCTTAAACGATAAGGGCTCTGCGTGTTCAAAGAACAGCTTTCTATCCTGTGCCAAGAGAGACGATAATATTTTATCGCTTTCAAACTCAAATTTTTCAATGTTTACTTTCACTTGAATGGTGATTTAGGTGAAAGTAAAATGTAACATTTATCACATTTTAACAATACTAATGTTCTATTTTTTGATTTTTATCCAATGTTTTTTTGCCCTGTGATTCGCAATAAATTCTTATTGATCCTTACTTCATTGTTCCTCCTGGGAGCCATGACCTTCATTGATACAAGGCACTATTACCTTGAAAGTGAAGAGCTTGTTGAAAGTAGAGAAGCTGAGCGCGAAGAACTGAAGGAAGGCGCGGAAGGAAAAGATTGGATGAAATGGGTGCATGGAGGATTTGATTTCTATGCGAAAAATCAATCTTTCCGATTCCCACCACTCACTCACTTCCACGGTCAAACAAATGCCCCAAAAAACATCTTTTTTAATAAAAAGGAGCTACCCCTTTTTCTCAAATATTGCTGCCTAAAGCTGAATCTTTAATCTTTTTTATTCTTTCACTCGAATCCAATTCCGGATTCGCTAAGTCCTGATTTTCTCAGGCATAAATCTCAATATCCCACATGATTGAGCACATATGCTCGATCCCAAAAAAGAATAAGATGATAAAAGAACGTCTAAACGAATCCATAAAAAACATTAAAAGAGATGCACTTGCCGGAACTGTAGCAGGTGTGATGGCTGTACCCTTGACTGTAGGCATATGTCTCATGTCTGATTACCCGATCATGACAGGTTTGTATACCGTCATTTTTGCAGGTGTGATCAGTTTCATTACCTATTCATTTAAGCCTGGCAATTACACTGGAATGCCTGGTGTTGCTGCTGGTTTAGCACCAGCACTCGCTCTCGGAGTTCATACTTTCGGGATCGATAATATGCCATTCGTGATTCTACTCACAGCATTGTTTCAAGCGGTGGTATGGAAATACAAACTAGAACGCTACATACTCAGGATAGTCCCTCATTATCTAGTGGAGGGTCTTCTGGCAGGGGTTGGACTCAAGATAGCCTTGAAGTTTATTCCATTTCTGTATGATGTAGCGCATGAAACTTCTACGTGGCTGAATTTTGAGCGTGAAGTGATTATTGCGCTCAGTTTAGTGTCCTTCGTGTCTTTCGTACTGCTGTACAAGTACTATAAGAAGAAGATGCCTGCTCTCCCTTATTTTGTCATCATGGCTACAAGCTTTGTCTTAAGCTTCTTCATGCCATTGCCTATGATCTCCATTGATTCTGTTCCTTTCCAGCTTGTTTTGCCTCTGCCACATTTTGCAGATTTAAACGAACAAGAAACCTTTTTCCTCATCTTAAAAATGATCGGTTTTGCAATGATGCTTGGAACCATCGATGTGATAGAACAGGTGATGAGTAATGTCGCCATTGAGAAGATGGATCCACTCCAAAGAAAAGCGGACTCCAACAATAGCCTGCTGGCCATATGGATTGCGAATATGGGAGCGACTTTCTTCGGTGGGATGACCAATCTCGATGGGTTAGCAAAAAGCACAACAAATACAGTTGCTGGTGCTGTTACCAAGCTCTCGAATGTATTTACCTCATTGGTAATTCTGTTGGTTGTTTTATTTCCGATCATCCTTGAGCATACACCAGAGTATGCATTGGGTATTATCATGGTTTATTCTGGCTGGAAGATGATTGCCAATATTGCCCATGTAAGATCCGAAGGTCGATATGCACTTATAATGGCTGGGATATGTGGCTTCCTGGTGTTTGAATTGGGAATTTTTGAAGGACTCTTACTTCTTCTATTGGCACATGCCATCATTCAGTTTGTATTTATGAAGAGGACAGGTAAGTCAACTCAGGAAATAATCGCGCTTTTTAGAGACACCTTTAAACCGGATACAGATAAAGCGGCAATGGAAAGAGAGGACATGATTGCTGAACCCAGTGTGCCTATTTTAGATAAGTGGGTTACGGCGGTAAATAGTCATGACATTAATGCACTGATGCAAGTATATAGCGATGAAGCCATGATGATTCCTGCATTTTCTACCCGTATCAGGAGAAATAAAGATCAAATCAAAGATTTATACAGAGATCTGTTTGAGAAACACAACCTGACAGTGGCTCCCTATCAAGTAATCAGTCAAAAGGTCGATGGTGTCAAAATAGATAGTGGTCAGTATAAGATAAAATGGAAATCAGGAGGATTTCAGGAAACCAATGACTTAAGGTTTTCATTTGTAATAAAGGATGGAAAGATAATGAGCCATCATTCGAGTATCGAGCCTGGTGATGATGTTTCTGTTTCTCACCCGGAAGCTTATGACGAAAGCTACATTGAGTAAATAAGGTATGATTTAAGAAAATAATGAAGTCAAACCCCTGATACTATTTGTATAAGGGGTTTTTGTAAACTTCCATGTGCTTCATTTCGAACATTGATCTAAAATTCTTTACTACCTGGTAATCAAATACCTTCAAGAACCTACATTTCGCGATATGGGTTTATTGAAAAATACAGTAAACGTTTAGCGATCCAAGAACAAGTTCGAAGATCAAACCTTGGATTAACTGCTTGTTTGGCTTCCCATCAATCCCAATGCTAAATATTCTTCCTATCGCAAATCCAATGAAAACCAAACTAGCTACAACAAATGAAGAATCGGTCAGGGCAGGCATTGCCATCCCGAGCAAAATGATTATCCCGGAACAAAGCATTAAAGAACTAGCACCTCTGATTTCATTTAATAAATTGACATTCCTTTCGAGTGTTATTCCTGAATTTTTTGCGTAGGTTTTGATAGGACTCGTTAATCTCATTAGACCAACAAATGATAATAGAAGACCCGATAACCCGAGGGTGATAAGTTTGATGATTTCCATTTTATACGTTTTTAATTGATAATAACGCAAAGCTAAAATGACGTTGTGACAGAGGTGTGTCAGGGGTATTCTTGATTTTTCACATATTTCTCAAAATACTCTTTAATCGTCATATCATGTGGTGTGAAAGTCTCATTGAGTGTACGTATGTTTTCTATATAATCTATTCTGAACACTCTAAAATCCTTTCTGAGTCGACAAAAGGCAATGAGTAGAAAGTTGCCATGAATGCTATAGAGCGCGAATGGTTCTATTAGTCGAGTGGTAAGCTCTTCCTGTGAGGAAATGTACTCGATGTGCAAGACTTGAAAATGGATAATTGCAGCTTGTATCTGCATCAAGTTGTTGCTAGTTTTCTCTTTTGCTTGGTGATCGCTGAAGTAGATTCTTTCTGTCAATAGATCAGCATTGCCCTTCTGAGAATACTTCAAAATGGCTTTTATCTTTTCTACAGCGCTTGAGACGTTTTCACTCAATGATTGATCCTTGTTTCTAATTGCCAACTGTTCGATTGTTATTAGGGCGTTGGCCTCATCTTCGGTGAATAAGACAGGGGGGAGGTGATAGCCTTCCATGATAGAATAACCCTTTCCTTCCTCAGTAATGATTGGAATACCTGATTGTTCAAGCGTTCGGATGTCACGATATATGGTGCGCACGCTTACGCTATGCTTTTCTGCCAGATAGGTGGCAGTTACGATCCGTTTGGATTGAAGCTGAGTTATAATAGCCGTTAATCTCGACAGTCTTGGTTTTTCTTCCATTTTCACTTCCGACCATTAGGGCGTTGGAGCTGTTCTATTCAAAGTAATATAAAAATATGGAAGAGAATAGACTCGAAATCAGTTGACATGCACCATTATGATAAATGAATTTATTTGCTAGCAAGATGAATGAGGATTGTGATCCAGCCAATAGAACACAGAGAAGCAAATACAATGAGTCCATTTGCCCAGTGATGCAAACCAGATGCATAGCTAACTGCTATCGTAAGTATTGCCGCCACTACCATTAGATAGGTAAACATCCAGAAAACGCGTGCTTTTGTTACCTCTTTCATGACTATTTGATTTTGAATTCTGAAAAAATAGTAGCTAAAATCAAGTTGGCACCGATAAGCTTAAATGCCACCAGGAACCATACGCCCAAGTTGTTCAAAAAGGTGTTGCCAGTGCCACCCACTTGTTCCAGGAGATAATGGATATAGATGGATATGGCAATCAAAGGGAGGTTTACTACTACCAGCCAAAAGGTGATAGTGTTCTTCGAAAGGGACTGTTCTGTAGTTTTCATGATTAATTCAGATAGAAATATCCGAGTTATGGTTAAAAAAAATTATCTGTTCAAAAAAGCCAAACCTCCGTTCACATCGTTCGACATTTCCACGAGGCTTGTTTCGGATAATATCTTGGTTAAATCATTTCTTACACCAATGAAGCGATGGTGAATAGGACAGGGTTTGCTGGCGTTACACTCTTTTAGTCCAAGTCCACAACCCACAAATAGTTGATCTCCGTCAATTGTTTTCACAATATCTATCAGCTTTATTTTCCGCATTTCGTCTTCCCGAATCTCGAACCCGCCGTGGGCTCCCATGACGGAATGGATGAGTTTGCTTCGTGAAAGCTGTTGAAGAATCTTGGCAGTGAATTGCTCAGGAGAGTCGATGTTCGCTGAAATCTCCTTGAGGTTTGTTCGCTGACCTTTCGCGGATTTGGTCGCGATTGAGATCATAGCCTTTAGTCCGTATTCACATGCTTTACTAAACATAATGTAAGTATTGATAATGCAATGTTAAGCATATTTTTTTATCTCGGACAAATTTATCTGAGATAATTCTATCAGAGTTATGATTCAATTTTTTAATGAGAGATTATTTGCACCTAATTTCTTAAGCTATATCTAATTAAATTTATGTCACTCCAAAATCGAGGCCTATGAGGATTATCATCACATGTTTAATAGGGTTATTTGTATTCAATGCAAGTGCTCAGGACGACAAGCTTGTTGCTGCGGGAGTGCTTCCCTATACAGTCATTGACGATACTGTGTACTTATTGCTGGGCTATGATGAAGATAAACCAGGGTGGACAGATTTTGGTGGTGGCAGAGAAATGGTTGGAAGTTTGGATAATGAAACGAGACTGGAAACGCCTCAGGAAATTGCAGTGAGGGAGTTTTTTGAAGAATGTAGGATGGTTTATGGAAAGGAAGAGATTGACGATAACTTTAGACCAGATGCCTATATAGCTGCAGCGAATGGGATTTATGTAAGCTATGTGGTTAATATCCCTTACAAATCACGGCAAGAGATAAGACAAGCCATGATTCCACTCGATGATAAGTTTATCATCTTTAGAGAAAAATCGGATTTTTTGTGGATCACACTGGATGAGCTCAAGTCAGTTATCCGTTCAGGAAGCAACCGGCTTCCCAATTCACCAAATCAAGGGATTATTTACAAGCATTTTTACAACACTTTGAAAGTAGTGCTGCAGGACGACCAAATGGATTATCTATTTGTGAAAGAGTAGGAGGGATTACTCATACGCCCTTGCATGTGGAATATGCAAAAAAGCTATATTTCACAGCATAATTTCGTGGCATAAAAGGATCAATAATTAATTACCTTGAGGTCTTGCAAAACGAGTGATTTGTTGACTAGGAGTATGTTACTTTCTTCTTTCTTTAATCATCTTCTTTATTTTCTGTCTATAAAGTGCATTCTCCCCCAATATTGTTTTTCTGAAGTAACTCTATTAAGTAAGCGGCAAGAACACTCCCCAAAATATACATTGCTTAATGAGACAAGGTCTCCTTTACGAGATAGTTGGGAAGAAAACGCTATTCTGTAGGTTTCAAGTTGATAAGTACTTTAAAAAATAGGGGATCAGCATCTTATAGTCTTAGACTTTTCATAAAGAACCAATGTAACATTTGTTACAACTGTGTAAGGTTAGCTAAGGTATCTTGGCTAGATTAACACTATGGGTTTGAAAGAAAATAGAAGAGAATTCATCAAGAAAAGTGTTCTTGCGACCCTGTCTGCATCGCTTGGAACTAATATTGTTTTCGGAAAGCTTATACCAGACGGATATACTCCTCTGTTCTTCGAGCAGGATGATTTCTACAAACGCTTTGATAAGGATAAAAGCATGGTCATTTTAAATGATCGACCTTGGAACGCTGAGGCTCAAGCGCACATTTTGGATGATAAAGTAACGCCAGCTTCCAGGATGTTCGTCAGAAATAATGGACTCATCCCACAAAATATAGATGCCAATCAATGGGCATTAACGATTGATGGAGAATCAGTGGTTGGCAAAAGAACATATACACTTGATGATCTTAAGAAATTCCCTAAACAAACCTATCAACTTACGCTTGAGTGTGGTGGCAATGGTCGAAGTGAGTTTGACCCTCCTGCAAAAGGCAATCAATGGACTATTGGAGCTGTTTCATGTGCGGAATGGAGCGGAGTAAGGCTTAAAGATTTGTTAGATGATGTCGGATTAAAAAATGATGCGGTGTATGTTGGTTATTATGGTAAAGACACACATCTCAGTGGTGATCCAAGTAAGAATCCTATTTCCAGAGGAGTTCCAATTTCGAAAGCTATAATGGATGAAACTTTGGTTGCTTACGAGATGAATGGAGAAGCTATTCCTCTAGTACATGGTTTTCCTTTACGGTTGGTGGCTGGTGGCTGGCCAGCTTCTGTTTCGGGTAAGTGGATCGATAGACTAAGTGTTCGGAATAAAGTTCATGATGGTGCAAAAATGGGAGGAAGTTCTTATCGAATTCCTTGCGAGACGGTAGAGCCTGGCACTAAGGTGCTTGATGAAAATATGTGCATCATTGAATCAATGCCCATTAAATCAGTGATCACATATCCTAAGTCTGGTGCTCTTTTGAATCAGGGTCAAAGTTTACGATTAAGAGGCCATGCATGGGCTGGTGAATTAAAGGTTAAAGATGTAGAATACTCGATTGACTTTGGTGCGACATGGAATCCATGCATACTTCAAAACCCAGTAAACAGACTGGCTTGGCAACATTGGAATGCTAAGATAAATTTTCCAGAAAAGGGATACTATGAAGTCTGGGCCCGAGCAACTGATGAAAATGGAACTTCACAACCTATGATTCTTCCAGGATGGAATCCGAAAGGCTATCTGAATAATGCATGCCATAGAATTGCAGTAAAAGTTACCTGATGGACGACAAGAAATTAAATAAAGTCCTGAGTCAAATAACCTTTTTAGTACGAACAATAGTTGTTACTCTCACGCTTTTGGTGACTCTAACTATTCTTTTAGCAAGTGGTGCGCTTGATACTCTTCTACCAAGAAATGATCTTGATGTTAAAGAATCAAAAACACAGGAAATAGTTGATGGAATTCATATTGAAACAGGTCTGATAGATTCACCTGGTCTTCAACTTGTAATTCAGAACTGTACAAACTGCCATTCTTCAAAGCTCATCTCTCAGAACAGAATGAATCTGGCCGGTTGGTCAAGCACGATAAAGTGGATGCAAGAGACACAAAATCTATGGGATTTGGGTGATAATGAAGCAGTCATTTTAGAGTACTTAGCATCCAACTATGCTCCAAAGAAAAAGGGGAGAAGAGCAAATCTAGAAAACATAGAATGGTATGAGCTTGAATAAAAATGTATTCGGAATAGTTTTAATGACCATAGTTCTTCTCAACTGTAAAGACGCATCAAAGTCGGAGCACACAAGGATAAACAAGTACGTCATTGAAGTGGAAGAGCTAGTGGAGATTATTCATAGTGATTCAGTCACAATTCTGGATCTTAGAAAGCCGGATCAATTCATCACTAACCACATTCCAAACTCCATTAATATTTGGAGGAACGAATTACAAAGCGATTCCTTCCCTTATCAGGGTATGTTAGGTGAGAAGCATCTGCTAGAATCTGTGTTTGGATCAAAAGGGATAGCAACGGGTCAATTTTTGGTAATGTATGACGATAATGGATCTTGTGAAGCAACAAGACTTTGGTGGATGCTCCACTATTATGGCTACGAAAAAATGGCAATTCTCAACGGAGGTATTAGCGCTTGGCAAGGGGTGGATTCACTAACGATGAAAGTCAGTCACTCTACTAAATGCACTTTCAAACTCCCTAATATCAATAGATCAGAGACCTTAATAAACGTAGAAGACCTTTTCAATCTTAAGGACTCATTGACCCTTATTGATACTAGAACCAAATCTGAGTTTACTGGTGAGATATTGAAACAGGGGGCAATACTCAAAGGTCGTATCCCAGGAAGCAATCATATAGATTGGATGAACACAGTTGATCCGGTTACGAATAAGTTCAGGTCAATTAGTGAGCTAGATTCTATTTATAAAGGAGTTGTGGATTCAGAGAACTCCAGGGTTGTAACCTATTGCCATTCTGGTGTCCGTTCATCACACACATTTTTTATTCTATCAGAACTTTTGGGCTATAAAGATGTCCGAAATTTCGATGGTTCTTGGGTGGAATGGACATACCATAATTTGCCGGTTGAAGTTGACACTGAATTAATACAATAATTAACAATGGAAGAATATATAGATATAATAAAAAGTAGTTATGAAGGTTACGCTTCATACCTATGGAGGGAGATAACCACCCCAACCTGGCACAGCTATTTTTATTGGCTAATAGGAGTATCGGCCTTCTTTTACATATTAGAGCTTACAAAGCCTTGGAGAAAAGAACAGGCAAAATTCCGTAAGGACTTCTGGTTAGACTTTTTCTATATGTTTTTCAATTTTTTCTTATTTTCCTTGATTATCTACAATGCCGCATCCAATGTGGTCGTCCATTTTTTTAATGACCTCTTGGCCTCAATAGGCATTACTAATCTACTTGCATTCGAAGTGATGTCCTGGCCTACATGGGCGCATTTGATTATTGGGTTTCTCGTAAGAGATTTTGTGCAATGGTGGACACACAGGCTCTTGCATCGAGTTCCAGCTTTATGGGAGTTTCACAAGGTACATCACTCAGTAGAGCAAATGGGATTTGCGGCACATTTGAGATACCACTGGATGGAAAATGTTGTATACCGAACTATAGAGTATTTACCTTTAGCATTGATAGGTATTGGATTAAGGGATTTCTTTATCATTCATATTTTCACGCTAGCTGTAGGACATTTCAATCATTCCAATTTCAAGCTGAACCTAGGGCCTCTAAAATACATCTTCAATAACCCTCAAATGCATATATGGCATCACGCTCATGACTTACCAGATGAACGAAAATATGGGGTGAATTTTGGATTGACCCTTAGTGTTTGGGATTACTTGTTTAAGACAAATTATATCCCTCATGATGGTCGAGATATTAAGCTAGGCTTTCCTGGTGTAGAAGAATTTCCTAAAGATTTTGTTCATCAAAATTCACAAGGCTTTAAGAGCAACAAATCCTCTTAAAAAGAAATAAACTCAACAAATCTCTGTTCTTCTTACGTATTATTCATTTTGATCCAATTGAATCAAACATTGATTTTAAAGGAATTCCTATCGTGGAAAGCAAGAGAGAAATAGTAAAAAAAAATGAAGCATATCTAAATGACCTCCTTGGCTAATATTCATGAAATGAAACTGCTATGAAAAGTGAGTATATCAAGGAAAAAAATGAATTACCCCAATAAATAGAAAAGCCTCTTTAGATTAAATAATGAGGCTTTCAAGTGGAGTCGGAGGGATTACTCATACCCGCTCCATGCCCACAAGCCCTCGTGAAGCTTCGCTTTCGAACCCCCACTCGGGTTCCCATCCATAATGTTCAATAAAAAAAGCTGCACTAGGCAGCTTTTAAAGTGGAGTCGGAGGGATTCGAACCCTCGTCCAGCTAAGGAAACCATAAACCTTCTACATGCTTAGTTATTCTTTTAATCTCGAATCTCAGGCTGGCGAATAACTACCTACCTGAAAAACCAGTTACTTTATTTCACTCATGACCCGCAACACTGCCTTGAGCTAATCCTTATGTTCGACACCCCAATTCCTCGCCCTAAGGATAAAAGCAAGGTAGGATGTGACAGGGGGAACCTATATGGCTCAACCCTTAGTAACCTCTACTATTAGTTCGAGATTATGCTGCCATAGCGTAGTTAGACTCGCCAATTACAATTTTGAGCGCATTTATCATGGATGTACACTCCCCACCCAGCATGCTAGCGTATGCTTTGCACTTCCTGTCGATTCCGGTCGACCCCATTAAAACAAAGAACAAAAGCTAAATTCCGATACTCAAACAATGTCCTTTTCGGAATTCAAAAGGCAAAGGTATAAGATTAGACGCCCAATTGTCTGGGATGGTTTGGAATTGATCAACAAAGAATCAAAGTTTTTTGAAGTAGCTGTACAATTGTTGCGGCTGATGATTGACTATTGTTCCTCTAGACTTAAGTGCATCCAATACCTTTGAGTTTTTCGAATCTTACGCAAAGTCTATCCAGTTATCATTTACTGATCTTCTTTTCAAACGGAGATCAGCCAGCGGTAAGGATATGCTCAATCAATTGAGTCGTTTAACTTAGCTGAAAATCAGAAGCGATGCTAAGGATAAAACTCACCATTCTTTCGCTGCTATTTGCAATTATTGCAGTAGGGCAGCCCAAACTAAAAGATTACGAAATTGTATCTGGGCCATTTTTCAAAGTAGCCAAAAGATCCGTGCCAGTTGACTTTGTTGGATATGATCAAACAGGTTTCTATATGGCCTATGCCAAAGGAAAGATTGGTTCAGGAGAAGTCTCACTTTCAAAATTCGGATTCGACTTGGCATTGGATAAAGAATTGATCCTGACATCTTCAATCGGAGGAGAAAGAGCGTATTCTGGTCATTTATTCATGCTTGACAAAGAACTTTATCAAATCACCAGGTCAACCACCATGTCGAGTAAGAAGATTTACCTCCAAAAAATCAACAAAGAAGCCTGGGAATTGGAAGAACCAAGATTGATCGCAGAGATCAAGGAGGAAGGTCGTTCGGCATACACGGCAAGAATGGCGGTTCATTTTTCGAAAGATTCCTCGCACTTGGCGTTGGTTTATACGCTACCTAAAAAGGGTAAAGAGAATGAAGCTATTGGCGTCCATGTCTTCAATCGTTCGTTGGAAGAAATATGGACGCAGCGTTTTGAGCTGCCATACACCAATAAGTTGCTAGACTTAACAACGCACCGCCTGGATAAAAATGGGATTTTACACATCCTGGCCAAGCGGTTTTATGATAAAAGAAGGACTAAAGTAGATGGGGAAATAAACTACGACTACCTGCTGCTAAGTTTTGACAACACTGGTGCTATCGATTCTTTCAAGATCGAGTCTGAAGGTAAATATTTGAAGGATATGCAAATTGATATTGCAGAGAATGGAGATGTAATCAGTGCAGGATTCTACTCCGATCAGGGCACCTTAATGGTAGGAGGAGCATACTATTTACGGATGAATCCAGAAAACAGGGAAGTTTTAAAGAGCTCTTTCGTCGATTTCGAATCAGATTTTCTATTGCAGAATATGACAGAAGCAAAGGCGAAAAGAATAAAGAAGAAACTAGACAAAGGAAAAGATGTTGAGCTTCCTTTTTTCTTCATTGATGAATTTATTCTTGGTGATGACGGGAGTACCAAGATCATTGCAGAACAACGGCACATTTATACATTGACATCCTACACCCAAAACGGAACAATCACAACGACTCACTTCGATTTTGATGATATGATGATGCTCAACATCAACCCCGAGGGAGAATTCACCAACACCATACGTGTGGCGAAAAACCAGCACACGGTAAATGATGGAGCAGCGTTCTCATCCTATTCGGCAGCTTATAATGAGGATAACATGTATCTGATATTTAACGACAACTCGCTGAATGTAGATTACAATGGAGTGGGACGGGTGGCACCCATGCAAAAGAATAGTACGACAATGGTAATGATTGCCAGAATCGATAATGAAGGGAATCTGGTGAGGGATGCCCTGTTCGATAGAGGTGATGTGGAAACAAAAGTTAGACCTGCACTCTGTACACAACTCAATGATTCCGAAATGCTTCTTTTTGGACACAAAGGACTAAAAACTCAACGGTTTTTTTTGTTAAGATTTAAGTAAGCTTTTAAGTAAGCTTTTAGGATACTATCTTGCTCCCCAGATGGAAAACTTTGTGGTATCGGCACGTAAGTATAGACCCCTCGGTTTCGAGGAGGTAGTGGGGCAGGAGCACATCACGACCACATTAGAAAACGCCATCAATTCCAATCACCTCGGGCAGGCATTATTATTTTGCGGCCCCAGAGGAGTAGGGAAGACCACCTGTGCGCGAATCCTGGCAAAAACCATCAATGGATTTGAGAATGAAGGGCTTGAGGGTACTTCCAACTTCAACATTTTTGAGCTGGATGCTGCATCCAATAACTCAGTAGAAGACATTCGAAACCTGATAGATCAGGTGAGATACCCACCTCAGCAAGGAAAGTACAAAGTATACATCATAGATGAGGTTCACATGCTCTCCACACAAGCTTTCAATGCTTTTTTGAAGACGCTGGAAGAGCCGCCCGAGTACGCCATTTTTATTTTGGCCACTACAGAAAAGCATAAAGTGATTCCTACCATTCTATCCAGGTGCCAGATTTACGATTTCAATCGTATAGAAGTAGGCGATATTGTAAAGCAGCTCGAGAAGATCGCTTCAAGTGAAAAGGTAGATGCTGAGAATGAAGCACTTCATCTGATAGCCCAAAAAGCGGATGGAGCCTTGCGAGATGCACTTTCCATTTTCGATCTGATCACTACATTTTCGTCAGATGGAAAGATTACATATCAGGACACAATCAAGAATCTCCATATTCTCGACTATGACTATTATTTCAAGCTTGTAGATGATCTGCTCGCTCAAAATATGTCTGGAGCATTGATCCTGTTTGATGAAATTCTACGGAATGGATTTGATGGAAATAACTTCCTCAATGGTTTTCAGCAGCATCTGCGAAACCTGCTGATCTCAAAAGATGGACAGACCATCACACTTTTAGAAGTTACCGATAATTTAAAGGCCAAATATGGAGAACAGGCCGCCAAGTGTAGTCCTTCTTTTCTGTTGTCTGCTTTGAATATTTCCAATCAGTTTGAGCTCAACTTCAAACAGAGCAAAAATCAACGCCTACATGTAGAGCTTTGCCTCATGAAGCTGGCGCATCTTACCAGCGCCCTTACACTTAGCTCCACCGACAATGGGGCAAAAAAAAAAGACCACATAACGACGTAGAAGAGGGCAAACAACCTGCAGAAAAAGAGGAGGAAACACCTCAAAAGATTCCCGAAGAAATTCCAGTAGCTCCTAAAGAAGAACCTAAACAGGAAGTGGGTCCTATTCACGATGATGCTCCACCTCCACCCATGGAAGAACCGGCGGGATTGGCGAATGAGGTGGAAACCCCGATTGAACCATCCAAGCCCAGAGCAAGCCCTGTCTTGAAGCCTTCAACTTCAGGTAAACCAAAGGAGACACCTAGCATATTTGGGAAGAAGAAATCCAAAGAAGAATCTGACGAGGCATCACCACTGGCAGAGAAGCAAGCCGCGGAGTTTTCGGAGGAAGATTTACAAACCGTCTGGAAAGGATTTGCTGAGCAAAAAACAAATGCTGGAGATACCGAAAGATTGGTGTTAAGTAAGTCGGTTAAGAAAGGCGATAATCACAGTGTCATCATCATGCTGGGGAGTCAACTGGAGGTTAGCTTTTTGGAGAAGTTCGATACTGAGCTCGTACAATACTTCAGAACTGAGCTAAAAAATGATCACGTGGTTATCCGAACAGAAATCGCGGAAATGAAGGAAGAGAAAAAACTGTATACCAGTACAGATATTTTCGACTACATGGTCAAGCAAAATCCTGATTTAAAAGACCTGAAGGATCGCATGGGATTAGATTTTGATTATTAGCCAGGTGTGGCGCTATACCAATACGCTCTTCTGTTTCAATTAGTCGATAGACTTATTAAAATTCTAAATTCTTACTCCCCATAAACCTTCAAGTCTTGCCCAACATTGAGGTCAAAGGTTTTCATCTCGTTGAGATCCATTACCTCATCGACGGTCATGTCATACTTTCGTGAAATAGCATACAGGGTTTCGCCCGGCTGTACGGTGTGAGTGATGATGTTTTTGTCGACAGAGGCTTCCTCGATTGGTGCTTTCACTTGAATGTTTTGTCCCACCTTTAAGGCGTCCGGATCAGGAAGCTCATTCCAACGTAACAAGTCATCCATTTTTACTTCATAATGCTGTGCGATTCCCCACAGAGATTCTCCTGAAGCCACCGTGTGAATTTTGACTTTGCGTAATCGTTCCTCTTTCATATCTACTTGAGGGACTTCAATAGAAGGCATATCATCATCGATGACTTCTTCATCAGCTGTTTCTTGAGTAAATACCTCATCCTCGACTGGATTTGTGCTGGCTGTTGGCTTGGCGACAGGTTTGGTGATGATTGGATCAGTGAGTTCATGGTAGGCGATGGGCTCGCTGGAAGGTCTGGTTTTGTCCATCCAAAGCACTCTTCCTGGCTTAAGCTCGTCAATGATACTCATCCGGTTTCTACTCGCCAATTTGCTCAATTTGATGCCGTATTGCTGAGAGATTTCCCAAAGTGTCTCATTCGATTTAGCTACATGAAATCCGACTTTGGCCTTTCCTTTTTTGCTTTTGATGTAATAAAATTCATTCGAAATGACTTTATCAGCGTCACTCATGTCATTGTATTTCCTGAACTTCTTCTCTGCAATGCCGGCTCTTGCCGATATGCTGTGAACATCGTCTGTGTCTCTCGCTAAAATCGATGGAACGCCATTCAGCGGGATGATAGTTGACTTGTTTGCTTCAGTGATCCCTGGCGTTAGTTCGGTTGGGTAGATTTTGGATTTGGGTGCTGAGATTTTATTCTTTTTCGCCGAATTCTCCGCAACCAATTTTTTAGGAGGAGTGCCCTTTTTCGGCACCATTACCGAGTAAGTTTTATCTGTAGGAACAGATCCACGCATCAGCCATTTATTGTATTTCTTAAGTTCCTCAACATCTACTTTTTCTTGCCGGGCGATTTGCTCAAGTGTTTTTCCTCCGGCATTGGTGATTTCCTCCAGCCAGATACCTTCTGAGTGTGGGAGACCAACGGATGGGGTAAAAGCTACTACATTAGCGATGAATTTTTTTAGATACCAATAGGTGTTTGTTGTTATAGTCAGTTTTTTCTTTCCGTAGTTCGATTTGTCTGTATGCTTTTTCGCTCCTCCGGCACCTGCCTGGTATGCAATCACCGCATAGGCCCAATTGTCAAAGTAGAAATTGTTTGAGTTGAAATATTTGCCGGAACCGCGAGAAGCGGAAACGATATTTAGCCGCTCATCTACTTTACGATCTACAACTAGTCCAACTTCCCTTCCTGTAAAATCTTTGAATTGCCAGAAACCAACGGCATTGGCTGATGAAACAGCATCAGAGATTAGGGCACTTTCTTGGATAGCTAGAAACTTAATTTCATCTGGAATTCTGGCTTTTTTATGTTCTCTTTCAATGTAAGGAAAATACAGATTCATTCGATCGACAATGATGCCATAGTAAGTCTGGCTTTTTGTGAGTCGATCTACTTCTTCTTGAATTTGCCTGCGAGCAGATTCATTGATGGTCAGGTGCACATCGCCAATGGTCATCTCCTTAGGAACTGTCTGGCCAAGTGTAGTTAGGCTTATAAGCAAACACGCTAGCCAACTTGTAACTTGTAACTTATAACTAGAATCCTTTCTCATATTTTTCTTAATATCATCAGTCCGTCACGGATCGGAAATAAAACGTTCTGTACTCTTGAATCCGTATGCATTTTAAGATTGAAGTCGCGAATGGATTCGGTAGCCTTGTCATGCTTGCTTGTATCAAACACTTTGCCACTCCAAAGCACATTATCAGCAATGATAAATCCTCCAGTATTTACCTTATCAATTATTAGATCAAAATAATTGGAGTAGTTCTCCTTGTCAGCATCAATAAAAACAAGATCCCATCGTGCATCTAAACTTGGGATCACCTCCATGGCATTTCCCACATGCATGTTTATTTGATGTGCAAAATCTGATTTTTCGAAATACTGCTTTGCACGTACGGAGAGTTCTTCATTATTGTCAATGGTGATAAGCTGACCATCTGCTTGCATACCTTCAGCCAGACAGAGTGCTGCATATCCTGTATAGGTTCCTATCTCAAGAATATTTTTTGGCTTGATCATATGTGAGAGCATGGACAAAACTCGCCCTTGGAGGTGACCCGAAAGCATTCGAGGTTTCAATACATGGAGGTGCGTTTCCCTGTTGATCTGCTGTAGCAAATCAGATTCAGGCTCGGAGTGATCTTCCACATATTTCTGAAGATCGTCTGCTAGAAATTCCATGTACGTAAAGATAAGTATTATTCCGGCAGATATGTCAAGGCACTCATCTGATCGGATGGTAAATAACTTGTGGCCAGTTCTTGGATTTGACCAGATGTAATGTTGTCGATTTTTTCAAAAACACTGTTGATGTCAGGTACCTTGTTGAGGTCTAGCTGGCTTTTGGCCATCATCAGCATGATGGCATTTTTGTTTTCCTCCGAAAGCGCCATCTGCCCTTTGATTTGATTTTTGGCCTTATGCAGTTGCATGTTTCCCAAAGGTTTGGTTTTCATTGCCTCTATTTCCCGTAAGATGATCCGTTGGCTCTTCTTGAGATTTTTAGGATCGGTTGCAAAATAAACAGCAAACTGTCCTACTTCTAAGTAAGGAGCATAACTGGCATCCACCCCATAAACCAAACCGTGCTTTTCCCTCAAGCTGAGATTCAAACGAGAGCTCATGCTCGGACCTCCTAGAAGGTTGACCAAGAAAAAAAACGGTATGCGGTTTGGATCCTTGATACTTAAAGAAGGCATGCCCATGGCAAAATGCGCTTGCGTGATGGATTTCTTAATTTCTTTCCTGTCTGGTGTATAGCCGGAAAACCAACTCCGGTCAGGCGTATGATTTTTATGTGGGATGTCTTTCAGATATTTTGTGGCAAGCCGTTGGATTTTCTTAGCTGAGTAATTTCCTACGCTGGAAAGGATGATCTTCTCCGTATTCAGATTCCTGTTCAGAAAAGATCTAAAATCACCTTTTTGAAAAGATTTAACGGTTTGTTCGGTTCCAAGAATATTTCGCCCCAGTGGATGATTTGGAAAAAGTAGCTCATCAAATTCGTCCTGAATGGAATCTTCAGGGGTATCCCGATACATACTCATCTCCTCCAATATGACACTTCGTTCCTTTTCTATCTGCTTTTCTGGAAATGTAGAATTGAATGTGATGTCACATAAAAGCTCCACAGCCTTATCTAAATGAATATCTAGTAAAGAGGCGTAGAAGCAGATCTTTTCCTTGGTAGTATAGGCATTTAACTCACCGCCCAGGGATTCTAACCGATTGATGATGTGATAAGAACTTCGCTTTGAGGTGCCTTTGAAGGCCATGTGTTCCAGAAAATGCGCAAGTCCCTGTTCCTCTGGAGATTCATCACGACTACCCATGTCCAGCATGATGCCCACGTGGGCGATTTTAGTGTGATTTACCTCTTTATGGATGATCCGAATGCCATTCGGTAACTCGATCAGCTCGTATTCCTTCTTGCTCATTGGAGCGCAAAGGTAGGCTTTACTTGCTAGTAATGTGCTGTGCGATTAAAGTATTGAGACTATTTAGGCACAGCGACTTCTGGCAGCTTCTTCATCGCTTTTTCAACAGCTGCCCAAATCTCAGTCTTATCATAAACAGGGTTTAATTCCATATACCGAACAGCATTTGACCTCCAGACGATTTCAGATTTTTTTCGATCGATTATATCTATGATTAAGCTCCCTTTCAAAAATCTTTCATAGGTTGGGTATGCTTGATCCATCCATCCAATTTCAGGCATAAATCCATCATACGTATCCGCTATTTCTGCGGAATCTTCTTTTACAATCATGAAAAAGTTGACGACCAAATCTGAGGAGTCATCGCTCTGTTCAAATCCCTTCTGATACATATTGTAAGCTACTGCATTAGCGATTTCGTCTGCTACTTTTTGATCGTACAGGTAGTCGGGTCCTTGATAAGTGACTTCACAGCCTTTCATCCAGCACCAGGTTTTGTACGCCTCGAATGAGTGCTCCGGTTTTTGATACGTTTTTACTGTGACAGCACATCCGGAGAGCATAAGGATCGTGAAAATTATTGCTAGCTTTTTCATGGTTCTTAACTTTGGTGCAAGATATGAAGTAAGGGATTGTTTTTAGTGATACGGATCAGCTAGATGGATGAATTATGTCAACTGCACCAGCTTCTGCTTAAAAAGAGAATAGGTTGTCGATTACTTAATTTTCGAAAATTTCATTCTCAAATAGCTCTTCTCCTTTTCATTTTTCGTCAGATCAATGGCTTTATGAAGCGCTTGTATTGCTTCATCATTATTGCCCAGCTTATGTAGCATTTCGCTTTTTATGGCATAAAAAAGATAGTACTCATCAAAGAATTGGGTTGTTTCCAAACGTTCGATCTCCTTTACTCCGAGTAGTGAACCGTGAACCTTCTCAAGAGCAACGACTCTGTTCAACTCCACAATTGGACTGGGAGTTATTTGCAGCTGAAGATCATAAAGCGCAAGAATGTTTTCCCAATCGGTATCTTCGAAAGTTTCGGCACGACAATGGGTGGCACTAATGGCCGCTTGAATGAGGTATTCGTTGATAGCGCCTTCCTCAGAAGCATGATTGAGGGATGTTAAACCTAGCTGAATCAATTCTTGATCCCATTTCGACCGATCTTGATCTTCCAACGAGATCGGATTCCCTTCTTGGTCTGTGCGAGCAGAAAATCGCGAAGTATGGAAATACATAAGGGCGATAAGCGCATTTGCTGCGGGTGTATTGCATATTTCACTTTGCAACAATACCTGATTCAAGCGGATAGCATCTTCGCAAAGCTCTTCACGAATGAGATTCTCCCCCTCAGCGGACTTGTATCCCTCATTGAAAAGCAAATAGATGATCTTAAGCACCATGTCCAGGCGGTTCTCGATCTCATGAGCTGGTGGAAGGAGTAGCTTTATTTCGTCTTTCTTGAATTTCTTTTTTGCTCGAGTGTATGCCTTGGCCACAGTCTCTTCCTTCTTGAGTAATGAACTGGAGATTTCACGAATAGACAATCCCCCCAAAATTTTAAGCGTAAGAATGATTTGATACTCCTGACTCAACGAAGGATGGCAGCACGCAAACATCATCCGTATCATGTCATCATTGATGGATTCCAGCGATAGGTCTTCATTCATTTCTTCTGCTAGTTCCGGTACTTCTTGATTATTCGTTTTTTGATTCCTCCTAAGCTGATCGATCATTTTGTTTTTAGCCACACGAAAAATCCATCCGGTTGGGTTGTCAGGGATTTGGGCGTAGGGCCAGGTTTGCATGGCCTTAATCAATGCCTCTTGTACACTGTCCTCAGCAAGCTCAAGGTGGGACGCACCAAACTTGCTGGTAAGATGCGATACGGCCTTACCATATTCTGTTCGAAAGAAGTGATCTACGAGCTGTGATGTTTGCATTGAATGAACTAGCAATTAGATGTCATCCTGAACGCAGTGAAGGATCTTTTTTACATTGGAAGTTAGATCCTCGTTTCACTCAGGATGACAATTTAAAGAAATTGATCAAACACCCATGTCGGTGATAATCTCTCTTACTTCGGTGGTTCCACCAAATTCGAAAATCGGGCAGTCTTTGGAAAGTTCAACCGCATGATCCAGATCATTGGCATCCAGGTGCACGTAGCCCCCTACGATTTCTTTTCCTTCAGTGAACGGTCCATCCGTGACAATTTCACCACCTGGGCCTACCACTTTTCCTTCTTGCTGAAGTGGATATCCTTCTGCTTTTACTTTGGCCATCCATTCTCCCCAACGCTGCATGTGGGCTTGCATTTGCTCAGGTGATTGATCTGCAAAACCTGAATCGCCGCCTCGGAATACATATAAATACTTTTTCATAGTCTTAAAGTTGTCTTTTGTTAAGTTAAATATTTCACTAGAGACGAAGAAAAAGATTGAAAATGGACACTAGAGAATTGAATATTTCTTTCTTTTTTTGAAAAATCATCACAACGTCCATGATCGAATTTGAAATTGCGGATAATAACTTTTCGACACAGCTAGTTCAATTCTGGAGGGAAAGCTTTCTAGCGGCTTATTCAGATGTCCATTCAGCAGAAAACATTCAAGCATACTTTTCAGCTAGTTACACCATAGAGGAGGCCAATAAAATGCTTTCGAGTGAGCATTTTTTTTGCTTAAAGGCCAATCGAAATCAGCAAACAGTTGGAATAGCTATTGTCAATTATCGTAGATGCTCATTGAATGAAGGGCTAGATACCGCAGAACTGAAGCATTTATATTTGCTTCCATCGGCGTATGGGACTGGCCTTGCGCATAAAATGATGGACGAAGTATTTCGGAGTGTGAAGAAGGAAAGTAAATCTCATGTATGGTTAAGTGTCTCCAAGCTCAATATACGGGCTCAACGATTTTATAAGAAACTTGGATTTGAATGTATCGGAGATGGAGATGATATTCACGTTGGGAATGAGGTGTTGGCGAGTTTAATCATGATCAAAAAGTTAGTCAACTGATGGCATTACCTCTTTGATTTGAGTCATTTGATGAGGTAATTTTGCAGTTGAATTTAACACAATGAAATCACCAATCTTAAGAACCTTGTACATTTCCATTTTCTCATCTGTGCTGATGATTTCATGCACATCTGATGACGGACCGGACTTTGACACAAATACCAATTTTCTGGATTACCTGGTCTTCTATGACAGTGATTTGAATAGTACAATCATTACGGCAGAGTTTAAAAAAACGGATGTCTTTGGTAGTAACATTACACTTGAAAAAAATGAATCCATAACTTTTAGAGGTGAGGAGCTAACTTACGATGAAAGCAAGGTTTTGTATTCTAAAGAATATGCAGGATTAATAACATCAGGGGATATTGTATATACTAGTTCAGAAGGAAAAGTGTACACAAGTTCATTGGTAGAATACCAATCCGTAGATTTTTCTCAGGCGATTTCAAGCTTTTCAAAAAGTAATGGCTTAGTGATAAGCTGGACGGGAGAGCCGCTGGTCGAGAGGGAATTTATAGAGTTTTTAATAGGTGTGCCTGAGCAGAATAATTTTGCTGGCCTGGTTTTAGAAGAAGAGGGCACTGCCGATTTAGTGTTAAAGAGTGAGGACATGGCAGGACTTACATCAGGTACTTGGCCTGCGTATCTCCAGCGTGGACAGCTAACATATCCCCCAGATTTGACAAGCGTTGGGGGAAGAATTGTAACAAAATATCGGTCCAAAACCATCGAGATTGAAGTGACGGAGTAATTAAAAAATTAATCTTCCCATACCACTTCCAAACTTCCACCTTCCCAAATCACTGTGCTTGTGTCAGCGCCTTCTTTTTGTTTGATTTTTACTTTGGTTTTATCCGTCCGTATAATTTCTTTCTTAAGAACCTTCCAGCCTTCTTTGTGGTAGACCGCTACATATATTGAAGGGGCATCTAACTCAACACTAATGGACTTTCCTGTGGTACCAATTTCAGGACCAAAGAAAATACCTTCAGGCTTTATAATTAATTCTAATGCTCTTTTGCTATTAGGCACACCATAGCCGATATAATTATTTGGAGACATTAGGTTTCCGGCATCCATAATTATTTTCTTAAGTTCAATCCTAGTTAAGGACGGATCCTTTTCAAGAAGACAGGCTGCAAGTCCAGTTATTATTGGTGCAGAAAAAGAAGTGCCGAGCGACGAATAGCAGGAGATTTCTGGTTTCACGTAATCGAGCCAGTCAGGGCCTTTAGAACTATAACCCATCGCATCCCACACCTTAATCTTTGTTGCACCTACAGTTAATGCATTTTCAGCATCCCCAGGGGTGCCTACTATTTCCCACTTTTTATTGCCGTCGTTTCCAGCAGCTACTACAAACAAAATTCCATGCGCTTTTGAAATACGATCTATGGCTTGAGTCAAAATGGTGCTTTTGCCATCCATTTGATTGCGCGAATAATTTTCACGCTTATCATTGAATCCGAAATTGTAACCCAATGAGATGTTAATGATCCGAACACCTTCTCTTGCCATCCACTCCATTGCTTCAATGGCGTATTTTTCTTCTTGCCTACGCTCATATCCACCATGGTCGGTTCGAGCCAGATAATAAGTAGCTCCCGTTGCGAGCCCATATTGCACTCGCTTTTTTTCATTGTAGCCACCTATGAGCTCCCATACTTCCGTCCCATGGACATCATCAAAAGCAGCGCTACCCGTAAATTCCTCAGCATCAGGATCCAGATAATCCCGATATCCCGCCACTTGACCACTTTTAAACAACTTTTGAAGTGATTCTGTCTTGTTAGCTTTGAGAAACCCTCCATCAATAATCCCAATCTTCACGCCCTTTCCGGTAAGTCCGGCATCAATGATCGCTTGTCCGTTGATTTGCTCCAGCGCAAAGCCTAATTGCTGAGCAGATAGCGGTATGGAGAGAAAAAGAAATGCTAATTTTAGCCACCTCATGAATATCGATTTTTTTAAAATCAGAACTAAGATAACCCATGCGATACGATCCAATTGACAACCAACTATTTATTCAGAATCGTGACAAGCTTGCAAAACGCATGAAGCCACGCTCTGTAGCTATTGTTCACTCCAACGATATAATGCCTACGAATGCGGATGGAACAATGAAGTTTGTACAAAATGCAAATATGCTGTGGCTTACTGGCGCGGATCAAGAGGAGTCCATTGTATTGATTGCACCTAATTTCCCAGACGAAAAAATGAGGGAAATCTTGTTTGTAAGAGAGACAAACGAAGAAATCGCAGTTTGGGAAGGACATAAGCTCACCAAAGAGGAAGGAACTGCTATTTCAGGTATCAAGAATGTAAAATGGACCTCAGAATTTGAAAAGATCTTTTATACCATATTGGCGGAGTGTGATCACATCTATCTGGATAGTAATGAACATATCCGAAATGCAAGCGAGGTAGAAACACGAAACGCTCGATTTGTCAAAGAATGCCGTGCATTATACCCACTCTATCAGTATGAACGGCTTTTCCCCATTCTTCAGGATTTGAGATGCATTAAGTCTCAGTTTGAAGTGGATATCATCCAGGCAGCTTGCGACATCACAGAAAAAGGGTTTAGGAGGGTTTTAGATTTTGTAAAACCAGGTGTGATGGAGTATGAGATTGAAGCGGAGTATTTGCATGAGTTTGTAAGAAACAGGTCCAAGGGATTTGCTTATACACCTATTATCGGTGGAGGTGGGAGTTCGTGTGTACTTCACTACATAGAAAACAATCAAGCATTGGAGGATGGAGATGTTTTGTTGATGGACGTAGGTGCTGAATATGCCAACTACAATTCCGATATGACACGCACGATTCCAGTTAGTGGGAAGTTTACCGACCGTCAACGTAAAGTATATGATGCAGTATTAAGAGTGAAAAATGGGGCAACAGAAATGCTCAAGCCTGGCAACAGAATACCGGAATACCATGCGGAAGTAGGTAAGCTGATGGAGGAGGAGTTATTGAATCTAGGTTTGATAGATAAAACAGATATCAAAAATGAAAACCCGGATTGGCCGGCTTACAAGAAATATTTCATGCATGGCACGTCACATCACATAGGCTTAGATGTCCATGATATAGCATCTATATACAAAGTTTTTGAACCAGGGATGGCCTTTACAGTTGAGCCAGGGATTTACATTCCAGAAGAGAATATTGGGTGCCGCCTCGAAGATGATATCGTCATAACAGAAAACGGGCACATCAACCTGATGAAGAATATTCCAATCGAAGCAGAAGAGATCGAAGAGATAATGAATAAATAAGCTTTATGAGTAGTACGAAATTTGATTCAGACAAAGCTCCTGAACCCGTTGGGTTATATCCGCATGCCCGACAAGTTGGCAACTTGCTGTTTCTATCAGGAGTTGGTCCCAGAGAGCGTGGAACTAAGAAAATTCCAGGCGTAGAGTTGGATGATCAAGGCCGAATAATAAGCTATGATATAGCTGAGCAATGTCATTCCGTTTTCAAAAACGTGAGACTCATCCTGGAAGCATCCGGCGCTTCCTGGGATGATTTGATCGATGTTACGGTCTTTCTCACAAATATGAAAGATGACTTTAAAACGTACAATGAGCTTTATGCGGAATACTTCAAGGACAATCAGCCCTGCAGAACTACCGTCGAAATCAATTCACTACCAACTCCCATCGCGATAGAGCTCAAATGCATTGCAGCAATAAAGAAATAGAATAATGGAAGAGAATGAATCAGTGTTAACAGAAGTGAACGAATTAGTTCTAACCAAGGCAGATAAAAATAATTTTCTAGAGACAGCTAAATGGGGGAAGTTTCTTGCTATTGTCGGATTCGTAATGAGTGGATTAATGATTTTAGCAGGTTTTTTTATAATGGGAGCAGGCTCAATGATCGATGAGATGCCATTTGAGCCCGGAGCATTTGGTATCATTTATATTCTTATTTCATTGATTTACATTTTCCCATCACTTTACCTGTTTCGATTTAGTTCCCAAATGCAAAGAAGTATCAGAGAACAAAGTCAGCACCAATGTTCCGAAGCTTACAACAACCTTCGAAGGCTATTTGTGTTCATGGGAGTGTTTACCATTATTATGTTATCCATTTATGCGTTAGCCATTCTATTTGGTGTCCTTGGAGGAATGATGTGGGGAATGCTTTAATCTATTGTTGAATTACCTATTTTTGAGGCTTAATATTATTATGGAAAGATCATTGGAATACAATACTCAGCGTGCTCATTTAAAATTGAGAGAGTATGGAAGGAATGTGCAGAATCTGGTAGCGCACTTAAAAACGATTAAAGAACAGGAAGAGCGAAACAAAAAAGCAGCTACTTTGGTGGAGTTGATGAAACTTATCAATGCTGATTTGGGTAACGATAGCGAGACGGATCAAAAAGTATGGGATGACCTCCACATCATCTCTAATTTCGAACTGGACATAGAAGGTCCGTTCCCTAAGCCAGATGCTTCCGTATTGAACAAAAAGCCGGAAAGGCTAAACTATTACTCCAACGAGATCAAATACCGTCACTATGGGCGTAGCGTAGAGCTTTTGATCGATCAGGCTATTGCCATGGAGGATCCCAAGGAGAAAGAAGGGGCTGTAGTGGCTATTGGTAGATTGATGAAAGGATTTTTCCAAACCTGGAATAAAGAGAGTATCGAGGATGAGCAAATCCTAAAGAATATCAAAAAGATGTCGAATGACCAATTAGACATCAATATTGAGACGGTAAAAGAACTTGGACTTTTCGATTCTGATAAAAAACCATCAGGAAGAAGAAGCAATAGCAACAGCAATCACAAAGGCCGTCGCACCAACAATCAAGGTGGCAAGGGCCGTCGCAACAATAACCAGGGCGGAAGAAGCAATAATCGAAGAAGGAATTAATTTCTTTTCAAGAAATAGTTGAATAGTTGATTGGTGATTTACTCAGGTAACTCTTTATTTGTTGATACTAATCCATTAACTAATCACTAAATAATGTCATCTTTCCGGGTAGAAGGCGGTCACCAGCTTAACGGTGAAATCATCCCTCAGGGAGCAAAAAACGAAGCACTTCAGATCATTTCCGCAGTTTTATTGACGGATCAGGAAGTGGTAATCAATAAAATTCCACAGATCCGGGATGTACTGAAACTAATTGACTTACTCGCGGATATGGGAGTGTCGGTTTCTCAAAACAGTAGTGAGTCCTACACCTTTCAGGCAGCCAATGTCAATCTTGACTTTTTGAATACAGAAGATTTTAAAGAAAAGGCGTCTGCTCTACGTGGTTCAATTATGATTCTGGGGCCACTGTTAGCACGTTTCGGTACTGGCCGTATGCCAAAACCAGGAGGGGATAAAATTGGTAGACGAAGACTGGATACACATTTCGTAGGCTTTGAAAAGCTGGGGGCAAAATTCAATTATGATTCAAAAACCTCTTTTTACACCGTAGACGGCACCAACCTAAAGGGTGCATACATGTTGCTGGATGAAGCATCTGTCACGGGGACTGCAAACATCATTATGGCAGCTGTAATGGCGGAGGGGTTAACAACCATCTACAATGCGGCTTGCGAACCCTACATCCAACAATTATGCAAGATGCTCGTACGCATGGGTGCAAATATTGATGGGATTGGTTCGAATTTATTAAAAATTGAGGGTGTAAAAACGCTTGGCGGAACCGAGCACACAATGCTACCTGACATGATTGAGGTTGGTAGCTTCATTGGCTTAGCCGCCATGACAGGGTCTGATTTGACCATCAAAGATGCTCAAATCAAAGAGTTGGGCATTATTCCAGATACATTCAGACGACTGGGAATCAAGATGGATTTTCAAGGTGATGATATCCACATTCCAGCACAGGAGCATTATGAAATTGAATCCTATATTGATGGATCCATCTTAACCATCGCTGACGCGATTTGGCCAGGATTAACCCCTGACTTGCTGAGTGTGATACTTGTTACAGCCACTCAAGCAAGAGGAACTGCATTGATTCATCAAAAAATGTTTGAGAGTCGCCTCTTCTTTGTAGATAAACTTATCGACATGGGAGCACAAATTATTTTATGTGACCCACACCGAGCGACTGTTATTGGATTGGATCGAGCATATGCATTGCGAGGAATAACGATGACTTCTCCGGATATACGTGCAGGAGTTTCCCTACTAATTGCCGCTATGTCAGCGGAGGGAGTTAGTACGATTCATAACATAGATCAAATTGATAGAGGCTATCAATTTATAGACGACCGACTCAATGCCCTTGGAGCAAAAATTGAAAGAGTCAATTAATTTGAAGAATCTTCAAAAGTGGTCACGCGATTAATTTTCGCTTTTCGGGTGTTCAATTGAATCTTATATCTAAAACTTGCACGGCAATCATTGGCAATGATGTTATAGTACATATGCTTATGATCGTATTTCCCAGGGGAAAAAGTAAAAGTATCACTGTCAGCATCTATTTCTATTAGATCAATAAATCCGTTATTGTAAAAATCCCTTATCACCAGATGGTATCCTCCCGAATATCGGTAGTCGGGGTTGGCCCATTTGAGGGTTAGAGATGCGGTATCTGAGTTTATGACGGTGACGTTTTTTTGATCCAACTCAATGCGATCTACTTCAAAATGTCGATCGCTTCCAGGTACAACCAATGTTTTATAGGTGAACTTACACATGATCATTCCTTTCTTCTTCAGCTCTTTCGTCAAATTCAGATGTGTTTCATACCATTTATTGTGTCTGGCGCTTTCCGCTCCAACGAGGTAATGCCCTGCTGCAAGCTTCATGTGCATTGCAGATTCTACATCCAGCGTCAGATAACCTTTCTCATCAATTGAAATGGCATCCTCTTTTGATAGGAAATCACCTTTCTTGACTTTGTCTCCCTGTTGGTTTTTAACCTTTCTGGCTTCAAGGACTTCATATTGTCCTAATGTGACAAAAGGATATACGAATATGATTAAAGACAAACAAATGAATTTCATTAGATATTCTCTATTACATCTGATACACGGTCTATTTCAGTTAAAGTATTGAAATAGTGTGGTGAAAGTCTAACGACCCAATCAACGTTTTTCTTATTGAAATCAATAAATCCCCATTCTTTCTTGCTTACGCTGTAAAGAATCTTATTCTTGTCTAGTACTGTTTTGATCTCATCAAGTGATTTTCCATCTTTTCGAAAAGTAAGAATATTACCCTGACTACTGCCACGGTCGTACATCTGCACACCACTAATATGGCTTAGGTTATTTCTAAAGTGAGTCATAAGCTTTTCATTGTATGATTCGATAGAATCTAATCCAATACTGTTTGCATAGCGAATAGCCTCTGAAAGACCGAGTTGTAGAGCGTAAGATTTTTCCCACATCTCAAAACGTCCAGCACCCGAAATCATATCATAGTCGTTCTCCTGATTCCAAATGGCTCCAAAGCCATCAATCATGAGTGAATAAATACCTGAATCAAGTAATTTGTCCGAAATGAAAAGAAGTCCGGTACCTCGAGGACCTCTGAGAAACTTTCGCCCAGTTACGGTAAGGAAGTCACAATTCAGCTCGTTCACATCCAGCTTTAGCTGTCCAGCAGATTGGCAGGCATCCAATAAAAATGGAATGTTTTGTTTTTGACAGATATCACCTATGGGTTTTACATCCTGAATCAAACCAGAATTGGTAGGAATATGACTAACGGAAACAAGTTTGGGGTTAGTATCTTTTACCAACGTTCGGAAGCTGTCAATATTTAAATCACCATTTTTAAGATTTTCGATTCGAAGTACCCTTACTCCAGATTTTTTTTGAAGTGAAATAAAATGAATGTAATTGGACGCATAATCATCATCGGTGGTAATGATCACATCATTTTTTTTGAAGTCAAAAGATAGCAAGGCCCTGAGGTAAGAATCCGTGGCACTGTTAGTGAAAGCAATATTTCTTGGGGAGCATCCAAGCATTTGAGCAGCATTTTTGTAGAAATTGGAAATGTCATCACTTACTAGATTGGCTGCTTCATAGCCACCCATGTGCTCTTCTAGATCGAGGTGCCTTTTTATGGCCGCTGAGACAGACTTTGGCGTGAGCGAAGATCCTGCACTGTTTAAAAAAATCTTATCACCGTAATCCTTGATATCATTTCTGATTTTATCAATATCTATGCTAATCATATCTTTTTCCCTGCTCAGCTATATTATAACCTTTCTTCAATACATTTATTTTCGTTTGCCGATCAAACAACAGTGGGTTGGTGTGATTGAAGTGAATAAAAACAACTTTACGCTTCAATGTGCGAGATTCATCTTTGAATAGGTTCATGGTTTCTTTTACAAATGGATGAGGAACTTCACTCATTGCTCGATTAGGAAGCTCACCATCTGCATAGAAAGTAGCATCAAGAAACGCATATTCGATAGCGGTATCTTTAAGTATATCTACGATGCTTTGATCCCACTTGCTCCACTTATCTATGTCAGGGATGAATAAGTAGCTTTTGCCTTTCTTATTTATTTTAAATCCTGCCGTTTCAGAAAACTCGTCCCTGTGTGGAACGGTAAAAGCCGCTACGGTAAGGCCCTGCTTTAGCTCAACAGCTAAATCCTTAGTCAAGACCACAGGATCAATGTTTCCGAGTTTTACCAGCTGACTCCAAGGGCCATTTGTTTGAAGAAATTCTATCATGCGTGGTAGTGCATACACCTTCACTCCCTTAGCACCCATTGCTTCTCTTCCAAGCGTTATCAGTCCGGCATAGTGCCCAATGTGCGCATGTGTCAGAAAGATGCCAGATGGAAGGTAAGGGTATACCCCCTCTGTCAATTCACTGAAATATTGAAGTTGATCATCCATATCTGGAGATGCCTCAAATAGCCACCATTGCTTAGTTTCAGAATCCACAAGTGCGAGTGATGTGATAAATTTTGCCAGTTTCGGATCTTTATATGCCTTTTGACACTCGTTTTGACATCCGATGTGCGGAAACCCACCATCCTGAGCAGTGCCCAAAACAATGACTTCCTGACCTAAACACAGGTGTGCAAGAAGTGAGAGGGAGATGATCATTTTTAGTCTCATGATATAAAACTACAGGCTTAACATCTCATTAAGAAATATTAAGAATCCATTAACAGTGACCGTGAAATGTCCTCGTCTTCTTTGAAGAAAAAAAATATGAAGACACTAGCACTATTACTTTTATCGACATCATCCATCCTTTCATTTGCACAGCCACTTAATCGAACCTTCGAAAGTGCCAGTGGTAGAACAATGTTGCTTGGAGAAGTCAGCCTCGATCGACTGGCTGAAGACCCTTTTGGGGAATGGTATACGAAAAATTATGCTGAATATCAGATTGAGAAAGCTGATATGGATTTATCTCAAGCCGATTCCATAACCATTTTCATGGGCACGTGGTGTGGAGATAGTAGAAGAGAAGTACCTCGTTTTGTTAAAATCTTGACGGCAGCCAACTACGACTTGGCAAAACTTAAAATACTATGCTTGAATACTGGATTTCAAAATTATAAGCAAGCCCCAGAGCGAGAGGAGAGAGGGATGAATATACATCGTGTACCCACATTTATCTTCCATGATCAAACGGGGGACGAAATTGGTAGAATTGTGGAAGAACCGGTTACTTCGCTTGAGCAAGACATAGCTGCAGTACTTGCTGGTGAAGAGTACAATACAGCTTATCCGGTGGCCAATCAACTCATCAAATATTTTGATAAATACTCCTTGAAGGAGCTCAAAAAAATGAAGCCTAAGCTACTGGACGAATTTAAATCTGGAGAGAATATGTATGAACTCAATACCTACGGGTACGTGTTATGGTCATCTTTTCAAATACCCGAGGCTCAGTTTGTGTTTGAGCTAAATGCAGAACTATTCTCCAATGAGATCATGGTTCATCAAACGAAGGCAAGGTTTATGGATTCACTTGGTAAAAACAAGGAAGCCCTTGCTTCAGTGAAAAGAGGGCTTAAAATAGAACCAGAAAATGAGCGGATGGTTGAGATGCAGACACGCCTGAAAGCTGAAGCAAATTGATTGAAAAAATGGGATAACTTCCATATTCCTTAGAAGTTATCCCGTTTGTATTACCTACGTTGGAGGTTTACTGTGGTATTGATCCAGCATCCAATAGTCACCTGATCCCCTTCTTCTTTTGATTCATTAAAAATATCTTCGATGGAAGGAAATTGCTCTTTGGAGGCTGCCATCTGTGCAGTATTTCCTGCTTTTTTGTACATGTCATACGCGGCAATGAATATTGCCCGATCTTGAACTTGACTCTTTTCACCCTTACAATCATCAAAACTCGTGAAGTATAAATTGCCAATGAGGTTGTATGCTTCTTTGCTTCCTGGTTTAGCACTCAGTGCTTCATAAGCCAAAGCTCGTGAGCGAGACTTATTGCCAAGCTTACTGTTTGCTATCGCTTGTCCCATGTATGCACTATATTTTTCATCATTCGTAGATGCTAGCTTAAGTGCTTCAGAATGATACTCAAGACCTTTGTTGACCTCACCATTGGCTAAATACTTGTTTCCAATAGCACTGGCAAGAACAAACGATGGCATCTCCTTAAACACCGGCTCACTTGCTTCTAAGAAGTACGGTTTAGAAGTACATTTAGCTTCCACAGAATATTTAAAGATCTTCTTAGCGGTATTCAAATCAGAAGGATTAGCTCGAAACTTGGGAACTAATTTCTCCTCAATAAACTCGCAGGTTAAGATTCCGGGGATTGAACTTAACCAAGCATCTGTTTTTGCTTGTTCTTTATTCAGTTTCTCGATATTTCCACCGTCTTGCTTCTTCATTTCAATGGTTTCTGAAACTAATGTGTGTATATCAAGGACTCTTTCTGGTGTCATTTTGGTAGGAGCAACCTTGTGATAGTTCTTTGCAAGAAACATGTAGGTGTTTAGATTACTTATAAGAACTTCTGGACCATTCATTTCGTATGCTTTGGCAAAAAGTTCGGAGAGCATCTCGTATTTTTTTGGATTCCTGTAGTACAGCTGAAATGCTTTGAATGCTTTGTAGTTTACTGTAGATGCATCGTTATCGAAATACTCGATTCGCTTATCAAACATCCAAAGAACAGAATCTTGCAAACCGTCCTTTCGAGACTTGTCGGTAGTCTTTTTCATTATTTCGTCCAGACAGTCTACTCCCTGAATATAAATGGATGGATTTAGGTTTGGATTGTTTTCATAAAGCCAGTTGAGTGGAACCATGGCCTCATCAAATTTGCTTTGAGCAATCAAAAGCTTGTAATAGGCTTGCTTTTCCATTGCCTGAGTCTTCATTTCTGGATCTTCGGGCCAGTTCCAGCCCTGTTGAGCAATGGAACAAGTAGAAGCAAACACAAGTAGTGTAAAAAAAATAGTTTTAGTCATGTCCTTTTGAGTTGAAATTTTCGTTTTCCCTTTTGTAATATTATTCAGGCGAAAACAGTGCCAAATGATTCTTGCTAGGTGCTCATTAAAATGATTTGCAAAATGAATAAATTTTTATGCTATTACGGCTGTTCAGCACATTAGTTTTGTGTTAAATTTTACATAACAAACTAAGCTGATGTTCAATTTTAAAGAAATCATTAGTGTTTCGCTTATTCTTTTCTCTGTAATAGACATTATTGGGAGTGTTCCAATAATTATTGATTTAAGAAAAAAGTTTGGTCATATACAGTCAGGGAAAGCTACGCTGGTCTCCGGGATAATCATGGTTATTTTCCTTTTTTTAGGCGAAAGCATCCTTCAGCTCTTCGGAATAGATATTAGTTCATTTGCCATTGCAGGAGCTATCATTATGTTTCTGCTGGGAATGGAAATGATTTTGGGTCTGCAATTTTTTAAATCGGATCCTGAGGAATCCAAAAGCGCGTCCATTGTACCTCTTGCTTTCCCGTTGATCGCAGGGGCTGGAACAATGACAACTCTGGTGTCTTTAAAAGCAGAATTTGCCACCACGAATATTCTCATCGGTGTTGTTGTAAACCTGGCGTTTGTTTACCTCGTTTTAAAAACGAGCGGATGGCTGGAACGAAAAATTGGAAAAGCAGGCTTCAATGTTCTTAGAAAAGTTTTTGGAATTGTATTGTTAGCCATTGCTATTAAAATCTTTAAAAATCATTTGCTTACATGATATCAATGTTTACTGATGGAGCAGCGAAAGGCAATCCAGGCCCAGGTGGATACGGCACCATTTTGAGATATGGTGAAAAAGAAAAAGAACTATCTGATGGCTTTCGAATGACAACCAACAATAGGATGGAGCTACTGGCGGTGATTGCAGGATTAGAAGCAATAAAGAAACCCGGATGGAAGGTGTTGGTAGTTTCCGATAGTAAGTATGTGGTTGATTCTGTAACAAAAGGCTGGCTCAAAGGCTGGGTGGTGAAAGATTTTAAAGGAAAAAAGAATCGCGACCTTTGGGAACGCTACCTTAAGGCGGCAGCTCCACATGATGTGAGATTCAAATGGGTGAAGGGACATGCAGGCCATGCAGAAAATGAAAGATGTGATCAACTGGCTGTAGAGGCCGCTGAACGAAAAAAGTTAAAAGTAGATGAGGCTTTTGAGAAAGGAATGAGCTGATGGCTTATTTTAGTACGTAAATACATTAAAGAACCGGAATGAATTCAAATAGAGGCTTTTATTATTTCCTATTTGCAGCGATTGTGATAGGGTCGTTGGTTACCTACTTTAAAATCCAGCGCGATTATAAAATGGAGAATCCAAACTTAACTGATTTGGCCACAGAGCCTGACCTGTTGATGAATACCGCCGATAGGACCTTGCAAGATCATAAATCGCTAACAGCAATCAAATTTCTGGAGGATGCCATCAAGATGATGAAGCTTTTGGAAAAAGATGGTGATAGTGTAAGCACTGGTGCCATCGAAGTAGCCATCTATGACCTTGAAGTTGTGGAAGGACATATAAAAGCGGAAGACATTAATGAGGATTTGATGTATGAGGCCTTTGCAGATGCGATGAATTCCTTAGCGTTTGCTTCATTGAGGGTTTCTGAGCAATTTATCAGAGAAGGAAAAAAAGAGGAGGCACGAGTGACCATCAATCATGCAATGGATCACCTACAGAATTCGATACGTTTTGCTAGAGGCCAACAGAAAGAAGATGAAATTAAGATTGCAGGTCATCTGCAACGACTGATTGATCAGCATCTGGACGGTGATCTTACACAAATTGATCTGATAATGACTGAGATTGATTCAGTGATCAAGGCTCACGTTATTAAATAATCAATAAAAAGTAGGCTCTACCTCACGCTCATTAAACACCAAACCTGTCTTAGTGAGCTCAGCGAGCACTGGCTCGTATATCTGTTTCTTAATAGGTACATGAACGCCTGTTAAGCTTATTTCACCTTTCAAAATAAGTTTTGCAGCGATGGCAAGAGGTAGACCCACTGTCTTAGACATAGCAGTGTTTACATCATCGTCACCCAAAGCGACCATACTCGACTCTATCTGACGTGGTTTGCCATCCGAAAGGAAGTTGAATTTGTGCCACATCACAATCATGTCCTTGTCATTTTCATCTAAGGTCCACTTCTTTTTAAGAATATGTTCAAGTATTTGTGCAGGAGTACCTTTTTTTAGACCTACAAGGTCTTCATCAAACATACCCAACCACTTGAGCTTGAACATGATGCCATTGTCTAAATCAAGATTTAGGTAATGAGCAAGCTTAAGTTCGATGGAGTCATTGGGATTGTATGAAAGAAATGAATTGATGAATTGACGATGAGTCATTTCTGACACATTTTCCATCTCATATGTATCATCGGTAGCACCAAGCTGCACAAAGACGTCCCATGCTGAGCAATATCCGGGCCTTCGCAGGGTGCCACGGTAGAGTGTGCGAATTCCCCTTAAATTATAGACATCCAGGTATGCGAGCGAATCTCGATTGGCATAGCCTTCGAAATATCCGTAATCTGGGATGTAGATCGTCTCTGTTCTTCTGAATAGTTTCTGGTAGGGAATGTACTTATAGCGTCCTTCCTGAATAAACTTGCAGCTTCCCTGACCCGCTAAAACTACATTCCTCGGATTCCATGTAAATTTATATTTCCAGGGATTGTCACCAACAGATTCTTCCGCCACAAGACCTCCAGTAAAAGTCTCAAAACCAGTAAGTTCACACCCTTGCTCACGTAACTCGTCCAATACCTTCATGGCAGACATGTGGTCAATTCCTGGATCAAGCCCCATCTCCATGATCATCAACTTACCTGCATTTTCAAACTGATCATTCAGGGCTTTAATCTCTTCGGTAAGGTATGAGGCTGTTAAAAAATGCTTTTTTAACTCCGCGCATTTACGCGCTACGTGGATGTGCAGAGAGGCAGGAAGCATCGATATAATCAAGTCATGATTGCCAACCAGATTTTCTAAAAGCTCAGCATCAAAAACATCGAATGGTACAGCCTTGGCATTTTTATGACCGCCTATTTTTGTTTCAGCTAGTTGGGGGTCTTTCTCAGCAATGGTAATAGTCCAATTTTCTTCAACGGTATGCGTAAGTAGATAATTGATAAGCGCGGTGGATGATTTGCCTGCGCCAATGATCAGGATGTTTTGCATGCAGCAAATATGTGTTTATCGGAATACTTAAGAAAAGACTATGAGCTTTTTTTATTCACAATTGTGCTACTTGCCTGATCTGTAGGCAGAATGAGTAAATCTCCAATCATGACATGAGGTGGACGGCTGAGCACAAACTCGATTGTTTCGGCAACATCAATGGCTTTTAGCGGAGTATAATTTTCATAGACTTTACCGGCTTTTTCAGAATCACCTTTAAACCTAACCTCACTAAATTCTGTTTCCACTAATCCTGGATCAATGGAAGATACCTTGATTCCATGCGCATTAAGATCCATGCGCATCCCTTTCGTTAGGGCGTCTACAGCATGTTTAGATGCACAGTACACATTTCCACGCGTATAAACCTCCAGACCTGCAATCGAACTGATGTTGATGATGTGCCCTTTCTTTCGTTCCACCATTCCCGATATCGCCGCTTTGCTCACATAAAGCAAACCTTTTACATTGATATCCATCATGGCATCCCAGTCTTCCGTACTACCATCTTGAATGAGATCGAGACCGTGCGCATTTCCAGCATTGTTGATCAGTACATCTATTGCTTGCCATTCTTCTGGGAGTGATTCAAATGCTTCAAAAACTGCTTCTTTGTCTCTTACATCGAAAGACAAGATTTGGCATTCACTTTCAAGCTCACGCTGAAGTTTTTCTAATCGTTCTTTTCTACGACCACAGATGATGAGGCGATATTTTTTGGACAATAAACGAGAGGTTGCTTCTCCTATGCCGCTTGTGGCTCCTGTGATGAAAGCGATAGGTTGACTCATTTAGCTCCTTCCTTTACTTCCTTTTAATCTTTTCTTTTGTCTTGCCTTGATCTGGCCAGCACCTTTCAAAGTCTTGCCAAGCTTTCTTTTAGAACTAGGTCCACCCTCGAACGTAATGAAAATGCCCAGATTTTGTGTGGTGAGCTTTTCCAGTCCAATGCTAAAATCATTTGGATTATCAGATAGCATATTTCTAAGCCCATAAGAATACCTGATCTCTGGGGAGAATTTAAAAAATGGATAAAAAATATCAAGACCCACGCCCACATCTATCGCCAGATTCCAGTTTTTCAACTCCAACTTTTGTGTTACATCCTGCTCATCCCCCTTACCGGATGCCTCCAGCGATGGGTTAACTCCAAAAACCATATACATTGCGATATTCCCTCGCCTGGCAGATTTATACTTTAAAAGCAGCGGTAATTCAACCATCGTAGCATCCTTGAGCTCTCTTTGGGTGATGCCATTGGTAAATCGGTAATTCAAATCGTTTTCATAGAATCCGACCGTAGGAAGCAGCCTGAAATCAAGGTATTTGGAGATTTTCATATTAATCACAAATCCCAACTTGAAACCACCAAGATTTCCAGGGACGATGGAGTGGACAGTGTCCATCGCAGGAGATGTGAAATAGTCCGAGTACTTAATGACATATTTGGAAGAATGCACACCGATGAGGAATCCATAATGAATCCATTGATCTTCATAATTGAGCAGATTGTCAGAAGGATTGTTCTGCGCAACCGATGAATGTGCCAAACCTAAAATCAACAGGCAGGCGAGAGCTATTTTTCTCCCACGTATATAGAGCTGATTCCTAGCGTTAATGGCTTGCATTTCGTGTTTTTATATCCTGTTTTCGCTAGAACCTTGAGAAATTCATCTCCAAACGGAAATTCATTTACTGATTCTGGCAAGTATGTATAGGCAGCATTGTCTTTAGAAACAATTTTGCCAATCTTCGGTAATATCCAACGAAAATAAAAATTATATAATTGTTTGAATGGAAATACCGTAGGTTTTGAAAATTCAAGAATAATAGCTCGTCCTCCAGGCCGCAGCACGCGGTTCATTTCAGAAAGTCCTTTTTCCAGGTTTTCAAAGTTCCTCACCCCAAAAGCAACGATGACTGCATCGAACTTATTATCCTCAAAATGAAGGTTTTCCGAATCACCAGACTGCATGTCAATGATATCGGAGTAGCCTCGTTTCTTCATTTTCTCCCGACCCACATTTAACATTCCTTCGGAAATGTCTACACCTATGACCTTTTCAGGATTCAACTTCAAAGACTCTATGGCAAAATCCCCTGTACCTGTGGCTATGTCAAGGATTTGCTTTGGTTGAAGGTCATGTAGCAACTTGATGCCTTTTTTTCTCCATCTGATGTCAATTCCAAGACTTAGGAAGTGATTTAGAAAGTCATACTTGCCAGAAATGCTGTCAAACATTTCAGCTACCTGCTTCTTCTTTGCATCCGACTTATCTTTGTAAGGTAGTACCGTCATAATTGCCGCAATATTAGTGGATTAAACCCGTGTTCGGCTCAAATGTTATCAGTTTCTTCTCCATGCAGATAAAATCAGCAGAATTTGTAAAAAGCAGTCCCAATGTGGCTGATTGTCCTGATCCGAATACTCCAGAGTATGCCTTTATTGGGAGATCAAACGTGGGAAAGTCCAGTTTGATCAACCTCATGACTAACCGCAAGAAGCTGGCCAAGACTTCTTCTACACCAGGGAAAACACAGCTGATCAATCACTTTTTGATTAACGATACCTGGTACTTGGTAGATTTACCAGGTTATGGATGGGCGCAAACAAGTAAAGTGAATAAAGCTGCCTGGAAAAAGATGATTAATTCATACCTGGAAGAGCGCCAAAACCTCGCATGTGTATTTGTGCTGGTAGACTGCAGGCATGAAGCTCAAAAAATTGATCTCGAATTCATGGCTTGGCTGGGCGAAAATGCGATTCCATTTGGTATAGTGTTTACCAAGGCTGACAAGCTGGGGAAAACTCAAATCCAATCCAATGTGGCAGCTTACAAGAAAGAGATGCGTAAAACCTGGGAAGAACTACCTCCTACCTTTGTGACTTCTTCTTCTGAAAAGATCGGGGGTGAAGAAATATTAGATTTTATTGACCGAATCAATGCAGAGATAGCAGGATAGGATATTTTTGCCCTCTCAAACAAATCAACATATGGAATTTAGCGATATCGCATCTGTTTCAGGAAAAGGAAACTTGTTTAAAATAATTCAACCAACACGTACTGGAGTTGTGCTTGAAAGCATGGATGAGCATAAAAAGAAGATGATTGCCACTATGCATAATAAAGTGAGCATATTATCAGAAATTTCTATCTATACGACAGATTCAGAAGGTGCCTTGCCATTGGAGGATGTGATGAGAAATATTCATGCGGAATTTGATGGAGATACTGATTTGGATAAGAACAGTAGCCCTGAAGAACTAAAATCTTTCTTGAAATTTATATTGCCAGATTACGACGAATCGCGCGTCTACGTGTCGGACATCAAGAAATTAGTGAGTTGGTACGATCAAATTGTAAAACAAGCGCCAGAGGTACTAGCAGAAAAAAAAGAAGAAAAGGAAAAGACCACCAAAAAACCTGCTGCAAAAAAAGAGGAAACGAAAGGTGAGTGAGATAAAATTCAAATTTCGTGTTCGATGGGCTGACTTAGATCCGAACGGGCATATGAGGCATACCGCCTACAACGACTATTGCGCTCAAGCACGTCTCATGTATTTCGAAGAGATAAGCATGCCTTTTCAAAAGCTTTTGGCAATGAATGTGGGCCCCATACTTTTTAGGGAGGACACCCGATTTTTCAAAGAGATTCGGATGAATGAAGAATTCGAAGTAGGATTTACAATCTCTAAACTGAGAAAGGATGGTTCAAAATGGTCGTTCAGACATAATATCTATACAAAAGATGGAGATTTATCCGCAAAAATAGATGTAGATGGCGCTTGGCTGGACACAGTTAAGCGCAGAACCACCATTCCCCCAAAGGAGCTAAGTGATATCCTTGTTGATTCGCTCAAATCGGAAGATTTTGAATGGATTCCAGATAAGGTTAAGGCTTGATATCATCTGGTATCACGCAATCAGACCTCCTTCGAGTATCTACTAAATGAAAGATTTTCCAGGCTCCTTCCTGCAGGATTAAGTGGAAGGCGTCGACTCCACAATGTGAAAATTGATCGTCCAGATAAAATGCGTAATCAACCCATACGGAAGCCAGGTTTCCATCGATGTTCACTTTCTCATTCCAGATGGGCTCATTCCATACGCGCTCTTTTGGTTGACCCACAGCATCAATGAAGCGTTGAAAATCATCAGTGGATAAAATGGATTTGCCCTCTTTATTTATATAAGCTGTAAATGTGTAAGGATTCTCTATGAAACATTGCTTAAGCAGGGTACTATCGTTTGTGCGCATTGCTTCAAATACTTGATTGACAACTTTCATTATTTCTTCTTTTTCATCTTGCGCATTCCCAGCAAACGAAATTCCTAGAAGGCAGACCAATAATATCTTTTTCATATTCCTATTTTTGATGATTAGCAGTGTTAAATCAGTAGTTGAGATGGATGAAGTTACATTAGTCAAACAGAGTTATCAACTGATTCGAAAGGATTTCGGACTAGAGGTGGAAATGGAATTTGGGGATGAAAAAAATGAATTTGATCGGTTAGAACAGTTCCTAATCAAACAAGTAAACTATCTGCTGGATCATGATTTAAATAGACTTTTAACGGCACTTTACCGAATTGATATCTCAGAAGAAAAGACCAAAGACTTGCTTCAAAGTTCTAAACAAGGAGAAATCGCTACAAATCTTGCACGCGCCATTATCGAACGCGAAAAGCAAAAAGTTATGACACGTCAGAAATATCAGCCTTGACGAAAGTCATCGCATAGTCGACCATCTTGGAAGATCCCAAATAAAGAGGTGAGCGTTGATGAAATGCGGTGGGCTGGATATCCATGATTCGCTCTTTGCCATTGGTAGCTACACCACCGGACTGCTCAGCGATGAATGCTAATGCATTGCATTCATAAAGCAACCTCAGTTTTCCATTCGGCGCTTTTTCAGTGTTTGGATATAGGTAAATTCCACCTTTCATCATATTTCTATGGAAATCCGCCACCAACGATCCAATGTACCTTGCTGTCATGCCTTTTTTCTTGCAATCATCGATGTACTCGCGCACCCATTCATCAAATGAAAAATAGTTGCCCTCATTGATTGAATAAATATTCCCATCAGTTGGGCAGGTCATGTGATCATGAGAAAGAACAAACTCTCCTATGCTGGGTTCAAGTGTAAAACCGTGAACTCCTCGTCCTGTGGTATAAACAAGCATGGTAGATGATCCATACAGGATGTATCCTGCCGCTACTTGCTCTGTTCCTTTTTGCAAAACATCTTCTTCCTGAACAGGGCCTCCTACCGGAGAAATTCGCTTGTAAATAGAAAAAATGGTTCCTATAGACACGTTTACATCTATGTTGGAGCTTCCATCAAGTGGGTCAATAGCCACCACATATCTGCAGTTTGGATTCAAATGAATAATTTCCTGTTCTTCTTCAGAAACAACAGCACAAGTCATACCTCCGTTTTTCAAGGCTCTGGTAAATCGAATATCAGCTACCACATCAAGCTTTTGTTGATCCTCGCCTTGCACATTTTTCTCCCCAAAACCACCAGTAATATCCAGAAGACCTGATTTATTAACCTCCTTATTAACAATCTTTCCTGCTAGAGCTATATCTCTCAAAAGCTGAGATAGCTCACCTGTTGCAGAAGAAAATTCATCCTCTTTCTGTTTAATAAAGCGGTCTAAGGTTGTTCCTATTGGCAGGCCAAGCTTACTTTTGTTCATGTGGAGGTTAGTTCAAAATTGAATGTTGGATTTACGAACCACGAAATTAATTCATTCACTAGTTATAACGTTTGCATAATGCAGATTTTCAAGTTTGGAGGTGCGTCGGTGAAAGATGCTGCCGGTGTTAAAAATTTAGCGGAAATCATATCCTCGTGTGATAATGAGCAGATGGTTGTTGTGGTTTCTGCAATGGGAAAGTCCACAAATAAACTTGAAGATTTAGTCAAGCAAGCTCTTGCAGGAGAGAATTATGAACAGACACTCAATGAATTGAAGTCATATCATCGCGAGGTAATTGATGAATTGTTGGGTAGTACACCAGATCGATACCTGCTTTTCGAAGAGTCTTTGGAAAATGAGTTGATGAATCTGAGTCAAGTGGACCCAATGCTTGCCTATGATAAAATAGTGCCTCATGGTGAATTGATGTCTACTTCAATCATTGAAGCATACCTCAGCCAGCAGGTGAAATGTGAATGGTTTGATGTTCGATCCGTTATTCGAACGGATCAATACTTTACCGAGGCTAATGTAGACTGGGTAGTCACTGAAAGGCAAATGCTTCAGGATCTCAAACCTGTGGTAGAAAGAGCGATTGTGATTACTCAAGGTTTCATAGGCTCAGATGTAGAAGGGAATTCTACGACTTTGGGTCGTGAAGGATCTGACTACACTGGAGCAATACTCGCCTGCTGTCTCAACGCTGATGGATTTACCGTATGGAAAGATGTGCCAGGTATTTTGAATGCTGATCCTCGCATTTTGGAAGACACCGAGCAATACGAAAAATTGAGCTACAGGGAGGTTACAGAAATGACTTATTATGGTGCGCAGGTTATTCATCCTAAAACGCTCAAGCCCATTGCTCAGAAAAGTATCCCGTTGATTGTTCGGTCATTCCTTGATAGGGATAAATCAGGAACAGTGATAGCGTCCGAGAATACAACCAAGACGATACCCTGCTTTGTATTTAAAGGCAATCAACTACTCGTAACTGCTCAAGTGAAAGATCACAGCTTCATGAATGAAAAAAAACTCGGAATGATTCTTCAGGTACTGGATTTATTGAATATTAAGATCAATCTGATGCAGAATTCAGCATTGACATTTTCATTTTGCATTGACAATAAAGAATTCAAATCAAGACGGATCAAAGAACTATTGAATCGAGATTTTATATTGACCTTCGACGGTGCGCTAAATCTAGCAACGATCAAAAACTATACGCCAGATTCCTTTAATAAGCTTCCATGGAACAGATCGATCATTATGGAACAAAAGACGACTAATAATTATCAGGTTTTATATCGTTAACTGAATCGTTTGAGCGTTTGTAAGACTCCTGATAAATAGGAGGCTCCGAATAAGTTTACATGAACAAGTAGCGGGTAGAGGTTGTGGATTTCAATACGCTCATCAAAGCCAGACTCCACAGGGAAAGATTCCTGATAGGCGTGATAGAATGAAGGAGAAAATCCTCCGAATAACTGTGTGAAAGCTAACTCTGTTTCCCTATGTCCATAGTAGACGGCAGGATCAAATATTGCTGCTTCACCTGATTGGTCAACAGTAAAGTTGCCACTCCATAAATCTCCATGCAACAATGAGGGTCGTTCTTTGGGTATTAAATGCTCCAGTTTTAAGAATAATAAATCGAATTGTGAACGAAGATCATTCGAGATGATATTTTTAGAGATTCCTAGATTTAGCTGCGGAATCAACCGTTCATAAATAAAGAAACTGTGCCAGTTTGTATGTGGTGAATTGGATTGTGGCAAGCTGCCAATGAAATTGGCATGGTCTAGTCCAAATTCGTTGTGAGTTTCTCGGTGCTGAATGGCTAGATTGCTTCCAAAACTTTCCCAAAATTTCCCTGATTGAGCACCCTTTTCAATCCATTCGGTAAGCAAATAGGATTTCTCGTTTGCAACACCTATTCCAAGTGGGCGAGGGGTTCTGATGGGAGAATGCTTGAAAAGCATAGCCAAGCAACGCTCTTCAGTGGAGAACATTTTAATAAGTGATGATTGGTTGCACTTTATGAAAAATGTACCCTGATCACTGAAAACCTTGAATGCGTTGTTAATACATCCTCCGGAAAGTGGCTGCACAGAGTCCAATTGAATGGAAGGGGAGAGGTGTTTTTTTAAAATTGAATCTATGAAAGCATTCATAGATCATGGGCTTTTTTTATAAACGTCAGAAATTCGTCCAACGATCGATCCAGAATTTGATAGACTTCTTCAAAACCATTCATTCCACCATACCATGGGTCAGGTACATCTTGGCCTTTTCCTTGAGGATCAAAGTCACGCATCAATAGCAACTTGTCTGAATCAGTCCCCATCTCGATCTCCATGTTCCTGTAGTTGGAGTGATCCATCGCTAATAAATAATCAAATTCGTTTAAATGATGCTTTTTAAACTGTTGACCTCTATGGTTTACGGGGATCCCATGCTTTGAGGCAATTTCGATCGTACGTGGATCAGGCGTTTCACCTACATGATAGTTTGCTGTTCCGGCGGAATCAGCAAAAATTTCATCATCTAAGCCATGAATTTCTAGCTTTTTCTTAAAAACAGCCTCGGCTAACGGGGATCTACAAATGTTACCTAAACAAACAAATAAAATTTTTATCATCTCAGGGGTTACTTTATTTGACTGACCTGTATATACCTAATGCATAACACAAATTATTCATACACCTGTTTGACAAGTAAAAAAGAAAGTCCCGTTTTTGACGGGACTTTTCTTTGTTTATACGCTTTTTGAATTCTTTTGAATTTTCTTATCGAATGCTGATGCCAACGCCTGCAGTGAAGGTGTTATACTTTTGTATCGCATACTCGGCATGGATTGTAAGAATCAACAGCTTAAGTCTTAAACCAGCGTTGATTCTCGGAGAGCTTCCACCAGAAAAACTCAGAGCTACAGGATCAGTCACTACGCCTTCTGCACCACTGTTTGTATCTCTGTAAGTGAAAGTTCCTTTTACATCGAGCGAACTACTTGCAATATTGTAGCCTATTCCAACGTATGGGGTTAATATGGCGATTTTCTTCGAGATAATACCTTGAATAGTTACAGAGGAAGCTTTTAGTTCAGCCACACCATCAGCCTGAAATTCAGGATCATTTACAAGGATGTCATAATCCGCACTAAGTCTGTTAAAGGAAGCAAATCCAGAAAAGTCAAACGGTACCAATTTTAAGCCAGGAATCCATTGTTTCAGGTCATGCTTAATACCTAGACCAAAAATATTGAAACTACCGTCATCGCCAGCCGCACCAAAGTCACTGGCATACCTGATAATTAATTCAGTGTTTTTAGGTAGTCCGATACCAAGCTGAATAGCAGGTACTGGAAAACCCACAACAGGTAAATCTTCAACGTCAAAACCCTCTGGAGCGTCAAAAACTACATCGTTCTCATAAAGAATTCCTGATCCGGGAATCGCTTCCGTGCCAGCAGGTATGAACAGTCTAGATTCAGTAGGGCCACCTACCGCAGTTGGCAATGTTGAAGATGATCCTGGTTGTAATTGCAGGTTTTGCCATGTACGACTATTAAAATCAAATTGTCTTTCATCGTTGGGTATATTGGCAATATTAACGGTTGCAGTGAGATCAAAGCCAAGAAGTTTGTGAGTGGCAGCCGTATTGTACCAACCGCTCCCCAGTCCATTGTTGAAAGAGAGCATCATGGATTTTGTATATGCTTCTAGGTACCTATTAGCATCTGCCGTACCTCCTTTGAAGATTTCGTCAAATTCTTGTGACTTAGCGGAGTGACTGATGGTAAATAGCCCCACTAACAATAGTGTTAAAATTTTAGTAGTAGTTTTTTTCATAATCATCGTGTTTGATTCTGATTGATTTAGTAGGTAATTGTCTGATTATACTGCAATTAACCAAGATTTTACCAGATTTCGACTTGACGCGTATGGTATTTTGATTCATTAGTCGAAAATTTTGGGTGTTTGGTTTGGGTGATTTAATTTCGCATTTGAGAATTATTCCTAAATGGAAATTATTAATCAAATAAAGCACCGACTTGACGAGGCGGGATTAAAGGCGACACATCCACGGATAGTTGTTTTAAAAGAACTAACGGCATCTAACGAGCATCCTTCAGCTGAAAGCATCTATGAAGGGTTAAAAGAAGATAATCCTTCCATCTCTTTGGGGAGTGTATATCGCGTATTAGATGTGCTCGTAGATGCAGGCTTGATTCAACGCGTTTTGGTTAGATCTGGCTCCAAACGTTACGATGCAAACATGAGTCCGCATGGTCATCTTTACTGCTTGAAGACCGATAAAATTCAAGATTTTTATGACGAAGAACTCTATGAACTAATCAATGAATTCTTCAAAAAGAAACGCATAAAGAATTTTAAAATTAGCGAAATCAAACTTCGGGTAAATGGTGAACTCATCGATCCTGAGGAAGGTATATCTTTTATTTAATTATTTACAAACACTTTAAAAACAAACAAATAGAAATGTCATTAGTAGGAAAAAAAGCACCAATCGTAAATGCACCAGCTGTAATCAACGGTGAGGAGATTGTAGAAAATTTTTCACTTGATCAATACATTGGAAACAAAGAAGTGATTTTCTTCTTTTATCCTAAAGATTTCACATTTGTCTGCCCAACAGAAATTCATGCGTTTCAAGAAAAACTTGAAGAGTTTGAAAAAAGAGGAGTAGCAGTAGTTGGAGTTTCGTGCGATACAGAAGAAACTCATCTAGCATGGTTGATGACAGATAAGAATAAGGGTGGAATCTCTGGAGTAACTTATCCACTAGTAGCTGATTCTTCAAAAACGATAGCTTCAAACTTCGGAGTATTGGCAGGAGATTGGTCATATGATGAAGAAGGAAATCTAGGCTTCGAAGGAGCTCCTGTTGCTTTCAGAGGTACTTTCTATATTGATAAAGACGGAATTGTAAGGCATGAAAGCATCAATGACCTTCCATTGGGGAGAAATATTGATGAGATGCTTCGAATTGTAGATGCATGGCAACACGTACAAGCGCATGGTGAAGTTTGTCCTGCAAACTGGGAAGAAGGTAAAACAGCTATGAACGCGACCAGAGACGGTGTAGCTGAATACTTGTCTAACAACTAGGATAACAAAGGCTAAATAAAAAGGCTGATCGCTTAGCGATCGGCCTTTTTTATTGATTTATGTGCATTTTAGTACTTGCAACAACAGAAGGATAATTAGTGAAAGCGCTTGTAATTAAGTCAACGGGATTATGGTATGAAGTAAAGGCTGGTGAAGAAAAACTAGTTGCAAGGTTGAGGGGGAAATTCAAACTCGAGGAAAAGAAGCTGACCAATCCTATAGCTGTAGGTGATTGGGTTGAAGTAAATCCCAATGAGCAGGTAGATGGAGAGTGGGTGATTACCAAAATCTACGATAGAGAAAACTACGTGATTCGCGAAAGCCCCAGAAAGAAAGGACATGATCATATTATTGCCAGCAACATCGACCAAGGCATTTTAATTGTTACTTTGAAAAGACCCAGGACTTCACTGGGATTTATCGATAGATTTTTAATCTCACTGGAGAGCTTTCGAATTCCAGGTGTCATTCTTTTCAATAAGAAGGACCTTTATTCGGAGAAGGATCTTTTGAAATATGAAGAGCTCAAGTCCATATATGAAAGCGTTGGTTATGCGGTGAAATTATGTCAGTTTGACAATGACGTTGAAGAGGAGGTAAAAGAGCTATTTCGAAATAAGACCAGCCTATTGGCCGGACACAGCGGGGCGGGTAAATCTACATTGATTAATCGACTAATCCCGAAAGCTCAGCAAGAGGTAAGTGAAATATCAAACTTCGCAAACAAAGGCGTTCACACCACTACGTTTGCGGAACTATTTTTTCTGGAAAGTGGATCTTCAGTCATTGATACTCCAGGAATAAAAGAACTTGGTCTCTCTGACATTGAAGATGAGGAATTATCTCATTATTTCCCCGAGATGAGAAAGTTTTTGGGTCAGTGCAAGTTTCACAATTGTCTACACGAAAATGAGCCAGGTTGTGAAGTAAAAAAAGCGGTAGGAGGTGCAGTTTCTGAACTCAGATACGAAAGCTACCTTGCTATTCTGAGGACTGAGGACAATCGAAAATAAAAAGGGCCGTCCAGTACGAACGGCCCCATCACACAACCAACCTAACTCACTATTGCGAGTGAGATTATATAACACATGCCCCCCACTAAGGGTTCGTTTTTCAATCTAATTATTAATATCAATACTACATTTAGGAGATTTATGAAACTTTTTGTTTTTATTTACGAATACTACATTTAGGAAATTGACCTTATGAAAAAATATCAACTTGGAGAATTCGAAGAAATAGTACTGCTCACAGTGGGGGTATTGTTTGATGAAGCTTATGGCGTAGCTATTAAGGAAGAGATCGAAAAAAGACTCACGCGAAAGGTAAGCGTAGGGGCTCTGCAGTCGGCACTAAGAAGAATGGAAAAGAAAGGATATCTGGATAGTCGTCAAGGAGAATCTAACCAAAAAAGGGGTGGCAAACCAAAGCGGTTTTTTAAAATTACTGCATACGGCAAAGAAGCTTTGAAATACTCACAGGATGTAAGAATCCAACTTTGGAATGCTATCCCGGATGTAGCATTAGATCTTAAAATTAGTTAAACAAAAAAGGACCAAAATGAAAAATATCTTAAAATCAACCGCAGTGTCAATTGTATTTATGCTGCTTTCTCAAGTAGCATTTTCTCAAAAAAATGATGTCCCAAACTTCAAGGATATTGACCTTAAAAAGATGAGGAAAACGATTATTGAAGAGTTGCTCAAAGATGATTTGATCAAAAATAAAAAGGAAGAAATCCAACTTGCTCTGCGGACAAGCGAAACACTCTTAAACGGAAAAGTACTCGATGATGAACTGCATGTGAGGTACGGAAACATTGTTGCTCAGTTTGAAGTAGGAAGAGGCTCTTATAGAATTATCATCATTAATCGCCAGTGTACCGCTGTTGGAGATTTCCACGAAGACTCTTTTAATGGAAAAGCACAAGGGAAGTTAAGCCTTAAAGATGTAGCACCTTCGGCTATATAAGATGCTTAAGAAATTAGCCGATACAATTTTTAAATGGTATTGTCATCCAGATTTCTATCCAGATATAAAGGGCGACCTGGAAGAGCTGTACAATGACCATGTTGAAGAGGGAAGTCACTTTACTCAACTGAGATATCTATTGGATATCATGCTGCTCTTTCGACTTTCCTTACTCAGACCAATATTCAAAAACTCAATTATAAAGGACACAGGCATGTTTAGAAATTATTTTAAAGTTAGCGTACGAAACCTTGCTCGACACAAGATGTTCACGGCGATCAATGTCATAGGACTGGCCATTGGACTAGCTAGTTTCTTATTGATGTACGAATACATCAAGTTTGAAAAAAGCTATGATGCTTTTCACCCAGATTCTGACAAAATATACAGGGTTTCCAATGTAAGAGTGCAGAATGGAATAGATACAGATAAGGATGCAATGGCCGCCTATCCAATCGGGAAAATATTGCAAGAGACTATGCCTGAAATTATTCAGCATACCGTATCCAAGAAATTTGATTTCCTGCTTGTCAGAAATGCTGACAAATCCTTCAAAGAAAGATTTGCTATTTCAGCTGATCCTAACTTTCTTAAAATGTTTAATTACCCTGTGCTTGAAGGTGATGTAGAAAGTATGCTTTCAGAACCATTATCAGTTGTTTTGACTGAAAGTAGAGCCCGAGCGTATTTTGGAGACACTGATGCAATGGGGAAAACGCTGGAAATTGTTTCGCCATACAAAGCTTCTTTAAAAGTAACGGGCATTCTGAGGGATATTCCAGACAATACGCACTATTCATTTAATATGCTGCTTTCCGACAAGACGCTGGCAGATGGACATGATTATAACAATTGGGATTGGAACAATTACTACGTCTACATCAAGTCCAACAAAGTAGTTGATTTACGTGTGCTAGAAGCCAAAGCTAATGACGTAGTAAATGAGCACATCAATGACCTGGATAGAGATCAGGATTGGAAAACCAATGGTACCCGAATAGATGTGCATCCAGTACAAGACATTCACTTAAAATCGGATTTCACGTACGAACCCCAAATTCATGGTAGCGAAAAGGCAGTAGATTTTTTAATAATTATTTCTGTATTTATACTGGTAATAGCATGGGTAAACTACATCAATTTATCTACCGCCAGAGCAGTGGAGCGTGCAAAAGAAGTAGGGTTGAGAAAAGTAATTGGAGCCATTAGGAAGCAACTCATTGTACAGTTTTTGTGTGAAGCATTTTTGGTGAATCTTATAAGTGCATTAATAGCCATAGGTTTGGCTGAGCTCACTTTGCCATACTTTAATCAGCTTGTAGGCAAAGAAGTACTTGATAGCATTTGGGATCAAACACCATTCTTGCTGGCCATTCTTGCTTTTGTTTTCATTGGCACTTTCGCTTCTGGATTTTATCCAGCCCTCGTATTGTCTGATTTTAAGCCTATAAGTGTGCTTAAAGGAAAGTTTCAAAATTCAAAAAAAGGCATTGTCCTAAGGAAAGGCCTGGTGATTGCGCAGTTTGCTGCTTCCTTGATTTTGATTGCGTCAACATTTACAATCTACCAGCAGGTAAATTATATGCAGGGAAAAGATATCGGGATTTCAGTAGATCAGGTAGTCAATGTTACAGTTCCCGAATTTGATGCAGAGACTGAAGATGAACAGCAAGCCGCTGATAGCAAGCTGAAAGCTTTTAAGAAAGTATTGGCCAACCATTCGGCCGTTGAGTCAGTAGGAGGTGCTTCTAACCTTCCCGGTGGAGATGTCGCTGATATTAACTCTACGACTACAGTTGTGCGAATAGTTGGAGATACAGAACCTACAGAAGGTACTACATACATTCAGTATAATGACGAAGGATTCTTGAATGCTGTGGACATGCAACTTGTAGCGGGAAGAAACTTTAGCGAGCAGATGAAGTCAGACTCGGTAGCTGTGATGGCAAATGAAGCTTTTTTAAGGAGACTAGACGTTCCGGATTTTAATGCAGTTATTGGAAAAAAACTTCAATTTGGTACCAAGGAGACAAATACTAAGTATACTTTGGTTGGTGTTGTCAAGGATTATAATCGGACCACATTGAAAGAGCAGGTAGAGCCTAGTTTGTACTTTCCATGGTTTAGTGCTGATGATCTGGTGATTGAACTTAAATCGGACAACTACAAGGCAGGTTTGGATCATATCAAATCCACATGGGAAGAATTTTATGGTGATTCTCCACTGAACTATTCATTCCTTGATGAGCGATTTGAAGCACTTTATGACCAAGACCGGAGTTTCGGTGATACATTTATGGTTTTTGCAATTCTGGCTGTTTTTATAGCAATTCTTGGACTTTACGGGTTGGCTTCATTCATGTCAATACAAAAATCGAAAGAAATAGGCGTTAGAAAGGTTCTCGGCGCCTCAGAAAGCCAAATCATCTTCCTTTTCTACAAAGATTTTTTCTCGCTTGTAGGACTTTCGTCGCTTGTAGGATTCCCATTGATTTATTTTCTAATGAATGGATGGTTAGACAACTACGCGTATCGAATCAGCTTTCCATGGGGTTTGCTTGGAATGTCACTGCTCATTGTTTTGGTATTTTCTCTGTTCACCGTGGGGTATCAGACCTTGAAAGTGGCAAAATTGGATCCAGCCAAAACACTTAAATATGAGTGATTGAAGTCTTTTTTGATGAGTGATTGAAGTCATTGATTCAAGGAAAGATGGTTCACTTTTATTGGTGACTGGGGAAGTTCTGCATAATTAATTGGACTTAGTTATCAAGCGAAAGAAGCCAAGAATCAATTTCCAATTTCCTTGCTTAAAGCACTGCTTGATTTCATACAAGCATCTCATGCGAAGAGCTGAATTTTCCTCATTGGATTCATTCAGCTCTTTTATTTTTTGACAGACCTTAAGCGTAGTTTGTTGATGCCGTGATTTGAATCTGAATTGCTGCTGAGATAAGGATCCGCTTACGCGTTTTTTTTGTACCAATACCTCATCGGTAAATGCATATGTCCATTCTCTCGATGACCGAATCCAAAAGTCGAAATCTTCATAACTAAGCGATTCATCATATCCATTTAGTTTTTCAAGAACTTCTCGTTTCATCATCATTCCTGGAGGAGAAATGAAGTAGCGTTTGATGAGATCTATGTAAACATCGCCTTCCGGTACAGCCTCCTGTAATTCACCTGCGTGAGAGCGTTTGAAATGTGTTCCTAATTCCACCCCGTTTTCATCCACATTCAGTACATCACAAAAGGTTACACCCGCATTGGAATTTAGGAATGTGTTTACACCCTTTAAAATTCGCTCAGGAAACAATAGGTCGTCAGCTGCGAGATCAATGATGTAATCACCTTTCGTTTTTTTGAATCCAAGATTAAAAGCAGCGCAATTACCGATGGGAGATGGGATGTCTATGTATTGGATGTTTTTGTTTTTGATGAAAGCCTTTATCATCTCCTTACTACCATCTGTACTTCCATCATCAACCACAATCAACTCAACTGTTGGATACGATTGGGTCAAAACGGACCGAATGGCCTCTCTTAAATAAGAAAGGTGATTGTGGCATAAACAAACGACAGAAACCAATGGTAATTGATTCATTTTCGTAATATCACATCCTAGAACTTTTTTACCAATTAAATTCGGGGGAATGAATCTTTTTATCGTTCCATCGTGGTATCCATCTAAATCAAACCCCTCCTACGGTATATTTATTAGGGAGCAAGTATCGATGATGGCAAGAGAAAAAAAGGAATGGACTATCGGTGTGAGCAGATGGGGTCAAGGAGCCGATGAAAAGCTTATTTGGGCAAAAGATCACATCAGAAATTTTAAAAAAATCAGTAGCCATGGATTGGATAAGGCTGATATGATATCTGAGGATGAATTTATCGAATATTATCAACCAGCGTTGAGCTGGACCAAAAAGTTTAGAAAAGGAAATCTAGAGGAGATTATCCGTGCCAATGAACTCAACTACCAGAGATATACACTTGAGAATGGAAAACCGGATGTGATCATGGTTCAGGCTTGCTATCCGGGAATTCTTATAGCTGATTATCTGTCCAGGAAGTATGATGTTCCAGTTCACCAGCACATACGGCTGGGTGGTTTTATGTTTGAGAAGATGCTGAATGATCTTGGGGCGATGAAAAGCAAACTTTTGGCTACCCTAGACCAGGCTAGTCTGGTTACGACCACAAGCGATTTTCAGAAAGGAGAACTACAGAAGTGGGTTCAAAACACCCGAACAATATATAATCCGGTAGACCTTGATTTTTTCCAAATCGATGGGAATAAAGCTGATGATTACGCACTATCAATTGGAAGACTTGAAGATGAAAAAGGATTCGATTTATTAATTGAAGCGATTTCACTAGTTCCCCATCTGAGAGTTAAGATTGTGGGTTCAGGTTCTGAAGAAATCAAACTGAAAAAGAGAATCAATGCACTTGAGTTGGGAGATAGAGTCAGCCTCATTGGAGAAATGAATAGAGAAGAGGTCAAGATGCTTATTCAAAAATGTCAGTTTTTAATTCTGCCGAGCAAGTATGAAACCTTCGGAAATGTCTTGTTGGAAGCCATGGCGTGCGGAAAGCCTGTGGTAGCAACAAAGTGTGGTGGGCCAGAAGAAATTGTTCTTCCAGAATCTGGCTATTTATCAGAAAGAAATGCGAAAGATTTGGCGGAAGGTATTCTTCAGATGACTCAAGAATATCCTGTTTTCGAGGCAAATAGTATTCGAAAGAGCATTCAGGATCGATTTTCTCCGCAACAGTGGATTGCAAATCTGGAGGGTTTACTTATGGAGAGCTTATAAAGGTTGGTTTATTCGTTTCTGCAGCACCCATTCTTTCTTTGAAAATCCTCAGCGTTTCTTGCGATTTTCCTTGAAAAGACGAGACGCCCAGGTCGAAATACTTGTAGCCTTTGCTTCGATAGTATTCAACCATTCCTGCGATCAGAAGTACCATTGGGCTCTTATCTCGAAACATGGGGCTTGTAGCTGGCAAATAGTAGTATGCGATATTTGATGTCACATTTACTGTGATGCAAAGCGCAGAAATTTTTTCTTCACGAAAGACGCCAAAACAGTCGTAAATTTCAGAGAGGGAATCAATAAGTTTCTTTAAATGTTCCCAACTGATATTAATCTGAAGACCCTGAGATTGTCTACATACGGATAAAAACTTATGAGCAATTTCGAATTCATTGATTTCCATTTTTCTAAATTCGAAACCTTCGCCACCCAATGATTCAAGCTTCCGCTTTTGCATATTGTGGATAGATTCTTCCCAGCCAGGAGTAAGTTCAATGTGTTGATTAATATCATTGAATGCCACTTTGAATGCTGATTTTTCAAGATCCAACTCAGAGATATGTGATTGGTAGATTTGAGATGGATGAGTAATTTCAATTGTTTTAGCACCTCTTTTATTTAAATCTGAAATGATGGCTTCAATGAAATCTTTTGGAGGATTGAAATGTTCATTTCGACGAATGACAGATCCAAAAGGACTCCTTGGTATACTAATTGCCTTTTCTGGAGTTATATCAAATGGAATGAAGAAATCTTCGTTGGCATAACTTATAAACTGGCTATATGACTGAGATTGGAAGTAACCCTTGCGAAAATAGGAAAGTGAAAGATCATCTGGGATCTCACCGATTGCATCGTAAATACGTAATGGCATATCATGCAAAATTAAAGCTTGACACTCTTTCCAATGCTCAAATCGAAGGCTATCTTGCATCTTGGATTTTTGCAATAAAATCTTAAATTATTCATCTTGAGAAAAACATTAACCCTAGCGCTTCTCTCGTCATGTCTATGTCTTTCTGCACAGGTTTTTGAGCCGGGGCACATTCAGGATTTGATAAAAAAGGGGACAGATCATATTTACAACGCTTCACCAGACTCGGCAGAGTACTACGTCGCACAAGCGGAAGTTTTCATTCCTCATCACCCCGTGATTCCACTCATGCGGGCGATGACCATTTTGTGGGCAAATATTCCTACAATCACAGAAGAGCTGTTCGCTAAAATGGAGGTACAGCTAGATTCGGCTATTTACCTGGCCAAAGAAAAGGACCCAAATTTGAAAGACCCAGAAATGATCTTTTTTGCTATGGCTTCCTATGGATTACTTGCGGAGTACTATGCGGATCGAGATCACACAATGAAGGCAGTAGGAGAGGCAAATAGAGCCTATGGCCTCATGAAGAAGGGATTCGAAATTGTGGATGAGCATCCTGAATTTCTATTGACTACAGGTCTGTACAATTATTTTAGAGAAAAATATCCTGAACAGCATCCAATCTATAAACCACTACTTTGGTTTTTTAGGAGCGGAGATAAAGAATTAGGATTGGAGCAATTGAAAGAGGCATGTACCGCATCATTTTTAACAAAGGTAGAAGCGCATGTTTACCTTAGCTATATCTACCTCAGATATGAGTTTGACCCTAACCAAGCACAAATATATCTTTCAGAGTTGTGCCGCATGTATCCCAAGAATTATTACGCAAAAGCCAAATATCTAGAGTCGCTGGCAAACCCTTTGGACTTCAAAAATGCCCCCATTGACATGATTTATTCTTTGATTGTTCATGAGAGTGCCTATTACAAGCTCGCAGGCTATGTCTTTTTAGGTTATTTCGAGGAAAAAATTGTGAAGAATCAGAAGAAAGCGGAATATGCATATCGGCTGGGTTTGGAATTTGGAGACACCATTCCAGATCACGGAGAATTCTTTAAAAGCTTTGGGTACCTGGGATTGGGAAGAGTATTGGTGGAAAAAAGTGAAAACGAAGAAGCGACAGATGCGCTAAATCTTTCACTTAAATACGCGGAAACACAGCAAGTAGAGGAGGAAGCAAAAAAACTACTTTCTAAACTTTGAGTACTTACTACACGATTAAATCTCAAGCTGAAGGCCTCTATAAAGAGAAGGGAAGCAAGTTTTTGGCCTTTGCTTTCCCGGTCTCGTCTGAGGATCAAATAAAGCAAATACAAGATGATTTGAGGAAAAGATATTATGACGCTAGGCATCATTGTTTTGCTTGGATGCTTGGAATGGATGAAAAAAGATGGAGAGCCAATGATGATGGGGAGCCGGCCCATTCCGCTGGAGATCCTATTCTGGGACAAATCAAGTCTTCCGAGTTGACGAATGTTTTGGTAGTCGTTATACGATATTTTGGAGGCATCAAGCTTGGTGTAGGTGGTCTCATTAATGCATATAAAATAGCTACGGAAGCTGCATTGTCGAAGGCAGAGAGACAAGCGATTTATGAAACCAAACAAGTCATTATGAAATTTGCCTATGAGGCTATGAGTTTGGTAGAACGGTTGATTACGGATTTCGAAATCGATGTTGTCAAACGAGATTTCCAATTATCATGCGAAATTCAGGGAGATATAAAAAAGGATTTGATCAAGACATTTGAAGAAAAAACCATCGACCTTTATACCATCGAATTTATAATTGAAGAATAATGCTAGCATCAGAACTTAAAGACTTGTTCAGTCGCGATTTGGATAGGCTCATGCACGAATTAGAATCCTATGAAAGTGAAGACGTTATTTGGGAAAAAGTAGGTAAGATAAGCAACTCTGCTGGTAACCTCTTCATGCATCTATGTGGAAATCTCCAGCATTTTATTGGAGCTGTCTTAGCAAAAACAGGTTATGAACGCAAACGCGATTTCGAATTCAATGGTAAGGTTTCAATGGAAGAACTAAAACTCGAAATTGAAAAGACAAAGCAAACGCTTCAGGCCTATTTTGAGACTGCTGAAGATTCCACTTTTAGTGAGGAGTATCCATTACAACCTTTTGGTCATGCTATGACAATCAGTTATTTCCTAATTCATTTGCAAGGACATTTGAATTATCATATGGGTCAAATAAACTATCACAGAAGAATACTATCTAAAACTTCAAAATAGGCATTGGAATCCTATTGTTCTAGGAATATTTCAATCCAAATTCCCTTAATCGGATGTAAAGTAGTGTTTATCTAATAATTCAAAGTGGTGAACGAATGAGGCTCATTTGTTACAAAAATCTTAGCTAACCTTGAGTCAATAAAGAAATTCAAAAACAATCCATAGCTGGTTGAATTAGAACGGAGTTGCTTTGGTGAGGGCGCTCCGTTTGCTTTTATCCCCTCAAAGTTTCAATACAAAAAAAGGCTAGAAAAGTTTCCAGCCTGCTTGCTTTCAAAGATCTCAACACTCTGAATGCTAGATTTTTCTCATCTTCTTCGAAATTTTAACTCCCACAATGGCGAGTATTAAAGAAGCAATAATCAGGGTAATTTTCTTTCTCATATCACTAAGTCATAACGTTTCCAATGCACCCCTAAAATCCAATGTTATTTTAAGGCACATTCATTGTTTGCACGCTGCTAGAAACAGTACCGAAGTATCCTAACACTATTTCATCACTGTCATCTAAATAGAAGAGATTGCCGTTAACTATCGCCGGAGTGGTTCCGGAGGAGGTGCCAAGCGTTGTGATTTGAGACTTTAGAAGGGATAAATAATCATGAGAATTTGATGAAATAGATTGAAGCTGTACGGTCATTTCATCTCCCGAATCATATCCAAATATTTGAAAATTATTGGGAATTAGATTACCGTTAAACAAGCGATCATTTTGTATGGTAATAGGTTCAGGTGTATTGAAAATTTGATCGTTTTTATAAAAGACCCAACGGTAATAATTCTCCCGATTTACCGGGTCCGAAGTTGTTATTTTAGGATAAAAAATAGTAATCTGCTGGTCAGTATTATCTGGATCATTCTCCTCAAAGGAATCAATTTGTAGATTTCCTATAGAAACAGCTTCAGGCATTTTGTCCCATTCAGATCTAATTTCAACTCCTTCTAATATTATCCTCAGACGATATTCAGTGCCCGGATCACCTTTATAAGGTGTGTCTGCATCATAATACCCATTGGATTGATAGGTATAGGTGAATACAGCTCCATTACGCGATTGTACAATGATCTGAGCATTCTCCAATACCGGGACTAGAGCATTGTCAGAGAACCCATTTGAACGTGTTAATCGAACGGGTTGATTACCTAAAGAATCCGTTAGCCAGCCTTGCACCACTACCAGGTTTTGCGAAGGAGGAAGCTCTACCAGAACAACCTGCTCGCAGCTGAAAAATAGAATGAGCAATATGTATATCAATCGATTCATTTAGAATTTAAAATTGTATGTGATTGCTGGAATAATTGTTCCAAAAATGGAATATTTAACAATTTGCGCTGTACCAGGATCTATTGGTGATTCGCGATAGAAATACGAATAGGCATTCTGTCTTGCATACACATTGTATATTGTAAGAATCCAGTAGTCGCGATTCTTTCTTCTTGTTCCGTCCTTCTTAAACTCCTTTCCCTTCCATCTAATCGAGAGGTCCAGGCGATGATAGCTGGGCAATCTTGCATTGTTCCTGAATTGGAAATGGGGGACAAGACGATCTTCAAAAACATACTTATCTGTAGGGAGTGTGACGGGTATACCAGTGTTGAAGACAAAATTGGATGAAGCACTCCAACGTGGGGAGAGTTCCATACTCCATGAGGTGGCAAAATCGTGAGTTTTATCGTGATTTTCGAGAATAAACCTTGTGCTATTGTTCTCTGGAATTCGGCTTTCTGCACGTGAAAGTGTATAGCTAATCCATCCTTTCAATCTTCCTGATTTTTTTCTAACGAATAATTCCAGGCCATACGCCCTTGCCTGGCTAAAAATAAGTTCCGTTTCAATGTTTTCATTGAAGACTAAATCTGCTCCATTTTTATATTGAATGTTATTGTTGATGTCTTTAAAATAGATTTCGGAAGACAATTCCCAGACGTTACTTTTAAGATTTTTGTAAAAGCCAATTGTATATTGATTGGTCGTACTCGGTGGGATATAGGTATCACTTAATTTCCAAATATCTGTAGGAGCAGGAGAAATCGTATTAGAGATTAAATGAAGATATTGGGCAGTTCTGGAAAAAGAGGTTTTGATGGATGATTTCTCATTAATTCTCCAGTTTATCGCAATTCTTGGCTCAAAGTTATAATCCTTATTTATGAGATCAAGACTTTCAAATTTCAGTGTATCAGTAATGGTGGAGTCCGCAAAGGGTGTATCATCTTTGTAATCGAATACTGTTCCAGGACCTAACGTGTGGAGGCTGCTAATTCTAAAGCCATAATTGAAAGTGAAGTTATTCTCTTGAATTTCCTGACTAATATGAAAAGCAGTCTCAAATCCCTGCTCGTTTTCTAATTCTACACGGTTTGTACGTGCACTTTGATCAAGTGGTTCGCGAGAACCAGGTAATAATCTATGATAGACGGCACTCCATCCAAATGAAAGTTCGTTCCTGGGACTAAGGACATAAGTCAAATCTCCTTTTATACTGTAATCAGCGATTTTGGATCTACCGATGAATGCTCCGGGTTCTTCTGTACTTTCAATTTTGTAATTGTACTCGGAAACAAAAGCCGAAATGTTTGAAAATAATCGAGGGGTGAACAGATAGTTCCATCTAAAATTGAGCATTCTATTTCCCCAGTTTCTCGTGGAATTTAAGCCGGCAATGTTGCGATCATTGCCAATATATCCGGAGAGGTAATACGTACTTGCTTGGCTGTATTTGAAGTTCAATTTCAAGTTTAAATCCTGAAAGCGAATCTTATTCCTTCGTACCGATGTACTTGCAAAATCATCAATGGAAAGATTGAGAAGACTTTGCCTTCCGGAGATCAAATACGAGCTTTTACCTTCATGAATGGGGCCTTCCAGTAGCGCTCTTGCCGATAGAATGCCAATGCCTCCAGAGAAACTAGTCTTGTTCGCATTGCCTTCTTTTTGTCTCACCTCTATCACAGATGAAGTTCTGCCACCGTACGAAGGAGGAATGTAGCCTTTCATAATTCTCACATTGTTGACAGCTTCTGGGTTGAAAACAGAAATAAGGCCATAAAAATGGTTGGGGTTATAGATTGTGGCCTCATCCAGAAGCGTGAGGTTTTGATCCACACCACCTCCGCGCACATGGATACCGCTGGCATCTTCACCAATGGCTCTAATTCCTGGTTTGAGTAGTGCGTTTTGAATTACATCTACTTCACCAAGAAAATAAGGTATCTGTCCATCTGCGCCAGCGATTGATATTCGATTGATCGAAGGGATTGTTTCCGAAAGGTTAACGTCATCCGAAATAGAAGAAACTTCTACCTCTTCCAGTTGAGTAATTTTAGGTGGAATCGAAACTTCTAAATAGGTGGTTCTAAATAAGGAAATTTCTGATTTTCTGGACTCGTATCCTATATGAGAAAATTGCAGATTGTAAGCGCCTTCTTTCAGGGTGATTGAATAATACCCGTATCCATTTGTGGTAGTTCCAAGGCTTGTATTCAGTACTTGTACAGTTGCTCCGATAATATGCTCGCCAGACTCGACATTTTTCAAAACACCATGTACGGTGTATGTTTTAGGGATATGTGGCGATAAGATGATTTGATTGCCAGAGTAGGTAATGTCAGCAATGAGGTCCTCTTTTAAGTGGCTAAGAAACTCTTTTACCGTTGTGCCCTTGTCGACTTCCAGTGTTTGATTTGTCAGCTTATCCGCACTATAGGCCACATTGAACTCTTGAGCTCTCAACGAGTCTAGCGCCTTGAATAGCGATATGTCTCCCCAGAAATTTAATTTTTGATCAAGCGGATTTTGTTGCGCACAGAGCATGACTGCTAAGCACAAAAATATGATGCTTAGTAAAGTACGTACAGAGGAAGAGCAGGTGACAAACACACCTGCAAAAGTAATGAAAGGTATATGCTAGGTTTAGCAGCCTTGACCAGAAATTTTCACAGTGTCATTCTTACGCGAAGTTTTCACGCCAAGAGCTGTGCTGATGGTCTGTAAGACTTTACTGAGAGGATCTTTATCGAATGTCACAGTCAATCTGCAATTCTGAAGTTTCTCATTCGAGAGTTCAAAATCTACATTGTAATATTCGCTGAGTTCATCCAAAGCCTGACTAAGGGGAGTTTTATCGAAGTTAAAAACACCATTTCTCCAACTCATGATGTTTTCGGATGGCATTTCTTTAATGCTGACTGAAGCCGTAGTTCGATCAAAAATTGCTTCATTCCCGGCAGGAACCTGTGTTTGTTTTCCTTCTTTTTCGAAAGCAACTAAACCCCTGTCCACATAGAGTTTCACCTCATTTTCAGTGGAAATCAGGTTAAAGGCAGTCCCAAGAACGGTTACATCCACTCCATTTACATCTATGATGAAAGGCTTGTTACTTTTTTGAATATCGAAATATGCTTCTCCTTCAAATGAGACATTTCGTTGATCTCCAAATTTTTCTGGATAAGTGAAAGCTGAGTTAGCATTTAAAATTCCGATAGACCCATCAGGAAAGGTGACACTCATTTTTTGAGTAGCAGATGCGACTCTAAGCTGAGTGGGAGTTGGATTGTACAAGTACACCGAAATTGAAAGTATTGCCAGAATAGTCACAGCAGCAGCTATTTTCATCCACATGAAACCCTTGTTAGGATTGTGGACTTTTTGACTCAACTTATCCCACGCTTTACTTTCATCTATTTCAGGAGCATCCATTTCTGTATGCTGAAATAAGAATTCAACAAACCCATCCTCCTTTTCAGAAGGCGGTTCTTGGTAGTTGAGGTGGTTATATACTTCCAGGTCTTTCGCCATACTTATTTATCAGTCAATCAACTGGGGGGCTACCCCTAATTTTTTCTCACATTTTTTAATACATATGCTCCTTATAGTGTTTGTACACGTGTTCAAGGGATTCTCTTAGCTTTTTGAGGGCTATTCCCATTTGATTTTCTACGGTCTTCTTCGATAAATCCAGTTCTTCAGCGATCTCCTCGTATGTCATTCCTGCATTTCTGCTAAGCATGAATATTTTGCGACATTTTTTTGGAAGTGCATCAACAGCGGATTGAATGTACTGCTTTAATTTTTCATTCTCACCTTCATCCTTTTTGGGTATGCTTACACTTAGCAATACTTCACTGACATCAGCCATGGACTGCTGCTTGGGTAGTTCCAGTTTGATATAGTTAAGACATTTATTTTTTACTGCCGAATAGAGGTAGGTCTTCAAGGTGGTCTGAATCTCAATATTCGCGCGCTTCTCCCAGATGTATAAAAAGACTTCCTGAGCCATTTCTTCAGCAATGGTTCCGTCTCGCACATAGGTGAATGCAAAGCGGTAAAGCTCCTTATAGTACCTTTTGAAGATGACTTCATAGGAAGAAAAGTCATTACTTTTCACTTGCTGGAAAAGCAAAAGGTCATTTTCTGAACTCATGGGAATTAGATGAACGTATGCGTAATTTCTGCGAACAAGTTTAATGATGGATTTACAAATCCAAAAAAGTAGTTCTCTGCGAAGATAGAAACAATCATGTTTTCTGACGGTATTATATAAATAGATTGACCTATTCCGCCAGATATGTAGAATATTTCATTGTGTGGAACGCCAAAACTTGCTAAAAAATCTATTCCGAAGAAGTTCCAAATGTAACCAGCAGTAAGCGTTCCTGAGACTTCTGATTGAACGGACGTTGCTTCCGCTATGAAGTTGGGGTCGATTATTTTGCGGCCCTGCCAGGTACCATCTTGTATGTACAGATAACCAAGTTTGGTTAAGTCAAGCAATGTGACGGCAATGCCATCAGCACTGTTGAAATTGCCTTGCGGATCCACACCAATTTCAAATGAGGAAATGGTTAATGGGTCTAGTAAGTTTTCACGTAAAAATGTTACATAATCCTGTCCAGAAGCATTTTCAATGATTTTAGAGAGAATTAGCCCGGCTCCTGCATTGAAGTTGTAACGTAGGCCGGCAGGAGCTTCCAATGGTTTTTCAAGGATGAAACGTATCCAATCATTCGCAAGCTTCATCTGATTGATGTCATTCTCTATGCTGAACGGCTGAAAGCTGCCATTCCATGAAAATCCACTTCTATGTGCTAGTAAATGAGCAATAGTAATGTCTTCTTTGTTGGGATCATCATTAAAAACGTCGGAATAGGCTGGGAGGTAAGTATGTATTGGGTCTTCCAGTGATAATATTCTTTTGTCATCGGCTATGGCAATGGCAGATAGCGCAAAGATGAGGCTGGCATTTCCAATATTGCTTGCTAACTCTCTATTTTTTAGTGTCGGCGGGCGAGTTATTGTCCCCAGATCATCGACTTTTCTATTGAAATAATTTTCAAAAATCAGTTGATCATTTTTTATGATGATGAGTCCGTTGATTTCAGAAAACTGATTGAATTGAATTCTTTCGTTGAGTCCCAGCAATGTTTGACTGGAAATACCTTGATCATCAGGAAATGAATAATCCCAAATCTGCTGATCAGGGGCGACATCTTCAGCAACGTAGCATGAAGAGCCAATGATTAAAGCCAGAAATAGTAGTTTTTGACGCATTATGTAAATAAAGTATAATTCCCGTGCTGGTCTGAAGCAGGAGCTGGTTTCATGAATGAAACATCATTGCCTTCAATATCCCTGATTTTAGGAGTAACTGTATGCGATAAAAATTCTTCATTGTGATCCTTGCTAAGGAGTTCTTGCAATTCATCATTGTTGTCCGATTCGAGCCAGCGTCTGGTCGATGCAGTATCTAAAATAGCAGGCATATATTCTTGAAAATCAGCTAGCTGATTGTTTGATGGGCGCGTTATCATGATGAATGACAGTGTTCCATTATCCCCTTCTTCCCATAATCCAGCCACTGAAAAGACTTTTTTATCAGGATAAAAAAAATAATGAGGCACTTGCTGCTTCTTGGCTACTTGTTTCCAGAGGTAAAATCCATCCATGGGAATGACACATCTATGGGTAGCTAATTTTTTCCTGTAGCTGGGTTTGTTCATCACAGAGTCCATGGGAAGGTTGAAAAATTTTGGACTCATGGCCTTATTATTGGCCCATAGCGCCATCAAACCCCAATTAAAGAAGGAAATTTTTTCAGGATTGACGCTAGTAATGACAGGTAATACCTTAGTGGGTGCCGCATTAAATTGAGGTTCGTACGTGTTAGGAACTTCAGCTCCCAAAACAAGCGCTAGCTCATCCGGTTTTGGTGTTATGGTATATCGATCCAGCATTTTTGGCAATTTAATACGAGATGGTGAGCCCTTGTCTCGAAAACTTATTAAATCATAACAAATTTGTTTTCGCGGTTGAGCAGTACGAGTTCTCTATTCACTAAGTATTCTTCTATCAAGGGAGAATATGTATAGCCTTGATATTTTTTATGGAGATCATTTGTCGAAAAAATGAGCATTTTCTTTTTTTTTAAGGTTTAACTCTTTCTTTTTGTCATAAGGTGAAATATTGGAATTGTGGCAATACTCCAATTTAGAAGCCTCCCCACCAATATTTTTCTTACGCAAGGGGACCACCAAAATTGTTACCGTTTTTGAGTTCATTCCAATGAATGTTCACTTAAAATATTGGTAATTTGGAGTTATTCAAATATGTTTTTTTCAGCAGATTAAAGGCCTTCTTTCTTTTTGACGTAAACTCAAGCAGACTTCTATGTTTCCTGCTTTTAGCTTTCTTTTTCCAGCTTTATCGAGCTCAGAGCCCCCCATCGGGCAATGGCGTGGCTAATAATAGGTGGCGTGCATCAGTTGATAATGATTGGTCAGTCGCAGGTAATTGGTCTGCAGGGGTCATACCTGGGGGTGGTACGAACTATGACGTGGTATTTGATGCTACCAGCGGGAGTAACGATTGTAACCTTACGCTGACTTCAAATATGTCTAACATTAATACCATTTATATTTTTTCCGGCTATACGGGTACAATTACAATATCAGGAGCGTTTACCATCTCAGTTGCGAGTAGCAGTGCCGTTGATACAGATGTCATAGTAATGCAAAATGGAAACCTCAACCTCGGTAGCGCAACAATAAATGCTTCTAAGCCAATAAATGTATCTGGCGGCAATATACAAATCCAATCAGGGGAGTTGAGTTCAAATTTTGGTGGTTTTACAATGAGCGGTGGTACGATCACAGATGGTACAGGCTACCCATCGGTCTCAGATGCACTTTCGGTTAGTGTAGCTATTGGCAATGGAAGTGCCTTCGATATCCAAAATGCAAAACTTGGAAATTTGACAATAGGTAGTGACTATAACTTCAGCAACGTCACCATTTTTGATGATGTTTTATGGACGTCCAGTGCTTCACCCAATGCATTGAAATTTGAAAGCGGAATTAATGGTGCTTTTCTGGATTTAAATGGAGGAACTCTTACCGTTCATGATTTTGAACTCTCGAGCTCTTCAAATGCCTCAAGCAATGCTGAAATTGGTGTGAGAGATGGGACGGTCAACGTAACTGGAGATTTGGTGCTTGAAAATCCCGTTTTTAATGGATTGGGAAATGAGACCATTATTGTAAATGGAACTGGGGCTCAAAATATCAAAGGAGCAACAGATGATGATGGACGAAGCTCTGTCTCCAACCTGATTATTGATAAAAGTGGAGGGACTATAACCTTTAATGCTTTTCGTGACATTGCTGTGTCCAGCTCTTTTGAGTTGCGTAGATACAATGGCAATGATCTTACGATTGGTCGTGATTTGGTTACCAGATCAACGACTGGCACTGTCACCGTCGATGGGATTGGGAATGGTGGTGAGAATCTTTCACTGAACGGGGCACTAGTGGTAGAAGGAGCAAGTACGACATGTCAATTATCCACAGACCTGAAGGTAGGCGGTTTGGAGTTGGCTAACAACACCTCTTTTGATATCAATTCAAAAACATTGACAATAGCGTCTGCAAATGGAGGTGGTATTTTCGATGGCAATACATCTGCCTCCGGCTTTGTCACTCCGGTTACTGGTACAATAAAATTTACCTCTTCTACCACTTCTTCAGCAATCATTGGAATAGGTACGACAATTCCTTTTAATAACTTAACTATAGAAAACGCCGCATCCAATGTAGGTGTATACTTGAGTGGCGCAAATATTTCAATAGCCAATACACTCACCCTCACGAGAGGATCTCTCTTTAACCTTACCTCCGGTTCACGTCAAATCATAACGTTGGCTCCTTCAGCTACCATTAGTGGTGGGAGCACCTCGGACAGTTTCATTATGACAGATGTGAATGCTTTTAGCAGCAACTTTTATACAGAGGTGAGGAAAGCATATGGTACGCCCGGTTCTTTCAATTTTCCTGTGGGTAGTGGTGCGTATGGTGGCCTAACGACTTCAGCCGCCGCCTTTCGACCCGCTACCGTTGATGTAACTGATGTTGGAAGTGGTGCTCCTACACAAGTGGAGGTAACCTACGTCTCCGCAAATCCTCAAACTGTGCTACACAATACACTCAACACCTCCACACTTTCATCGATAAGTGATAATGAATACTGGAAAATTGAGGATGTAAACAGCGATGGTATTACCGCCAATATTACCCTTTCATCAGATGAAGGATCGTCGAGCGGATTTACGGCATGCAACCAGTTTAGCCCTGGTATTGCTTACAATGATACGGACGATACAGATACATGGGAACTATATTCCGATGCGACATATGTTTGTAATTATGATGGCGGGACTGATGATTTGGATGTGAGCAACAATGCCATCACATCTTTTGGTGACTTTACCTATTGCACGACACATACAACCCCTCTTCCGGTCGAGCTACTATTTTTTAAGGCTATTGAGGAAGAAAATCACGTTAGTATTGAATGGGCTACCACGTCGGAGCAGAATAATGATTTTTTTGAAATACAGCGTGCGGACAATACGTTGGAGTGGGAAGTGATAGGTAAAGTATTCGGTGCGGGAAGTTCTTCAGCTTTGATTGAGTATCGTTTCCAAGATACTCAGCCGATCCTTTCGGTGGCATACTATCGGCTAAGGCAAGTGGATTTTGATGGGACGGTTTCATATTCAGCTATGGAAAGGGTGGCCATGACCTGCGAAAATTTCCATGCACTTATTTTTCCAAATCCAGTAAGAAGAACATTATATGCCAGCAACTGTTTTGACAGTCGTTACATTAATTTGTATAACACTCAAGGACAGCTTGTTTCTGATGAAATCAAAATTATTGCGAACACCACAGCTGGCGTTATGTTGGAAGTAGATGGGCTTGCACCTGGTAAGTATGTAATTAGCGATGGAAATATATCCAAGTCGTTTATCAAAAAGTAGTTAGACAATGTTTGAGCTTGTTTTTGAAACGAAGAGCCTTGTGGTTTTAGGTGTATTCTAACAACTTCTTGCACGGATGATTTGCGGTTATTCCTCCCGAAACAATTGACTGACACCGTGTCACAAAAAAATGGCTGAAAGTTTGAACTTTTGCTCATAAATCAACTTTACCTTATTTACACATTTTTATTTTGATGGATGGGTTAATTTTGACTAAGAATTAAAGACGATCTAAATGGCGGAAGTAATAAGAATGCCCAAGATGAGCGATACCATGGAAGAAGGCGTAATTGCCTCGTGGTTGAAAAAAGAGGGGGATGAGGTGAGCTCAGGCGATGTGTTAGCTGAAGTTGAAACCGATAAAGCGACAATGGAATTGGAGTCCTATCAGGATGGTATATTGCTACACATAGGTGTTCAAGAAAAGGAGTCGGTTCCTGTTGATGGTATTTTGGCTGTGATTGGAGAAAAAGGAGAAGACTTCAAACATCTTTTACAGGATGCAAGCAATGAGCAAGCCAATGGATCGAGCAATGAGGTGCCAAAGGAGGATAAACCCGCGGCAAATGCAAGTGAACATATTGACACCAGCAATATCAAAGCATCGATCATTCGCATGCCTAAAATGAGTGATACCATGGAGGAAGGAGTAATAGCCTCCTGGATAAAAAATAAAGGTGATAAAGTAGAATCGGGTGATATTCTAGCGGAAGTTGAGACAGATAAAGCTACGATGGAGTTGGAAGCCTATGAAGATGGTACACTGCTATATACAGCAGTAGAAGCAGGGAATGGAGTGGCTGTTGATGGTGTGATTGCCATTATAGGTGAGGAAGGAGCTGACTATGAGACATTATTGAAAGCTGAAGAACAAGGTGTAACTGAATCAAAAGAACAAGTAGAACCTGAAGCACTTGCACCTGTGAACGTACAGTCTTCAGCGCCAGCAGCGGCTCCTCAACCAAGTGTGTCAGCGGCTTCAAGTAATGGGAGAGTTAAGGCTTCTCCGCTTGCAAAAAAGATTGCTTCCGAGAAAGGCATAGATCTTACTCAAGTGAATGGCTCTGGTACGGATGGAAGAATCGTGAAAAAGGATGTGGAAGAATTCACTCCTTCAGCTCAACCCCAACAAGCTGCCTCAGGCTCGACAGATAGACCTGCTATCAATATTCCACAAGTAGTGGGTGAAGAGCACTCAGAAAAAGTAGAGCTTTCGCAAATGCGTAAAGTGATAGCTAAGCGCTTAAGCGATAGCAAGTTTGCTGCGCCGCACTTCTACCTTACAATGGAAGTAAACATGGATAAAGCCATTGAAGCTCGTAAATCCATGAATGAAGTAGCCCCTGTGAAGATAAGCTTCAATGACATGGTGGTAAAAGCAACTGCAGCTGCATTGCGTCAACATCCCGATGTTAATGTAAGTTGGATGGGAGATCATATGGTGAAACATTCACACATTCACATGGGCATTGCAGTAGCCATTCCAGATGGACTTATCGTTCCTGTGGTGAGATTTGCTGATAGTAAATCTCTGTCGCACATCTCAGCAGAGGTGAGGGAGTTGGCGCAGAAGGCCAAGGATAAGAAATTACAACCGGAGGAATTTTCAGGAAACACATTCACTATTTCGAACTTGGGAATGTTTGGGATAGATGAATTTACAGCAATCATTAATCCGCCCGATGCATGTATCATGGCTGTAGGTGGGATAAAAGAAACAGTAGTTGTAAAGAATGGTGAAATGAAACCCGGAAATGTGATGAAGGTCACGCTTTCCTGTGATCATAGAGCTGTTGATGGAGCTGTTGGTTCAGCATTCCTGAAAACATTCAAAGAGCTACTTGAAGATCCTGTTAGAATTCTTATTTAAGAATTCTAACATTTTAACCTATCATGCGGAACGAAGTGAAGCATCTTTTCCTTTAAGTTAAGAGAAAAAAATTCTATGGAAAAAATAAGATCAACAACTGTACTCGCTATCAAACACAATGGCATGGTGGCCATAGGAGCTGATGGACAGGCAACCCTGGGAAATACCGTTGCAAAGTCGAATGTCAAGAAAATTAGGAAGCTGGGTGATGGTAAGGTGGTGACAGGTTTTGCAGGTTCTACAGCTGATGCTTTTACACTGCTGGATCGTTTTGATGAAAAGCTGAGCAATTACTCTGGCAACTTGAAAAGAGCTGCCGTGGAGCTCGCGAAAGATTGGAGGACGGATCGATACTTGAGAAAGCTTGAAGCAATGATGATTGTGGCTGATAAGAGCGAAGTATTGGTGGTTTCTGGTACTGGTGATGTGCTTGAGCCGGACAATGACATAGCATCCATAGGCTCAGGTAGCATGTATGCGCGATCTGCTGCATTAGCCCTAAAAAAACATGCTTCAGACCTTTCTGCGGAAGAAATGGTGCGGGAAGGATTGACAATTGCAGCTGATATATGCATCTATACCAATCATAATCTTGTGGTAGAAGTGGTTGAGTAAACCTAATTTCTCAAAGAGATATCCAGAGCCTCATTAAACCTTTTGAGGTCTGTTGACTGTCGATCAGGAGTAAAAAATACCATGTCGAATAAAAACCTGCAGCATTGCTATTTTAATAGCCTTAAAGCATTCCTGTTTTTTTACTAGTAATTATTCCATGAAAGCAGGAAATCTTTTTTTATTACTCGAATCTGTCAATTGCCTGATATTACCATTTTCAATATTCATTAAAAAAACATTGACTTCTCCATCATTGGTTTTTTGAGTAAAGACGATCTGACCATTCATATTACAGCGTGCATATGTAACATCACCATCAGTTGGAATTGTTCTTATAGTACTTCCTTTTTTTATTTCTAAAATCTGCATTTGTCTTTTTTCAGCCACATCAGTAATGATAAGTACTGCTGTTTTTGAGATCCAGTCTTGAATGAAATTGTATGATTCATTTGATGTTATTTGTTTCAATTCTTTTGTTTCTTGATTTAAAGTGAAGACGTTTGGATACCCATTTCTATTACTATTGAAAGCGAGTAACTGGCCATTTGGAGACCATTTAGGAATACCGTCAAATGCTTCATTGAAAGTGAGCTGTTTTACATTCTCACCATTTGAATCCATTACAAAGACTTCTGGATTTCCTGTTCTGGAAGATTGAAATGCGATTTTATTACCATCGGGGGACCAAACGGGATGACCATCGCGTGTCTTTAAATGAGTTAATTGATTCAGTTCTCCTTTAGAGTTGTAAGTAAAAATATTCCTGGAATTCTCATCTCTGTAGGAGTCGAAAACAATGGAGCCATTTCTGATTGAATAGTCTGATTGAAAATCCTTTAGGGAGTCATTGGTTATTTTTTTTATAATTCCATCTTCTGTTGAAATTGCATAAATATCCCAATTGGTGTCGGTCAATTCGGAGTACATGACTTTTTGAGAGAATAAGTCATTTGTTAATAGAGTTATAATAATTGATATCAGGTATTTCATTATTTGCTTTCTTTCGTGAGATTCAGTACGCTACAGGCATAGCATCAAAATCGTTGTTTTTGGTAAGCTGTGTTTCTTCTCTGGTTTTAAGATCAATGGTAAATAACTCTTGATTACCATTGACCATGCCGACAAAAAGTAGTTTGGATTCATTTGAATACCAGTCTGGCGCAGAATATGAGATGACATTTTTAGCAATGACGGTCTCTTCGCCATTTTCTATAATAACCAGGTGATAGCTTTCATCAATTTTTCGATTTACAGCAATTCGCCCATCCTTTGCATAAATAGGGTGTGTATAGCTGCCATTGGAGGAAAGCTGCGTAGACTTTCCATCTTCAAAATTGTAGGAATAGAGCACCTTTTCACGGATGTATGAATAGATGATCGATTTCCCATTGGGATGATAGCTGCAAGTGGCACCCCATTTGGGTTTGGTACCAGCTTGGTAATTTTTGGTAAGGAGCTGCTCAGTTCCTCCTGATGCTGGTATCGTCAATATTTCCCAAATTCCATTTCTTCTACCGCTAAAAATGATTGTTTTCCCATCCGGACTCCAGTTTGGATACATCCCTTCTCGCTGAGTAATCTTTTTAAGACTTGAGCCATCTGTTTTCATCGTCCAGATGGTGTATCTGTCGTGCCCGTCCGGGTCACTTTGAAAGACAAGGGTAGTTCCGTCTGGTGATAATTTTGGACTATTGAAATGAGGGTAATGACCACTGCCAAGCTGGTAGGTGAGTTTGTCATGACTATTTTTCTTTGACGTCATAGCATAAAGATCTCTGCCCCTGGAGTTGGATGATGAGGAGAAATAAATGACGTCCTGAGCCAACATGGAAAAAGGAAGTAAGAAAAGGAAGCATATTAATGATCGCATTTTGAGTCTATTTTGATGAAAGAAATGAGGGAGAGTAATTGTAATACTTGTTTGTAAGCTGCTTGACGTTATTGCCTGCAGCATCCATCAGATAGATGTGATGATTGTTGCCCTTATTGCCTCTCTCGAACACAATTTCCGTATTGTCAGGAGACCATCGGGGACGTATATCCATGAGGGGATGATTGGTCAGTCTCAGGACTTCATTCGATTTGAGCGCTAAAATGTAGATTTCCATATTGCCATCTCTATCTCCATAATAGAGGATACGCGAGCCATCAGTGGAAAGCTGAGGCATCAATTTGTTATCCTGGGAACCAGTCAGAATTTCCTTCTTACTTCCGTCCGGTTTGATCCTCGCAATTTGATAGATGCCATCTATGCTGGTGCTGTAATAGATGTACCCATCGTGTGCCCAGAAAGGCATCAAGTCTGCCGAAGGGGATTTTGTGATATTGATTTTATCATCACCGTTCTTATTCATCGAATAGATTTCCTGATTACCATCTCTGGAAGAAGTGAAAACAATCCTGGAACCATTAGGCGACCATGTAGGACTGTAATCTGCACTCGACTTATGAGTCAACTGTTTAAATTCATTGGTTGCTAAATTCATGGTCCATATTTTCCACCAGCCGACCCTCTCGGAAGTGAAAACAAGCGTTTCCCCATCTGGTGAAATCATGGGACTACTGTCTTTTCGTAAGTGATTTGCAATGACTTTGGAGTTACCTTCGGCATCCATTATCACCAAATCGTCATTGTTATTTATTTGGCGAGTATAGATGATGGATTGCGCTGTGAGTCGATGTGCGAAAGCCATTAAAATCCATAAGACGACTAGTTGCTTCATGGGTATAATTTATGGTGAAGGAAAAGAGTGGGCCACCAAGAAGATGGCCCTTCAAAACCACACATTGAACTAAATCTTTGTTTTCGTGCGTACCAGAATCTTTCTGGTCGTGGTAAAAGTGCATTGTTTGTCATCTTAGTTCATCCATTCGGGTCAGTACGCCTTTACCAATTAATGCGGTCAATACGTGCTTTCCGTTTTTGATGATCTCGATTTGACTGTCGACACCGACCTCTAATAGCTTCGCATTTCGATCTTTTGCTGCGTTCATCCAATAGGTGTCTTTGTCACCCACCACGAATCTGACTTTTACATCTTTGAGCTTTGCCAGCTCATCGCCCTTTCGTGTTCCAGGATTTCCAGCCATTCCGGTAATTGAGTGAAAATACTCGGGCATCTTCATCACTAAATTGAAAATACCGGAGCTATTGGCACTGAAACAAATGGTGTGGAATTTGTCTCCCTCTACGTTGTACGTACTATTTATATGTTTCAAAAAAGCAGTCACGATGGATACCTTGCCCTCATATGTTGGGAAATCAATCAAAATCCATCCGTAGGTGTCTTTCACCCCTCGCCAGTAGTATGACTGATCATCGGCTGAAGTGACTTCAGAGGGACCAATGGCAACTGGATATGTTTTGTTTGCATCAAAATCTTGTGGCAGTTGTATCGCGTATTGAATTTTTTTCCCCTGATAGTCAAAGGACTTAAAGGTTCGTTTTGAAGTTTGAGCTGCACAGCTGCAGCTCAAACCAATCAATAGAATTGTCAAAAATCGATTCATATTATTTTCCTTCAATACCTTCTATCACGCCATCCAAATAAGCATACTGATTCTCAGGTGCTAATTTTCTTGCTTCTTTGTAATACTTCAAAGCCATTTTCTTATTCCCGTCTTTCAAGTAAGCTTCGCCAAGACTATCTGTAAAACCCCATATAAACTGGTGAGTGGAGTTGTTTTTAACATTTAGGGAGAATACCTCAATGGCTTTTTTGGTGTCACCGCTGGTGAGTAACAAATAGCCATATTGGTTGAGTTGAAAGGCATTTGCAGTAGGTATGGCTTGATCCATGACCTTTTTAGCCTCTTCCGTTTCCCCTTTCTTAGCCAACAATCCTGCTTTTACCTGAAGGTTAGAAAACCCACTAGCCATGGAGATGGACTGGTCAATCCAGGTCATTGCTTCTTCCAGGTTGGTATCGTTTTGCAAGCAATAGTTTGCAGCTTGCATGTATCCCCTCCATGAGAATCCTGCAGGACCTTTGAGTTCAGCCCGTGCATTGTCAATGACAATGGCATCCACATCATATGAAATGGTGAAAGGAATCTCTAGGTCAGCCCATCTAAGGACTGCCGTTACATCATCTCCCGACCGATCTTTAAAATCGTAACTCAACCAGTCTTGCATCGGTATTTCATTTGTTTTGACGTCTGCCATCAATACTGCATCCTCTTCAGCGGGATAATTTGTACCCCATGATTTGGCATATTTTGATAGTATGATGCGGATGTTTTCTCTGTCTTTTACAAACATGAAAAGACCGTAGGTGCCTGCGGCGATCGGTTGGTCTTCTAATTCAGCATCATGTGAAAATGTAATGGTTGTGTTTTCATTGGCACCTGCGCGCCACATCGCGCCATACGGAACCAGACCGCCCCAGATTTGGCGATCGTTCGCACCAGGACTGTGATATTTAATGGTCACCTCTGATAGACCAACACGTTGTTTTATTTCAGCGTATTGGCTGGGTCGAGGAAGTGTTAGGTTTTGTGCAAATACGACTGTGGACATCAACATTAATGTCAAAAGAGTAATTGCCTTGTTTGATTTGTAGTTCATGACTTTCATTGTTTTAATCTTTGATGATAAGATTACGGAATGATGCACCCCGTCAATGAATGTTTATGATCAAGTGTGAATGTTGTGATGAACTGTTACCTTAGGTATTGCATGATATCTTGCCGATAAGATCTTCCTGATTGCAACGTCTTACCATCTTTCATGACAAACGCGTACTCATTGTTACTGATGTAGGTACACTTGCTGATGTACCTTCTATTTAATATTATGGATCGATGGATTCTAAGGAAATCATCTGGGTTTAGTTGTTCGGATAGTGTGTTCATGGTTGACCGATACAAGTGTGATTTATCCATCGTTTGGAGATTTACATAATTACCATTGGCTTCAATGTAAAGCACATCATCTAACTCCACGTCATGTTCCCACCCTCGGTCTGCTATGGTGATTTGACTGATAAATGTGTTTTGAGGTCGCTCAAAATCCTTCACCATTCTCATCAGCTTTTCATTAAATGCGGATGTCTTTAGCACTTCGAAGTACTTCCGTAGTTTTTGGATTGACTCATTGAAGCGATCCTCATCGATGGGCTTGAGTAAGTAGTCCAATGCGTGTATGTTAAAGGCCTGGATTGCATAGCTATCAAATGCCGTGGTGAAAACGATGTAGGGGAGCTGCGAAGGTTTGATTTTCTTCACAACTTCAAACCCGTCAAAGTCTGGCATCTGGACATCTAGAAACACTAAATCTGGTTCCTTGAGATTAATTGCTTTTACTGCTAGTGTTCCATTTTTTGCTTCATCCACCACCTTGATTTCAGGATGGGCTTCTAATAACTTTAAAATACGCTGACGAGCGAGGTACTCGTCATCTACAATTACTGCTCTAATCATGATTCTTGAAAAGGAAAAGTGATTTCGGTAATGTACTTAGTGCCATCTTTTCGCTGATTAAACGTTTGGTTTTCGCCATACATTTGCTGCAATCGACTTGACACATTGGAAGTGCCTATTCCATAGCCTTCCTCTTTTATATTGCCGTTGAACTCTTGGATATCATTCGCCACTTCAATTGTCACTCTGGCCCCATTAGATCTTGATGCATGTACCGATATGGTGCCACCTTGTGGCCTTTTAGATATACCATGTTTGATGGCATTTTCAATGATTGGTTGAAGTAAGAGCGCAGGTACTTGTGCTTTTGTGACAGCTTCATCTATTGAAAAGTCGAGATTAAGCCGGTCTTGGAAGCGGATATGTTCGATTTCTAAGTATGCTTTGATGTAGTCCATTTCACTCGCCAATGGAATGCGCTGCTTTTTGTCCTGTTCTAAGATTTCCCGCATTAGGAAGCCAAGTTGCGTAAGCATCTTTTGTGCTTTCTTTGGATCAATGTCGATGAGGGAGGTGATTGAGTTGAGCGTATTGAATAAAAAGTGGGGATGCAGCTGCATTTGCAAAGCGTTAAGCTTGGCTTCATTAAGTTCTTTTTGTTGTTTGGAATAGCTGACATAGTAGGATATTCCCATAATCAGCCCCATGATAATCCAATATTCAAGAAAACTGGAAAATAGCCCGGCACCAATCGCTACTTTATTTCCCGGTGTAAAAAGGTCTCTCAAGAATCCTGCATAAGCATAGTAGGCGAGATCATAGATGCGAACCGCCAGAATTCTATGCACTCCTGCAATCAGGATGCTCAGGACGAGGTGAATAAGGATCGTTCTTACATTGGTCTGTCGATGTTGAAAGTATGCCGCAATCTTTAGCATGATCAGAAACAAAGCACCCCACATGAAATAGTTGATTCCAATGCGAGCTGAAACTGCAAACCAGCTAAAATCGTATCCATAATCATTGATGAGGTAGTCAATGTATTGACGCAGAATGAGGAGGCAGCTTACCAAAATGGCCAGCACAAACGCATGTTTGATCTTAAAGCTGCTGAAATTCATTGGAATGTTTTACGGATTGTTCCATGTTAAAATTACGTGTTTGACGTATTTATACTGTAAATATGTGATCAATGGATAATTTAGTGACAGTTCTCATCACATGCTTTAACTAACAAATAACTATCAAAATGAAAAAAGCAACACAGTTCCTCCATGCACTTCTGATCGGAATCATCTTGACATCTTGCAGTCAAACAGCCAAAACAGGTGAAGCAGATCAATCGGAAGAACGGGAAACATCCACAGCTGAAGATGTAGACCAGCTTACGTGGAGTGATGTAGTAGCTATGGTGTTTGATGATGAAGGAGAAGGCATTGAATGGCATGGCGAAGAAATGGCTAATGAGCTAACAGAATTTCTAGTGATCAATAGTGGTGAACCTTGCGGAGAAGATGATTGTGGTCAGCGATTGGCACTTACTAACATTTCAGATCGTTCCATCACTACCATTATCCGAGGAGACTATGACATAGAAGGGGACCAGTCGTATATTCCAAGAAAGTACATCATTGCCCCCAGCGACACACTCATGATTGGTTGCTCACACCTATGCTATGGAGGAAAAGGGTATGAATTTCCTCGCACCATAGTGGCGAGTGCCTATACAGAGACTGACTAGTTATTTTAGGTTTTCTATTTTCTAAGAACTTCTATCTCCTCAATGATGGCAGTAAGGGTAGCTGTGTTTCTCTTCATGGATATGTTAAAAACGAACTCCGCTACTATAAAAGCAACTAGCATCATTATAGGTAGGATCATAAAAATCCAGCCTATCGGTAGATCTATACCCTCTACTCCAAAGAGATCCCCAATACTCCTTCCTTTTTGATTGTAGTAGGTATAGACCAGCATGGGAAAGAGCAATATCGGAACGCTTGATATTGAAAGACGTTTGTTGAATTTGGCTATGGAGTTTATTCGATCCCTAACCGATATAAGATATTCATAGCAATTACTTTTATAGTCTATGTTGATGAGAGATTTAATTTGTCTTTTCCCTAAGTAGAAGAAAAGTAGAAGTGGCATTGCACCTATGAACCCCCATAAAATGGCATAGTCATTATCGAGTATTATGTTGATGGCAATTACAGCTATGGCCAGAGGGATCAAGGATATAATTTCTTTTTTGAACCGACCAATTAGTAATTCAACTACATTGATTGACTTTTGACTGTATAATTGATTTATTCTTGGAGCTACCAATTTTTCATCGGCAAAACCCTTTTTCCATATGTGATTTATTGATTGCTTCATAAGCTTTGGTTTTCAGTAATAATCTTTTTTAGTCTTTCTTTGATTCGTAGCACTTTCACTCCAATGTTGTTTGCATTAGTTCCGATTATTTGCGCTATTTCACCATTCTTTTTCCCTTCCAGGTAAAGTATTATAATGGCTCTATCGGTCTCTGAAAGTTTTTTTATTCCGTTATACAATTGATTTAAATCATCATTCGAAAATGCCTCAGTATCTTCTTGAACTAACGCTGATGCATGATCCGAATGAACCAATTTTTCAGATCTATTCTTATGTTTTTTATAAAGCGTGAGACACACATTTAAGGATAATCTATATATCCAGGTTGACCATTTAGACTGCCCCCTGAACTTTTCGTGAGAGCGCCATATTTGAAGACATACTTCCTGGTAATAGTCTTCAAAATCATCGTTTGAAGAAGTGTAGGCTCTGCATATCTTAATGATTATCCCTGAATGTGGTAATATGTAATTTGTATAGAAGTCTGAGCTCACACTGAAGTTTTGATTGATTAGTGGCTTGGGGTATGAATCATTACACCTGATTGCTTGAATTTGCGAAATTCAATACCTATTCGATGTGAATGCTATGCTTTAGAGACAGGTTTAATAATAGCTCATAAAATAATTTCCAAGTAGGATTCTCGTTACTTATTTAAGAGATGAGCGAAACTTAAAGCCTATTTTTTAGAATCTTTTGGTCTCTTTTGTGGAAAAGAATTTACTTCGCGTCTCAATTAGTATGAATCGTTGATTTAAGAAGCTTAACCGAAAATGAAATCCCTAAAATTTAGTTTGATTCTGGCGTTTGTTTGTACAATTTCAATCCGATCGATCGGACAGGAGACTTTGCAAGAGAAGTATAATGACATACTGGAAAATACAGAAACATACGAGCAGTACAAGGTAATTCCGCGGACAACTTTGAATGGTTTCTGGTCTGAAGTGTCGGATTCACTGACACAGAACACACGTACGATTAGCGGGTTAAGATCAGAGCGCATTGATCAACAAGCAATGATTGTGAAATTAAATGCTGATGTTGCAAGCCTTCAATCTGAATTGGACGAAAGCCTTAACCAAAACGACTCCATCAGCTTTATGGGCATTTCATTTTCCAAGGTGGGCTATCACTTGATGGTTTGGTTGATCATTATAGTTTTAGCCGTACTGGGAGTGATCGCTTACCTGATGTACATGCGAAGTAACCATGTGACTACCCGTGTGAAAAAAGAACACGACATACTCAACTCCGAGTTTGAGGAGCACAAGGTAAAATCCCGAGAAGCTCAGGTGAAGCTTAAGCGAGAGTTGCAGACGGCAATCAACGATTTGAACGAGCGGAGGTAATTCCGCACTGACCTTAATCAGATTTCTTCAGTTGGGTTAATGTTAGGTTAATGAACCTAACAAGTGAAACTTACATTGGATTCTTTGCTAGGTTTAACCTTAGAGATGAAGCGCAAGATTACACTTCTCATAATTGCCTCAATTGTAGGGCTAATTGCCCTGTCCGCCGTACAGCTGTATTTGGTGAACAACACCTACCAACTCAAAAAGGATTCTTTTATCAAGCAGACCAGAGATGAGGTTTCGCTGATTGACGATCATCTCACCAAAATCGATTCAATGCGATCCGAATGGCGGGACTATATGATTGAAACTGCCGCCGAGTACAAGCAGGGACTAATCCAGCGAGGGCAGGTTTTAGACAGATTTGGACAGAAAACTGCAGAGATGAATCCAGAGTTTCTTTCAGTTTTAAGAGAAGTCCTAAAAGAAAACGCAGGCTCTTCCAGAGTTCAATTCCACAAAAAAGTACGATCCATTATCATTCTAGATTCTTTGCAAAATGACACGCTGTATTCCAAAGAGACGGATTCGAAATCCTACATTCTTGGAGATGATTTTGGGGGTGAGGAATATGAATTGGGGCAATCTACTTCCTACTCAGAATATACATACACTACCCTTCGAGATGGAAGGGAGGTTTCTGAAATGCTGCGACTCAATTTTGAGACTGAAACCTTGATGAATATTGAAGGACGGGAGAATGGGGTGTTGCTTCAGATGAAAGGGTTTTTGCTCATTTCCACCACAATATTCCTATTCGTTTTCGGGGTGCTTTTCTATTCCATCAAAAACTTGATTACGCAAAAGAAGATTGCAGAGGTGAAGACAGATTTCATTAATAACATCTCTCATGAATTCAAGACACCACTTACTACACTTGCACTAGCTACAGAAATGCTCAGAAACGAAGGCAAGCAGCACTTGGACACGATTGATATCATCGAAAGGCAGAATCAGAAACTTCAGAAACTACTCGATCAGGTATTGGATAATTCCCTCAACTACAGTGAAATACACTTGAATAAGGAGTTTATTAATGCGCAGGATTTTCTAACGGCGCTTCTGGACGATTTTGAACTTGCGATGCAGGAGGTGAATATGGATCTGGTACGGGAGTTTAACCTGAAAGAAGAACAGATACTCATCGACCCTTTTTATTTATCTACCGCCATATCAAACATGTTGGAAAATGCGGTGAAGTACAATGAACGAGTACCGAAGCTTCTATTCCGTGCAACCATGGATGCTACAATGAGCATTGTAATTGAGGACAATGGAATAGGCGTTTTAGCGAAGGATCAAAATAACCTGTTTGAGAAATTTTATCGAGCTGGTAATAAAGAGACGCATGACGTGAAAGGGTTGGGATTAGGCCTTTATTATGCAAATCAGGTGGTAATCGCGCATGGAGGGAGCATAGTTGTTAAAAGCAGCTCGGGAGATGGGAGTGTATTCACCATAGAGTTACCGTTAACTTAAATTTCATGAGATGAATAGACATGTTTTGCTAGCGGAAGATGACGAAGATCTAAGGAATGTGCTCGCCCAATACCTCAAAGTATTTGACTTTGACGTCACTAGCGCAAAAGATGGAGAGGAGGCCCTCAGATTTTTTGAAAACAATGCCTTTGACATCTGTGTGCTTGATGTGATGATGCCGAAAATGGATGGGTTTACGCTAGCGGAGAAACTCATCGATATTCATCCGGAAATGCCTTTCATATTCTTGACGGCCAGAACACTCAAAGAAGATAAAATCAGAGGGCTGAAGTTGGGTGCGGACGACTACATTGAAAAGCCATTTGAAGCCGATGAGCTTGTTTTACGTTTAAACAACATCATGAAGAGACATGTTCGAAGTAGCTCTTCGGACCGTCATGAAGTCTTGGGTATCGGTTCGTATGCTTTACATCCTGCTCGTCTCACGCTGACCAGGGCTGATGAGATCCAAAATCTGACGAAGAAAGAAGTAGCGTTGATTCAGTTTTTAGTAGCCAACAAAAACAGGGTCGTCAAGCGGGAAGATATCTTGAGTGCCGTTTGGAAAAGTAGTGACTTCTTCTCGGGGAGAAGCATGGATGTATTCATCAGCAGGCTACGAAAATACTTCAAAGACGACTCCAATATTTCCATCGAAAGTATCCGTGGCGTGGGCCTGGAATTTCGCGTATGTTAATGAAAAAAGCCGCTGAGTTAAAGTCAGGTTAACGTTACTTAAATCTACAGTTATCTTCATTTCGGGTACTACATTTGGCTCAAGAAAAAACTGAAATGGACATGAAAAAATTAACAATGACACTCGCTTTGATTGCTGCCATTGGCGCATTCGCACAATCTACAAGCAGCAGTAAATCAACTTCAAGAACCACTACTTCTGGTAGTACAATTAGTTCAGAATCGAGCATTACCCGCTCCAGCGATTCGTACCAATTTGAAGCCCGCTTTGATGAAGATAAGCACAGTGAAGTACGGCGAATTTTGCAAGAGCGACTAAGCCCCAGCTACCTGACCGATGTAGGAAGCGCATATGAGTGGGAACGAGAAGTTGGTGGCAGAACCTACTTCAATTGCAGACTCACCGAGAACAAATTGCGACTTAGCCTTAACCTTGAGTTAAGTTCGGACGATTTCTATGACCTGATAGATGAGTTGGGTGATGATCTCCGGGATATCATTCAGAAGCACGAGACCCAAACATGGACGCCAATGATTCCTTCATCGCCAAGTCCTCCAGCCAACCCAAACTCCACGGATCCGCAGCTTTTGGATCAAGAGCTGCGTGAAGCAGAGCGCGAGTTGGCTCGAGCTCAACGAAACGTGGAACGTCTGCGAAAGAAAAAAGGGAATTAAGTAGGTGAAAAGGATATATGAAAACCCTCCATGCTTAGAATGTGGAGGGTTTTTCCGGTTTATCATTCGAGTGATGGATGACTTTTGGCTGGTCCTGTTAGTGGAAGAAACTTGATGTTTGAATAGTACGCATCTATCCCTGAAACATCCGCTCCTTTCAAAAATTGAGGTATTGCTCCACTCCAAATATCACTATCCCACATGGCTTGCTCATGGCCTGCATTTCTCACTACCAGATGCGTGACATTGCTGAAACCCTTGGCAAGTTCATTCACCTGTTGTACGGGTGTTCGGCAATCCAGATCACCGGTGATGAATAGCGTTCTCACGGCGGTAGTTAAAGGGGTCGAGGTATCGAAGGACAAGGTTGTTTGTGGCCAGACACTCACGGCTGCACCAAATGGAAAATTCACCACATTGCCGAAAGGGCTTGTCTCAGCTTCGTCTTGAATGCGCTTCAGTCGCTCAGGAGAAACACCGGATGCAATTCCTTGATTGATGCCATTGCCTGGCAATCCGAGGGCATACCTTATTCTTTTTTGTACAAACCACTGCAATAGGGAGTAATCTCCCTGATCAATGCCATAGAGGAGTCGAGGAATCACGGGGATATCATTGACGTCATCTATATCAAGCCTGAGGATCAGGCCTAAACCATAAGCACCCACTTTTACATCTAATGACTTTTTATTGAGTGGATGTTTCACAGAAACCACGGTAGGCTTGTTTTCCAGTTTTTCCATCACCTGCTTCAAGAGCACATTCAGATCGGGAATGACCTGACTGATTTCCTCATTTTGGCTAACCATTTCTGCAATTTTCTTGAAATGACTGTCCAAATAGGAAGGATAGTTGAATGATTGATGAGGTCCATCCGCGCTAACCAGCACCGCATTGGTTATTTTATCCTCATGCAATTTCATTAACGCCATGCCGATGCTTGTACCAAAGCTGAACCCAAAGATTGAGTAGGCATCAATTTCCAATGCTTCTACAAGCGCATTAACATCTTCGGCGTGCGCTTCTATGGTGTATCCTTGAACATCAAGCCCTTTTTTCTCAAATGCTTCAAGAGCCTCTTCGGAGAAACTTTGATAATAGGTGGTGGCTGCATGCTCTGAAACAAAAAAGTTTTCAGGGTAGCCATTTTTTTGGATATGAATGAGCTTTCGGTCTGCGGTGCCCCGCTGATCTATGAAGATCAAATCCGATATTTCAAGTATGTCTATCCAGTCATTCAGGTATTTCGGATTCTCAGCTTGCCACGTACAAGCACTGCCACCTCCTTCTAAATAAATGACAGGTTCTTTAGGGTTTTCAGATAGACTTTTAAGACGGATGTATTTAATCTTGATGGTTCGTGAGTCAGGGTTTGTTCTGTTTTCTGGTACACTGAGATATCCCACCTCACCTGATATCACGATTTCTTCTGAAGTTTTATACTTCTTCTGTTTCAGACTCAGGCTTGGGTTTTGAGCAATGGCATTGGTCATGGTCACTATGAGCATCACAATGCAGATAAAATAATTAGTCATTCTTGTTTTTTGATCAAAGCTGAAGCTGGCTGTGGGATCAAAAAAATCAAAGGAGTCTCATATGGGAATTTGAAACCTTTTAGGTGCTTGATTTGAGGAATTCACTGGGCGTAATGCCCATTTCCTTCTTAAAAGCACGGTAAAACGAAGCTTTGGAGCCAAAGCCTACCTCTTGGGCAATGCCAAGGATGGAGTATTTTTCAACCTCAGATTGACCAGCTAAATCTTTGAATGCGCGCACCCTGTATTCATTGATGAGGTCGTTGAAATTGGTGGCTAAAGATTCATTGATGATCAGCGATACATCATTGATGGGCCACTGCAAGTGCTCCGCGAGTTTGTTTACACTCAGCTTCTGATCACGAAATAATTCATCGTTTTCAATGGCGGCCAATAGTGCAAGTTTGTGCTCTTCTACCTGCTGATCTGTAAACTTAATTTTTGCAGATTTGCCGATGTATTTATTGATCGGATTGATGTATTTGAGAAGGTATAAATACCCAAGTCCATAGATGTATAGGCCCATGATGATACCCAATGGACGATAGATGAGGTAGGAGTTATCATCCAACTGCTCAATATTGAGGAGTGCGACCGGAACTGCGACTGCTAAAAAACCGATGACCACCAGCCAGGTGATGGTGATGATTTTGAACCACTTTCGAATTGCAGGAAATTCCTTTGGCAATAATCGAATGGATTTTGACGCTCGATAGATCAGGTAGGTGTAGATTCCGAGCTGCAGCAGTCCCAAAGCGATCATGATGAGCGCAAAAGATTGGATAGCCTCAAGATTGGCATAGGCCCAATCCTCATTGGATCGGATGAATAGAAAAGTACCGGTGAAAAGGAAGCCATCTAAAAGCAAGCTGGGGAGGAAGTGCAAATACGTGCGAAAGGTCGTCTTACTCTTGACCTCTTTTAAAGAAAGCACATGCAGGTAGGCGAGGGGACCGTATGCCAGGCTGAAGTCCATTGGTATGGGAAACTTCGCGTTGAACCCGCTGATCGACGACTCCAAAATCAAGTGGAGTAGCGAAAGCGAAAACAAAAAAATCAGTATACCCAGGTAGGTATTGGGTTTGTTTCTGGGCCTCTTAAGTAGAATTACACCTGCCAGTATGAATCCCTGAATGACGGCCAGGAAAAAATAGAAGTTGAACGAATCGAGGGAGGTATCAATCATGCCTTGCAAAGATGCCTCGATTCGGTTGAGGAATCAAACAACTGAACTTGAATGATGCCGTAATCGCGAACCTTAGTGGAACGATCTCCTCCTTAAGATCAGCTTATCCCAGTTTCTCAGATTCGCAATGACGGAATGATTACTGAAAAATGCTACTCCTTCTCGAGCACTTTCACTTTTTCCTTTAATTCAGTGTTTTCGGACTTCAGCAGTTGAACTTGTTCGTTCATGTCTATCATGTACAAGGTGAGTTCCTCAACTTTCTTCAGCAGCTTCATGTTCATGTCGCCCAGGTCAATCCCGTTTTCACCGATCTCAGCCGCAGACGGTATTTCCGGAAGGTGCTTGTTTTCAGCGATGTATTTCTTGGTTTCTTCAAGTGTTCGAAGCTTATAGTCTGGCTCAAATACATAATCCGGAACGCTGATATCCGCCAATACTTTCACTTCAGTCGCTCGGATTTGGCCTTCCACTGCGAGCTTGGATTGGGGAGTTGTGGTTCCGATTCCAACATTGCCAGTATTTGATATTGCCATAGAGGCTCCTGCATCAGTTTTGAATACGTGCTTCCCAATACCAAAGACTGCATAATTAATGTTTCTATTTGATGATGTATGACCGATAAACCCAGATAATGGTTCATCATTGTTTGGGTCAACACCCAGAATTATTCCAGCTCCATTCTGTTCAGAAAAACGTGCTGTATAACCATAAGAATTCCCAAGTCTTATATCTAATTTATTTAATGGAGTTGTGGTTCCAATGCCAATATTTCCACTACCATCTATAGTCATTCTATCGGTAGCATTTGTTTGAAATCTGAGATGCCGATCAGTAGCATTTGAGCTATTTACATTGTAAATAGTTGCGTAATCTCCTCCGAATGCATCTCCATTTTGTCCATCTAGCACAAGTTTAGCATGACCACTACTCGTGTTGCCTATGGTGAAATAGGAATCTGTGATATGGCTCCCTCTAAATTGGCCTATGGCTCTATTGACAGACAAAAGATCGATAAGTTGGGTAGGACTAGTAGTTCCGATACCTACTTTTCCTCCGGTATCTTGTAATACTAAATCAATACCTGTAGATATCCCGTAATCATGAGCAACTATCCTTGTATAAGTCCCAGTTCCTTGCAAAAGAATCCCTCTTCTAGAAGCTCCTCCACCATCACCCACGAAGAATCGACCTTGTGCGGCCACTTCTAATTGCTCGTTAGGACTAGTTGTTCCAATACCTACAAAACCAGTTGTAGGAAATGTATTGGTTTGGGTATAAGATGTGAAACAGATTGCGAGGAATAGGACGGTGATTTTGATTTTTTTCATTTTAGTAAGCGTTTTTTTTAAGTAGCGATTAAGCACCATGAATGATGGTGTGCACTCAAATCTACTCAAGCTTGGAAGAAAATGATAGAGCGCTTTATAACATTTCGTAAAACGCATGTGATCATTTGCAATGCAAATTCATTTTTTTGAGAATGAAGCGCCTGAACTTGCATGTTACCGTCATCGCGAACTTAGATGAAGCGATCTGATGCTTGTTCTACACTTACTCGTCTTCGAGACTGCTTCGGTCATTCCTCCCTCGCAGTGACGTTATCTTTTATGGTAATCGTCATCGCGAACCTTGGTGAAGCGATCTTCTCCCAGCGGTTGCTTGGCTCTTGTCTATTGGATATGCAACAAGGATGCAGTAGATATTTAACTGTTGAAGAGCTTGTTCTTTTTGATGGGTATGCCTCGGTTTATTTTGGAAACTGCAAAAATGGAAGGAACATCAGTGGTCCATTTTTTCAATGCAAGAATGATCAGGTTGATCTCAATCCGTGATACAATTCCTAATGCAATGCACAGGATGAAAGGCAACTGACTAACCGGGTTCAGTGTCAGGTCAATCAAAAACCAAAGTAGCGTAAGCGTCCAGAGCTTCGCGAGTATGGAATGCGTAGCGATTGGTTTTTTGAACTTCAGGTAGCTTATGAGGTAAGACGACAACTCCAGAGATACGACAAGAGCGATCCAGGTGATGTTTTCTTTCACAAACGTGAAGTTGAGATAGAAAATGGAGCTGATGGTCAGCAGCCAAAAAAATTGATCTGCATTGGAGTCCCATATTCGAAGTTTTTCTGTGGATACATTGAGTTTGCGCGCGATGATTCCATCAAAAACATCCGTAAGCAATCCAAAAACCATCAGGCCGACAATCCATATTGCATGGCCTTCGGGCTGATAAATGGCCAATATGCCTATCACCAGTCCAATCAATATTCTACTATAGATAAGCGCAAAGGGTATTTTTTGCATAGCCGTACTGCTTTTAACTTAAATCAGAGACCGTAAGGTTAGCTCATTTATTCTCTAAGATATACCGACGGATTGCATTGGCACTTTCTTTTAAAGCATGGATGTCGCCCTCTTTTGCAAGGATTTCTTTGCCCAGGTGTTTTTGAAAATTCAATTCTTCATTGATGAAGTAGTATCGACTTTCCCATCCAGAAATCCCTTTAAAATTTTTCCATTTACTGCGACTTGGTGCTTCCGCAAAAAATTCAAAGGTCTGATACACATAGATCAGCTGTTGATCGTCAAAATAGAATTCGGAAGACAATTGCCCATTTGACGTCAAGCTGATTGTGATTGCCCGATTGATGAATCCATCTCTTAGGTGAGCGGTTAGTGAAGTGCCATGTGTATTAGCGGCTTCCAGCTGGGTATTGGTAAGAAAGAAAAACGTTTCGTCCTTGTTTTCATAAATGAAAGAGGTAGTCTTCTTTATCCGATCAACTACCGTAGCATCTCCGCTTGTTAATTCCTGCCCCTGGAGGCAAAGCGCAGGCATTAGCATTAACCCAAAAATTAGTCTTTTCATGATGGCAATCTTTTTATCGGTTTTTCGGAGGATCACAGTCTTCATTCAGTTTTGGTTTTATAGAACAACAATAATGCCGCTAGACTACCTTAATGGAAAGGTGCGATCAAAACTGAAATTAACCGAAAATATGAAATGATGATTTGCGTGCGAAAATTACTTGCCGTTTTTAATCAATGCTAAAACATATTCCAATTCAGCGTCTATCCCATCCGAGTATTCCTCGAAAGTAGGGCCAACCTGATGGCCCGGTATTACCCCTCTCCCTAGTGGAATGTCATCACTCTTAAAGGTTGTTGAAAACTTGAGTAGTGGTATTCTTATTTCCATTTGTGTGTTTGGTAGAAGTAGAAAAATATAAGAACCGCTGGTTTGCCCATAAAACCCTCCACCGGTTTCTTCACCAATGAATGTTGCCCTATTTTGCGATTTGGCAATTGAGGCAAATTCTGAACCACCCGAATATGTTTTTCCCGAAATCAGAATGTATACATTCCCTTTGAAGGGCTTTTTTTGTGGCAATTCAGTTGGCAATACCTCTGTTTTCCTTAAAAACAATCCATCATTGGTCAGGTAGTGTTCATCCCAAAGCCATCCATATAGGTCTTCTTCGCGGTCTTTGTAATTTGTGAAATCGATGAAGGAATAGGTCAAAGCACTTGATACGACGTAGTTGTATTTTTTGTATGGCTCACGGGTAAGGTAGGAGTATAGATAGTCCTCAGCACCTTCCGATCCGCCACTGTTGTTCCGAATATCTATGATGAGATTTTTAACTTTTTCCTTCGTGATTATGTCAAAAAGACTATCAACTGCATGCTCGAAATTGAGTCCTTCCCGTTCATAACTTCCATAGCTAAAACTGTTAAAGTTGAGCAAGGCTGTTTTTGTGTTTGATCTTATTTCGAAGGAATAAAGTCCATTATTTCGTTCATTTTTTTTCCTTGGGTTTTCCTTTGAAATAGAGATGAGGCTATCCCTATCTACCATTGAAATCGATAGCTCTGTTTCTGTATTTGTTTTGGGATCGATGAGACCAAGAGAAACATCCGTTTTCTTAAAATCATGGATGAAATCCAGGTAACTTCCTGAAAATCCAAAGCGATCTAAGTTCTTATATTTCCCCGTAGTGGTGAACCCATCAGATAGTCTTGATGTGTGATTGAATATGGTTTGCAGGATCGTATCTATGGAAACTCCATCAAGGCTTTTAATGACCTTGCCTTTTGTTTCATAAGTGCCTAAATCGTTGATCAAATACAGCTCCTTATTGATTGTTTTTATTCCAAATGGCAGATAGTGTTTTGCACCTGATCGTGTATAATTTCCTATATCCTTTGAGGATGAAACACTTGAGTGACCTTCTTTATCCGCAGATACAATGAATGATAACACTCTGTAAAACTCATATGAGCTCATCCCATCATGAATCTTATCCCTGTTTTGCTTGAAAATTGCTTCATATGCTGCGAAACTGGTATACCAATAAAGTCCTGGGTGAGCTTCTTTCAAGGATGAAACGACTAGATCGTAATCTTCTAAGAGCTGTTCTTTGTTAAACACGTCGAGCGTAGATTCGTCTTGAGCGAATGTAAAACTGGACGTTAGTGTAATAATGATGGAGAGATAAAACTTCATGTTCTTTTTATTTTGAACCAAAGATGAAGTTTTGATGAGCTAGTCTATTGTAAAATATTTCACTACTCTATGAAAAGCGCATTTTGAAAATCCAATGGGTTTACTCCAGTAAACCGCCTGAAATTTTTGTAGAAATGCGAAGTATCGTAAAAACCACAATCAATCGCTACACTGAAAATTGATTTGCCATTTTTGAGCATTTTTTTACTTTGTTCTATTTTCTTTAAAAGGACGTAGTTGTTTGGTGTTAACCCTGTCTCTTGCTTGAACAAGCGAATGAACTTGTATTTGTTTATCCCGAATTGTGAAGCAGTTTTTTCCAATGAAAAGGAGTCAAACTTGGTCTCGTTAAGAAAACTTTGAAAAAGTCTAGTGGTTGCGAGGCTGGTAGGCTTGACAGTCGCATAATTAGTCACCAATGATTTCAATGCCTTCACCAATCGACTTTCGAAAGGAAAATGGTTGTTGCTATAATTCTTGGATAAGAAGTACAATTCACGGAAGAGGTCAGCATCATAAATGATCTTGTCTTCGAAGAACACATCGTCTCCATTGTTAAAATCTTTGATTGCTTCCGGCGAGACGTAAAAGGTAAAAAAGGAATTGCCCAAATCCTGATCACACGGTGTGGCATGTACTTCATTGGGATTTGTTATGGATAGGGTTCCTGACGGGGCTTTTAAGAATTTATCAGAAAGCTTAGTGTTGAATGTAGTGTCTAAAATCAGAGCGATATTAAACGTGTCATGGGTGTGAAAAGGAAAATCCAATGTGTGAGATTTCGCATGCAAGAGTTCTAGACCATCGAGCATCGGTAGTTGATGGTATTGACTTACGTTTCTTGTGTTGATCAAAGGTTGAGCTCTTGGTTTTCGAAAGTAACGATAAGAAGACTTGTTGAAATATACAGCATTCGAATCAACGTTAATTACAAATTACCAGCTGGTTGGTATATAGTCTTTCAGGAATTTGCCACACCAATGCTTTCCAGTGTTGATGCCATCGAACAGTGGATCCATTACACGTGCTGCTCCGTCTACAATGTCCAATGGTGGCTGGAAATCATGAATTTCTTCTTTCTTTTTAGCCAGTTCAATGGGATCTTCATCTGTGACCCATCCGGTATCTACGGCATTGGTATATATTCCATCTTTCGCAAATTCTGCTGCGGAAGTAAGGGTCATCATGTTGAGTGCAGCCTTTGCCATATTCGTATGAGGATGGCGAGATTCTTTGTGAAACTTATGGAACTTGCCCTCCATGGCGGAAACATTGATGATGTGTTTCATACCGGTGTTTTCCTTTTTCATAAGGTGGACCAAACGATTGCACAAAACAAACGGAGCTACAGAGTTAACAAGCTGCACTTCCAGCATTTCGTGTGTATGTATTTCTCCCAATTTCAATCGCCAGCTATTGGTCTTTCTCAAATCCACCTGTTGCAGGTCCGCGTCCATTTTCCCAGAAGGAAAAACCTCTTCCGTTGAGAGTGAGTGATCAATGTTATAGGCGATCTGCGATAACTTTGCAGAAGCGCTCAGGCCAATGCCTACTTGTTTTGCATTCCAAGAGACGGGTAGATTCTTATCCTGTCCTTCAACCATCGAGCTGATTGCTCCCAATTCGCGTAAGCAAGCTTCATGATCCGATAGGATGTTTTTTACAGCGGGAGGTAATTCAGCAAGGGGACGTTCTTCATTGGGTAGCAAATGTTGATAGAAGCCTGCAGGACGCCTCACAGTCTGTGCGGCATTATTGATGAGCACGTCCAGTCGGTCGTATTGCTGTTCGATGTAATTGCAAAAGATTTCTACGCTGGGAATATGCCGTAGATCCAATCCATGGATTTTAAGTCGATGGCCCCAGGTTGCAAAATCCTCTTCTTTGGCATAGCGCAAAGCAGAATCCACGGGAAACCTGGTGGTCGCAATCACGGTGGCTCCAGCTCGCAACATCATCAGCGTGATGTGATAACCTATTTTGAGTCGGGAACCTGTAACCAAGGCAACCTGACCAGTAAGATCAGCTGTTTGAAAGCGCTTGGCGTAATTAAAGTCACCGCAAGATTCACACATGGTGTCGTAAAAGTGATGCAGCTCGGTAAATATTTCCTTGCACACGTAGCAATTGCGCGGAGCCACTGATTTACCAATGGGCTTTGCTTTCTCTTCAGCTTGACCTATCATTTTAGGTGCTACAAAAACAGCCGCTTCTCTTGCACTTCGTATGCCCGTCTTGTTTCGAGCGTGCTTGTCCTTTTCAGCCGCTTTGCGTTTAGCTATTTTTTTGGCGTCCTTTTTTCGCCTTTTGAACTCGTCTCTTTGAGGCCTTGATAGCCGACCGGCTTGCTTAATAAGCTCAATTCTTTGATCCTTTGGAATCTCAAATATTTGACGAGTGTCTCCATTCAATGTTGCTAAAATGGAAATGCACTGATCAATTTGTTCTTTGCTCAATTGATCTTCCCCTTCGTTGATTTCCATGTGTAATTACTGTTCTAAGTATGGGTGCTAGTGTTTCAGCTATTGCCCCGTCTGTTTTAAAAATGCGATGGATGAAATCCAAAGTTGCAAAACTACACCCATTGTCAACATCCGTGGCGATGAATAAAATGGATAAGTGAAATAGTATTTGCCGTGTAGGTGGATGGCGAGAGGTGCCTTGATCGAGAAGCTACTTTTGATAGCGATAATGTCCGATTATCCGAAAATCAAAAAGCATGTCTTCAATTACCTGTCCACTGCCTATGTTGTGCACGACTTTGAATCTTGTCCCATCATTGGATCGTTCATCGGTCACTATCCCTATATGCGTGATTGCCCCACCTAGGTTCCAGCAGACAATGTCGCCGGGCTTGTATTCTTGTGGGTTGGTGGATGTGCTGAGTGTGGTTCCGTGTCGTTCAAAGAATTTCATCAAGTTTGGAACCCTCCTGTGATCAATGTTTTTGTCGGTATTGGTTAGTCCCCAAATGTCCGGATACTGTTGAAAATTACCTTTCATGTCTTCATGCACTTCTTTTTGTAGGTCAATTCCCATTTTACGATAAGCTCTGACGACAACATCGGTGCAAACACCTTTACCAGCAGGCACATCTCCGTTTGGATAGGCCATTGAAAAATAGCTGGGATCATAAATTACGCGATCCAACGAGAGGGTTTCTGCTGAGTCTGCAAGTTGTTGGTGAAAGTTAGCCTGTGATAGAGCTAAGGCTGGAATCAGGTAAAGTAAGATGCAATGTATTCTCATGTTGTGGTGGAATGCTAGTGACTTTATAACGATCGTTGTGTCGTATATCTTTTGTTAGACCTATGGGTCTTTTTTTGGCGCAAGGACTAGACACTTACATGATGCTGAATTTCATCATTTTATACGATTCTAATTTTTTCAAGTCGATGACCTCCTGTGTATTGGTGTCAAAATTGTCCAGCTGGGTGTTGATTATAAAATATAAGTGCCCATCTAAAATGTCAAAAGTGGTGGGAGTTCTAAAGTCTTCCGTGAACTCGATGATTTTTTCACTTCCCAAAACCTCTGTGCCCGCATTGTTAAGCTCAAATTTGAATAAGCCATTTCGGGAATTGTCACGCCAACCGTTTACGATTCCATACAAATCATTTTGATAGAATTTCAAGCCATCGATACCCAAGTAAGCTTCCTTGGGTTGGTTTATTAGCTTTTTTGATATTCTGTCAATGACACAGATTCCATTGATGGATGCTAGGTAGAGGTAGTCATTTGTGTCAGAAATGGTGATTCCGTTCGAGTTTGAAACCTCTTCAGAGTCGATGTAGACTTCAATGGTTTTATTTGGCCTTTGAATTTTGTAGATTTTATTGCTTTCAGAATCGGTTATGAAAATCTCATTATTGGAGCTAACTGCTAAATCGTTTAAGTATTGAAAATTCGAATCGGCGATTGAATATGAGTCAATCATGTCTCCCGTAGAAAGTTGCAAAAGCAAAAGAATGGATGCGTTTTGATCTGTTGTAAGGCTATTGCCAAGCGCATATAAAGTGTCTCCTTTGATCGTCATTCCGAAACCAGCCAAATAGTTGTATTTACCAGTTTCCAGGAAATTTTGAGGGCTTTTGCCGTTGATTGCACTATTTACTATTTCCTTGTTTTTCAAACTGTTCAGGTAGACTTTTTTAGTCCTGCTGTCTATGGCAATGCCTTCAGGAAATAAATCTTTCGCAAAAGGTAGCTCTATCAACTCCGCTTTTTGATCCGAACAGGAGAATAGAACGAATACCAGGATTGAGAAAACAGGTATGCTAATGACGGGTGTGCTTTTCATTTTGGGAGGCGGTTCTATGGAATGCGTTGACGTTAGGATAATGCGTTGATTGAGCTGAATTGATTGCTATGAAATTAGCGAAATCTAAAGATTTACATGGGAGTGGTAGGTGAATTTTGGATATGTGCGCTTATCAGTGACTCTAAGTGGGGGGCTGTCCCTTTGCTCATATTCTATCCGGATATACATCGATGATAACCAAATCTACATTGGAGCTCCTATGGTAGGCCATGTTCGAGCAGCTTCGAGAAAAAATTAACTTTATGGAAACAATAACTAGAACACTCGAAACATTAACGGCATTCGTTAAACAAGTGAAAGATTTAATGCATGATATGATTAGGAAGTTGGTTTCGTGGGAATGCCTCAAGAAGAGCATCCTACCCGTAAGCCTCTTCTTACTCCTCAGCTCACAATTGTCTGCGCAGCATTTCATTGAAAAAGGCTCCATGCGGATAGGTGTTGAAGTGGTACTGAAGGGAATCAACCTACCCATCGACAGTTTGTGCGAGGGATTTGATCCTGTGACGAACCATCCGATCAACCTCATCATTCCTGAAAATAGCTCCATCTTGATTACCAGAGATTCGACCATCAGCAGTGGCAATTACCTGGTCAACTCACGAAATCCGAGATACATCAATGAGCCAATGAGAAAATCTGGCTTTAATCTAAGCTCCTCACCTGGAAGCGCACATACGTATACGTTCATCAACGATATTACCTCGGACTCGCTGAGTGTTAGCTGGAAAGTGGATTACGCAAACATTGAATTAGTTGACCTTTTTCCTTCCAGTTATTTTTCGGATTACTTGTCCTTTCAATTTCAGATCCTGTTTGAAGAATACCCGGACACTTCGCAATACGATTGGGCACAAGAGGAATATATCACAGAACTTGATGCGAGAGGCTTGCCGATTTGGCCCAAATTTCCACATGCAGACAACGGGCTTTTATTTGTTCCGGGAGAAGTAACGGAGGATGCTTTCATTTACCTCAAAGGCTATCACGAACAGCCGCAACCTTACAACGAGGATGATCCTTTTGGGCTGTTCATCTACGAGGATTTGCCGGTTGGGCATTACGAATTCATTGTCAGGCCCTACAAGGACGCACCGGATTCAAAAAGCTTGATTTATCCGTTTACCATTCTGAAGCCCTGGTGGTTGAAGACACCTGCGTTGATCGGGTTTACCTTTCTTTTGACGCTTACATTGGGAGGTTTATTTTTCCTCATCTATCGCAGGCGCCAGCGCAAACGTGAGACAGAATTGCGATGGAAACAGCAATTATCTGAAGCGGAACTTAAGGCTATCAGAGCGCAGCTTAACCCGCATTTTTTATTCAATGCCTTGAGCTCCATCCAGAACCTGGTTACCCAGCAAAAGAATGAAGTGGCCAATACGTATTTGACCAAGCTTTCGCGGCTCTTGCGAAATGTGCTGTCAGCATCAGAGCACACGTTTCATGAATTGCGCAGTGAGCTGGCGTTAGTCGAGTTGTATCTGGAACTTGAAAAACTGAGATTCCCCTTTGAATATGAAATCAAGATAAATGAGAAGGTTAATCAAGATTCGCTCACTCCTGTCATGTTGCTTCAGCCTTTTGTTGAAAATGCGATCAAACATGGCATTGCCGGACGAGAAGATGGGAAAGTTGTCGTGAATATCCACACAATCAATGGAAGTTTGGTTATAGAGATACTTGACAATGGACCGGGATTATCAAAGCCTAAGGCAAACTCTACTGGTTTGCAGCTGAGCAAAGATCGCATCGGTCCATTGAATGACTTATATGGAAAAGAAACCACCATCGAGATTGCGAACAGGACAGATCAAAATGGGGTTTGTGTGCGCATAACCCTACCAATAGAATAAGAATGAAAGAATACAGTGCACTTATTGTGGATGATGAGTCTGGAAATCGCGAATTGCTTACTTCGCTGATTTCTGACCATTGTCCTCAGATCAAGCGCGTGCTGACGTCAGCGTCTGTGGAGGGGGCCGTTCGCGTGCTGAATGACCAAACCATCGATGTGGTTTTCCTGGATATTGAAATGCCAGACGGGTCAGGTTTTGACTTGCTGAACCGACTTAGTAGTATCAATTTTAAGATCATTTTTGTGACTGCATACGATGCCTATGCGCTGAAAGCTATCAAATACAGCGCATTGGATTACTTGCTCAAGCCGGTAGATCCCTCCGAACTAATAGCTGCGGTAAAGAAGTTGGAGGCAATAGACGCTCAGCGTGAAAAACTGGATTTACTTTCTCATAACCTGAACCATGTTCAGGACAAGAGGATTGCTCTATCCACACAAGATGAGGTCATTTTTGTGCATGTCAGCAGCATCATCCGTCTGGAAGCAGAAGCGAACTACACGCGGGTATACAGGCTTGATGAGCCTCCATTGCTGCTTTCGGGAAACATTGGCCACTTCGAGAAATTGTTGCAGGATCAGGAGTTTTACCGTCCGCATCAATCGCACCTCATTCATATCCGTCATGTGAAGAAATATGTGAAATCTGAAGGTGGTTATTTCCAGATGGTTGACGATGGTCAGGTTCCCATCGCGCGATTGAAAAGAGAAGAGGTGAAAAGACTGTTTCTAAGCCAGTGATTGGATATGTTCTCTCACGTAATGTATGCTAGGGGATCTTATTTTCTTTGAGAACTCGCTTCAGTCCAAGTAGGGTTTTAAATGGGAGTTCAGCAATGGAATTGTTTGCCAACCAGCCTGGGACATTGTCACCAGGTTCGGAGTGAAACACGTAGATCACGTCAGTATGGGTGCCTAGGGACTGTAGCAGAATGTATCCTTCTGCTTTTTTCATCCGCACCACTCCTTTTTTTGCTGGAATATAATCCGGTAGTCCATTGAGGGATATTTTTACCACTCCAGAGTCAAGCGCTTTGATTGACATTTTGTACACCATATCCCTATTTCTATAGGGCCAAGGGAATATGGTTTCTACATAATTGTACTGGATGTCCTTCTCATGCCTCAGAAGTTTTGACGTTTTTGTATAGCCGTACCACCTGGCATAATCATCGGCGTTTTTCAATACTTCCATTATTTCATCTGCTGACGCCTTAAGGCTAGTAACGGCTTTGAAAGCTTTGAAAACTGAACCTTTTTTAGCTTTTGTGTAAACGACTATTCCACTTTCTTTTTTGTCAATTTCCCATGCATTCTGTCCCGCACTTTTATGCGTCATCAGAAAGGATGCGCCAAGGAGCAGCACCAAATTCCAGTTGACCTCCATTTTCATGATCAAATGATCTTATGGTTTGTCTTGTACAGGCGGAAGAAGTAATAAACGAAAAGCAGTGAAAAGATGAAGTCACCTACGATAACGATGTACACTATGGAGTTAGCAAGCCCGGACAAATGAAATTTCAACAAAGAGATGGCAAAACCCACTTTCCCAATGCCACCTACGATGACAATTCCTGCATGTTTTAGCGGATTGTAAGCAACAATTGAGTAGCCGATAAAATAGACCAGCGTTGTACCCCAGGCTCCTTGATAAATGGCATGGATAAGGGGGTCTGTCAGTTCTCTGTCAAAAAACCCGTTGAAGGTATAGGCCGTGTTGAAATAACCAAAAATAGAGCCGATCAAATTCCACACGGCTGAAATGATAAATATGACTCTGAATAACTTAATTTCTTCTTTTTCCATCGCAATAAAGTTTAGTAGGGTTAGCGTATTTAAATTCTATTGCAAAGAAGTCGCATTAAAAAAGCGCATGCATTTACATATGTAAAGAAATGAGAGGCTATCGAGCTATTTTGTTCCTTATTCTACTCAATTGTGTTGGACTGATGCCGAGGTAAGAGGCGATGTGATACTGCGGGATTTTCAATTCAATGCCAGGGTATTCTTTTTGCAATATTGAATAGCGCTCGTCCGCATCCAGCATTGCCATTTCAATTTCCTTTTTTTCATTACTCAAAAAGTAATTCTCGGCAATAATTCTTCTGAGCCTTTCGATTTCATAATTACCTTCTGATAGCTCTTCAATTTTGTAAAAAGGGGCTTTCCAAATTTGGCAATTGGTGAGTGCTTGCTGGGCGACGGTGTTTTTTTGTTTACTGATGAGAGAGGCATACGAGCCTATTATTGAAGGCGCTGAAAAAAATGTTTTGTTGTACTCTTTCCCATCACTATTGACATAAAAGGCTCTCACAATACCCGTTTCTAAAAACGCAATTTCTTTTGCAAACTGTCCCTTTCTAATAAAGTATTCCCCCTTTTTCAGTTCATCAAAAACAAAAACCTCACTCATCAAGCTTAATACCTTTTCGGAAAGCGGAATGGTATTGTTAAAGAAAGCTATTAGGTTATTCATCATTTGATTGTCTGGATTCTGTTCTAGTAGTGCAGATGATATTATTCAAACAAACATCCCCACTAAAAGTACTGAAATCTGCGAATTACAGACGACTCAGCACAGACTTAGCCCCACTTCCCGGATCACTTTCACCAGGTAATCTACTGTTCCTTCGTGCATCCGATGGTTGATCAGGCATGCACGAATGACAAACTGGTTGTTGATCGTGGTACCCGTAATGAATACACGTCCATCCCGTTCCAGTGCAGGAATCAGTTTACGATTTAGCTCTTCTATCGCTGTTTCATCCGTGAGTCGATTGGTGAAACGGAAACAAGCAACGGCTAGATAGGATGTGCTCTTCAGGTCAAAGTCATCGGCTTTGTCCACTTTGTCGGCGAGGTAGTGTGTCAGATCAATGTCCTTCTGGATCATGGTCCGCAGCTTTTGCATGCCATACGTTTTCAGGCTCATCCAGACCTTTACTGCTTTTGCGTTTCGGGTAAGCTGAAAGTAGTACTCATTGAAGTTGGTACGCCCTTGATCTTCCAGTTTCGTGTCCAGGTATGAAGCGCGCTTATAATACGTACGTTGCAAAATGCTGAAGTCGTTTACCAATAAGCATCCAGCTTCGAAAGTCTGATACATCCACTTATGAAAGTCGAGCGCCAAGGAGTCAGCCAGCTCTATGCCTTTGTATTCTTTTTGGATGGAATCCAGACAAGCAGGGAGTCCACCGTAAGCACCGTCGATATGAAACCACAGTTCATGCTCTTTGGCAATTTCCGCTAGTGCTGTTAGGTCATCAATAGCACCTGTGTTCACCGTACCTGCCGTACCCACTACGCAAAAGGGAGTGAAGCCATCCGCTTTGTCCTTTTCAATGGCTTCTTTCAAAGCATCCAGATCAATGGTGAAGTCATCGTTCACCGCTACTTTTCTTAGCTGATCAGTGCCAATCCCCAGCTCCTCCATGCTTTTGTCAATACAGCCATGTACTTCAGTGGACGCATACACCGTGAATGCTTTGATGCCAAACAATCCTTTCTCCCGGATTTTAAGTTTCTCAAAGAAGATATTCCGCGCCACCGTAAGTCCGGCCAGGTTCGCAGCAGATCCACCACTGACCATGACGCCACCACTGTTTTTCCCAAAGGTGGTGAGTTCACCTGCCCACTGCACCACACGCTTTTCGATTTCGCTTACTGCAGGACCCAGATGCCATTTTCCTACGTTCTGATTGATGGTGGCAGTCAATTTTTCGGCCAACAGTGACATCTGCGAGCCACCAGCCATTACATAAGCATACATGTAAGGCCCCAGGTTGTTGGTAGCTGTATCCATCACCTTTTCTTTGAAAAGATCGAGCACGCGCTCAGGAGCTAAGCTTTCTTCTGGCAACCCTTCATCAAACCAACTTTCTACCTCGGCCTGAGCAAAATAGTGGTACGCCTTCTTTTCTTCCATGTTGTCATGCTGATGAAGGACCAGTTCAGAGGTTTTATTAAGGAGTTTTTCAAAGTGTTCAGGAGTAAAGTCGAGTGAGTTATTCATTGCCTAGTTCGTTTAATGTACGTGTTTTAAAATCTTGCTGACTGTATTGGATTTCCAAGGCTTCCAATTGATCCATGAAGTTGCTTCCCTCGGGAAAGAGCTTTTTGGTACCTTCTATTCCAGCAGCCCATATCTGCTCAAATTCAGGCAAGTTGTCCTCAGCTTTTTGAGAAAGCGTGAAGTTCTTTTTTCTGGAATCTGTTTTGTCCACTGTGGAGGTCAGGTACCCAGCTAGCTCCATCTTGCTCACAATGGTGATCACCGATGGGTGTGAGAAGTGCAGTTTAGTGGCCATTTCGGTCACAGAGAGTTGATCATATTTCTGTAAAAGCTTAAAAACCAAAAACCAATTAGGCTCTATGTCTTTGCCTAGTGCTTTATACATCTGGCGTCCACTGTGAACCATCGCCTCACTCAAACGCTTTAATCGCACGGCTAAGCCCAAATACCCTGTCTCATTTACGAAATCGTACTTCATATTTATGTAGTTGACTACACTAATGTAATGAAAATAAATGTAGTTGTCTACATTGTTTATGGATTGTCTGCCGATTTCCTTAATTTCCATCACGTATGGAAAATCAAAAGTTCTTCAAAAAGATAATGGTGGCCAATCGAGGGGAGATTGGTATTCGGGTATTACGTGCAATCTCAGAGTTACATATTAGATCGGTCGCGGTTTACACATTTGAGGATCGCTATTCATTGCACAGATACAAAGCAGATGAAGCTTACCAGATCGGGCCAGACGAAGAACCGCTGAAGCCATACCTTGACATTGAAGAAATTATTTCGGTGGCGAAAGAAAATGAGGTGGATGCCATCCATCCAGGCTATGGTTTCCTATCCGAGAATGTCACATTTGCTACGCGCTGTAGGGAAGAAGGGATTACATTCATCGGGCCAGAGCCAGAAGTAATGTCGCAATTAGGAGATAAAGTAATGGCCAAGAAAGTGGCACGGGCTGCAGAAGTGCCTGTGATTGAAGATAACCGGGAGATCTTATCCGGAGAAGATGTTGCTAAAAAGGAGGCGAAAAGAATTGGCTATCCGGTAATCTTGAAAGCGTCAGCTGGAGGAGGTGGTAGAGGAATGCGAGTGGTTCGAGATGAACAGTCGCTTGTTAAATCTTTCAATGAAGCTAGGTCAGAAGCGAGCAAAGCCTTTGGTGACGATACGATTTTCCTGGAAAAATATGTTGAGAATCCGAAGCACATTGAAGTACAGATTCTGGCAGATAATGCAGGAAACATTGTTCATCTCTATGAGCGCGACTGCTCCGTACAGCGTCGTTTTCAGAAGGTCGTGGAGGTAGCTCCGAGTGTCGGCCTCAAGGACGCTACACGTGAGAAACTGTATGAATACGCACTGAAGATAGCCCGGCAAGTCAACTACAACAATGCAGGAACGGTAGAGTTTTTGGTGGATCCTGACGAACACATTTATTTCATAGAAGTGAATCCAAGGGTGCAGGTAGAGCATACCATAACGGAGGAAGTCACTGGGATAGACATTGTACGGTCACAAATTTTGATAGCTTCCGGGTGTAAGCTCTCACATCCACAGATTTTCATCCACTCACAAGAAGATATTCAAACACGTGGTTTTGCGGTACAATGTCGCGTCACTACTGAAGACCCCTCCAATGGTTTCAAGCCGGACTATGGCACCATCATCGCTTACCGAAGTGCGGGTGGATTTGGCATCCGACTCGATGCAGGGAATGTTTACAATGGGGTAAAGATTTCACCTTTCTTCGATTCCCTCCTGGTAAAAGTGACAGCCAAAGGAAGAACCCTCAAGGGGAGCGCACAGCGGTTGCATCGTGCTTTACGGGAGTTTAGGGTAAGAGGGGTAAAAACAAACATAGGATTCCTTGAAAACGTGATATACACCGAGGATTTCTTCACAGGAAATGCCACCGTCAATTTCATTGACAATCATCAGGAGCTTTTCCAGATCAAAAAGAGTTTCGATAGAGGCACCAAAACATTGAACTACATCGGGGAGATTTCTGTAAACGGCAGCCCGGATGTAAAGAGTTTTGATCCAAACCGTACATTCAGAACACCCAAAATACCTGCAGTGCAAAAAGGAATGCCAGTAGCAGAAGGTACACGTGATCTGTTAAAGAAGCTTGGGCGTGAGAAATTTGTTCAGTCGATCAAAGACGACCCCAAGGTACATTTCACAGACACAACATGGCGGGATGCGCATCAGTCCTTGCTGGCGACCAGGTTTCGTACAGAAGATATGCTAAAGGTTGCGGCGAGCTACGCACAGCAAAATCCAGAAATTTTTTCCATGGAGATGTGGGGAGGAGCCACCTTTGATGTGTCCATGCGGTTCTTGAAGGAGAGCCCATGGAAACGATTGCAACTTATGCGAGCGGCTGTTCCGAATATTTTATTCCAAATGCTGCTAAGAGGATCCAATGGTGTAGGATATACCGCCTACCCGGATAACCTGATCGAAAAATTCATTGAAAGAACCGCTGAAAATGGGATGGATATCTTCCGGATTTTCGATTCACTGAACTGGATTGAGAATATGAAGGTCAGTATCAAAGCAGTTCGGGAACGAACAGAGTCACTCGCTGAGGCATGCATCTGCTATACTGGAGAAATTCAGGATAATGGTCAGAAAAAATTTACGATGCAGTACTACCTCGATATGGCGAGGGAGTTGGAAGATGCAGGAGCACATATGTTGGCCATTAAAGACATGGCTGGATTATTGAAACCATACAGCGCCCAGTTGCTGGTTTCTGAGCTAAAGAAAGCGGTAGATCTGCCGATTCACCTCCATACACACGACACCTCTTCCATGCAGGCAGCAATGTATCTGAAGGCAATCGAGGCAGGCGTGGACATTGTGGATGTTTCTCTTGCCTCCATGTCTGGGCTGACCTCTCAGCCAAACTTTAACTCATTGGTAGCCACACTTCAATACCATGAGAGAGGAAGGGAAATGAATTTACCATCGCTTAATGAGCACTCAACCTATTTTGAGGATGTGCGCGAGTTTTATTATCCGTTTGAATCGGGTTTAAAAGCAGGAACAGCTGAAGTCTATGATCATGAAATTCCCGGAGGACAGTATTCTAATTTGAGACCCCAAGCTATCGCTCTTGGCTTGGAACACAAGTTTGAAACGATTAAGAAAAACTATGCGATTGTTAATGGCCTGTTTGGTGACATTGTAAAAGTCACGCCATCCTCCAAAGTGGTCGGTGACATGGCCATGTTCATGACTGCCAACGACCTAACTGCTGAAGAAATCTTTGAAAAAGGAGATACGCTTTCGTTTCCAGAATCTGTTGTCGGCTTCTTCAAAGGAGACTTGGGACAGCCACATGGTGGATTTCCGGCGGAGATCAGCAAGCTGATTTTGAAGAATCAAAAACCCTTGCAAGGTCGTGCCAACGATAGCTTGGAACCAGTAGACTTTGACAAAGAGTTCAACGTGTTTCAGCAGGAGTTTCCGTTGACTGATTTTGACGATTTTCTATCGTACAAGCTTTATCCGAAGGTGTTTACGGAGTATTATCAACACATCCAGGATTATGATGAGGTTACTCATTTACCTACTCCCGTATTCTTCTACGGGATGAAGCGAGGCGAGGAAGCGATTGTGGAGATAGCAAAAGGGAAGAATATCATCATCGAGATGGGGTATATCACCGAACCAGATGATGAGGGCATGCGTGCGGTTTCATTTAAACTGAACGGCCAGACACGAAAAATCACCATCAAAGACAAGAATGTGACTGTTCTAAAAGTATCCAACAGGAAGGCCGAGTCTGACAATGAAGTAGGCTCTCCTCTCCAGGGAAAAATTGCTGAGATAAAGGTGAAAGAAGGAGATAAGGTGAAAAAGGACGATGCACTTTTTGTGATTGAAGCCATGAAAATGGAAACCACGGTTTCGTCTGCGCTCACCGGAACGGTGAAAAAGATTCACCTCCAATCGGGTGGACTGGTAGAGCAGGATGATTTGGTTGTAGAGTTTCAGTGAAGGTGAAAGTTACCAACTTTTAGTCCTCGTTTTCGGCGTTGAAATAGTTGATCACTTGCTCTCTATACCTTCTTCCGATAGGGATTTTCTCACCATTGATTTCCAATAAGTTATGCCTCACAGTGCTCACACATGCAGTGTTGATCAGGAATGATTTATGGATGCGCAGAAATCCTTCATTGGCCAATTGCTTTTCCAGATTTATAAGTGAATGCAAGGTGATGAGCTTTTGCTTCTTGGTATGCCAGTTTACGTATTCTTTAAGCCCTTCTACATACAAAATGTCTTGTTTATGAATGCGATGAATGGTCTTTCCATCCTTGATGGTAAGCATACCATTGGATGGCTGATTGCCATTAGATCTTTCCGTCATTGTCTGTGCGGATGCTGCATCTGGATTTCTTTTGGAAACGATCAGAAAAAAGATCGTGCTTGAAAGCAAACTCAAAGAGTAAGGGGCCGATCCCGAAAGAATTCTCCAAAAATCGGTGGGCCACCAGTTTACAGGATCACTTACATGCACACGAAACAATTCTGGAAAAAAGATGGAGGTGATCACGCCGATAAAGTCAAATGAAATGGCATAAGCTAAATAGATAAGTACAACTGAGATCAGGCTGTAAAACATGAACTTTTTCTGTTCCAGCAATGAAATAAGGAAAAACAGATTGATATATACCAGTGTAGACTGAAGTGAAACTATGGCAATATTTTTTGCTAGATAAAAATCAAGATACTCGCCTCCACTAAACAATAGCGATTGAAGAAACCAAACGATCACCCAGAATATCAGGTGTTTGATAAACTGTTTTTTTCTGCCTTTCATGTAAGCTAAAGTTACAAGTCAAAATCCATTTGGATCCTAGCCTTTTAGTGGTCGTTGGTTGAATTATACGGTTGTTGGTTGAATTATTTTTTTATTCAGTCGCGATGAAATCAGCTTGAGCAGAAAATAAGCACAAGATGAAAAGCAGACTAGCAATTACTTCAATGATCTTACTTATGTCCCAACTAAGTTTTGGACAAGCAGATCAAAACCCAGTCAATCAGTATCAAATTATCTATGAAGCAGACCGAGATGGGAATCGCATAAGTGGAAGCTTGGAGAAGCTGATTGAGTTGGTGGACAGTGGCAATCCGGTCAGGGTCGGATGGGAACTGGTAAGTAGGTGGCCAGATACAGTTACGGTCATGAGACATTGGACAGATGGAGGATTTGTCACAACATTGAGAGGGCATGTTTTTGCGCAGATACCAGCAATTTTTGGTCAGGGATTTTCTCATATCGACTCACCTCCGGGTATATTTTTGAGCACTGATATTCCAGACTCATGGGTTGCTGTAGTGGGAACAAACGGAACCCTGGTGTCAAAATTTCAAAAACAGGAATGGATGAAGGAGGTCCCTGAAGAAGAGCTGAAAAAAGATGGAACAAATGAAAGTAAAAACTCTTTGGGCTGTCATGGTGAGGTAGCCCAAAGAGTTGCTGGATCATGATGAATGAAAAATTTGATTGGAGACCTATTCATTTGAGTACTCAAGTAGATCCCCCGGCTGGCAATCAAGCGCCTCACAGAGCGATTCCAGCGTGGTGAAGCGCATGGCTTTGGCCTTACCAGTCTTTAAGATGGAAAGATTGGCTTCCGTTATTCCAAGTTGGCTTGCCAGGTCCTTTGATCGGATTTTGCGCTTAGCCATCATTACGTCTAGATTCACGATTATTGGCATAGCTCAAATGGTTAGTTTATTGTCTTCCATTAGCTTATTCCCCTCACCAAATATTTCAGCCAGCACGAAGCAAAGCAAGGCCCAAACTGCATAGTTGAAATAGAGACCCATGGTAATCGATGATACACCATTGATGTTTGTGATTGTCGGGATTGCCAATGCAAACCATAGCAAAAAGAGGTTACCCATTCTACGGAAAGATTTTACATTCTCTGACCTGAAAGTTTCCAGATTTTCGATCGAGGTAATGATGCGAAGTGCAGTTAGAAGGATCAGATACAATACGCCCGTAATAAGCAATGCTCTGAATACAAGGAAATAGAAATAGGGACTTCCGTATCTGCTGAGTGGCATTCCCTCCAATTCTGGGTTATTTGAAAACTTGAAAATACTTCCGTCATTGACGATTCGGATGTCTGAGAAGTAGCTCGTGTCCACCTGCCATACGATCATGAGGACGATGAGGATGAATGCCAGCAAGATATCACCAATGAGTAATACCTTCGTGGTAAGCTTAGCTAAATGCAATATTTTGTTATTCATAAGTAATTAATTTATGCAATTATATAATAAATTATCGAAAAACGATAATAAATTAAAAATTACTTATGAACATCAATAAAAAAGCCTCACAATTTGCGAGGCTTTGAATTTTTAGTTTTTCTTATTGTTTTTAAACGACTTGTCGGGGTATGCCGGTGGCTGAGGAACAGGTCGTGGATCTTCTTTGATCTGCTGGAGTAAATGCTCAATCGCCTTGTCCAGTTGTGCATCACTGCCGTTGAACGTAGCATGAGGAAGGTTATCGATTTCGATATCTGGCTCAAAGCCTCGTCCTTCAATGCGCCACTCTCCATCTGCATAGACCCCAAACATCGGAGCTCTTGCAAGTCCACCATCACTCAGCCTGTTGGCACTATTTAGCCAAATTTCACCTCCCCAGGTTCGGGTGCCAATGGTAGTGCCAAGACCTAGCTCTCTAAAACCATCGGCAAATGCTTCGCCATCAGAGTAGGTATTTTCGTTTACAAGTACAGCCATGTGTCCTCTAAAAGCATATGGCATGTTCCAGTAAGGCTCGCCTGAGCGACCTTTCCAATACATCCATGCTTTGCGCAACAGCTTTTCCAATATGAAGCTATCAATGTTTCCTCCAAAGTTGTATCTGACATCTACGATCAACCCCTGACGGTTAAATACCGGGTAAAATTCTCGGTAAAATTGGTTGATGTCATTGCTTCCCATCGCGCGCAAGTGCAAGTAGCCAATGGTATTGTTGGATTGCTGATCCACATACTTTCGGTTACCATACTCCCAATCACGATAGCGTAGGTTGTAAGTGCTTCCAATCGGAGAGACGATGATGTCTTTTACACTTGACCCACGTTTGATGGCAAGTCGTACCTGCTTACCTTCCTGATTACGAACCAGCTCACCAATGTCGTTAGCGGAAAGAGCTCCTCGACCGTTTACACTAGTGATAATGTCCCCTTCTTTTACATCCAGGTAAGGATCATCCAGGGGAGATTTTTCGTCAGGATAGTCTGGGTCTACTTTGTATATGTAGTCAATTCTGTAGCCACCGGCAGCTTGATCACGCGTAAAAACACCTCCAAGATTTGCCACAGAAATATTTTTATCGTCCCCACGCGTATCGCCACCTCTTACGCTGGTATGGAGTGCGGAGAGTTCACCCACAAATCTTCCAATTAAATCTGATAATTCATTTCGCGTTGTGACACGATCTACTAGTGGCAAATACTTTGCATGCATGGCATCCCAATCCACGCCGTGCATATTTTGGTCGTAGAAGTAATCGCGCTCCATGCGCCAGGCATCCGTGAATATTTGTTTCCAATCTTCCCTTGGGTTAATCGGAAACTTCCAACCACTCAGGTTTATTTTGCTGTCACTCAAATCACTGATTTTGCCTGTGCTAGCATTGACCATATAGAAGTTCCTGCTTTTTGCAATCATTAACTTTTTTCCATCCTGAGTCATACTGTAGCCATTGACGCCACTTACCATTGTTTTGGTACTCACATCTTCGTTTGTGATTTTAGCTACGATCAAATCACTACTTGCATTTACTCCTGTGCTTCTGGAAATCATGTAAAGTGCTTTATCATTAATAGCCAGAGAACTATAATTACCAGGCTTGATAGGCACTTCCATCAATCGCTGCTGAATACCGGCTTGATCTATACTGACTATTAATTCGTCCGATGAGGTCTCTTCACTTTTCCCCTTCTTTCCTTTTTTGTCAGAAGCTTCCTTCTTAGGCTTTTTCTCTTCACCAGTGTCCAATTCATCTTTAGGACGGAACGGTGAGCGTGTTCCTTTCTGAAGTGCAATGTGATAAACCTTTTCGCTTACATCAAAGTATGGTTCCGGTTGTCTGGTACCCCATGGGCTTCCCACGAGTGTTGTAAAGTTTCGATCAGATATGAAATAGATGAATTTTCCATCAGGGCTCCATCGAGGGTTGTAGCTATTGGCCCGGTCGGTTGTCAAATCAAAACTTGCATTCGTTTTTACATTGTGAATTTTGATTTGAACCATACTGTTAGCTGAAGCTTGTACAAAGGCAAGCCACTGGCTATCAGGAGACCATGAGAAGTCCCAAATGCCTTCTTGGTTGGTGGAAATTTTGGTGCTAATACCCGATGCAATGTTTAGGATAAACATGTTGCTTTCTAAATCATCATAGGCGATCCATTTCCCATCCGGAGATGGCATGCCTGCATATCTGAGCAAATTGCCATCTTTCGTTATTGCTTTCTCAGTTCCAAGGCCATCGGCGGGCATTTGTACAAATTCGAATTCGTCACTTTCGTCTGACAAAGCAATGACGGATTTCCCATCTGATGAGAAAGTAGCATCTCTATACCTTACACTTTTCTTGTCTACAAATGACACCATTCGGCCACCTTTTACTGGCACCACGAAAACTCGACCTCTCGCAGTGATCGCTATTTTGCTTCCATCCTTATCCGGATTAACCGAAGTAATGTATTGAGATGGATTTTCTTCCCATTTTTCACGCAGTTGGTCCAAATCTGTCGCTAACGTGATGTTGATTTTTTCGGAATTATTGGAAGAAATCGAGTATTTCCACAGATCTGCACCCATTTGATAAACGATGTTTCCATTGGAGACATTCGCGTACCTCACGTCAAATTCTCCATGAGTTGTATGCTGTTTTTTATCTCCACCGTTTTCATCCATTGACCAGATGTTCATGGTGCCGTCTCGATCTGTAATGAAATAAACTCTTCCATTGTGCCACATCGGGTGATGACTTTCACCCGCATGATCAGTGGTGAGCTTGACGGCCTCTCCAGAACCGGCGGTGAATTTCCATACTTGTCGCGCCGTGCCACCTTGATATCTCTTGGTTACATTTCTATGGTAGCCAGGACGCACAAAAAACATGGTAGATCCATCGGCATTGTAGCTTGCTTCGCTGGCCTGATCAAGTGGAATTTGGGATTTAACCTTTGACTCAGCATCAATCTTCACCAGACGAAGGTCAGGTTTTTTATTGTAGGCTCTCGTTGCATAGATGATGTCTCCCTGAGGAGTCCAGGTAGTTGCAACTGACCCATCCCTCTCATAGGTCCAGCGGGTTGTAAACCCACCATTTACTGGCATGGAATAAACCTCCAGAGGACCTTCATAACTCGCGGAAAACAAAATCTTGGAACCATCAGGTGAGAATGATGGAAACGACTCTTCCTCTGGATGTGTGGTTAGTCGCTGAGCCAAGCCGCCATCAATAGAAACTGACCAGAGATCTCCTTCTGCTGAAAATACGACCTTATCGTTGTGAACATCGGGAAACCTATAGTATCCTTCAAAACCTTGACCTGAAACCGAGAACAGGGCTGGTATTAGTAAAAAAACTAGAAGCGTTCGAAGTTGCTTAAATGCATGAGTGAATAACATAAATAAGTGGTTTAGATTATGATTTAAAACTAATCCTCTTTTCCTGGTTATTGCTACCGCTAATCAAAATGTGTGGAGAAGATCACTGCATTAATAGACCCTTTTTCAAGGAATCGCTAAAATCACATGATTTTCATACCTACTTATATCCGGGTTCGCTAAAGTCTGATTTCCACTTGGTTCTTTTTAGATATTGTCAGCTTAACTTCGTTTTGTGAATCCTGCTGAGATACTAAAACAATACTGGGGCTATGATTCTTTTCGCTCGATGCAGGAAGAGATCATTCAATCTGTGCTAGATGGAAAAGACACACTAGCCCTATTGCCAACAGGAGGTGGTAAATCCATCTGTTTTCAAGTACCTGCCATGGCCAGTGAGGGGATTTGCATTGTGATTTCCCCATTAATTTCCCTCATGAAGGATCAGGTGGAACAGTTGCAACGGAGAGGAATAAAAGCAGCTGCTATTTATTCTGGAATGAGTAAAAGAGAAATTGATATCACATTGGATAACTGTATTTATGGAGGGTTTAAATTTCTCTATGTTTCTCCCGAACGCCTAAAGACAGAAATATTTCTAGAGCGGGCACGGCAGATGAAAATATCTCTATTGGCCATTGATGAAGCCCACTGTATTTCACAATGGGGCTATGATTTTCGACCACCATACTTGGAGATAGCGACGTTTAAAAATGATTTACAAATCAGTCGATTAATCGCGCTCACAGCTACTGCCACAAAAGAAGTGAAGGAGGATATTGCACAGAAGCTTGAGATGGATGACGTTCAAATTTTCCAAAAGAGTTTTGCAAGGGCGAATCTTTCTTATTCAGTTTTTCGGCTGGAAAATAAAGAGGGCAAGCTCATAGAGATTTTGGGAAACGTGCCGGGAACCTCAGTGATATATGTCCGGAGCAGGAAAAGGACGAAGGAGATAGGCGAACTACTCAGAAGAAATAATATTTCGGCGGATTATTATCATGCTGGCCTTTCTGGGCAAGATCGATCTGAAAAGCAAAGTGCGTGGATTCAAGGAAAGGTGCGGGTGATGGTTGCGACAAATGCATTTGGTATGGGCATAGACAAGCCTGATGTGCGTACCGTCATTCACATGGACTTGCCTGATTCGCTAGAGGCCTACTATCAGGAAGCAGGAAGAGCAGGAAGAGATGAGAAAAAGGCGTATGCTGTGGCTCTATATCATCCATCCGATACCGAAGAGCTGAAGGAGCGAACCAATCGATCCATTGTCTCTTTAGACATGATTAAACGAACCTATCAAGCGTTGGCCAATTACTACAAAATGGCGATAGGGAGTCATGAATTTTCAAGTTTCCCATTTAATTACGAGCAATTCACGAATACCTACAATCTTCCAATGGTAGAGACGTATTCTGCGCTGAAGAAATTGAGTGATGAAGGCCTGATCCAGATGACTGATGGATTTTATGAACACTCCAAAATCACTTTTTTGCTGGACAAAAGTGAGACGTACAAATTTCAAGTTGCCAATCCTAAGCTCGATGCGATCATTAAAACGTTGTTGCGACTTTATGGAGGAGAGGTGTTTTCTTCCTATGCGAAAATCAAGGAAAAAGACATTGGTTCCTTGTTGAAAACAGATAAAGTACAGGTGAGGCAATGGTTGAAGTTTTTAAACGACAGTCAAGTCATTGATTATCAGGCGGCACTTGATTCTGCGACGATAACTTTTCTAACGCCCCGCTTAGATGCTGATAAATTGCCGATTGATAGCAAGCAGATCGAATGGCGAAGAGAGCTTGCGCTTAAAAAGGCGAATGCTGTGATTGATTATATGCTATCAGATGAGTGCAGGACACAATCTTTTCAGCATTATTTCGATGAGAAAACATCATTGACCTGTGGAGTTTGTGACAATGATTTGGAAAGGAAGAAAAAGCTGAAATCAAGCGATATCCCAGTCGAAAAGGTGATGGAAGCATTGGAAGCTCCGAGAAACATTACAGAGCTAAAGGCGCTGATGTCCAGCTACACCCAAGATCAAATTATGGAAGCATTGAGGATTTTGATTGATGATAAGAGGGTAGAGGAGGTCAACCTGAAGTTCAGCATTTTGAACTGATGGTATCGAAGCAGGTCTTTATTCAAGAAAGCCTAAAGAAACAGCCTTGGATACATGATCGGCTTTGAAAGATTTGGATAGATCGACACGTATCGCCATACCTGTTAAAATCTTTGACGTGTACTGCTCTTCACTTTCTTCAACAAATGCGGTTCCGGATTCACGTGTGGCATTGGATTGAGATACATTAATGATGGCATTGGCGCAGTTTTCCCAGGCGGTGCGTTTCAGTTCATTCATTACTTCATTCAAAGAGGAGAATTGCCCTCCTTGTATTTCCATCAGACCTATTCTTTCGTATTCAAAGTCCACTTTCTCATTTTCCATGAATAGGTAGAGTTCATCTGATTTTTCATCACAGATGACTTCTTTAAATGGAGAAAAATCAGACCGTGTATTTCCTCCATAGGAAAGACAGCCTGTAGCGAAAAGAATTATTGCAATTGAAGATAGTAGTTTCGTTTTCATGATTTGTGTTTTGCAAAATGCATACCGAAATCAGAACACCGCTGATTCTTTTTTACAACTCGAGTGCGGCAACTCCAGGTAAGACTTTGCCTTCCATATACTCAAGGAGCGCTCCACCTCCGGTAGAGACGTAAGAAACTTTGTCCCCATAGCCGAGATTATTAACTGCAGCAGCAGAATCTCCACCACCAATCAGAGAGAATCCACCATGTTCAGTGGCTTTCACGACAGCTTGGGCGATGGTGTTTGTGCCTTCTGCAAAGTTGCTCATTTCAAAAACTCCCATGGGGCCATTCCAAAGCACCGTCTTAGACTTTTCTATGATATCAGAGAATACAGCTCGAGACTCAGGACCTACGTCAAGTCCCATCCATCCATCCGGGATGGCGTAGTTATCAGCCGTCTGAGTATTCGCATTATTGTTGAAATCATCAGCAATGATTGAGTCTTTTGGAAGCTGCAGGTCAACACCCTTTTCTTTTGCTTTCGAGATCAGCTCCTTTGCCAAGGCTAGTTTATCTTCTTCGACCAAAGAATTACCAATCTGGCCACCCATTGCTTTGAAAAAAGTATAGCTCATGCCCCCACCAATGATCAGATGATCTACTTTATCGAGAAGTTGTTCGATGATCATGATTTTATCAGAGATTTTCGCTCCACCCATGATCGCCGTAAATGGTCTTTCCGCTTCTTCCAAGATTTTTTGTGCATTCTCCAACTCAGCTTGCATTACGTTACCACTGCATTTTTCGCTAAAGGACTTAGCAACCACTGTGGTAGAAGCGTGAGCTCTATGCGCGGTGCCAAACGCATCGTTTACATAGATATCACCGAGTTGAGCCAGCTGCTCAGCAAAAGCTTCATCACCGGCTGTTTCCTCTTTGTAGAAGCGAACATTCTCAAGTAATAATACTTCTCCCGCTTTCAGAGCCGATGCTCCATCTTTTGCAGACTGACCTACGCAATCATCAGCAAACTTGACGGTGACTCCAAGCTTCGCGCTTAGGTTTGGGATGATGTGTCTCAATGAGAATTTATCCTCAGGTCCATTTTTTGGACGTCCTAAATGGGACATGAGAATGCATGAACCTCCATCAGTAAGAATTTTTTTCAAAGTTGGAATTGCTGCATTAATTCTGGTTTCATCAGTGACTTTCATTTCCTCATTGAGAGGCACATTAAAGTCCACTCGTATCAATGCTTTTTTTCCCTCGAAATTGTAATCCTCAATAGTTCTCATGCTCATTTAAGTTTTAAGAAACGCAAACATAAGAAGGCTGATTCAAATGAACCATTCGAACAATCGCCTGGACTAGCAGTTCATACCTAAATTTGTTTCATGAATAGAGCCATTCCGGTCTTATCTCTCGCCGTAGTTCTGATTGTAAATTTCTTAGCGAATTTTCTGCCCATTGGAGGAAGAACCACTGGTGAGATTTCTGCGTCCTACCCATCTCTATTTACACCTGCTGGATTTACCTTTTCCATTTGGGGATTGATCTATTCGCTTTTGATCAGCTATGCCATCTATCAGCTGATGCCGCGAAATAAGTATCGACCCATCTTCGATCGAATCAATAGGCATTTTGTCATCAATTGTGTGGCCAACACACTATGGATTATTTGTTGGCATTACGAACTCATTACGCTTTCGCTTATTCTGATGGCAGTAATCCTGACTTCTCTGATTGGTATTTACAGACACATTTTGCCAAACAAAATTGAAGGCTTTAGAGATCGATTGTTTATCAGAATTCCTTTCAGCCTTTATTTAGGATGGATTACAGTTGCCACATTGGCCAATATCAGTGTAGAGCAAACGGTAATTGGGATGGACAACTGGATGATGACAAAGACAGTATGGGTTTTTGTGGAGCTTGCATTAGCCGGAGCGGTGGGCACAGTAATGATCATCCGATATCGTGACCCAATATTTGGTGGTGTTGTGGCCTGGGCTGCTTATGGAATCACAGAAAAGCAAGTAGATACCCCTGAAGTGGCAGGCGCAGCAGCAGTCGTTATGATTCTGGTATTGGTGATATTGATTATCGAAGGAATCAGACGCTTGTTTTTTAAATAGCTATTTTGTCCGTTCAATAGTAAACTGAACCAAATCTTCCAGCGAATTCCGAAATGGAGAATCTGGCAGTGTTTGTAAGATTTCTTTTGCTGTTTTATGATAGCCCTCCATCACGGATATGGCGTAATCGATGCCTCCGGATTTTTTCACAAACTCAATAACCTCATGCACGAGCTTAGGTTTCTTCTCGGCACGTTTCACCAACCTTTTTATGCGTTTTATTTCAAGTTTTGATGACTGATTGAGCGCATAAATGAGTGGGAGGGTCATTTTTTTCTCTTTGATATCAATGCCTCTGGGTTTGCCAATCTCAAAAGTGCCGTAATCAAAAAGGTCGTCTTTGATTTGAAATGCCATTCCTACGGCAAGTCCAAATTCACCCATTTTTGCTATTGTTTCCTCGTCAGCACCACCTGAGGCAGCTCCTACCTTACAGCAAGAGGTGATAAGGCTGGCCGTTTTTTGCCTGATTACCTCGTAATAAATTTCTTCGCTTATATCGAGTTTGCGCGCCTTTTCCATTTGCAAAAGCTCACCTTCACTCATCTCCTTTACAGCTTCGGTGGTAATCTTAAGCAAGTTGATGTCGTCATTTTCCATGGAAAGAATCAAGCCCCTGGAGAGGAGAAAATCTCCAACGAGGACCGCAATCTTATTTTTCCATAAGGCATTGATGGAAAAGAAGCCGCGACGCGTGTTGGAATCATCGACCACATCGTCATGTACCAGCGTAGCAGTGTGGAGTAGCTCTATCAGCGAGGCACCTCTATACGTTGCCTCTGTGATTTGTCCTGTTGCCCCGGCACTTAGAAATACAAAAAGAGGCCGCATCTGTTTACCCTTTCTGCGGACAATGTATCCGGTGATTTTGTCCAGTAGCATTACCTTGCTTTTCATGGATTGTCGAAATTTCTTTTCGAATTCCTCCATTTCGGTGGCGACTGGAGCTTGGATGTCTTTTAATTTAAGTGTCATTCCGGGTGCAATTATACAGATGTTAACTCTTAGAATTATCTTTCCGCCAATTTCTAAAACAGGTAAATGCGCAGAAAGAAAGTCAGGTATTCAGAAATTATCCCTAACAAGAGTGAATGGCCGATTGTTAAGTTGTCCAAATTCCGAAGGGAGTTCATTGATGAAGTAACCCGTGAGACGTACGATCACCTCGTAGATTCTAAGAATGGTTCTTTGAGAGAAGAGATTGAAATGACCATTCATAGAGAGAAACTCAGGATGAAAGCAAATCCCTGGCGAGTAGATCCTCCGGACGAAAAGGTGTATTGGAAAAATATTCAAGCACGGTTACTGGATATCAACCCTGACGAAAAAGAAAAAGCAGCTACTTTAGAAAAGGAATTGCTTCTGGAAATCATCAACCGCTATACACAGGAAATTGCAGGAAATTTTAAAAAATCTGCCTATCGCTTTGCTCAAAGTTTCATCACCTTCGGTTTTGCACGTCTCTTAAATGCCGCAAGAGTAAAAGGCCTCCTGTCCCTATTTAGCCGTCAGTTAGATCTGGATGATAAATTGCATGTGATCGGAGAAACGGAGCACATCCGCACGTTGGCAAAGAAAGGTACGGTAGTGATGGTTCCTACCCATTTCAGTAACCTTGATTCAATACTTATTGGGTGGGCAATTCAGCACCTTGGGTTGCCACCATTTATCTATGGAGCTGGCCTGAATCTATTCAATATTAAGATGCTAGCGTATTTCATGAATAGCCTGGGAGCCTATAAAGTAGACAGAAGGAAAAAGAATCCGATTTACCTGGAAACCCTTAAAACTTACTCCCGTAACGCCATCAAAAAAGGATGTCATTCCCTATTCTTTCCAGGAGGGACGCGTTCCAGGTCTGGAGAATTGGAAACAAACCTGAGAATGGGGCTTTTAGGGACCGCAATAGAAGCTCAACGAGAGCTATACCTGAACTCGCCAGAAGAGGAAGAAGTAAAGAAGGTTTTTGTTGTTCCTGTGGTCATCAATTATCATTTCACCCTTGAGGCCCCCTCGTTAATCAGAGATTACCTGAAGCGAACGGGCAGGGAGAGATACTACGTGGAAGCGGATGAGTTTTCAACATCGTATAAGTTGGGTACATTCATGTTCAAGTTTTTCACCAAAGGCTCTGATATATCAGTAAACATTGGACGAGGTACGGATATACTGGGCAATTATGTGGATAATGATGGAAATAGTTCGGATAAGAACGGTAACCCAATAAATGTCAGAGATTACTTTCTGCGAGATAAAAAAATCACTTTCGATGCTCAGCGGGAAAAAGAGTATGTTCGCGTACTTTCAAAACGAATTGTGGAGGAGTATCACAAGTACAATCGTGTATTTGCCAGTCATCTGGTGGCATTTACCGCCTTCAAGATGTTGGAACAAAAAAATCCCAAACTTGATCTGTATAATGTGCTTAGACTTCCAGATGAAGACCTGATTCTTGACTATGAGGAGTTCAAGGAGAACTTTAAAAAACTAAGAGACAGACTGGATAAAATCCATAAAAAAGGAGAGGTGGACATGGCTGATCATATGAAGGAGCGAGCTACCAATGCCATTGAGCATGGGTTACAAAACGTTGGTTTATACCATGATCAGCGTCCGCTGATCAAGAAAGGAGATAAAATCATTGTTCAGGACACCAATACACTATTTTATTATCACAACCGAATGAATGGCTATGGACTCGAAAAGTACATCTGATGAGGTTGTAGGTGTGATTGGTGCCGGAAGTTTCGGCACGGCAATCGCCAATATCCTGGCGGAGAATAATGCGAAGGTCATCTTGTATATTCGTGATCCTGCAAAAACTAAGAAGATTGCTAAAGAACGCATTAGCTCTGGCCAAAAACTTCATGAAAACATAGAGGTTACGAATGTTTTAGAGGAAGTGCCTCAACAATGCGAAGTGATCTTTCCGATGGTTCCTTCCGCCAATTTTCGTGACATGATCATCAAGCTTGCATCACATTTGCGACCCTATCACGTACTCATCCATGGGACAAAGGGATTCGATCTTTTTGTGCCGAAAAAACAAAAAATCAATGCTAACAATCCGCTCACACGTGAGCACGTAAAGACCATTTCAGAAGTAATAAAAGAAGAGACGTCTGTCCTGAGGGTCGGCTGCCTGGCGGGACCAAATTTAGCTCGGGAGCTTGATCAACGAAAGCCTGCAGCAACGGTAGTGGCTTCTCATTTTGATGAGGTTGTGAAAATTGGACAAAAGTTATTGAAGAATGACCGATTCATGATTTACGGAAGCCGCGACCTGATTGGTATTGAACTTTGCGGGGTTTTGAAAAACATCATAGCCGTAGGAGCAGGAACGATCGCCGGAATGGATCTCGGCGAAAATGCTAAATCACTTTTTATCAGCCGAGGGTTGGTGGAAATGGTCTACATCGGTAAAGCGCTCGGAGGAAATGCACAAGCTTTCCTGGGGTTGGCCGGAGTAGGAGATTTGATAGCTACATGTACGTCTAATCTCAGTCGAAACTTTACGGTGGGATTCCGATTAGCTAAAGGAGAGACACTTGATGAAATCATTGATTCGATGGATGAGGTGGCAGAAGGAGTGAAGACCATTAATATCGTGAAGCAACTAGCGGACTCGTATAAGGTAAGATGCCCGATTACAGAAACACTTCACCGCATCATTCATAACAAAATGACCATCCAGGAAGCACATGGTTACTTAATGAACTTTCCTTTCAGAGCAGAGATTGACTTTATTGATACAGTAGAAGAAGATTAAGCCTCTAAAGCATTCACACGCTCCTTCAGCGGCGGATGCGAATAGTGAACAAACACATAAGCCGGATGGGGAGTGAGGTTAGATAGATGATCAGAACTCATCTTTTTTAGCCCAGTAATCAAAGGTGTAGCATCATATGTTTCCTTTGCGTACGCGTCCGCTTCATATTCATTCTTTCTGGAAATTACATTGCCGATAATTCCTAAAATGGTTGAGATGGGTGAATAAAGAATACCAAAAGCCAATAAGTTTAAGTGAAGTGCAGAGGTCTGACCGCCCATCGCCCAACTCACCTCAGCATTGTAGGCCATTCTTGAAAAAAGAAACAACATGAACCCCATCAATCCGATGCTAAACAGGGTTGAAAATAAAATATGTTTCTTTTTGTAATGACCAACCTCATGGGCAAAAACAGCTGTCAGTTCTTGTGTGGAGTGTTTTTCCACCAACGTATCAAAAAGTACTACTTTTTTCTTTTTGCCAAGCCCACTGAAAAAAGCGTTGCCCTTGCTACTCCGCTTGGACCCGTCCATGATGAAGATGTTTTTAAGGGGGAAACTCACCTTGTCACAATACGCCTGAATGGAAGATTTTAACTCCCCTTCTTCCATGGGTTTAAGCTTGTTGAATAGTGGAAGGATTAGTGACGTGTAAAAAAGATTGGCGAAGAGCACAAATGCAGCCATCACAGCCCAGAAATAATACCAGAAATCACTTCCAATAACGTTCACTAAGTAGATTAAGACGGCAAGCAATAACCCACCAAAGATTATCGTAAGAAGGTATCCTTTGATTTTATCCAGGATAAATGTTTTAGCTATCATCTTATTAAATCCATATTTTGCCTCTATGACGAAATTGCGATAGATAGAAAAAGGAATATTGATGATGTCCGAAACCACATATAAAATTCCGAAGAAAATAAGTGGTGAAATCAGACTTGCTGGAGAAAATGTTCTAATCCATTGATCCAGCATGCCGAACCAACCATTGTAGATAGCTAGAATAAGCAAGACAAAGCTGAACGTAGCAGAGAAGGTGGCAAACCTGGATACCTCTTCGTTGTAGGCTTGTGACTGGCCATATTTTTTCTGATCGTAAATTCCATCCAGTTCCTTTGGAATGGGCTCTTTAGCGCTTCTTCTGTTGAGAAAGCTGAGTATTCTTTCGAGCGTAAAGTCGAATGTGATGATCACCAGAAGGATGGTGAATATGATTTCTTCAGTCATCTGACAAAAGTATCCCTAATTGAACTTATCTGAGTAACCACTTGCTTCAAAAACTTCTCGATAGCTGGTAGTTAACATTGCCTGAATGGCTTCCTCTTGTGTCTGATAATTGGCGCTAAAGGATTCATAGATTTTGTATCCCATATAATATCCCATATCTGCCGGATGACCATTTGCGGTAGTCTTGGCAGTATAAAGCCATTCGGTTTGTGACGTACTAAGGTCCATTTCATTTTCAAATTCCATCCACAATTCTTCCTCTTTTGGATCACCGTAAGTGTGCAAGTGTTCGTTCATGAATGGTTCACCTTTCAATAAATAATGCGAAAGGAAATCGGCCATCCCTTCAGCGAGAGATGCCTCCAAAACGGTACCATCATGACGCAGATTGAATTGCTGGATATGAATGAATTCATGAACAACGATTGATGGTAGATACTGTTTGTTTCGGATGACACTTTGATGCCACTCACTGAGATTTGAAATATCGATAGTCTCATCTCTTGAAAACATCTCCACAGCGATAAGCAGTCCATTTTGAGAAATTCTCCCCCCTGCAGTGGCTGCTCCCATGATGAAATAGGTGTTCAAAATCAGAACATCGTCATGGATTTCTTTCAGCTGATCAAATGCCACTTCCGATTTAGTAATAGCATCACTTAAATCAAGCGTACTACTTCGTATTGCATCATAGTAATCAATGTAATGTTGACTTGAAAGTGTACTGTTTAATGCTGGAGCAAGATTTTTTTGAGTCGCATAGTCCTTGAGCCCGATGGTCCCTTTGCTCACGTATTCGTTTTGGAAATTACTACTTGAGAAGTTTTGTGTGTCATACACTTCCCAAAACAGGTCAATGTCAGAAAAAATAAATGAAGGCTCGCTTGGCGGTGGTACAGTCGAATTATCACTACTGCAACTTGAAAACAAGGTGATAACGCCCATCAGAAGAAGTGATGGCTTGCTTATGCGATGGACTATCTTCATTTTAGAAAATAAATGGAATAGGACATTTTAAACGTCTAACATCAGCAGCAGGTTTTAGTGGGTCACCCAGGCTAAATGAGTAAGCGATGCTGATCTCATGTGCGCCGCCAGTACCAATGCCAAGGTCTGAGAGCGTGTAGTCAAAACTATATCCGAAAGTTGTTCTGTTAGATTGAAGCCCAAGCATGAAGATAATGGACTCATTGTTCACAATCCCATCGGTATTCTTGATGGGCAAACCTCGATACCATAACCCAACAAGTATTGGGTCAAGAGTGAAATAAGCTCCTAAGTCAAGTTGATCGAAATCTCCTTGTGTACGATAATTGAAGCTTGGTGTAATACTTCTTTCACCTAAATCAGTTCGGGTGGTACCTGGATTCAATGGTATACGATAGCCCCCGTGGATGGAGAATCTGCGTGGGAGGGGCGCATCTCCACCAGCGATGCTTTGATTGGGTTCCAGTACATGATGCAACGCTGCCCCTATCCAGATAGAAGGGTTGTACAATACACCGCCAAAGGCGAGATCAAAAAACCGCGTATTCAACCCTGTATTAAATACTTCATTGGTTGGATTACCAGTATTACCCGTACTGCTGAGCTGATCTCCAAAGATTAGCTTGTCGAAGTTCAAATCTTGAAATGTATACGCTGCTTCCACACCCGGTCTAAATGTCCAATTGTAATTCAATTGCAACTGGTAGGCATACTGTAGTCCGATGGTGCTGGATTTTAAACCTGCTACACCAGCCTTATCCGTTGTAAATATGATGCCCGCGCTACTGTAATAATCTTCAAAATGATAATCTACGTATCCGGAGAAAGTTTCGAAGTTGGCATCCAAATTAGGCCACTGTGTTCGATAATTAATACCCATTCTCCCTTTCTGGTTTATGCCTACCAATCCCGGGTTTAGGTACAATGGTGCAGCATAGTATTGCGAAAACTGAGGGTCTTGCGCTTGCAAAGTGTTTTCCTGACTAAGGACACCAATGAAAACAATGAAGAATAAAGCCTTCCTGATCATGCAAATGTTTTATTCGAAATCGATGAGCAAATTATACAATTAATACAAATGAATTTAAGTTTTGTTGACTTACACAAGTAATGTAACGACGATAATAACGTTGAAATTTTAAGATCATTTAATAAGAGTTCAAAATATGACGCATCTGGATGCAAGACTTGAGACATTGTTAATGATTAAGCTTCGAATTATGTGGGTTAACCGTATTTTTACAAAGTGTTGTGTATGAACAAGGACATTTCTATGAATCGTATCCCTTATGAGTCTGCCATTCGCAGATTATTTTTTTCTGTCCTGTTTTTTTTGATTGCCACTTCTCTTTGGTCTCAAAATGTAACGGAGACACGGTGGTATTTTGGCAATTCTGCTGAAAACCTTGTATTTGATAGAAACGGGCGTGACGTGTACCTGCAGACAGATCAGGCAACACCCTTCGGATCAGCAGGTGCGGTGACCATAACCGACCAGTTCACAGGGAATCTGCTATTCTATACAGATGGAATTGATGTCTATGATGTTTCACACACCATCTTGCCAGGTGGCGCCGGATTATCCGGTGGAGTAAATGTCAATGTCCCGGTAGTGACTTGTCCTGTTACCGATAATCCTGGGCAGTATTACTTATTTACAAACCCGGGCTCTGGTGGCCCCAATGAAATTCAATACACGGTTGTAGATGCTTCCATTGAAGGTAATGGCACGACCCAATTTCCATATGGAGGTGTTTTTGGTGCTCTCAATAATGGAACAGGACTAACAAACCCTGCGGAAGGCATGTTGATCGTTCCATCCGGAGATGGTGAATTGTTTTGGCTGATCACTCAAAACAGAGTGAACTTCGAAATACAAGTCACTCAGATAGATGGAGGCGGAATAGGTGCCACCGTAAACTATGATTTTACCGATGGGTCTACACCAGGCTACGAAGCTGCACATTTTGCGTTCAATGCGGACTCAGCTCAACTTGCCATGGCTCCTCAGAGAAATAATCGAAACGTTTGGCTGATGAACTTTGATCAAGCCACAGGGGTATTGGCACTAGATACAACATTGACCGGATCTGGGTTTAGCGACGACCAAGGGGAGTCTATTTATGATTTGGAGTGGTCCGGTGATGGATCTAAACTTTACCTTTCAAGATTTGGTAGTAGTGGCACAACCGGACAATTGTATCAGATAGATTTTAACGACAGCACAAGAGCTGTAAATCCAATCTTACCCGCGCCGATCTTCCGAAGCTTCGGATTGAAAAGAGCTCCAGATGATAGGATTTATCATTTGTATCAATCCACCAATGGTTCAACCTTTAATCTCGGAAGAATCAATAGACCGGACAGTGTGGTTGATTCTGTTCAATATCAGTCTATCGTATTTCCAGATGATTTCAATGCTCGACAATTTCCTGAATTTACTCCTGGATACAACTTTACTTTCGATACGCTGAATTTTTATTGGATAGATAGCTGTGCTACTAATGTGACCAAATTTTTTCCTGTTGTAGAACCTGTTCCAAATAATTTGATTTGGGATTTTGGTGACGGTTCAGGGTCTAGTGCATGGATCCCAAATTACATGTATCAGGCGGATGGAGGCTACACCGTTAGTTTGACTGCTGAGGTAAATGGCATTCGGCAAACAATCAGCCAGCCAGTAGAAATACTGGTCAATGATCTCATGGTCGATTTAGGCAACGATACAACCATCTGTGTGGACGAGATTTTAACGCTGGACGCAGGCACAGGAGATGCCTTTGTTTGGAATACTGGACAACTCACACAAACCATAGATGTGGATACGGCAGGAACCTATTGGGTAGAAGTCACGAATTCGACGGGATGTACCGATTTTGATGATATAGAAGTCACAGAATACGGGGTAGTAAATCAATTGTCTAACCAATGGTATTTTGGAGAACAAGCTGGGATAGAGTTCACCAATGGACCAGTAGCCATATTGGACGAAAACAATCAAGATGCTCAGGAAGGATGCGCGACCATTTCAGATGTAAATGGTGAGCTACTTTTCTATACCAATGGATTCACGGTTTGGAATAAGGAGCACGATGTGATGATGAATGGCGATATCGTAGGAGGTGAAGTGCAATCAGCGCAAAATTCCTTAATCATGCCATTTGGAGATGATCAGACCATGTTTTATCTCTTCACAACAGAGCAAGTTTATGGTGATGATGAATATGCTCTGAGGTATTCAATCATAGATATGAAAGAAGATGAGGCCAAAGGAGCTGTGATAGTGAAGAACATTAAAATCATGGACAGTAGCACGGAAAGAATTACCGGCTCTGGCTTCACAGGAAATGATATAATCGTGGGTCATGAGTTTGGCAATAACACCTTCAGAGCATACCGTACAAGCCCCAATGGGTTAAGCGGAGCGATTTTCTCTCCTGCTGGCGAAGTGCACGATTTTATGCAAGAGCTAAGTGCGACAGGGTACATGAAGATATCACCTACCCTCAATCAGATTGCTGTAAACATTCCAGGGACAAATCAGGTAGAAATATTGGACTTTGATCAAGGCCGTGTAAGCAATCCTAGACTCATTGATACAGGAGAAAGTGATCTTTACGGAATGGAGTTTTCTGCTGGTGGATTACGGTTGTATTTAACCACTTCTTCAGGAGCCTCCAAGCTGATACAGTATGACTTAGATAGCCTTAATTCTGCGGATCCGGTTGCGGATATAACTGCGACTAAATTTGATGGATACCCTCAGGGAGCAAATTATGGGGCCTTACAAATGGGGCCAAATGGGACAATCTACATGGCGATAGATAACTCATCGACTATCGGTACCATTAGCGCACCTGACGGTAACGATGCAGGTGCAAGCTTTGATGCGGGAGGTTTTGACTTGAGTGGAAGAACAAGTAGGCTCGGCCTTCCAAATTTTGCTCAGAACCAAACTCCACCCAGTCAGGTGCCAAGTATGAACATCACCCTTGCGTGTGCTGGTCAAGCGACTACATTTTCAGCGGTGGGACGAGATCCAAACAACCAAATTGAAAATTACCTGTGGATTTTCGGAGACGGAACGTCAGCAGTGGTTCAGGACACGACACATGTTTATGACAATCCTGGTATTTATAACGTGCAATTGGTATTGAGCAATCGATGTGACGTGGATACCACATTCACACAGACAATAACAATTAACAATATACCAGAAAGCCCAACAGTGCCAACAGACACGGCGTTGTGTGATCAAGCAATTGTATTGACGGCCTGGCCTGTCGACAATCCTGATTTTTCCTATTACTGGAGTACGGGAGAAACTACTCGTGAGATCACTGTCAATCAGCCAGCAATTATAGAAGTAGCGATCATTAACAATATTACTGGATGTAACTCTGATACACTCCAAGTCCTTCTCGCGGATGCCAGACCTGCAGTGGATTTGGGACCCGATAGGACCCTTTGCCAAAATGACCCCACCATAACACTGGATGCGCAAGTGGCTAGAGGAACTTACGTGTGGGCAATAGACGGGGTTGTTTCGGGGTCCAATCGAACGTTTGATATTGATACAACAACCGCAGGTGTCTTTGAGTATACAGTTGCCGTTACAAACTCTTTTGGCTGCATTGGAAGAGACACGGTCCAGGTGACTATTCTGCAAGAACCTGACATCACAGTCACGCCCAATCCTACCTCTGGATGTGGGAATAACGATGGATCGATAGGTATTACTTTTAACACCACAGGAAGCTATTCTTATCAGATATCTGGACCCAGTTCAGCCGGACCATTCAATTTTGATGGACCAGGAGCTGTCACCATTCCAGCAGGGGTACCTCCTGCAATAGGTGATTTACCCCCAGGTAACTACAGCCTATCTGTAACAAACCTTGTAACCGGATGTACCTATTTGGAAGTGGTACCGGTAGAAGACCCAGGAACATTTAATTTAAACGTGACAAATACTGGAGGGAATTGCGATGGTACAGTAGAACTAACCATTACAGGAACAACTCCTAATCTACCAGCTAATTATGCTTATCAAGTACAGGATGAAAACGGAGTTGTTGTCTCAAGCAGCTTAAACGAAACGGTTGATCCTTTGGTGATTTCCAACTTGGATCCGGGAACATTTACCGTGCAAGTGACTGATAACAATGCTCCTGGGTGTGTTGAGACCGAACAGATCATTGTAGCCGCAGATCCCGAGCCTAACTTCACTTTTGATGCGATACAAGAAATATGCGGAACTCAAGGAACGGTATTAGTTACTGACGGAACAGCTGGTGCAGCTCTATATACCTGGACAGGGCCAGGTATTGTTGGAAGTAATTTAGGAGCATCCATAACTGTAGATCAAGCAGGAACATACACTGTCACTGCCAATCAAGGTGTTGGTTTCTGCCCGCGTTCTGAAGATATTCAAGTGAATTTCAATGTTAATCCAACCGTAGATGTAGTGGTAAATGGAGATCCATGTGAAGGAATGGTTACACTGGTGGCGAATGTCACAGGGGGCAGTGGTACCTACATTTTCAATTGGAACGATGGAGGAGGCGCGATGCAACGAACCGTCTCTACGACAGGTACATACAATGTGACGGTGACCGATCAATTGACAGGATGTGAGGTCACTTCAGGAGATACAAACGTAGAAATCCAGCCAGAATTTACTGTGGCGATGACATTAGAGCCGGATTGTGATAGAGGAAGAGTATTGGCCATTGCCACTCCAAATTATTTCAATCCATCGGTGACCTATCAATGGACTGATAATAATGGTACTGTTTTGCCCACTACAGATTCGATATTGGCGGTAACCGCCTCAGGAAGGTACACAGTGGTTGCAACAAATGAGTCAGGTTTATGTATGGCCACAGATGCATTGGATATTGCCGTGGTTCCAATCAACCCGGAAGATTTACTCTTACCAGTTAGGGCCGCTTTTTGTTCAGGTGATCCTGTAGACCCTACGGTAGATCTCGATCCAGGTATCTTTAATACCTACGAATGGCGACTGCTGCCAGATGACGCGATTATATCAACGAACCAAGTGTTGAATGTATCCACCGCAGGCACATATGAAGTTACCCTCTATAATGGGTTTACCTGTACCAGAGATCGTGTGGAGGTGGTAGAAGACTGCAGGCCTACAATTGTTGCCCCCAATGCGTTCTCTCCCAATGGAAATGGCGTTAACGATCAATTTTTTGTCTATCCAAATGACTTCATCGATTCATTCGAAATTCTGATTTATACTCGTTGGGGAGAGCTGGTTTTCACTTCAGACAATCAGGACTTCCAATGGGACGGTATATACAGAGGTCGTTTGCTTCCGCCTGGTACGTATGCCTATATCATGAAATTCTCAAGTTCTTTGGCACCTGATCTGGGAACTATTGAACAATATGGAGCTGTTACGCTTATACGATAGATGAGCTATTTTGATTACATATACAGCAAACTCTTTGGCAAACCGGGGACTACTTCAACCAAGGTGCTAGTCAACGAAATTATCAAGAGAAGTCAGTCTTTTCTCGATCGGTTTCAAGCCTGGAAAAAATCTGACCTTTGTTCGGATTTTCTCAATGACCTATGGCAATCTTACTTTTGGAGGAAAAGGGGAGTGGATAAGGATCCTCAGATCTCATTGCTGGAGTCAACTTATAGCAATGGCTTTGCAATAAGCTATGAAACAAAGTATGGAAAAATGAATTTCCGATACCTATTTGACCTTTTGGCAGATCAGGTGAAGTTATTGGACTATCGATTGGTTATGAGTAGACATACCATGCAAGAAAAAGGGGATGTAGTAGAGGTAAAAGAGATGCACTATCTGAAACCCAAGCGTGGAATTGTAGAGCCCATTGATCAAAAGTACGGTAATGTTCAAATTGAATACATTGAAGAGAATGACCAACCAACACGCATCAAACTAATTGCAAATTCGTATCCTGATAGGAAGTACAAGCAGGCAGAAGATTTTGAAAATTTAGCAGAATATATTTTTTCACTTAAGGAATAAACATAATGAGAGTAGTAGCATTATTAGCAGCAATTCTATTTACAGCATCCATAAATACGGCAGAAGCACAATTGCTGCCAACCAAACTTCGAATCACAGTCATAGATGATCTAGGCAATTTCGTAGAGGGGGCCACGGTATCTATTTATGAATCAGAAAAAGATTACCTAGCAAGTGAAAATGCCGTTTCTACCTTGACCAGTGATAAAAAAGGACGTGTAACTTTCAAGGAAGTAAAGCCAATGGCTTATTATGTAGAAGCCAAATTTGAGGACAAAAACAACAATGCGGCAGGCGTGAAAACGGGCGAATTGTCAGAAGGAAAGTTGAATAAAGTAAATACGGTCATCGAATAGGTTGAAAAAGCTTCTTTTCGCACTTTTTATCTCCATATTGGTGGGCGGATTGCTCACTGATTACGCTCCAGCATACAATTTTGCTATCAAAAATGCGCCATCGGAAATTGTGGGCAGAGAAGATTTGATGGGAAGGAATGAGTATTTGCAGCTGCTTACCCAGGATCCAGCTACAGGACAAGTACCACCGAATATCAAAAGAGCAGAACTTCAATTCGATCGACGACTAAGCTTGGAAACCCTGAAGTTTAGAGCGCAACAAACCCTTGAAGCTGAATCTGCTGGACCTGCGAATGTGGGTGGAAGGACTCGCGCAGTGGCTTTTGATGTGCGCGATGAAAATATAATGATAGCAGGAGGTGTTTCAGGCGGAGTTTGGAAAAGTATAGATGGAGGGAACACATGGACTCGAAAGTCAAATCCTGAAAATAGAAATGGCGTAACCTGCATTGTACAGGATACGCGTCCTGGAAGAGAAGATACATGGTATCACGGTACGGGAGAAATTGTTGGAAACAGCGCCAGAGGTGGGGGTGCTCCTTTTCGGGGTAACGGAATTTATAAATCTACAGATAATGGTGAGACTTGGAACCCATTACCGTCAACACAGGATGCTGATCCACAGGTGTTCAATAGTCAGTTTCAATACGTGTGGGATATCGAGGTTAACCCCGGCAATCTTGTTGAGGACGAAGTGCTGGCTGCTACATATGGCGGGATATTGCGCTCGGCTGATGGTGGAACCACATGGGAAGTTGAAGTTGGGCAGATGCTGTTCAATCTAGATGAATCAGTCAACCTAAATCAATCCGGTGCTTCTTTTTATACAGCTCTCGAGCGGTCGAAGGATAATGTTTTCTATGCTACGCTTTCTACCGAAACTGGTTCGAGCGCAGTTTCTCCGCATGCAGGAATATACTATTCTTTGGATGGAAAAGAGTGGGTAAACATTACGCCAAGTGGTCCCGAATGGCTGACCATTACGGGGTTACCAGCATTTCCCAGGTATAGAAGAACGGTAATTGGCGTTAGCCCATCGAATCCCGATCTAGCCTATTTCATGGTCGATTCCAATCCCATTTTTATTTTGGAGCATAGACTATCTCAAGAGAATAGCCCAGATAGAATCAATGGATTTGAGCCCTCATCACGGATTATTCCACAATTTGGTGGAGCGCTTGGCAATTTAGATACACAAGGATCATACAACATGATGATTCGTGTACACCCAGAGGATGAAAATACGGTTTTTGTAGGTGGGACGAATATATACCGGTCAACAGACGGATTCAGGACTGCAGAAAATATTGATTGGGTTGGTGGGTACAACCCTGAAGGTGGCGTTGGAGTCTATCCCAATCATCATCCCGACCAGCATGAACTGCTTTTTCTTCCAAGCAATCCTGATGTAGCCATATCCGCAAGTGATGGAGGGCTGATCAGAAGCGATGATATAAGAGCAGATTCAGTGATATGGAGTGGATTGAATGACGGTTTTATTACCTCCCAGTTTTTTACGATAGCACAATCAAAGACTCCAGGAGATGAAACGATTATTGGAGGTATGCAGGACAATGGAACTGATATGTCTATCGAAGGAAATACCTCCTGGAGTGCAGTGATAGGAGGAGATGGCGCATACGCGGCTACCACGCAAAACAATACGCTGTGGTATGCTTCTTTTCAAAATGGCCAGACTTTGAGGCTAACACTGAATGATGATTACAACATCACTTCATTTGCTCGGGTAGACCCCGGAGGACTGGTGTCTGAATCAGCATCACGCTATCTTTTTGTCAATCCTTTTGTGTTGGATCCCAAAAATGAAAATCGGATGTTTTGCGCAGGAGGAAATCACCTCTACTATCACCCCAATGTGTCGCAAATCCCAGGTGGCTCTCAAACCCCCACAACCATCGGTTGGATAAGGGTAAATGAAGATCCAATAGAAGGAGGATTAGTTAGTGCTATCGAGGCATCTTTTGAGGGAGAAAAAATTTATTATGGAACGAGTGGCGGTCAAGTGTTTAGGCTTGATAATGCCACTAGTCAACCGATGTTTTCTTTAACCGAAATTACGTCAGAGCTATTCCCTGAAAAGGGATACGTCACTAGCATATCTGTGAATCCGGACAATGATCAACACGTAATTGTAGCGTTTTCGAATTACAGTGTCCCATCACTTTTCGAAAGTATGAACGGTGGAAGCTCTTTTATTGACATCTCAGGCAATCTTGAAGAGAACCCCGATGGCACAGGTAATGGTCCGAGTGTTCGTTGGGTTGAGATCATCCCCAAATTATCAGGAAATCTCCTATTGGTAGGCACAAGTGTTGGGCTCTATTCAACAGAGGATGCCTCGGCAACTACCACATGGGTGAAAGAATCACCCACAACCATTGGAAGCTCCGTTATCACAATGATGGATTATCGACCCAATGATGGACGACTTGCAATCGCAACTCATGGCAATGGTGTATATACCACGAACATATCTGGTTTTAAGCCAATGTCCCTTGAGAAAACAGTGGAAGAATTATTTTCAGTCAATGCAACTTATCCGAATCCATTTTTTGATAACACGTATTTAGAGTACTCCATTCCGGTAGATGGAGAGGTTAGGATAGATATCCTGTATCCCAATGGCGTCCTAATCAATACGATATTATGGGGTCCGCAATTTGCTGGCACCAACACAGTCGCCTGGGATGGAAAAAATACGTCAGGAACTTCTTTGGCAAATGGAATGTATTTCTACCGTATTCAATACGGCGGACAAAAAATAGCTGGCCGAATAGTCCTTCGGCGATAGGCTAACTGCGAATACTCAATACCAACAAGAAGTAGGCAATCACCATCACCCAAAAGTGATAGTTTACAATGTTTGGAATAATACCCAAGTCCATCAGAATGACCAAGATTGCCAAAACTATTGACGCTATTCGGAGGGTGTTTCGTGTACTTTTTGTCATAAAAAAGGTTTTAGACGAAAATAAGTATTTAACGGTCACATGACAAATTCAAAAGGTTCTTCATCTTTGCAATTCAATTGATTGTAAGTGTCAGAGATTGGAACGGATATAACCAAAGCAGGAAAACTCCTACAGCATGGAGAGTTGGTAGCTATACCAACAGAAACCGTCTATGGATTGGCAGGAAATGCCATGAATGAGTCCGCTATTTTGAAAATCTATACTGCTAAAAATCGACCTAAATTCGATCCTCTCATCGCGCATGTAGATTCGTTTGATAAAGTAAAAAAACTGGTGGAAACTATTCCCAGGCAAGCACTTCTATTAGCTGAAAAATTATGGCCTGGCCCTTTGACAATTTTACTTGAAAAGAAGAAATCCGTTCCAGACCTTTTGACTTCAGGATTAAAAAGAATGGCCGTTAGGATACCAAATCATCCACTAACGTTGGAACTGTTGTCTCAACTTGATTTTCCTCTGGCAGCTCCAAGCGCCAATCCTTTTGGATATGTTTCTCCTACTTCTGCGCAACACGTTCAAAATCAACTGGGTGAAAGAGTGCCCTACATCCTCGATGGAGGCGCATGTAGTGTTGGATTAGAATCTACCATCATTGGGTTCGAAGAGGATGAAGTGGTTGTGTATAGACTGGGTGGAACAAGGGTGGAAGCTATTGAAGAAGTCGTGGGTAAGGTGCGCCTTAAAGTCAATGTGAGTTCGAATCCTGCTGCTCCCGGAATGTTAAAATCCCACTACTCACCAGGTAGAAAGGTGCTTTTGGGAGATATTGACGAAAACCTGAAGAGATTTGACCCACAAACCACGGGCATTATATCCTTCAGCAAGCCATACGATGTGCCTGCGCAAAATATGGCGATGCTTTCAGCTAGCGAAGACTTGAATGAAGCAGGAAGGAATATATTTTCAGCACTCCGAAAAATGGATCAGTCTCAGATTAAGGTAATTCTTGCGGAGTACCTTCCCAATGAAGGTCTGGGACGCGCAATCAACGACCGGCTTAGAAGAGCAGCTGTTTAATCGTTTCTTTTATAAACTTTTTCGTAGGGAGTTAATTCACCGCTACTATTAATGAACAAGGTGTAATCAAAGTCCTTACTTGACTTCAAAGCCGTATTCTCAATGCCATGCTTGATCAAGGTGGCTGGGTTAACCTTCAATTGATCTGGATAGTTGAAGTTGAGTTTTCTTAAATCACTCGAAACAATCACTTTATTTAAAAGAGCAGATATTTTGATAATTAATACTTGATCTTGAAGCGGTGAAAGTGGTAGCTTATCTAGCTTATAAATAGATGATCCTTTCGTGGCATGTCTCATGCCAATGATGCACAGAATACCTGCCGTTGGATACTCTTCTGCAAGAGATGTGAACTTATCATAAATCAGCCGATCTCTGAATTTATAGTTGTTGTTTGGGTTGGTATAGTCGAACGTGAGACCGTCATCCATTTCAAGTATCATTGTAGCAAATCGTACAAAATCATCTCCAAAAAAGTCCGTATACTCATCACTTTTTAGCTCCATTTCGTCAATGGTTTTAAGCACAAGATTCTCCACTACTTCACGATCATAGTAATACATGACAGACAATCCTTGATGAGATTCCCGGTGCGCTCTGGTGTCTTCAAATAACTGCTTAAAAGCACCAACAGTGCTTTCCAGTGAAGCGGGAATTTCTTTCTGCTTGATCAGTTCATTGATAACATAGATGGCAGATTCCATTTTGTATTCAATGTCGATACTCCTGACGAAGACACGCTCTTCTTCGGGGAGCGTTTGATTGAAAGCTCTCAAGTCTTCGAAAAACGCCCAGTTTTCTTGTCCCCAAAACATTGTGTTGCGTACAATATGCCTAAGAGATATTGTATCGCCTGATTGAAGAAATTTGTTGATCATATAGGCGGCACTTGCACCCTGTTCAATTGCTAAAATTCGAACGTTCCCTTCTTTATGGAGATGCTCAAGCACTTTCATACTTGCTCTAGGAACCGTGCGTATGTTATGCCAATGTTCGGCCAGTACAAAAACCCGATTGTTCGCAATGTCGATTAGGTCATACCCTTTGAAATCATTGTCCTTACCAATGCTAATGGGAGTAATGTCCGGAGAGGTTTGAGCGAGGGACCAACTCCAGGTGAATGAAATCAAAAAAAGGTAAAATATTTTTATCTTCATTTACTTCGACGAACGCATTTCAGTAGTTCAAATTGTACGAATCAATATTTAGCAGGTTTATTGCCAGGGAGAGTTTTTTTAATAAAATCTCTCAAATGATCATTGCTGCTAATCAAATCTTCGTTTCTGAGATACATCATATGTCCACTGCGATAGCCTTTAAAGGATAAACGTTCTTTCATCTTTCCACTGGGATCGATTTGCCAGAGCGTGTACTTTGCATCAAAATACTTGGTGGCTCCATCGTAGTAGCCACTTTGGATCATAGTATGGAGGTACGGGTTTTGTGCCATGGCTTGACGCAAGTTCTCTCCGGTGTTGTTATTCCCCCTGTTCCATGGATGTACCGGGCCAAACATGTTGTACTTCAAATCGGTCTCATACTTAAGCACATTTTTGTAGTAATAATTGATGGCTGGTGTAAAAGCGTGAAGCCAGCTTGTAAGCTCAGAATTAAAATCAGGACTGTCTCCTCCGTTCGTTCGATCTATGCCTTTGTAACGAGAATCTAACCTACCCACTGTGAATCCTTCTTCGCGAAGCAGTTCTTTCCAGAAAAATGAAGTGGGGACATCTAGATTGTACTGAAGAACCGATTTAGTTGAAATGCCTGAATATCTTGATATCATTTGAGCTGCCTTATTTCTTTCATCTTCGTCAACAAAGCCTCCCTTTACGAGTGTTGGCATTAGTTGCTGAATAGCATATTTTTCGACCTCATCCAAGACTTCTAGCAGATCCTTGCTTTGCAGATCAGAAGGTAGCTTTTCGTGATACCATGCAGCTGCAGTGAAGTAAGGAACTCTCAGAGCTGCTCCGAGCGGACCATCTCTGCGGCCTTGCCCACTGTGTATGCCAAGTTCTGTTGGAGAAACCAATATCACACCATTCAGGTACATCCATTGTCTATTCTGCAACTCCAACGCCAACCCGGAAACACGTGTTGTACCATAGCTTTCGCCGATCAGGTATTTCGGAGATTCCCAGCGATTCATGCGTGTGACAAAGGTGTTGATCCATTCAGCTAAATATGAGATGTCTTCATTCACGCCGAAAAAGAAGTCACGGTCTGTGTTTTCTGTATCGAGAATGCGCGAATAACCTGTATTGACCGGATTCACAAAGACTATGTCTGCTACATCAAGAATTGAATTCGGATTGTCTTTTACGCCGTACGGCTGAATAGGAAAGCCTTCATCATCTACTTTCAATATTTTTGGTCCTGTGTAAGCCAGGTGCATCCAAACGGAAGCAGAACCAGGTCCACCATTGAAAGAAATTACCAAGGGCCGGGCGGCTTTATTTTTGATATCAGATCGCTGGTAGTAGGTGAAATGAACAGCAGCAATTGCTTTTCCTTCATCGTTCCAAACTGGTTGAGTCCCGGTAATGGCAGTATATGGAACAGTTTTTCCTTTGATTGCAATTTGATGATTGCTTGAAACCGTTTCATTTGCGGAAATCGAGCGATCCTGACCAAAAGTTGAAATGAAAATACAAAAAACGAAAAAGGTGAGTGTACTTCTCATGGGTGTTGATTTGAAATTTGATGGAAGCAAAGTACCAAGAAATACCATGAGTATGGACAAAAAAAGACATGCTCGGTAAATGAGCATGTCTTTCGGCACCATTCCAATGGTACACTTGTATTATTTGTGGATTAGTCCATTTTTAGTCTGAGGTTTCCGTAGTTCGAGTCTACTCTAATCCTCTTATTTGGATCACCCTTGCCAATTTTACCCCGATAGGTGCTTTTGTTGGATTCCTTTACCCGATAATTGAATGTAGCGTCTACGTCTGAAGAATATTTAAGGTTGGCAAAGGAAAATTCTGCATCGATATCGGCATTTAAGCCTTCTTCCAGCCCAATCTCATACGAGCCAAACCTTCCATCAATATCCACTAACGTGAAGGATTTAGCCAACTTTTCAATTCTAAAATTTCCTAAATAGCTACAATCAAGTTCTATGCTGCCAGTTAACTCTTCGATATCCAAGCCGGAAAAATGTACATCAGCATCTATTTTATCTACCTTCTCGATTTCAATCTTTCCGTATTTGCTTTCAAGTTCCAAGTCCGCGACTTCACCAATCTCAATGTCGGAAAAACCTTGCGTTAAATCCAATTTTCCGGCCATGTCAATTTCGAAATTGCTGTATTTGATCGTGGCTTCACCATCCTTCATACTTTCAACACCGCCACTTCCAAAGGAAAGTTTGATTCGAGCGTCTCCTGAAATATCTCCAACACGCATAGAACCATAAGAAACATGGATGTCCAGGTTGTTTTTGCGGTCACCCATTGTGACGTCACCGAAACTATTTCGAATGTTCAGCGGATTGGTCTCTGGCATATAAACCGTGTAGTTGATTTCAAAACCTTCCTCGTTTTTATTCTTCAACTTTTCTATTTCAGTTTCAAATGAGATTTCAGCACTGCTTTCTGTAATGTCGATTTCAATTGCATCAAGAATTCTCTGAGCTCTTTCATCGTTTCGGCCTTTACCGATAATCTCCACTTTGATATCAAACTCATTTTTCTCCCACGTGTTGATTAGTATTTCACCGAAACTATTTTCGATTTTAAGTTTTGTGGTAGTACTTACTTTGTAGTTCTTCTCCACATACTTCTTTTTTTCATCCTGATCCTTCGCTACCGCAACGGATGTTAGGAGAAGAATGAGCGCTAGTAATTTATATTTCAATAGATGTGTCGTTTTCATTGTTTTGGTTTTTGATGTTTTGCAAAATGTCCAGTTGTTTGTTGAGGATATTGAGTCTCAGCTGCAGGTTGCTGATCATCGCATCCATTACTCGGTCATTGGAAGCATTGGTCTGGTAGGTTTTCTTAAGATCTAAATACATCGAATCGAGTTGATCGATTTCTACTAAAAATTGTTCATGCTTTTCAGGAGTTAACTGGTCTACAATCGCCTGCTTACGCTGAGCAATTAAGGAAACATAGTATTCTTCCGCTTGCGTGAATTCATCACTCAAAAAGGCTTCATCTTGCGATCCAGATTGGCTTTTGTCTATTATCAAATAGATGGTTGAAACCATGAATAGCACAGCTGCCGCTTTCCAGATCATGTGCCAGTTTGATTGCTTTTTACTAAGCTTCCGATCGATGCCTTCCCAAGCTTTCTCGGTAGGCACGGCATCATCAAAAGATGCCCTATTCTCCATGATGAATTTCTCCAAATGATCACCCATAATTTACCTCCTGTGTTACAATCAATTTTAATTTGTCTTTTGCACGCTTGTATTGAGATTTGGAAGTTGATTCCGTGATACCCAATATTTCACTAATTTCTTTGTGGTCATATCCCTCAAATAAGTAGAGCGATAGTACCGTTCTGAATCCGGAAGGCAGGTCGTTCATTGCCTTCTTTATTTGATCAATGGTGTATGCCGACTCTGTGCTTTCCGGTTCTAATTCACTGACATCTTCCTTCACGTCTTCAGCCAGCATCAGATCTTTCTTATTTCGCTGCACCTGATTCAGCGCTTTATTGATCACGATTCGCTTCAACCATGCCCCAAATGAGGCGTCTTCCCTATAGCTTTTCAGGTTTTGAAAGGCGCTTACAAATGCATCCTGCAATACATCTTCTGCGTCATTTTCATCACCAGTAATTCTTCGGGCAGTATTGAACATCGCCTTGCTGTACAGCTTGTATATTTCAAACTGTGCTGCTCGATCTTCTTTCCTGCACCTGCCAATTAGGTCGGCATGAATATTTACCGTGTTTGCTTCCAATTTCTAAGGTTAGTTCGAGGTAAAGACTTTTAAAGGGGACAAGGGTTGCACGTTGTTGTTAATTTTAACCCACAAATAAAAGAATCTAAACTTAGGCCTGTTTATAAAGTTATAATGATGCTTTTTCAAATTGAAAAAAGCAATAGCTAATTGAAATTGAGAATTGTATTTCTAATGAAAAAATTTTTCTGGATATTGATGCTTACTCCTGGAATTGCTCTGACGCAAGAATTGGATACTGCAGTTTTGGATACAACAGGTATAATTGCTATTGATACTGCTGAGGTTGAGCCGCCTGCATACTATTTAGGTGTTTATCTAGAGGGTGGCGTAAGCTATGAGGCTAGCATACCGGGAAATAATTTTTTAAGCTTTGTTGGCGTTGGAGTTCAATATGAAAAGTGGCTGATTAGCTTTAATCGGTATGATTTTCAAGGCGAGGTGCAATCATTGATTGTTTTTCCAAACGACTTTAAGTTAAATTATCGATACGGAGGCATAAATATTGGTCGTCAATTGTATCAGTCTTCGATGGTTGACCTAATGCTGAATGCCGGCTATTTTAAGGGCGATATGACCTGGCGAAACCTGGAGGATGGGCAAGATTTTCTTAGAGATGAATTTGATTTGGTCAAAATCAATCTAAAAGTAGAAATGGGAAGGTTCAGATATGCAAAGCCACATATAGTAATAGGATATCAACAGATGAGGAATTTAAACCTGGCGAAAGTAGCAGGGGATAATTTTTCAGGACTTTTTTTTGCAGCTGGCATTCGTATTGGTTATTTTAATCAATAACTTATTTACTAATAGGGATTTAGGGTTATTTAATTAAACTTGTACAGGAATTAGATTTGGGATATATGATAAGAGTGGTTCGCGTGTTTTATGCCATCCTGTTCTTAATGTTTTGCACAGGAATTCAAGCGCAACGAACGTTTAAATTGTACAATGCTGCCGAGGAAATCTTTTACGATGAAAGGTTTGCGGAGGCGCTGGAACAATACAAAGCTATAGAAGAGATAGACTCAGCATACGAGGATATCCAGTACAAAATCGAAATTTGTAAACTTCTTTCCATTACTCAGTACGAGGATATGGAGCCTTTTTATGGATATGAAGAGGTGATGGCTACTCGCGATAAATTCTATTATTACTGGCAAGGAAGGATTCTCTTGAAAGAATATGAATTTGAGGAGGCAATTCAATCCTTGAGGAAATTTTTAGAGTTACCAGCTCGTAAAAGTGAAGAAATAATGGAAGAGGCTCGTAGATGGGCCAGTTGGGCAGCTACCGCTAAGAAGTTCATGGACAACCCGATGTTCTACGAAATTCACTTATTGGAAGAAGGGCTCAATACGAAATATGCTGAGATGAGTCCGGTTTATTTTGCTGATAACGAGGAGTTGATGTTTTTATCCAACCGTGATGAGTCAAAGCCCGATCAATTTCAAATCTATCATACCGTTCATGAAGGAAGTCGAAGCTGGTCAGAACCCACAGTATTATACAATGTTGGTACGTTTACGCGTGAAAATTCTAATATTGAGGTAGTGGCCGAAGATGGACGCTTGTTTCAATTCCGCACAGATAAAGGTGGCGATCTGTTCTTTAGCGAACCTACGGACAGCAAAACTGGCTGGTCCGCTCCGAGGGAATTTGATAGTAAAATTTCGTCTACGCACCTCAGTTCTCATTTTTTCATCAATGAGCATGAAGATCGAATCATTTTTGCCAAAGACGTTGGAACCAAAAAAGAACCAAACCTGGACTTGTTTCAATCATATAGGAATCATGAAACAGGGGAATGGAGCAAACCTGCATTGTTTGCTACAACGATAAATAGCGAATACAACGAAGATAGTCCTTACCTAAGTCCGGATGAGAAGACACTCTATTTTGCTTCAGATGGCCATGAGACGATGGGTGGGTATGATATATTCAAGTCAGAGTTTGATTCAGCTACACTCACTTGGTCTGAACCTGTGAATATGGGTTTCCCAGTAAACTCTCCTGATGATGAAATTCATTTTAAATTGAATAATGACCAAATGTCGGGGTATTTCACCTCCAATCGGCTTCACACAATCGGAGATTATGATATTTTCTTTTTCTGGGAAATACATACCGTAAAGATAAAAGGAAGATTAATCGATGGACCTACGGGAAAACCTGTGACTGATGCAAGAATTTTCTTTCGACCGGTGGAGTATACAGACATGTATTTTTTCTCTCCGGTTGACGAACAAGGAAGGTATGAAATGGTGATCAATGCAGACGATATATATGAAGTTGAAGTGAGAATGAATGAAAACGAATTGGTGACATTGGACGATTTTGAAATTCACTCGACAGGAGGAACAAACACCACCTACCTGAAAGATTTCTATCTCGGAGAGGTGCCAGCACAGGCAACACAAACTTCTGCAGTCCGGAATAAACCTGCTACTTCTAGCCCAGGTCAGCGTAATAATGCAGCTCCATCAAAAACGCCTGTGAAGACCACACCTGAAGCATCTCAAAGAAGAGGATCCAGCATTCAAGATTTGGGACGTATGAGCAGTACCAGTGATCGTGCAGTCGTAAGAAACATATACTTTGATTTTGGAGACACGAAGGTTTCCAACGAAAGTGAACCTGTTTTACGAGCCATTCTATCGAAGATGAGTGAATATCCACAAATGAAGATTGAAATTGCTGGGCACACCGATAGCATAGGCGATGAGGCAACCAATCAATGGATCTCTCAGAAACGAGCTGATGCGGTTAGAAATTGGTTGATAAAGAATGGAGTTTCAAAAGCTCGAGTAATTGCAAAAGGTTATGGGGAAGCCCAACCATTGGCTACCAATGATAATGAACGAGAAGGAAGAGAACTCAATCGAAGAATAGAGATCATCGTCCGATAATAACTTCTCTTTCCTGTATATTTAGATACACCAAAATAAACAGCATGTACACCTCAATTATTGCAGGTCTAGGACATTATGTACCTGATAATGTCATGACCAACGAAGATTTGTCCAAGATCATGGACACCAGCGATGAATGGATTACCGAACGGACAGGTATCAAGGAGCGTAGATGGATTGACCCTAAAACAGATGATAGCCCTTCCACGATGGGAACCAAAGCGGCAAAAATGGCGATTGCGAATGCGGGACTTGTAGCAGATGATATTGACTTTATCATCTTTGCCACACTAAGCCCGGATTATTACTTCCCAGGCCCGGGTGTGATGGTTCAGGATCAATTGGGAATAAAAGAGATTGGAGCATTAGATGTTCGCAACCAATGTTCTGGTTTTGTATACAGTTTATCCATTGCTGATCAATTTATAAAAACGGGAATGTACAAAAACATCCTTGTGATAGGTGCCGAAAATCATTCCGGTGGTCTTGAAAAATCGGATAGAGGTAGAGGTGTAACAGTAATCTTTGGAGATGGCGCAGGTGCTGCAGTGGTGCAGCGATGTGAAGATGCAGATCGTGGAATTCTGTCGACGCATTTGCATTCAGAAGGAAAGCACGCTGAGGAGCTGGCACTTATCGGGCCGAATACGGGCAGGTGGGTTCCTGAAATCATAGAAGAGAACGATGCTGAGGATTCTAGCTATTATCCGCACATGAACGGAAATTTTGTATTTAAACATGCTGTTACACGATTCATGGAAGTAATCGGCGAGGCGTTGATGGCTAATAATAAGAAATCAGAGGATATCGATCTTTTGGTTCCACATCAAGCCAATCTTCGCATTAGCCAGTTTGTTCAGGCTAAAATGAAGCTGTCTGACAATCAGGTTTACAATAACATCATGCGATATGGTAACACAACAGCAGCATCCATCCCAATAGCCATGAGTGAGGCGTTTCAAGAGGGTAAGATTAAGCAGGGAGATTTGATCTGCCTTGCAGCATTCGGGAGCGGTTTTACATGGGCTTCTGCACTCATTAAGTGGTAGACTCCACAGCATTTAGCTAAATCTGAATTGGACAAAACGCACGTTTTTATCGACTAATGGACTCGTGGTAATTTCACAATTGCACTTTATAAAGAACTTATTTAATTATTTTAATTAATGACTTAGAATAGTTAAATTTGTTCTCATCAAAGTATAAATCGACCATAATCATAAAAGCGAAATGAAATTTGTTAAAACTCTACTAGGAAAATCGACAGACGAAAACCAGCTTAAACTTAAAAAAGAGTCTACTGGGGAATGGGTAGTAAGAAAAGGATCTACCGTCCTGTATATAGGCTCTAAAGATAAATGCGAGACGTATATGAGTCACGCATTATAAAATCCAGCAATAGGATCTCACTAAAAGGCAATGCATTCACCACGCATTGCCTTTTCTTTTACCTTTTTTGATTATAAATAGAAGTATTTAAATAAAAAATATAACTATTTATGAAACATTATTATTATATTTATGTTTAATATATAAATGATACAATTTTTAACTTAAAATAAGCTCACTATGAATCTTTTTAGGTTATTTGCAAAAAGGGGAGATAAGGATCGTATAAAACTAACGAAATCACGAACAGGTGATTGGATGGTAAAGAAAGGCTTTAGCATCCTATATATAGGCAGCAGGGAGAAATGCGAGACATTTATGAAACAGACGCTCAGCGTCTAGCTATGGATAATAACTCGGGCCATTTGCTACGGTGCGAATGGCCTTTATTATTTCTTCGGGATGAGACCATGGAATGAAGTGGTTTACATCTTCGAGCAGGTGTACTTCCAGCAGTGAATCTGGAAGCATTTGTTGCGCAAAAGCTGCATTTTCTTTAGGTACCAACGAGTCTTCAGTACCCTGAATGACAATCGTTGGTATTTTTATTTGCTCCCACAGCGGCAGCATATCGTGAAGCTCTTTTTTTAAAGGTAAAATTTCATCGTTGCTTACTTCAAATTCTTTTGGAGTGAAGAAAGCCCCGACCTGCGTGTCTATGACCCCTCTATACCACTCATCTTTTTCCATTTCAGGATCGATGGATGGCGCAACCAAAATCATCCCTAAGTATTCGTTGGGATAATCCATTGCCATTCGTGCGACTACCGGCCCACCCAATGAATGCCCGATAAGAATTTTTCGTTTCCGGGGGAATTGATTCAGTACCTCGTTTATCTGGTAGGCTTGCATTTCCATTGAAGCTTCCGCTTCACCAAATCCGGATTCACCAAATCCGGGACGATCCACAGATATCATATCAAATCGGTCTAGCAGGGAATCTGCTTTGAAGAAATCAATGAATGCACTCCAGGAACCAGGTGAACCATGAATGAAGACAATGAGTGTGTCCCTTTCAAGATTCGTATATGCGTAATGCATATTTCTTTGACCAACCGTTAAATCTCCAAACTGGATATCAATGGTTTCCAGTGTTTCTTTCGCTTCAGAATCATCTATGCGAAATTCACAGGCTACAGCTAGTGCGATTAAAAAGACAATTTTTTTCATTGCTTGAGTATTCATGCAATCGTATACATCAGGCTATATTTGCCGTCTATGTCCAAAGGCATCATTTCTACCAATTTTCAATTTAAAGGACAAACCGGAAAATACACCGGAAAGGTTCGCGAAGTATACGAGTTTGGGGACAAACTTGCCATGATTGCTACCGATCGCATTTCTGCTTTTGATGTGGTACTTCCTAAGCCGATACCCTATAAGGGGCAGGTACTCAACCAGCTCGCCGATAAATTCCTGGAAGCCACAAAAGACATTGTTCCAAACTGGGTGGAGAAAACTCCTCATCCCAATGTCACTTTTGGCAAAAGATGTGAGCCATTTAAAGTAGAAATGGTCATTCGCGGTTACTTAACAGGACATGCATGGAGAGAATATCGGGATGGCAAGCGAATGTTGTGCGGAGTACCCATGCCAGATGGCATGAAGGAGAATGAGAAATTCACCGAGCCAATCATTACGCCAACAACAAAAGCGGATGAAGGACATGACGAAGATATTTCCAGAGAAGAAATTTTAGCACAAGGGATCGTTTCAGAAACTGACTATGTAAGACTCGAGGAGTATACGAGAAAGCTTTTTGAGCGAGGAACGGAAATAGCGGCTGAACGAGAGTTGATATTGGTTGATACCAAGTATGAATTTGGGAAGTACATGGGGGAAATCACCTTGATTGATGAGGTACACACGCCAGACTCATCCAGGTACTTCTATGCACGACCATATCAGGAGTTGTTAGATAATGACCAGCCTCAAAAGCAGCTGTCAAAGGAATTTGTAAGGCAATGGTTGATATCAGAGGGCTTTCAAGGAAAAGAAGGACAGCAAATTCCAGAAATGCCTGAAGACAGATTAACATTGATTTCAGACAGATATATCGAACTTTATGAGAACATCTCTGGGGAAAAGTTTGTTAAGGACGAATACTCAGATAAATTAGCCCGTATTAAAGAGGAAATAGCCCAAATAGTAGAATAAAGAATTATGGAATTTACAGTAGACAAATACGAAAACTATTCAATCGCCAAGCTCAATCAGGAAAAAGTAGATTCTACTGTTTCTCCTGAGCTTAAGTCCGAATTTATGAATCTCGCTCAAGATGGAGTGAAGAGTTTGATTGTGGATATGGCAAACGTTAAATACGTAGATTCCAGTGGTCTTAGTGCGCTTTTAGTTGGTAATCGTTCGTTTGGAGAAACGGGCGTATTCGTACTTTACAATGTGACCGATCACGTAATGAAATTGATTTCTATTAGTCAGCTTGACAAAGTAATGACGATAGTCGCTGGGCAAGAAGAAGCAGCAGATGCAGTATTGATGGCAGAAATTAACAAGGGTCAGGGCGCAGCGGAATAGACTTGAGCCTTGAATTACTGATACTTGGATCCAATTCAGCGGCGTTTGCACATCGCAGGCACCATACTGCTCAGGTTTTCAAGCTTCAGGATCAACATTTCTTAATTGATTGTGGGGAGGGGACGCAGCTATTGATGAAGCGGCACAAAGTAAAACTCTCTCGCATAGATCATATATTCATCTCGCATTTACACGGTGATCATTACTTTGGGTTAATCGGACTTTTGTCTACGATGCACTTGTTTGGTAGACAAAAGGAACTTCTGCTGGTAGGTCCCCCAGGACTAAAGGAAATCCTCCAGCTACAGCTCAGGCACTCTGAGACATCTCTCAATTTTCACATACGCTTTGTGGAATTTAAACCCGGTCAATCAGAGGTAGTGATGGATCATCCCAAGTTTACGGTGACTTCACTACCCATGGATCATCGGGTGCCATGTTCCGGGTACTTATTTAAAGAAAAGCCGAAGAAGCGAAGAATCAATCGAAAGGTGCTGCCGGATGTACAGCTTTCAAACCTCGACATCATTCGGTTGAAAGAGGGGGGGGATGTCTTGAACGAAGACGGGTCTGTGAAATACGAAAATAAGCTGATCACACTGGATCCAAATCCAAGTTTTAGTTATGCTTTCTTTTCAGATACGAGGGTAAGACCCGAACTTTTAGAAACTGTCCGAGGAGTAGACATGCTGTATCATGAAGCCACTTTCGCAGACGATATGAAGGATCGGGCGATCCAAACGTATCACACCACTGCCAAGCAAGCTGCTCAGTTTGCGAAAGATGCCAACGTTGGGAAACTTGTGTTGGGGCATTTCTCTGCACGTTACAAAGAGCTAGATCCAATCATTGATGAAGCAAAAACTGTTTTTGAGCGATCCGAGCTTGCGATCGAAGGAACCAAATTTGTGGTAGATGGGAAATAAGAAGCAAAGCCTTTTCATCATTCTCGCAGCAATCTTTTTGACGAATGCCATCTTAGCGGAGCTGATAGGGGTGAAGATTTTCTCCCTTGAACAGACCCTTGGTTGGCAGCCAGCCAACCTGAACATCTTTGGTTATACGCTCGACTTTAACCTCACTGCAGGGGTCATGATTTGGCCTGTTGTGTTTATAACCACGGATATTATCAATGAGTACTTTGGGAAAGCTGGTGTGCGCAAGATCAGCTTCATTGCTGTTGGTTGCATCATGTATGCCTTCCTCATGATCTGGTTAGTAACCAAACTAAGCCCAGCCGCTTTTTGGTTGGAGGTTAACAACAGTGATGAGGAAGGAAATCCCTTCAATATGAACTTTGCATTCAACAAAATCTATACACAGGGATTGGGTATCATCATCGGTTCCATTATCGCTTTCTTGATTGGTCAGGTATTGGATGTGATCATCTTTCAACGATTGCGAAAGATCACGGGAGAGAAGATGATCTGGCTGAGAGCTACAGGATCTACGCTCATCTCGCAACTCATTGACAGCTTTGTGGTACTGGCTATAGCTTTTTACATACTTGCACCTGCAGAGAGTCGATGGGATTTCTCACAAGTGATGTCCGTGGGTTCGCTCAATTATATCTACAAATTCATCATTGCAATCGCCTTGACTCCCTTAATCTATTTGGGGCATTACCTAATCGATCGATACTTGGGCAAAGAGGAGGCGGAGAAAATCAAGGAAGAAGCGAGTCAAAGTGGGTTTTAATCCATCATTTTTTTGATTTTAGCCAGGTAAACTTCTGGGAATTCGAGCTTCTGAGCTAATGCTAAAAGTGATTGGGCATACGATGGGTTTGTTCCAGTGAGTAATTCCTCCGGAAGATTGTAGCAGGTTGCCTCGATGGATTCATTTGCATCAGTAATAACAATCACCTCTTCTGGCACATAATCAGCTACACTCGGTTCGGCATACAACGCTTGAATCTGATGAGAATCAACTGTCATCACAATGCCGTGAGATCGTTCATTTTTATTAGGAATCAAGGAAGCCCGATTTCCGATTTTCAACGCATAGCCATTCAGGTAGCCTTTTCTTGGATTGGAAGGTTTGATGCCATTTTTAGCTAAAATGGTTTCATCCATAAATAAACCGTAGAAGAATACTTGCATAGGTTTTTTATTAGTGTTGGATATCAGATGAAGAGCGTGTTTTGAAATGGGTTCTCTGGCTTTATTTGGCTAAATAAATTAATGCAACAGTCGGTGCAAAATAACGTGCCCAACTCCCGGATAAATTAGTTTTATTAAAACAAGTGCTAAAATAATCGCTATAGCTGCGGGAGTGTATCTTTTCATTGGAAGCATTGGTCTTCTATGGTTTACTGTTTGAAGCTTTAATCGATATCCTTTCTTAGGAATGGTTTCAATTGGATTGGATAATTCATTCTCTTCAAAGACTTTCCTTATTTTGTATATGTTCTTTGTAAGCGACTTATTGCCTACAGCAGAATTGCCATCCCAAATTTTATTGATTAATTCTTCTCTGGAAACAAAACTCTGTGTACCAGAAATTTCCATCATTATGGAGGACATAATAGGCTCGATTTTTATCCTTTTGACACCGTTTTTATATTGAAATAATATTTCGTTGGTCTCATCAATGATTTTGAATTCTGTTTGTTTCTTAAAACTTCGCATGCTATTTCAGCTATAAAAAGGATATTAAAAGGACATGGTTTTCTCAACTTTCGATTACTGGCTCAGTTTAATTTGACTCTGAAAAGACGTTCGTAACAAGCTAAGAGTTGCAAATCAAATAGTCAAATTAAGATCCACATTATGAAATTTTTTTATTCAATCGTTCTAAGTGCCTCATTTTTTTTGGCATTCACCCAAGTAAAAGACCTATCGGCTGATCAATGGCGTGAAGACCTCAGGTTTCTACAGAAAAAAATCACAACTGAATATCCTCATCTTTTTTATCGGATAACACAAGAGGAATTTGACGAGAAAGTGGAGGAGTTATTTGCTGAAATTCCTGATTTAAAAGATCATGAAATTATTGTTCGAATGGCTTCAATAGTGGCGAGTTTTAAAATAGGTCATACGGGAATTTCTTTAACAGAGTCTTATCACGGCTCAGTATTAAGAACAGGGTTTCATCAATTCCCTCTTAACTTCTATTTGTTCAAGGACGGTCTTTTCGTTCAGGGTGTACACGAAAAATATGCGCATTTGGTGGGAGCCGAAGTTTTAAGGATCGGAAAATACGAGACAAAAGAAGCCCTAATTAAGATTCGTCCTGTTGTGAGCATTGAGAACGAGCAATTCTTCAAGGCATATGGTATTAACCTGCTAAGGTGCCCTGAAATACTTAATGCAATGGGCATAAGTGCTGAAGTTTCAAGAGTTTCAATGACCTTCAAAAAGCATGGGGAGATCATTGAAGAATCATTTGATATTACCGATGCAGCTCATGTTCCTTCAACCTATGGATTTGTAGTAAATGAAGCTGATTGGATTAATTTTAGAAATGCTGATGAGACACCCTATTGGCTAATGAACCTGAATGAAAAATATAGGTTTGACTATCTCGAAGATGCACGTGCTATTTATGTTCGGCAAAGCGAAATCAAGGATGATTCAAAAGAATCAATCAGTCAGTTTTACAGAAAAGTCTTTCAGTTTGTAGAGCAGAATGAGGTTGAGAAATTCATTTTAGATGTTCGCTTAAATGGAGGAGGGAGTGGGCATCTGAATTTGCCTGTTGTTTTGGGTCTTATAAAATCTAGGTTAAATCAGAAAGGTAAATTGTTCGTCATAATAGGTCGCAATACTTTTTCAGCAGCGCAAAATCTGGTTAACCAACTGGAGACATACACTGACGCCATTTTTGTGGGGGAACCCACTTCGTCCAACGTAAATTCATGGGGTGACCCAAAGGTGGAGACATTACCAAATAGTCAGTTAGATGTTCGTTTGTCATTTCTTTGGCATCAAGAAAAACACCCGTTGGACTTGCGAATATGGACTAAACCGGATGTGTCGATTGAAATGAGTTCGATGGATTATGCTATGAATAGAGATGTGGCACTAAATGCAATATTGAATTTTGAAGAAAGCTTGTACCATGCAACGATTGACATAGAGAGGCTTTACGAAGAGAAAGATTATGAGAGAGCATCTGCCCGAGGAAAAGGACTCGGTGCTCGGTTCCCTCACGATGAAGCTAAAATACGGTCACATCTGAATACAATTGGCTATTCACTGATGCGTAAGGACATGATGAAAGCTGCGTTAGAAGTCCTTATTTTGAATACTCAGCTTTATCCACATTCACCGAATACATGGGATAGTCTTGCTGAGTGCTATTTGAAACTGAATGATGTTCAAAACGCAATTAAATATTACAAGAAGGTAATAGAGATGGATGCAGAAGGAAGGGCGGGGGATAATGCTCGAGTGATGCTGAAAACCATAGAAAGACACATGGGTAACTAGTGATGCTTTTGCTATCAAACACTGTTTTATTTTTCTTCTTGGCTTTTCGCATTTATCATTGTTTTGATTTTTATAGCCAACATCTCACCTCATCCTTTCGTATCTTTCCAGCATGCGACTATCCATCGTTTTGCTTTTCCTGGCTTTTGGCGTGGCAGCCATGGTTATCCTTCCTTCGGGTAAGGATGAGCTCATCAATGGGGTCAGTCTGGTGAACCCTCCACGTGAGATCACCCCTGATCAGATGGGCGAAGTGAAGCGCCTCAATGCAGGTTGGGTTGCTGTGATACCCTATGCTTTTTCGCGATCAGGAGAGCCAGGTGTTTCTTTTGACCACCAGCAGCAATGGTGGGGCGAACGCACGAAGGGCTCATGCAGGCTCATCGAATATGCAAAGTCCAACAACCTGAAAGTTATGCTTAAACCCCACGTGTGGGTGCGAGGAGAAGGATGGACCGGAGACTTCAATCTTGCAACCGAAGAAGAGTGGAAAAAGTGGGAAAGTGATTTCTCCGCTTACATTCTGAATTATGCCAGCGTCGCGGATTCACTGAATGTCGAAATGCTTTGCATAGGTACGGAATATCGTACGCCTGCAAAGGAGCGACCAGAATTTTGGCGTGGTATGATCAAGGACATCCGAAAGGTCTATTCGGGAAAAATCACGTATGCTTCCAATTGGGACAACTATGAAAATATTACCTGGTGGGACGCGGTTGATTATATCGGTGTTGATGCCTATTTCCCTTTGGCTGACGGAGCACACCCAACAATAGCAGAAATTGAACAAGGGTGGCAGGTCATTAAAACGAATTTGTCCACTTTTTCAGCAAGCTGGGATAAGCCCATACTGTTTACCGAGTATGGCTTTCAAAGTGCCAATGGTGCTGCAGGACGACACTGGGAGCTAGACAAGTCGAGTGAAAACGTCAATGAGCAGTTGCAGGCAGACGCCTACGAAGCAACGTACCGAGCCTTAATGAAAGAATCGTGGTTTGCTGGAGGTTTTCTCTGGAAATGGCATTTCAATACATTGTCCGGAGGAAGGTGGCGAGGTACCGAATGGACACCGCAGAACAAGCCAGCCGAAGAGGTAATTGCTCGCTGGTATGGAAAAAACCATTAATTTTCTGAACTCAACCAATGCCTATGAGTGAAAAGAGAAAAGTAGAGGATATCCTAACAGAGCTAGGAAAAAAGATCGATCACCTGGTAGCTGAGACCAAAAAGGCGGGTACCAAAGTGAGTGATGACATGGAAAAGCAAATCCAGAAACTCAAATCCCAAAAGGATAAGCTGGAAGAAGATTTGAAAAATCAAGCCTCGCATGGTGGTGAGAAATGGGGTCAGGCTCGCGATCACATGAATGATGCGGCTGCCGCAATCAATAAAGCGCTTGGCGTTTTCTTCAAATCCTAAGTTTTACTCGCTTCTCAGGCTTTTTACCGGATTGAGAATGGCGATCTTTATCGAATAGTAACTGATGGTAATCCATGCTAAAATCAGCGTGAGCAGGCCTGCTCCGATCAGTGTGCCCACATCTATTTGCGTATGGTAAGCGAAACTTTCTAGCCACTTGCTCATTCCAAAGTAAACAAGCGGAATAGCCAGTCCAAAGGAGATCAGAATGAGTTTGGTAAAGTTCATGGATAGCAATATCACAATGTTGCTAACAGAAGCACCCAATACTTTCCTAACACCGATTTCTTTCGTTCGCTGCTGCGTTACATATGTGGCTAACCCGAACAGTCCCACGCACGCCATAATTATGGTGATAATCGTGAATAAGTAGAATACAGATCCTGTTTTGGAATCAGCTTTGTAAAGTTCCAAGAGGTTTTCGCTTAAAAATGAATAGGTAATGGACCGCTCGTTTTCAAACTCATTCCATTTGTCTTCAATGTTTTTAAGTAGTACGAGCATATCCTCTGTCTCTACTTTGATTGCTACTTTGGACATAACAGCTTCATCACTGACGTTGAATAATACCATGGGGGGTATCTCTGTATGAAGTGATTGATGGTGATAATCTCTGACTACACCCACAATGGTGAATTCTCCTGGCTGGTTTTCTCTGGGGTTAGGATTGATGACTTTTCTTCCAATGGGATCTTCATATCCAAGTAAAAATGCTGCAGTCTCATTGATAATCACATTCGTAGAATCGTTGTAGTCAGGATTGAAACCGCGCCCGGAGAGAATTTCCATTTCCAATGTTTCAATGTATGCGTCATCTACCGACACTGTGAAGGTTCTGACCTGCGGACGATTGGGTATTTCTGAGGTGGTAATCAAATTACCGATAAATTCTCCTGGCATAGCAAACGCATACGTCACATTTTTCACTCCATCAATTTTCAGTAACTCATTTCTGAAGGCTCTTTGATCAGTTCTAAGCTCTTGTGCTTGATCCAAAATGATCACGTTTTCCTTATTGAATCCGAGTTGCTTATTTTTCATGAACATCATTTGTTTGTTGAGCAGGAGCATGCCAGAAATCATGGTTATTGAAATAAAGAACTGAAAGATGATGAGCGCATTTCTCAGCCAAACGCCCTTGGAACCAGAGGTGTATTTTCCTTTTAGCACTACTGCGGAGTTAATGGATGAAATAACCAGAGCAGGATAGAGGCCTGCCAATGTTCCGATGGTAAGAATAAATACGATGATGCCGACGATTACCAAGGGAGTTGTCAGAATTTCCAAATTCAGGTTCTTTTCTACTAATCCGTTGAAACTTGGAAGTAATAGCCAGGATACTCCCAGCGCCAATGCAAGAGCTGAGATGGACACCAGGTTTGATTCTGTGAGAAACTGCCTTACCAGCAGGGCTTTGCGACTGCCCAATACCTTACGGACGCCTACTTCCTTAGCTCGTTCAGCAGATCTTGCCGTAGCTAGGTTGATGAAATTGATGCAGGTAATAATCAAAATGAATCCTACCGTGGCAATCAATAAATAAACGTACGTGATATTGCTATTGGCTTTTAGTTCAACATCCAAGTTTGATTTTAAATGGATGTCTTCGATGGGCTGTAAGAAGTAATTAAACTCATTACCAGAGTTGGGATATTCATCTGCGGATATGGACAGCTGACTTAAAATACTTGCCATGCCATATGTCTGAACCATCTCGGGGAACTTCTCTTCAAAGACATCAGCATTCACACCCTCTTTGAGTTTGATATAGGTAAATAGCCAGGGATTGATCCAGCTATTTGTGGAAGCTGCCTGCTCTATAAATGGAAGCAAATGGATGGATCCCAGAATATCAAATTTCATATGAGAATTTGATGGAATATCCTCAATTACACCTGATACGACATAGCTCGTTGTGTCCAAGTAGTAAACTTTATCCAATGCAGGTCCGTCTCCGAAAAACCGTTTAGCAGTAGATTCTGTAAGGACTACTTTGTTGATTCCATCCAGAGCGGTTTCGGAATTTCCTTCGATAAATTCGAAAGAAAAAACATCAAAGAAGTTGTTGTCAGCAAAGAGGTAGTTATGCTCTATGAATTCTTTTTCTCCTACTGAGACGGTTATCTCGTTTTGGAAAAAGAGCTTGTGTAGACGACCTGCTGATTCTACTTCCGGATAATTTTCCAGTAATGTTGGAGCCAGATTCACTGGTGACGAGCCAAAATACCTGGTGTTTGTTGGATACACTCTTTCCAAGGCTACTCTGTAAATTCGATCACTGCTATTGAAGAATTTGTCGTAAGACATTTCATCTATGACATAGAGAGATATGAGGAAGCAGCAGGTGATTCCAACGGCCAACCCTGTCACATTAATGAATGTGTATGCCTTGTTCTTTAACAAGCTTCTGTAGGATGATTTGATATGACTTCTAAGCATAAGTGGAGAGGATTTTTTTTCTTTTAAAATATGTGGCTTAATGAGGAATAAAATCTGGAAGTAATACTTCAGTGTTGCTCTCTTTTTACCCATTTGGTGGAAGTTGTCTTTATACTGTTCTTCCAGGTCACCAAGCAACTCGTCCGTCCACCGATCTTTGCAAAACCAAGACAGCAGCCGTTCACCTAATCGTGGTGGCTTCACTGTTCCCATACTACACCGATTGGATTTTTGCCCACATGGCTTGCCTGACATCTTGCATTTCTTCTACCGCTTTTTTCCCGTTTTGAGTCAACGAAAACAAGCGTTTACTTCTGCCACCTCTCTTTTCACTTTTTCCCCCGAGCTCAGAATTGAGCAGTCCAGAATTTTCAAGGCGATATAAAACTGTATGAACTGAAGCGAGTGAAAGGGATTTCCCCGTTTGATCTTTAATCTCCGTTGCAATGCCATATGCATATGCGTTTGGATACAGGATGGCTGTAGATAGCAGTACGAGCTCTTCAAGCTCTGTGATAAATGTGTGACCCATTTGTTTTTTAATTACAAAACAAATAAAGAGACGGAGATTTAACAGGAATGGTTACAATTCCAATTAGATTCTATCCAGAACTTTTTTAATGAGGCTGTCGATGACTTTGTTTGGATCCTTGGCGAATTGCCCTTTGACCCGATTGGCCATGATGGCATTTAAACTTAACATCTCATGCCCGAGCAGCTTGCCAAATGCATAATATCCCGCAGTTTCCATTTCCAGATTTGTCAACCAGACATCTTCTTCATGAAAGTACTGCATTTTCTCAATGATTTTTTTGTACCGAATGGGTATTCTTAATTCCCTTCCTTGAGGGGCATAAAAACCTGGACACGTCACCGTATTGCCCGCAAGTGTACAATCTTTAAATTTTTCAAACAGTGCCGCGGAACCTTTGAAGCAATAGGGTGTATAGTGCAGATCAAGCTCTTCTCTAAGCTTTTTAATGATCCGTTTTTCAATGCCACGATGCTTGTACTCGTAGAACTGGATGATCGTGTCAAGTCCAATGGCATACTCAGTAGCCAGATGACTCCCGACTTTTATATCATCACGTATGGTTCCAGAAGTACCAATGCGAATGATTTGTAATTTCTTTCTCCGAGCTTTTGGTTCACGATGCACAAGATCAATATTGAATAGCGCATCAAGCTCTGTCATAAGGATTTCAACATTGTCTGTTCCCATGCCGGAACTAATGACGGTCAATCGCTTCCCTTTGTATTTACCCGTGTGCGTAATGAATTCACGCTTGTTCATTTCAAAATCTACCGAGTCAAAATGCCGGGATACACGATGCACCCTTCCGGGATCGCCCACTACAATAATTTTATCTGAGATATCCTTGGGCCTTAGACTCAAATGATAGACGCTTCCGTCAGGATTAAGAATAAGGTCAGTCTCAGAGTACGTGTGAGGCATTGATGGTTTTTAATCTAAAGCTTCTTAAAGGTAATTAGGAAACTTGATCTTTCTACCTTTTCAGCCCCTTGTATGGATTATAACCGTTCATTTTTTTCTGATAAAATCCAGTGCCATCGTAAGGTCGGGTGTCAGGATTGTGCATGCATTCCTCCGAGCAGCAGCCCTTATAAATCGCTGCACCCTTATCGCTCATTGGAATATGTTTGTTACAATGTGGGTTTGCACAATTAACCATTCGATCACAAGGCTCATCCGTTACGTAACATCTCGAAAGTACGCTGGGGTTTACGGTGTTGACTTCCTTGACTATTCGGTTGTCAAACACATAGCATTTACCTTCAAAATCTTCACCTTCTGCTTCCAGTCCGTATTTGATGATTCCGCCATGTAGCTGATGTACATTTTCAAATCCTTGCTCAAGCAGATAGGCGCTGGCTTTTTCACATTTGATCCCCCCTGTGCAGTAGGTGACAATTTTTTTGTCTTTGTACTTTTTTAGCTCTTCAATTTTCTCGGGAAAATCTCGAAAATTGTCGATATCCAGTGTGATGGCATTTTTGAACTTGCCGATCATGTGCTCGTAATTGGAGCGAACATCTAATATGATGGTGTCTTCAGGTTCTTCTCTCAGAATTTCTCTAAACGCTGCGGGCTCCACATAGCCACCTGTTTTTTGCGTCGGATCTACATGATCGAGTGAGCTGTGCACTATCTCGGGTTTTACCCGTACATGTAGTTTTTCGAAGGCAGGCTGGTCGTTTGTATCAACTTTGAATTCAGTATGCGAAAACCGTGGGTCGGCAGTCACGGCAGACATGTATTTTTCGCATGACTCCTGAGTGCCTGATACTGTTCCGTTTAGCCCTTCATTAGCAACGATGATACGACCTCTCAGATTTAAGTCTAAGCAAAGTTTGTGGTGTTGTTCCCTGAACTCTTCAGGGTTTTCAATTTTACTATAGCAGTAATAAAGTAATACGTAGTGTTTTTCCATAATAACTGAGCCCTGTTTCAGCAGGGTGTTAATGTGGTGCAAAAATAAATTTTAATAAATAAAAGTCTGAGGATTGTACTAAATCTTACTTCACCGTGACAAGGATTTTATTCACTTTTTCTTGTGAGATCAGCCCTGTTTCAGCTCCATCAGCCGCATTGTTCATCGCGTCTTTTCGTACATCCAGAAAATAGGATTTGCTTTCAAGTCCTTTGAATTGAAATCTTCCTTTCTTATCGGATTTTCCGACGATCAACTCATTTATACTGTTTTGGTAGTCTTCTTCTGATGAATAGATGGTAATGGTGGCCCCTTCCACATTTTTACCAGCAGCGTCAATCACGGTGACCAGTAATTTCACCTTTGATGTTTGATTTGGTTGAAAAAGGGAGCCAATAGAAAGAAGCACCAATATCGTTGAAGCTGCTAGTATCGCATTTTGATTCATTTAGGTAAAGTTGAAGTGAATGGATTTCTATCTTAAAGGTACCAATTATTTCACCTCAACTGCGGGATTGCCAAATACAGTCTGTCCTTTCTTTACATCGCCTACAACCACAGATCCAGCACCTATTCTCGCACCCTTTCCCAATGTGACGCCTGCAACTATGGTCACACCTGATCCAATAAAGACTTCATCTGCTATTTTGACTTTTGTATTGACAATGGTGCCAGCACCTATTTGTACAAAATCACCAATCTCTACTTCTTGTTCTATGATGGCTTTGGAGTTGATTACGTTGTGATTCCCGATCTTGGAGTCATTGGATAGAACAGCTCCTGCATTCACAAAATTGCCGTGACCAATACCAAAGGATTCTGAAATAGCAGCTGTTTGATGAACAGCATTCATGGGCATCACTTTTCTCGTTTCTATGAGGTACTCTACATATTCTTTGCGCAAAGAATTGTCGTCTGTAGCTACGAATGCTTCACATTTCTGACCAATCAGCTTTGTGAATCCGTGATCGTCTGTGGCTCCAAGCACTGTTACGGTATTGATTTCGGTGTTATGCGTTTTTTCATCATCATCCAAAAATCCATACACCACGATATTGTTGGAGTTGAATATTTCAAGAGCTGCTTTTGCGATCCCTGTTGAGCCAAAAATGATTACCGGTTTTTCCATGTCCTTCTTTAGTTGAAGGCGCAAAATTAGCGATTATTCACCCGATCTTGAAGTGAAATGAAGATAGGGAAGAATACTGCTGATTAAGAAGAGAAAGGGCATGTAGGCGTTTTTATACCTGACCAAACTTCCAAAATTGGGAGTGGATAGCGGTAGCATGACTGCCAATAGCAAAATACAGAGAATCGCTCCGGTCAAAAGTGGCCAATCTGTTTGAGGCTTCCTTTTTATAAATAAGAGTATTGAGAGAAAAATCAACACCGTAAGCACCAGATTTTCTGCTCTGTGAATCCAACCCCACGTAGGTGTCTCATCCATGATGCTCGGTCGAAATAATCCGGCATGCAGTGCTTTCGGAACCTCGTTCAGTACAGATGCCCAGGAATCATCTTCAATGACAATGTTGAGTTGACTGTCTTTGGATTGTTGATGGATAGCGCGATTGTTTTCATAAAGCGTCCAGGGTATCCTGTTTATCTTTAGATAGGGGTGGATGAATTGGGTAGACAGGCTGAATGTGGCTAAAACTACCAATGCAATTAACCACTTTCTATTCCCTTTGATGTTTTTTAGGATAAGCGATGCAGTAAGAATGCCCCCAAATATGAGCGAGGCAATCAATAAGTAGTGTTTGATCTTGAGAAGTAGAATCGCTGATAAGAGGAGTAGGAGGATATCTAAAATTGGAAGCCTGGTTGATTTGTAAAACTTCACAAAGAGGCTAATCAAAGTCATAGTCGCTGCAAAAGCGAGCGAATCCTTCATTATTCCTGAGGACCAAAAAACAATGGAAGGAAGGAATAAAAAGCACATTGCAATGGGGTATCTAATCCCATTAAACAACCGCGACAGTGTAATAACGGAAAACCAACTGGCTATAAAGCTGATGAATGAGAGCCATAAAGAGGTTATCCAGTAGGAGCCTCCTGTAGTCGCAACCAATGGGCGAAGTAGTGCTACAAAAAAATGCGTTCGAGGTGCACTTTTTAAATCTGCTGGATTTTTGTTTTTGGCAAACTCGAAAAATGAAATGGTATCTCCATGGCCATAATATTCGTAGAAGATGAGTCCAAGAATCATTCCGGCTGCAAGTTTAAGCACTAGGCCTGCCCAAAAAATAAATGCAGGGAAGTCACTTTTGAGGTGATGAAAAGCCAAGAAGGAGAGTAGTCCAAGTAGAGCTATATGTACAATCCAGTGCATCATTTGTTAAGAATTCCAACTCCTAAGTTACAATGAAGGCATCTCCTTTTCTGACAATATTGTGTTGTTAGTTGTATCAAGGCCTGGGAGTCAAAGGCAGATTTGGGGTTGACGTCCAATGGATTCCATTTTTTTGTAATGCGATTCCTTTCAGCAGGAAGCGATTCTAAAATTGCCACTGCTCGATCCATGTACTTTTGTTCGGAAGTATATTTTGCGTACGCGGCTAGTAGTGGTGCTACCGAGTTGATAAGTAGATTTTCAAATGAGCTAACGCCCATTTTCAAGCTTTGTTTTTTACGCCTTTTCCCAAAGTCGTAGTGGAGCTGCCAGTATTCGCTGACCTCCACCGCTAGTTTGTCCTTTATCTCTTTGATGCTTTCTGTTTTAACTAAAAAACCAAATAACTGAGGTTGGTTATGCAAGAGAGATGATAGTTGACTTAACCTGACACTTGGAAAATTTGCGGGCCTCAACTTGCCGAATTTCCAATGCATTTTTGAAAGTGATGGTTTGAGTTGAAACTTCTTGCTTAGGAACTCAAATTCAGATCTTAATGCTCGCTGATAATCGTCATTTTGGTCCTCAAGAAACCCGGACTGTCCGAATATTAGTGCTTCTGCTGCTTGCTGATTTTGCAGCGATTTTTTCAGTGTAGTAAAAGGTAATAGTTCGGTTAGCCGAATGAAAGATTCTTTATTGATGGAAAACCCAAAATTGGCCGCAATGGTACGGTATGTCACTTGCTCCCAGTCATTTGTGTAGAAGTCAAGCCAAGACAGTATTGATGCTGATTTTTCTTTCAATCGCTCGATTAAAACCCGATCCAACATGTTACTGAAATGGACAGGTGAAACAGAGTTTATTTGATTAGTGCATAGAATCTCATCAGTGGATTTAATGTACTTTTCATACTTTTCAGTTAGCAATGGATTTACTATTTGCTTTAGCTCAAGGGTAGGTATTGCTGTTTTATCAATGCAGATTTCTTTGTCATGATTCCAAACAACATGGAGAACGACACTTTCATAGGAAGGATCATTTTGATGCTTATGATGTAGCCAGTCAGAAGAATTGATGTGTATCTCAACTTGTCCTGCCCATTCTATCTCATCAATTTTAATGCGAGCCTCTTCAAAATCAGGGCCAGAATCGTGGTTGTGATTTCCAGTATTGAATACTTTAAGCACTTGCCCGTTGGTGAGTTGAAGTGCTTCTGATTCAAATTTTTGATACTTCCAGATGTAGTGAAGAAACTGCTCGTTCATAACGATAGGTTTCCAATATACGGTGCAGGCTATAATCGCTGAAGGATTTCAGCCATTTCTATCTGTATTTTTTGAGCTTGTATACCTGCTGATGACCCAAAATTTTCAGAAGAGTCTGAATATATAATACCTCTAGAGGAATTGACAAGCAATCCGCATTGTTCATTCATGCCATATTCGCATACTGCGTGGAGGTCTCCTCCCTGGGCTCCAACTCCGGGAATTAGTAGAAAGTGGTGTGGAACTATTTTCCGAATATCGGCAAGTGCTTCAGGTCTGGTTGCTCCTACTACATACATGAGGTTGTCCGCATCTCCCCATTTGGCACTTTCACGAATCACACGCTCGTAGAGCTTTTCTCCGTCGCTGGTAATTAAGTTTTGAAAGTCTAATCCGCCAGGATTACTTGTTGCAGCAAGTAGTATGACCCATTTGTTGTCGAATGCTAAAAAAGGTTTTACAGAATCTGAACCCATGTACGGAGCAACTGTCACAGAGTCAAAATTCATATTTTCGAAGAATGCACTAGCATACATGGAAGATGTATTGCCAATATCTGCACGCTTTGCATCAGCTATCGTAAAGATATCAGCGGGAATATATTCAAGAGTTTTCTGAAGCGAATCCCATCCCTTGGCTCCCTGAGCTTCGTAGAAAGCCGTATTGGGCTTGTAGGCTACAGCATATCGGTGCGTTGCATCGATGATCTGCTTGTTGAACTCGAAAACTGGATCTTTAGCTTGGAGTAGGTGATGAGGTATTTTTTTAACATCGGTATCCAATCCTACGCAGAGAAAGGACTCTTTTTCTTTGATCTTGTCAAAAAGCTGTTGACGTGTCATCAGTAGCGAGGATGATTTTAAGCTAAATTAAGAATAAAAACCTTTGGACATACCTTTTCCTATCCCCAAATAGGGACATGGTTCAAGCCATGAAAATTGAGATTATTTAAGCTCAGGAAGCTTATCATTTACGACTTTCCCTTTTTTCACTTCGCCATAGAAGTGGATGTCGTAAAGCTTTTCATACTTTTTGATGGATTGGTGTAATTCAGGAATCGTCTCACTTCTCAGTTTGATTCCTTTTCGCTCTCCTTTATGTCGAAGCTCTATGTAATATCCGTCTTTGAGTTTTACGGGAGTAGTTGCAGGTCTAGCCAAATCAATAAAATTTATATGTGCTTAACAATTATATAAAACAATGCTCGTGTAGAAAAGTTTCTACACGAGCAATTATATAAAATCAAAAACTTAGAATCTGTTTCTTGTGCTTACCCTCTAGGGTTTGCTTTCTTTACAACGATGGTTCTACCATCTAATTCTGTTTCGTTTAGGCTAGAAATAGCCTGGTTACCTTCGTCATCGTTTGGCATTTCAACAAAACCGAAACCTTTTGATCTCTGAGTGTCTCTGTCCATGATAACTTTAGCGGAATCTACTGTTCCGAATTCTTCAAATGCTTGTCTCAATGCGTCTTCTGAAGTTGCATAGTTAAGCTTAGCTACGAAAATGTTCATTAAAAAAAATAAAAAATTAAAAAGCGTCCAGACTTGTTCTGAACGGTGCAAAGGTATGCTATTTATTTGTTTTTAGCGATTATCTGAAATCTATGACTTCAACATCGGGATATTTAGACGTATCAAACGTGAAGTAACCGTCACTGAAAGGTGTTGGTGTAAAGGAGTTGATGGCGTACACATACTTATTTCCAGTCCGCTCGAAAACTTCAAATGATTTCAATTCATCTTTCACATTAATGGTCATTCTAATCTTGAAATAGCTTTTTTCTCTGCTTTCGGGATCAAGCTCTACCACACGATCACCATTGGTTTTGGTCTCTATTAATGCATATTTAAAACCCTTTTTATACAAGTCATAAACGTTGCTAAGTGTGATTTCAGATTCTTCAGCGTCATACGTGCTGATGGTCACCTCGTTAATTTCTTCATTATAGGTGTATACATCAGTGCCATTATTGAAGATTTTTTGTCCAATTACATCCAAAACGAATTTATCTCCTTTGACCGCTATATCTCCTGAGATGGTTTCGTCGAGACCGGCATTTTCATTCGTTAGTTTCTGAGAAAACGATGCTTTGAAAGATTCAACGTCTTTGTAATTACTACTCATAGCATCCAACACAGCTAAGGCAGACGGGTCGTACTGAGCATTGGTTTGCAACAGTATCAAAAGAGATAAAGATGCGATTATTAGCTTTTTCATTGGATGGATTTTCTTCTACTTAATATTTTATTTCAATTTCAGACAATAACTGTTCCAAACTATGTTCGTCAGGTATTAATACTTCTCGTGCTTTGCTCCCTTCAAAAGCTCCTACAACACCGGCCGCCTCTAACTGATCGATTAAGCGTCCTGCACGATTGTATCCCAGTTTCATTTTTCGCTGAATGAGTGAGGTAGAACCTTGCTGGTGCATGACAATGAGTCTTGCGGCATCTGCGAAAAGTGCATCTCTGTCTGATAAATCTACTTCTCCAATGCCAGTTTCACCTTCACCCACATATTCTGGTAATAGATAAGCATCATCATAGCCTCTCTGTTCGCCAATAAACTCACAAATCTTTTCTACTTCAGGTGTATCTACGAATGCACACTGCAATCGTGTCATGTCTGAGCCCATGGAAAGTAGCATATCTCCCATGCCAATCAATTGGTCGGCGCCTCCAGCATCCAGGATGGTTCTGGAGTCGATCTTGGAAGTAACTCTGAAAGAAAGCCGTGCAGGGAAGTTTGCTTTGATGATACCTGTGATGACATTGACGGAAGGCCGCTGGGTAGCGACAATCAAATGGATACCTATCGCTCGTGCCAATTGTGCAAGCCTTGCAATTGGTGTTTCTACTTCTTTCCCTGCTGTCATCATTAAATCCGCTAACTCATCAATGACGAGCACAATGTATGGGAGAAATCGGTGTCCTTTATTTGGATTAAGCTTTCGCTCGGTAAATTTCTTATTGTATTCCTTCAGATTTCTACACGCAGCACCCTTGAGTAAATCATAGCGATTATCCATTTCAATGCAGAGCGAATTAAGGGTATTCACCACTTTGGAGGTGTCAGTAATGATGGGCTCTTCACTGTCTGGGAGCTTGGCTAGAAAATGCTTCTCTACTTTGTTGAAAAGAGTTAGTTCCACTTTCTTGGGATCCACAAGTACCAATTTTAATTGGGATGGGTGTTTCTTATACAGAAGAGAAGTGAGAATAATGTTCAAGCCAACAGATTTACCTTGCCCTGTGGCACCAGCCATGAGCAAGTGAGGCATTTTGGCTAAATCTGTCACGAATACTTCGTTGGAAATGGTTTTTCCAAGCACCACAGGCAGATCCATCTTACTGTCCATGAACTTGCCAGTGGTAATTACTGAGCGTGCATCTACCATCTCTCGGTTCTTGTTTGGCACTTCGATACCGATTGTGCCTTTGCCGGGTATAGGAGCAATGATTCGAATGCCTAATGCAGCCAGACTCAATGCAATGTCATCCTCTAGATTTTTGATTTTGGAAATTTTGACTCCTGCATCGGGCACAATTTCGTAGAGCGTAACCGTTGGGCCAATGGTTGCTTTGATGCTGGAGATGCCTATTTTGAAATTGACAAGGGTTTCGATGATGCGATCTTTGTTCTGCTCCAATTCATCTTTAGTGACCGTCAACTCCTTCTCAGGGTATTCAATGAGCAGAGAAGGATTCGGAAACTTATACTTTGGCAGGTCGAGTGTCGGGTCATAATTGACGGACTCTTCTTTCACTTCTTCCTCAAATTCCTTTTGCTCTACCTCAAAGGACAAATCTTCCAGCTCTTCTTTTTTGGTGATTGGCTTTTCAATTTCTTCCTGCGGTGCTGCAACTGCTTCTGTTTCTTCCTTCTTGGCAAAAACCTTTTCCTCTACTTCTTTTGGAAGTGGTGGATCCACTTTAAACTCCGGTAAGTCTATCGTGAACTCAGGGTCTGTTTTTTCCTTTTTATTTGCTGGTTTTGGTGGGATTTTTTTCACCACCCATGTTTCAGATTCATCCTTGCTTGCATCTTCGTCTTCTACTTCCTTCTTGATTTGATCCAATACAGAAGAAATATCTGCGGTCTTGCCTTGCTTTTGTTTCTTCTCTGGAATCACCGCCTTTAGCTGATTAATTAAATTCTGGAAGGAGGGTCTGATTCCGCTAAATGCGGGTAAGCGTGTAATGTCAAAGAAAAACATGTTGAACACGACGAAGAGAAAAACCATAAATAGAATAGCGCCCCAGCCCATCAGGCTCTGGGCTATCATCGAGAGTTCATACCCGATTCCCCCACTAAGGAAACCCAACATTGATATTTCTTCCTGTGATAGTAAAAAATACCCCATTCCCATGCTGATCCAGATTAAGTAGAATACCACAAAGTTGAACGACTTGGTAATAGGCAAAAGAGCTTTATGCCAAATGATTTTATAAGCGACGATAAACAAAAAAGGAGGGATGAGAAGTGCGGCAATTCCAAACCATAAGAAAATGAAATAGTGAGCGGCCACAGCTCCAATGAGACCGAAAGCATTTTGAACTTCAATGCCTGACTCCTTGATATCTGTACGTAAGTATGCTTCAACCACACTTTGATCAGCTTGTCCGGTATTCAGATATGAGATGAATGAAACTCCCAGAGATATTGAAATCAACAACAGCGAAAGGCCAATGAATAGGTGGAATTTTCTATCGGAGATGAAATTGAATTTAAGGCTAGCTTTCTCCTTCTTTTCTGTCTTCTTCTTGTAGGTATTTTTTGCCATAGGTTATACTCCCAAAAATAATGGAGTTTTCAAGCTTGTTCAAATTCCATGTGATCAACGAATGCAAGTAATAGTAATTATTTATTCTTACCTGCTTTTATGCTAATAAATGAAAAGAAAGCATCTACTCTTATATTTTAAAATGGTTGAATTGGGTTGATGTATTATTGTTCCTAATTTAACGTAGATGCAACTTCAGATTGTAAATATCCTTCAAGTACTCCTTATTTTTCAAGGGGTTTTCTTTTGTTTTTTCCTACTTTCCTCCCCAAGAGCTAAGTATAGAAGCAATCGTTTTCTTGCTTCATTTTTAGGTCTTTTGTCTTTCCATATGACACTCAATTTGGTCTTTGAGACTTCTAGTCTTGACTTTCCAGACATTACACCAACTTTAGGGCTTCTGTATGGACCTTTGCTCTATTTATTTGTTATCTCTTTGATTCGAACAGATGGGCTGTCAACCCGCCTCTTAGCTGTACATGTTTCTCCTTGGATTGTATTCCTGCTACTGCATTTTATTTCTTTGGTAGAATTTCAAATGGTCACTGGCGCGGCAATTCTGTTCAGTATGGCTGGCTATATTTTTGGTAGTTTTCGAGCGATCGTAAAATATCAATCTGTCTTGAGTGATGTTCATTCCGAAACCAGTTCAATCAATCTTTCTTGGGTGATTCATTTGCTTTATTTATTAAGCTCCATTCTGATATTGGAGGCTATCCGCAATTTCCTTTTTGTGCCAGATTCAATTGGAGAGAAGATTGCTTATTCAGTAATGACGTTAGCACTTCTTGTTTTTGTAGTGACACTGGTCTATCGAGGATTGAAGCAGCCTAGCCTATTTGGTGGAATTTCGGTAGAGGACATTTCTATTTCAAAGGAAAAAGAAGAAAGGTATGCTTCTTCTACGATTACGGATAAGGAAATAATGGAGCACGCATCGAATCTTGAGAAGCTGATGAAAGAGAAAAAACCTTACATAAATCCGAGCTTGAAACTGAGTGAATTGGCAGAGACCATGGGGGTGAATCCTCGCCATCTATCACAAACAATAAATACTCATTTTAAAATGAATTTCTCAGAGTACGTGAATCAACATCGGATTGCGGATGCAAAAATACAACTAGCAGAATCTGTAGATTCAGGTAAGACGATTCTTGAAATTTTATATGAGACCGGGTTTAATACGAAATCCAATTTCAATCACACCTTTAAAGAACTGACCGGTAAAACACCCTCTGAATTCAAGAAAGGAGCTGAATTGGGATAAAAATGGGTCTTGAATCACGTTTCTGGTCGAAATAGCTTTTGTTACTTCTCATCATTGCCATAAAAAAATGATGAAACCAAAAAAGTTATTTGCCTGGGTTTTTAAACTCATATTCACTTTACTATTTATCACTGCACTTTCAATACCTCTTGGGGCATTTGATTTTGGGAAGAGCCCACTGACCTTGCAAAAGAAGAAGTATGCTTTTACTGGAGTTTCCATAATCACTTTGAATACATCTCCATTAGACTTTATTGCTGACACTACACTGGTGACTGAAACCTCCAGATTCGTTTCTGAAAAAAAGACTGTTCTTATTAACGATGGAAAAATTGTTTCCATCAATGATGTAGAAACTGAAATTGATGAAGGCTATGAAGTCATTGACGGGGAAGGGAAGTTTTTGATGGCTGGTCTCATGGATATGCATACCCATTTGTTCGATCGATCGGATCTACTTCTTTATTTGGCAAACGGGGTGACCACCGTGAGAAATATGATGGGCATGTCCATGCATCTTCGTTGGAGAGAGCAAGTAATAAATGGCGAATACCCAGGACCAACCATTTATACAGCGAGCCCTACGCTGAATAATGGTAAAAACACAGGCCCATTTCATAAGGTGGTAAAAACAGCAGAACAAGCGAAAAAGGCAGTTAGGAAGTATGCTGAGAAAGGCTATGATTTTATCAAGATATATGATGGTATTAATCATGAACAATTGATAGCAATAGCTGAGGAGGCTAATCGATTGGGACTTACGATAGCGGGGCATCCTTCATATGAAGTTGGCATTGATACGTTGGTCTCATCAGGGATGGTATCCATAGAGCATGCTGAAGAAGTATTGCAAGCTCTGCTGAATTATAAGTACAATGAAGGTAGGTCTCGTGAGATCGCTAGAAAAATCCGAGAGAACAATATTTATTTCACTCCAACACTCGCGGTTTATAAGCGCATTGTTGATGCGACCCTTAAAGGAGAAAAGATTTATGATGAAGATTCTTTGTACTTCATAAACCCATTGATGAGAACAATAGGTAAAAAGCAGTTGAAAGACTGGGTTGAGCTTGAAGACAACAGCAACGTACGCTTAAAGTATGATATCCTTCAGTGGATTGTTAGGGATTTTCGTGAAGAGGGCGTGTCCATATTGCTGGGAACAGATACAGGTCCAAACCTCACGATTCCAGGGTTTACGCTCCATGAGGAGATTGCACTTATGATCGAAAGTGGATTGACTACTTATGAAGTTCTATATAGTGGTACCGTTGCTTCAGCGAAAGCCCTTGGAATGGAGCATGCTAAAGGGGCTGTGGAGATAGGTATGGATGCTGATTTGATTTTACTGGAAAAGAACCCGTTGCTGGACGTCTCTACATTGAAGGTTCCGGCTGGGGTTATGAAGGATGGCGTATGGTATGATAAATCTTCGCTAACCATTCTTTTGGAAGAGGCTAAAGACCATGCAAGCGGCTTTAGAACCTTCGGAAGACTGCTGGGTCAAATCATTGGTAAATAACAGATTTCAATCTGTTGGAAGCGTATTCGCAAGGCCTGCATTGATTTTACGGATCAATGCGGGCCCTTCATATACTAATCCTGTATAAATCTGAACCAGTGTGGCTCCAGCTTGTATTTTATCAATAGCATCTTGAGCTGAATGTATACCACCCACTGCAATGATGGGAACATTCGGAAGGTGTTTTCTGATATATTTTAAAACCTCATTGGACTTTTTGAATACTGGCTTGCCACTTAGTCCACCGGCTCCAATTGCATCTATTTTCTCTGTGCTGGTTTTTAAATTTGACCGATCGATGGTGGTATTGGATACGATTAATCCATCGAGATTCACCTCATTCGTGATGGAAATGATATCATCAAGCTGAGATTCAGTTAGGTCTGGGGCAATTTTTAGTAGGAGTGGTTTAGGGGATTCCTTTTTGGCATTATCTTCCATCAGGGCCTTTAATAATTTCATTAAGGGCTCTTTTTCTTGTAATTCTCTCAGGCCGGGCGTGTTTGGAGAGCTTACATTTACGACAAAATAGTCGACGTAATCAAACAATTCTTCAAAACAAATGCGATAGTCATTTAACGCATTTTCATTGGGAGTGACTTTGTTCTTCCCGATGTTGCCGCCAACGATTATGTCTGACTTTCGATTCTTCAATCGCTGAACAGCGTCTTCAACGCCTTCATTATTGAAACCCATGCGATTGATTAATGCCTCATCCATAGGAAGTCGAAAAAGGCGAGGTTGAGGATTACCAGGCTGACCTTTTGGCGTAAGTGTGCCGATTTCAATGAAGCCAAATCCAAGATTTGAAAAGTCATCTATCAGTTCGGCATTTTTGTCAAAGCCTGCAGCCAGACCTACTGGATTCTTGAATTTTAACCCAAATACCTCCCGTTCTAAACGTTGGTCTTCAAAATTGAACATTCCTTTGATGAGAGACTTGCCTAACGGAAGTTTTAAAACAATGTGAAGTAAACCGGTTGTGATTTTGTGAGCCTTTTCAGGTGAAAAGAGGAAGAGTATTGGTTTCAAGAGGTTATACATCAGCTTCTCGGATGAAATTGGGTGATTACTTGTTTCAAATAATCCCGATCAAGGTGTGTGTAGATTTCCGTCGTGGTGATGGATTCATGTCCCAACATTTCTTGCACGGCACGTAAATCGGCACCTCCTTCGATCAGGTGAGTTGCAAAGCTATGACGAAATGTGTGTGGACTGATGTTTTTCTTCAAACCAATTTTAACGGCCAGATCTTTAATCACCATGAACACCATTACGCGACTGATCGCCTTCCCTCGTTTGGTTACGAATAAATGATCCTCAAAACCTTGTTTCACATCAATATGAACCCTTATTTCGTCCCTAAATATCTTGATGTGTTTCAAAGCCGAACGACCTATTGGTACGAGGCGCTCTTTGCTACCTTTTCCAATGACTCGTAAAAAACCAATATCCTCGTGAATGTTGCTGATTTTCAAGTTGATGAGCTCAGAAACACGTAAGCCGGAGCTGTAAAGTGTTTCTAGCATCGCCCGATTTCTTGTGCCTTCCGGTGTGGACATGTCAATAGCCTCGAATAGTTGTTCTATTTCTGGTAAGTCAAGTGTATCTGGGAGCTTACGTCCAAGTTTGGGAGCTTCAAGTAATTCTGAGGGGTCTTTCGTAATCACTTCTTCATATATGAGGAACCTAAAGAAAGACTTTAGCCCTGAAACCATACGAGCTTGTGTGTATGCTGACATTCCTAGCTCATTGATGAATTCCAGAAAATCGATGAGATCCTGCTGAATGACTTTAGTAGGAGAGGTGTCTCTTGCTTTTAGCTCAAAAAATTGCCTCAGCTTCGAAATATCGGCGATATAAGCGTCCACTGAGTTTTTTGCTAGCGAGCGTTCAAGCTTCAGATAATTTTTAAATTGCTTGGTATATAAATCCCAGGGCAAGTGATTATAATTTTTGCATCTAAATTAGCTCCTAATCCTTCATTTCAATGAAAATTCTGATCTTAAACGGACCAAACTTAAACCTACTTGGAAAACGAGAACCTGAAATCTATGGAAGTAAATCTTTCGAAGATTTTTTTGAGGAGCTTAAAAGCCAATTTGAAAGCCACTCAATGGAATATTTCCAATCCAATCATGAAGGTGCTTTGATCGATAAACTGCATGCGGTTGGTTTTAGCTATGATGGAATTGTGTTTAATCCCGGGGCTTACACACATACGAGCATTGCTTTGCGCGATGCGATTGCTGGAATTGATGCACCTGTTTTTGAAGTTCATATCTCCAACCTTGCAGCGCGTGAAGATTTTAGACAGACGAGCTATGTAAAAGATGTTTGTGCGGGATCAATCAATGGTATGGGACTTGAGGGGTATGTGGTAGCTATGGAAGAATTGATAAAAACAAAGCCGCATAATAGTTAAATACAATGCGACTTTGCTCATAGCTGGAAGTTTACAAGTCCTTGAATTCAATGATTTGTTCTAGTTTAATGTTTCCAGGGTCTCTTCCTCGTTCGTCACTGAATTTAAAATCACCGGTGTATTCGAAATGAAGATTGGCCTTTGACGCGTTTATATATTGTTTTGATTTCACATCGTATAAGGTCACTTCTACATTATAGTTGAGTGTTGGATTACCACCTCCATTGGGAATCACTTTTACTGATCCTCCGGTGATGCCGTACACAATATCTTCTTCGTTGATACTAACACTTCCATCGTTGTTGCCGTCGATAATGATGGCGCCTGAATGAATAAAAGCTATCCCAAGGACATCTTCTCTTCTAGTTGTTGCGGTATCTATATAAATGAATTCGCCAGGGTTAAATGAGAATAATCCCTTGGAGAAGAGCACACCGAATACACCAATCGTTCCGCCTGTGACTACAAAATTGCCAGTAGCTTCACTGAAGGAGTACTCACCATCAGCCAAAGCATAGGTTCTAGCGTAGTGGAATGCACTCACATTCGTGATACCTAATTCTCTTATAAGGCCATCTTTCATGGTGAAATTAGTTTCGGCAAGCTCGAAGGAAGCGTTTGGCTCATCTACATCTAAAATATCAATGGTGATGGGAGCTGAGGAAGTGAGTTTCGCAGGATCTTCAACCAAAATGGTAAGCGTATAGGAGTCTTTCGTTTCATGATCCAATTTCAACGTAGAGCCGAGCTTTAATTCACCATTACTCAAGGTGACCTGAAATAGGTCATCTGTATTGCCACTTAGAATCGTGTATTTCAAATTCCCCCCATTTGGATCAGTAGCTTGAATTGTCCCAATGCTTAGTCCGATTACCGCATCTTCGGCTACACTAAAAGTCTGTGCATCAATGATGGGTGGCCGATTACCTTCCTCAACATTGATTGTAATGATAGCTGCTGCTATTGCTTTTCCATCACTTACCTCAACACTCAATTGGTATTTGCTAGTTGTTTGAAAGTCAATGTTCGCATTTGAATTGATAGTTAGCTCACCTGTACTGGTGTTTAAAGCGAAGGTGTTGTCTAAGTTTCCCGAAATAATGGAATAGCTAAGTTGATCTCCATCCGGGTCGAATGCGGCCAATAAACCAACTCTGTCACCTGTTTGAATTTCTTCAGGTATCGAAAAAGTGCGGTCGCTAAATAGTGGAGTGTTGTTGGCTGGTCCATCTTCTCCACAGCTGGTGATCATTATCCAAAAAATAAAGTTTGCGAAAATAAAGTACTTATTCATGATGAGTTTTATTTCAAAATAAACCCGTGAATAAGCAATAGAGAAGCTATAATCGACGCAAGATGTTCAATTAAACTTTAGATGAACTTCCTTTTAGCTGAAGTGAACTTATGTATTCTTTAGGGAGCATTCCAGTCTCTTTTTTGAAGGCTTTAATGAATGTGGTTTTCGAATTAAAGCCCGCCTCTTCAGCAATGGTTTTAATCGTAAATTTTTTATCCTCTCCTTTTTCGAATCGATCAATGATATCTAATATTCTATGTTCGTTTATGAAATCGTAGTAGCTACGCTTAAAGTGTTCTTTAAGCACATGAGTTAAAGAGGTAGGGGATGTCTTGAGTTCAGCTGCTAGAATGGCAAGTGAAAGATCTGATTTCCGGAAAAGCTTCCCCGTTTGCATTAATTCTTTGAGACTACAGGCTAAATCCAAAGTTTTTGGAGATATGGGCTTCTTATCGGCAGCTATTATAGATACTGATTTAATTGGGTTTAGAATGAAATGATAAGCCAAGTAAAAGTTTAAGTATACCATCAATATCCATAATGGATAGAATGCTGTATCCGGAAGTTGAGAGGGGTATACAGCCAAATCAGCTAAAAAAGATCCTACCCATAAAAAATAGATCACTACGATTACGATAAACACATGTCTGAGACTTGAAATATTGGTGCTTTCCTTGAGAAATATTTTTATTGCTTTATAGACGAAGTACCCTGTATAAATAACGGCTAATGATTCATACACAAGGAGTGTAAGAACATCATATAGAATGTCATATTTGTCTGAAATGGAAAAGAAATAAATGTAGACCCAAACCAAAACGGTTATTAATACATCCAAATATCCAGCAATGAATATTTTATGCTTATTGATGCTTTTTGGGTTGCTACCAAATAGCGCATTGGAAAAAAGATAAATATAGGGACCTAAGAAGAACACAACTGGAAAACGATCCAGACAAATCCACTCAAAATTTTCCACCCAATATGGTAAAATTATCCAGCTAGCAAAATTGACCGATGATAAGAAAATAAACATCGCCAGGGCATGATTAACCTGACTGTTTCTTTTGGGGTTCAAGTAGATTAACCCAAGAAAGAAGACAGAGTTGATGAGACTGGTGAGCAGAATGATTTCAACAAATCCTAATTCCATAGCTATTCAATTAGATTGTTAGTTTGAATAAAGTTATAGGTTAATCGAAAGTGAATTGCTATATAGCTAGCAAATAGTAACTTTCCATCAAACTTCCGCCTCATGACTGATTTACAAAAGCAAAAAGTGCTTCATTTTTTCAATGTTCTTGATAACAATGGAAACGGCATTCTTGAAAAAGACGATTTTGAACTTGTCGGTGATAAGATTAGTGATATCATCGGTTTTAGCGATAATGCCCGGGAACGCCTCTTACTAAAATTGAAAGCGCATGGTCTTTTCTTGCAAATCCTGAAGGATATTGATAAAGAAGAGGCAGAGCTAGCACCTGAAGAATGGGTTCAATTTTTTGATAAGGTTGTACTGTCACAGCCAAATGATTATGTCAATCAATCATCAACTTATCTATTTTCATTGTTTGATCAGGATGGTGATGGTCACATAGATGAACGTGAATACATTGACATGTTCAAAGCGTATGGCCTATACATGTCGGTTGCTAAAAAAGCTTTTGATCAGCTGGATATCAATGGTGATGGACGCATCAGTGGAGGAGAGCTTGTGAAAGCTTTTGAAGATTTCTTCATGTCTGCAGATGAAAAGGCGCCAGGAAACTGGATATTCGGTGACTGGCGAAATGGTTAGTGCGCACTTCAAGTAGTTGAAGCACGCACTTAATCTGTGATTTTATTTACCAATCAATTCCAATACTGCTTGAAGTTCGGTGTCTACACCATTGGCTAGGTCTTCCCAATTTTTCTCAACATAAATGTGTGGTTTTATGCCTGCATCTTTCGCCTCTCCCGAAACGGGAGGAACATACATGTTGATGACGGGGATGTCTATTTCTATTCTAGAGTTTGGAAGCCTTAAGAAAAATATGAAACTGCCGTTGGTTCCAAGTTGATTGCCCCCTGTTTCCTGACCGACCAATGTTACATCATTCATTTGCTTTGCATAAGCTGCCATTAAATGTGTGGCGGAGCTGTTTGCAGCAGAAGTAAGGAGAAACACCTTTCCTTTATAGCCATTCTTTTTAGGCTTATATGTTTTTCCTGCCACAGAATACTTCTCTTTAAGCACATAACTGTCACCATCTATCGAATCAATTTTTCCATTGAAATCGTAAGGAAATTTTGCCCAGGTACTGATATACTTTTTGAATTGCTCAGGTATGGACAGATACCTAACCGACGACTTCATCGCTGGGGCTTTAAACGATGTTTTCATGATGCGTTCAAGAATGTATTCCCCTACTTCTCCCTGACCACCCTCGTTTTCCCGAATGTCTATTATTAAGTTAGGAATGGCCTTGTTATTCAATTCTTCAAAAGCCTCATCTATAAGCTGTTTCCAGTTGAATTCATTTCGCTGAACCGCAAATGAATTGATGGATAAGATTCCAGTCTTATCATTTAATATGCTAAAATTCCATCCATCGCGAAGACTGGTTTCAACATCTGGATATCTCTCACTTAGTTTTTTGGTTCTATTTGTTTTAGAAATGGCCTTTACTGTTTCCTGAAAAGCCTCTTTGGTTTGAAAACTTTTGAGTGTAAGCTGGAATTCATCGGTACTTCCAAATTCAATGGGATAGAAAATGTCAAAAAGAGAAAACTTCTCATTACCTGTTAGAGATAATCGTTCTAGTTTCTTTTCGTAGTTGTTTCCATCTGACGTAACATATTGGGCCAAGGTTGTCAGGATTACGTTTGTTTCCACACCATTGATGCTGAGGATTTCATCCCCTCGCATTACGCTGTTGTTTTCAGAGGCATTCTTGTCTATGAATAGCCTTTTTCCTATTCGCTTGAAGGTAAGCGGAAGTTTATCCGGTTGGTGAAAAATTGCTTGTTTAATATCCGGCCCTTGATTCCAGGGATTTGTAAATGTGTGGCTGCATTTAATTTTAGCAGCAAACTTTGAAACAGACTTGAACACATTCACAACATTCGGTTGAGCGATCATCTCTTTTTCCAGAACTTCAAAATCTTGTTGCAAATCAATTGAATCTCTGTATTTGTAGACTGCTGGATGAATGTATTCTATCGTTTTTCTGAGCACTTCAATATCTTCTTTGATCTGATTTTCGGTATATGCCAATCCACTGATTTGATCAGCTGAGTAATATTGAAATTCGTTGAATACGTATGCCTTTGAAACGATTTCATCTTTGAACCAAAGAATCCTTCGATCTGAACCTTCCAGCTCAATTTCATTGCCGTTTACAAATTTGAACCTAACATACCTTGCGGGTGTGTTAAAAGTGATTTCAGCCTCGTAGATTCCATCCTTATTCTCATCAGAAAGTGGAAAGACTTTGTCCGAGGAAAGAGGGCTGATACTTCCTTTGACTCCAACTGTGTTTACTTCAGTTACCTGATTCATGTCAACAGAGATTTTAATTGTTCTTTCCTGAGCAATCGCAGAATGAGTACCCAGTGTACTAGCTGCAATCAAGATAATCGACAGAACTTTTGGGATTGAAGGGGTAATTTGATCAATGGGAGTGTGAATGAGCCTTTTGCGTTGCACCACTTTAGCGATGATATAGTCGAATCCAAATCTACCAGAGCCCATCGCAAGGCTATGCATGCTGACCCATAGGAAGCCAGCGGCGGGTAACATATTCCACATACCATTACCCCATTGCTGAAGAAAAATAGCTCCAAACATTGTGCTCATGATGAGAAATGAAGCCACACGCGTTTTCAAACCAAGCGCAAGCATCAATCCACCGATGGTTTCACTTGCAGCTGCTATCCAGGCAAAGAAGTATGGAGTCAATGCGAAAATGCCACCAAAAGTGGCGACATCTTGAACAAACCATTCAGGGATTCCCAGAAATGGAAGATCATTAGAAGACCAGGGTACTCCAAATTTTGAAGATCCAAAATCAAAGGCAAGTAACAATCCACAGATAATTCTTGGAATAGCTACCATTGCATCTCCGAGTTTAGTCGATTGGAGTTTTGTTTTTACGAGAGTTTCAACAATTCGTATCATGAGTTTTTAGTTTTAAATGATGACTCAAAACTCAGCGTATGCAGAACGGAAATCGTCTCAGAAGATGTGAATGAGGATCAAATCATGAATTGAGACCTTATTTACTCAATTGATTGAGGTACTCGGAAGGGGATTGATTCTCTGACTTTTTAAATGCCCGGTTGAACGTAGCTTTACTATTGAAACCGGCTTCAAATGCAAGCCCCAAAAGCGATAGATTTTTATGCTTTCCCTCAGCAATGAGACGTTTGGTCTCTTGAATTCTATAGGAATTGATGAAGTCATTGAATCTGGATTCAAACCCCTGGTTGATTACATCCGATAATTCTTCACGTGACATGTCAAGTTTTTCTGACAAGCTAATAAGCGTAAGTTCAGGATCAAGAAATGGTTTATGTTCGGCAAAGTAACTACTAATGTCAGCTTGCCTCGCACTTAGTTTATCTTCGGAGATTCTTTTGATCAGCGTATGCTCCTTGTTTGCAGGAACAGCAAAAGATGCGAAATCAATACTACTAAGCTCAGTTACTTTGGTGAAATACCCCTTGATACCGACATAGATGATCGCTATGCCTGACGATAGATAAAACAACCATTCCTGAATCCAACTCAAGTCAACGATGAGCTCATTTACAACCGTTTGAATGCTATAGAATAAGTATAGAAATGAATATGCAGCTAAGAAATTTTGCAACCAATTGAGTTCAAGCTTATAGGTATTGGCAAAGTAGTGTTTAATCTTCTCTCTAAAATCAAAAAATATCTGGAATGAAAATGCCAGATATAGTAACATCTGAATTGTTCGGAAAAGAAAAAGAAACGGGTTGACATATTTCCATTCAAAGTTGATAACCATAGGTCCGTTTTGTACTTCATTAAATCCAGTTGATTGTAAGTCTGAAATGAGGATGAAGACTTTAATTAAGAAGTAGATAATTGCTGGAATGAAATGCCAGAGTCGAATTTCACTGAGTCTGAAATCAGGTTTGATGGTGGATTTAATGTAGAAAAAGAGGAGGGGGGCTAGCGCCAAGGAGAAATCGATGAGGTAATAGTTAACCTTGGTGGTTCTATAGGTATCATACCATTCCATGAAGCCAATGGTGTAAGTGGTCTGATGATAGCAGGTGATCAATAGGATCAAACCAAGAAGGAGGTCAGAGGCATTTCTCTGCTTATGGTAACGCTTGAGGAGTAGAAAGCTGAAAATAAGTCCCTGTATGGACAGAAGAAGCAAAGATGATCCGTAGATGTTAAATACGGGAAATACCAGAAGCATGTAGTCAATGATGATTAGGAACCAAATATATCTTTTTGATTCCTAATCACTGAAGTATTCGGCCGCTACTTCTGACACAATCTATTAACTCTTATGTTTGGATTGGGGAAGTGCCTCAAACTCTCTTCGCTTATCTTCAAGCCAAGCTTGCATCTTTTCTGGTGCTTGCATGAGTTCTTGTATTTCTCCCATGGCTTTTAAGTGGGCATCGTCTCCCTTTTGATACATTTCCATGCCGTGCTTTTTACTTTGCTCAGCCATGTCTTCAAATGTTTCTGCATGAAACTCGAGATCACAAACTCCTCCCAGTTGTTTACATGTCATTGTCTTCATTTTCTTTCTTATTTAGTTGTTGATATTTATGTATGATTTTCTTTGCTAGAAACTCTGCCAGTTGATTGAATACAGATCCCCATCCATTGTAAACACCCATTTTTTCTTGCTGGAGTTTATACTCCTCCGTAGGATGGATCACGTTGAAGGTGAAATCTGTCTGTTCGCCTTTTGCTGTTAACAAAACTTCCATAGTCACGCCTTCTGTCATAGGGAGGAAGTTGGCAGTTGTTATCAATTTACCTGGTTCGTCAATTTCCAGGTACTCGCCCTCTGCAATGAAATCTCTACCATTTGGCATGGCCATTATGTATTTCCATTTACCCCCGACTTTGAATTCATGGGTGACGATTTTCGTTGCTATTCCTTTTGGTCCCCACCATTTTACGATGTGCTCCGCATTTGTCCAAGCTTCCCATACCAATGCTATGGGTGCATCCAAAGTGCGCTGAATGGTAATCGTTCTATTTTGTGCGTCGTTTGTCCGTGGCATTTATTGATTGTTTTTCTTTTAATTCCATTAAATATTCTTCGAAAGAGTCGATGCGATCTTCCCATAGTTTACGATACTGCTCGATCCATAGAAATGCAGGAACAAGACTTGCAGGTTGAATTCGACAGAACCGTTCTCGCCCTTTTTGCGATACTTCTACCATGCCGCACTCCTCCAATACCTTGATTTGTTGAGAAACAGCGGGCCTGCTAATAGCGAAGTGATCTGCTAAAGCATTCAGATTCATTGGCTCTTCAGACAATAAATGAATGATCTCTCTTCGTGTTGGATCTGCAATCGCTTGAAATACATCTCTTCTTGCGTTCATTGTTGATACGTAAGTATTTGCTTACAAATATATATGTAAGCAAATACTTACGCAAATGAATTAAAAAAAAACCACCTGCTTGAGATGGTTTCTTAGAATGCTTTAGCTACTCCTTTCTTCCTTTTCTTTCTCTAGGTTTTTTAATGGTGAGAGGTGTCTCCACATTTGTATCACCTACAGTAATTCGAACAGTATACTCGCCAGCAGTTAGGTAGTACTCACCGTTTTCAGCTGCTTCATAGCCTTCTTTTTGAGCGTCTTCAAGTAGTTCTTTGAACGAAGCAGCTGTTTTTAAGCTTACTTCAATCAAATTGAGCCCCTTATCAGCTGATACTTCTTGCGAAGAGACCACTTGATCATTGTAGCTGATTTCTATTTTTCCATTGGCGGTGCTATTCGAGTAGAAGTTGACATCAATCGAAGGCTCTATTACATCGCCCCATGTGCCCGCCTTACGACCCCAACGTGTGCTGAATCTCACTTCTTCTAAGGAAAAAGCATGTAAGCCTTTGGCCAGAATATCCTTATTCAATTGCTGAATCAGCGACACATTTCCAATATAGATCCCGCGACCATGAGTGCCCAGTACCAAATCTTTCTCTCTGGGGTGTACGATTAAATCGTGTACAGGAGTGTTTGGTAATCCAGCAGCGAAAGCTTGGTAACTGTTGCCCCCGTCCAACGACACATATACTCCATGATCTGTACCCACGTAAATGATGTCTTCATTGTTTGGATCTTCTTTCACCACATTCACGGGTTCGCTTGGAAGGTTGCTGGAGATGTTTTTCCAGTTTTTGCCATAATTATCACTTCTGTAAACCATTGGTTCGAAATTGTCCCATCTGTATCCGTTAAAAGAAGCATAAACGCGTCCTTCGCTATGTGATGACGCGACAACCGTGCTCACCCAAAAATTGGCTGGAAGACCATCTGTGACTTTGGCCCAGGTGTCACCTACATCATCTGAGCGATGAATCAGTCCATCATCACTTCCAACATAAAGCAATCCAAATCGTGTGGGAGACTCAGAAATCGTGGTGAGCGTTCCATAGCTTACATCACCCTTCTTACCACCTTGTGTCAAATCCTCGCTTAGGGTTTCAAAGTTCTCGCCCATGTCCATGGAACGATGGAATCGATTGCTACCAAAGTACACGATATCCTGGTTGTGGCTAGAGAGTGTAATAGGTGCTTCCCAGTTCCATCGGTAAGGAGAATCCCCCAACTCATGTCGAGGCGTGATGTATTTTCTTTCTCCAGTTTCTGTATTGATTCTGAAATAATTACCAAATTGATAACCTGTGTACACGATTTTATTCTCTCGCGTATCCACCGCTACCTGCATCCCATCACCGCCCATTAATCTTTCATACGGATACCTGCCATTTTGGTACCAGCGGCGGGAATATTCATAAGTGCTCGGCCCTTTCCATACTCCGTTATCTTGGAGTCCTCCGTATACATTGTAGGGTTTAGCCATATCCACAGCGATGGAATAGAATTGACCAACTGATGGCGAATTACAGTTTATCCAGGTGGCTCCGGTATCATAACTCACGTACACACCACCGTCATTTCCAAGGATCAGATGTCTCGAATCAGACGGGTTGATCCATAGAGCATGATGATCCACATGCACATTGGCTTCATTGATGCTCTTGAATGTTTTACCGCCATCGTCAGATCTAACTATTGGGACACCCATGGTGTAGATCACATCAGGATTATTTGCGTCCACACGTACCTGACCAAAGTAGTAACCATAAGAATAGATCATACTTTCGATGTAATCTTCATGCGTTTTGCTCCACGTTTTTCCTGCATCAGTAGAACGGTACATTTCTCCTCCTTTCACCGGAGTATCAAAAAGTAAAGAGTTAGCATCTTCGGTGTAAATCACCAAATCCACTGGCTTGACTTTACCTGCTTCAACATCCTTTTTGATGTCTACCGCATTATACTTTCCAGGGAAGCCATAGTTGTCTAGAAATTTGTTGATTTCACTGTTTTCCAATGCAAGAAACTGCTGATTATTCATGGACCTTAGCTGATCTTTAGTAATGCCTTCACTTTGATCCTCATCTTCTTTGTCTCTTCTATCCTGATTATCCAAAATGGCATAAACGATATTCGGATCAGATGGGGCGAATGAAAGCCCTATTCTTCCCGTGCCATTTGTATCAGGAAATCCAGAATCATCCCCAATTTCTCTCCAAGTATCTCCACCGTCTTCAGAACGATACAAAGCAGTGCCAACTCCAGCTTCTTCGAAATTCCACGCTTTTCGATCTTTTTCCCATGCTGCTGCAATTAGCGTATTGGGATTGCTGGGATGAATAATCAGGTCCACTATGCCCGTTCGGTTACTTACGAATAATGTCTTGTTCCATGTCTGCCCTCCATCGGTAGATTTATATACTCCTCGTTCTGGATTTTCTGAATAGAGATGTCCCAAGGCACCAACCCAGAGCGTATTTGCATTGGAAGGGTCGATGAGAATCCGGCCAATGTGGTGCGTTTCTGTCAGCCCAATTCCTTCCCAGGTTGCACCATTGTCAGTTGATTTGAACATGCCATATCCTGAGTAAGAAGAGCGGCTCGAATTGTTTTCACCAGAGCCCACATAAATAATGTCATTTCTCCAGTCTATTGCGATATCCCCTATGGTCATGACTATTTGATTATCAAATAGTGGTTCGAATGAGGTTCCGTTATTTTTTGTCTCCCAAAGAGAACCTGACGCATAGGCCACATAGAAGTGTGAAGGATCTTCAGGGTCTACAGCTAAATCGACGACACGCCCACTCATCACTGTAGGTCCCACGTTTCTGAAAGGGACGTTTTTTACGAGGGAGCTTTGTTCAAGCTTTAAACGTTGCTGATAACCATTCCAGCGTTCTTGTGCTGTGGTCTTAGGGACATCATCGGTTTTTTTCTTTCGCTGAGCGGGAAGAATAATTGTAACGGCTAAAAAGAGAAGTAGGTAAATGATTCTCATGAGGTTAGATTTTTTAATAAGTTAGTAAGTATAAAACTTTAACTATCTCAAACCAACCTATAAATATATGAAGACGCATATCTGGATTTTAATGGTTATTGCTGTTGGATGCACGACAACAGTAAAGGTCGATAATGACCTTCCAAAAGACTTACCAAAACCTGACTATACGCTTACGTCAGATCAGACACACAATAAATGGAGTCGGACAATTGAGCCGGTACTATCGATTGAATCAGGAGACGTGGTGGAAATAAGTACCGCGGAGGCTACTGATGGCCAGCTGTCATTAGATTCCGATACTTCTGATTTAATGAACCTTAGTTTTGAGCCCATTCATCCTCTTACAGGTCCTATTTATATAAACAATGCTCAACCGGGTGATGTAATAGCAGTGACACTGCATAAAATTGAGATAGGAGAATGGGGTTGGACGGCAATACTTCCAGGTTTTGGATTTCTTGCAGATGAGTTTACAGAACCGCACCTGAAGACGTTTGAATTGGCTGGTAAAAACAATGTTCGTTTTGCGGAAGGTATTAATATTCCTTTAAACCCTTTTCCGGGTGTTTTAGGTGTTGCTCCAGATACGGATTCTTTACTTTCTACCATTCCTCCCCGAGCCAATGGGGGTAATATGGATGACCCTAATATTGTAGAAGGAACAACTGTTTACCTTCCTGTATTTGTCGATGGAGCCCTTTTCTCTATAGGCGATGCACATGCAGCTCAAGGGCTGGGTGAGGTATGTGGTACAGCCATAGAAGCGCCAATGAAGTTTTTGGTTGAGATTGAATTGCTCAAAGGGGCTAGTATTGAAGAGCCGCAATATGAAAACGAGGATGTGTATGCTGTTACAGCCTTCGGGGTTACAATAGATGAAGCTGCGAAGAAAGCCACAAAATACATGATTGAATATCTGAAAAAAGAATATGGTTTGAGCGCGAATGACGCTTATATGTTATGCTCCTTAGCGGGCGATTTAAAGATAGCGGAGGTTGTAGATGTACCTCATATGCTGGTTACAATGTCCATAAACAAAAAAGTATTAGCCAAATGATGACGATATATCATAATCCCAGGTGTAGTAAAAGCAGGCAAACGCTTAACCTCATTGAGGATAAAGGTCAGACTTTTGAAATCAAAGAATATTTGAAAGACCCACCATCGAAAGAAGAGTTAAAGAAAATCATTGCACTATTGGGCATAAAGCCTGAGCAACTCATTCGAAAAGGAGAGGCAGACTTCAAGGAGAATTTCAAAGGAAAGAACATGACTGATGATGAATGGATTGATGCCATGATTGCCTATCCGAAACTTATGGAACGACCCATAGTAGTCGATGGGGATAGAGCCGTGCTTGGTCGTCCGCCAGAAAACGTCCTTACCTTATTATGAAAGCAATTTTAGTAGAAGAACTTGGCGGGCCTGAAAAGTTAGTCTATCGAGATCATGAAATAGATCCACCCAGGTCAGGAGAGGTACGGATTGGGGTTAAGTATGCTGGAGTTAATTTTCCTGACACACTCATTATTCGTGGGAAATATCAATTTCAACCAGAACTACCATTTTCCCCAGGAGGGGAGGTCGCTGGGATCGTTACGGATGTAGGAGCAGATGTTACTGAATTTAAACCAGGCGACAGGGTGGTGGCTGGAACAACAGCCGGAGGTTTTGCAGAAGAAGTAAATGCCTTTGGGTTCAATACGCATAAGCTACCAGATGATGTATCCTTTAAAGATGCAGCCGCCATTTTGCTTACGCATGGCACCGCCATTCATGCGCTAAAAGACAGAACCAATCTCTCCGAGGGCGAGACGATGGTTGTTTTGGGAGCATCCGGCGGAGTAGGTACCGCTGCTATTCAGCTTGGCAAGCTCATGAAAGCCAAGGTGATTGCATGTGCTTCGACTGATGAAAAATTGGAATACTGTAAAAATGTAGGAGCAGACACGGTACTTAAGTACACTCCAGAAAACATAAAGTCTGCCATTAAGGACGTAACCGATGGGAAGGGAGCGGATGTGATTTTCGATCCCGTTGGCGGAGCATATTCCGAACAAGCTTTCAGAGCCATTGCTCCGATGGGAAGGTATTTAGTCGTTGGATTTGCTTCGGGAACAGTCCCGGCCATTCCATGGAATCTCCCACTTTTAAAAAGCGCCTCCATTGCAGGAGTTTTTTGGGGAAACTTCTTTCGGAAGTTTCCGGAAGAGAACAAGTCAAATATTCAGGAGCTTTTAAAATGGTTGTCTGCAGAAATGTTTACACCGCAAATTGACAACATATACCACTTGTCTTTAGCTGCCGAAGCCTTAAAAAAAATAGAAAACAGAAAAGTTATTGGTAAGATTATTTTAAAAATGGATACTTAAGTTCCTATAAACCAAATAATATTCTGCAGGGCGTATTTCTTTACAATCAATAATTGCATAAACAACTTCTTTAATCCATAGTTCCTTGCATTTGGTCGATTATTTCGTGATTTTTAACGACATGTTAAATTTTTTTTAAGTTAAAAAACTCTACTATGATGAAAAACTACTTAAAGAGAAAACTCTTGGTGTTAGCCTTATTGGCTCCCATTAGTTTTCTGATGGCCCAGGATGTTAGGGTCAGTGGAACGGTAACGGATGCCTCAAATGGGGAACCGATTCCGGGAGTAACAGTATTGGTAAAAGGGACTACAAATGGAGCTATTACTGGTATTAATGGAGAATATGAGTTGTCAGTTCCGTCTGACGCTACGCTTGTGTTTTCTTCCATTGGATATTCAAGCGTTGAGGTTGCAGCTTCGGAGGCTGGAGATGTTTCGATGCAGACCGATGTAACAAATCTGGATGAAGTTGTCGTTACAGGTTTGGCTACCTCGATTAAGCGTTCGAATCTGGCCAATAATATTTCAACGATCAACTCTGAAGCATTGACCGGAACGACTACAGGTGCAACATTGGATGGAGCCTTGTATGGAAAATTGACTGGAGTCAATATCAATGCAGCTGGAGGTGCTCCTGGAGGACAGACTGCTCTTAGATTAAGAGGAGTTTCTTCACTATCTGGAAATAACCAACCACTTTTTATAGTTGATGGGGTATACATAAGTAATACTCAGTTAACCACTGGATCATCTGTTGCTTCAGGTGCAAACGCAGGAAGAGAAGAGGGGGGATCCAATAGAGTATCTGATATTAACCCGGAAGATATTGCCAGTATTGAGGTTTTGAAAGGAGCTTCTGCTGCAGCAATCTATGGAACACGAGCGAATGCGGGAGTTGTTATCATTACAACCAAACGCGGACAAGATGGGAAGACTACTGTGAATTTTGAGCAGGATTTTGGATTTAATGAGATTCAGAATTACGCCGGAAGAAGATCCTTTACCAGAGAACAGGCACAGTCTTTATTTAGTGCTGGTGCACTATACGATGCAGCGGTAGCCGAAAATGGCGGGTTGTATAACTATGAAGAAGAGTTGTATGGTGAGAAAGGTTTTATCACGGATTCAAGACTTTCAATTTCCGGAGGTAACAACAAAACAAAATTCTATTTTAATGCGAGCAGAAGGGACGAAGATGGGATTATGTTGAATACCGGTTACACTAGAAATTCGTTTCGTTTAAACCTGGATCACAATATTACTGATCGATTGAAAATCGGCACTTCAACCAATTACATAAAAAGCAGCGCTGATAGAGGACCTGTTGGTAACGAAAACAGTGGGGGATACAGTGTTGGATATAACTTAGCTTTCGCTAAAGATTGGGAAGATTTTTTTCCTGATGAAAACGGAATATACGCTTCTGGAGGTTTTGGAGGCGTCAATGTAATTTACAATAGAGATAACATTATCAATTCCGAAGATGTTGATCGATTAATTCAAGGAGTAAACGCTGAGTATTTGGCGATACAAGAAAGTAATTACCAATTGAAGTTCCAATTCAATGGGGGAATAGATTTCTTCAACGCTAATACGTTGGTTTATATACCTGAGGATCATGAAGTTCAGGTAGGAACAACCCAGGGGTTTTTGTCAGCAACGAGCAATAAATCATTTCAATATAACTACAATGCTTTTGCAGTTTTTGATTATTTCACTGGAAATGACCTTAGCATAACTACCCAGGTGGGTATGTCATACTTGAGTTTTGAAAGCAATTTCTTAAACTCACAGACAACACAACTAATTCCCGGTTTAATTAACGCCGGAGATGGAGGATCGTATATTGTGGCACAAAGGCTTACAGAAGAAGAGGAATTTGGAATAATCGGTCAAAGTACCGCCAATTGGGGTGATAAAATAATTCTGACTGCAGGTGTTCGATTTGATAAGTCAAATCTAAATGGAGATGTAGATAAGTTTTTCGCGTTCCCAAGAGCTTCGGTCGCAGTAAATGTGGCAAATTTTGATTTCTGGAGCGTTAGTGCGATCAATCAGTTCAAGTTAAGAGTAGCTTACGGAGAAACAGGAAGTAGTGCAAGATTTGGCTCTAAATACACCTCTCTTGGTACAACCATTATTGGTGGTAGTACTGGACTTGCTTTAACGACCAATTCTCAACAGCTAGGAGCTGCTGGTATCGAGCCTGAGACCTCACAGGAATTGGAATTTGGAGCTGATTTTTCTTTCCTTGATGGAAAAATAGGTTTAGAAGCTACGTACTATGAACGTAAAGTCTTGAATCTGATTTACCCGTTTTCATCCATTCCACTCTCTTCCGGATTTGGAACTGAAATACGAAATGATTTTGATTTGAAAAATACGGGGATTGAACTTTCCTTGAATGCCAATATCATTACCAATGAGAACATTACTTGGAATTCAACCCTGAACTGGTGGAAAAACAAAGCAGAAGTTGAATCACTAGGTGTTGGAGAATTCCAACCTTCCGGCGAAGGATTCAATCTTCAGTTTGGTAGTGCTTACATCAGAGAAGGAGAGCCAGTTACATCACTTGCTGCTGCTCAAGGCACTGATATTGTAATAATAGGTGATGCAGCTCCTGATTTCGAGATGAGCTGGTTCAACCAGATTACTTTCCTCAAGGATTTTGATTTGACATTCCTGTGGCATATGAAAGAAGGTGGAGATAATCTAAACCTTACAAGACTATTGAGCGACTTTGGAGGTACTACTCCTGACCTGGATGATCCAAACCTTACAAGAAGTTTTGGAACTGATGGACCCGCTGGATACATCGAAGATGCTAGCTATATCAGATTGAGAGAAATAGGGTTATTCTATACATTACCTGTTGAAAGCTCAGTCTTCCAAAGAGTAAGAGTGGGAATATCTGGAAAGAACTTGCTGACAATTACAGATTACTCTGGGTATGATCCGGAAACATCTGCTTTCGGGCCTTCAGGTCTTTCACAAGGAATTGAGGTTGCCCCATTCCCAAGTGCTAAGCAGTTCTATTTTCACCTTGGTTTAAGATTTTAAATGAATATAAAAATGATTATTTCAAGTAAAAAACTATATCTGCCGTTGATAGCATTGTTATTTTCGGCTTGTTCACTGGAAGATCTTCCAGATCCGAACGGACCCAGCTTGTCTGGGACATTGAGTAATGCCAATCAACAGACCATGAATTTTTTGGTTACTGGATTGGAAGCGGAAATTCGAAATGGAAGAGCAGGATTCATAACGGCAACTGGGACAATTGCGAGGGAGTTGTATGATTTTAACTCTTCAGATCCTGCTACGCTAGTAAATTTATTAGGTAAGGAAGGGACCCAATTAACTGGAAGTGAGCCACAATTGACAGGAACCATTTTTGCTCGATATCAAGCGGTAAAAAGTGCGGATTTTATTTTGCAAGCAGTAGAAGATGCTACAGTAACTGAAGCTCAGAAGAGAGGTTATCGTGCATTTGCTTATACGATGCGAGGTTATGCACTCATTGATGTTCTAATGTTGTTAGATGATAATGGTGTTCGGGTAGATATATCAGACCCAGATAACTTAGGGCCTTGGTTGGATCGATCTGCAGGCTTTGCAGCCATTAGACAAATGCTGGATGACGGATTTGATCAATTGACTGGGGCAGAATTCAGTTTTGCACTTTCAAGTGGTTTTGATGGATTCGACTCACCAGCTTCTTTTGGTGAGCTTAATAGAGCCATTGCTGCTAGAGCTGCGCTTTATGATGGAGATCATGCGGCAGCACTAACCTTGTTAGGTGATTCATTCCTTTCGCTGAATGCTGCTGACTTAACAACTGGGGCTAGGAGGTTTTATGCGCAAACGGAGATACTTAATCCAATTTTTAAAACCCCTCAGCAAAGTACCGATCAGTATGTTGTGCATAATAGATTAGTCACTGACATCAGGCCTACAGATACACGAATCTCTAAGTTTAGAGTTCGAGATGTTGCTTCACCGAGAGATGGTGTAAATGGGACGCACGAAATGGCTATTTACGCTACTTCCACGGATCCTATTGATCATATCAGAAATGAAGAATTGATCCTTATTTATGCTGAAGCAAACATCAATGCTACTACACCAGATTTTCAGGCAGCTGAAGACGCACTTAACATATTGAATGGTGCGTATGGTCTGGCAAATTATGCTGGTGCGCAGAACGTTGCTGAGTTGACAGATGAATTAATTTATCATCGCACCTACTCACTATGGGGTGAAGGACATGCAATGTTTGATCTAAGAAGGAATGGACGTTTGAATTCTACCAATCTACCACTTGATAGAGCTGGTGATCTCGTTCATACACATTTCCCGATTCCTCCTTTTGATCGATAAATAAATGGTATTAAAAAAACCCACTCATTTGAGTGGGTTTTTTTTTGCTCAAAACTCAATCGTAAGTCATAGGCACTTCAATAAACAGTAACTTAGAATCTGCAATCGCCATCACCTCAGCACTATCTGTATCAGATATACCTATTGCATCTCTTTTTCGCAAAACCTCTCCTTCAACTTCAATTTGACCATCAATTACAAAGCAATAGAGACCATTGCCTTCACCGTGAAGCGTATAGGTAATGGATTTTTCGGCGTCCAAATCGCTTAGCGAGAGCCAGGCATTTTGATTGATCCACAGACTTTTAGCTTCATCAGGTGATACCACTGTTTGAACTGCATTCTTTCGTTCCTCTGAGTTAAATACCTTTTGATCATAGCGAGGTTTGATGTTTTCTTCTCTTGGTAGTATCCAAATCTGGAGAAAGTTTACCTCCTCTGTTTTGCTGGCATTATACTCGGAATGGGTGAGTCCACTACCCGCACTCATGATTTGAACCTCTCCCGTATTTATGACTTTTTCAGTACCTGTACTGTCCCTGTGCGCAAGTGCTCCACTCAAAGGAATAGAGATGATCTCCATGTTGCTATGTGGGTGAGTTGGAAAACCAGCTCCGCCGATAACAATATCGTCGTTAAGTACTCTTAGAACACCAAAGCTCATACGCTCCGAGTTGTGGTAATGACCGAAGCTAAACGTATGTTTGCTGTTCAACCATCCAAAATTTGCCTGACCCCGACTACTTCCTGTATGCACTATTTTTTCCATGATTTTCCTTTCTTAATTTTTCTATTGAAATTATATACGTATATACATTATATGTAGTTACATATAAATTATAATTGCTCAAAAAAAACTTTATAAATTTCTTACCTTTGCATGATTACTTATAAGAAAAGAAGAAATGAAAGCTAAAGCTAACGACAAGGTAAAGGTGCATTATACAGGAAAACTCACATCTGGAGAAGTATTCGATTCTTCGGAGGGGCGCGAACCTCTTGAGTTTACACTTGGTGGCGGGCAAATGATTAAAGGGTTTGATGAGGCCGTAAATGGGATGGAGATAGATGAGAAAAAAACAGTAGAGATTCCATCTGCGGAAGCCTATGGAGAGCGTAGGGAAGAATTGATTCAGGAAGTACCTAAGGATCAGCTACCAGATGATATGAAGCCTGAAGTTGGCCAAAAACTAGTAGCAACGAATGATTTAGGACATCAGACATACGTGAATGTAACTGCGGTTTCTGATGAAGTCATTACCGTAGATGCGAATCATGATCTTGCTGGCAAAGACCTGGTGTTTGATATCCAATTGGTGGAAATCGGATAACGAAAGAGTTATTTTAGAAATACAAGGAGGCTCGGTAACAGAGCCTCTTTTTTTATGCCATTTTTGTTGTAAATTCAATTAAGCCTTTTTCTGTTAGCTCTGTGTTTTCGCAAATGATTTCAATGAAAAAAATATCTATCCTTGTTTTGTCGCTATTGACTTTTCATGTTGCTTCTGCTCAAGTACAGAGTGATAGTGTCGATAAGGCCATGGAGCAAAAGCTTAGTGTCTTGAGTCAGCAACTGGAAACGTACCAAAGATTACTTGACCAGAGTGATTTAAAGCGCAAGGAAGATTCATTGGTAAGAGCGAATTTAATGGAGCGATTGCAACTCCTCCAAGCGACTGCCAATGACGAATCGTTGAGTGAACGCGCAAAATACGATTCGATACAAGAAGCAGAACAAAAACAGCGTACCCTTGAGCTGAGAGGCGACACTAAAGGCTTCAATGTTAATCCAATTGATGATTCACTTTTTGTTATCTACACAAGGCTTGGACATGTAAAACCAGAAGAAAGGGCAGCCAATGTGAGCGAGAAAATTGAAATACTTGTAAAAAGTGATTTCTTTTTTCCTGATTCCCTTTATATCAAGGATCATGATAGCACTTTGGATATCATGTACAAAGGCCTCATTGTTACTAGTATCTCAGACTGGGATGCTTTTTGGGTGCAAGGAGAGGACAAACATTCACTTGCTCGTATTTACAAAGATCAGATTTCTGATTTTGTGATACGTACGCGAAATCAGAGCACTATCGAGAATCTAGCCGCAAGAATTGGGCTTGTTTTTCTTATTATCGGAGGAGTGGTGTTGATCTTATATTTCATCAGAAAACTTGCTAGTGGAATCCAAGGCTGGATGGTGATTAGTAAGAACAAATACTTCACTGGTTTCAAAATTCGAAATTTCGAGCTTCTCCCACCTTCACTGCATCTGGATGCAAGTATCCGTGCTATTTCTATTGTAAAATGGGGTCTTTATGTACTCGTTTTCTATTTATCTCTTCCGTTGATTTTTGGTCTCTTCCCCTTTACCAGAGGTTGGGCTCAAAACTTAATGGATTGGATCTTAGATCCGGCTAAAAACATTTGGTTTGGTTTTTGGAATTATATACCCAATGTTTTCACGATTGCCGTCATTTATCTCATTACCAGATACCTGGTGAAGTTTTTAAGATTCATTGCAGAAGGGGTAGAGAATGGAACGCTAAACCTTTCTGGTTTTTACACAGATTGGGCCATGCCCACGTACAGGCTCGCGAAGATTTTGATTTATGTGTTTATGGTGGTGATGATTTACCCATACCTCCCGGGATCTGATTCCGACATTTTTAAAGGTGTTTCTATCTTTCTTGGACTCCTCATTGCTTTCGGATCAACTTCTGCTGTCTCGAATGTGGTAGCGGGACTTGCCATTACCTACATACGCCCTTTTCGTGTTGGCGATCGGGTGAAAATAGGTGAAGTAACGGGTGAAATTATGTCTAAAGCTTTGCTGGTAACACGCGTGCGCACAACCAAGAATGAAGACATCACCGTCCCAAACTCTTCGATACTTACAGGCCATACAGTGAACTATACCAGCAGTAGCAAAGAACTGGGACTGATACTTAATACGGCCATAACAATAGGCTATGATGTTCCATGGAGGAAAGTACACGAGCAGTTAATAGAGGCAGCAGTTGTAACTGATGGTGTAAATGTGAGTAAAGAGCCTTTTGTGCTTCAAACAAGCCTGGATGATTGGTATGTTTCTTACCAACTCAATGCCTATACAGATACGCCAGAGCAAATGCCAAAAATTTATTCAGCCCTTCACTCCAATATCCAAGATAAATTTAAAGAGGCTGGTATAGAGATAATGTCACCTCACTACCGAGCAGTAAGAGATGGAAATGAAACAACCATCCCTAAGTCGATCAATTGAAAAAAATCGTCAAAAGGAGAAGATAAAAAAAGACCGAGCCGTCACTGACGGCTCGGCTCGTCCAAAGCTTATCGAATTTGTAGAAACCAATTTTACTAATTACAAATAGCTTATGAGGATGTTACAATTCTAATGTCTATTGATGCATGATTAGTAACAGAATTGCCGCAAAAAGAGATTGTCTACTTTTTGTATACTTCTCAGGAATACCCTTTATCCTCTTTGCACGACGAAAATGAATATTCAATTTCCATGCCACTTAAAGCTGATTTTTGTTAAAATACATGAATGGTTAACAGGTAAATTTTAATGGCATGCTGTTAATTGCAGCAAGGAAATGTCTTAATACGTATCTCTGTTCAGTGTGTTCCTAAATAGGAAAAAAATACTAGTTTTTGATCGGGAGCGACACACGAAAAGTCGATCCATTCCCTGGGTCTGACGTGGCGACGATACTGCCGCGATGGTCTGAAACAATCTTAGAAGAGATGGCCAATCCCAGCCCTGTTCCTTCTCCTGGATCTTTTGTAGTGAAAAAGGGATCGAAAATTTTGTCCAGTACTTCTGGCGACATACCTATTCCATTGTCGTCTATGACAATGTGAATGAAACTCGCATCTTTTTGAACAGTGATATGAATCATCCCTTGTTTTGGTATCGCCTGGATGGCATTGCCTATTAGGTTAAGAAAAACCTGATGAAGCTTACCCGAGTTGCCAATCACCACTTTTTGATTACAGTAGTCTGTTCTAATTTGAATACGCCCCTTGGATTTGTGTTCCAGAATATTCAGACAGTTATCGATCAATTCGGAGATATCGCATGTCTGATTATGGTCTTGCGATTGATGACTGAAATGACTCAGGCTATTTACAATTTTGTTTAATCGATTCAGCCCCTCGCCCATGATTTCGAAAAAAGTCGCATTTTCTTTCTGAGTGTTTTCATCCATGTTTTGTTTCATGGTTTCTAAGCCACCTTGAATGAAATTGAGTGGATTCCTAATCTCATGATTGATGCCGGCACTCATCTGTCCAAGGGAAGCCATTTTTTCAGAATTGACCAATTGACTTTGCGTCTGCCTTAACTCTTCAAGTGTATTTTCCAGTTTTCTTTTTTCGGACAACAAACTCTTGTGCGCATGATCTTTATTTCGAATGACCACAATCAGCAAGGTGCCAGTGACACATAGAGAGACAATGACATGTATTTGATCACTCAGGTGAGCAAGAGAGTCGGATACTTCTATCTGATAGAGAAGATGTCTTGGTAGCAGAACGCTCAGTAAGATCATCAGTAGTGTAAAAGAAAAAGAAACGAAGAAGTACTTTCTTTCTGCGCTGAAATCAAAAAAGAAAACATACCCTAGAAGTACCGGAAAAAAGGTAGTGAGTATGGCATCTCCCAATGTGTAAACGTGATAGGTGAAGAAGATGCTAAAAGAAGTGATGGCCATCAATAATATCTTAGCAATACCGAGCTTTCCATTAACATTTAGTACATACGAAAGGAGACTTACCAGCATGAATATCAGGGAGATTAGAACGGTTCTTGAACCATCTACATAGATACCATAAACAGCATAGTAGAGATATAAAAAGCCAACTATCAGTGAAACACTATTCGTGATTACGATATTTTGATTGACTTCCAGCGGGTAAGATTCGCTGGTTCCTTTTCGAATAAGTTTTTTAATAGGATTCAAATCTGTAGCGACAGATAATTTATGACTTCAATTTACATAGAATGAACTGGATTTATCAATTGATAACATTAAACATCGGTAATGATTTTTTCTAAAATGAATGTTACCTGGCAACTGCACGGATCATCTCTTTCGATTCGTCTTCTAAATTTACGTAATTGATCTTTTCCATTTTATCTACCTCTAGGCTGTGAAATTCAAATTCTTCCACCACCTTGCCTGTAAGCTTGTAAACACCTCTGCCTCTAAACGGATATCGTGCAGCTGAAGGGGGGAAGTGTACTGTATCAATGAACTGCCCTTTCAGGTCAATGAATGTTCCAAAGCACATACGTTTGCCATTCGATGTGCCTGTGTTTTTGATGGTCACCAGATAACCGAGCATTTCTACACGTCGATTTATGTGATTGGCTAATTCTTCCGATAAAATGCCTTTTCTTCCTTCTTCAACCAAGTCAAATGGTGAGCAAAGAGGGAAGCCAAGTAGATCCATTTCGTCCAGTGCATCTTCTCGCTTATCATGATGAAGAGGAGGAAGCGTCCATTGTTTAATTGGCACTTTGAACAGCCCATTTTTTGCACGACTCACGCCAGCTCCCATTGTGAAATGTACTTGCCACAAAATATCTTTCTTTTCACCAAAATCCCGCAGTGCACCTATTCGCACCAGCAGCTTGATTTGTTCTAGTGATACAGCTATTCGATTTGTGAAATCATCTAAGTCCAGGAATTTTCCATTTTTTTCTCTCTCTGCAATAATCATTTCAATGGTGACATGGTTTAAGTCTTTCACCATACCTAATCCCAAATAAATGGTCTTTCCAAAAATTACTGCCAGCCCTTCGCTATTATTGACACAAGGAGCTTCTATTTCAGCACCGTACATACGTGCTTCGTGTACGTAAAATTCGGTACGATAAAAACCACCCCCATTATTAATCACAGCTACCATATATTCCAGGGGGTAATATGTTTTTAGGTATAGTGCCTGGTAGCTTTCTACGGCATAGGATGCAGAGTGACCTTTCGCAAATGCGTAACCAGCAAAACTTTCAATCTGTCGCCAGATGTCTGCGGAGAGCTCGTAAGAATGGCCCATATCTTTGCAATTTTGAAAAAACTTATCCTTTACTTTTAAAAACTCATCTCTGGAGCGGTATTTACCAGACATCCCTCTTCGCAGCATGTCTGCTTCGCCAAGATCAAGCTTGGCAAATAGGTGTGCTACTTTGATTACATCCTCTTGATAGACCATCACACCATAGGTGTCAGGCATGATATCTTGCAATATGGGATGAGCATCTTTTCGGCGATCAGGGTAGCGATATCGTAAGATATACTCACGCATCATGCCAGACTTGGCAACCCCTGGACGGATGATAGAACTGGCCGCTACTAACCCCAGGTATTCATTTACCTGTAGTTTTTTCATGAGCATCCGCATGGCCGGCGACTCGATGTAGAAGCACCCGATGGCATCCGCATTTTGCAGCTTATTGTTCAGCTTAGCGTCGTTTTTAAACACTTTGAAGTTATGGATGTCTACTTCGGGATCATCAGGACAGTTTTGCTTGATCACTTCTATGCAGTCTCTGATTTTCCCTAATCCTCGTTGACTCAGAATGTCGAATTTGAAGAGCCCCACATCTTCTGCGATAATCATATCGAAATGAGTGACGGGGTATCCTTTGGGAGGAAGTGAAGTAGCGGTAAAATAGTGAATGGGCCGATCTGCAATGAGGATTCCTCCTGCATGAATGCTTAGGTGACTGGGGAAGTTTGTTAGCCTTGCACCATATCTTCGAATCAGACGCCCGATATGATCCAGGTCTTTCTCTTCAGCTTGCCCGACTTTTTCAATTTCGTGTGGGGGTAAACCAAAGACTTTGCCCAATTCGCGAATAATTGCACGACTCTGAAATGTGCTATATGTTGCTAAGAGGGATACCTGCCCATTCTCACCAAACCGCTCAAATATGTATCTGGTAATATCATCTCGGTCCTTCCAGGAAAAATCAATATCGAAATCAGGCGGGTTTTGTCTGAAAAGATTAATAAACCGCTCAAAGTAGAGATCTAACTCAACCGGATCAACATCTGTAATTCGCAGTAGATAAGCTACAATGCTATTGGCACCACTTCCACGACCTACATAATAGTATCCTTTTTTTCGCGCATACTTTAAGATATCCCAGTTGATTAGGAAATAGGATACAAACCCCTTTGACTGGATCATTTGAAGCTCCATGTTCAACCGATCGATAATCTGTGACTTGGGATTTTCTCCATACCTGTATGGCAACCCCTCATGGCAAAGCCTGGCGATCATCTGAATGTCTTCTTCTTCTGATCCGGCATATATTTTTAAGTTTTGATGATTAAGCGGATCGTTGAATTGGAATTTGATGGAACATTGCTCAAGTAATTTTTTTGTGTTGAGAATTATTTCCGGATAGTTTTTATAGGCTTCAAACAGTTTTCCAACAGGATGCATCACATCATTGGCGTCACCTTCTTCTGTTTTGGGTAATCTGCTGAGCAGCATGTTGTTGTCGATGCTACGGAGTAGCCGATGCATGTTGAATTGAACCTTATTGTCTTCACCACCTTTGAATGAAACTGTTTGTAGAATCACCAACTTGTCCAGGTGATTTACCCATTTAGTCAGCGACAGTTTTATGATGTCTCGTGGGCGGATACCTAAGCGTTCGTTTTTGCGAAGTTTCTTGTTGAATGAAAAATGGAAGGGATAGATTGTGAAAGCATTCTTAAATTTTGGAGCACACTCAGGGAATTCTTTTTTCTTATGCAGATGCTCGGAAAGGTATTCGTTCAGTTCTTGAAAGCCTTGGTTGTTTTTAGCTATCCCGATAAACTTTTGCTGTGCTCCATTTCTAAAATCGATACCCAAAATAGGTTGGATATCAAATTTGGTAGCTAATCGAACAAAATTCAGACTGCCGGCGGTGGAGTTGATGTCTGTGAGTGCCAGTGATCCAATTCCGCATTGTTGAGCAGTGGCGAGTAGTTCTTCTTCAGATAGCGTGCCGTACTTGAAACTGTAGTATGTGTGCGTATTGAGATACATCTCATTTTGCTTTTGATATCCTTGTATCACCCTTGAAAGGATTGAATGTGCGAATGGCATTCATACCCAATGCTTTAGCACGGACAATGGATCGATCGCCGTGCTTATGCCTGAGCCAGTCCATTTCCTGATATAGATTGATGACTTCACCAGAATCCTCAAATAGATTGATTTGGTAATTGCCGTGTACCAGGCTGCTAAATCTTACGCCTATTAGCCTGACTAGGAGTCGTCTATCATAAAGTTTTTCAAATAGCGAAATCACTTTGGGAATTAAAATGTGATCGGCTGAAGTATAAGGGATTCGTATCTGCTGTGTATAAGTATTGAAATCAGAATAACGAACTTTGACAGCAACACACGCAGTTAATTTACTTTCCTGCCGCAGTTGATATGCCAGGTGCTCGGTCATTGCCAATATGATATTTTTTAGACGAGTAATGTCAGTAGTATCCTTATTGAATGTTTGCTCGGTCGAGATGGATTTTCGCTCTGAATATGGGATGACAGGGGAGTGATCTATGCCGTTTGCTTTTTCCCACATGACGGCACCATTTTTTCCAAAGATTTGCACGAGCATGTCCTTTGGCATTTCCTGCAATGTGTGTACTTTCCGTACACCGAGTCCTCTTAAAGTTTGCTGGGTTTTGTTCCCAATCATAGGGATTTTCTTTACAGATAGAGGTGCCAGAAAGGATTTTTCAAGTCCGGATTGGACCCAGATTTTGTTGTTGGGCTTGGCTTCTCCTGTTGCAACTTTCGATACTGTTTTATTGATAGAAAGTCCGAAGGAAATAGGGAGACTTGTTTCCGCGATCACCTTATCTCTGAGTTCAGTAGCCATTTTATAGCATCCGAAGAAACGATCCATTCCGGTCAGATCGGCATAGAACTCATCGATAGATGTTTTTTCAAAGACAGGAACTTTTTCCCGAATGATCTCTGATACGTCCATGGAAAACTTAGTGTAATCCGTATGGCTGCCTTTTATCACGATTGCTTCCGAGCAAAGCTGCATTGCCAGCCGCATAGGCATGGCTGAATGGATGCCAAATTTTCTCGCCTCATAGCTACAAGCGGCAACTACACCTCGATCACCGGAACCTCCAATGAGGATGGGCTTTCCTTTCAATCGGCTGTCTCGTAACCGCTCCACAGATACAAAAAAGGTGTCCAAGTCCAAGTGTAAAATGAAGGAGTTAATCATGCGATAAAATTACTAATATTTTTAGTAAAATATACTTCTTAATTAATTAGCTATTCGTCTATTCAACCCCAAGACTTATCTAATTGCTTGTATGAACCCATTTAAAATACCTATATTTCCTGCTGTCACCAGTCCTATAATGCAGTATATAAAAGGGATAATATTATTTTATATAACGTTTTTGTTATGTCATTTCGTTGAGGCTCAGACTGATCGTCAGAAGCAGATGGTTACCTATACATATTCTTTTATCAAGAATATCGAGTGGCCAGAGAAAGAAACACCTTTCAAAATTCACATAATTACCACGGATAATGGACTGAAAGATCATTTTAGAGCTACCAGCCAGAAGGAAGTATTAGCAGGCAGATCCGTAGAGGTTAGTTTTACAAGCTACGTGATCATACCACAAGATGCCGATGTAATTTTTGTGACTAATCGATATAATCCAACCATTCCTTCCTTACTAGATCAGATAAGCGGTAAATCAATTCTTTTCATCTCGGATCATTTTGATAAGCAACGTGATGTGATGATCAATTTTTTATCATCTAATACAGGAGAGTTGACATTTGAGTACAACCGAGCAAACATTGTATATCAAAATCTGGAAGTCAAACCAGGTATGCGAGAGCTAGGAGGTAGCGAAGTAGATTTGGCAAAAATATTTAAGCAGGCACGTGATTCCATTAGGTCAATGGAGCTTAGAGCACTTCAGCTAAAGGCCAGATTTGATTCAATGAGTTTTGACGTGGCGGCTGCAGTGGGAATTTACCGCCAACAACAATCTCTTATCCAAGAACGTGATTTAGAAATTGCTTTAAGACAGAATCAAATAAAGAGGCAAGGAGAAGTTCTGGATAGCCTGTCTGCGGAATTCGCAGAGTCAGAGAAAAGGCTGATTGATTTAACCCAAACATTGGACTTGCGAGAAGCAGAACTCCTTACGCTGGGTGATGAAATTGATCAGCAAAAAGAAAATGTAGCAGAAGGAAACAGAACGCTGGATGAACAATCAAAAAGGATAGCTGAGCAAAATGATGAAATAGCGCAAAGGGAAGAGCGTTTGAATGAAATGTCCAATGTGGTCAATTCGCAGCAGAGCGCACTGGTATTTCTTGTATTATTTCTTGTGGTTTTGGTAGGGCTTTCATTTCTCATCTTTACGGCATATCGGGCCAGGAAGCGAGCAGCCAGGAAGCTAGCAGAGCAAAAAGAAGATCTTGCTCACTTACTCGACGAACTTCAGGAAACTCAATCTCAACTGGTGCAGTCAGAAAAAATGGCGTCCCTTGGTACACTTACCGCAGGCATAGCGCATGAAATTAATAATGCGATCAACTTTGTCTATTCTGGTATTCATGTTCTGAGTGATAAATTCACTGAAATAAGACCGGTAATTTCTCAAGTGACCGAATTAAAACAAGATGATAAGGACTTGAAAAAGTCCATTGAGAAGTTGGTGAAAGATCGAGAGGAAGTTGACTATGATGGCGCACAAGGTGTCATTGATCAAATGATCAATAGCATAAAGGTAGGAGCAGAGCGTACCACTGAGATTGTAAAAGGATTGCGAATCTTTTCACGGTCTGAGACAGAGCAAAAGACAAAAATCGATATTCATAGTGACATTGATGTCGCCTTGCTACTACTCAATAGTAGACATAAGGACGCCATTAGTATCAACAGGAAGTTATCTGATCAGCACATGGAAGTAGATGGCTATAAAGGCCAACTGAGTCAAGCTTTCCTAAATATCATTAGTAATTCTATTGATGCGGTAGCACCAAAAGGAAAGGAAGGAAAAATTGATATCGAAACGTCATTCGACGGTAAAAGGGCTGAGGTGAAAATCACGGATAATGGGGTTGGTATGTCTGAAGATGATATACAAAAGATTTTTGATCCTTTTTTTACTACCAAAAAAGTAGGAGCTGGGACGGGTCTGGGGCTATCCATTACATATGGGATCGTTGAACGTCACGGAGGCACCATTGCGGTAAACTCTCAAATTGATCAGGGAACAGAATTTATAATTAAACTACCTTTAGCGAGCTAAAATGAGCGAAACAAAACCATCTCTTATTTATTTGGACGATGAGGAAATCAACCTTATTCTCTTTCGGGAAATGTTTAAAAAAGATTTTGAAATTTTCACCACCACGTCACCCGATGATGCCATAGAGTATGTGAAAGGCCATAACCTGGATTATATTCTTACAGATCAGCTGATGCCAATAATGACAGGCGTAGAGTATTTGAAGGAATTAAAAGAACTGGGAGTTTCAGATAACTCGATGAAAGTAATTATATCTGGTTTTACACAGGAAGGTGAAGTAGATGCAGCGCTTGAAACAAAATTGATCGACAGTTTTGTGAGTAAGCCATGGTCTTATCAGAACTTGAAAGAACTATTGCTCAGTAGACGCGGTTAATTCATCGAAATCAATTTGTTGTTTTACGAACTAGATCATTATTCAATTAAATTTGTTCCATAACGACATATCTATTTAGAAACATATGAGTGAGAGTAAGCCAGCGGTAATATATCTAGATGATGAAGAGATCAATCTTCTTCTTTTCAAGGAAATGTTTAAAAAGGATTTTGAAGTTTTCACCACTACTTACCCTGAGGAAGCACTCGAGTATCTAAAGAGCCACGATGTAGAATATGTGTTTACAGATCAGCGCATGCCGATCATGTCAGGTGTCGAGTTTTTACGAGAGTTGGAGGAAATGCAAGTCACGGTTGCTCCCAAAAAAGTAATGATTTCAGGTTACGCAGCAGAAGGAGAAGTAAGTGAGGCAATAGAGCAAAAACTCATCGATCGTTTTGTTGATAAACCTTGGACATACAGCGGTCTGAAAGAAGTTATTAGTGCCATTTGAGTTTAGCCTAGACTTGTTCACCCTTATGGGAGAATGGATAGTGCCCATGTAAATGCCATTTGCAGCGGCTTTTTAGAATAGTTATTCAATCAAATGCTGATTGGTGATGTGCTCGACTACATCGTCGATAAATTTCTTTTTGGTTTCCATGTTTTCTGCGGGATTATGAATGAGGCTAGATGCTCGCCAGATCACCGTTTCCTCGTTTTCTTCATGTTTCTCCTTTAGATCATAAAGCGTTGCTATCATGAAATACTTTTCCGGTCGTTCGTAGTAATTCGAGTTGTAGGTATGAAAAGACCTTCTCCTGAAATACATCTTCTTGAATCTGTTATAGTCTTCAGGCATCATGTACGTTTCATCGTTTTCATGCAATATTTTGATCACCAGTACAGCATCTACTTTGTTGACAACAATGAGGTTTGAGATACTATCTTGGTTATGATCTAGCTCGGTCACTTCTTGAGGGAAAATTTCAATGCCCTCAATGGCATGGAAACCGGACTTCTCCAATTGAGTGACGGCCTCTTTCTCATAAAATTTTCGTTGATCAACCTCGTGCGAGAGGCCAACTACTACAAGTTTGTTGAAATGTGCGCCCTCATATGGTTCACGTTTCCATTCATTATCAAAATCAGAGGAGCAAGCACACAATAAGATAAAAGAGAGCAGAAATAAGTGCCTGTGATTCATGTTATGTAAAATAAGAAACGTTTCGCTTATTGGGCTTGCAAACGGACTAAATCAGTATGCAAAATGTGTACAGGTAGGAAATGTGTTTGAAAAACGTCCAATAGATCATAATTTAACTGAATGAAACGGGTACTTACATTCGGCATTGGTTTTTTCGTTTTGACCTATTGCAATTCGCAGAACTTGCTTGACTCAGAAGAGTGGAGCGCATTCTTCACAGAACGACCTTACTTAGATAAAGCTCAGAGTATCAACGATAATACTTTTTGGGAAGTTGATGCCAGCTATACGTATTACACTTCTTATCCTGTGTTGCTCGTATATCAGGATGGTGGAGCAGTTGAAATCAATTGGTCTTACAGCGGGCTGGCCACTTTAATAGATAAGAAGACGGCATTGGAGGATATGGATTTCGATCGATATGAAAAAGAGAATTTAGTATACATCGTTTTTGACGGATACCTTTTTAAAAACCCAATGGTAGGAAATGCCATCGAAGGCGATTTCATGATTGTGTATGAAGAAGGCCCTATTAGTATTTATCGTGAATATTATACCTCACCAATCACCAGAGATAATATTTCTTCTGCATTTGCTATTTACAAAGAGAGCCAGTTGGATGATAGCTTCTATTTAGGAAAATTCGAAAAAAAAGCTGCAAAATTGGTCAGCGATTATCCTAAGCTAGCTGATAAAATCAAAGATAGAATTCTAGGTTATCGCAATGAGGAGGATGATATCATCCGTATTGCGCGAGAATACAACGCACTTGTCCAAGAAAACAATCCTTATCGATATGAGGATCATTACCTGAAGTTTTGGCAGAGTAGATTTTAAGAGATTAGTCCCATACAAATTTCCAAGAACCATCTTCTTGACGTTTCCATACTGTATGGAAAACTCCCGTATTGCTTTGCATAGTTCCAAGCGAGTCTCTCTTTGAAAACACGTATTTTCCGTAAGTGTACGCCATATCTCCAGATTGCGAGACGTCAATAAAATCTGGTGCCCACGTAAGTGAAACATCAGGATTCACTCCTAAGTCATCATACTCTTCAAAAAGTGCTTTTTTTCCAATCACCAATTTATTTCTTCTCTTAAGCGCGACTTCTTCTGCAGCGTAGGCTCTGAATGCATTCGAAATTCCATCTTGAGCTGCCATCTGTGCAAAATCTGTTTCTGCCTGCATTATTTCCTGTTTCCACTCTTCGATCGCAGGCTCAGCTGAGCTTGATTGGCATCCTGCAAAAAGGATCAGCAAAATGCCGAAAATGAATGGTTTAACTCTTTTATGTGGGTTCATACGTTTGTTAATGAGCTGTTAATTTCAATTTACGGAATCTTATTTGAATTAAATAGTTTGATATTGGACCAAATTCAACAAAATGTACAAGACACTATTTACAATTTGCCTGTTTTTGCTATTTGGCAACCTCTTTGCCCAAGAGGATATTGTCGTTGGCAAAACGTACGATATTTATTCCGAGAGCCTGACTCAGCAGATCAAGTTGCAAGTCTATCTCCCAAATGCCTATGACGAGGTAGAGGAAGACTATCCCACACTATACATACTGGACGGTCAATGGTTTTTCACCAATGGAGTGACGATTCAGGAATCGCTGCGTGGTGACAGATTTATGCCTAAAATGATTGTAGTGGGGATCAATATGGTGGATAGACCCTATCGTTCGAAATTGTTTAACCAATGGGACAACCTCATCGCATTTATTGAATCTGAATTGGTGCCGTTTGTCAATGAATCATTTAGAGCTTCTGATCAAAGGATTGTTTTTGGTTGGGAAAATAGTGGTTTTCTGGCGAGTGAGCTTGTCTTAAGAGAAAACAGCCCCTTTGACTGTGCCATCGCTTCAAATGGAGCCTATATCAATGAAGACTTGCTTGGATCGCTGGAGCTTCAAGAAGAACGATTTTTCTTCATTGGGGGCTCAAAGAAAGACATCTACTCAATTAGTGATACAGATGAGGCAGCAGAAGTCTTAGCGTCAAGTGATTTGGAGAATCTAAATTGGAAATATCAACTCTTCAATGAAGAAGTTCATGAATCTCTGACCTACACTTCGCTATATCACGGTTTGAAATTTTTCTATCACAATTACAGCTCTTTAGTCTTTAGCTCCATGGATGAATTTTATGATAAAGGAGGAATGCCTTACCTCAGACAATATTTCAAAGAACGTGGTGGGCGATTTGGGTTTTCCACCGAAATAGATGCATCTACGAAAAACAGCCTGATTTGGCTGGCTTGGAAAAGGGATAAGTTTGAGTCATTTGACCTGTTTATGACCGAGTTTGAAGATGTACTTTCCACCAGGAGGTATGCCAATGCCTATTGGCAAAACAGGCTGGCACAGTTCTACTTGAAGTATGGATCTTATGACAAAGCAATTTCCTTTTTCAATCGGGGTATTGAAGCATATTCGGAGGAGGAATATACCGCTGAGATGCACGCTGGACGCGGCTTAGCCTACCATGGAAAAGGAAACAAAAAACTAGCAAAAAGCAATCTGAAAAAAAGCGTTGAGATTGCTAGCTCTCAGGATGATCCAAGGCTGAAGGAATATCAGGAGCAACTCAAACGAGTAAGAAACTAGCTTCTTACTCGTATTTCAATGTTTCCACGGGATTGGCATTTGCTGCTTTCAATGACTGGCTGCCTACCGCAATGAGTACCATTATAAGCGATGTGATACCAGCCACAACGAATACAATTGGTCCTATATTGATGCGATAGGCAAAGTCCTGAAGCCATTGATCAGCTAAATAATATCCTGCTGGGATTGAAAGGATAAATGATATCCCAATGAGTAATAGGAAACGATTGCTTATCAAAATGAAGATGGATCGGATAGACGCTCCAAGTACCTTGCGCACTCCAATTTCTTTAGTGCGCTGCTGAACGGAAAAAGAAGCTAAGCCAAATAAACCCGAGCAAGCGATGAAAATGGCTAATAGGGTAAAGTAGCGGGTCGCACTAGCCAGTCGCTCTTCCTTAAGGTACTGATCCTGAATTTTCTCGTCTAGAAAGGCAATTTCAAATGGCCAATCCGGAATGGCTAGCTCCCATGCAGATTCAATATGATCGAACGTTTTGAGTAGATCATCAGTGTTCGCTAATTTCAAACTCACCTCACTTCCAACATTATTTTGCATCATGCGAAAAACACTTGGGATCACAGGATTGTACAGACTTTCAAAGTTGGCATCAGCGAGAATACCAACCACCTTAATATTTTGAGGTACGCTATTACCACCTGGAAGAAAACTTAAGGTTTTACCGATGCTTTCGTTTAAGGTCCAACCCAGTGCTTTTGCAGCTGAGGCATTGATCAAAATGCCTGATTCAATATCACTGGAGATGTTTCTATCCAAGGCTCTTCCATGGATTACATCCAGGTTAAACATGTCTATGAAGCCATCACCAATCCACTTAATGCCAAGCAAATAAGTTTCTTCATCGTCACTGCCCACAATCTTAAATGTATTGGTGTAAGCAGAAGTCCCGGCGATATACCCACGGTGGATGTTCCGTACAGCTGGGATCGATTGTATTTCATTTTCAAAAACTTCGTATTGATCCTGAGATAAATTTCTTCCGTGTCGCAAGATTACCATCTCGTCTTTGTCGAATCCTAAGTCTTTGTTTCTAAGGAAATCCAACTGGTCGTTCACAATCAAAATTCCGATAAATAGGAGGTTGCAAACTACAAACTGTCCGATAATCATCATCCGGTTAAAGCGCTGCTTCGATTTATTAAGATCAAACTTTTGTACAGCATTGACCCGAATAACCGAAAGTGAAGGTTTTAAAATGGATAACATGGCAATTCCCAGTGCAATACCGATGGCACTCGCTATGAAGGGCGCATCATTATAGTTGATAGATAAGGACTTATTCATAAACTCATTGAAGAATGGAAGGGTGGACCATGAAATGATGAGGGCCAGTGTTGATGCAATGGAAATTAAAATAAATGCTTCAGTGAGAAATTGAGAGACCAACTGATGCTTAGCAGCACCCATAATTTTTCTCAAGCCAAGCTCCTTCAATCGTTCATTTGCCTGGGCGGAGGTTAGATTAATGAAATTGATGCACGCGATAAATAGGATGAGTACTGCAACGGCGGCAAAAGCATAAATCTGAGTCATACTCCCATTGGCTCTAGCCTCCGTAGACTTATTGGATTTTAGATGGATATCATACAAAGGTTGTATTTCAAGAGAGAAACCTTCTTGCTTATCAGTGTTTAGATATTCATCTGCTATTGCTTGAATTTTCTTTTCAAAAGCATCTCGATCAGTTTGCGGCGGGATGTATGCATAAATCCATGCAGCAGCCCAGTTCCAATCCTTTTCGAGATCATAGGTGTATTTGCCCCAACCCATCCATCGTTGACGCTGCAACTCGATGGGTAAAAGTATATCAAAGGTGATGTGTGAATTATCAGGAACATCTTTCATGACGCCTGTTACTATCAGATCATCCTCGTTTTTGTATCGCATCACCTTTCCCATAGGATCTTCATTTCCGAAGTATTTTTTTACCATTTTTTCTGTCAATACAATACTTCTTGGATCCTCTAGCGCAGATTTTGGATTCCCTGCCAGAAACTCAAAATCAAAGAGATTGAAGACATCAGTCTCGGCAAAATAGACGCCCTCTTCGGTGTACTTTTTGTTATCGTATGAAAGCAGAGGAGTATCTCCACCCCAGTAGTAAAATCGTGCTACTTTGGTTACCTCTGGGTAATCAGCTTCTAAAACAGCCTTTATCGGGAAAGGAAGCTTTGCAGCCCTTCGTGTAGAGTTTGGTGTTCCCAATTGATAGGAAAGCCGGATAATATCTTCTCCTTTGGTGTGGAAACGATCATAAGAAAGCTCGTCCTTTATGAATAGCGCTATAAGAATCACCGCTGAAAGCCCGATGGCTAGTCCAATGATATTGATGGACGAGTACGTGAGATGTCTTCGCATAATGCGAAATCCGATTTTGAAATGGTTGATAAACATATTGGAGGAGTTTGCGAATGGATTTAGTTTCCCTTTGCGGATGGCAAACGGTTGAAAAAATGAAAGTACACTTATTAAGTACCAGAGATTGGCACGAGTGCTGGATGTATGCGCTCTACGCTGAGCGTATCCAACCAGTAGGTCTCCTTCAATTGCTTCGCAAAGATCTTCTCTGCAAAACCATCGGAATAGGTTTGTCATCCATTTAGGAGGGTAGGGCTGGCTCATGATTTACCTCCTTCCCATACTACCTGAGGAACGTTGTTCCACATCTTGTTGCGCAGTTCTTTAGAAAGCGAGAGCGCCTTCTTTCCTGCAGCGGTCATTTCATAAAGTCGCTTTCGGCGACCACCTCTTTCGGAAGTAGCACCTCCCATTTGGGAGGTGAGGTAGCCTTTGTCTTCCAGACGCACGAGTACTTTATGGACTGAGCTGATCATTGGCTGACGCCCACTTTGATTTTCCAGCTCCTTCTGTATCGCCAGCGAATGTGCATCGTCGTTGAGTATGCCTACAGTAAGAAGAATGAGTTCTTCAAATTCACCTAGGTATGTTCCTTTCATGTCGTTATTAGTTTCACCTTTGTCTATAAACTGGATGAAAAAAATAAGGTTACGTGAAATGAACAATTTCTTTCACCTTTGTCTAAAGCTAAATTAGATTCTTATGCAAATCATTGATAGCGTCAAGTCTCGTTGGACCATACCCCCTGAGGATTTCAAAACCCGCATAGTCAATTAAACTGGCAGTATACTCATCGTTATAAAATTCAAATTTTAAATGATTGAGTTTGTCTTCACACAATGTAAGGTTTTGTGGTTCTTGTATGTCTTTCATGATTTTTTGGTTACAGAGATGAGATTATAAGTGTGATCATTAGGATTAGTATGGCCAGACTTAAGACTTGAACTATCAGAAACAACAATCTTTCGATAGTTAACTTTTTGAGTAACTGATAAAGTCTTTTTATTAGTCCTGACATCTTGTTAGTCCCGGTAATTGTGTTAATCCCTGTCCACATATAGTATATGGACAGGGATTTTGATTAAAATTCAATTTTGTAGCTAAGGTTTGGAATCATGATGGTTGACTCCTTCTCAATCATGGCGTTCTGCTGATAGTTATATGCATAGCCATCAAACTCTGGAGACCCTACCATGTTTTTCATTTGCAAAGACCAAACTGAGGAGAATTTTGGTCGATTCTTTCGGTATGAAATGGTCATATCCAGATTGTAAACTGCCGGTTCACGAGACTCAAAAGCTCTATTTTCGTCTCTCGTATCTTCTTGTGCTAGCAAGGATGCTTCTGTATCTAGTGGACTAAATTTCTTGCCCCCCATCAAGGTAAGCCCAAGGTTTACACTCAGCCATTTGTTGCCTGACGCTCCCATTTGCCATTCTTTACCCCCAAGGATATTAAAGGCATAGTTGCGATTGTATCGTGTATCTCGCCATACCTTGTCGCCACCCAGGTATTCGGATTGGAAAATGGATCCACTAACGAGATAGTAGAAATTCTGAGAAAGAAAACGCTCGAAAGTAATGTCAACTCCATAGTTTCTTCCCTTTCCTGAATTTTCCAATTCCTTATCAAAAAACCAATCTTGCTCAAAGTTGACCATAGAGAACGAACTATCAGCTACCACAGGTACATCGTACAAATGCTGATAGTATGGTTCTACTTTCAACCGCAAGTTTTCATTGATGGACCAATCGTAGCTTAGCACCAAATGATGTGCTCTTGACAGCTTTAAATTGTTGTTCAATAGGTTGCCCGAAGCATCTTGAACAAAGTAAATTTTTGCTTCTTCAATCTGACTGTGGTTACCATAGCCAAGGTTTATTGACTTGTAAGTACTTAGATTCCATTTTACGCTAGCTCTTGGCTCTAAAGTAAGTTGGTCATTGAGATCAAAGTATTGACTATGTATCCCCGCATTAATTTCAAATGAATGACTAATCCTGAATTTCGTTTGTGTGAATCCCTGCCATCTATGGCTTGTGCCGTCCTGATTAATAATGGTGGTTAGCGGGTCTCCGGATTGATCAGCCTCACGTATCTTCAGATCGTAGAATTGCCTATGAAGTTTCATCCCGCTTCTATTGATGATCTTTCTAGAAAATTTATGATTAAGAGTAGTTGCTATTGAATAAGTACCTGTTAAACTCTCTACGCGTGACTTGGGAAGCAATCGAGATTGCTCATCGAGCTTATCTACGTCCCAGTAAGCGTTGTTTGCGGAAGCTGCAATACTTGTTTTAAGAAGCGTCTTTTTAGAAAAATTGATTTTATGGCTAATGCCGGTCGCCCCAACATCGAATCCAAACTCCTCATCCAGCATATCTTCTTCTTCTTCCCACTCGTCAGGGTCCATTACCAATTCCTTATTTTTCTTGCCAAAATCATGTCCTCCTATTCCCCAAAAAGAGAATTCACCTGCTTGTGTTGGGAAATTGAGTTTGAATGACAGATCCTGATACCTTACTGTATTGGCATCATCGGGGAGTATTGGTTCAATCAACCCAAGCGTAGAATAGCGGTAGTTGAATAGATAAGATGAATTCTTATTGCCAGATAGAGGTCCTTCAGAAGCAAAGTCAATACCTAACAAACCTGCTTTGAATGCATGCTCATAATCTTGATTATTTCCTCGCCTTAAGTTCATATCGAAAACGCCTGCAAGTGCATTTCCGTATTCAGCTGGAAAAGCTCCAGTCAGAAAATCCGAATTGTCCAGGACGTGATTACTTAATAAAGTAACTAATCCACCACCTGAAATAGATGATCCTGCAAAATGACTGGGATTTGGAATCTCTATGCCTTCTACTTTCCATTGCACTCCTTTGGGAGCGTTACCTCGAATGACAATGGCATTTTGTCCGGTATTTGAATTGGTTACGCCAGCGAAGGCAGTAGCCATCCTTGCTGGGTCATCCAAACCTGCAGCGTATCGTTCAGTTTCTTCTACTGTGAAAGTACGCGCACTCACATTGGCCATTTCGTTTATGGGCAGATCTTTGGGTCTTTCACCTTGTACTACCACCTCTTCTAGTTTTTCAAATGCTTCCTTTAGTCTGATACTAAGGAAATTAGATTTTCCGGTGTGAACCAGCACATTGGGAATCGTCATTGATTCGTAACCAACATAGGTTATTTGAATCGAATATCTACCAACAGGCACATTGGGTATTGTGAATTCACCGGTTATATCTGTTATCTGCCCGATGATTGGGTCTGTATCCAAAAGGCGAACAGTTGCCCCAATTAAAGCAATCTCCGAAGTTTCATCAATTACTTTTCCGCGTATCGTTTGTGTCAACTCCTGTGCGATTAGTTCTAAACTAAAGGCACTAAGTATGAGTGAAATTGTGATTAGTCTTTTCATTTCAGTTTTTGTTTTGAGTTCTTAAGTTCAAAGCAAAACTGATGTGGCATGAGCCTGCAATCGCCCGATCCTGAAAGTCTGGACGTTGGATGAGTCCATCCCTGAAAGTCTGGACGTTTTAGCTAATAGCTTCTTTTTGGTATTGGGAAGGCGTCAAGCCAGTGAATTTCTTGAATACTTCGTTGAATGACGACTTGGAACTAAAGCCACTGTCATAGGCATGAGCTAGCAGAGTAAATTTTTTTGTGGTGTCTTCAGTCAATCTTTTTTTAAACTCCTCCACTCGATACTGATTAATAAAGTCATAAAAATTCACTTTCAACTGCTCGTTTATGATCTGAGAGAGGTGATTGGGATGTACGCCTAATCTTTCAGAAATATCCTTCAAAGTGATTTTGGTTTCCAGGTAAGGCTTTTCCTCTTCAATGAGTTTTTGGAGTGCATCCAGGTATTGACGACTCTGATCAGAGGTGAGGGAAGATTTTCGGTATTTATCAGCGTCACTTTTAGAAATGTTTGTGACTGCTGAATTATCGGTAAATATGGCACCCTGACGAGATCCGAAATAGCCAATAAGAAAAACAAAAGCCGTGGCGGCTATATAAATATAATCGTCTAGTTGAACAATCAATACTACTGCCCAGATCACCGCCATCCCAATAATTAATTTGACCAGCCAGTCTAGGTTGATTTTCTCAATGTAAGAGAAATTGTTAGCAATGTTTTTTCGATGCTTCTTGAGAATGATTAACGACCAGACAACATATACTGCTCCTGAAATTTGGTTAAGTATCATAAAAATTCCCCAATAAAGTGGTGGATCGGTTTGAAGCGTTTCAAAGGCAAATTTTAATAATTCAGGTCCGGTAGTAAGAAAAGCGTCAGGAAATATTAAAATGTAGAACAGTAGCGGGGGTATAAAATGCAACAAGTGTGTTTTGCTAATTCTAGCATTCGGGTAGATCAAGGCTTGTATATACAATAACAGCAAAGGCCCATGAAGCATGGGTACTGGCTGTGCAACTCCCATAAAGTGTGGGAATATATTGTAATACTCTATGTAAAAAAGGTAGTAGAGGAATATATGAACTCCCAATACGAACATCCAAATAGCTAGTATCTTATCGGCAAGTCCTTTCTTTTTCTTATTCAAGAGCAAAAACTCTATGAAGAAAGCTTGAACGGTGCCGATGATATAGATGATGCCCAATTAGGTGATTTTCCCTCTAAGGTAACTAAATGAACAATGGTATTATTAAGTCAAAAGCTGCTTGAAACTCACTTCAAATTGTCTTGAAAGAAAGCTATGGTACGACTCCACGCTAGCTTAGCCGCTTCCTCATCATACCGAGCTGTAGTGTCATTATGAAAACCGTGATTGGCGTTGAGATATATATGAGCGGTATATGTCTTTCCATTTTCTTTTAATGCTTTTTCATAGTCAGGCCATCCTGAATTTACACGAGTATCGAGCTCACCAAAGTGAAGCAGGAGAGGTGCTTGAATACCAGGCACCATCTCATCAGCTGGCTGGCCTCCGTAAAAAGGCACTGCTGCTTTTAGATCGGGTACTTTCACAGCCATCATGTTGGAGATCCAGCCGCCAAAGCAAAAACCCACCACTCCTACATTTCCGGTGCACTCTTCATGGTTTTTCAAGAAATCAAATGCGGCAATAAAGTCCTCAAGCATCTCATTCCTATCGCGCTTGCGCTGCATAGTACGACCATCGTCATCATTGCCAGGGTAGCCGCCAAGTGGAGTCAGCGCATCGGGAGAGATCGAGATGAAACCAGCCAAAGCAGCTCTTCTGCCCACATCAGCAATGTGAGGATTGAGCCCTCTATTTTCATGTACTACTACAATTCCTGGAAGCTTGCCTTTCGCATCTTTGGGACGAGAAAGTTGAGCTTTAATTGAGCCACCTCCTTTAGATGAGCTGTATTCGATCGTTTCCGTTTTGAGCTTTGGATTATCCTGTGCTACTTGAATGGCCTCATAGTTGGGCATAATGGAGCTCATGAGAGAAGTAAGTGTCAATCCACCTACGGCGTATAGCGATAGCTTTTCGATGAATTCTCTACGCTCCATACGATTATGGGCATAGTCATCGTAGAGCTTGAATACTTCTGGAGCAATGTCTTTAGTATCGATCTTTTTCATGGCCGAGCTGTATTTTAAGGGAGTTATTTACCTAAAGATACGGTCATTGCATAATTATCTCGCCTGAATGAAGCTATGTTTTCTCCAAACTTAATCCGAGTCGATTCTGAACATAATCGATCTCGTCCTGAGTAAGTCGAGCGGATCGTTTTTTGATAACAGAATTAACCTTGGCCAGATCTTCATAATATGCCGCTTCAAATCCGTACTCTTCTTTCTTAAGTACAAAGTCGTATGGTCCTCTTTGCGATATAATCTTCACAAAGATGGGTGCTGTTTCCACAGCAAGAAATAATAGCATGATGAACCAATGAGCGGCCCAGATTGCACTACTTTTCTTAGTCAGTCGATCCAGCGCTTCAATGCGGGAAGCCAGGCCTGTGAGTTGACTTTCTTTCATTTCTCCAAATGCAGATTTTTCTTGTATGTCCAGCTGAGCGAGTGCATTTTCTTTTTCATTGATCTGTTCATTGTTGGTCGCTACAAGCGTCTGTAACTCTGCTTCAACACGATCAGCATCTGCTTTTTTGATTTGGTAAATAGGCCCTGCATTGCGCTGCTTTGAACCTCCGGTTCCATCCGCTTCTTCTTGTGCAATTTTTCGCAACTCATCTCTTTTGCTCGCCTTTTCGCTAATTTCATTTTTCAATGACAATATCTCTTCATTGAGTCGTGTTCTCGTTTCATTAAATCGCTGTTTAACTGTTTGCTCTTGAGCGGCAAGGTCTTCTTGAATCATGTGAGAGATCTCAGCTTCTACTTCTTTTTCAAAAATCTTTAACTCAAGCGGCTTGGCAATAACTATAGAAATGATAATAGCCAATACTAGTCGAGGTAGTGCACTAAGCCATTCCTGTCTTGGCTCACCATTTTTGCGCATACTTGAGACAATGAACCGGTCGAGGTTGAAGATCATCAGCCCCCAAATAACTCCAAAGATTGCAGCCACCCAGTAGCTATCGAAAATGGTATAAAGTGCATAGCCACCGGCGAGCGCTGCGAAGACACCCGTAAAGAAAATGGTAGCTCCTATGCCAACATATTTGCTTGATTCGGATGGGCATTTATTGAGAATGTCGTTGTTTACTCCAGCACAAAGCCAGAAAAATTCTTTTAAGCGATTCATGAAAATTCAACGCTAAGGCTGAATGATTGTTATATGGCCAGATTAAAATACAAACCTGGCCATAGTCATCACTTGTAGGAATAGAGGGGTTCAGTCATTTTTCTTGGCGTTCAGTACCTGCAGAATCAACCTCATGCTTTCTTGAGGTTTTACCCTAGTGCCGATCCATTCTCTGATGATACTACCAGGATCAGCACGAAATACGATCACCATATTTTCATTAGGAAGAAGCGCGATGTATTGTCCACTTTTTCCTCTTGCCATAAACATGTTGTTTCTTGTATCTACCCACCATAGATAGCCATAATCGTAATACCATGCTTCACCAGTAGTCGCCTGTAGGCTCAGGCTTTTGTTAATCCACTCTTCTGAAAGAAGCGATTCATCGTTCCATTTTCCTTTGTTTAAATACAATAAGCCAAAGCGTGCATCATCCCTGGCTGATGTTTTGAAGGTGTATGCGGGATGTTTGCTGGAACTTCCATTTTCATACTTGGTATTTTTAACGCTGAAGTCTTGCATGCCTATTTTTTCGGCTATATTGGCTCTGAATGCCTCAAATAGGTCATTTCCACTTTCTTGCATATAGATAGATCCGAGAGCGTTGAAGTCCCAGTTGTTGTAGTAAAAGAAATCGCCTGGCTTATGACTACCTCGAGGAGGTCGATCATTTTTCTGACGGCTGGATTCATGATTGGCTGGATGATAAACACCAGAGGAGGCTCTGAGGAGTTGCTCTATAGTAGCATTTTTTTCCATAGAAGTTAGATTTTCACGGTCGTCCATTCCAAGCGATGTGAGTGAGGCCTTGAGATTCAAGTTGCCTTTGTCATACTCCATTCCTAGAAGACTATTTAGAAAGGATTTCCTGATGGAAAAATTTGGGATGGGAACCTCTACGTCCCCAAATGAGGCAATGACATAGCCATTCTTTACGACTATCATGGCTTCTCCTCCAATAGCTTCGAATTTTTTCTTGACACCTTTAAACGCTTCGATCGAGTAACCAAAGTTTTCGGGAGAAGAGTAGGTCCAATGCTCATCAGGATAGACGATTGTTTCACCCGGATCTCTTTCTATTTTCTCATAGAATTGACTTTCTCCTTTTTGTGAAATACTTGAGCGGCATGAGCAAATAAGTACAAATGACGCGATTGTGATTTTGAACAAATTCATAATGGTATTTTTGAGTTTTGTTCAAAACTCTCTGCTGACAGGTTCGAAGACAAGTTGACTTTGTCTCTTTAAGGGAATATGGACAACTACTTGACGGAATTCACAAATTCCATAGGTGTTTGCTTGGTGAGTTTTCTGAAAGACTTATAGAAGGAGGCCCGGGAATGAAACCCTGACTCATGAGCAATGCCTTCTATGGTAAATTTTGGATATGCTTTAAGCAGCAGCAACTTGGCATCTTCGATTCTGAAGGTATTTACAAACTCATGGAAGGAGCCGGCTCGTGCGTTGATAATTTGAGATATCTGGTATTCAGGTTTTGTGATTCTTTGGGCAATATCAATAAGCCTTAGATCTTTCTTTTTGAACAATTGTTCAGTTATCATCAACGTTGAAATTTGACTGAACAGATCATCAATTTCTTTCGATGAAAGATGCGACTTAGTGTACTTTTCGTGAAGCCATTTTTTTTCGAGTGATTGTAAATACATCAGCCGAACTACCAACACTGCCAAAATGATAGCAAACATTTCATAGAGGTAGTAATTGTAACTTCCTGTTAATCCGGTCATCCTTAGCCCCAATGCGAATACCAGGTAGAGGCCCCCAATGATCGGCACAAAGTAAATCCATTTTAGTCCGGAGGAGGGACGTTTTATATTTCCGGAGTGCTTTTTTATGACTAAGAAAGTAAAAGCAAGATAAAGCCCCGAATAGGTGAACTGAAAGTAAACATACCAAGAAGGCATGATGCCAATGGTGTTTACCAACTCACCATTTAGTACCGCTAGTTTATAGTTATCTGATTGAAGATAGAAGGGAAGTAAGTAAGTGACTACCATAAGGAAGGGAACAAACTGAATCATGTGGTGCCATGTGATTTTTTTAGTTTTTTCTAGCAAGAATGAAACAAAAAGATAGATCATAAGTGGCCTAAGCAATCCAGCTGGAAAATTCACTTTGAACCAGTGCGGGTGGGACATGATTTGCCCTGTCGCATACAGAAACTTGACTATGAAAACCGTTGAACTTGCTACGAAAAAAAGCGACAGCCATAAATTGGAGAGATGCTGCCGTGTTTTGATTCCAAATACAATTGTGAGGCAGATGGATAAAAAAATACCTATAACGATGAGTAAATCATCATAACCAACTACAATATTTAGCAGTATTCCCAGCTTCATATTCTAGTAAATATACAGTTAGGTCTATCTATTGATTGAAAAGAGGAAAGGGTAAATGAATCTTGAGACTCATTTATCCTTAAATGTTGCTTGAATCAATTCGGTCTACTTTCATAATTCTTAGTCGCCAACTTTGATGGCGATAGTTCGAAGTATTCTTTGACTGCATTATAATCTGAATAGTCTATCCGTCCGGAAAACTGCCCAGGTATCACTACCACTCTTGCAATCCAATTATCAGTAGAGTTGGCTCCCAATCCGTTGAAATTGACCGTTCCGTCTAGGAAGACACTCACGTCAAATTTTGTGAAATCGTAGTTATACACCAGCACTCCATCGTTGAAGTAAAGAGTTTGTGGTAGTGCTCTCCACACCTCTACGTTATCTTCTGTCACCTCCCACAAAAAATAGACAAGCGCTACATCAGAGTCGAGCATGGTGAAGTCATTAGGCAGATTCAATAATGCACTGTAATCAGGAGCGGTAAAGCTGAATTCATATTCAAATACGAAGCTTTCTTCTCCGTTTACCCCATCAATACCATCTCTACCATCGTAACCTCTCGGGCCACGTGTGCCATCATCAAAGTAGCATCCCGACAGTCCTAAAGTAACCAGTACTAAGAGTATATGTAACCTTTTCATAAGCAGTTCATTTAGTGAAACATTTGACCTTTTGGTAGAGGTGTATTTCAAAATGAGTGCCAAAAATGAAAATGGACTTGTTATATCATGGAGGATGTGGCCTCTACAATGAATACATAAATCATTCCGATCGCAGGCTATTTACTGGGTTGGAAGTAGCTGCTTTTATGGAATGATAGCTTACGGTTGTAATCGCAATAATGGCTGCCAATAGGCTTCCAAGGACGAAAAAGTACCAGGAAAGATCTATTCGAAAAGCAAAGTTGGAGAGCCATTCATTCATAAAGTAATAGGCAATAGGTATACCCACTAAAACGGCTATTCCAACCAATTTTAAAAAATCTTTAGAAAGCATGCCTACTATGGTATGTTCGTGTGCTCCCAAGACTTTCCTAACCGCGATCTCTTTGATGCGCTGCTCTGCTACGAAGGAAGAAAGACCATATAGTCCCAGGCATGCAATGGCAATGGCAAGTAGGCAAAAGACGATGATGAATTTATTGAATTGCTCCTCGTCTTTATAGGCACCTTCAAAATAGGCATCTAAAAATTGATAATTAAAATCGGAAGGGACATTCCAGTTGTGCCATAAGTCTTCAATGCTGGAAATTATCTCGTTGGTTTTATCAGCTTGAACCTTTACCAATAACCTTCGACTAGGAGCATTGTGAATGACCAGTGGATCGATTGGGCGCTCCAGCGAATGATGGTGGAAGTCTTTTGCCACTCCGATGACCACTCCTTTTTTGTCTACAGCCCAGCTGCCACTGTGTGTGGTGTAGTATTCAATGGTCTTACCAATAGGATCTTCCCAGGATGCACCATAATCTTTGATTGCTTGCTTCCACGCACTTTCATTGAGGATGAATGCTGAGCTATCCGTTGGGATATCTTCTGAAAATGTGCGACCCAATACCATCTCTACCCCGAGCGCATCTAATGTGTTATGGCCTACATAATATCCTAGCCAGGCATCTCCATGCGGGTATTCATAGTCAGTGAAGCCTTCAAATTTATATCCCCAGTAAAAAGCGTTATCCCCTGGAATTTGTCGACTTGCCATAACGGATTTTACTCCCTGAATGGATTGCAGCTGATCTTTTACTATTGGCCATTTACTGCGCAGTGCATCGGTACTCCCAAAATGCATAACCAACGTATTTTCTGGTTCGAATCCCAAATCTTTCTGCTTTACAAAAAGCATTTGTTCATATACTACCAAGGCTCCAATGATAAGCGTAATGGAAATGGTGAATTGGAAAATCACTAGGGTTTTCCTTACCCATCCTTTCCCGCCACGCGCATCACTATTTCCGGATAAAATTGAGATCGGTTGGAAGGAAGAAAGGAACAAAGCTGGATAGCTGCCGGTAATCAGGATGGTAATAATTATGAGCGAAACCAAGCCAGCAAGAATTGAAAAACCATTGGTAAGGCCAAGAAGTAAGTCTATTTCTGCCAGCCTGTTGATAGGAGGGATAGCAACTAAGAGAATTAAAAGAGCCAGTATGACCGCAATGAACGTCATGATGGCGGATTCAGCAAAAAACTGGACAATTAGCTGTTTTCGAAAAGCTCCCATTACTTTCCGGACTCCTACTTCTTTGGAGCGTTTGGAAGCACGAGCGGTAGCCAAATTCATGAAATTGATGCAGGCAATCAATAAGATTATGATTGCTATTGCAGAAAATATACGTACCTGATTGATATTTCCATGTGTAGTATAGTCAGCTCTCAGATCGTATGATTTTAAGTATAAATCTTCGAGAGGCATGTAATCTATGGTGATCGAATCTGCTTCTGCATCATAGTACTTATTCCACATTTCCTGATACTTCTTCTCCATCATTTGAGGGTCTGTTCCAGGCTTGAGTTTTACATAACTTCCGATCCAGTCATTTGGCCAGAGGTTCATGATGTTTAGGGATCGATCATCGTGTAATAGTTCAAATGGCAGCACCATGTTGAATTGCAGGTGAGAATTGTATGGAATATCTTCAAATACTGCAGTCACTTTGAAAGGCATCTCCTCTCCATTGATAACGTTATCAATCTTGATTACCTGACCTATCGGATCATCATTGCCGAAAAATTTATCAGCATGAGATTTTGAAATGGCCACACTGTTTTTATTGCTTAAGCAAGTGTGCTTATTCCCTCGAAGCAGTGGAAAAGTGAAAAAATCAAAGAAGTTGGAGTCAGCGACCAATAGATCTTCGTAGTACGTTTCGGTATTGGTTAATGATACCTTAAGGTCGGTCTTCCAAAAATTGATGCGATTGAAAGCGACAACTTCAGAATAGTCCTTAGCATAGGTGGGAGCAGCTTGTGCATTGATGTATCCGTAAACATGCTGAAGTCGGTAAATATCCTCCCCACTTTCATGTTGCTTATCATAGCTCGTTTCAACTTTGATGAATAGAAATATCATGAAGACACATGCCAGACCTATTCCAAGGCCACTGATGTTAATCAGCGAGTATGACTTGTGTTTGAGGAGGTTTCTGAAGGCAATTTTTATGTAACTCTGTAGCATACTGAATGAGTTTGAAGATTGATAGGTTCTTTCGGATCTATACATGCGAGCATAGCGTATGACCTCTAACAGGTAAATTGCATTGGCAAATAGCCTCCCTTTTTCACGTGTATGTTCTTGGTATTCCTCTGCTAGGTCACCAGATATTTCCTCATACAACTCACTACTGATTAATCGTGCAAGCAAGGAGGAGGCAAACTTGGGAGGAGTGATTGGAGACATTCTTATTGAAGGTTAGGCATGAGTTGAATCATATTTCCCCAGAGGAGATCCCTCTTTGATTTGAGGACTTCAAGAGCTTTAAATCCCAGAGGTGTAATTTCAAAATAGCGTTTACGTTTGCCTCCCCGCTCAGGCGTAGACTCCCCGAAAGCACTTTTGACAAACTGCTTGTTTTCTAATCGATTGAGCACGGTGTGGATGGAGCTAAGAACCACTTTGCGTTCCATTTTTTCGGCCAATGCTTTTTTAATGGCAGGGGCATATGCTTCTGGATAAAGCGAACCAACAGTTAGCAGTACAAGCTCTTCAAGCTCTCCGAGATGATCTCCTTTCATGTAATTAAATTCTGATTTGTCGATTTAAATATACGGAGATAAAAATATAATGTTCTGATTTGTCGATAATAAGAAAGTAGCGTTACCAAAAAATCATCGGACATGCAGTGGGTATGTGAGGAGTTTGAACAGCGATCTGAAACGAATATGTGACAATACCATAATTGATCCAACGTCTTCCTCAATATGTGTATGTTTGAAAATATGAAAAAACTAGCCATTATTCTTCTCGTCTTGCTGGCTACATTGATGGTAGCATACTACACCTATTTGAAACCCAACTTTCTTGTGGTCAATGGATATGCGGCAAAAAATTTGTGTTCATGTGTGTTTGTGGCAGGAATCGATGAAAAGACAGTGAGACAAATCGATTTGGGTTTTTCTTTCATTGGGTTGACCAACACTCATGTGAATTACGCGACCCAATCTACAACCTCCAATGTGTGGGGTTTAGTACCCCGCAAGGCGGTATACAGAGACGGATTGGGGTGTGTTCTTGTGAATGAACTGCCTGAGGAAGAACTTAGAGAAAAGACCTTTGAAGCATCTATTAAACCAATGGATAGCCTAAAAAACTGGTTTGAAGATGATACAACAGCGGTAATTACAGGTGAGCAATCACGTCAAATCGAAAAGATCATAACCTCAGCTTTCGAAAACGATCCTGAAAACACCATCAATACGCGTGGAGTAGTTGTACTTTATAAAGGAAAACTCATTGGTGAGCAATATGCGCCGGAGGTTTCAAAAGATACACGCTTGTTGGGTTGGAGTATGACTAAGAGCCTGACGAGCACTATGGCAGGGCTTATGATTAGGGATAGTCTCTTCCGTCTGAATACGCAAGTACCTATACCCGAGTGGAAAAATACGGACAAAGAAAGCATCACCTATCAAGACCTTTTGCAGATGAGTAGCGGGTTGAGATTTGAAGAAGATTACGGTTCTTATTCAGATGCAAACATCATGCTTTGGATCAGTGATTCCATGGGGGAAGCGACAATAAGCAAGCCACTAGAAGCCGCTCCAGGAGAAAAATGGTACTACTCTTCCGGGACTACCAACCTGTTGATGCGACTGATGCGCAGTTACTTTTCGAATGATGATCAATACCTGGATTACCTCAATCAAGAGCTATTCAATCGCATCGGTGCTTATTCATTTCTCATTGAACCGGATGCTTCAGGGCACTTTGTAGGGTCTTCTTTTGGCTGGGCTACCGCCAGAGATTGGGCGCGTGTTGGGCAGCTTTATTTAAATGATGGTAGGTGGGGAGGTGAACAAATTCTTCCTGCTTCATGGGTTTCATTCGTGCAGCAGGCGCCTTTAGATTCAGAAGCGTTGGGACGATATGGTGGACAATTTTGGTTGCAGGCTTCCCACCCTGAGCTACCCAAAGACACCTACTACATGGGAGGATTTCATGGTCAACGAGTGTTTATAATTCCATCAGAGCAACTGGTGGTTGTACGCCTTGGTGTTACCTATAATGGTGATTTTGATTTTGACGATTTTGTGAACCGGCTGATTGATGTATTGGAAGAATAAAAAGTCAGAAATAGAAGACGACTATATGTCGTGATCATTCACTTCTCAGAATTTTCGCAGGATTCACTCGTGCCACCTTCAATAATTTATCACTTACCACAAGAAGAGTACAAATCAGGATTGTACCAATAGGCAGTAAGATGGAAAATAAGCCGGGCTGAATACGGTAGGCAAAAAGCTCAAGCCATTTGTTCATGAGAAACATTCCAATAGGAATTGAGATTGCAGAGGCAACCAGAATGAGCAATAGAAAGCGACTCAGCATGACTGAATAAATGTTTTGAGCAGAAGCACCCAGCACTTTTCGAATACTTATTGATTTAAGACTTTGCTGTACGGTGAAAGAAGTGAGTGCAAATATGCCTATGAGGCATAGGATCAGAGCAACAACTGTAAACAATACGATCACCTGACCAAATTTGATGTCTGTGACATAGCGCGCATTCAACTGTTGATCCAGAAAATCGAACTCAAAAGGAAGTGTAGGAAACATCTCATTCCAGCTTTTTTCCAGAGAGGAAAGAATTGGACGGTAGTCGTCTTTATCAATAGTTACGATAAGTGAACTCACACCTCTGCCTGGACGCATGGCAAACAGATAAGGTTCGATGGGACGATGGAGAGAGTTTGCATGGAAGTCCGCCACCACCCCAATGACACGATATCCGATGACGCCATCTCCTTCGGAGGTGTAAATCAATTGATCTACCACTTCATGTGTCTTTAAACCAAGTGCTTTAACGGCGGCTTCATTTAGGACAACCGATGAGTCGTTTTCTGCAAAATTCCGATCAAATGTTCTACCCGCCAAGACTTCAATGCCGAGTGTTTCTATGAGCTTAAAGTCAATGTCATTTTGACGAATAATCACCCCTTCGCCTACTTCAGAAAGTGTTGCTCGATAGCGATTATCACTTAAGACTACTTCAGCGGGTGTGTAGCTGGTTCCAGCCACGCTTTGCACGCCTGGCAGCGAAGAGAAAGCAAGCTTCACATTTTCCAACTGATTAATTGCTTCTTCTGCTTGAAGTGGTACTACTACCTGATTAGTACTTTGAAATCCTAGCTGTTTTGACTGTATGTAGCGTAGCTGATTGAAGGTAGTAAGCGAACCTACAATGAGTAGGATGCCAACGGCAAATTGAAATACCACCAAGACCTTACGTATCAGAAATGAGCCCGAGTTACCTGTAGACTTGCTGCCAAGGATGGATTGAAGCTTCATGGTGGAGAGGTAGAAGGAAGGGTAGCTACCAGCTAGCAAACTGGTAATTATCGCAATGGAAAGTAGCCAGGGAGTTTTTGAGAGAATGAGTGCAATTGGTACTTCTTTACCTGTTAGGTTGGTGTAATAAGGAGATAGAATGAAAATGCAAATCAGTGAAATGAACGTGGCTAGCAAGGTGATAATTGTAGACTCTCCCAAAAATTGAGCAATGATCATTTTTCGTTGTGCTCCAAAGGTCTTTCGCATTCCGATTTCCTTTGTTCTTTGAGAAGCCTGGGCTGTCGCCATGTTTGCAAAGTTTACGCAAGCCACGGCAAGGATTAGAATGGCGATGGTAATCAAAATGTAGATGTACTTGATGTCACCTCCTAAGCCTGCTTCATTTTGACTGTGGGAGTATAAATAAATATCAGAAACAGGTATAAAACCGTGCGTATGCTTAGCATCCTCAACATATTTAGCTAGAAAAGTAGGAACCTTATGCTTTAGCGCTGTGATATCTGTTCCTTCTTTCGTTTTGATGTATGTGAAGAGAAAGTTATTGCCTGACACCCGATCATTGTTGTACACAAATTCACCAATGGATCCACTATTCATGGAGCAGATGAATGAAGGGTTGAGATGAGATGAAATGCCTTCATTTTCGTAAACACCAGTCACCAGATAGTTGAAACTTCCATAGTCGTTGATTATGTTGATTACCCGCCCGAGCACCTCCGTGCTATTAAATATTTTCTTAGCGAGTGTATGAGATAAAACGATGCTTTGTGGTTTTTCCAACATGGTTTTTTTGTCTCCTGTAATGATGGGATAGGTGAGGATATCGAAAAAATTTGGATCGGCCAGATAACCTTTCTTTTCAAGAAAAGTACGATCATCGACTTTTAATATGTTCTTCTGAATACCAAGAAAGCCAACAATTCGGGTACTTGCTTCAATGTCGGGTAAATCTGAAATTAACCTTCTTGATAGACCTGGAGGGGAGGTTGCCATCTCTACAAATTTGCCATTGATGGTTGTCTCTGTGGATATCCGATATAGCCTGTCAACATTCTCGTGATGCTTATCATAATTCAGCTCCTTCTCGATGAAGATTAATATGAAGAATAGACTAACGATTCCTGTGGCCAGACCTGCAATATTTATAATTGCGTATGCTTGATTTCTTTTCAGGTTACGGAGGGCGATTTTTATGTAATTTCTAAACATATCTAAGCTGTTTATAGATGAAAGTTGAAATAGGTTTAACCCGATTAGATTAAGTCTTAGCAAAAGAATTACTTCCTTCATGTAGAGAAGATCAGCTACTTTTTGTGAGTGTTTGGATCGTTGCTTTTCATAGTATTCCTGTAAATCCCCACGAATGAATAGGTAGAGGTCTTTTCTACAAAACCATTTGAATAGCCAATCAGCAAAACGCTTAATCATAGCTGAGCTGTTGCGTTTTGCTTGGGATGGAATTCCAGAGATCAAGCCTGACGTTTTTGTTGTGGTCAAGCGCTTGCATACCATGCGCTGTTATATGAAAATACAATTTTGGCCTTCCTCCTCTAGCCGTGCTTCCTTCTCCCTTACGCGAAGTGAGGTATCCTTTGTCTTTCATTCGAGTGAGTGAAGATTGAAGTGCACCTATGCTTACAGATCGACCTAGCCGTGTCGAGATTTCTTCTTTTATGCTATAGCCATAAGCATTTTCATCCAGTACAGCTACGGTCAAGAGTACGATTTCTTCAAATTCACCAAGCTTAAACTTCTTCATGAGTTAAGTATTTTCCTATTTGTAGGAATACTAAGGTAATGGATTAATACGTATTTTCCTATTTGTAGTAATACCTATCATTTCGATAATGGTTTACATATGTCTTCTTGATATTTGCTCTCCATATTTGCTCTCTCTATTATTTGGGCTAAGCTGATTGGATACTTTGGGCCATCATGCCGGACTTGATCCGGCATCTTCTATTTCCCATCTATGAATTTTAAAATGGTTAACCTTGAGTTTGAGAAATCAATCCAATTGATGCTCTTACGCGTAATAAACTTTTTCACATCATTTCAACCAATTCATGCCACATTTTCTACTACACACAACCAAAGACACCATTTCTCCTGAGAAAGAAGAAGCCTTTTTGCAAGCAATTCATGAAGAGGCTGTTGCTAGTCAGTTGTTTGCTGAGCAGGACATTAAAGTGAGAATTGAGCGTTTTGAAAAGTCAATGGTGGGAGGGAAAGTAAATCAACCGTTTGTTCATGTATTTGGCTACATCATGCAGGGGCGTACGACAGAAAAGAAAGCAGCGCTATCTAAAGGAATAGTATCTAAACTGAACCAAATGCTCCCGGATGTGCCATCCATCGCCATGAATGTATCCGATTTCGAGGCGGCTACTTATTGCAATAAGGCGAAGTTGTAGAGAATACCACTTCCCTTTGCTATAGTCATTAAAGCGCATTTAAAAAGTTGATTAGATCATCCTCTTTCGCGAGATCCAGCTTTTGCTTAAGTCGATACTTAGATTTCAATATGCTGTCTGGGAGTACATTTTGCACTGAAGCAATTTCCTTTGTTGTTAGGTTCATGCGTAGAAAAGAAGCTAATCGAATTTCATTAAGTACCTGTCATCGCGAGGAATGCGAAGCGAAAACAACCGTTTCCATTACTCCTCACTTTTTTATCAATTGATAAACATGTAGTTTTACTAAAAATTTTAGTAAAACCATCATGAATATGCACATATCACGAAAGAGTGAAGGCCTGGATTTGGATGTATGGATCAATAAGGTGACTGAGACATATGATCAACATTCTTCCCTTTTTCCATTGGAACCGAAAGCTCTGATGCAATTGTACCAGCAGGACTACTCGGTAGAGGAGGCTGTTTTAAAATTTCGCTCAAAGGGAAGATTTTATACATACATGGAACTGCACGTTCATCACGAACATGGAAGATATTCTACTACATTTCGTACGGAAGATCAAGCACGTGAGTTTTTCAGTAAGTTTCCAGAGATAAGGAAGGGATTGGTGATGTGAGGTGGTCACCTGTTCTTTGTGAATTGTCGTGTTAATGGCTTTTAAGTAGATATCTATCTAACATTCTTAATATTTCGAATAAATAATGCAACACTGACGCTAGAATACGTTAATTATTCTCAGGACTAATTAATGGAATCATGAAGGCTAAGAAAATCTTACTCGTAGTATACCTCACCATACTTGCAATTACACTCTTTGCAGGGTAGTTACACCACTTAACTAATCAAGAAAAAGTTCATAGAGCCTCATTCTAAATGAAGCTCTAACTGATTTTTATCAGCCCAACTATTGGATAACATCATAACCTATGCCGTCGGTCTTTATAAGATTTGACGCCATGAAAAGATTAGCCCTCCTAACCCTATTCATTGCCTCATTCTTCTTCAGTCAGGCCCAATTCAAATTATCCGGTGAAATCCGCCCACGATCAGAATACCGTCATGGATTTCAGTCGCTCGTAGAGCAAGATCAGGACCCTGCTTTTTTCACTGAGCAGCGTACCCGATTAAATGCAGACTATTGGAGCGATAGATATTCCATCAAGATCGTCCTGCAAGACATCCGTGTTTGGGGTAGTCAAAGTCAGCTGGTGAATAATGGTGGAAACATTACAGCCGTCCACGAGGCCTGGGGAAAGTTGAAACTAGGCGAATCTTCTAGCATAAAGGCAGGTCGACAAGAAATTATTCTGGACGATTCCCGGATTTTCGGAAACGTAGCATGGGCTCAGCAAGCCAGGAGCCACGATGCATTGCTGTTCGAAACAAGCAAAAATGACTTTACTTTGAAACTGGCAGCTGCTTACAATCAGGATGGTGTTCAATCTGTAACCAACTTCTACTCTGTTCCCCGAAGCTACAAGACCTTACAATTTCTTTGGATGAAGAAGAAATGGAGCTCCATTACCGCCTCCTTTTTAATTTTAAATAATGGACAACAATCGGGTACACCTACAGATGGCGATACCTATTTCAGTCAAACGATTGGTGGGAATGCGGACTACCTGCAAGGGAAGCTTCAGCCAGGAGCTACCTTCTATTTCCAGGTTGGAGAAGATGGTGGAGGTAATGACCTTTCTGCTTTCCAATATCAGCTTGACCTTACCTATCAGATCAAAGAAGGTTCAAGTCTGATGCTAGGATATGAGGTGCTCTCCGGCAACAATGAGCTAAGCTCATCCACCGACAACAGTGCCTTCAACCCTTTCTTCGGCACCAACCACAAATTCAATGGGCTAATGGACTACTTCTACGTGGGTAACCACATTGGTACCGTAGGACTTCAGGATATTTTCTTACAGTGGAAAACCCCAATTGGCAAATGGAAATCAACCGTGGCGTATCATTATTTCGCTTCACAGGCAGATCAGCTGGATCCGGTTACCGCTGAAGCTGCAGACAAATATTTAGGGTCGGAAGTAGACCTTGTCCTTACCAGAAAGCTATATGAAGATGTACAGATCCACTGGGGATATTCTCAGATGTTTGGTTCTTCATCAATGGAACTTCTGAAAGGTGGCGATGGAGGGGCGAATAATAACTGGGCATGGGTGATGCTTACCATTAAGCCCACCTTCTTCCAAATAGACGGCAAGGAGTAGCTATCGCATGACAAATGTCATTTCATATGTTGAAAATGATTTACAACTTGAATAACAAACCTAACGCATGCCGATAAAGAGCTACATCATCATCCCTCAACCAGATCAAAAGCAACATTTGATGGAAGACATAGGGGGCATGAGTGGGTGTGAAATTCATCCTGCAGAAAATGAAGAGGTACTGGTCCTGGTTACAGATACTCAGGATGAAACAGCAGATAAAGTACTTCTTAAACAAATAGAGTCCAATCGAAACATCAAACACATTTCACTAGTGTCCGGATATGAATGATACAACAGAAAACAAAGAGCTGAGCAGGCGCCAGTTTTTACGAATGGCTGCACGTGCTTCTGCCATTGCCGCAGCTGCTACCATGTTCCCTGGAATTGTATTTGCTGAAGAGCAGGAGCGAATGATTGAAAAGCTGGGAGCTGCAGATGTGAAATGGACCAAGACTCCTTGTCGTTTTTGTGGCGTAGGATGTGGTTTAAAAGTGGGAATCACGGATGGCAAGGCGGTAGCCGTCAAAGGAGATACCAACAGCTCAGTAAACAAAGGACTATGCTGCGTGAAAGGCTATCATTCTGTGTTGGCCCTCTATGGCAATGACCGACTGACCAAACCTTTGATCAGAAAGAATGGAAGGCTCGTAGAATCGAGCATGGAAGAAGCGTTGGACCTGGTAGCTTCAAAAATGCAATCCACTATTGAAGAAAGTGGAAAAGATGCCATATCTATCTACGGCTCTGGACAGTGGACTATTCCTGATGGCTATGTGGCATCCAAGCTTTTCAAAGGGGCAATTGGAACGAACAACGTGGAGGCCAATGCCAGATTGTGTATGGCCAGTGCAGTAACTGGATTCCTTACATCGTTTGGACTGGATGAACCCATGGGTTGTTACGAGGATATCGATCACGCTGACGTATTTGTATTGTGGGGGAACAACATGGCAGAGATGCACCCGGTACTTTTTTCTCGTATCCTTGACAACCGGTTAAAACGACCGGTCAAAATCATAGATTTAGCTACCCGCACCACTCGTACTTCCCACGCTTCAGATAAGTCCATTCTTTTCAATCCACAGACAGACCTGGCCATCGCCAATGCGATTTGCTACGAGATTGTAAAGAAACGATGGGTGAATACAGGTTTCGTTGAAAAACATTGTGCGATTAAAGAAGGAAAGACCAACATCGGTTACGGCCTGGAGGAGCATTTCAAATTTAAGGATGAAGCAAAAAATATCGATTTTAAGGCTTTTGAAAACTTTCTCGAAGATTATACACCAGAGAAAGTAGCAGAATACAGTGGCGTTTCGGCCAAAGATATCAAGTACCTGGCATCTCTTTATGGCAATCCAAACAACAAGGTCATGTCGCTGTGGTGCATGGGTGCAAATCAGCATACAAGGGGTACATGGATTAATAATCTCATCTATAACATCCACTTACTTACCGGTAAAATTTCCACACCAGGGAATAGTCCATTTTCTTTGACCGGACAGCCGAGTGCTTGTGGTACGGTAAGAGAAGTAGGCACTCTCACACACAAGCTGCCGCATGGAGTGGTGATGAACGAAGAACACCGCAAGATGGCTGCTGAGATCTGGCAAGTGCCCGTGGAGAATATTCCTTCCAAACCGACCCATCACACCGTCTCCATGTTTAGAGCTTTAGATCGTGGAGACATCCGCTTCATGTGGATACAGGTGACCAATCCTATGGTGACTATGCCGCATCTTAATCGCTACCGCAATGGAGCCAAGAAAGATGATCGATTCATTGTAGTGTCAGATGTTTATCCTACTCCGACTACCGATATAGCAGACGTAGTGCTGCCTTCCGCGATGTGGATCGAACGAGAAGGGATGTATGGCAACTCGGAGCGAAGAACGCAACATTTTGATCAACTGCTGCAACCTCCGGGTGAGGCCATGAGTGATACATGGCAGCTCATCGAGGTGGCGAGAAGGCTTGGGTATGAGAAGCTCTTTCCCTGGAGTGAAGAGACACACATTGAAGAAATATGGAAAGAATATACCCGCTTCCATGAGGGCAAGAAGCATGCGATGGCACCATATGAAGAACTGAAGACGAATTCAGGTTTACAGTGGCCATATGTAGAGGGTAAAGAAACGAAGTGGAGGTACCATGGCAAGTACGACCCGGCTTGTAAGAGCGATACGTTTGATTTCTATGGTAAGCCTGAAGGGAAAGCCTGGATCTGGGCACGCCCTTATGAACCAGCACCGGAAGTTCCGGATGCCGAATATCCATTCTGGTTGAATACGGGCCGAGTGCTCGAGCACTGGCATACGGGTTCCATGACACGAAGAGTCCCTATTCTTCACCAGGCTGTACCTAAAAGCTATGTAGAGGTAAGCCCTGAAGATGCTAAGCGATTTAATATCCGCAATGGAGACCAAGTCAAGATCGTTTCTCGGAGGGGAGAAATTGTGATGGATGCTTCCGTGGATCAACGCGGTAAGCCTACCCCTGGACAGGTTTTCGTTCCATTTTTTGATGAGTCTTTTCTGATCAATGAGCTTACGCTGGATGCATTTTGTCCCATTTCCAAACAACCGGACTATAAAAAATGTGCGGTACGAATTGAGAAGGTATGAAGGGGAAAACAATCATATTCTTCATTATCCTCCTCATGATTTCAGCCATTGTGATCTTTGATTTAAGTATTCGTCAGTCCAATGTAAGTGCCTCGGTGATTCCGGAAGAGTCATCAGATGCTATACCTACCACGATGTTGGAAAGTGAAGTTTTCAATCTTCAGGATCTGGCGATTGACTTTAGCAAACTACAATCCATTGAAAGTGAGAAAACCCTCGCTGAATATTATGAGAATCGGGCGTATGACGGAGCTCCTCCAAAGATTCCTCATCCAGTGCTAAGTGAAAAAGGCATAGGTGGGAAGACGTGCTTGCAATGCCATTCTACCGGTGGATATGTAGATCGATTTAAAGCATTCGCTCCAATCACTCCACATCCAGATTTTCTGAATTGCAATCAATGCCATGTACCTAAGAAAACGGATCAATTGTTCGTTTCAAGTCAATTTAAAAGACCAACACCCAAGCGCATCGGGTCTGGTGTTTTGGATGGTAGCCCTCCACCCATCCCACATGATTTTCAGGTACGAGGCAGCTGCCTTTCTTGCCATGGAGCACCATCGGTTGCCAAAGAGATTCGGGTAAGTCACCCTGAGCGTGTCAATTGCCTGCAATGTCATGCACCTACAAATAGTCGTCAGATCACGTGGGAGCGAAAGTCCACAGAAGAAGAAGGGGGGACAGAATGAAAAATGTATTTACTTGTTTTATTCTGACGATTGTGAGTATTTCAATATGGAGCTGCTCCGGTGGACATAAGGAATCTAACCTGGACCTGATTGCAAGGCATACGGATACAATCGCTTATGATTTTGACAGCTTCGAGCGACTCGAGGATTTAGAAATAGCTACAGTGCTAACCAAAATTCAATCTCGGGATTCACAGTTTTTGGTGCCATCTCGCATTCAGGAAATGACCAAATTCCCATGCTCAAATTGCCATACAAAGCCAGTAGAGCAGTTAGAAAAGTTGAATGAAGGGAAAGGAGCACATTGGGATATTCAATTGACTCACGCCAACCCTGTTTCCATGAATTGCATGACATGTCACAACATGGACAAGCCCGACGAGCTTACTTCTTTGACGAAGACCAGCATCAGCTTCGATCATTCATATCAACAATGTTCACAGTGCCATTCGACTCAGTCTAAAGATTGGGAAGGAGGCGCTCATGGTAAGCGACTCAAAGGTTGGGTGCCCCCGAGGGTGTCACAAACATGTGTAGGATGTCACAATCCACACAAGCCGTCTTTTGAGAAGCGATGGCCTTCAAGATTAAATACGGAAAAAGTAAAAGCTGAAAATCACTAGACTATGGAAGAGAATAATTCATGTGGACATAACTGTAGCTGTGGAAGTAAGCAAGAACCTGCTCCGATAAATGATATGGGCTTCAGCCAGACAGGGGATGCTACAACGAGCCGAAGAGGAGCGCTGAAGAAACTCACACTCGGACTCTTGACGGGAGCAGGGATGGCCTCTACTTCCTGCAGCGTGGTAGGTGCTGATGATGTGAAAGAGAAAGGTGGTCTTCAGTGGGATGAGTTCTTTAAGAAAAACTACCGTGTGATGACCGAAAAGGAGCAGAAAGATACCGTGACACGCCTGGAAAGGCTCTATGAACTTAATACCGGGAAAAAGATCAGCGTGTCTTCCAAAGGCGCTACTGATAATGTCTTATATGGTTACGCATTCAATATTTCCAAGTGTCAGGGATACATGGATTGTGTCAATGCTTGTGTAGAGGAAAATAACCAGGATCGAAACTCGGAGATGCAGTACATCCGCATTCATGAGCATAAAAACGGACAAATCAATTTTGAGCTGGCCAAAGATGACTATTACCATGAAGTGCCTGCTGAAGGTCACTTCTATATGGGCACACAATGCTTCCATTGTGAGAATCCTCCATGTGTCGACGTGTGTCCGGTCAAAGCAACATGGAAGGAAGAAGATGGTATCGTTGTGATCGACTATGACTGGTGCATAGGGTGTAGATACTGCATGGCCGCCTGTCCCTACGATGGACGAAGGTTTAACTGGCAACAACCAGAGGTGCCAGAAGAAGAGGTCAATAAAGATCAACACTATTTAGGCAATCGATTGAGAAAGAATGGGGTGATGGAGAAGTGTACATTCTGCATTCAGCGCTCTCGAAACGGTAAAAATCCTGCATGCGTGGAAGCCTGTCCTACGGGAGCAAGGATTTTTGGTAACATTCTGGATCCTAAAAGTGAGATCAGGTGGGTGCTTGAAAATAAAAAGGTATTTAGACTCAAAGAGGACTTGGGTACAGAGCCTAAGTTTTGGTATTTCATGGATTAACAATTATGAACCAATTAAGAATATTCCGTTCTCTGGCTAAAGACAGCATCTCCAATGCGATGCAAGGTTCAAGATCCTATCATACGTGGATGGGTGTTTTAACATTCTTCATGCTCCTTGGTGCTTATTGTTATTACCAGCAGTTGAGTAAAGGGCTGGTAGTGACGGGTATGCACGACAATGTGAGTTGGGGATTATACATCTCTAATTTCACCTTTCTCGTGGGCGTAGCAGCAGCAGCTGTGATGCTAGTGATGCCCACCTACGTGCTTAAAGATGTTGATTTCTCTAAGGCTGTATTGATTGGAGAAGGACTGGCAGTAGCTGCGCTCATTATGTGTCTTGCATTTGTGACGGTAGATCTTGGAGGGCCTGGCAGGGCCTGGCACCTGATCCCGGGCATAGGTTTATTCAATTTCCCTCAGTCCATGCTTGCGTGGGATGTGATCGTGCTGAATGGTTATCTATTCATCAACATAACCATACCGCTCTACATCCTGATGTCCAGGTATCAAAACAAGGAGCCCAACAAGAATTTTTACATTCCCGGTGCAATGATTTCCGTTTTCTGGGCTGTTGGTATTCACATGGTGACAGCCTTCCTCTATGCGGGATTGCCGGCAAGACCCTTCTGGAATAGCTCCTTGCTCGGGCCGAGATTCCTGGCTTCTGCTTTCGCAGCAGGTCCGGCACTTATTATCATCATACTGGAGGTGATCAGCAGATATACTGATTATAAAATTGCTGAGAAGTCTTTTGCGAAATTGGCTATGGTGGTAACAGTAGCGGCGCAAGTCAACCTCATCATGCTCATTTCCGAATTATTCAAGGAGTTTTATGCGCAAACACATCACAGCTTGAGTGCGGTATACCTATTCTTTGGTCTACATGGTAAAACTGGCCTGGTACCATGGACCTATGCATCATTGACTTTGAATGTGGTTGCTACGGCTATTCTAACAATGCACCTGTTTATAAAAAGCTATCGCTGGCTTACGGTGGCTTGTGTCTGTCTGTTTATCGGCATTTGGATCGAAAAAGGTATGGGGCTCATTATTCCCGGATTCATTCCAGGTTCGTGGGGTGATATCGTAGAGTATGTACCCAGTTGGATAGAAGTAGGAGTGACAATAGGTATTTGGGCGATGGGTGCATTCATCTTCACGATCCTTGCTAAATCGGCTATTTCTATTGAAATGGGGAGAATGAGATACAAGGAGAAAGGAAAGGAAGCACCTGCAGCCGGTTAGCTTCATACTTTCCTCACATTCACACCTACAGACTTTGATGCTGGAGTATGGCTTCCTCGTGCATGCAGGTGCAATGGAACCAATGGATTTGCTTCAGGGAAATAAGTGGCAACACATCCTTTCGGAATCTCATAAGGCACCACACTAAATCCAGCTACTTTTCTAGAGACTTTGTAATTATTTGAGAGCTCAACGATATCGCCTTGTTTCATACCCTCGGCTTTCATGTCTTCCTGATTCATGAACACAACATTCCTACCACCAAATATCCCCCGATAGCGATCGTCCATTCCGTAAACAGTGGTATTGAATTGATCGTGGCTCCTGATCGTCATCATGATATATGAATGACCTTCTGGTATGGATTCAGCTAGTTGATTAATCGTAAAGACGGCTTTTTTAGATGGCGTGTTGAACTCGCCTATTCGGGAGCCATTGGGCAGCTCAAAACCATTGTCCTTTTTTAGCCTTTCATTGTAGCTCTCAAAGCCTTTTACTGCTTTAGCAATCAAATCACGAATGTTGTCGTAATCTTCAATCAGTCCAGTCCAGTTGATGTCTTCATTTTCCAAGGCGGAAGCAGCAATGGAAGCCACTATTTCGGGTTCACTCTTCAACTGTTTTGAGGGTGGAGTCAAACTGCCATGAGAACCATGCACGATACCCATGGAGTTTTCTACAGTCACTACTTGCTCCTTGCCATTTTGTATGTGCTTGTCGGTTCTGCCTAAGCATGGTAGAATGAGCGATGTTTTGCCGGGAGCTAAATGCGTACGATTAAGCTTGGTGCTGATGTGCACCGTCAACTCACACTTTTGAATGCCTTGTTCAGTATACATGGTATCTGGTGCTGCGGGGAGAAAGTTTCCACCTAAGGCCATGAAAAACCGAACCTTACCTTGGTTCATTGCCTCGATAGTTTCTACTACATTGTAGCCTGGAGATTCTGGTGGATCAAATTTGAATACCTCCTTCAGCCTATCTGTCCATGCTTTGGTGGGACGTTCCCAGATGCCCATGGTACGGTCGCCCTGCACATTGCTGTGTCCTCTTACAGGACAGGTGCCTGCGCCTTTTTTGCCAATACTCCCTTTTAGTAAAAGCAGGTTCACTATTTCTCTTATGTTGTCAACGGCATTTACATGCTGGGTAAGCCCCATGGCCCAGCAGGCAATGATCTTATCTTTTGCTGACAACCAATGTGCTGCAAGTAGTACATCCTCTTTCGGTAATCCCGTTTGCTGAATCAATTCATCTAATGAATGGTTTTCAAGATCCGCTTTTAATGCTTCAAATCCTGAAGTCTTATTTGTAATGAATTCATGATCAAGAGAGCCTTCATGTTTCAATAGTAGCTTAAGCCAGGCCTTGAGTAGTGCCACATCCTGATTGATTTTTACCTGTAAGTACAAATCCGCGATATCCGTTCCTTTACTGATCCACCCGTTGACCTTTTGAGGATTTTTAAACTTCATGAGTGCCACCTCTTTCAATGGATTGATCACGATGATCTTGGCGCCATTTCGCTTGGCTTTTTCTAAGGAGCTTAGCATCCGAGGGTGGTTGGTGCCTGGATTCTGTCCGAAAATTAAGATTACCTCAGCATGCTCAAAATCTTGCAGCTGCACAGACCCTTTACCAATTCCCAGCGTTTCATTTAATCCAACACCGCTAGACTCGTGGCACATGTTAGAGCAGTCGGGGAGGTTGTTCGTACCAAACTTTCTCACAAAGAGCTGATATAGAAAGGCCGCCTCATTGCTCGTTCTGCCGGAAGTGTAAAAGACGGCTTCATCCGGATGATTCAAAGATTTGAGGTGGGTTCCTATCATGTCATATGCTACTTCCCATGCAATAGGTTCGTACCGTGCACTTCCTTCTTTTTTGACCATTGGTTGGGCCAATCTACCTTGTTGTCCAAGCCAGTAATCGCTCCTTTTTCGCAGAGATTCAATGGTGTGTTGCTTGAAGAAGGCCTCTCCCACTAGTTTGTGTTGCGCTTCTTCGGCGATGGCTTTTACGCCATTCTCGCAAAACTCTCCAATTTTTGAGCGCTTGTCAGGATCCGGCCAGGCGCACCCTGGACAATCGATTCCTTTTTTCTGATTGAGCTTCCCCAAGAGCTTCAATGCTTTCCAAGGAGGCATGGCTTTAAAAATCATCCTGCTGGCATTGGTTACCGACTTTGGTCCAACAGAAACCTTTGGAGGTTTTTCTATTCGCAAGTGATGATGGTCAGACATATAGTTAAAGATAAGAATCTCTTTTATTAACCGAATAGCTACTTTTATAAATAGATGAATGAAGACTTGAATGGATTGATTTTGATCGGAGGGCAAAGCACACGGATGGGTGAAGATAAGTCGGCTATTCAATACCACGAAAAGCCGCAGGTGCAGCACCTCTTTGAACTGTTGAGTAGCTCCATTCCGGAGACCTACATTTCAATGAGAAAGGATCAAAAAATAGACTTTAGCAATAGACTGATCACGGATAATTTAGAAGTAAAAGGACCCTTGAATGGGCTACTGAGCGCCTATGAAGCATTCCCTTTTAAAGCTTGGTTAGTTTTAGCTGTGGATATGCCTTTCATTACCGACCTAACCATAGAAGAGCTAATTAGGGAGCGAGATATGGAGGTAATGGCTACATCATTGATTGGTCTGGAAAGCGGCCTTCCTGAGCCACTTGCGGCAATTTGGGAACTACAAGCCCTTAAAGCCCTTAAAAGGCATCATTTGAATGGTGATGAAATTTTCCCACGAAAATTCTTAACGGAGAATCAGATAAAATCTGTAAGGGTGAAAAGTGACAAAGAGTTATTTAATGTGAATGATAAAATGGATTTCGAAAAAGCAAAGTCCATAATTGAGCAAAATAAGTAAAATGAAACTACGCATACGAGGAAATTCCATTCGCATCCGATTGATGCAGGGTGAAGTAAAGCAATTTGCAGAGGAAGGGTTGGTTTCTGAGACGGTTGAATTTCCCGGGAATGTAGCTTTCACTTATTCATTAAAGGTCTCAGCTGGATTTGAAGCATCTTTTCAAGACAGTCATATGGAGTTCTGCATTCCCAAAAATGAAGCAAATCCCTGGATTGCTTCCAATGAAGATTTGGCTTTGACTGCATCTTTTGATCTTGTGAATGGTAATGCCTTGAAATTGTTGGTTGAGAAAGACCTTGCTTGTCTGACAGTACGTGATGGAGAGGACGAATCAGACGCATTTCCTAATCCTAAGAGTAATTGCTAGAAACTTGTCTATGATCAGAGAGTCATTTGGGAAACTCCAAGCAATAAAACAAGGGGCCGATACGGCCCCTCATAATTACCAACCAACTGAACAAAATATCCTACGATAGATATCTCCAATCTTGATCTTACTGCCAAAAAGAAGAACCTACATTGTCAAAGCTTCCGATGTAAGTGTATGGCGCAGTACCAGAGACGAAGTTGGCTGCATCGTTCCATCTTCCAGCTGTTACCGCTTGACCTACTCTTGGTTGATCGGCAGCTCCCCATTGTACATAGTCTTTTAGTATGTCAGGACTTTCCGATGAAAAGCTCGTGTCACTGAATAGTCCAAGTCCCCCTTGCGCTGGGAGGTCGTTCACATTCCCATTACTTGTTGCAAGATCTATCGTGACTTCTTCATTTGGAGAAAGGACGAAATCACCTGTGATGGAGGTATAATTAGTTATTCCGTTGTAATTACCTGGGCCAAGACAAAACTGGTATGCACTGATGTCCTTTTCAGAACCACCCAGATTTTTGATGGTCACAGATTCCGAATCAGGATTGATGGAGACTATTCTGATTGCAGCGGATGCTATCCAAAAAGAAGCACCTGTGTCATCGGTGGTGCCGGTGAAATTATATGGAGCGGCTCCCTCTACAAATTCTCCGGTTGTCCAAATGCCTTTGTCTACCGCAACATTCGCTCTGCCGTCAGCTCCAACATCTTGCCCAAACTGCATGAAATCAATCATGTTTTCAGCACTCGCAAATCCATTATTATTGAGATACAAAGCGACATCTGATGAAGCATCATTGATTGCTACCGGAAGCTGAACCTCTTCATTAGGGTCTAGCGTAAGATCACCGCTTACAGGTGTGATTGTGGATAGTCCAGGGTATACTTTACGCATACAGAAGAAGTAGTTAGAAAGATCCTCTACTTCAGTGCCAAAGTTCTTCAATGTCACCAAATCCCCAGCGGGATCTACAGTGATGATTCTCACGTTGCTTTCTTGTGGAGCCAGCGCATCCCCGATCCATTGATCTGCACCATTTTGATCTCCATCTCCATCGTAGGCAAATGAGGAAACACCTTCTACAAACTCACCTGCTGTCCAGATTCCTTTCGCTACCGCAACATCCTCACGTCCATTAGTGGTGTAGGATCCATTGAATTGCATGAAATCTACAAGAGCCGAAGAGGATGTAAATGATCCCCCGGTGTTATAGACTGAGACGTCAGATCCTGCATCGTTTACATCAATGGAAAAAGTGACAGTTTCATCTTCACCGAGTGTTAAATCTCCAGTTTTAATGGTTACTTGATTCAGCTGCACGTAGCTTCTTCTCAAGCAAAACCAGTATTCACTTAAGTCTGCTTCACCGTCTCCAAAGTTTTTCAAAGTTACTTCATTGGAGGTGGCATTTACTTCTACAATTCTTACATTGTTTTCTCCTAAGAGATCAACAGAGTCATCGTCTCCGCAAGAAGAAATACTTATTATAACAAATAACGTTATTAACGTTTTGACATATAACATGCCTGATCGGACATTTGTCCATTTCTCAATTTTCATTTTGTTTTAAAATTTAGTGTCTAAAAGCTGTATTTAAGGTGAAAGAGCACACCTGTGCTCTTTAGTCGGACTTGTCCCCAACCTACATCTCCAAGGGAGTTTTTAAGGAAGGGTTCGGCCTCTACGGAAATTTTTCTACTCACTTTTCTAGCAATACCTACCGATAGATTATACACACCAAAGAAGTGGTTGTTCTCATTGGATACTTCCCAACTTTCTGGTTGATTTCCATTGCCAATTCCATAGTCGTAATTGTATTCGTACTTTTCATTGAGCATCAAATAGCTACTTATCCCGGCACTAACGAAAAGTGAGTTTCTTTTCCCCTCAGTTAATCGATACCTTAGGTTCAGAGGGATATCTATGACTTTACAATTTGCTGCAATTTCTTCTGGAGCTGGATTGCCTCTCCAAAACCCTGCAGGAACAGTGTATTCGCTGGCATCAGTTGTGCTGTATAACTTGCGAGTCAGTATTGCCCCAGTTGTGACACTTAATCTTCTGGTGATGAAATATTCAACAGAAAATCCTAAATCAGTTCCTGGCCTTGTGAATTCATTCAGCTCACCAACTGTACTAAAGTCAGGTGCCAGCGTAATGCCCAGTGCCCAGCGACTGAACGGAAGAATAACTTCTTCTTTTGCCGCGGCAGTATCAGCATGAATAGTATGCCCTTCATCATCTTTTTGCATGGCAGGAATGAATGTTGGAAGCTCTGTTTTTGCCAATGAAAGTTCTATTGTTTTTGCTTGAATTGTTTTTAATTCAGCAACATTCACTGCAGCGGTTTCTTTTATTTTTTGAAGACCGGATGCAGGTGCATTGCTGGTCATAACTTCTTTAGTTACTGATTTGTCAGCCACAGGATTAGATGCGCTTTGTAAAGTCTCTTTCGCTCTGATGGTGTTTTCTTTTTCAGGATTTATTACTTCCGGTTGTTCTGCTCTTACTTTTTCTGCTTCAGCTCCTTTTGGCAGAATTTGGGTTTGGTCTGAATTAGTTGATTCATTTATGAGATCTGGGGTTGCTGTTTTTGCTACAGTCTTCTCTCTTGTAGAAGTTTGTGAGGAAGGAATTGATGGAGTTAGAGATGCAGTGTTGATATTGGATTTAACGTAAGGTTTCTGCGTTGAGGTGGTTGTGTCGGAAGGGAATACGGTTTCCATAGCAGATTCTCCATTGAGAAAAGCATCTTCCTCCAAGACCGCTTTGGACTCATTGAAATTTTGATAACCAAAATAGCCGGTGGTGGTGAGCAGGATGAGAATGCCAGGGATCAACCATTTCAAACTTAAGGCAGAAGATGATGTCCCATTTTGAGCAATTTTTTGTTCCATGGCCATCCAGGCTGACTTGTCAAAAGCCATGCCCTCAGGTTTCTTCAGGATGTTCCTGGTGTACCGATCAAATTCCTTATCCGATAGCTTCCGTGAACTCATAGTCTAGCGTTTTTTTTATCATGCCCTTCAATATCTGCCTCGCTCTCGAGAGGTTTGACTTTGAAGCTCCAGTCGTAATGCCCAGCGTTTTTGCAATCTCTTCATGTTTATATCCATCGATAGCGTAGAGATTGAAAACAGTCCTGTAAGAAGGGGAGAGCTGCTGTACCAAACCCAACAAATCTTCATATGATAGTTGTGCAGTAATCAGCTCTTCTGCGTAAATGGCATTTGCATTTCCAGCATCGTACCCTTCCAAAAAATCAAACTTTTTCATCTTTCGATAATGATCAGTGGCTGTATTAATGATAATTCTCCGGAACCATCCTTTGAATGTATCATTCTTAAAGTTTTTGATGGTTTTGAAAACTTTCATATAGCTATCGTTGAGAATTTCTACTGCCTCTTCATAAGTGGCGGTGTATCTCAAACTCACACTCATACCGTAAGAGAAAAAATGCTCGTATAAAGCTTTCTCACTGCCTTTTTTTTGTTTTTGACAGTCTTTGATCAATATGTTAGCTTTATTCTTCAAGTGTTCTGTGAATCACTTTGATCTTACTTTCTAGCCCGAACGCCAATTTTTTCGATATGGTTGCTTGGGTAATAGAAGGTATTGATTTTTTGTATTAAAAAGTGCATAAAACAAACAGAATCAATGATTTAGACTTTTTGTTTTTTTTAAATAATAAGCTTTAAACAATTCAATTTGATAGGAACCTTCATATTTCGGGAGGTAACTGAAGAAATTGGAATTCTTTTATGCTAACCTATTTGTTTTAAGATACTTTTGAGACTCAACTGGCCAAATGAAACTCTTTATTCACATGAGTGATGTCAGAATGGTCATTCTGCTGACGCTATTTTCTATTCGGTATTCCTATGCGCAGCAGGCTGATAGTCTCATCACGTCCTTACCTGATGAAATGGAGGTTGTCGATAAAATTGACACACTGAATAAATTGGGATTCAACCTGATTTTTACAGACCCCACAGAAGCCAGAACCATCTTCAATAAAGTAATATCTCTGGATAGCTCAATCGATTATACGCAAGGGATAGCCCAGGCACTAAAGAATAAAGCTATTTCGTATGACATTCAGGGCAATTCCAATCAGGCAATTGTATACTATCAGCAATCATTAGCCTTGCTAGAAGGTCTCAGAGATACATTGGGTATTTCAAAGCTGAAAAATAACCTCGGCATTGCTTATAAAAACCTGGAAGACCTTGAAACTGCTCGAAAGTTTTATGAAGAATCGATCGAATTGAAAGAGCTTTTAGGTGATGTAAGGGGAGTAGCCTATGGACTGAATAATGTTGGAGAGCTCTTTCAAAAAGAGGGGAAAAATGTAAAAGCACTAGCATATTTCACAAAGGCCAACCTTATCGTTGACTCGCTTGGTGACAAACGAGGAATGTCTATCACGCTTTCCAACATTGCCTATTCATATCTTGAATTAGGTGAGTACGCGCAGACAATTACATACCTGAAACAATCAATGGAGCTTGATGAGGCTTCTGAGGATTTCTACAGCTTATCTTATTCCTACATTCTCCTTGGTAAGGCTTATTCAAATATGAATAGACTGGCAGAAGGAATTAAAGCCGTGGAAAAAGGCGAAGAAATTGCCCAAAAAATAGGAGCATTAAAAGTCTATTATGATGGTCAGCTTTTAAAAGCTCAGTTGCTCAGGCAGATAAACAAGATTGAGTTGCTACCTGATTTATATGAAGAAATACTGGTGCTTAATGACAGCTTAGCGAGACTCAATTTGACGGAAGAGACGGCAAAAATGAGAGCAATCTATGAGAGTCGGGAAAAGGAAATAGTAATTGAGGACTTGCAAAAAGAAGCTATCCTTAGCCAGAACTTACTCGAGGCACAGAACAAAATGTTTAGGTTGACATTCGCAATAGCCATATTGTTGATTGTACTGCTTGTCGTTGTTTTCGTTTTCTATAAAAAAGTGACTGGTAAAAACAGTGAGCTAGAAATCAAGATAATTGAGAGAAATCTTGCAAAAGAGGAGGCAGAGCATGCAAATCAGGCGAAATCGCAGTTTTTAGCTCAAATGAGTCATGAAATTCGAACTCCCTTAAATGCTATCATTGGCTATACAGATCAGATTCTGGAAACAAATTTAGACGATACTCCCAGGAAGCACTTAAGCATTGTAAATCAGTCTGCTCTTGGTCTTCTGGGTATTATCAATGGAATTCTGGATTTATCTAAGTTGGAGGCAGGAAAGCTGGATCTGGTAGTTGAGCATACAGATCTAATTGAGCTTTGCAAGCATGTGATGCAAATGACCAGCTATAAGGCCGGTAGAAAAAACATTGACTTAAAGCTTTCATTGGTTGATGAAAAATATCAATATGTTTTAGCTGATGATATTCGACTGAGACAGATACTTGTTAACCTACTGGCAAATGCAGTGAAGTTCACCAATGAGGGAGAGATTGAGTTGAAAGTTGAGGTATTAGAATCAAAGGATAAGAAAGTAAGTTACAGGTTCTCTGTCAGGGATACGGGCATAGGAATAAAGCCTGAAAATCTTGAAAAGATTTTTGAAGCATTCTCTCAGGAAGATACTTCTACAACCAGAAAATATGGAGGTACTGGATTAGGGCTATCCATATCAAACACATTGTTGTCGTTAATGGATAGCAAATTGGAGTTAGAAAGTGTGCATGGAGAAGGAAGCATTTTTTTCTTTGAGGTGGACTTTGAGCTGTCGGATAGCAAGGTTTCGAAAAGTCAGTCAGATTCGAGTAAATCTGGAGTGAATACACTTAAAAGAGTGATTTCTACTGAAAAGCTTAAGATTCTAGTTGCAGAAGATAATACTAATAACATGGTCATTGTTAAAATGATGTTGAAAAAAGCACTGCCAAATGCCAAAGTAATTGAGGCCGTCAATGGAGTGGAAGCAGTGACGATGTTTGTTGATAAAAATCCCGATATCATTTTGATGGATGTACAGATGCCTGAAATGGATGGTTATGATGCAACACGAAAAATCAGAGAAATCGAGACGGGCAACCAAACACCAATCATTGCATTAACGGCAGGATCAATGAGAGCCGATAAGGAGAAGTGTTACAATGCCGGAATGGATGATTTCGTAAGTAAACCGATTGTTAACAATTCGCTTTCCCTTGTCTTGGAAAAGTGGATTTCGATTTAGTTGATGTTGAATCCAAAATGTCTTGTTATGCCAGCCATGTATGGCAATCCATGACAGCAATTATTTAATTACCTTCATGATTTTAGCATATTATCAAACCATGCGATACATCTCTTTCTTTTTGCTCACACTACTTGCGATTGATGCAAATACCCAAGACGTAAGTTGGACGCAAACGGCATTTGGTAATGAAAAGAGAAGGTCTGCCTCAATAAGTGGTGGTGATCTCGACAATGATGGAGATATGGATGTAGTGATTGCCAATGGACGTCATTGGCCAGATCAAAATGAAGTTTATTTGAATGAAGGCGACGGGACATTTCTTACGCAATACTGGATAGATAGCGCATCCACTACCTATGCGGCAGAACTCGGGGATTTGGATGGAGATGGAGACCTGGATATGGTTGTAGGAAATGATAAAGCACTGAATCATTTATTTATGAATGACGGGGCAGGGAAGTTTTCATACGCTGGCACGTTCGGTTTTAAGAAATCAAACACCCGAAATATCATACTTTCTGATATTAATACTGATGGATTTCCTGACATCATTGTTGTCAATCGATTTTACAAAAATGAAATATGTCTGAATAATGGCAAAGGACAATTCAACGAGGTTATTCCATTTGGTATTGATGGAGAAGCAACCTTGGACATCATTGTATATGATATTGACAATGACGGGGATAATGACCTGATAGCAGCCAATAGAAATGATCAACTTAATGCTATTTACTTCAACGAAGACATGCGTTTTGTGAAAAGGAAAGAAATAGGTTCTGAAGCAAGAGACACTCGATCCATTGCCATAGCTGATTTAAATAATGATGGATATATGGATATAATTAGTGGGAACATCAGGTCAAAAAATACCATTGCTTTTGGGGATGAAAGTTTGAGCTATCAACTGGAAAAAGAATTCACTAAACTGAAAAGTAGAACTTTTGCGATTGAGGTGGGTGATATAGATAATGACGGAGACATGGATATAGTTGCTGGAAATGGTCGAGGAATAAACATGTGCTATTTGAATACTGGCGACGGGACAGCATACGATGCGATTCAGATTTCAAAGAAAAAGCTGGACACCTATGATATTCAAATTGTTGATCTAAATCATGATGGTTTATTGGATATTGTCACAGCAAATTCGGATGGTTTGAATTTGCTTTTTCTTCAGAATCCTGATTAGTGCGAGTGAATACGAATCATGCCACAGTCACATGATCCTCGGTAATTTCCTCGTACAAATGGTGAATGTCAAAGAGCTGCTGAGCTCCTATTTTTTGCCCAGCCTGCGCTGAAATGTAGAGAATAAGCGCAATTGCCGCAAAAATGGGAATAGACCAAAGTACACTAGCGTCCAGCCCTAAACTCCACCTTGTGAGCCCCCACATGCCTAAAAACAAGGATAGTATACCCAGTGCAACATAGCTGAAAAAGAAAATGGCCCAGACCGTAGGATTAGGCCCATAAAGTCCTCTGACAATGATATTATCCTCTTCCTGCTCAAAAGATAGGTGCAGTTGAGGTGACCAAAAATGCTGGTTGTCTGGATGAATCCTGATGTAAAGATGACCGGGGAGGTGGTTGGAAACGAAGTGAGCTTCTTTTTGCTTAATACCCGCCAATAGCTTTTGCTCCAGATCATCTTTTTTGCCTTTGATTACTTGCTTAAAGCGTGGACGTATTTTAAAGCTTGACACGATTTTAATTTAATCACTATCTGTTAAAACTTGATTGTTTCTGTAAACTCTTTAGAGTTTACAATTTTCATTTGCTTATGAATCCCTAAAAGAAATGTGAAAACGAGTGCCCTTCAATGGTTCGGATTTTACAGAAATGACACCGTTATGGTCTTCAATAATTTTATAAGCTATTGAAAGACCAAGACCAGTTCCTGTTCCTGGACTTTTTGTTGTAAAAAATGGAATTCTAATCTTGGAAAGATTTTCTTGACTGATTCCAATACCTGTATCTGATATTATTAACTCTTGATTTTCATTGACCGTACAAGTTTCAATTGTAATAGTCCCTTTATCATGAATAGCCTGCTCTGAATTTGAGATAATATTAAGTATCGCTTGATGAAGTTGCCCCTCATTTCCAACGATTGTGAAAGGTCTGTTATCGCAATATTTTTTCACAATTTCAACTTCGAAATTGAGCTTATAATTGATCATTGTTAAACAGTTATCTATTATCGAATGAATGTCGCAAACCTCATCTTTTGATGAAGTATTTCTGCTAAAATGTCTTAGACTATTGACAATTGAACTAGCCCTTTTTACTCCTTCATCTACAGCATGGATAAATGGCTGAGCTTCTTTGGAATCTGAAAGTTGCATTGATAGCATATCTATGCCACCTCTAATGAAATTTAATGGATTGTTTATTTCATGCGCTACACCAGCAGACATCATACCTAAGGAAGCCATTTTTTCAGACTCAATTAATTTCTCAGATGTGTCTTGAAGATCTTTGTAAGATTTCCTGAGCTGTCTATTTTTCTTACCGATTGAATTACGAAATATGAAGATATAGAGCCCGACTATTCCAAAAACAAAAAATGTTGAAATTATACTATTTTCTATTGCACACTCTTGCGGAAAATAGTCTTTGACATACCCTAAAGTTGTAAGTGGCCACATGCTTATTACACACAGCACTGCTAGAATCATGAAAAAATACCGATCACGAATTGGCTTATAAAAGAAGCCGATTACTGGAGGTATGATAAACTCTGCCAATGAGGGCGAAAGGGCACCGCCGGTAAAGAAGATTTTAAAATAAAATGCATGAAAGGCCGTCAGAGTGGCCAATCTAAATAGTAAAGTTCTTTTAGGTGTGAAATAGCTGGCAACACCGTAAACAACATACAGTAAAAAACAAATTAAACCATTATAAGCAAGTATGTAAACTTCATGCAGGTATAGAAAAATGCTGAATCCCAAGGTAGATGTATAGGCTATGATCATTAATAGCCTAAAAAAAGTACGCTCATTGTCAATAGCTTTTGTTTCTATCACAGTAGTGAATTTTATGAATCAAGAATTGTCCGCTATTTGATGAATTATAGAATTTTACTCGGTAGAATTCATTAGATAGGTCAAGGTTTTCGCTATATAATATTATCAATTGATAATATTATATCCAAAGTATTTCTTCTTACGCTTGAAATTCAAAGATTAACAACCAGTCTTCTTCGATTGAATTATCAGTTGATACTTTTTTAATAGTGTAGCCATGACGGGATAAGAATGACATCTTTAGAGTAGGAACGCCAAGTCTAGATTCAAGTCATTTTCGTACTTAGGGATTAACTAATGTATTTCTGCGTTTTGTTACTTCCCAACAACCTCGTTTCTTTAAATCGCTGGTCTCGCATTCGGTAGGCATTCATTGCCACCTTGCCCAGCTTGTTTGTCAGCTTATGATTCACCAATGCACCTGCAATCGCACCTACTCCTGGAATCAATTGAAGCAGTTTGGCCAAATCTATGTAATCTCGGTACTCCAGCTGGAAGGTTCGCCAGTCGAACGTATTCAGATCATCAGGTAGTTGTTCTTTGATGAGCTCCCAATTCTCCATTTTTTCGAATACCTCATTTCTCCTTTGCTGGCTGGAGAAGGTCAGCTGGAAAATGTATAAAATGTATAGACGTTCCTTGTAGTCTTTGGTATCGTAACCGTACCTGGATGCTATTTCAAAGAGCAATTTCATTTTAAGCGTCAACCATAAAGGAAAATCAGCCAGACTGAGCAAAAAACCGCCAAAACCCGTAGCGGCACCTTCAACGGCAGCTGAGGAGGAATAAAAGTTGATCCGTTCTTTCACTTTGATTTCGACTTCTTCGATAGTTTTCACGTCCTTTCTTGTGCGTGTCGTGAACCCCGACCCAAAAATCACTGCTCTTGTGATTTCTTTAATTGCTTTAGTGATGGCGCGATGGACTTTTTCCGGAATGATGCCATTTACTTTTTTCTGAACCTTCTTGGTCGTCCGATTCCAAAAAGAAGGCTTTCGTCGCATTGCTGCGCGCCATTCGAGTAATTCTGTAGCTACCAGCCTGTGATAAATGGAGTTAGATTCGACGTTTTTCATCCATGGTGTGTATCTGTCAAAATTAAAAAAAGAAAACCAGCCCCCTAGGAGCTGGTTCAACTAACTACCATAGTTAGCCTGCCTTAGTTAATCTTTAATTAAGCGATTGACGGAAATGATTTTTTGATCGATGTTCTTCATGAGTATCAGGTAGAGGCCGGTGTCCAGATCACTCACTACAACTTTTTCTTGATTGGGGACAGATTTAATGAGCTTACCGCCCAAATTGTAGATAGCTATTTGGTCAACGTCTTTTGAATCGACATGAAAATAATTGGAGACCGGATTTGGAAATAGTTTGATCTCTTCTGCGACATCCGTCAGTCCAAGTATGATGGAAAACTCGTCTGACTCAGTTACACAACCATTGGCATCTCTGACACGAAAGGTGTAGTCTCCAACATCGAGATTTGAAAATGTTCCTGAGCTTTGAAATGTCACTCCGTCAGTGGAGAATTCATATGGGCTGAGCCCTCCGCTTGCAGTTATCTCAAAGCTCTTATCATTTTGTACCACAGTGATTTGAAGGGCGTCGGGCTCTGTCAATGTTACATTTTCGATACCCAGACAGCCATCCGCGTCCCTAACCGCAACCTGGTACGAACCTGCTGACAACCCGCTAAATACATTGGACCCCTGAAAGGCCTCGTTATTGATGCTGAACTCGTACGGACTTGTTCCTCCAGTAGCAGTAACGCTAATTTCACCTGTAGAGCCCGACGCACATAGAATATGAGTGGTTGATAAGGTCGGAATTATTGAGGTAGTTGCACCAACGGTCACATCAGACAATGTCACGCCACAACCATTTGCATCTGTTACGAGAACGGTATAGGTGCCTGGGTTTAATTGATCAAAAACATTGCTTGCTTGACCTGCTCCTCCATCCAGTGAATAAGCTAATGGGGTAATGCCATTGGCTTGAGAGACTGTGATCACTCCGTCAGCACTTCCCTGACAAGTTGCATCCGTTACTGCAGCAGTTGCAGTAACCTCTAGCGGGTCAGTCAGTGTTTCTGAAAGCTGCACAGTGCAGTTGTTTGAATCGCGAATAGTAAGGGTATAGGTTCCATCCGTGAGGTTGCTAAATGTTCCCGCAGCTTGATAATTGGTATTGTCTATGCTGTATTCATAGGGAGAGACACCGCCTGAACCGATTACCTCGATGGCGCCATCATTTTCTCCAAAACAACTCGGATCATCTTTGGTTTTAGAACCAACCAATTGTGTTGGTTCAGTGATCGTTGCAGTTACAGATTGTGTACAACCATTGGATTCTTTTACATAAACGCTGTATGTATCAGCTGTTAGGTTTGGAAATGCATTGCTCGCTTGATAGTTGACTCCATCTAAAGAATATTCAATGGGAGAGGACCCGCCTGTTACCAACACCTCAATGGTGCCTGATGCATCACCATGACATAGTATGTTGGTGACAGAAGTTGAAATGGTAGCCGTAGCGGGATCATCCACCGATTCATTGATTTCCAGTTCACACCCTTGACTATCAATCAAGGTAACCGTATACGCTCCCGATGGCAATCCAGAAAATGTAGCGGATGCTTGTGTGGTTGTTCCTCCATCGAGGCTGTATTGATATGGAGAAGTACCCCCAGAAGAAGCTACAGTTAGTGTTCCGTCAGATAGTCCGCAAGAAGATGTACCGGTTGCTGTTAAGGTTCCGGTCAGCAAATCGGGTTCAGTCACGGTCCAGTTGAGTGAAATAGCACATAAGTTGCTATCTCTGATGGTCAAGGTATAGGTTCCAGCCGTCAAGCCTGTCATTAGGGGGGATGTCTGAAAGTTAACTCCATCCAAGCTGTACTCGTATGGTGCGGTTCCTCCTGAGCCTTCGAATGAGAAAGAGCCGTCAGAGCCACCATAGCAATCTACATGGGAAGCTGAAATAGCAACACTCCCAAGTGGTGAAGGTTGACTGATGCTTTCATTGAAGGTTGAAATACAATCGTTGGCATCTTTAATGCTAACGGTGTAATTTCCGGCAGCTAAATCCGTGAAAATGAACCCAGCCTGGAAGTTGATTCCGTCCAGGCTGTATGAGTAAGGGGCCGTACCTCCGGATGCAATAATTTCAATCGATCCGTCCGTATCGTTATGACAATCCACATCCGAGCGGATGAAAGATGATGTCAATACGCTTGGCTCGGATAGGATAGTAGTTGTTGGATTTGTAAATGAACAGCCATTCCCGTCAACAATGGTTACCGTATATGATCCGGGTGTCAGGTTTAAGATTTCTATGGCAGCTGTAAACTGGGATGAAACAAAAGTGCTTCCACCATCAAAGCTCACTTGATAGGGGGTTGCCCCTCCTGTTACTTCAATGGATAGTAATCCATTATTTGCCCCATTGCATGAAATGTTTGTAGGCACCAGCGAAGAAATGCTAATCTCTGATGGTTCGGTAATTGTGAATGATTCTGCATAGGTGCAAGAATTGGCCTGATCCAATAGGGTAATTGTATATGTACCTCCGCTCAGTCCGCCGAAGACGGAATTAGTTGAAAAGTTCACGCCATCAATGCTGTACTGGATGGGTTGGGAACCTAACCCACCCCCGCCATTGACATTTATCTGGCCATCAGTTAGGCCATTGCATGTGACATCCTCTGTTTCTACTGCGGCGAAAAAAAGAGGAGTTGTTTGAATTTCGTAAGCACCCAAATCTACATTGGTACCAAATGTTCTAGTGTTTCCGGCCAGGTCTACCGTGGAGTTTATTGGAATGGAATTATCACCTGCATTAACAATTGGGGAGCAATGCTGAACAGTGAAATCCTGATTGGCGGCATCATTAAACTCTGGATCATCCGTAACTACCAGGCTCGTGGAGGATGGAAATCCGCCTTCAATGAGATTGGGTCCGTAGGTAGGATTGGCTGGTGTGCCAGATCCGTAAAAAACTCTTATTTGATTATCGAAAGAAGCTGAGTTATTCCAAAAAACATTGTTTACTAAAATAGGATCCACGTCTGGAGTGGAGGTTACATTCCAAAAGACGCCACCCCCCTGACTGAGGGCAGAATTGTTATGGAATGTATTGTTGTACATACCTACCCGATAGTTATAGACATAGACTGCTCCTCCGATCGACGATGCAGTGTTATCATAAAACAGGCAGTTGGCGATGACTGACTCTATGGTATGTGAAAAGGCGCTTGCAGGACTTCCGAAAGTTATTGCAGGACCATTGTGAGCAGAATTGTCATGAAATATGCTGTTGTAAATGGCTGGGTGTGATTCTCCGCCATTGTATATCGCAGCTCCGCCACCAGTTGTCGGAGTTGTTGTGCTTACATGATTTCTAAACGTACAATTTCTAACTGTAGGACTGGAATTGTTGTTTCTCATGCCCGCTCCGCCAATAAAAACAGGATCATCTAAGTATCCATCCTCAACAATAAAGCCGTCCAGAATAGCAGTCAAGGTTAAGGGTGTAGAAGGAAAATTACTATTCGATATGATGATTTTTGAGTTATCCGTGTTTACACCTTGAACACCAATGTCGCCTGATAAAATGGTTATGTTAGCGTTCCAGTCTCGCTGCGATAGCAAAGTTTCTGTGCCTGCAAACCCACCATATATTTCTACCTCATTCTTCATATTAAATGAAATACTTCTGTCAGTTCCGGCGGTGGGGTAATAGGTATCTGCTTTCACCCATACTTGAATGGGGTTTGCAACAGTTGAGACAGTAGAAGCTGCATCAATGGCACCTTGCAGATTAGTAAATGCATTTGTCCAACTTGCTCCATCCCCTGTTCCAGAGGCTCCCTGGTCTACATAAACTACTTGAGCATGTGTGTATGTGATAACAAGTGATAGGCAAATGGTTAGTACGGTGGCTATTTTGTTCATCATCAGATATTTAATTTTTTTAATAATTAATTGTAAATATCTAACATGCACACCTCCATTTTTTACAATTTGGATGTGCGACAGCACCTTTTGAAGCACCGTAGTACTTTATCGAGTTATCGTTAAAATTTCAGGATGAAATATGAATGAGGAATTACTTCCAGCGGTCGAAAACTTTCATGAACTCTTCCTTTTTTCGCACAGCGACGGGAATCTTTGCTCCATCGGACATGATAAGAAAACCACCTTCTTTTTTATGAAAAGCTGAGAGATGATCCAAATTCACAAGGTAGGATTTATGTACCCGCATAAAGCCATATCCACTCAATTGAGCATCGTATTCTTTGAGTGTTTTCGATATCAGCAGTGTGTTTCCATTGATAAGTCCAAAATTTGTGTAATTCCCTTCCGATTGACACCAGATTATCTCATTGAGTTCTACCAGATGTACCATATCCATCGTGGACAAGACAAGTTTTTTGTGCTTTCTGTCATCTTCAGAAAGGTTATGAACGAGCACATCCAAATTGCTTTTGAGGTCTTCATCTTCCAACTGCTGCGTAGCTCTTTCCACCGCGCCCACCAATAAATCAGGATCCACCGGCTTAAGAATGTAGTCGACAGCAGAAAATCGAAAAGCATCCACTGCATACTGCTCAAAGGCAGTCACAAATATGATTTTGTGCTCCGCATGATTGATTTCTTTTAAAATAGAGAAAGAGCGTTCCTCGCCTAGTTGAATATCCAGAAAAATGATGTCGGGTTTGCTTGCTTTGATCTTTTCGATGGCCTCCTGCACTGACTCGGCCTCATCAATAATTTCCAAATCAGGGCATTCGGAAGATATCAGCTTACCTAAGAGATTACGTGCTTTTTTTTCGTCTTCAACGATTAGTGCTCTGTATTTCATTTTAGGTAAGCTTTATGACTGGAAGGTTAAAGGTCACACTTGTCCCTTTATTTGCCTGATCATTTGTGAACTGATCTTTGATTTCGAACAACACTTGATTGATCGGACGTCTGTTGAGACTTGCCAACCTTTCCTTGGTTATCTGGATAGCTAATGATTTTTCTTTCTTATCTGCTTCGCTCGAGGTGTACCCAATTCCATCATCCAGGATATTTACTTGCAATAACTCAACCTGCTTTGTGATGGATATGATAATGGTTCCTTTATCCAATCCAATGAATCCATGCTTAATGGCATTTTCTACGAAAGGTTGAATGAACATGGGTGGGATGAGTAAATCTTCTGGGTCGTCGATTCCTTCCAGTTCGATTCTTAATTGAATTTCCTTTTCAGATCTGAGTTTCTCCAACTCAAAGAAATTTTCAACCATTTTTATTTCCTTGGCCAGTGATATTTCCTCTTGCCTCGATCCTTCCAGTATATCTCTGACAAGCTCCCCGAAGCGTGCTAAAAACTTGACTGCTTCTATTGGTTTTTTTTCCATTATATAATCCTGAACAGAGGCGAGTGCATTGAAAAGAAAATGTGGATTCATTTGTGACCTAAGCAATTGCTGTTTATTCACCGCCGCTAATTCTTTCTGCCTGTGGGCGCGCTTTTGATAGAAAAATACAATAGCCAGGGCTGCTGAGATTACACTGATTAGCAACAATATGCTAACCAGTAGAACTCGGGAATTTCGCAATTCCTGAATTTCATTTTGTTGAGTGAGCTGCAGCAGTTCTTGCTCTTTCTTCTCGGAATCATAGCGAACTTCCATTTCAGTTATGTGTTCATTGTTTTGCCAGGTCGTAAATTCTTTAAAAGACTCGAAGTACTTGCGGTGGTATTCCAAAGCTTTTTGAGGCATTCCCTTGGCATCATAAATAATCGTATTGATCATTCTTCTCAAACAAAATAGAAATGTTTACCAATGTAGGAAGCAAGGTGTTTGTTAAGCTTAACCGCTTTGAAATCTCCAGTGACTTCTTGAAATAGGTTAGGGCTTTTTCGTCAGAATCCGATGTATTGAGGACCATGCCTATGTTGGTGTACGCAGCTGCTTGTCTAGATTCCAATTCAAGCTTTTCGAAGATCACTGCGGCTTCTAAAAAATAACTGAGTGCGCCATCCAATTCCAGGGTAGCATACTTAATGCCACCCACACCCATTTTCACATTACCGGTCAGTTCCGGATCATTTGTCAGAGTTAGTGCTTTTTCAAAATAATACTCACTTGAATCCAATTCATTAAGCATTCGTTTGCCAATGCCAAGCAACCAGGCAGCAGTGCCTCCTTCTTGATCTGCATTGGTTTCAAGGGCGACCTTCAAAGCACTCCTGCTGTAATTGATGAGTGAGTCTGGAGGGCCAGCAGCATAGCTCTCCGCTTTTTCAAGAAAAAGCTTCAAGCTATCCGCATTGGATTGACCGTAACCATTCAAAGCAAGGAGTAAGAAACTCAGTGTTACCAATCTGATCATATGGTGGTTTACTTTTCTGAAAGAAACAGGAAGTTAAAAAAGAGATACATGAAAAGAGATAAATCTCACAGGCTAAAGCTGGGAAGATATCATATCTGACACATTCTGTTGCTTCTTTTGATCTACCGTCCTTCTCTTTTGATTGAGAGAAGGCTTTTTTTGAGTGAACGCCACGATTTGCTGGTCACTGAAGAGTTTCCTATCGTTATTCAGTTAACATAATCTTGAAATAATGAGGCTTGCTGGAGTGTAAAGGAGGTGAGAGAACCACTGATGAGGGAAATGCGTTACTTCGATCAATTAATCGATGAGAAACTTAATATAGACTAACGAGATGATCGCAAGAATATGGGAAGGTAGAACGAATGCCGTGGACTATGAAAAATATACGGCGTTTATGAAGGAGAGGGCACTACCCGATTACAAAGAAACCACGGGGTTTATAAGTCTCCGTTTCCTTAGAAAGCTTGAAGGCGACATAGGCCACTTTAAACTCATCACTTATTGGGAAAGTATGGAAGTGATTAAAAACTTTGCGGGAGATGATTTCAGCAAGGCAAAATATTACCCTGAAGACCAGCAATTCCTTCTGGGATTTGAAGAATGTGTGCAGCATTATGAAGTCTTCGCTAGTTGATTTGAAAGTGAAATACATCCATGTTTTTCTGCGAATTGGGTTGATGCTATTTTGCATAGGACTTGCACCATCTCTGAAAGCTCAAAATGAAGGATTGGTAAAGCGCGTGTGGAATTCAGTATTCAACGATACTACTTCGATTGAACAGCCCAAGTTTATAGCTTATCCCACCATTGCATTTGCACCTGAAACCAAATGGGAATTTGGCGTTAGCGCAGTGTATGTCTACTATGCGAATCAAGATATCAACAATCGATTGAGTGAAGTCACTGCTTTTAGCTTCATCACTCTTGAAAAACAATACGGACTGTGGATGGATCATGCGCTCTATAGTGACAAGAGCTTGTGGTTTCTTTTAGGAAGAATCCGGCTACAGCAATTTCCCTTGCTTTATTTTGGCGAGGGCATAGACACAAACGGCGAGGAGTTGGCACAAATTGACGCAGGTAGTATCAGTATACGAGAACGTGTGCTGAGAAAGGTTCATGGTAGCCTGTACCTTGGCTTTGAAACAGATTTTCATCGCTTGTCTAATGTCGGCTTTAATCGTTTGGTCGACGATCCTTTTGATGCTCCAGAAGGAATCAGAAAATTCAGTAATCTGGGATTAGGGCTTGGATTGGTCTATGATGACAGGCACAATGTGCTAAACGTAAGGGAAGGCTTTTTTGGAGAAATGGGGTTCCTCCGGTATGATGATGGATGGGGAAGTGATTTTGAATTCACTTCGTACTTTTTTGATGCCCGCTACTATTTACCAACTACGGAATCGCAGGTGTTAGCAACGCAAGTTTATTTTTCTGAAGTTCAGGGAGGTGCACCATTTAGTCAGCTTTCACTTATGGGTGGAGAATCCCTCATGCGAGGATACTACCTGGGCAGATACCGGGACAATACATTACTTGCTGCTCAAGCAGAATATCGATTTTTGCCATTCCCGTTTAGCAAACGGTGGGGAGCAGCAGCATTTGTAGGGTTTGGAACCGTGAGCGATGGCGTACGCAGTTTAGATTTAAGCAAATTTAAAGTAGCTGGAGGCACTGGTGTGCGATTTCTGATCTTTCGAAGCAAAGATATTTTCACCCGTCTAGATGTAGCGGTTTCTGAAGATGGCCTGGGCTATTATTTCTTCATTGGAGAAGCCTTTTAGGTTGAAAATAATCGAAACAAGAGCTAAAAATGCGGAAGGAGCGACTACATTCCTTCCGCTTAACAACTAACCTATACGTATTGCTTTATAACCAGTGCCAGACTCAAACTGGTCAGTGTCTATTTCTTGATAGTAGACATCATTCCACACATAGTATTCTATGCCGTCTACCTCTTCTACAGTATATCCCTCTGGGAGACCATCTACCATGGCACCTGATGGCGCATCAACTACTTCATAATCAGATCCGATCTGTTGGTAATAGGTGCCGTAATAGTAGTAATAAGTGCCGTTTGGAATAACAACTCTCACGTGTCTTGTAGGGAGTGCTTTTAGTCGTATGCCAGTTGCTGGTCTAACCACCATGTATCTATCCCCTGTAGATCGATAGAATAGCCCTTTGTGATAATGATAGACCATATTGGATTTGTGAACGATGATGGCTCCTTTTGGAGCTACGGTCACAATTGCCCCATATCTGGGTAACGATGCGTATCGAGCGTGAGCATTTCTTCTGACACGCTTGCGAATTTTGCGTTTTGTCCTTTTCTTTTTTTTAACTCTTTCTTTTTTTACTTTTTGCGCCTCAGCACTTGGTAGTATAGCAGGAGTTGCCATTAGCGCGGCAAGAAAAAACAATATATAAATTCGTTTCATAGCATTACATTTTCTACTAAGACAGCTGTAATGCGCGAAGGTTTAATTGACGGGTTAGCTTTGGTTGATCCCTTCTTTTGAGAGCGTGGCAAGCAGCACCCAATTATTTTGCCCAACTGAAGTGTTTTTCAACCAATCGCTCTTTATTATCCTCCATGTATTTGATAAGCTCGCCCTGCGCAGGAGTCAAAGCTTTGCCCTTATTGTAGATCAAATTCCAGCGTGTGGTCATCGGCAAGCCGCTTAGCGGATAAAGCGTGATATCTTCTCGGGCAAGTGCTGTTCTTAAACCTATAAGCGGAACGATAGAAACACCCAGTCCAGCATTAATGGCCTGCTTCACCGCTTCGTTGGAAACCAACTCCATGGATTTACCAACTTTGATGTTTTTACTTTCCAAATAATTTTCCATTGCATTTCGAGTAGCTGATCCTTCTTCTCGAAACAGTAGGGTTACTTTTTCTAAATCCTTAGGCTTCTTAATTTTTCCTTCATACTCAACACTCCCCACCAGGTTCAGCTGATTTTCCATCAACTCTACTTTGCACACATCTAAATTATCTGGTACCACTGAGACCAAAGAGAAGTCACTTTCATTTTTGTGCAAGCCTTCCATTACCTTATTCTTGTTAGATACGTCAATGGATATTTCCACACTCGGATAGCGATCCATGAAGTCTTTCAAGAAATAAGGAATCACATACTTGGCTGTGGACACCACGGAGATTTTTATTTTACCTGTGAGAAGGCCTTTGTACTGGTCGATGGTGTACCTGATTCCGTCAGCTTCTTCCAGGATTCGACGACTCCTGATTGCGATTTCCCTTCCAAAATCTGTCACATAAAGTTGCCTTCCGATCACCTCTGTTAAAGGTAATTCAAACTGCTCTTGCAATTTTTTTAGTTGAATTGAGATGGCTGGCTGAGTTAAATGGAGTTCTTCTGCTGCTTTCGTAATACTCTGAAAATCAGACACCTTAAGAAATATTTTTAACTGATGAAGTGTATAATGCATATACTAATGTTTATGTATTTCATAATAAAATTAAATAAAAATTAATGAATAACCACCACTACTATTGCAGTATTAATTTTAAAAATTTATTCGATATGTCACTTTTAATGAAATCTATTCCAGTAAGCGATACTCCAGTTGAAACACCTGCTGTAGAGCGTCCAAAAGTCAGTGGAAAAAATGACGAAATGACCTTGGTTACTCAAACGATCAACACGCAAGTCAGCTCCATGTCCGAAGAGCTTAAGAAAATAAAAAGAGATGCTACACCCCCACTTCAAGAGCTCTTCAAGGAGACTGTTGAGAATAAGGGTGAGTTGGATGCTCTTAAATCCAGATGGACTGCAGATGATGAGCTTATGGTTGAGGGTCTTTCACAAATGACTCTTCACAGTTTTTTACTAAAAGCCGAAGAGCTTGGCAAGAACATTACCTATACGCGGACGCTAAAAGTTGAAATCACAGACTAGTCTGCTGTCAGCATTCTCTAGCTTTTTCAAAAACAAAACTTAAACGTAAAAAAATGAAAAACTTAAGATTTCTTCTCATTGGTGCTGTCGCGGGAGGCGCATTTGGTGCCAAAATTGGCGGTTTCCTTTCTACGACTATGGAAGTAAGTACTTCATCGCTCTGGATTGAAGCAGGGTTCGTAAATGGGGCTTTGGCGGGTTTGTTCACAGTTGGTGCCTTTTTAATTGCATTTGCTGTGGCTGGATATCAGAAACAACCTCCTGCCTACACTCCTAAAAAAATGGCCAGTGCATAAGCATCTCAATAAAATCAAATGAAAATGCAAGCAACTATGCTAAGTCTTATTCCACTCATCGCTCCTTTTCTGTTATTGATATATGCGGGATTCCTTTCGATGAACACCCCGCAAAAATCCAGGGTGTTTAAGGTGCGTGAGGAGGTCATTGGTCTGGTGGGGATACTCATTGCACTGATAAGCTCGGTGCTGGTATTCCGATACGGCACTTTGCAATCAGCAGTGCTAGGTTGGAATGAACTCGGGTTTGCCCTAAGGTTGGATGTACTAAGTGTATCCATGTTTGTGATGATTTCCATTCTTGGCTTTGTCATACTCAGGTTCAGTTCAAATTACCTGGAAGGCGAAAAGAGAAAGGGAGCCTTCTTTAGTCGGTTGGCGATAACCATTGCTTCTGTAGAGTTGCTGATTCTCTCTGGAAATGTATTTCAGATTTTCTTTTTCTGGGTAGTTACCAGCATGTGCTTGCATTCTCTGCTGATTTTTTATCGAAACAGACCGCAGGCTGTCGCGGCTGCACGAAAGAAATTCATTGTGGCTCGACTTGGAGATGCCAGCTTATTAGCAGCTATCATATGCATCTACCTTTCCATGGGAACGGGTGATCTGGAGGCCATCTTTAGCACAACTCAACATCCAGACTTTGTCATGGATGGATTGTTAAACTGGGCCACGGGCTTGCTTGTGATTGCTGCTGCACTTAAATCAGCACAATTCCCAACACATGGGTGGTTGATTGAGGTGGTTGAAACGCCAACGCCTGTTTCAGCATTGCTCCATGCCGGGTTACTCAATGCTGGACCATTTTTGATGGTGCGTATGAGTTTCCTGATGATTGAATCCTCCACTGCCTCAATGATGCTTATCGTGATCGGTGGGTTAACCGCACTATTGGCCTCCGTTATTTTCCTTACCCAGCCTTCAGTGAAGGTAGCACTTGGCTATTCCAGTGTTGCCCACATGGGATTTTCATTGCTGATATGTGGGTTTGGTGTCTACACAGCCGCCATTTTGCATGTGGTAGCTCATTCATTTTACAAAGCGCATGCATTCTTATCTTCAGGGAGTGTCATTGATGTAGTGAGGTCTCGAAAAATCAAGCTCCCTAAACGCAAGGGTAGTATCCTTCGTGTCACCTTAAGTATATCGCTGGCACTCGGTATGTACTTCTTTTTCTGCTTCTTAACTGGCATACATCCGAATCAAAACTTCAGTCTCATGGCGATCGGGCTTATCATCGTGATGGGTCTAAGTCAGATGTTGGTGGCCACAGTAGACTCTCATGGAAGGGTAAAATCGATGCTTCTAGCCATGGGTATGGCGCTGCTGGTATCAACCTCATTTTTCACACTGGAACATGGGACACGCGTCCTGCTTACCTCGCAAATACCCGAGCTTAGGCAACCAGATTTTCTGGTGCGATGGACGATCATGGGACTACTCGCCTGCTATGGGGTGGTTATTCTCATGCAGTTATTCGCACCACGCTTAAAGGCCACCGATTTTGGATTTCGCTTGGGTATTCATTTAAGAAACGGCTTCTACGTAAATGTGATTTTTGATCGCATGATTGGGTCGCTAAAGAATGAAAAGTTCAAATGGGTCAACCTTACGGTGAAAGAACAGTCACCTTCTGGTGCTGGCACATCAACGGAGCAAATCAAAACCCCCAGAGCAGAATTACTACTCAACAATTAAAAAATTAGAACCAGTGATAACTCAAGAAACATCCATCCGATCAGAAGTTAGGAAACTTCTCAAAAAAGGAACCCGGTCTATTGCGCCACTCTGGTCATTGGAAAATTTTGTAGCGGTCAATCCATACTTGGGATTGTCTGACATGAATTTTGATCGAGCCATGGACTTTTTAAATAAAAGTGCCGGTGCTGAAGCGACTCTACCTGTGGCATTCTACCTGGAAGCATTGGAGAATGGACGCTTATCTAAAGAAGATATATCTGAAGTGTTGAAGGATAATGCGCTTGATATACCTATAGACGTGGATATGTTTATTGAGCAGCTCTATACAGATCAGGAGTCGACCCGATTTCCTCAGGTCTTAACCTTGGTGGATGTAGCTAGCAATATCAATGGGAAGAAATGGCGCAGATTCATGGTGGATCGTATTTCACTGTGGGCATCTGCTTACTTTGACGAAAATCAGGCGACATGGAAAACTACAAAAACATCCGGTTCTCTATTTAGTGCTTGGAAGAAAGAGTCTGAAGTGGACTTTAGCCCGGAAGCAATGGGCCTCAAGGGGTTTCGGACGTTTGTAAAAAATCTTCCGGATGATCATCTGCTGGCTGCAGATCAGGCATTGAAAACGCTGGATCTGCCTGAAAATATGCTGGACTACTACCTCAGCAGCTTGTTGATGAAAATGAATGGGTGGGCAGGATATGCTTCGCGCATCGACTGGGATGCAGGATTGAAGGGTAAAGAAAGCAATGTGCTTGAAGAATTTTTGGCCATACTGCTTGCATGGGAAATGAGCTTAAAGGAGTTATTACCCTACAATGACCTGACGCTTCATTGGCGGCATGCAAAATCTGAAGCGATGGGAATGATTGCTACGGGATTATTGAATGAGTCACTGTCTAGAAAACTCATTTTACAGAAAGCTTTTGATCTCGCCAATCAACGCAAAATCATTACTTCCATCAACAATGCTGAAAAGGGACAAACCCGAGATAAGAACCCTCAAGTACAGGCAGTTTTTTGCATCGATGTACGATCTGAAGTTATCCGCAGGAACCTTGAGGCAGCGCTTAGCGACATTGAAACATTTGGGTTTGCAGGCTTTTTTGGATTCCCAATCAAGCATAAATCGATGGCATATGAAACAGGCACTGATCAGTGTCCAGTACTGTTAACGACCTCACATACCATAAAAGAGCAGCTATCAGATCCGAAGGCAGATAGCAAGGCGATCAAAGGGCGAAAATTACGCGCACACTTAAATAAATCGTTGAAGGCATTCAAATCTGGCGCTATCAGCTGCTTTAGCTTTGTAAGTCCACTGGGTATCTTCTTTTTGCCGAAGCTTCTAACAGATTCTTTTGGCTTGACAAGACCGGTGTCCCAACCCAACCAATCCGGACTGTCGAAAAGACAAAACCTTGATAAAGTCATAGAACTGGATTATAACCCATTGGTAAAAGAGCAAACAGGAATCCCGCGTGATGAACGTGTGAATATGGCTGCTGCTGCCTTGAGAGGGATGTCGTTGACGGAGAATTTTGCGCCCATTGTCCTTCTTGTAGGTCATGGTGCATCCACAACCAATAATCCTCATGCCACTGGGCTGGATTGTGGAGCTTGTGGCGGGCACTCAGGTGAAGCAAATGCTAAAGTGGCAGCTGCTATCTTCAATGATTCCTATGTAAGGAAAGAGCTAACCAAGCAAGGGATAGAGATTCCGAATTCGACAATTTTTGTGGCAGCTCTGCATGACACGACCACAGATGCTATCACGACGTTCAACACTGATCGATTGTCTTCCTGGCATCAGAAAAACTTAACAAAATTGAACCATGCAATAAACATCGCTGGAGAAGCGAGCCGTCATGAGCGTGCTTCTCGCATGAATGTGCATGGAAAGGATATCAATAAACAAGTGATCAGCCGAAGCAAGGATTGGTCACAAGTACGCCCCGAATGGGGACTGGCCGGATGCTCATCTTTTATCGTAGCACCGCGTGAACGAACCGAAAACCTGAACCTGGGAGGCAAAGCATTTATGCATAGTTACTCTTGGAAGAATGACAAGGGGTTTGGGGTACTCGAGCTGATCATGACTGCTCCAATGGTGGTTACTTCATGGATCAACTTGCAGTATTATGCTTCCACGGTTGACAATAAGCAATTTGGGTCAGGCAATAAAACACTACACAATGTTGTGGGTGGGCTTGGAGTGCTGGAAGGATTTGCAGGTGATCTGCGCGTAGGTCTTCCGTTGCAGTCGGTACATGACGGACAGCAATTTCAACATGAACCTCAGCGCCTAAACGTCATCATCGAAGCTCCGGTAGATGAGATGAGCAGAATACTTGAAAAACATGATTCGATTCGTAATCTGGTAGATAATCAGTGGATATTTCTCTATGCCATGAACAAAGAAGGCAAAGTCTCTTATAAGTACATTGGAGACTTGGAATGGGAAGTGATTTAAGTATACGATGCAGTAGTTAGCCTGGTCAAGGGTGGAGTAATCAGTTATTTATTAAATTTATAACTGAACCAATTTTACTCCACCATGAAAGCTTTGAGCACAGGCCTGTTCTTCTGCATAAGTACCATTTTGTTTTCTCAACCAGGCAATGGTTACAAGCCCATCAAGCTAGACCCCAACTACAATCATTCCAAATGGGAAACCTCACCTTCAGATCTTGTCTATGAATTTGGAGCCTTTACGAGTTCCTTTGATAGCAACGACGACAATGATGGTGACGGTAAAGGGGAGTCATGGGGTATTCCTGAGTGGGTTTCTTATGAAATTAAAAGCGTCCCAAATCAGACGGAAAGCGGCAATAGACCCTCTAGGTGGCTGACAGATAAGCAAGGAAATAAGGATGGTTTTGTACCCAATGACGCCACGTATGCGGTCTCTGGTGTTAGATCCATGAAGGAGGTTAAAGATGACTATCGCTATGTTAGGGGGCATTTATGCATGAAAAAGATCGCGGGTAGAGTCAGTCTCGATGCAGAGTACAATACACACACCACCTTAAATGCCGTGCCTCAACTTCAGTGGCAAAACCGCGGCATTTGGTTGGCGTTGGAATACAAAACCGTCGAATGGGCAGAAAAGCATGGTAGTGTATGGGTGGTTTGTGGACCCGTATTCTTTGGCAAGAAACCAGCAGTTTGGTTAGGACAGGAAGGAGAGGTGAAGGCCGCTGTTCCTGATGCGCTTTATAAAATCGTCATCAAAGAGGTAAACGGTGTTCCGGAAGCTCTTGCCTTCTTAATCCCCAATGTTATCCCTTCAGATAAAGACGAATACTCCGAGTTCGTCACCAGTGTGGATCGCATAGAGAAACTCACTGGGCTGGATTTTATGAGCAATGCCGATATTGATGAAATGGAAACGCAAAATGAATCCTTGTCAGCAAATAAGAAAAAGACCTTGATTAGGAGTTGGTAGGGATTTCAACCAGTTGCATTACTTTCTTAAGGTGAAGTGGAAAGTGCACCCCTTCCCAGGGGTTGATGCTACAGAGACAGTTCCGCCCTCTTTCTCAACAATCTTCTTTACAAGGGCAAGCCCAATCCCGCTTCCGCTTGTATTCCTATGTTGCAGTGTTTCCATGAAACCGAATATTTTTTCCTGATCATTTAAGTCGATGCCTGGCCCATTGTCTTGAATAGAAAATGTGTAAAAAGAGTCGCTTTCATTAAAATCTACCTCTATGAACGTTTTTTTCTTATCACAATGTGTGATGGCATTTTTTATCAGATTGATGAGAATTTGATCTAATGCTGCAACACGCACATGAATGGTAACGTCCTCTTTCAACAATCGAAACTCGCAACTATCCTGTGGGTCTATTAATGCCAGAATTTTCTTCAGCGATGAATGTACCGATACTTCCTCTTTCTTGTGCGTAGATAACTTGTCGCTTTTGTAGTAGTCCAAAATGCTACTCACATAGTCCGTCAACTTATACCCAGAATCGATCATTTTTGATGCGAATGATCTTGTTTCTGTATCGATGTGTGGTTGACTCTCCAATAGCTGAGCCAGGGAGATGATTGAATTTATCGGGGAGTTAATGTCATGCGCCACCGCATATGTAAACTTCTCCAGCTCTTCATATTGCATTTTCACGTGCTGCTTGATTTTGTTGAGCAAGATGTTGTTCCTGCGGTGCTCAAGTAGCTTGATTACCTGATTTCCCAAAGAATGGAGTATTTCAGATTGACGATCATTTATTGTGTTTGGCTTGTGATCAACGACACAGATAGTGCCCAAAACAAACCCTTCAGAATCTACTAGTTTCACTCCAGCATAGAATATCGTAGGTGTAGAACCCTGAGTGGCTGGGCTATCAATAAAACGGACATCTTTTCGTGCATCTTCTACAACCATGATTTCTTCGTCATATACTATGGTATGAGAGCATACTGCGATTTCTCTCGCCATTTCTTTCGAGGCAATGCCAAAAGTTGCTTTATACCATTTTCTAGTCTCATCAATAAAACTCACCATTGCTACAGGCATGTTGCACACATGCGCTGCTATCCTGGCAATGTCATCATATTCTTTCTCAGGATCTGTATCTAGAATGTCGTATCTGACCAGAGCTTCAAGACGCTCTATTTCATTGATTGGGTTTTCTGCATGAATCATTTTAATGGATGGTTACGTGAATGGTGAGGTGTCCATAAGCTTTGTCAACTGCACCCATAACGGAAGAGGATCGTGGAAGGCTGCCTGGTCACTACGTATAAAATCCAAAGTGTCGCGAGATTTACCTTACGTCGGTTTTAATTGCGATATCTGCAGCTAATGGAATGGTTGGTTGAGAGAATGCAACAGGCGGAATATTTCTCAACTTGTAATTGATGTGTTTGAACTCCTTTAACTGTTGGATGGACGAATAAGTAAGCTAGGAAGGATACCTATAGGTATCATTGCCAAATGAACGAAGCGTATTTATTGAACCTGAAATTAATGAAGGGTCAACTTATTTTGATCCACCTTTTATCAGGTGTCGCTATTTGCGGATCTTATCGTGACAACTATGACGCTGATAAACTTGAATTTGACTTTGAGAATCACCGAAGCGGCGAAGTGGAGAAAGTGAAGCTGGCTGAAATTGACGAGTTGGTTACATAAGCCTTAATTCTACGCGCTCCTCAAGTGTGGCTTGCTTGTTAAGCTGATAAAGGAGAAAAATAAAAGATGAAATCGAATCAGGATTTTGCAACTTTTGATGCAATCCCACCATCTTTCATAAAAACCTGACCTGCACACCATATGATCAATGCAGCACGCTACCTTGTTTTAAATAATGCAAATTCAAAATTTAGGCATCAATTGCAGTTCTTGCTGCATTTTTTGCTGTTGGTATTTCTTCTAAGCTTTGTGCTATTTGCTGTTGAAGGATTTCTGTTCGATTTACAAATCTCCAGCGTAGTTGAATTGCTATCAATGATAGAAATTTCATGGGTAATTTGCAGCGCTTCAGTGCTGATCGGAATTCTTTATGCTATTCTCCTCAATGTAAAACGGGAAACTTCTTTAGAAAAACCTTTTCTTCGACAAGGCCTGTTCGCCATTTCTTTGATTGTGGTTTTATACATCTACGGTGAGCAGGATCGATTCTTCACTAGCATAAGCCCTAAGGAAGACTTAACTGATTTTAGTTTTATTCTATTTATGGTCACCTTTCTATGGATACTGACCTCTCTTATTTTTAGATTCTTCGAAAACAAATTCAGTAAGCTTAGCAAACCGATCTTTCTCCTGATCCGGGGAGCGACCTTGTTGCTGACGTTGATTCCCCTCGATGTATCATTGAATTATCTATTTCTGGATCTTGCCTACGATTTGCCCCTTTATGAAGATTACTGGGTGCTTGAAGTTCCATTCAAAATACTTGTAGTCTTGTTGGTTAATTTTCTTGATGTTATTCAGAGCAAATCAGAGGCTGCGACTAAGCCGTTCAATATAAAGGTGAGAAGTGGAAACAGCTATCGGATTATTGAGTTGAATCAAATCGCTTATTTTTCAGTTAAAAATCAGATCAGTTACCTCTATACCATTACCGGTGAAAAATATGTAACAGACCTAACGTTAGTTCAGCTGGAAAAGAAACTTCGTAACTATGACTTCTTCCGCGCAAATCGACAGCTGCTGATAGCAAGAAAAGCGGTCGAAGGATATCGATCTGTAGATGGAAAAAAAATAGCATTAAGTCTTTCAGGAACGGAAGGTTCTACCACTTCATATTGCATAAGTCGCCTTGGTGCTCCATCCTTTCGGAAGTGGATTAAGCACGAAGTGGGTACAATTCAGCCATAAAAAAGGTACAGCTCACCCTATTTCATATTTTTTTCAAGGTCTCTTCTACCGAATGGCCGTAAACTGGCCATCTAATTGTTGATTAATATGAAACGATTCTTGATAGTCTTGACAATACTTATTCTGACCTCATGTAGCCCAAAATCAGAAAATGCTCACACGGATGAAAAGAGCTTAACATCAGAGTCCGAGCGTATCGATGAGTTTATTTCTCAAACAATGAATGACTTTGAGATAGGTGGTGCAATTGGAATCGGAATTGTGAAAGAGGGGGAAATCGTTATGGAGAAAGCTTTCGGCTATAGAGATGTCAGTAGGAAACTCCCGGCTACAGCAGAGACCCCTTTCTATATCGCTTCCATTACTAAATCTTTCATGGGAACGCTTGCTGTTTTGCTTGATGAAACGGAAGAAGTTAACATCGATGATCCACTGGTAAAGAGTTTAGGATTTACACTTCCAAAGGATATAAACATTGAGGACAAAACCATCGAAGATCTGTTTACTCATACTTCTGGAATTGGCAATCCCGCTGTGGGTATCAAAACAGCTTACAAAGGAAATTTTTCAGAAACGGAAATTTACAAGGATCTTGAAAACCTGAGTTACCCCATATCACAAGGATACAGGTATTCCAATCTTGGATACATAATAGGTGCTTTGATTTTTAAGCAAAAATTGGGAGATGACTGGAAGCAATTGTTGAAAAGCAGACTCTTGGAGCCCTTGAAAATGTCAAAAACATCTGCAAGGATATCGGATTTTACCTTGGACGAAATAGCCAAACCGCACATGCTTTCAGAGGGAGTTATGAAGGTTGGCCCTTTCCTGAAGCAAGATGATACCATGCATGCGGCGGGTGGAATACTTACGACGGTAGGAGACATGAACAAATGGATGAATTTCCATCTCAATAACGGACAAGCCTTGCTATCCGAGGAGGCGCTTGATCACATCCACTCTGATCTGGTCGGGTTTTACGAAAAGAGGGGCACGCTGAATAGCTATGGATATGGAATGGGCTGGAATCAAGCAGATTGGAATGAATATGAAATTACCTGGCACGGAGGTGGTTACCCCGGCTACCGATCATTATGTCTTCTTTCCAGAGAGGAGAATCTTGGGATTACCATTCTCATGAATCAGGAAAGTCCAGCCATGAACCTCATTGTAGATTTCCTTCTTGGTTGCTTTTTGGAAATTTCAGATTTTGAAACGTTTATTTCCGATAGAAAAGACCTGATAACCAGTCGATGGAAAAGGTATCAGTTTGTTCGAGACAGCATCCTTAATGAAGGCAATAAAATATACAGATTCACAAGGAAAGCAGCTGAATATGAAGGTGTATACCTAAACGAAGAGTTAGGAGAGGTAGTAGTTAAGTCAGAACAATCATCAGTGAAATTCACTATGGGGAATTTGACTTTCAATACGAACTATACAGGGGACGATAGCTTCTTCTATTTCAGCGATGCGGATCAACTATTTGGTACCATAGATTTCTATACACAGAAGATCGGAGATGACATCAGTTCCCTGGATTTCTCAGGATTGGAGTTTAAAAAGATTAATGAAAGGTCAAATAATTAAAAATGAAAAATCTTGCAACATTCATAATGGTGATAGGTACGTTACTGATAAGTACGGAGAGTGCCTCACAATCGCATATCAAGCTTGCTGGTCAAGTAGTCACATCTACTGGAGAGCCTGCATCATTTGCCCATGTCTACATCAAAGACAAAAACATGGGTGGAACAACGGATGCAGAAGGTTTTTTTAAGTACTTCATCTCCGAAGAATATGCGAATGATCAACTTCAAATCACATTGGTGGGATTCAAAACCTACGGAATTGAGGTGGAAGAACTAGTTGCGAATCCTGGGAAGATTATTACACTTGAGGAGAACGTGATAGAACTTGAAAGTGTGACCATCTATGCCCCACAAGATATCATGCGGTCTGCCTTGAAAACCATCGTTGAAAAGAACGATCCTGCCAAGTATTACTCCAGGTTAGGTATCATAACACTCGATAGAAAACAAGGCGAAGATTACACGTTGTTCGAGGAAATTGCTTTCAACTTTTACTATAGAGGAATGCTCGATGATAGACCCCTGATTGGGTATGAACCCATTGCGCAGCGCCGGTCCATTGACTATTCTACTTTTTTGTATTTGAAGCCAAGGGGAGGGACTCGAACCTCAAGTGCTGGATACTTCTTTGGTAGTTTTGTTGAATCATCTTTGGTTCTGATGGCTAAACAGCTTGACAGCCTGGATCTGGATATCACTGATATTGTGGAAGAAGGGGAAGAAAAATTGTATGTGATTACGAGGCGTCAAAAATCAGGGGGACTGATTCACTATTACGTAGACATTGATCAAAGTCGCTTGCGCAAAGTTGAGTATATATCCAATGCGAGTCAGATGTCATTATATGTAGGAGGATCTCCATTCAATAGCTCAAAATACAATCGCTTTCGATATCTATTTATCGACACGTACCACTTTGAGAACCTCGATGGGCGGCCTGTGATTTCAGAAGTTCAACACAGAACCAAAACCCAATACATCGAAAGACTCACCGGATACATCCATCGAGTATATGATGATAACTTCTCTGTTAAGTTTTTTAACCTTACTTCAAAAGCAGAACAGCCAAAGAAATATAAAGATGAGTTCAGGCTTCCACTTACCATAAAGTATGATCAAGTTTTTTGGGATCAAATGAAGGATGAACATGCCCATGAAATTGACCCTCGGATAGCAATTTCTCTTGGCGAACAAAAAACGCTGGAGGGTCAGTTTAAGGAAACAGATGGAAAAGTGGTTAGAGGCAATGCACCTACTGGTACTTCTTTTCAGAAAAAAGATCAAAAAATACAAGCAAAGATCGATGACGTAGATCGTTTCATCAGGGATCTGGAGAACAATAACTACAAAGCGGACTATCCTCCAGCGCTAGGTTGGGAAGACATTCCGAAACTACTTGAAATAGCAGATTCCAAGATTGTCATTGATCGATTTCCCAGGAATATTCTAAGTCGGCTTTATCTACAAGATTGCCATACGGGAATCGTTGCGCTGTGGCTAATCGACTCCATCCGCAAAAGTGAAGGAAAAAGAGTGCGCAAAGCATGGTATGTTTCACCCATGCCTTTGTTGCAAGACGAAAAAGATCGCGAAAAGACAAGAGCTCGTGGTGGTCGCAACGAATTCATCCCAACAAACTCTGATGAGAAACTAGTCAGCGCATACGAAGCCTTTGATTCATGGTGGAAAAATGCGCAAAATATGAGTAGAAGTAAGTCGAAAAGGGTGAACCCGCTTCAGGAGTCTGGGTTGAATTGGCTTTGGAGATAGGGGACAAGGTCATAAATAAGTAATGATTATAAGTTCGCTTGTTGATCAGGCCGAGCTCCAAAGGCTTGATCTGTACTCTTCTGCAGTTATTTGTTAACTTTGAATAGAAGAGAACTCAAATGAATAAGGCACTCATTCTAGTCACTTTGTTTTTAGCGGTATCATCTTGTAATGATGATGATATAAGTACGTCAATCGGACCTGTGCGTGAGTTCGAGATTTTGGCGTCTGATTATGATGAAAACAGACATTTTTTCCTTGGACATTTTTTTAGAGATAACTATGAAAGGTGGCTTGAATCTATCCCGCAAGTCACTTCTGGGGTAGACTTTAGCCATTTGGAAGCCTATGTACTTAGGAGATCCACAGAATCTCTCAATACACGAAACGTAATAGCGTTGACGGACTTAGGAGAAGCTAGCAGAATTAACAGTATTGATATTGAAGCGAATGAAAATCAGCCATTGGGCAGTCCGGCAAGCAATGTAGCAAATGATTTATTTAGTCAACTCACGCAATATGATTATGAATCTGCAGAGGATTACCTAAAAGCGACATTCCCAAGCTTCGAGAAATCCAAGGATTATTTGAAAATTGCACAAGCGCGAAAGCTTGATGAGACCGAATATACCATCAGCGAAGCGTTTGGTTATTTATCCTTGAAGAGGAAATTGGCCGATGATGAAGTACTTGCCGTATCATATAAATACTCATTCAACGGGGTGCCTTATCAGGTGGGCGAAATGGAGTGGGATTATATCAATAGAGCTGAAGGTGATGTGATCTATCTCAAGCTGTTACGCCCAGATAGAATAGATACACAATCCAATACCTGGGATTTGATGATGAAAAACATCTATCGTCTCAATACAAATCGGATTTCCAGTGATGGATTTGAATTGGAAGTGATCTACCGAAATGATGTAACAGGCCAAGATCTCTCCTCGCTGCCAGAAGGGCAATTACTAAGCGATGTTTCATTGATAGAAGTAACGAAGCTTGATCAACTCTCAGAAAGTAATGAACTCATTCCAGACGGTCAATTCGACTTTATTGAACAATTGACCATTGATTCGGAAGAGGGAATTATCATCTTTCCTGTCTTGGAACCATATGGCAGTCATCTGAAATCTTGGTTTCAAGAAGGTACAGAAGATCATTTAATTGATAAATATGTATACGACGAACTGTACAATAATAATCAGGCTATTGCTAAACTATTAAGTGCAAAAAACAAATTCGTGATCGTTGGCCAGCTTCCGCGATAACTTTTATTCATACATCTCCACTTCAGCGTAACCGTACTAGAAGTTTTCTGCGGTACTTATCAGCGAGTTCTGGATACTTGATTCTTTCTGATTGCTGGCCACCAAACAAGGACGATTTCCGTAATTAGCAACGGAAATATCCAACACATCCACTCATAGAGTGTGTCTCGCATGACTGCATCAGGAATAAAGGAGAATGGATTGAAATCTAATCTTTCCAATCTGTTTAAGAGCCTGATGAATACGAATGCAAGCCCAAGGACATAGCTCCTTATCATGAAATGTTGATGATTTTTGATGTCCATTTTTTTAATGCAATACCAGGCGGCCACCAATACAAAAATCCAGAGACAAGCCAAGACGAATAGTGACGGAATAGCCCCCATGAGAGGGTAGCCATTAAATAAAAGGTAGAAAACCATCAAAGCCCCAATCAGCGATCCGATGATGTAGGCTTTGCCAAACAACCTGTGAAGGTGCAGATACCTCTTTCTGAAAGTAGGCCAAAACTGGATAGGTCCTAGAAAAATTGTGCAAAATACACCTACGAAATGTGCAATTAGAAAAGGCTTAATCTTTGCTTTTCTTGGCGCTAAATCATCGACTATGTAAGGGACTACACTTTCATAGAAAAAATATGCACTCAACAGTATGAGTAAGACCCATCCAGCTGCTGTAATGGTTCTTATAATTTTTTTGCCCATGCTGGACTCACTGCTTTTCATCGATACGATCTAATACGATTAGATATCTTCATCCAATTCGTACACCTGGACATAGCCACTACCACCGCCATCAATAGATGCTCCACAAGCAAGAATCTTTCCATCGGCGCTTAGGCTTACAGAAGTTCCTAAAGCATCACCCTCCATTTTGCCAGCTATATCGAGCCCAACCTGATTCCAGGAGTCTGATTCATTTTTGAAGACCCTGACTTGACCAGTCCTATTCGCATGAAAATATGAACCAATGGCCACTGAAGACCCATCAGCGCTCAAGCTTAGTGAATAACCGGACTGATCACCTGCAGTTTCGCCATCGATGTCCGAGCCAATTTGTACCCATTCGTTTGCTTGATTTCGAAATACACGTACATGCCCTTCGTGATCGGTACTGACGGTATTGAGTGGGGCTCCAATTGCAATGGTGGACCCATCAGCGCTTAGGCTTACAGAATAGCCAAATTGATTCTTTTCCATCTCTCCGTCAATGTCTTCTCCGATTTGATTCCACACTCCGGACTCATCGCTGAATACCCTGACATGACCAGAATCCTGGCCATTTCCATCGTTTCTTATAGCACCTACAGCGACAACTGATCCATCTTGATTAATGCTGACTGACCAACCTGACTCATCGAAATTGGCCTCACCGTCGATATCTTCTCCCACTTGACTCCAAGTACCAGAGACGTTTTCAAAAACGCGAACTTGTCCTCTTTTTGTACCTACCTCTTTATGAAAATGACCTCCTACGGCTACTCGTGTACCATCACCGCTGATGCTTACGGATTGACCTACCTGATCATTGTCAGCGTCAGCATCAATGTCTTCGCCAAGCTGCACCCAATTATCGGCGACATTTTCGTAGACACGAACGTGACCAGCGAATATACCAGACCCACCGTTTAAGCGAGCGCCAACAGCAAGTATCGAACCATCATCACTTAAACTTATCGCCCATCCTGCTAGATCGCCTGCAGCCTCTCCGTCTAGGTCACTGCCGATTTGCGACCAAACTCCGCCATTGTTTCTGAAGACTCGAACATGACCGGAATTGGAACCGTTTCCATCGTTATTCCTGGCACCAACTGCCAATACTGTCCCATCAGCACTTAAGCTTGTAGACCAACCGAATTGGTCACTTGCAGCTTCTCCTTCAATATCTTGTCCAATTTGTTTCCAAATATTGTCAATGGGTGGATCTACGGTTTCGTCGATATCTGTCAGCACTACCTTCACATCAGCAGAGGCAGAGACATCACCGCTGGATGCCGTTATCGAAGCAGTCAGCTCCGGATTGATTTCATAATCGAATTTGGCAGAGTCGAGCACCGTGATTTCGCCGGTTGTACTGTGAATGAGCATTGCACCTGCGATACTTTGGGATGTGATAGAAAATTCCAGTGGCTCTTCATTGGTGATAGAAGCCGTCATGGTAAGAAGTGCTAGCCCATTGAATGGATTCTCTGCAATGGTAAGCTCGGCATCTTCGATGGTGATGGTTGGGAGTTCTTCGTCAGGCATTGGACATTCCTCATCTTCACATCCTGTGAGGACAAGTAGAATGCCAGGTATGATGAGATAGATAAACGGATGTAACGCCTGCTTTAAGTGATTTTTAGCTGTCATGGTGAATGTTATGGTGGAAATGGATTACCTCTGCAAGTTCACCACACCTAAAAAATCATGATTGAAAATATGTAACTATTCTTAGCTCATATGTAACAATATCTATAGAGAAAATACTGATCGGTGAGCATTAAAGTTGCCCAGCCATGAATTCCGAAGGTGAGGTATTAAACTCCTCCTTAAACATTTTGGTGAAATAGGAGAGGCTATTGAAACCCACTGCATAGGCGGCTTGAGAAGAAGTTTCTCCGGAGGCTAATAGTTTGGATGCCCGCTGCAATCTGAGCTGTCGAATGAATGCAGAGGTTGATTTACCAGTCAATGCCGTCAGCTTTCTATGCATCTGCATTCGACTAATGCCCATTCGCATGCACAACTCTTCTACATTGAACTCTTCGTTGTGCATACTGCTTTCGATGGTGGTAATGAGCTTTTTGATGAAGATTTCATTCACACTTGTGATCACAATGTCCTTTGAATCTAAAGAAATGATTTGACTGAACTTATCCTTGAGCTTTTTCCTCAACTTCAATAGGTTTTCCGTTCGGATCTTAAGCTCTTCGGCACTAAATGGTTTGACGATGTAATCGTCAGCTCCTGAATGCAGCCCGTGAAGTTTATCAGCTTCATCTGCCTTAGCCGTCAACAGAATGATGGGAATGTGACTTGTGAGTTCATCCTCTTTTAATGTCTGGCATAGCTCAAATCCATCTGCATGCTGCATCATGATGTCGCTAACGATTAGATCCGGTAGCCTTTGCTTAGCAACTTCAATTCCGTTCGTTCCATCCGAAGCGTGAATTACCTGGTAGTCAGCTTGAAAGATTTCCATAATGTAATTGGCTACCTCTTGATTGTCTTCTACCACAAGCACAAGATCACCTTTGACTTTGTGGGGATCAGCATCATCCTTACCTGAATAAGTATTTTGTGGTTTTTCAGGAGGTGCTTCAGTTGGCTCTGCCTCAGCTTTTTCAAGTGGTAAGGACACAATAAATGTTGATCCTTTTCCAGGCTCACTTTCAATGGTGATGCTGCCACCATGGAGTTCTACAAGCTCTTTTGTAAGGGAAAGCCCAATACCGGTGCCTGAGGTTCTGTGCTGGTTTGCCTGATAATAGCGATCAAAAATTTTGTCAATTTCTTTTTCAGGAATTCCAAGTCCCTGATCCGAAACCTTCAAAATCAGCAACTTTTTTTCATAACCTGCTGTGAGTGCTACAGTAGAGTTATTGGATGTGAATTTTATAGCATTGGAAAGTAGGTTGAAGAGAATTTTTTCAAGTGCATCACTGTCAAATTTCAGCCATACTTCATCAATAGGTATGATCTCCTGAAGGGTGATTTGTCTGTTGTAGGTTAGGGAAGAAAATAGCGACAAAGTGACCCTTAGAAACTTCATGACATCACCGGGCTCTTTCTGCAGTTTGTATTCACTGGCTTCAATCTTAGATAAATCCAGCAGTTGATTGATGAGCCGAAGCAATCTGTCTGTGTGCCGTCTCAACACCTGCCAATCATCACTTGCACCAGATTGAAGATGCTTATCAATCGTACCCATTATCAAAGTGAGTGGCGTCCGTAACTCATGCGACACATTGGCAAATAGTTTAGACTTTAATTGATCAAATGCTTTGATCTTATCTGCTTCGATTTTGATTTGTATAGCTTGCTCTCTTTGCTGATCCGCCATTGCCTTAGCTACTTTATTGGCGCATAGTGAAGAGATAATTTTAAGCACGCTCAGATGTCGTTCAGTAAAAAAATCCTTATCAGGATGTTCAGAGTCAATTACTCCAATCACCTTCTTATTGTAAATCAGCGGCACTGCGAGTTCGGATAATCGACGCTGATCATCGGCTATGTATCTTTTGTCTATGGATGTATCGCTAACGCTAATTGCATCTCCCGTCTCGGCCACTCTGCCAACGATTCCTTTGCCCATCGGTATATCCAAGGGTTTGTATATTTCAAAAGCATAGGGATTCTTGCTTCCGAAGGCTGCTTTCTGAACAAGCAGTTGATTATTCTCTTCCAGAAGGTAGATGACACAATCTATGAATCCCAGCCGTCCGATACAGTTTTTAGCGACATCCCAGAGAATTTCATCCACCGTATTTTTTCCATAAAGTGATGAAGAGAAATAATGGATGGTACGTTCGATCTCTCTGCTGGTCTCGATCATCTCACGATTTTTCTCCAGTTGCTTACCGAAGAGATAGAAATAAAATATTCCAATGGTAGTAGACCCTAATACCGCAACAGATAAACTTCCATAATAGAAAAGCCTGCTTTCTGAGGCAGTTACGGGAATTGTATAAAGTGTAAAATCCGTTAATTCTAAAGCGATGAAAGTGGCTAATACTAAACCGATAAAGAAAATGAGCTTATACTTTTCCTCAAAATCGAAGACAAGTACCACGCTGAGCAGCACAGGAATCAGCATGAGGTGATGACCTGCGTCTCTACCCAAAGCGGACGCTACAATGAATAAATACGCGCAGGAGAGTACATACAGCAAAATTCGTGTTTTACGGTAGTGATTAAACTTCGTGAGGAGTAAGCAGCCGCAAAAGCTCAGAAAAAAAAGAAGAGCCACCATCCCCAGAAAAGCTTCCTTCTGAAAAAAGATAAATAGGTAGGGTATGGTAGTGCCCGCTGCTAATAAGGTTGAAATATTTAATAATCTGAATTTTCTAGACTGATCAAAAGTCATCGCAGATGAGACGCCTACATCCAATACATTGAACTTCGAAAAAAGCATGATTAAAGATATTTCTTTTGGAGTTAACACTTCATGTCTCCTTTCTAGTCCATTGACATCAGCTGTCTGACCTATTCCCGTCGCAATGAATCGACGGGATTGTTTTTCGAAATCCTACCGGTCTGAAAACTAATGGTGAGCACGGAAATTAAAACCAATGAGAGAGATGATACCAAGATGAGTCCTATCCCAATGTTAATTGTGTATGCGAACCCTGCTTTCCATTCCATTAATGCAAGATAACTCACCGGAGCTCCGACCAATACTGCGATAAAAACCAGAACTAGAAATTCTTTGCCGAGTAGTGCTAAGAGCTGTCCGAGGTTTGCACCCAATACTTTTCGGATACCAATTTCTTTAGTCTTTCGAACCAATGTGATCATGACCAGTCCGTACAATCCCAGAACTGCAATAATGATCGAAAGTGCAGCAAATACATTGGAAACCCTGCTTACCCGCACATCGTTATCGTAAAGGCTTCTTATCTCATCAGTCAAAAAGTAGTAATCGAAGTAATTACCTGGAAAATACTGGTCATATCTTTTTTCTACCGCTTCTACCAATGCCGGCGTAACATGGGAAGAGAGCTTAATCGAGAAGTTATTGCCGGTATTGTAATATGGAATCAGGAAAACAGGTTCAATTTTCTTGTGTAAAGATTGTTGATGGAAATCTTTAATTACTCCGATAATGGTCCAATCTTTATTCCAAAAATTAATGGATTGACCGATGGCATTTTCCGGTGAGTCAAATTTTAAAAGCGGTACTGCAGATTCGTTAATAATGAGATTTTTCACCTTATTTCCATCTAAATCGTGATCCGAAAATTCAAAATCTCTTCCTGTAATGAATTCAAGGTCATATAGCTCAGAAAACTCATGATCCACGTTGATGAAACTGGAAGTAAGATTCTGAGTTTCCGGATCCGCCTTGGAAGTAACCTGAAAGATTCTGCCCATTCGCGATCCAGGCACTCGATTCGAAAAAGTAGCCCTTTCAACACCTGACAGTGAACTTAAGCTCTTTTTAAACAGGTCAATTTTATTGATGAACGTGCTGTCCCAGTTGGTCATCACTGGTCCATAAACGACCATGGTATTATCCACATCAACACCCAGATCTTGATTGACCATAAACTCTATTTGTTTGGCTATCGCGATGGTACCTGTAATGAGAATGACAGCCAGTGAAAACTGGAAAACCACCATCCCTTTTCTAAGCCAGGCAATTTCGCCTTTGAGACTGAAACTGCCTTTCAACACATCCTGTGTACTAAATCGTGTAACAAGTAAGGCTGGGTAAAGCGCAACGAAAGCCAATGCTATAAGGAAAATACCAATCAATAAAAGGAGAGAAGGTATACCCCAGATAGAAGAAGTTAAGATGATAGACATGCTCAGGTTCAAACTGGTGAGATTGTTGAAAATTGGTTGTACTAAGAATGCCAGGCTGATAGATAAAACGAGTGCGATGAAATTGAGTAGAAGGGTCTCGGTGAACGATTGTCGGATGATTTGACTTTTTCTTGCGCCTACTGATTTGCGGATGCCAACTTCCTTTGCTCGTTGAATTGCTCGGCTTGTGTTCAAGTTGATGTAGTTGATCCAAGCAATCACGATGATGAATATGGCTATGTAAAGCATGAGCCACACGGTATTACCATTCGTTACCGCGCCAATTTCATATTCCATGCTATCATCCAGATGAACCACCTTGAGCGGCTGTAATGAAAATTTCTCGTCTCCGCCGGAAACCTCACCCTCTTTGAAATACCTTTTTCCGAAATCTTCTAGCTTAGCATTCAACGCGACGATGTTCACGTCTTCTTTCAGCTTGATGTAATGATAGAAATCTGACCACTCCCAGCTAGTATCTGCTCCTTCGCCTGCTATGGCAATGAATGACTTATATGAGGTGATGAAGCCAAATTGTAAATGAGAGTTTGCAGGTGGGTTTTCTAAGATTCCGGTAATCTTAAATGGCTTTTCATAGTTGAAATGGATAGCCCTACCAATCAGGTCGGTAACGTCTTCACCCTTTTTGATCAGCTTTTCGGCAAACCGTTTGGTAAGCACCATCTTAAATGCCGCATCCAGGCATTCCTCTTGCTGACCTTTGATTAGTTCATAATCAAAGAAGGTTAGAAAGTGCTCATCCGCGATTAGGTAGTCACCGGTGCGAAAGGTCTCATTTTCGTAGTTGATGAAATTTGATCCGCTGTAGGTCATTCGCGTGTACGATTCAATTTCGGGAAAGTCCGCTTTCATAGTAGGACCAATGGTAGGATAGGTGATTGCTCCGTGTTGAACCAATTCACCATTTTGGTAACGGTCATTTATGACCCGATAAATGCGGTCTGCATCTTCATTGAAATCATCGAAACTGGTTTCGAAAAGCACATATTGAAACATCAGTAAGGATACCGTCATACCCGCAACGAGTCCGAAGAGGTTGATGCCGGTGAATGTCTTGTTTCGTTTGAGGTCTCTGTAAGAGACCTTCAGGTAGTTTTGAATGAGAGCCATGTGATTGAGTGTTTTTGAGTTTTGTCTTTTTCTGAGTCGGTGGTATCGAAGAAATGCCAGTGCGTTGAGGAAGTAGTTGATTTGAGCCTTTCGTCTTCCTTTTTTTTCAAGATCAATGAAGAAGAGTTCCGTTAGATCACCTTCGATGGATTCCCACAGCGCTGATTTACAGCATTTGGAAAGAAGAGTGGTCAGTATTTTTGGAGGAGCTGCTTTCATTAGTCGAATGCTACTTTAGGTATCCCTGACCATAAATTTTCCCGCATGGCTCGTGACGTTTTAAGTGCTGCTTGCCCTGCTTTGGTCACTCTGAAGAGTAGTTTTCGTTTTCCACCACGTTCCGGTGTTGGGTCACTGTATCTGGATTCCAAGTAGTCTTTTTCATTGAGTCGTTGCAATACATTGTGTACCGTACTGATGGTAATGGTTCGGTCGCATTTCTCTTCGATCTCCTGTTTGATCAGGATACCATAGGCGCTATCAAAAAGGTTAGCGACCACCAGTAGTACGATCTCTTCTAGTTCTCCAAGGTTAGTTCCTTTCATTCCGATATTTGTTTGATGTTTTCACACAAGTTCATTTCTTGATTTTAGTTATTCTACCACCGCAGGCAAGATGTAGTTCTGTAGCATTTGATCGACCTGCGAATGTCCATAAGGTTGACCATACGCTGTTGCTGTTATGACAATAACGAGGGGCTGATCTTTGAAAACAATGATTTTGTTTCCACCATTGCCGCTACACAAAAAAGCTTCATAGGGTCGTTTATTTACAGTAAACGTCTGATTCCAGAATAAGAGGCCATAGGCTGTTTGATCCGGAGCTTCTGGGAAATAATTGGTCATCGTCCTTTTCACCCAATCGGAAGGTAAAACTTGCCTTCTTTTCCATATACCATTGTTCTTATAGAGTTGACCATACTTTGCAAAATCTAAGGCATTCATTTGCAAGCCGCCTGCAGTATTAGCTACATCCTGCGGCGTATACTGCCATTTGTAATTGGAAATACCCAGCGGCTTAAATAATTTTTCATCAGCATATTTCTCTAATCCTCCGGGAACGGATTTGTCTACGATATCACCAATAACAACTGCACCTGCAGTGAAGTAATCCCATTTTTCACCGATCTCCTTCATATCATCCATTGGTAAGTCCAAAGCAAACTTTACCCAATCATCGGTAGGGTACATGTTTTCTTCATTACCCGGTGAATCAGAATCTGAATCAGAACCCTCAAATCCCGAACTCATGGTGAGGAGGCTTTTCAGCGTTACGCGATCTTTTTTGGAAGAATAATTCGTAAATCTGGTCAGATCATAAAACTCACTCAGCGTCTGATTAAAATCTTTCAGATGACCTTCATCAATGGCAATGCCTGTCATAGTAGATGCAAAAGATTTTCCAACAGAGCGCGTGTCATGTAACGTCCTTCGATTTGCACCATTGAAGTATTCTTCGATGAGGAGTTTACCATTTTTGATCACGACGATGCTAGTGATGCTCTTGAACCGATTTTGAGCAATTTTCTCGTTTAGCGCTCTGATTTTTTCTTGCTCATATTGTGCGGATGATAGCTTCCAGTCACTGTTTGGTTGGATCGATTGAATGGCAATCTGCTCTTCGGATACCTTATCAAGTTCAGCCATTTTTATGTTGATTTCACCTTCAGCAATAATATCACCGACAATGATTTCACCGTTTTTCAGGTACGGACGTATTTCGATTTTAAGTACGTGAGTCCCTGTTTCCAAAACAGCTTCACCACCATTTCTATAATAAAACCGCATCCATAAAAACCGACCCCAGGAATCAATATTGGTGCTACTTAAAAATGGTTTACGGAGGATTGTATTTTCGTTTTTTTGCGCTGGAAGCCCTGCACCTAGATTGAGATTTTCTGTATATAATAAACTATCATCTACAATGAATGAAAACTGGAAATTCCCTTTTTGTATAAGTTCTTCAGCAGTTGATGTAGTGTCTAATTCATGCAAGTAATTAGTCAGAGAATTACCCATGAATGCAGTGAAATTTAAATCGGAACTTTCTTTTATCTCAAAAGAGGATAGAAAATCACTTTCATTGCAGTCTTTAAGCGGACGCGTATTTGACATAAATACGATTCGACCAACATGCCCTTCATGCATTGGTGTAGAGATGCCTTTATGGTTAACAAACCCTGATACTAGATTCGAAGAGGATTGCCCGCATGATGTTAAAACGATGATAGCATGTAGCATAAGAATGAATGGAATTTTTCTCATATTGTTTTTCCTTTATTTGAGTTAGTCAGTTTGTCAGTATCATGCGAATTTATTTATTCGACAAAACCGAAATTAATATATTAATCGTAAATGTCGAATAAATGGTTGCATAAAATTTATACAAGCACAGCTATCGTCGTACAATGGATCTAATAAAGCGTGCATTTGACGGATGAGAAGGGAGGTTTGAAACCTCCTTGGAAGTAATCATCTCCTGTGTAAAAATTGTTTCTCTTTTGAAGTGGCTTTTCGGAAGTCAAAGAGGAGTCTTTTTTGCTCAAAAGGAAGGGCTAGCCTGTGATAGTTATTTAGCATCCCAACTCTTTCAAACAACACCTTGCCATAATAGCTTTCACCAGGGTAAATGACCTTGCGAGTGAATAATTCCTTCGGTAAGTAGTCTAGCTCTGTTTCAGCAGTATGCCTGTTTTGCAGTGCTATGTCATTTAATATATCTGTGGCTACCAGAGTTGCGGATGTGGCTATGTCACGGTTCCTGGATTTTTGTGCATCGTCATGTGTCCAATGCTTTTTGTTGTTGTCAGAATGGTCTTTGATTGCATCGGCAGTGCTCACTGCCGCGCCTACTAGAAAAAGGAGAAAAGAAGCTGCTTCTGCCTGGTTTCTTTTTGATTTAAAAAACTGATTGACACGGGATGGCGTCATGGCGGAAGTTACCTCTTGATAGGTACGCACCTGATTTTTTGAGCCGTATGAAAGTCGATGCGAATACTTTTGAATACTATTCACATCAATGAAAATGGGCTGGGTACTTTTGTTTTCAATTTCCATCCCAAATACAAAATGATCTCCTTTAATTGCCAGATTTGAGATGGCTACCGTAATGGAATCAAGCTCGATGTATGCCTCACGATTGTCCTTTTCAATCGAGTAGTCATAAGGGACCAATCTGTTCGGTAAACAACCGATAAGCGTAAGAGGTAGTAATGCCAATATGAGTTTCATAATTGGTACTTTGCAATTATGAGGCCAGTCGCCATGTTTGGTAGGAATAGCTACCTTAATGGATTGAATAAATCATTTTTCAAGTGTGCAAAATTGGCCATAAGGCTAATCAACCTTTGATATTTTCTTCGGGAGATTAAAGAATGTAGAGAATGAAAAAGAGTTAGCCTCACAAATTTTTATGCTATGAATGACAAAATCGAAGTAAAAGAGAAGACGGTAAAGCGGATTGGGGGCTATTTGCATTGGGTAATTCCAATTGCTGATAAATCCGGCGAGATCATTAGTTACACGCTCAAACCATTGATGGTTGAGTTTAAACCTCGCGACATCATTCAGGTTGCTGTTGGGGCCGCTCTACTTGCACTTCCTATTTCCTTCACGGAAGAGGCTTGGGTGCTTGGAGAAACCTTACCATTTGCCAATGTTTTGGGTATAGGTATTGTTTCACTTTTGCTAATAGCTCTTTTCGTATACTTCAATTTTTATAGATCAACATTAAAGGGGCATGTATTCTCATACGTTAAAAGATCCATTGGCACTTATTTAATTTCATTGATAGTAGTTGCTTTGATATTAACATTGATTGAGAAATGTCCTTGGGGAGTGGATAATATGCTAGTGATTAAACGAATAATCATTGTGGCATTTCCTGCGTCGATGAGTGGTACGTTGAGTGATACGCTGAAATAAATAACACCTCATCCTAACCCATTGCTCGAAGGCTTCCAGCAAAGTTTAGTTAATATTGAGAGGAATCGGCATGCAACAATTGGGTAACATTGTTGTCCAGTTTCATGAAGTTGAAACCTGTCCAGAAAGAATCGGTAAAATCTTCCTTGGCCATTTCAAAAAAGGAGTCGTTGACGTCCATCATGCTAACATCCGATGGTATCTCTTCAATAACCGTAGACTCGTTGATCACAAGTAGAGCGTGATAGTTGTATGTATGATTGGTACTCGTGCCTTCAAACAGCACACTTACCAGATTAAAAATTCCATCCTTCTGTTCGTATTCTTCCGTCCAGGAAACCGATTCCCAGAAGGAGAAATCACTGATGATGGGATCGTATTCAATTTTTATTAGTGCAAAGGTCTCTTCATCAATGTAGAGCTTGCCCGTGGTATTTCCTTTGTTGTTGCCAGGCTCGAACTCCACGATCAATACGTCATGCTCTCCAATGGACGTAGCTCCAGCGTAAAAGAATTCATAGTTCTTTCTATTCTTCGCGCTAAGGAAGGATTTCTTTCTCCAGATGGAAGAATGCGCCATGTCACTAGCGTTTCCACCCAATACTTCATCAATGGCTTCAATCTTTTCGAATACTTTCTTTCTGGTGCGCAACGGACTAACCATAGGGTATGAGTTTTTATCCAGATTGCTAGGAGAGTAAATATCCATTATTCCTTCCGCTACATAGTATGTTTTCTCCCAATCCGACATGGACTCCTGATAGTAGCCAACCATGTGCTGCCTTTCCATTTCGTAGTTAAGGTGGAAGCGACCAAAGACTTCCATCATTATCGATGGGCCTGAAAATACTTCTACGTCCATCAACTGTGTTACGGAAGGTTTCAAAAACACCGTGTGGTATTTATCCAAATTAGAAATGGAAGTTGAATAGTTTTCGTATCCGATATAGGAAACTTTTAAGTTGACATTTTGCTTATTAAAATCGGCAGCACTTATTACGAATTCGCCATCAATATTTGAGACATTGATCACATCGCCTACTAAAACATGCGCAAACGGAATCGCTTCTCCCGTTTCGTTGTCTTTTACAATTCCCTTAATGATGTAGGCGGCGTCTGTCGAATAGGTAGGTGTTAGAGCTAAAAAAGCTAAGGCGATAAGAATAGGCTTCATTAGTAACGTGTGATTTATACCTATAAAGGTATAGATAAAATACCTATGTATAACTACGTGTTTTTACATTTTTTATCAAATGATAATATTTCTTTGACGATACCCCTTTTCTAACGCTGAAAACTAATTGAGGGTAATGAATTTGAGCCATTCATCAAGTAGAACTCATGAAATCATTGAGAATAAATTAGCTTTAAAGAAATCACTCTTTCACACGTCAGTTATGATTTTTCAAGTTTTTTTGATTTCGTTCGGTATTAGCTTGTTGGGAACCATTCCACCTGCAACGATTAACATCACCGTAATGCAGCTTTCGCTAAAGAAAAGAGCGAGAAGCGCATTCTTCCTTTCATTAGGAGCCGCAATTTTAGATACCATGTATGCTGGCCTTGCGGTTAAAGTTCAAAAATTCCTTTCTGAGCAAATTGAGGTTACCAATTATTTCTACCTAATAGCAGCGTTAGTTTTAATCGTTTTGGGCATTGTATCCATTTTGGCAAAACCAGCTAAAGTGGAAGTGAAAATCAGTGACAGTCAAAAGGTTGGCTTTGTAAAAGGAGTGGTCCTGGGTGCGTTAAATCCATTGGCCATGCCATTTTGGTTAGGAGTGACCACCTACTTGCAGCTTCAAGGGCTCATCAACTTGGAAGGCATCAATTACTGGAGTTACATTCTGGGTGTGTTTTTAGGCGAGCTTACTTTACTTGCCGTGGTGGTCAAAGTAGGTAGTCGCTTCCAAACTGTTGCTAACAATCGAACGATCGTTAACCTGATTCCGGGAATTGCCTTCGTACTGCTAGGAGCGATTAATCTATACCAATGGCTATCATTTTATATGTGAAGAAGGGGTAAACAGAACGAGCGTGAAATCAACAGTTCAGTTGAAAACCATCCGCTCGAATGTTATTTTATGTCTGCAGATGTTATTAACTGAATCTAATGGGTTAATAGAAGTATCTTTAGTGTATCCACGCGAATCAAATAGGCTTTAACACAGATGGTAGACAATCAGCACAGTGGTCATGTTTAATAGGCATATAAATGAAGGCGATTAATGGCCGACTAAGGAAACTAACAGCAGGAAAGAATTTCTATGAAAAAAGAGCTTACAGCTAAGGGACTAATAAAGGACATCTCGTTTATAACGCTTGGAATACTTTCGGCAGGATTTGGACTTAAGGGTTTTCTTTTGCCCAATGGATTTATTGATGGAGGGGTTACTGGCATCTCCCTTTTGCTACAAGTAATTTCTGGTTATTCACTATCCATACTCATAATAGTCATCAATTTGCCTTTCATTGTTCTGGGTTATTTCCAGATAGGAAAATCTTTCGTGGTGAGAAGTATCATTGCCATTATTGGTCTGGCCATTGCCATTGAAGTGATTGATTATCCTACAATCACCTCAGATAAGCTCTTGATTGCAGTTTTTGGAGGCTTTTTCCTGGGAAGCGGAATCGGACTCTCCGTAAGAGGTGGTGCCGTTCTCGATGGAACGGAAGTGCTGGCGATTTACCTGGGAAAAAAAACAGGACTTACAATTGGTGATCTTATCCTTTTATTCAATTTGTTGATTTTTTCAACGGCTGCTTACCTTATTTCCATTGAAGTAGCACTCTATGCGATCTTAACTTACCTGGCAGCATCGAAGACCGTGGATTTTGTTGTTGAAGGGGTTGAGGAGTACATCGGGCTAACTATCATATCTAAGCGAAGTGAAGATATCAGAGTCATGATTATTAATAAGATGGGACGTGGTGTGACGATTTATAAAGGGAAGAGTGGTTTTAGTAAGGACGGGGAAAATCTTACCGAAACCGATATTGTTTATTCTGTAATTACACGGTTGGAAATTGCCAAATTCAAGAAGGAAATTGAACGAATAGACCCTGCAGCTTTTATCGTAATGAGTAGTGTGAGAGATCTGAAGGGTGGAGTAATTAAAAAGCGAAAATTTAAAAGCTAACACCTTTCAAGAAAGCCACGAAAAAGAGTTTTCGCGATCTTACTTCCACGCCTCAGTTTCATTTTCCATGATCCCATATATCGCATGATCTTTTCCTTTTTCCAGTGCCCACCCAGCATTTCCATAATCGAAATGCCAATATTCTTTTAAGTCTACGACAAAGTCTTCCTCTTCAAATAAGTGGATTAGTAGTGCTCTGTTTTCCTTTGCTTCATCGGATATTTCTGGATGATGGGGATAGCACTTTTTGTTGAGGTTGATTTTTAATCCGTCGTTTGTACCAAAATTCATTACACAATCTTTCCTTAAATCATAAATCAAGGCATCGACAGCCCCACCAGTTGTATGAGTTGATTCTCTTTCCGGAGCAATGAAGTAGGAGACCAGTGTATGAAGATCCTTTGCAGCCATTTCGGGATGTTTTTTCTTATGTGCTTCCATATTGGTTTCCCAAAGGATTCGCTGATGCTCGAATGACCTCCATGCAGATCTGATGATCAATCTTTTGTCTTCGGTTTCGAGAAACTCGCCAATGCGTTCTATTTTTTCAAAAATCGGTTCTCTTACAAGGTATTTGTAACCTTCCATTATGGAGGGTTCATAAATCAATTTCACCCCGGCATCTTTAAGACTCTTCATCGGAGTCTTGTCGTCCTTAATCTCAATGCTAGGGAAAAGTTGCTTGTGGCGCATGTCTTTTTCCTCTACCATTCGGCAATATTCGGCGGTCGTTTGTTGTTTGGACATATCGTTTGGCTACAGTGGTTGAATTCATGACAGAGAGCAATGATCCATAATTGAGGTCAAAAGCTACAGTGTCTCCCACTTTCAATTTTGTTTTGTTTGTATTAAGAATGAGATGATCACTACTGGCACCAAGTATAGTCATGCCCGGTGGAGGGGTGAGACCTTCGGTACGCACATCTTGCTTTCCAATTCCCAATATGGCTCTTTGGATATGACCATAATCTTCGAAAACGGGCTCATTTCCGAAAGCATCTAGTCCTATTTCACCGTATGGTATAGAAGGTTTGACTCCAGACTCAATCACCTCTGCGCACAAGGTAAATGCGTCTAAAAACAGGTGGGGAATGGGCGCTTTTTCCAAGGGCTCACTCCCAAGAAATATAGACTCACCTATACGGAGGTTGTTAATTCTACCTGGATCATCCGTACGCTCAAACCAGTGGTAATTTGCAGAATTGCCTCCTGAAACAATTGGCAATGAAATATGGAATCGTTTTTCAAGGTCGTTTGCGATGGTGGAAAGCTGTTGCATTTTGCGAACATCAGGCTTCACGCCTCCAAAACACGCCAGGTTTGTCCCTACGCCAGCCAATTCTATTCCTTCAAGTTTAAGAATACTGCGAACAGTTTCGTTTAGGTGAATGGGTAGTACGCCCTCACGTAAATCTCCCAACTCGATCATCAGGATAATTTTGTGTGTTGTTCTGTTTTTTATTGCAACTTTTGAAAGCGCTTGAATAGTGGAAAGTTCAGAATTTAGGCTCATGTCTGCATACTTTACCACAGACTCTACCTCACTAAGCAACGTTCTGAGTAGAAGAAATTTGGCCTCTACACCGTCACACTTCATTCTTTCAATATTCGTAATTCTCGAATCTGCGAGATAATTCAGACCATTCGTCCTCAGAATGTTCGCTATTCGCGAATCTCCACACACTACTTTGGTGACTCCAGTAATATGGACTCCCTTCGTCTCATAGTGTTTTTTCAAGGTTCGAATATTATGTGCAATCTTTTCAAGATCTATCGTTACTTCTGGGGTTGGCAAGCTGCCTCCTTTTCCTGTTGCAGTGAAGGAAACAATTTGACTAAGATGTTTACAAGCTTATCACATCCATGTTTCAATACGTCAGCAGTTGGAAGCATATATTCGTTCTCGTAGGCCATGACCACATCGTCTACCTCATCATCAGTCATATCTTCATGATTGACAGTGATAGCGATGACTCGTGAATTTGAAAAAGATTCGATCAGTTTAATCTCGCTCGCAATCGAGGGCATGGGTATTTTGGGATAGTCGCATCGATGAACCCTTTTAGGGGGGTGTTGGACGATAAATGCATTTGGCTGTGCACCATTGATGATCGCACTCGATGAGGTGAAAGCAGGATGGCTAAGAGCCCCTTGTCCTTCTACAACAATAATGTCAGGATTTTCTTTTTCTACAGCCTGTATGATGGCATTTTCCACTTCACCAGTTGAATACCCGGAACTAAGCACATCTATGGCAATACCATATTTTGAACCTTGTAGAAGTCCCGTCTGGCCGGTGGAAATAAAAATGGCGTTTACTCCTTGCTGCTTTAATGCCTTTACCAACTTTACTGCTGTTGTTCTTTTGCCAACCGCACAGTCCGTACCAAAAACGGTAACTACTGGCGTTTTGATATCGTTGATTTTACCAGTAAAAATGTGCAGGTCTTTTCTTGCAGGGGGCTTTCTGATGTCGTTTATACTCACACCATACTTTGTGGCATTTTGCATAAACTCCTTATCCTCAGAGAAAAACTCTGGTAGCCCATTGACTATATTCATACCCATTTTCATGGCACGAATGATTACCTTCCTTTGATCTTCGTTGAGGTTGGGATCCAAAGGAGCTATGCCATATATAAAATATTCCGGGATGTTATCCAGCAATTCAATGGCGTCATCCACACTACCGAAAACCGGAATCCCATTCTTTGTACCATCTAAGCACTCTCCGGCATCAAGTCCTCTTTTGGTGCTGTCTATCACACCGATGATGTTGTACTTTTCTGAATGTCTAATTAGACCATTAGTGACCTTTCCATCAATCTTGCCCAATTCGTTTTCACTGTATACTAATGCAGTCACTTTATGTCTTTTATGTTAAAAATTGATTGAAACGGTACCCAACATTCTTAGAAAGAAGATAAAGCGGAGCAAGCTTCCTTAGTCGGCAGCATTTATCTCTCTTTCGAAGAAGGCAAACTCCTTTCCTGAGGTATCCCTGCAGTAGTAGATTCTATCCACGTATCTTCTCACCTTCAGCTTCAATGCTGGATTGGATTTAGGAGACACTTGATCTCCTTCCTTGTAGCTATTTGTTGATAATGCTCTTGCCATGTGAGTTGATAACGCCATTCGAATTATATCGCACGGGAACAACATCAAAGGATCTGATCAGCTTAGGGGCTAAGAGATTTTCAATGCGCAGAATGAGGTAATAAATTTTTGAATAGATGTTTTTCATGTCTTTTTTCTAATGGATGGGTTACAAATCGCTAGACCTTTTCTGCTTTCTTTTTTCTTCTTTTGCCGCCCTTTTTTCTTTTAAGGTTTTTTCTGGAGCTTTCTTTCCTGTTTTCTTTTTACCCTCCTTTTCTTTTGACATATGCGTTTGATTTGTATGATAAGAGATGATAAAAAGGACAGGATGCGTTACCTGCCCTTTTTATCATCTTAATAACCTATAATGAGATTTGAATTTGTTAGAATTCTAAGCAAAGGTGCAGATTAACTGTGCTTAGAGAGTTACATTGTGATAACAACGTGTTACACATTTCACACATTGATTAACACGTATTCTATCATTAAATCTTGCTAGCGGGTTCTTATAAAAAAGCGCCTTCTCTAACGATCCTGATGAAGATTATGACAAAGAATGCAATGATTAACCCGATCACAATGAGGGTATGAGTAACTCCCAAGTAGCCGAAAAAACCTATAATCCACACAATTATGGTAAGCACAACTGTGATGTATTGTAGCTTTTTCATTAGGCTCTTTTTGTAATAGAAAAATGGATCAGTGGTCAAAGGTGAGGTCTTGCAATCGCTAATTCCTTACATGACTTCATGAGTTTATTACATATATCTCATGTTTTCGCCATAGGGGAGGTGTACCCAAGTTTAGGCTATAGATCTTCAAGATTTCTCTTCCGTTTTTCTTTTACTTGCTTGTAAAAAGTAGGCGTTAGTCCTGTAATTTTTTTGAATTGATTGGATAAATGAGCAACGCTGCTATAATGAAGTTTGTGAGCAATTTCAGAGAGCGTTAGCTCGTCATATAGCAGTAATTCTTTCACTTTTTCGATCTTATGAATAATGATATACTGCTGGATTGTCACACCTTTTACTTCTGAGAAAGTGTTGGCTAGATAAGTATAATCATAGCCCAATTTTTCACATATATAGTCTGAGTAATTCACTTTTGGTAGCTCATCAGAATAGTGAATCATTTCCGTTATTACATTTTTGATCTTCTCTATTAAAATACTTTTCTTGTCTTCAAGCAGTTCCAGGCCAGATAGCAATAGATTTTTGCGGAGTTGATTGCGTTGATCTATGGTAATGTTTTCCATTACTTCAACGACACCAAGATCAACTGTTGCATACTTGAGCCCCAACTTTTTCAACTCTTCCTTTACCATCATTTTACAGCGAAGGCTGACCATGTATTTTATGTATAGCTTCATTTGAATAAATTCTTAAGTGCTGAACGAGAGATGTCGATGATTGAAGGCATACATTCTGCATGACACTTGCAGAATAAGAAGTGTAAAGATATCGTTTTTTAACCGCTCTTATCTTGAATTCGGACTGCAATTTGTTGTTAAAAAAACAGACATTTGGTTAATTAAGATTAGCAGAATTATTGAAAATTAAGGATTCTAAGAAAATCATGGATAAGGATAAAAAGGTCGTTTTCGATATAGTTAGTGCGAGTAGTTCAATATAGATTTATGCGAAGATCATCTTCACAAAACGAAAGAAATGAGCAACGATTATTACCAGACCAAAGCATCTGTTGACGAATACATTAAACATGCAGAAGGGATTAATGGAGCAGATTTAATTGAAAAACTCAAACGATTCCTTCCTGCCGGTTCAAAAGTGTTGGAGCTAGGAACAGGTCCTGGGGCGGACTGGGAAATTTTAAGCGCTGACTACCAAGTTACGGGCTCAGACTTCTCTAAAGAATTTTTAAAGCGTCTCATGTTAAAAGAACCCAATGCAGAGTTTCTGGAATTGGATGCGTCCAGCATAATAACGGATAAGAAATTTGATTGCATCTATTCCAACAAAGTATTGCATCACTTGAAAGATGAGGAGTTGGTTAAGTCTATCAACCGGCAGAGAAAGGTGCTTAAGCCAGCTGGAATCGTTTGTCATTCGTTTTGGAAAGGACAAGGCTCAGAAGTTTTCAATGGCTTGTTTGTAAATAATCACCAAAAAGAAGAGCTCATCAGTTACTTTGAAGTGTTTTTTGATATGCTACTGATTGAATTATACACTGAATTCGATTCAAATGACTCGATACTTTTAATTGCACAGAAGAAAAGCTAGAAAGCGCATGGATGCAAGCTTGTTGCCGCCTATTTACTCACCAACTTGATTATCTCTACATCTAAGGCAATGGCAATTCTTTCAAGCATACCAACGGAGATGTTGTGTTTAGCATTTTCTATGTATCCCATGTACGATCGATCAATGTTTGCCTTGTGCGCAAGTTGCTCCTGAGTAATACCCTTCTGCTTTCGTATTTCTACGATATTGGCAGCAATAACTTTCAGGATGGCGGCTTTTTGATTGTCCACGATTAGCAAATTTGATTATTGCTAAACTTGAGTAATTCCGTATATTTATCCACGGAATATATTCGGTATTTAATTCATATTCATGCCTAAAGAAATTATGCTTTCGCATAAACTCACCGAACACCTGGAACACCTGTTGACTGCCTCACCACCGGCTGCACTTCGGAAAAGCCTGCTGCGTGTCAACTTGCAATACATCGTTTTTGAGCATGAAACACTGCCCTCAGATTTTGAATCCATCGCCTGTGACTTCCAGCTATTGATAGAGTTCTTTACCCAGGCAGAAGAACTGATGAGCTAATGCTCTTGAGAGTCATGCCGTGCTTGACACGGTATCTTCAAGTGTAACTGCCCTAACTTCTTTTCATCTGTTTAGCGATCCTCAATGTTCAAATTGCCAACAATAGGCAATTTGATTTGAGAAGGATGTTTCGCAGAATGATGAATGGTGTTATGCGCAACTATGCCTTCAGTTTCATCATAATTATTGCCACCGGTATTTAGATTTCTCATAAATCTTGGAAAGTTGCTGCTAGACACCTCTATGCGTATGCGATGACCTTTTGCAAAGTAATTACTTGTGGAAAGAGGAGTGAGGTCAATTTTATAGGTTTCTCCTTCTTTCATGAATACTTCTTTATCGTATCCTTCACGATAGCGCGCACGCTGGATTGTTTCGTCAAGGTTGTATGCGGTGCCATCAGGGTAGACATCTATCAGCTTAATGGTGAAATCAGTATCCTTTACATCCGATGAAACATACAGCGACATTTCTATGAAACCAGAAACTTCTATCCCTTCCGTCAACGGTTCCGAAGTGTAAACAAGAATATCACTTCGTGTTTCTGTTTCTTGCTGATCGCGAGCCCCCGTTTCCATCGAATTCCCCATGCAGCAAACATTGCCACCATTAGAATAAACAGGATTGTTAGGATCGTAAGTATAGTTGTCCTGGGTGGGTTGTGACGGTGGGTTTAGCGATAGCTTACCATCTCCAAACAGGCTATTTGCATTGCCATCGCTATCTAAGTAAAGGGAGGTCATTTTTACATCCTTTGGTGGCCATGTATCGGATGATCTCCACTCATTTTTACCCATCAAATAGTATTGGACACGCGGTAGTTCTTTCAGAAAATCGCTTTTACCGTCTTCTTTGAGCCAGTGATCAAACCACCCATAAATCATCTCATCATAATTGAGCCTTGCGTCGCCTACGCTTAGTTCGCCCACCATCGTGTTCTCGGTAGCTCGTTTGTAACCACAGTGCAGCGTCGGGGCGATTACCAAATACTGATTGTCTGCCACCTTCTTGTCTGGATGATTCCTCAAATGATTGAAGAGCGCCAGATTGGGACTGACCGAAACATCATACCATGAGACAAACCAAAAACTGGGCTTTTCCATTTTCATGTTATCATGGTAAAGGCCCCCTTCAAACCAGGCAGGATCGTTGGGTTTGCGCCGAATCATTTCATCAAATATTTCTTTCTTGCCTCCCATGTTTGCCAGCATATCCTGTACAGGTAAATGAGACATAGCAGCCATCATATCTTCAATCTTTGGGTTCTCAGGTGCCAGGTCATAGAATTTAGATATCCGGATAAGGTCTTCCTGACTAGCACCTGCAGGTATTCTAGGCTTGAATTTATCATGCTCAACACCGTACAACCAGGAAGCGAATAACATTTGAAACACTCCACCTCTATACCAATTACCTTGTTCATTGAAATCCCCTACCGTCCCAATCCCAGCACCATAACCCATGGGCACCATAGCCGCATGTGAAGGGTGGTCAAGAGCAGCAACGGCCATTTGCCATTCTGCTGTGGAAGAGCAACCGAGCGTGCCTATTTTCCCATTACTCCAGTCTTGATCCGACATCCATGAAAAGGCGTCATAGCCGTCCGTCAGTGGCACCCCAAGGATGTCCCACTCCCCCTCTGAATAGTAGCGACCTCTTTCATTTTGCACAACATATGCATATCCTTTCTTTACTGCCTCCAGAGCTTGCTGGTAGGTTCGTGTTCGCTCTTCACCGTCTCCCCAGCTATTAAAGTTGTAGGGTGTTCTTGAAAAAATGATCGGAACCTTCTGATCCGTTTTAGGTCGATAAATATCTGTTGCAAGTCTGATCCCATCCCGCATGGGCATCATGACCTTTTGATCAATAATGGCAATTTCTTCAAGCTGTTCTCTGATAGATTGTCCATAGAGATAGCTTGCGCTGAGAAGAAGTAAGAAAGGAATAAGTATTTTTTTCATGATTTTGATAGCCTTGATAGTACTTACAAATTAGTCATTTTACCACGAACTTGTTGATTTGTGCGCTTGAAATACTTAATATCAGAACCTTCTTGAGTGACGAAGAGGGTGAGAGTGGGAGAGTCAATGTCCTCCTAACGAGTGATTAGGTTAATACGACAATCTTACCTCTTGCTTTGTTATCCTCCATGTATTGATGAGCTTCAGCTACCTGATCAAGGCTGAATATGCTATCGATGTTAAGCTTTATTTTCCCATTTTCTATTTCATCGATAAACTCTTGCAAGAGCTCTTTAGACAGGTTCTTTGATTCTCCCATATAAACGGTTAATCTCCCCAGCGATGGAATATCTCCCATTGGGGTAAATTCTTTCATTGTCCATTCGTTTCCGAGTATTCCTGTCATACAAACCAAACCTTTTGGAGCAATGCATTTCAAAGAATCTTTCAAAGTGCTTGTTCCAATTAACTCAAGCACTTTGTGTACTCCATCTGGAAATAGTGCTCTTACTTGATCTTCAACTAGACCCTCATCAATGGCTATGTGATCCGAACCATTGTCAAGAAGTGATTGCTTTTTAGTTGGATTTCTGGTTGTAGAAATTACCGTTAGTCCTTTTATTTTGGCTAGCTGGCAGGCCAGCATCCCAATTGAAGATGTGCCACCCCTAATTAAAAGAGTTTCTCCTGATTGAATATCAAGTGCCTGATTTAGTGAACCTGATACGGTCTGAAACATCTCAGGGATAGCACCTAGTATATCCCATTGTAAACTGCTTGAGAAAGGGAAGACTATTTCGAGTGGTACAGAAGCATATTCAGCATACCCACCATCGAAAAACCTACCCATTCCGCCCATGATGGCAGCAACTTGTTGACCTTTCTTATATATGCCTGATGGATCTTCTTCTACAATACCAACACATTCAATTCCCTGAATACAGGGAAATTCTACCCCTGGTGAATCACCTTTCCTCGTGAAAATCTCTGATCGATTAAGGCCAAAAGCCTTGACTTTGATTAGTACCCAACCTGATTTAACCTCTGGTTTAGGTACTTCTTTTGTCTGAATAACCTCAGGATTTCCTGTTTGGGTTGTAACTGCAGCTTTCATGGTTATGATTTGGGTGCTGTTTTATTGAACATATACCTTGCAATCTTCCACTCATCATTCACTTTTTCAAATACAAACAACTCTCTATTTGCTTCTGGGATCGTGTCCCCTGTGGCGTGAATAAGCGTAGTTCCTTTTGAGTTGGTGACTGCAAAAGCAAAGTTATTTTCCACTTCAATTTCGTCAATGTAAAACTCAATATTGAGCTGAATCTGCGAAAAAATAAATTCGTAAGATTTTAAAATATCATTAGAACCAATAGCAGATGGTGCCTCTGTAGGCATGAAAACCCCATCCCTGGTATAAAGACTCTGAGCCAATTTTGAATCAGAGGTATTCAGTGATTTTTTATATTCACTCAAAAGAGCTTCAATTTTTTGCTTTTCTTCTTTTTGCATGATTTCTATTTTTTCAGTTAAACTTTGACTGGACTCCTGACTCTTATTTTCACCACAAGCCATGGCCAGGAAAAGGGCCAATACAGGGACAGGTAATTGTTTCATTTCACTTCGATTTATTTGAAGTAAAATTCCAGAAACTGAATCATGTCTACCTATAAGGTAGCTTAAGAAAGAATCTTAAAGTAGTTTAAGCCTTTGTCATGCGTTTCCGGATCGTACTTAAGAATTCTGGCGTGACACCAAGATACGAGGCTATTTGTACGTTTGAAATTCTATTGAAGAGACTGGGGTAGCGCTTCATGAAATCAATGTATCGTTCTTCAGCGTTGGAACTGCTATTTTGTATAATTCTACGCTGCGAGCTAACCAATGCATTCTCAGTGATGACCCTAAATATTCTGTTGAACTTTGGGAACTCAACAAACATTCGGTTCTGGTCTTCTTTTTTGATTTGGAGAATTGTAGAGGGTTCAATGGCCTCTATGTAAAGCTTGCTGGGTTCTCCACTATGAAAACTGCCTATGTCTCCAATCCACCAATCTTCAATGGCGAACTGAAGGTTATGTTCTTTCGCATTTTCATCAACGTAATACATTTTTAAACAGCCTTCAACCACAAAGGTGTTGAGTTTGCAAACGTCACCTTCCTGTAAAATGAATTGCCTCCTTTTGATCTGACGAGTGGTGAATACTTTTTCAATGAATGACACTTCCTCATCACTCAAGGTTAGATGTCTGTTGAAGTATTCGATTAAGGACTCTATTGGCATAATCAAATTTAAGATTTGAAGAGATCATACCTGCATCTTCACACACATTTTTCATGACGTTTGCCTGGATTGAAAAAGCCAATAAGCTGTTGATTTTCTATCAATTAATAAGCCAGCTAAGCGGGAATGGGATAGACTTACCTTAAGGAATTGACCGAATTCTGCATGATGCCGTCAGACGACCTGAATTTGACGGAGCTGTAGCAATCATTGGAAGTGTTAGCGAATCTGATAAGTTATTGTATGAAAACCATTCTTACATGAGGAAGATGTCTGATCTTAGCTACTTTACGTATACAATAATGAGGACAGTGATATAATTAATGGTATGGGTGAGCTTTTAGACAAACAACACAAATTCTACATTCGCAATGAGCAAGAATTATTCGAAAAGTATAGAGGGCAATTTATAGTCATTCATGACGAGCTCGTAGCAGACTCATTTGGATCAGAAGGTGATGCCTATGTTTATTGCGTGAAGAATTTTCGGATTGGCACCTTTTTGATTCGCGAAGTAATTCGTAATGGAAGTTCGAAAATTTAGCACTTCAAGAGTAATGATGCCTAAAAAATCAGATGAGATATCACGAGCCTTACTCACTCTTCAGAATAGTTACTGGGTTAGTTGTTAGTACTCTTTTCATTTGTATGGCGAGTGTTACAAGGGTGACCACCAGTACTAATGCAAGCATTTGAAATAAGAAAGTAACTCCTAAGTCAATTTTATAGGCAAAATCATTTAGCCATTGCTCCATCACATAGTAGACTACAGGCCATGAGACTAAAGAAGCCAGAAATGCAATAAGTAAAAAATTCATCCCAATGACTTTACCAACATCACCTATCTGAGCACCTAACACACGCCGGATGCTTATCTGTTTGAGTTTTAAATATATGGTGATAGAACTAAGACCGTAGAGTCCCAATAAAGCTATGAAGATAGCCAGACCAGTAAATAGTTGGATAAGCCTGGAGAATTCCTTCTCTGTCTGGTACAACGTGGCTAGCTGATCATCCAAAAACACATATTGGAACGGGTATTCATTATTAGCAAACACCTTTTGCCAGCTATCTTCAATCGCAGAAATTGCAGATTGTACGTTATCAGACCTAAACCTTATCATCATATTCCGTGTTTCCACAAAATTTATCATTAACCCCATCGGCCCAATCTCATGATGCAGCGATTGGTAATGAAAATCAGCGAATACTCCAATGATTCTGTATTCCTGCCCACCAGCAAAAACCACTTCGGCACCAATGGGATTTTCCAATTCAAGTGATTTTGCCAGGGTCTCATTGATGATCAAAGCCGATGAGGAATCGGTATGTATTTCAGGATCAAAAAACCTACCATCCTTTAAGGTAAGGTTCATAAATGATGTGAACTCAAAATCAACCCCTAGGTATGCAGTTTGAATGTTTTGTCCTTCAGGCCATTCTTTCAGTCTTAGTGGGCTACCCCCCGTGCTTCCATCCATTGGAGGACCGAACGTGACACTTTGTACGACTGAATTATTCTTCAATTCATTCCTAAGAGGTTCAATATCAGTGCTGGCGTTACTCCCCCTAAAAGGTAAAGTCAATACGCCTTCTTTTTCATAGCCAAGTTCTCTGGTGGAGAAATACTTTATCTGAGCGATAACAATTAAACTAATACCAATAAGTGAAGCTGAAATTGCATATTGAGTGAAGAGAACAACATGCCTGAATGAAAGTTTTGATGATTTGACACCCAGCTTGTTTTGAAGCAGCGCGATCGCAGAGTAACCGGAAAGTACTGCTCCAAGATAAAATCCTGTGATTATGCTAAAAACAATTCCAAGTATTAAAGTCAACGAAAAGGTAAGGATGATTGATGCTAAATTGATCTCAGCTAGGTAGCCTAGCAGATTGACTATTATTAATACAAGGAAGCTGATGGCGCTTGACAGCCCCATCAAAACGAAAGTTTCGGTCATTAGCTGCCCCACAATTTTTATTTTGGAAGTACCAAATACTTTTCTAACCCCAATTTCTTTGGTTCGAGTTCGCATGAGGGCCGTCACAATATTCAAATAATTAAAGAAGGCAATGATGATGATAAGGACAGCAATAACCCCTAAGCTCACAAGGTTATCATAACTATTAATTCTAAATAACCCGCCCTGAGGGTTAGCTATTTCTGAGGACTTTAAGTAGATATCATAGAGTGGTTGAAGATCAAGTCGAGCTTCACTGGTAGGGTTGGGAGGTCTATTGGAAACGAACATGTCAGACAACTTGCCTTCAAGGAGGTTGATATCTGAATATTTTTTTAACTGTACGTAGGTAATAAAGCCCAACCACCTCCAACTGGTCAAGTCTGCCAGACTTCCTTCACCTGGTTTATATGTACTGAATGATATGAGAAAATCGAATTTGAAATGCGTATTGTCAAGTGGGTCTGCTATAACCGCCGCTACATTAAGGGTTAGGTCGTCGTTGTATATTATCGATTGGCCTATTGGATCATTATTTCCAAAATACTTGGTGGCCATGCTTTGGGTCATGATCAAGGAGTTCGGTTCTTCCAATGCCGTTATTGGATCTCCATGAATTCTTTTGAAGCTGAACATTTTGAGAAAATCAGGTTCAGCAAAAAAAACCTTGTCCTCATAGAAGGATTTATCCCCATCATGCATTAGCACGTCATAAGCATACCTCAACCTTGCTATTTGTTCTATTTCTGGGAAATTGCTTTGAGCTGTTGGTGCAATGGCAGGAGGGATGAGCGGATATTGAGTCACCCGATTGGGTCTGGTGTATCTGGCATTTAAACGATAGATATTCTCTCCCTTTAAGTGATGCCTATCCACACTCATTTCTCCATGGATGTAGATGGTAATTGACACAACGCTCGAAAGACCAATGACCAACCCTAAAAGATTGATTATGGAATAATTTCGGTATCTATTCAGTGATCTTAATCCCACCTTTAAATAGTTCAAAAGCAATCCGTTAAATCCTTTATTCATTTTAGTAAGTCCGGTTAGTTGTTGTTGCGAGCATGCTGTTGACCATTGTACTTCAATTTTTGGACGCAGTTAATTATAATATATCGTATAAAGCTAATATACGAAATATATCACTACAAGTTTTGTTAATTGTATATTTGCGATAAACAACTTCATATGCGAATCAGGAGTGACATCAGCAGTTCCTATATTATTGAATCAGATCATAAGATGGCTGAACTGGCGAATGCGTTGGCTCATCCGTTAAGAGTGGCACTCGTACGCTACTTAAATGAAAAAGATGGTGGTAAAGGCTTGGATAACGCTACCTGCAATAAGGACCTGGTAGAAATGTTCGATTACTCTCAATCGACCATGTCTCAGCATGTAAAGATTCTCACGCAATGTGGTTTGTTCACTGTCAAGCAAAAGGACCAGTTTCGATTTTACTTTCTGAATAGAGAGTTGCTTGCTGAGTATAGCAACTTTCTTGATTCTATCGTTTCCGAATAAATAGGAATTGCAAAGGTTATTCGTAACTAAAGAATGTTAAATATCGTATATTAGCGATACACACTTTATCTAATTGCTATGATACACAAATTATGCATCTTGATTTTTTTCGTTTTATCCTCTTGCACAACTTCATCTCAATCCATTCATCCATTAGAGCCTGTCAGCGGGCATTACAAAGATCTGCAGGCACTTGATTCCAAACCAAATCCAGCAAGAGCACGTCTAGATGAAATTGTATTCCCACCAACTAACTACAGCAGTGGCACATTGATTTATACTTTGGCTGCACCTCATTACCTGAATTCAGAGCAAGTGGATGAACTGAAACAAACTGTTACCCCTCCCGCTAATAGTTCAGATCAAACTCAGGCGGAAATTGAATTTCTACTTGATTGGCAAAAGAAAAGAACAAAGGCTCAGGAAGATCGAGCTTCCAATGTGCTAGCACCCATTGGGTATTGGCCACATGCGGATATCCTCAAAACACATCAGCGGTATAGAGATAATTTAGATTATTTGTTTTATGAAGGTCGAACGGTCTTAGGCGATGACTGCACTCCCGAGAATTATCCGGCTACACGCAAATTACTAGCTGGGGTGACCAAAGATATGAGGATCATGGAATTCACCGTGAAATATCATTTGTTGCGTGCTCGTCCATATCACTTAAGCGATGAGCTTGCACCTCTTGCAAGGATAAGTTCACCTTCGTTTGCCAGTGGGCATACCCTTTGGGCCTATATTCAAGCTTTCACCTGGAGTGAACTAGTGCCTGAAAAACGTCAGGAATTTCTGGATGTGGCCTATGAGGTGGGGGAGTCGAGGGAAATTATGGGCATTCACTACCCTAGCGACGAAGAAGCGGCACGGGTACTTGCTCATAAGATGCTAACGGCAATGCTCAAAAATCCGAAATTCGAGAGAGAGCTAAATGCGGCTAAAGTGGAATGGCAATAAGCGTTCCGTATGATTAAATTCGAGATGTTAGCAAGTCTTTTTTCTTTTGGTAATTACTACTCCGATGATGGTCAAAAAACCTCCTATAACAGTCAGTAATTCTGGGAGCTGCCTTAAAAAAAGGAACGAGAACAATATAGTACTGGGAGGTACCAAATAAATAGGACTGGACAGATTACTTACATTGGTTTGAGATAACAAGCGCGACCAGAGTTGAAACGCCAGTACGGTTGGAATAATGCCAAGAAAGATGATAGCAATGTGACTTTCAGCGGATGCAATGGGAATCATTTTAAAGAACGAAAAATCATAGGCGATAAGCATTAGCGCACCACAGACAATACACAGATGCATCATGTCTGTGGATTTCATCGTTCGCAAAAGGGGTTTCTGGAGAATAAAAAAGAGTGCTCCGGAAACGGGTATGCTAAGAAGGCCAACCTGCTTCCAGTCCAGATGAATTTCCTTTCCAAAATTCATCAAACCTATCCCGACGAGTGCAAGCACAAATCCACTCCAACGAATAGTCTGAGGATTGTCGGCAAGGAAGTAACGAGAAAAAAGGATCATGAAAATGGGTGCTGTGTTACTCACAAAACTTACCACATTCGGCTGAAAGTGGACAGTGAAATAAGTAATGGAAATGTGGTAAAGGAAGATTCCGAAAAAACCTATTGAAAGAATTCGAAAGAGCTGGTTTACGGTAGGAATGGAAACTCTATTCACAAGTATGAAAACCAAGCTGACAATTCCTGCAATGAAAAATCGATACGAAGCGACTTGCGATGGAGTGAAGCTTTCGAGTCCAATTTTTATGGCAACATAGGATGAGCCCCAGGCAAGCACACAAAAAATCTGGATAGCTTTGGAGGGAGATCGTTTTCCCATAGTTGAACAATATTAATAAATATTGTATATTGTTAATATACGATATATTAAATTCCTTGAATCGAGGGGATGTCCTGAAAAATTCAAAAAGTGAATGATAAAGTGAAATATGTATGGTGGTTAGGTATTTTGCTACTCTCGGGATGCGAGTTTAAGAATACTGAAAGTTTCAGAGAGCAGTATGAATTGGAAAAATTGTGGAGCACTTCGGAAGGATTGATTGGATGTGAGTCTGTGGTTTTTGATCATACAACCAACTCCTTCTATGTAAGCAATTCATCAGCATATGATTTTACAGGTAAGGGATATCTCTCTAAGTATTCTGCAGATGGAGATCTGATTGATTCCGCTTGGGTTACCGGGCTGAATAGACCTACGGGAATGGCAATACTTGACGATAGATTATTTATTGGAGACATTAACAGACTGGTTGAGGTTAATATTCCTGCAGGAGAAATAATCAATGAATATCAGCTTAATGGAGATGATGTGCCAGGGTTAAATGACGTAGCTATTAGTCATGTTGGTGAAGTATATGTGACAGCTTCCAATCATCATGCTGTCTATAAACTTGAGGAAAACAAACTGAAATTATGGGTTCGCGATACGATGAAACTCAAGTGGGCTAACGGGATTGTCGCAGCAAAAAAGCATTTATTGGTTGCAGGGAATAGCTTAGCTAAAATATACGATGAGACACGTAGAACAGATTTGGTTCAAATGTCAAAGGATGTCAATGATTTTGATGGACTGCAAGTACTGTCTGGAGATGGGTATTTAGTCTCATCTGCTGGAGGGAAAAACTGTATTTGGTATGTGAGTGAATCCGGAATTTCTAAAACCTTAATTCGAAGTGAAAATTACTTCGCCGATTTCGAATTTCTTTCAAATACAAACAAGCTTGTGGTGGCCACTGGTAATAATGCAACCAATACGTATGAATTAGTGTGCTACCGGATCATCAAGAATTAGATGCAAAGTGGTTTTAGTGATTAACTCTTTTCATGAAAATAAGTTAGAAAATACTATATTCGTATATAGACAATAAACGATTTTAATGAAAACTTTAAGTTCAGCAACCATACAATTTGAGATTACCCTCCAGGCGGATGTAGATTCTGTCTGGAACAACCTAGTAAATCAGACGACTAAGTGGTGGAGTAAAGATTTCTACACGAATACAAAAACAAAAGGATTTCATATCGAGGGTCGTATTGGAGGAAAAGCATACGAGGATTTTGGTGATGGCGAAGGCCTTATATGGTCAGAAGTGATTGGAGTTGACGCTCCCAATTCAATCCAGATGAAAGGTTTACTTGCACCAGAATTTGGTGGACCAGCCATTTCATATATTTCTATCAATTTGAAATCTAATGGATCAGAGACTGTATTTAAGTTCTCTGATACGTTATTTGGTGCTTTGGGTGAAGCCACTGCAGATCAAATTGAGTCAGGCTGGAAAATGATCTATGGAGAGGCGTTTAAGAATTACATTGAAAGTAAATAATTGAGCATGAAATATTTCCTCATTCTTGCAGGGCTAGTGTCCGCCTCACATATGTATGCTCAGAGTTCCACAGTTTTGGAAATACTTGAGGATCAGATTGAAGCCTTTAATAGCAAAAACATTGATAAGTTAGTAGCCAATGTTTCTGACGATTTTAAATGGTACTACATTGGTTCTGATACATTGCTCCTGGAGGTTGATGGTAAGCCTCAATTCAAGAAAAGTATGGAAGCATACTTCAATCAGATTAAGAATGTCAAATCTGAAATAGCTGAATATGCCATTGATGGTAACCGCATAAGTTTTAAAGAGATTGTCAAGTACGAAACGATCTCTGGAAAAATGAATAGTGCTTCAGCTATGGCCATTTATGAAATGAAGGACGACTTGATATACCGAGTATGGTATTTCTTTTAGAAATTTGATACATGATAGCCAATTCTGAACTGCACTATATTCTACTCAAAGAGATTATTGAGAAAGGATTTGCCCCAGACAACGCTTACCTGGCTAATCATTTTAAAGCATCAGTGTCTGAAATTGAAGCAGCCCTGCAGAGACTTCAAAAATATCATGGTGTCGTTTTGCACCCAAACGAGCCAAAAGTATGGGTCATTCATCCGTTTTCGCTGGCACCAACAAATTTTTATATAAAATCTCAGGAAGGACAGTGGTGGGGCAATTGTGCATGGTGTTCACTTGGAGTGGCCGCATTGTTAAACAAGGACTTGACCATCTCAACATCGATTGGTGCAGAAGGCACTCCTATAGAAATTCGCATTGAAAAAGGAGAAATATTGGACAAGAATTTATTCGTGCACTTTCCAATTCCAATGAAGAATGCCTGGGACAATGTCATTTATACGTGCAGTAATATGCTTGTTTTCGAAAATGAAGAACAAGTAAACAGATGGACGGCTCGACATAATGTTCCTAAGGGTGACCTTCAACCAATTCAAAAAATATGGGAATTTTCTAAAAAGTGGTACGGAAATCATCTGAATCCAAATTGGACCAAATGGACGATCCAAGAAGCTAAAAATATGTTTGCTGAATTCGAACTCAACCATGATGTATGGGACCTGGAGTCTTCAGATGAGAGGTTTTAATGTAGTGTGGATGCGGTAGGTACATCTTTGAGAGGTGCCCACCGTTTAGAAGAATTATGAAGTGGATAACAAGAGAAAAACCTAAGATTGATCGAATCGCAAGCCCATGGCTGATCAAACGTTTTGTAGACCAGCAAGCCGAATTTTATTATGTCCCTTTTGATCACGTTAAAAGTGAGGCCAAAAAGTTAGACGCCATCCCCTTCGATATTCCGGGCGTGGAGTATACTCACTTTGAGGACAAATGTACATTTGACTACATCATCTCGAAACATAAACTGACAGACCCAGCCCTCATTAAAATCGCGAAAATTGTTAGGGCCGCAGATACGGACAGACATGAAATTGCCGAAGAGGCACCCGGTTTGTGGGCGATTTCAGCAGGGTTGGCTTTTAACATAAGCGATGACCATGAGCTCCTTAGTTTTGGGATGATCCTCTACGATGGACTGTACTCGTGGGCGAAAAAATTACAACAAGTAAAACATACGAAAAACTCATCTGAAAGCCTCCTTCAGGATATCTACCAGAAGTTCATGCGCCATGAGAAAAAATCAGCAAAATCACCAATATGGGTGAAAGAATTAGAAGAGATGATTCAAGATCAGATAGATACCGAGTTTACATTGACTTTGAAAGAAATTGCGAAAATGCTTCAGGTGCATCCGGCATATCTATCAAGAGAATTTTCGAAGCATTTCAATGACCTAAACTTCGGAGAATATATCAGAAAGCTAAGAATCGAAAAGGCCATTAATCTACTGGAGTCAAATAACCACTCGCTAGCGGAGATCGCGTATTTAACCGGGTTTTCAGATCAGAGCTATTTCACAAGAGTTTTTAAAAAAGAAACCGGTTTTCAACCGAGTGTTTACAGGAAAAAATTTCTCGAAAATTAGACCTGCATAGAAATCAGAATAAATGGATTTTCCCAAAAAACGACTTTGTAGGAGAAGTAAGTTTTCTGCTAATGGTAAAAATCCTTCTATATTTTTCGCTGCATTCATCCTTCATTTGAGAAACACTATTGAATGAAGAATGAAAAATAAACCGACAATAATTTTGACCGGATCTCAAGTTTCTGACCTGCTTCCTTTGGAAGAGTGTATAGGAGCCGTAGAAAATGCGTTCAAGCTTTATGCGCAAGGCAAAATAACTCCGCCCGGAATACTGGGTATTCATGTCGCGGAGGGGGGGTATCACATCAAAGCAGGGGTCATAGATCACTTTGTGGCAAAAGCCAATGCCAACTTCCCGTTGAATCCAAAACAATATGAGCTTCCCACCATTCAAGGGGTGGTTACTGTATACGACAAGAACAATGGCCAATTATTGGCTTTAATGGATTCTATACAAGTGACCATCATACGAACCGGAGCGGCCACTGCTGTTGCTGCCAAATACCTATCCAGAGAAGACGCTCAGACGGTCTCTATTATCGGATGTGGTGCTCAAGGAAGAATCTCTGTAAAAATGCTTCAAAAAGTCAGACCGAAACTTCGTACAGTTTATGCCTTTGACACAGATGAAAAAGCTACTTCCGATTTCTCGAAGGAGCTCGAAAATCAAGGGCTGGAGATAAAGATTGTTGATGATTTTAGAGAAGGCCTATCCGATAGTGATATCTGCGTGACCTGTACCACGGTAAGGAAGCCCTTTCTTGCAGAGAAAGACCTTCCTGAAGGTATTTTTGTAGCAGCAGTGGGGTCGGATAGTGAGGAAAAAAACGAACTATTTCCAGAAGTTTTAAGCAGTAATAAGGTTGTGACGGATGTAACTGATCAGTGTGAGTCTATTGGAGAACTAAACCATGCGATTGAAGCTGGGCAAATGAAATCAAAAGACGTTCATGCAGAACTTGGCGAGATTATTTGTGGCAAGAAGAAAGGTAGATTATCCTCAGATGAAATCATCATTTTCGACAGTACCGGAACTGGACTTCAGGATGTAGCTGCAGCTTCTATTATCTATGCGAAAGCTGAAAAAGACAAAGTAGGACACCAGGTATTCTTTAATAGTTAGTTGACATGAATGAACAAGAACAAGAAAAGCGCAGGCCCTCTTTCAAAGAAGCATTTTGGTTTTGGCTAAAGCTGGGTTTTATCAGTTTTGGAGGCCCTGCTGGCCAGATTGCAATCATGCATGAATTCCTCGTTGAAAAGAAAAAGTGGATTTCTGATAGCAGGTTTCTTCACGCACTCAATTACACCATGATTCTTCCAGGGCCTGAAGCACAGCAGTTGGCTACCTATACAGGCTGGCTACTGCATGGAACCAAAGGAGGCTTGGTAGCCGGGGGATTTTTCGTGCTCCCCTCCATGTTCATCCTTCTGATATTGACCTCTCTATATGCTGAGTATGGAAGTATTCCCTGGGTGTACGCTATGTTTAACGGCCTTAAACCAGCAGTTATGGCGGTTGTTGTTCTTGCTCTAATTAAAATTGGCAAGAAATCACTTCATACGGTTTTTCATTTCTTTATTGCAGGATCAGCTTTCATTGGCATTTTTTTCTTCAATGTTCCATTTCCAATAATCATTCTTGCAGCACTAATTTTAGCATTTGTAGCACGTACAACCCTGCCATTTCTTTTCAAGAAAACGCATGCAGCCAAAAAGTCACTTTCTTTGGATGAGTCCGAGTACTTTATAAGCGAAAAAAATATCGTATCCAGCATTGGATTCAGTGCTAAAAGATTCATCAAACAAATCATTTTTGCTTTTGTAATTTGGGTTGTCCCACTACTGATTTTCTATCTGACCAGTGGTGATTTTCCTTTTTGGAAGCAATTGAGTTTCTTTTTTACGCAAGCTGCCTTCGTCACATTTGGAGGTGCTTATGCTGTTCTTCCCTATGTTGCGCAAGTCAGTGTAGAGCAATTGGGCTGGTTAACTGAACTTCAAATGATAGATGGATTGGCCTTGGGAGAAACCACCCCAGGACCACTTGTCATGGTTCTTGTTTTTGTCGGATTTATGGCAGGATATAATCATTATGACAGCTCACTTTTAATGGGTACTCTCGGGTTACTTACAACCACGCTCTACACATTTGTGCCATGCTTCCTATTCATATTTGCAGGTGCTCCGCTAATTGAAAAAATAAGAGAAAATCCAAAGGTTAAAGAAGCGCTGAGTTTGGTAACCGCAGCGGTGGTAGGAGTTGTTCTTAACCTGACTTTGTACCTTGGGAAAGCAGTAGTATTTCCAAAAAATCTAACATTCTATGAGACTGATTTTGTTACCCTAAGCTGGATTGCTATTTCATTTTTCACCATGTATCGCTTTAAGATTGGCATGATCCCTTGGATTGGAGTGAGTGCTTTATTTGGCTTGGTTTATTACTTGATCTCCTAATATCGAAATGAATGCAATCGCTTTTGTATTAAACCTATTATTTATATATTCGTATATCGTTAATAAACGATATATAATGCATTTAAATAAACTGCCCATTGCTATAGTAGGCGGTGGCCCTGTAGGGCTAGCTGCAGCTGCTCATTTAAGTATCAGAGAGGAAACGTTTGTAGTTCTGGAGTCAGGATCGCGGATTGCGGATAATGTTCGTCAATGGCAACATGTATCAATGTTCTCTCCTTGGAAATATAACATCGATTCGGCTTCCTCTATTATTCTTAAAAGGCACGGCTGGGAGGTTCCAAAAAACAATCATTTACCTACGGGAGAAGAACTTATAACGGACTATCTGCTGCCTCTTTCGGAAACAAAAGAAATTAAGCCTTTCATCAAACTAAATTCGGAAGTGGTATCTGTAAGCCGGAAAAGAATCAGCAAGCTGAAAGATTTTGGACGAGAGAATGCTCCTTTCGTAATCAGGATTAGAGGTGCAAATGGTGATGAAATAATTGAAGCTAGGGCTGTTATTGATGCTTCGGGAACATGGAAGACACCAAAACCTGCCGGAGCTGACGGTTTGTTCGCAATCGGAGAAGAAAAGCTTCATAAAAATGTCAACTATGGAATTCCTGATGTATTAGGTATCGATCAAAATCGCTATGCGAATAAGACTGTTGCCGCCATCGGTGGTGGTCACTCTGCTATCAATGTCTTGCTGGAATTGGCAGACCTAAAGAAAAAAGCAGACAAGATGAATTTGCACTGGATTCTTACCAAGGCCAGCGTTGAAGATGCATATGGAGGATTGGATGATGACGAGCTACCGGGGCGCGGTAGCGTAGGTCAGAGAATCAAGGAGTTGGTTGATGCTGGCATTGTCAAAGCGCATGCCCCATTTTTTGTTGAATCCATGGAAAAAGTAAATGAGCAAATAGCAATAAAAGGGCAATCCCTTAAAACGAATGATGTTATACATGCCGATGAAATCGTTGTTGCAACAGGCCTGAAACCTAACCTCGATATGCTAAAAGAGTTGCGAATAGCTGTTGATCAAAGAACCGAGAGCCCGGTACGACTTGCTCCTCTAATCGATCCAAATATTCATAGTTGCGGATCAGTAGATCCTCATGGGGAAGCGGAGCTGAGGCATCCTGAGAAAGACTTCTACATTGTCGGTATGAAAAGTTATGGAAGGGCGCCAACCTTTCTTCTAGCCACCGGATATGAGCAAGTGAGGTCAGTTGTCGCTGGTTTGGTTGGCGATTGGGATGGCGCTAAAGAGGTCCATTTGAAATTGCCTGAGACGGGTGTCTGTGGTGTTCCCAAGGCAGTAGATCCCAACATACTGGAAGTCGAGAGTGAGATGAAATCTTGTTGTGATTCTGATCCAGGTGAAGTCATCGTCAAAGAAAAGACGGAAGTCTAAGAGGCAGTTACTAATTCTTATTTTATAAAAACTAATCATTCAATAATGTCAAAAAAGTTTACTACCAAAGTAGTTCATGCAGGCACTGATTTTACAAATCACTTTGGAGCATTGTCAACGCCAATCTATAACGCATCTACTTTTGCATTCCCTGATGCTGAGCAAGGCTCGGCAATCCATGAAGGAGAAATTCCTGGGTATTTCTATGGCAGGATCAACAACCCGACACAGGAGGCATTAGAAAATGCATTAGCAGAATTAGAGAGAGGAGAGGCATGTATCGTTTTCTCATCTGGCATGGCAGCTATTTCAAATGCAGTGTTAACATCAGTAAAAAAGGGAGATCATATTGTTGCGCCCGAATCCATCTACGCATCCACCAGCGGCTTTTTAAGGCATTTGGAAGAGGCATTCGGAATAGAGGTTTCCTTTATTGATGCAACGAATCCGCAAAAATATGAGGCAGCAATAAAAGCAAATACCAAATTGCTGTACCTGGAATCTCCCGCTAATCCGACACTGAAGCTATGTGACATTGAAAAGCTAGTCACATTAGCAAAAAGGAATAAGTTGAGTACCCTGATGGACAATACATTCGCGACACCTTACAATCAAAACCCTATCTCCTTTGGTGTAGATGTGGTGGTGCATAGCATGACCAAATACATTGGTGGCCATGCCGATATTCTGGCAGGAGCCTTAATCGGATCCAGGGAGTTTGTTGAGAGGTGTCGTTGGCATACGAATAAATTCTTTGGAGGGGTTCCAGCCCCAATGACTTGTTGGCTGGCTCATAGAGGGATTAAAACATTGGCATTGAGGATGGAGCGTCACAATGAAAATGCGCTGACGATTGCTAAATTTTTAGAATCACATCCTAAGGTCCAAAAGGTCCACTATCCGGGACTGAAATCGCATCCACAACACGACTTAGCCAAACGGCAAATGAGGGGATTCGGAGGAATGATTTCCTTTGAAGTGGAAGGAGTAGAACAAGGGAGGAAGCTGGTCAATAATGTTGAACTCTGCACACTCGCAGTGTCACTAGGCGACGTTTCCACCATCATCCAACACTCTGCTTCTATGACCCATGCAGCGGTCCCCAAGACTCTTAGAGAAAAGGCTGGGATTACTGATGGCATGCTGAGATTGTCTGTGGGGATTGAAGATTGCAATGACATCATCGATGACTTAAGCAAAGGATTTGAAAAGGTATGAAGACAGAGTTAATTGAAGGATTGAGTAATTCACCTCTTATGCTAAAAGAGTTGATTCAGCAGGTATCCGCTGAGGAATTAAAACGTCGAAGAAGAACAAATAAATGGTCCATCCATGAAAACGCTTGTCACCTTGCACAAGCGGAGATCATGATCTATGAAAGGTTTCAAAAATTCAAGAAGGAGGCTGAACCAGATTTTAATCCTTATTTACCCGGAAAAACCATATCGGACGATGATCTGATTAACCTTGAATTGAGTGAACAACTAAACTTATTTGAAAATCAGCGATCAAAAACTGTAGAACTTTTGAGAAGCTATGATGATTCAATTTGGAATAGAAAAGGAAAACATCCACAGTACAAACACTATGATCCAAAAATTCTCTTGAGGCATACGCTCATGCATGATCATTTGCATATGTATCGGATAGAAGAATTATGGCTAACCAAAGACGAATTCTTATGAGTACAGAACTAGTCGAAATAATTAAACCTTTGACTTGCCTAAAAGGCACTTGGGAGGGGGGTGGAAGAGCAGTATTTCCAACGCATGACGAATTTGCGTATGAAGACATCATGCGATTTAAGTTGATTGAGCGTGCGTTTGATAAAGAACCTCTGATACACTTTGAAGAGATTGCCTGGGTGGTCAATAAGGGTGAAAGAGCATTTAAACATTGGGAAACAGGCTATTTCAAACCAGAACCTGATGGGTCAATTCAACTATACGTATGCCATAATACTGGCCGAATAGAAGTTACCTATGGCACTTTAAAATCAGTAGATTCAGGGACGAAATCCTTAGAGATGGTATTCATAAGTGAATCAATAAGAAATGACAAGGGTACTAAAGTGGCTTTGAGTAGCAGACGCGAATTCTTACTCAATGATGACACGCTCGTTTACCGAGTGGAAATGTCTACAAAGGAGGTGCCTGACATGACTCATCACCTGAGTGCTGAGTTAGTTAAGAAGAATAGTTAAGCAATCATTAAGTGGATTTTTTACTCAAAGGCACTTTGTTTATCGAATCCCTTAATAGACTTATTGCTGAAATAATAATGCACAAAAAGCCCCAGCGTCCAAGGGAGAATGGATAGTGTGCCAATCAATAAGTTGTATGTGTTGAACCCCATTGCCGCCAACAATGATATCAAGCCCACGAAATTGACAATGATAAACGTGACCAGGTGGTAATAGTATCCTAAATCCAACCTGCTGCCCCGAACAGGATCATTATACCCAAGGATTAACCCTGAAATGAATAAAGACACGCCATATATAACCGCGTATGCGAGGATATTTTCATAATGTTCTATTATTAGATTGGTGTATAAATAATGGAAAAATATAACGGAGAATAGCATGGCCAATCCGCTGAAGTATTTGAGGTTTTTGGACATCTTTTTCATGATATTGTTGGATCAATGTTAATCAGAGTAGCGAGTTTTTTGGTATAGAAAATGCTAATGTTTCTTTGTGTAAAATCGGATAGAAGTTTCTTACCTATTTTGGTGAGAAAGTAATATTTTCTATCAGGCCCTTTATGTCCTTGCCTTAGCTCAAAATCTACTATTTCAAGGTCGTAGTACTTTCTAAGAGCACGGTATAGGCTTTGATCTTCACAAGAAATGGTGTCAGCGGTGATATTTTTGATAAATGTTTGTATCTCAGTCACATACAATGGCTCATCTCTAAGAGAAAGCAGCAACCAAAACGTTAATTGCCCTTTCTTATATGTCTCTTCCCAACCTGCTAAGAGGGCAGATTGATATGTCTCATCTTTAGTCATTAAGTATATTTATTAACTGGTATTATACAAGATGTATAATACAAATATACAACAATTTATTTTAAAGATGTTTTTCGGTGGATCAGGCTATCATTTAAATTCCTTTTTTTGATGAAATGGAGTTCAATGCAGCTGAGTCCACTCCAACTAAACCAATCAAATTTTTAGGATAAAATTTGCGCAAGTAAATACTTGCACATATATTGCGCAAGTATTTACTTGCATTTCAATGGAACAACGGAGAGACATATTTCAAGCCATCGCTGACCCCACGCGCCGTGAGATTCTCTCTACACTGATTGATGAGGCGAAGAACCTGAACACGCTCGCGGAACAGTTTTCAATCTCAAGGCAGGGTGTTTCATTGCACGTGAAGGTGTTAGAGGAATGCGACATGATTGCCATTTCCAAGAAAGGAAGAGAGCGGTACTGTCACATCAAACCCGAAAAATTACTAGAAATCATCGAATGGCTGGAACCATTCAAACAACTCTGGAGTGATCGATTCGATCAACTGGATGACCTTTTAAAGAAAATTGAATAAATACGATTGTCATGAACAAAACCACATTTACAGAAGACCTTGAAAATAACAGATTAATTGCGATACGCACATTCAATGCCTCCGTTGAAAAAGTTTGGAAGGCGTGGAGCGACGCTGATATTTTGTGCCAATGGTGGGCACCCTTGCCATACATCTGCAAAATAGATTCGATGGACTTTAAGGAAGGAGGTTTCTGGATTTATAACATGATCGGCCCGGAAGGGGACGTTCACAGAGGTCGAATGGATTATCTGAAAATAACTGAATTTGAGAAGCTTCAAGCAGAAGACTATTTCTGTGATGAAAATGGGGAGAAAGCTGGTGATATTCCTCCTATGCAGTTAGAAGTAATTTTTAAGGAGGAGGGAGGGACCACAACGGTTACTTCCATTACCACATTCGCCTCTCCGGAAGCATTCAAGCAAATGGCTGAAATGGGAGCTGTTGAAGGTTGGGAGCTTGCATGTAATCAACTTGAAGGATTATTATAAACACAACGGCAATGAGATTTTTAGTTGGCCTTATTATTTCTTTTTGTTCTCTGCAAATGAGTGCTCAAAGTCCACAATCATATGCCAGTAGCACCATAAGCCTGCGGGTCTCTGATCTTGAACGATCCATAAAATGGTATAAACACGTGCTCGGGGATGTCGAATATTTCTCACCAGCAGATGGTGTTGTCGAGTTTATGTTGAATGAAAAGACCTGGCTTCAGCTGTTTGTAGAGGAGTCATCATCCAACGCAATTTTAAGATTGGAAGTGGATGACATTCAATCTCATCATGAGCGATTGAAAAAACTAGGACTGGCTCCTACGACTATTGAGCTGGTGCCAAACATTATTTCATTCTTTGATTTTAAGGATCCGGACGGCAATCAACTGAGTTTTTACAAACTTGAGTCACCGTAGTTCAAAGCCACTTCGCCTTCAGGTCTTTGTATTTGGTTCTTCCAACAGGAATGTGCGCGCCGTTTTTTAGCTCAGCCATGTATTTACTACCAGAGGCAACATGTATTTCCTTTACCTCAGACATCTTCACCAAATAGGATTTGTGGATACGCTCAAAGGAATGAGAGAGCAGCTGCTCCAATTTTTCTAGAGATTTATCATGAAGTTCTTTGGTGCCATCTGTCAAGAAGAGTTCAGTGTAGGCGCCAGCGCCCTTTACGTAACATACCTTTTCCAGAGGAATGAGCTGTATTCGGCCTCTCTTTTTAATGGCCAGGACTTTGGTCTGATTGTTTTCAGATTTCTCTTTTGTTATTGTGCGATCGAAAGCCTGTTCCAACCTTTCCCTGTTGAAAGGCTTGGGAACAAAATCTAAAACTCCATATTCAAAAGCGGTGATTGCCTGATCTTTGTAAGCAGAAATAACGATGGTGTGAAACGATTCAGAAACTGCTGAAGTGAGAAGGTTAAACCCATCATCACCGTTAAGATTCAAATCCAGGAGAACGAGATCTAGGGAGTTATTTTCAACAAACACCAATGCCTCCTGAAGAGTGTTGATATGATTGAGTGACTCCAGAGAACTGCCAAAGATGTCACGAGTCATCCGTTCAATTCGTTTGGCTATTCTTGCTTCGTCTTCAACGATTAAGATGTTCATTTCCTTAGGAATATATTTTTAAAGTGTTTTTCCAGCCGTGATCCATTGGCTCAGAGGTGAGATCCCATTTCTCCTGATAACTTTCAGCCAGTCTTGCCTTAATGTACTTCAGTCCCGTACCATCCTCTCTGCTTGTTGTCTGCCCTACGCCGGCAGCAAAAGTTGAAAAAGTATAACACACGTAATCACTATTCGATTCAAAGAGGAGTTTAAATCTGATGCTATTATCTTCTAAAGGAAGACTATGAGTAATACCATTTTCCAGTAGGGTGTGAAGAATGGCAGGAGGTATTTTTTGCTCCGGGTCTATGCCTTCTTCTTCCCAGGTATAGTTTATTTCTTTCCGATACTTCATTATCTCAAGATGCTGACGGCAGAGTGCTATTTCTTGAGAAATTGGTATCAGTGTTTGATTTTCTATCTGATTAAAAAGATCAAATTCTTTAGCCAATGCTTCGATAAACAAAACTCCTTTCTTAGGGGCTTCTTCCACCCAGTCTATCAAAGAAGTTAGGGTGTTCAATAGAAAATGAGGCTGAATATTCTTTTTGAGTAATTCCAGACGCAGACGGGTAGATTGAACCAATGTGTTCTCGTATGCCAATCGCTGTGCCTTGATGTTAAGTGATAATAGATACAACATACCTAATAGAATAAGTCCCAATCCGGTGTACAAACTAACGACAAATCCAGAGGCAAGAAATACGATAACTGACAAAAGTAAGGTCACAAGAACAAGACGCGCTCCCCTCACATTTTTATAAGCTCCATAAGCTACCATTCCAAAGGAAAAACACCACATACTCAGTACCATGCCAACTGTTTTCAAACCAAAAGCATGACCATTTATAAGCCAAAATGAAATGAGTAATATCGCATATAGAACTAATGACAATCTACGCCTTGGAAAGGGAAATTGCATGGAGAAGTAGTATGGAATCAAAAACGAAATGCCTAACAAAAACGAGTTAATAATTTGTAATCTTATGACATGTACGCTGTAATGTATCGGTATATAATCTTTGCTAAATACGGTAAGAACAAGACCAACAATGAGAAAGCAGCAAGCACTAAAAATAAGTGTGGGATATTCTTTCTTACTATTTAGGAATAGAAAAAGAAAATAGATGGATGTGATAAGAAAAGCTCCTGCAAAAACGTGCATGTAGGAAGTTTCGATCAGTCGATCGGTGAACAAATCCTCATAGTCGGCGATCTCTATTTCATATTGCCCTACATGATCCGGAAAATAGTAGTTACTCAATCGTAAGGCCAGCACATGTTCTCCTTCTGTGGCTAGGTGCATAGGAATGTTGTACGTAACCCACAATTCACCCTCAGGAGGAAGTTCTGCCTCTTGTCCCGGATTTCCACTTTTTCCAATCAAAACTCCATCCCAAAAGATTTCATACTCTCCGTAGGGATCAATCTCAAGTACGTAGGACTCAAACACTTCTGGGGCTTTTAGAATATCAATCCGGGTTCTGGACCAGAAAATCTCACCCTCAGGAATTCGCTTTATTCTCCTTTTCCAATTGCTATCATTCCAGACTTTCTTGGCCCATGATGGATGGTCACCTAACTGAAATGCTGTGCCATTATTTTTAAATATAGCAGGCTTTTGCTCACAAGAACTTGTCAGCAGCAAAATGCATATCAAAAGAAAAAATGGCGCGGATTTCAACTTATTTTTTTTGGATTGATTTTAACATGCAAAATAACCTGATATCACTGTCTTCATCTGACGGTCTAGAGCAGTTTATTCATGCATAGAGCAGTTCACAAGTAAAACGACGATTTTAAACAACCTTCCTAAGATGTTTGAGGTAGAACCTTCAAAAACCCAAACATACCATGAAAATTTCTTTAACTGCGTCCCGGAAAGCAGTGATCAAAATTACCAGGAGAGTTAAGCTCATGATGATACTATTTGTAGCGAGTTTGATGGCGCTTAACACTGTCTTTGCTCAAGAAATGACAGAAAGCGATCCAGATGAACCAGCAGTTGCCTTAGGCAAAATGTCCTCGCTTCAGTCAAAAGTATTAAACAAAACTGTTCCACTGTCAATCCATTTACCTGAGAACTACGATAATTCCAAGAAAACCTATCCGGTGCTGTATATGTTGGGTTCAGATTACCGAGCCCGGTTCGCCATGTTAGCTTCTACTCTAGACTACATGGGCGAGGGACAAATTCCTGAGATGATACTCATAGGAATAGATCTACCCGAAGGAAACAGTATTTTGTTGCCAACAGGGGAAAATCAGGACACCACAATTCCGGATAATTATATTGATTTCATTGAGACAGAGCTGATTCCACACGTTGATGCAAAGTACAGAGCGGCTCCGTTTAGGGCGCTTTATGGCGCTTCCAACAGTGGTTTTTTCACTGTTTATACACTGCTCAACAAGCCCCTTCTGTTTAATAGCTACTTAGCCAGTAGCCCATCCATTATGCGCATACCAACCGAGCTTCAACAAAAAGTAAAAGCAGGTCCGTTAAGAACGCTTGCGGAAAACAGATCTCTACACATCATTTACAGCGATGAAGAGGGGGAGCTACCCAATTTTGTTTCTGAATTCTCTCGTGTTGTAGCAGACCACAAACCAGAGAGTTTTACTTATAAAGTGGATGAATTGGTGAACCAGGGCCATGTACCAGCGATAGATTTTACGATGTTTCTTCTCGCGCTATACCCTGACTTCAATCCCATTGAAAACCTGGACTCGCTGGATAAAGTAATACAACACTTCGAAATGTTGTCGAAACGCTACGGGTATGAAATCCTGCCACCTGTATCGGTCTTAATGGACCTTGGCTTTGACAATATAATAAGTAAGGATTTGGATGTCGCAGAAGAAATCTATCAATATTCCTTAGAAGTGTATCCTGAAGGTAAGCTATTATATGTCGGAATGGGCGTTGTACGAAGAAATCAAGGCCAACTTGAAAATGCTAAGCTCATGTTCGAAAAAGCATTGGAGATTGACCCTGATTTCTCACTTGCTAAAAGGTGGCTAAAAAGAGTCGAGAAATAAGATCCGGTTTTACCCATCAAAAAATAAATAATGAAAAAAATCATTTCGATTCTCTTCTTCCTCATTCTTTTCCAATCCTGTACAGAAAAATTGAATGAAGATGCTACTGCTGATTTAATAAAAAAGGTAGAAACGGGACTCACGACTCGTGTACATATAGAAGGTGATTCAACATGGTCTATCGAGGAGCGGATGAAACACTACGGAATTCCAGGTGTAAGCATTGCAGTAATACATGATGGTGAAATCGCATGGGCAAAGGGTTATGGAGTCGTGAACACTGAAAGTCTGACTCCAGTAACGACGCAGACCCTTTTCCAAGCTGCGGCAACCAGCATGCCCGTAACAGCCTATGGAGCATTACGATTTGCAGAACAAAATGAGCTAGACTTAGATGAAGACATTAACAGTTATTTAAAATCCTGGAAAGTACCGGAAAATGAGTTTACCAAAGAAAAGAAAGTCACCTTACGAAATCTCTTAAACCATTCCGCCGGCATACATCCACGGGGAACCGGATCATATAATATAAAGGCAGAAATTCCAACGCTTGTACAGGTATTGAGCGGAACTCCTCCTGCCTCAAACGAGCCACTTACGGTAAATAAAGAGCCCAACGAAAGTGTTCGTTTTGCATACGCCAGCTATGTTCCCATTCAACAAATGATGCTGGATGTTGAGGATAAAACCTTCCCTGAGATCATGCATGAACTCGTGTTGAAACCTCTGGAAATGAACAACAGCACGTTTAATCAAACCCTTACACCCGAGCTGCTTACGAAGGTAGCAACGGGTTATTTAACAGATGGTTCTATGGTTGAAGGTGGAAGACATATCTATCCTGGAACTGCTTCACATGGACTATGGACGACTGCCGAGGACTATGCAAAATTCATCACCCACGTACAGCGATCAAAAGTTCTGACAGAACAGATGGGTAAACCATATGGAGTGAGTGATTCCGGATGGTCATTTACGCTGGGGTTGGGGTTTCAGCTTCTGAATAGAAACGATGAAATCTACCTGAGGCATCATGGATGGAATAGAGGTTTTTATGCTGAGATAGTGGCTCATAGAGACAAGGGTTATGGTGTGGTGGTGATGACTAATTCCACGTTTCCGGAATTCAATGCTGAAGTGATGCGCGCTGTAGCCCTGACATATGGTTGGGATAATTATGTTCCGGCACATCAAAGGATGCAAATGGAACAGTCGTCCATAGATGAAATTGCAGGTAGATATCAATCCAATGATGTGATTGCTGAAGTCTATCAAGAGGATGACCAACTGTTTTACAAAAACATACTTGATGAAGAAGGAGTAGAGCTTGTCAAAGTATCGGACAGCCTGTTCATTCGGAGAAATTCCAGTCGATTTATTCAGTTTAAACCTGACTCTGAAAGTGGAACAGTCAATTTGCGGTACCTGAATCGCAACGACGGAGCAATAGTCTCAAGCTTAGCTAAGATAGCTAGTGACAAAAAATACCCGGTGGAATTCATTCTGGAAGGTGACTTTGAAAATGCACTTATTGCTTATAAAAATTTAAAGGAACTCGAGCCGAATCATCCAATGGTGACCGAGTTCTACATCGATGATATTGCTTATGATTTTTACCACGCCAATAGAATGACACTATCGCTAAACACTTTCAGGGTGAATATGGCGCTCTATCCTGATAGCTACAAGGTCTATGATAGTTATGCAGAGGCCTGTGAGAAAGCTGAGGAAACAGATTTGGCCATCATAAACTATTCGAAATCACTTGAATTGAACCCTCAAAACAACCGTGCGAGGCATAGACTTAAAGAATTACAAAAAAGCGAATGAAAAATACCATCTCAGTTCTCCTAATCGTCATTCTTTTTCAATCATGTAAAAACGAGCCAAAACAGGACGCTGAAACCTTAGGCACTACAAGTCCAAAATATGAAACGTATAATTATTCTGGATTTACAAAAGAAGAAATTTATGGATTCCACAAACGCATTTTTGAAGGCGGCAATTGGACCGAATACGGCGATTTAGAAAGGTATTTTTATCTAAACTTCTCTCAAATAGAGAAGCACTCACGCATACTTAGATCTGATACACCGAAAATTCTGGAAGAAACACCAAGAGATGATGTGAAAAATTTTATTACGTCAACAGATCTAAAAAAAGGAGGTGGACTATCGTTAAACGACTATGTACAGCAAGTAGAAGTTAATGGGCTAATCATAATTCATAAAGGCAAAATCGTCTTTGAAGGCTATCCAAGGATGTTCCCAACTGATTTACACATTACTATGGTAATAACCCAAGTCTTTGTTAGTACTTCAGTTGCTATTTTGGAGGATAGAGGTTTAGTCGATACCGGCAAACCCATTGATCACTACTTTGATGCCCTCAAGGGGTCGGGTTGGGAAGGTGTTCCAGTAAGCGATATTCTTTCCATGAGTTCTGGAATTGACCGTGTCCCATTAGAAACCTATGAGAAAAGTTTTGATCCAATCAAAGATTTAGCTACTGCAAAGTCTGCTATGCGATCAGGAACGGAGCACCAATGGTCGAATGCAGATGCTATGGTATTAACGTTACTAGTTGAAAAAATTAGTGGTCTTACCTTTCGTGATTTTGTTGAACAGGAAATATGGAAAAAGATAGGAGCAGAATATAGTGCCCTTATAGGATTCAACACGAATGGTACCTCTATTTCATATGCCAGCGGCATGTCAACAACACTTCGAGATCTTGCCAGATTTGGTCTTGCTTTTACCCCTAGTGGTAGAAAGAGCGCCAATCCTATAATTTCTGATGCGCACTTAACTAAAATCCGAGATGTAAATAAAAACCTTAATGTATCTCGGGATCCAAAAGAAAAGAAATATAGCAGTTATCAATGGGGTGCAGTATATGAGGATGGCGATTTGTATAAAGGTGCACATGGGGGTCAAGGCCTTTACATATCACCTGCGAAAGATTTGGTCATTGCCTATTTCGGAACTGCCAATACTGATCGTGAACGGAATCAACTCAATGTCATTTCTAGACAGCTTTCCAAATCGGGACTTTTTGATCTTGAATAAAGTGACCTGCAAAGGGATTGAAAATCTCAGACTAAAGAATAACAGATAGACAAAACAACAACTCGAATGCTTAAAAATTACATAAAGGTGGCTTTCAGAAATCTTCTGAAACAACCTGGCTACACGGCTCTCAACGTTATTGGTCTTATGGTGGGCATAGCCTCCAGCCTAATAATCCTACTGTATATTTTTCACGAAACGAGTTTTGATCAACAGCATACAAAGGGGGATCGGATATATCGTCTTTCAACCGAATTTACAGAGCCGGATAATTCTTTTAAGTGGGCAGAAATGACCCCTCGAGCTGCATTTACAATTAAAAATGAAAACCCGGAGGTAGAGCAGGCTGCTCGAATGCAAGGGCTAAGTGGTCAGGGTGGTATGCAGTTTAATTTTAATCAAGTCGATTACTTCCAGGACAATGTCTATTCCGCTGACTCTACAATTTTTGAGTTGTTTGATTACGAATTTGTAGCTGGAAATCCTGAAACTGCATTGGAAGCACCCAATTCAATCGTCATCAATCAGTCCATGGCAGAAAAGATATTCAAAAATGAAAATCCAATGGGTCAAACGATTAAGAGCAGTGGAAACAGGGAACTGTCTTTGCAAGTTACTGGCGTATTTAAAGACATGCCTGGCTCTTCTCACCTTATTGCTGAAGCATTGATATCTTGGAAGACTACTCATCCTGACGGAGACGTTGGCTGGGGAAGATGGGGTGTCTTTTCCTATGTTTTAGTGAACGAAGGGGTGACAAAAGAAGCTTTACAAGTGAAACTTGATTCGACCGTTGCTAAATATATAGCACCAATCTTCGACCCGCTTAACCTCAAGGTTAAAATGGTACCGGTTCCATTAAAAAGTATCCATTTGACTTCAGATTTTGAAAATGAACCGGTGCCTGTTGGCAATATCCAATATGTTCAAATTTTTGCCGCCATAGCCATTTTTCTTATCATAATTGCCTGCATCAACTACATGAATCTGGCCACCGCACGATCTGTCAAGCGATCCATGGAAGTTGGCTTAAGAAAAGTCATGGGCGCTCAAAGAGGTGGTTTAATCGGTCAGTTTTTGACTGAATCAATGCTAATTACACTTATTTCTTTAATTCTGAGTCTGGTTGTCATAATAGCTGCTGTTCCTGCAATTAATAGCATTGTTGGTACTCATTTAGTTATAGAAGGATTACTTCACGTCAAAGTGATCCTAGCCATCATCGGTATCGTATTTATCACAGGATTTATGGGTGGTTGCTATCCTGCTTTCTTTCTGTCTTCTTTTCAACCAGCCGCAGTGCTTAAAGGAGGTGGAGTAAAGTCTGGTGGTAAATTATTGAGGAAGGTTTTAGTAACAATTCAGTTTTCCATTTCCATTTTTATGCTGATTGGTACTTTGGTTATTTATAGTCAAATGCAATTTGTCAGGAACAAAGATTTAGGTTTCGACAAAGAGCAGATGATGCAAATTGATTTTAGAAGTAGATCAGATGCAGAAAAATGGAAGGTATTTAAAAACGAATTACTTCAAAATGGCAATATAGCAGGGGCCGCATCTTCGAGCTCAACTCCTGGAAATGGTTACCCTAAAAACGTATTCTCAATAGAGACGGAAGAAGGGCCCATGGACGATCGAGGATTAGATAATTATCGTGTTGATTATGACTTCTTTTCCACATTAGGGATTGAGGTGGTTGCCGGGAGAAATTTTTCACTGGATTATGCTTCAGATTCATCTCAAGCTGTAATGGTGAATGAGGCGATGGTTCGAAGAATGAATTGGACAAACCCTATTGGTAAGAAAATCCGGCTGAATAGAAATGATTCTATACCTCCAGGTCGAGTAGTAGGTGTTGTAAAGGACTTCCATCAGCAATCGCTTTACGATCCCATCACTGCCCTGATGTTCCAACCAAGCCATACCAATCGTTCCGCCATTATTAAAATTACCGGAGACCTATCAGCTACCATTGATTTTATAAAAGATGCCTGGGGAAGAACATATCCTACCAAAGCATTTGAGTATGTATTTGTTGATGAGCAATTCATGGAAAATTACGAAGCTGATCAAATCCGTGGACAATTGTTTTTGGGTTTCTCTGTCATGACCATATTGATTGCTTGTTTAGGACTATTGGGCTTGGCTTCTTATACGGCAGAACAACGCGCCAAGGAAATAAGCATTAGAAAAGTGCTTGGTGCCAATACACAAGGCCTGATTAATCTGCTGGTTAAAGACTTTGTGGTGCTCATTATCATAGCCGCAATCCCCGCGTCTGCACTTGGCTATTTTTCAATGATGGGCTGGTTGGAAAATTTCCAGTTTCACATAACTCCGGGATTCACCATATTTTCAACCGTACTGGTAGGAACTATTATTATAACGGTGCTCACTACCGGTTATCATGCGCGCAAAGCTGCTATCGCTAACCCTGCTGAAAAGCTGAGGAGTGAATAAATCAATGAAGAAACAACCAAATAAGGTTACACAATGAGAAAAAACTATTTCCAACTGATCCTATTATTGGGCATTTTTTTAATCGCCTGTGATACCGAAAAGCGCACAAAAACTCCTAATGAGCAAAGTGTGAAAAGTCCATATTTGGGACAAAAGCCACCTGGTCTGGTTCCAAAAGTGTTTGCACCGGACGTTGTTTCAATCGATGGAAGATATGAAAGCGTAATTTCGTTTTCTCCCAATCTGGAAGAACTTTATTTTGGTGCGAATAATGAAGGCGAGGAAACAGCGATCTATTTCTCAAAATTGGAGGGGGGGAAATGGACCCCTGTTAAAAGAGCAAATTTCACCAAAGGTGATAAAAAGGCAGAATTACATCCTTTCGTAAGCCCGGTTGATCAAAGGGTATATTTTACAGCTTTTGATTCCATTTTTTCAGATGAGCGCATTTGGTACGTAGATCGTTTAGGTGATTCCTGGGGTGATGCAGTACTACTTGATTCGCCGGTAAACGATGGCATGGTATTTTTCCCCAACCAATCGAGAAATGGAGACCTGTACTACTTCAATTTGGTGCAAATGAAGACGTATTATGCCTCCAATGATGGCGGTAAATTTCCCGAAGTACAGGAAGTTGATATTGCATTTGGACATCACGCTTTTATTTCTCCATCACAGGACTACTTAGTAATTACCGCTCGAACTAAAGAAGAAGGCCGAAACGACAATGATGTTTATGTCTGTTTTAGAAAACCAGACCGATCATGGACAGACCCCATTAATCTGAGAAGTGTGATCAACTCCGGGTTGAATGAAAAAAGTCCGAGTATCTCACCGGATGGTAAGTATATGTTTTTTGGAAGGGATGAAAGAAATATAGAACCTGGACTGAGCAATATCCATTGGGTCAGCACCGAAATCATTGAGCAGGTGAGACCTGAAAATTGATCGTAATCTAAGGATTCAAAACCATGTAAATATGAAGATTAAAACACTACTGATATTGATTGGTATCTTACCTCTTAATACAGTCATTGCACAGGAATACAATCAAAAAACCGCTGGTTTAACCGGGCCATATTTTGGTCAAAAACCTCCGGGTACTACCGCTGAAGTTTTTGCCCCCGGTATAGTCTCCACGGAGTTGTATGAACTTTTCAGTGCGTTTACCCCTGACATGAAAGAGTTTTATTTTGTCAGGTACGACAAAGATGATCAGCCGGGTATGATTGTCTATACATACCAAAATGGTGAGTGGCAAGATTCCATAACCGGACCAAGGGTTGGAGAGCCTTTTATCACTCCGGATGGGAAAGTGATGCATCTGGGTAGACGGTACATGGAGCGTACGGATACTGGATGGTCAGAAGTCAAAAGCCTTGGTACTCCTTACGAAGATATGCGTATCATGCGCATGACCGCCTCATCTAAGGGGACGTATTTTTTTGATACAGCGGGAGAGGAGCCCATTCGATATTCACTCTTGACAGACGGCAAACGTGGCGAACCCCAAACACTCAAAATTGACCTGGGAATACATAACGCTCATCCCTGGATTGCCCCGGATGAATCCTATTTAATCTGGGATGATCAACGGGAAGAAGGATATGGAGGCGCAGATCTCTACATCAGTTTTCGACAGGGTGATGATTCCTGGGGTCCTTCAATCAACCTGGGCGACAAGATCAATTCCAAAGAGGCGGATTTCTATCCGACAATCACTCCTGATGGTAAATACCTGCTCTTCAATCGCAACATAGATGAAAACAATGCGGACATCTACTGGGTGGATGCGAGCTTCATCGAAACATTAAGACCTCAATAGCAACCTATTTAACAAGAAGAAAAAAATATGAAAAAAATAAATTCTGTATAGCTCGATCAAAATACTCTGAGAGAAAGTACTCAATTTGCTGAGAAGATGAATGTTGATAGTTAGTGAGATGTCGTTTCATTAACTTGTTAAAATTTGTCTCACAAAACGAATGGAACTTTACACTCAAATATTTTGAAACTCCGGTTTGATAGAAAACTAGTAGTTCGTATGTAATTGAAATCAAATTGAAAAGACTAGAGCGGCTTACATCTCTTTTATCATTTCTTCAGTCTCGAAGGTTTTCCAACATTCAAGAAATTGAACATAAATTTCAAATAAGTGAACGCACAATCTATCGTGACCTAAAAGCATTAGATGAAGCTGGCGTACCAATCTCCTTTGATAGAGATAATGGATATTTCATTCTGGAAGGATATTTTTTACCTCCTCTAGCGTTCACATTAGAAGAAGCAAAGTCGTTCATATTCATTGAGCAGCTAGCAGAAAAATACACGGACGAAGAAACATATCGCAATTTTTCAAGTGCTCTGGAAAAAATTAAAAACAAGTTTAAAGACCACCTGTTGCAGGATATAGAGCTACTTCAATCCAGTGTCAAGGCTTACATTGATAAAGACTACACACCGAAATATTTACAAATCGTTGAACAAGCAGTTAGTCATAAAAATGTACTTAAGATCACCTATCAAGATGCGAATGGCAATAAATCGAAGAGGATTATTGAGCCTATTGGGATTACTTTTTATAGTCAAACCTGGCACATCATTGCTTTTTGCCAACTCAGGAATGATTATCGAGACTTTTCCATATCCAGGGTAAGTGAAATCCAAAATACTAATGAGTTCATCCAAGAAGACCGTCTGGATCTGGCAGACTACATAAAAAAAATTACATGATAGAGAAGATGACTGACATAAGGCTGTCAGTCATCTTCTTTAATGTTGCTCATATCAAATTATAGTAATATGAAGCAAATTATTCGTTTAATTGTATCCGGGCTAGCGATCTGGCTAGTACCTTTTGTCCTTGGATTTCTATTTTATGATTCATCAGGCCAATTAGCTGCAGATATCTTTCTTTTCAAATCTATTATGATTATTTCTCTAACACTGATAACTGTGCTGGCTACCAATCGCTATTTCAAAGAAATAGAATCTGATTTTGTAAAAAAGGGTATGCATGCAGGTCTAATATGGCTTGTCATCTTATTGACCTTGGATGTCCTAATTTTAATCCCAATTGCTGAAATGAGTGCTCGAGATTATATATATCAAATTGGTTTGAGATATTCAATCATCCCAATCATTAGTATTTCAGTTGGATTTATGCTGAACCTAAAGATTCACAAACATTAATTCAATGACAGTATTAAAAAAAATATCATCTGGGCTAGGTAGTAGAGATGAAGTACCAAACCAGGAGCTAGCCAAATCAATCGTAAAGGAAAATGACAAAGCAGCTATCAAAGAATTAGTTGCAAACTTGCGCAATAGCAACAAAGCGATTCAACAAGATTGCATTAAGGTGTTATATGAAATAGGAGAAAGAAGTCCTAAATTAATCACGCAGTACATAAATGATTTCGTGGAATTATTGGTCAGCAAAAACAACAGGCTTCAGTGGGGTGGGATGATAGCTTTGAATTGTGTTTCAAAAACAGATCCTTCGGGTATTTATAAGAATCTGTCCCAAATCATGAGTGCCGCCGACAAAGGTTCAGTTATAACAAAAGATCATGCAGTCAACATACTTGTCAATTTAGCTTCAGTTCCTGACTACTCTTCTGACGCGCTCAGTTTACTTCTAGAACAATTGAAAAATTGTCCATTGAATCAATTTGCGATGTACGCGGAAAGATCGTTTCAGGTAGTAAATGGTCAGAACAAGGAAGTATTCCTCAAAGCTTTGAGCGCGAGACTTCCAGAAATCGAGAAAGAAAGTAAGCGAAAACGAATTGAAAAAGTGATCAAAGAATTATCGAAATGACTAATCTGAACGCATATTCTAAACTTCATGAATTAGTCTCACAAAACGAATGAAAATTCTCAAGTTAAATTCAGACTCCAATTTGATCTTCTGACTTCCTCCAAATGCGGATAAAGTTCTTGATAAGGCTTCATCTCCATTTGGAGAAAAGATAGAGCCTGGCAACGTTGCATTGCTATTGGATGCGAATGAATTAGTAACAATTGGATTTAATTGCCCTTGGAATGTTGAAAGTGAGCTCTGCACGAATCGTATTAGGGAAGATCTGGATAGAGCATATATTCAAAACATGAATCCGGCAAAAGGAGAGGGCTTGATCTCTATAGGTGTCGATCAACAGGATTTGTTCTGGATATTTATAAAAAGTAATAAGAAGGACAAAGAATGGAGGCGAGATTTTGAAAACTATATCCCTACGGTTATAAAGGAAGTCACTGATTTTCTGTCCATTGATCAAATTCATCGTATTGAAAAATACAATGCTTAATCTGTCTTACAAAACGAAGCATTCAGCAAACTGGAAATAACCATCAGTATAGTACTTGGTCTGGTTTTGTTTTCTAAGATAGCTGGCTTTGCAATCAGTGGTTGTTGCTTCAAGAATTCTTGCGAAGCTCCATCAAAATTCTCATCAAAAGTTTGAATGAGTTTCCCGGATGGTAAATCTGGTTTACTGTTCCTGTTAAGTAAGTATTCATTTCCGGGCAATAAAATGCAAATGCTCCTGAAAGTCCTGAATGACCAATTATTTCAGGTATCCTTCTAAAAGGTGAGAAATACCATGGGATCCTGAATCTATGAATTCCTATTCCCGATTCTAAAGGAAAAAAAATGTTGTTCCATTGATAAATCTCCTTTAGATAAGATTTTGGAAACAACTTGCCATTCATAAAAGACTTGAGGAAAATCATTAATTCGCTTGAGGTAGAAACAATCCCACCATCCGCTCCAAAAGACGTCATTGCTAGCGGAATAGTCAATTCGTTTGATTTGAAAAATAGCTTTTTTGGTTGACTGTCCGTTGGGTCAGTATATAAGTATGTATTTTCTAATTCCAGCGGATCACATATTTCCCGTTTAAGTACATCTGCAAATTTATTTTCATAGAGATTTTCAACAATCCTGCCTAGTAGTTGGAAATTAGTGTCAGAGTAGTAGGCTTTGTGAGGTTTGGACGGCTCAAATAAAGGTGACATTTCCTTACTCCATTCGATGGCTAGGTTAAAATCCCAATGAACATCATTACCTTCTTTTAGATGAGTTGCCAACACCTTTTTGAAGGGTTTGGTGGTCTGGAAGTAATCTGGCAGTCCGGATGTGTGTGATAAAAGATGAAGTATGGTTATTTTTTTTGAGTGATCTTCCCCTTTGAAGCGGTGGAGATTCTTGATAACATCTTCAGATAAGTACTTTGAAATTGGGTCCTCAACGTCCAACTTCCCAAGTGCTCTTAGCTTAAATATGAGAGAGCTGGTGAACAGTTTGGTAGTGCTTGCGATGAAGTAATGACGATCCAAACTCAAATTTCCACTTACGCCGCACCAATCCTGGCTATTTTGATGAACACACAATGAAACCCCGAACAGGTACCTGTTTTTTATCGAATGATCCAGCACTTTTTGCAGATGGTCCATTGGTATGTTGGTTTAGTATCAGGGGTTACGAAAGGCTAATGTCACGCTTACCATAATTGACGGGTGGATTTATTTATTAGGAATGGATACCGTAAGTCTATTTCTATTCACAATAAGCCAGATACTGAGTGAAAGTTCCGCAATAAGCATTGTTAACATAATCATTACTTGGAGTGCTTCGGGAAGCTGGAAATCCACAAAAAATGTGAGGTATGTAAATGATGCAAACATCAGCAATACGCCAAGACTTTTAGGGATATATCTCGACTTGAAAACAGAATAACCAAGCACAAGGATATGCAACCCAAAAAATAAGTATCCAATAAGTTTTATGGATGCATAACCGTAAACATCGATAATTTGAAATACGAGAGCAAACAATCCGATTACTAAAGTAAAAGCGTATAGCAGTCTGAGAGCTGCCGTAAGCAAAGCAAGATTGTTACTCGCCGGTATAAGCACAATATAAAGCGCGAGACCGATAATAGAATCAAGTGCAAGTACGAGTAAGTAACCAGCAACGGCAAAACCAAATCGTCTCGCATCAGCCTCAATGTCGCTGGCTAAAATTGCGGTGTCTCCAGGTACAATAAAATTTGCTAAAAGAAAATCATCAACTAAGGTTACGATGAAAACCGAGGTTATAAATGCAATGCCCACAACCATTGCTGCTTTACTTGGTGATGAATCAATTATGAATTTTTTCATGTCTATTCCTTAAAAGAGCGGTGGCTTTTTAAACATTGATACCTTCTTGTTTTTGATGATTGATATCTAATCCCTTTGCAATGAGCCATATGGCAAACACCATTTCCTGTATCCCTATTATGAAGTCCAGAACTTCAGTGACATGAATATTATTGTAAAATTTCAATAGCACAATGATCATGGTTACAAGGGCACCAAGAAAACCCCAAGCTGACAACCACCTGGGAACGAGAGCAAATCGGAATAGTGTATAATTCAATAGAAGGGCAGAAATAGTAAAAATGATTCCAAGCCCTATGTCGAATGTCCACTTCGCTAAAATCAATAAGGTTGGACCTATGGTGGTACTTGAATCCTGAATAGTGCTAGCCGAATACTCATTGCTTATAGATAGAATAGTTAGCAATACAACCACGTAAATGACGAATAGGATACTTTCCATGATTCGCATACCGACATATCCCAGTGCCAAACTTTCACTTTTCTTTTTTAGAATCGGAAATAATAGTATCGCAATGAAGGCAACTGAAATGGCATCCATAAGCATTAGAAGAGACGCCCATGCAATTTCACTGGATTTATGAGAGAACATCTCAAGCAAATTCTTCGCTTCAAGAACAGGTTCGGAAAGCCAGATACTCAGCGAAGAAGTAACGGTAGCAGTGATAAATAATATACCGACAATTTTAACAATGTGCTTTTCTGAATACATATAATACTTCATTGAAAGCGTGCGTGAAGTTGCCCCTATTGCGTTCAGGTTCGCGATCCCCTCTCCAACTACACCTTAACATCTGAATTGATAAACTAACTCAAATTTCACGTGAGCTCACATCAATAAATATGATTTGGTTCATGGTTCTCGATGATTATGCTCATTCAAGGTTCGCATTTGCTTTTAGCTTACTATAGGGATAGCAGAATTTCAAATACACTGGAAGGTTAAGTCCGCAATGCAATGTGGCCATGTAGGAAACTATTTCAGAAAATGTGTTACTAAATGGTAGGTTAATAAATCATCTTTCTGCTGAAAGCCAAGAATTTAGCAAATCGGTAAAAGTCTCACCGAAGGGCTTTGATTCATGAGACTCATGAAACGAGGAATTACAGAAATTATTTATTTGAAGAACAGGATAACGACCCAGGTAAGGTGCGGCTGCCTACCGCAGGCAGGTATGTCCACACTTAGGTCTACGCGACCCGCTGTGAAAAACTAAGCTAGCAAAGCTACGACCCACTTACTACACGTTAGATAAGACACTGCAATATGAAAGAAAGAGCTGATGGCAGAAAACGCTAGAGGAAACGATGAATGTTCCAAAGGCGAAGCTTCGCGGTTCATGTTGCAGGATAGTCGCTAGGAGCACTTTGACATATGCACTTAGCGTTTGTTAGGCAACTGTTAATTATTGACAAACCTAGCATATTCCACATTTAGGTTATTGTTAGACAGTAACTCATCATTCAAAGCTTGAAAGTTCAATTTGAACAATTCAACATATCCAGTAATTGTTAATGTGTTCATAAGGTTCACTGCTTCAATTTCTTTTCTATAGTATGCTCTATCCTTTCTTAAGAATCGCAAAAGCTGTACTAGATCGTAGGAGTTAGTTTGATTCGTCAAGGTTCCTACTTCACAATCGTAATAACCTCTATCGTAGACTAAGCGAAGGAAGTGGTCTTGATTCGACCATTCAAACACTTTGTGCATTCCGCCATCCCACTCTTTAGTTAATTTGAAGTCAAGCTCCTTAAGAGGTAAAATGATCTTTTCTACTTCGGATTTCATTCGGTAGCACAATGTTGCCTAATATCTGGATATAGTGTAGCAAGTACACAATATCCCGAAATAAGCGGATATTGTACCATTAATGCACTATATCCGCTTTATGTCTCTCCAAATCTAAGCGATTTATTGTTTGTTGGAATTGAATGCCTTAAAATGACTCTGCACACTTCTAATTGTATCAAAAAATGGTCAATTGATAGATCACATTCCACCCTTGAAACCAGAAATTGTTGTTAACTGTGAAAGTCTCATCAAAGGTCTTTGATTAGTGAGAATCATAAAACGAGGGTTATTGAGATCGATATTTCCCTCAAACATCTCTTGCAGCAGAAGTCCTAGTTGAGGTTTGAATTAATTTATTCCTATTTTTAATTTAAATGGAACTTCATGCATCTGAATCCCCTTACGATTTAATTCTTCAGAATGTAGCTCGCTTTATCGATCTTAATGAGCAAGAGAAAGAGCTGTTTAAATCACTTTTGAAAAAAGGAAGTGCCAAACGTAAGGAGTTCATCATGCAGCCCGGCGAGATCACAAAGTACGAATATTTTGTAACCAAAGGCTGCTTAAAGGTATATTCCCTTGATCGCAATGGGGTTGAACATGTGTCGATGTTTGCAATTGAAGATTTCTGGACAGGAGATATGGCCAGTTTTATGCAGCAGCAACCTTCCAGCTATTTTATCAAGGCGGTTGAAGATTCTGAATTTTTGATGATTACAAAGGAAAACTTTGAACGACTTTTCAAGGAAATACCAAAGTTCGAGCGTTTTTATAGAATTCTATACCAAAATTCATTGGTCAGTTATATCAGAAGAACCAATGAGGGTATCTCATTAACAGCTGAAGAACGCTATGAAATTTTCTTGAATAAATATCCCCATATAGCGAACCGCATCGCCCAAAAAGACCTGGCAGCCTATCTTGGAATTACACCGGAGTTTTTAAGCATGATTCGAAGCAAAATGAGCAAGCGTTGAGCTTGGCGTTTTTGATGTCATTGCCATGATTGTCTTCTAGATGACCCGGTTGGTTAGGGCTTAGCATTTTTCTTAAACTACTTTATTTTTTCGCGATCGATCTCAGGGGTTCTTTGTCTCATGAAAAAGAGAAACACCCTTGTTGCAATTGTTTTTATGGCTATTATCCATGGAAGCGTTGCCCAGATTACCCAGCTGGAATTGGCTTCAGGACTTAAGAAGACAGACTTCACATCTTTCTCTATAAGACCTCTCACTCCGAAAGCTCAATTTTCTGTCGCCACATTGGCCTTCTTTCAAAAGTTTCATCAACAAGAAGACCTTATGTTTGATGAAACAGGAGTTCAGTCGATGATTTATTGGAACATCAATAAAGCTATTTCAATAGGACCTGGGCTGTATTTCAATAGTGAATCTGGCTTCTCCGAACGTCTTTACATCAAGTACACTATTCTCTCAGAGCATTTCATGCTAACTGGTATTCCTACACTAAGCTTTTCTGAGGAAACAGGATTCATTAATGGCGAGATGTTTTTACTGATGCAATTGACTCAGCCGCTTAAAGATGATTGGAAGCTACTGCTGAGTGCTCAAATGCTTACACACTGGGACAAGTTCTCCATCCACACCAGGAGTTTCCAACAGGTTCGAGCTGGATTTGACACTCACGCTACCCAGTTTGGGCTAGCTGTCGACTTTGATCTGTATGGTGAATCTCCAATTACCAGAACATCACTTGGTGTATTCGTCCGAAAAATTTTTCAAAACAATTGATAAATAATAAATAAACATTGATATGATGATTAACAGAATTCTAAACACGGAAAGTAATTGGGGGTCGTTAAGCGCTCGCCTTACACTTGGAATCGTTCTATTTCCCCACGGAGCTCAAAAGATGTTGGGTTTGTTCGGAGGATATGGATTTGAAGGAACAATAGATGTCTTTACGAATCAAATGCATCTTCCCTGGATTGTAGCTTTTGCAGTAATCATGATCGAGTTCTTCGGATCGATTTTCTTGATCCTTGGGTTTGCAAGCAGGTTATGGTCTTTGGCAATTGTCGGACTTTTTACAGGGATCGTTTTTACCACTCATTTAGAGCATGGGTTTTTCATGAACTGGTACGGAAATCAAGCTGGTGAAGGCTATGAATATGCGCTACTGATTATTGGTATTGCGGTGGCAGTGCTAATTAATGGAAGTGGAAAATATGCACTGGATTCTCAATTAGTAAAACTTTTAAACAGATAAAAAATGAAAAAGATCATAGCACTTGGAGCAAGTAGTAGTCGTAAATCCATTAATAAAACACTTGCCATTCATGCAGCCAGTAAAGTGGCTGATACTTTTATGACCGTAATTGATCTAAACGATTATGAACTGCCATTATATAGTGTTGATTCAGAAGAGGAATTTGGGATACCTGAAGGTGCGAATAAATTCAACGATATCATCGAATCCGCAGATGGATTAGTGATTTCTCTGGCAGAACATAATGGTACATACACCGCAGTCTTTAAAAACCTTATTGACTGGCTTACCAGAATTGATATGAAAGTATGGAAGGGAAAACCGGTCCTGTTGATGGCAACTTCCCCAGGGAATCGAGGTGGTGCAACTGTTCTTGCTGCAGCTAAATCTTACTTTCCGTTCATGGAAGGCAATATAATCGCTGATTTTTCCTTCCCCTCTTTTTACGAAAACTTCTCGAATGCAGGGATCACGAATACAGAGTTAGCATCAAAGTTGGATGAGAAAATAGTGCTTTTTGAGCAAGCATTAGCGGAAGTAGAAACTGTTTAATCTGTCAAACTAAAAAGAATCTGAACAACACAATTTTCTAACACTATAAATCATAATACAAAATGAAACACAACATCTTAGTAATCGGAGGTACCGGTAAGACTGGTCGCCGAGTAGTTGAAGGCCTAAATGAACTTGGCCACAATGTAAAAGCAGGTTCAAGAAACGGTACTCCATCCTTTGCCTGGGAGGACTATTCCACCTTTGCTCCAGCCTTGAAAGGGATGGACAGGGCATACATCGTATACTATCCGGATCTTGCTGTGCCTGGAGCAAAAGAGGCGATCAAGGCCTTAACGGAGGCAGCTCTTAAAGAAGGACTTCAGAAAGTAGTATTATTGTCTGGCAAGGGCGAAAAAGAAGCAGAGGCATGCGAAGAAATAGTGGCAAATTCAGGGTTGAACTATACACTAGTAAGAGCTTCATGGTTTAATCAAAATTTCAGTGAGGGTGCATTCCTCGATTTTATACTTTCTGGTCAGGTAGCATTACCTATGCCAGATGCAGAGATTCCTTTTGTAGATGCTGATGACATTGCAGAAGTGGTTACCAAAGTACTGGTAGATGACAGCTACGATGGACAAACCATTACGGTGACCGGCCCTAGAAAAATGACTTTCAAAGAAGTGGTGGATACCATGTCGAAAGGTATCGGACGAAATCTTCAATACATTCCAATATCTATAGAAGAATTCAAAGAGGGAATGAAAGCGGCTGGTCTTCCAGACTCTTACATTTGGTTGTTTGGCTATCTGTTTCAAGAAGTCCTTGGCAATCCCGATAATCAGGAAGTCTCCACTGACGTACAGAAGGTATTGGGACGACACTCTACCGATTTTACCGACTATGTTGAAAAAACGGTGGTCACAGGTATCTGGAATCTGGAAGTTGCTATTTGAAAATCAAGGAGGACTACTCAGAATGAGTAGTCCTCTTATCAATATAAGACTTTCCATTGGAATTTCTTCTAATAATTGGATCCATACATCTGCATATCTAGTTAAGGTGATATCCAATTTTTAACTCAATGTCCTTAAAAAACGGTGGTTTGATGAAACACTTTTAAACCATATCAAATCTTACTACCTTCTGTCTCATAAACTCGTCTCACGAATGAGTTTCACAAATAGACGTTTAATAAAACTCAAATGAAGGTAGGTTATGCACGAGTTTCCACTCAAGATCAAAAGTTGGAGCTCCAAACAAATGAACTCGAAAATTACGGATGTAAGAAGATCTTTAAGGAGAAAAAGAGTGCAATTAAGGATCGTCCGGAGCTGGATAAACTTCTGGCTCACTTGAGATCAGGAGATGTAGTAGTTGTTTGGAAGCTGGATCGACTTGGTAGATCACTTCGACACTTGATTGACCTTGTAGCTAAGTTCCGAGAAATGGAGGTAGACTTTGTGAGTCTCAGCGATAGCATTGATACAACTACCGCACAAGGAAGACTGATCTTCAACATATTTGCCTCATTTGCTGAGTTTGAAAGAGAACTCATTAGCGAACGAACTAAAGCAGGACTCAAAGCCGCTCGAGCAAAAGGTAGAGTAGGGGGTAGGAAACCAGGGCTTACCGATGAAGCTAAGACAAAAGCTTGGGCAGCGCATCAACTTTACGCGAATGGAGAAATGACCATTTCTGAAATTTTAAAACAGTTAAATGTGAGTAAAGCGACTTTTTATAGATATCTTGATTGGGCAAAAAATAATTTCAAAGACAAACCAAAAAGAAAAGCCAGAAGAACTAATTAATTGGATATGGACTGTCTTATCACCGAATATATGGGCTTTCTAGAGCAACCAATTAAGCTTAGTGATCATGTTACACTTGATAATCCGAAAGCTGATTACGAAATAAAGTTATTAGCGAATTACATTAAATATTCCCAAGAAAACGCATTTGTAAATCCAGGACTTAAATGGGAATTCCCATTGGAATCAAATGAAAATAATTCTGTTAGTTGGACGAGTTTGAAAAATCATTTGGTTGAGGGAAACTATAAGAACAGCCCTTTTATGGATGAGTTAAAAAATCTCAATCCATTCGAATTCTTAGCAAAGCATGTGGTCATACTTAGATATGATGATTTTGGGTTCTACAAATATCATCTTCAACACAGCAGTGAAATATCATCTGAGAATTCAGAAAGCCCTGTCACTAAAGAGTACATCAGTTTGCAAGAACTAAAGAATCAAAGCATAGAAAAAGCCATTTCAGAATCATATTTCGTTTCACTTTTAAAAGATGATGGCTTTCAAGATTATGAGTCTTTCATTTTAGGAGGAAAAGGAAGATCACTGGCAGCTCCTCGGATGGATTTTGATCTAAATATGCATCTGTATTGGTGGGTACGACATTTGAATAATCCTGTGGATGACCACTACCACAAAAACCATATTCATGATCAATTAGGAGAACTAAAGAAATACTACAAATTCTCAGAAAAAATAAGATCAGATAAAACTTTAAGATTTATTTCAAGATCACTTAAGTCAATTGATAACTCGAATTCGAGGCTCAATATAATTGCACTTGTAAGCATGTTAGAGGTTTTAGTAATTAAAACACCAGACGCTAATAGGTATCATATTGAGGATTCCATAAGAAAGCAGTTTATTCTTAAGATTGGAATATTAATGTCCGAATATGATAAGAGGATTCGTTTAGAAGAGTTGAAGTCAAAAGTAAAAATTCTTTATGATCAAAGATCCAATATAGCTCATGGTAATTTCGAATCTTTCGAAAATGTGGCTAAAAAGAGTAAAACGGCAAATAAGAACAGAATAGAGGTAGATATTGAAGAATACACATTTGAGTTGGAAAGATTTGCCAGATATTTATTGAAAGGTGTCTTATGGGTCTATTTGTCCAATAATGAGAAAATTCACTTCATTAAGAATAATTAGTCTCACAAAACGAATAAAAATTGAAAAATGAACAAACGATAATAGCATTCTACAATACAGCGAGAACAGAAATCTTGACAAGAATAAAGTTGCGAGATAATACTCTATTGTTTTTTATTGGAATATCCTCTACAATTTTCGCAATCCCACTAGTGTTTGGAGCGAAAAGCAATTTACTCCTAATAATACCGTACTTAAGTCTTGGTATATCACTAATCATTGCGCAGCATAATAATATAATAGGTTCATTAGCTGCGTATCTAAATACAGAATTCTCTAAAGTCAAAAAGAAGGTTGGGATTTCACACTGGGATGATTCAGTTTTTCTGCATGATTTTCATAGACATGCTATGCTATATCGTTCGTTTGGTCATCTAACAATACTACTTCTCCCAACAGTTATAAGTCTTTACCAAAACAAACCCATGATTAATGGTACATGTGGAGAAATGTTGTTGTTCTGGAGCTCAACACTATCAGCTTTCATGGTGATATACCTTTCAGTAGCTTCACATGTTACTAGACGGCGGCTAATCAAATTGAAAGGAAAAGTCTCATAAACGAACTAGTATGCCAGAAAATATTGCACCTCAACCCAAAAACTTGATAGCATTTAAAACAATATGTCAGTCTAAATATATTGGCTATAGTATGGCTAGTTATGGGATGACACAAGTGTCAAAGGATCTACAAGAACTAGAAGGATATAATCCAGAAGGAATGTTTCAAATAGGGAGTGATCCTAAAAAACCAATAGCAGAAATAAAGAATAGGAATGCAATGTTGGGAATGCAAAAGAATGGACCATTTAGCCAGATGATCGGTATGAATATCATAGTGTCGATCTACACCATGTGGGAGGAAGTTTGGAGAAAAAAGATTGCAGAAGAATTAAAGTTAGAAAATAAAAATGAAGTAGGCTGTGATGTTATGGGTGAAGTAAATAGAGTGAGGCAGGCAATTGTCCACCATGACTCTTTTCCTATTGACGATTTTAAGCCAACTATTTTTGAATGGCCTCTAACTGAAGAGGGACGCTTTTGGTTTACAAGTAAGAGAGCTTGAAAATTTACAGATAGCAATTAATACAATGCAGGTTTATAAAAGAGATTAAAAAATCAGTCTCACAAAACGAACCATCAGACTCCTTTCATCACTTTTTCTTAGATACACGACATTTCAATAGGTGATACACTACATTTTAATTGGTGCTCTACAGTGCTGTGTGGCTCCAATTGATTTGCCCTATAACTTGGCTAATATGTCATTTGATTTGCCCTTTTTCTTGGTTTGATATTCAAATGAATTGCCACTTATGATTTTTTCAAAAAAAAGAAGCTTATGATGTAGCCTCTCGAATTTCTGATGTCATACGGTTGAACTCGTCAGGGCTTATTTGTATTGACCTGTTTTTGATCAATTTTCTAAACAATTCGACTACCTCATATTTTCTATTGTATTCAGGCTTGTTTAATAGGTACATTCTTAGGTCATAAGCCCTATGCCAGACCTGCTGATTAAAAATCACTTGATGTTGAAAAAAAGCGAAAATGTAGTTTAACATACTCAAAATCCGGGTTAGAGACATTTTACTAATTTTAACTAATAGTCTGGGTTCAAGCTCTTTCCTTTTGGGAGAATTAACTAAATAGTCTGTGATCTGAAGCAGATAGGAACAATCATATTTTTCTGAACTAATAAGATCCATAACAAGCTCCTTTGCTCGCTTATAAGATAATGATTGAACCTTTGCCCAGGTCTCAGTGGTGCAAGAGTTCAGTGCACAGGCAAGTATCAGCTCATACATAATAATTCGATCTCTAGCTGACATTTTTTTATTCATAAAATGATCAGAAATAGAACCTAGTATTGATGGCAGGTTTGGTAAGTCCATAAGCAAAAATTTATCTGTTTTAAGAACTTGAATGCTGGAATTTTCGATGGCCCTTGGAACCTTGTATTTGGGTCCATTATAGAAATTATACAATCTGACATTCCACCCTTGGAAAAGGGCGAGATACATTTCGTAAATGAGGTCGAGATCCGCATCATCAACAAGATCTATTAGTTTAAATTGAGGTCTGAGATCGAGTGTTTTAATCTCTTTTCTCCATCTGTGATATTTCGGATTCTTAGTCACTCTATAAGGAAATTCACCAAACTCAGATTTGCTTATTGCTATTGGTGAATCAGTGATGGGACAAGTAATTAGATAAATCTCTTTCATTCCACTAATTCTATCCCTTCCAACTTCTTTTCTAATATGTCATCAGCGATTCGTAAGTCTCGTGTAGTTCTATAAAGATTAGAGATGAATTGAGAATCGTAAATTCCTTTATCATTACAAATTAGTTTTAGATCTCTGTGAGTGGTTTCTTTTAATCGGACCCTATTAGTACCAATCCGAGATAATAGCTCATTAATTCCAGGAATGCTCTCCTTTTGCCATTTGCTTAAATCCAATTCAATGGAAGGGGGTCCAACTAAAACTAATCCAGCTGTTGAATGAATATTGTCCCATATCTGCCTAAGAAATGGAAGATATAGTCTATTGAAATTCCCAAACTCATCTATTATTATCAGACTTATATCATTGCGGTCATTGATAATGTAAGATGATCTTTCAATTAAATAATGGATGTACTTGGTCTTTAACTTAGTAATATCAAGCCGTTCGTTTTCTGCCAACTCATGAAGAAATTTTGCATAGAATATCTTTGGTGGTTCTCCTACATCTACTTGAAAGTACTTTATGCCTTCCGATGTGATAGCAATATCCCTTGAAGCTGAAGACTTACCATAGCCATTTTGGCCGGTGATTAGACTTAAACACTTCTTCTTTATTGTATAGTTGATCCATTTATTAATAAGTAGATAATTGGAGGTAGGTAGCACTTCGTAGTCAAGTTCTAAATCAGTTACTAACATGTCATTAAAGTTTAGGAGTTGGTAAGGCATTTACTTCAGGAGTTTCACTTGCTTTTGAATCCTGATTCTCCAACTCTTCATAAAGGAATTTTTCGTATGCTTCATTAGCCTCTTCTTTGGAAGATGTTATGGCCGGAAATATTGAATTGGAAGATTCGAACTCATGAAGCTCTTGTCGGTTTTCTTTGACTTTGCTACCACAATATTCTCTAAAGTCTTTGTTCTTCTTTATTTGATTGAATTTGGATGGGTCATGTTCAGAATAATTGCGTTTTAATTGACATTTTTCTATGAACTCATCACCATCAAATAGAAACACGTGCTCAGGGTGATTTGAATGATAAAAGACCTGGATTACAGACCCATTCCATTTTGCACGATTCTGATTTTTGTCGATTGCGTATTCTTTATTGTTCTGGATAATTCGGGATCTTCTGACTTTCTTATCTACACTACTCCAACACAACCTTGCGATCTGTTCTTCATTAATAGTCTTTGCATCAAGTATTTCGCCTAGATTATGTTTTTGCTCAGGAGACTTCTCTTTGGTAATGGTACAATTCCACTTATTAATTATTGTAGAAATAAGATGTCTTAGTCTGTCTTCAGACAGCAGCTTCTTCTTCTTTTTTGTAATAGTTTGGTATTTGTCTCTACGCAAAACATGGTCTTTAGATTTAGCATGCATACTTAAACCGAGGTAATCGGGATGATTTCGAACAATTTGAACATTTAGATTAAAGTTGAAATTTTCAACAGTTCCCTTAGCATTCGGAAAATCAGGTAAATGTTCTCTCCAGAGGGTCCCGAAATACTTATTGCTTAGATCGCGAAATTCCTGAAAGTCATTCGATTGATGAGAAGAGGATTTATCTACAATCACACATGCTGGCATATAACTATGGACTTTTAGCATCATGTGAAATGCATCGAGAACGAGCTGGGTATCTTCTCTTTTTCCAATACTGTATCCAAGTATCATTGATGAGAACACATCAATAATGACATAAAGTATCAGAAACTTCGGATATTCTGAACCTTCTTCATAATATGGTATTTGGAATCTGGTACCATCGGCTTCTACCACTTGGAATTTGTATTTTGGTTTTTGTCTTCTGATATATGGTTCAAGGTTCTCCTTGAAGAATTTATAACCATACCTATCCTCAGCTGTTAGATTCTCCATCTTCTTGGTAATCAGTCTGAGTAAACTTGAATATGAAATTCTTTGTCCTGGACCACAGGACTTATTCATTATAGACAGAATTTCTTTTTTCAGATAACCTTGTGACAAGAGGTCCATTGCTTTTAGCTTATGCCATTTGGTTACTTTTCGAACTGACAGATTTGAATTTCCTTCGGATCCGTGAATGATCAATTCAGGGAACCTCTTTCGAGAATTAAGAATCTGGCGTAGCTTTCGTCTAAAAGAATCAAGATCTTCATAGTATTCAATTTTCAAGTTCCTTAGTGCTTTATATAACCAAAGCATTGTCCCTCTTTTTCCTTTATTTGATATATACATCTCACAGCATTTATGAAGGATGGAATGCTTCTTGGCGTATTTCTCACATTTGTCCTTTTTGAAATTCTGATAGTGAACTAGGAAATCCTTATACCCTTCTTTCAAAGCGGTAAGAAGATCAATGGTCTGCATCCCATTCAATGGGCTAAGTGGTTGAATGACATTAAGATCTACAGATAGATCGCACTTCAATTTTTTTCTAATCCTGTCAGGAAGCGAGACCAAATCAATGAATGTCTCATTTTGGTCAGTCTTCCAGAAGCATTTCCATTGCGCGGACTTTCCATTTAGATAATCTTGAATACCATTTTCTATTTCTTCAGAGGAAGAGCCTAGTTTTTCAAGTTCGTTTGAAGCTATATAATTATTGCCATCAATTGTGATTAGGGTTGGATTCATAACTATAAGTTTTGATTAGGGGAGTAAATAGTCCAAAACTTCTTTCACTTACAGTCAAATTGGTCGGCAAAGTATTTCCGAAAGCTAGCTATTGTCTACTGTAGTAGACAGAAAGTTGATTTATGACCTATTTTTGTCTACTATGGTAGACGAGGTGCTTGATAAAGAAGCGATTGGATTCAGGATTACAGAGGCTAGAGCTCGTTTGAGATTGTCCGTAGAAGAACTTGCGGATGTAGCTGGTTTAAATAGAGCTTCTATGTATAAATATGAAAGAGGAAAGTCTCCTGGGAAAGTTTATTTTGAAACATTGGCAAAAATTTCAAATGCCTTGCAAGTAGACTTGATGTGGCTTTGTTACGGTGATATTGATCGTTCGGGTGAAATTAGGTTACAGCTTGAGGATTCTTACAAGAAAATTTATGACCTTCCTTGGCCTTACCAAGTTCAGATATTGAATCTGATCGAAATGATGGATGATCACTCTAGTTCAAGACAAAGAAAAAATGATCATTATAGTAATATGTCTTCTTGGTTAACTTTCGATGGGAAGAAAACTTGAGATATCTAATTTAAGAACTGAGGCAAGTTTTCTTATTGTATCAGTATAATGGGAACATTTTTCATTTTCAACATTATAGATAGTTCTAACAGATAGATGGCACAATTTAGCCAATCTGGTTTTAGTCATACATTGTTTCTCTCTAGCTTTCTTGAAAACATCTCCTCTGTCAACCAACTCTATTTTAGTTTTTAGACTTTCTGAGGTTTGGGTGGAAAGTAATGGACTCTTATAGCCTAGCCTTTTACGTAGACTTTTTTTAGGTCCGCTTGGAAAGAATAAGCCATAGGGACTTTCCTCAACTGTTCCATTATAGACCGGGTAATTTTCAAAATTGTACTTAATGAAATTATAGGTTATTGGATCATGTTTTATCCAATTATCGAATTGTGAATAGCTAACAACAAGATCATTGTAGGATAGAAGGGATTCAAATATTGCTTCCATGTACAATTTCATGTTCTCTAGAGTTAAAAAGTATGAAGGATGTAAAAAACTAAATCCATCACACCACAACGCCTCAATTGAATATGTATCACTATCAAGTCTAAAGGACTGATCATATATTCGAGAATAAAAGTCGATCGGGTAGCTGAACATCAACCGAGTTTCTTTTCCAAGACTTATATTAAGGGAATAGGAACTTACATTTGAGAGGTTTGTGACTTCAATGTTTCCATGGGAAATTCCGGAACCATAAAAATGATGATTATCTAACTCTTTCTTTAGTGAATAGGCTTCACTAATGTCAATTTTTAGTTCATCAGCCAGAACAAATTCACTAAAGAAGCAACCGTTACGACTTTCGTATTCCTCTTCTACATTTTTGATATCATCGATTAAGTCACCATAGTCAATATATAATAGAGATTTTGCTAGAACATTTAGCGCTCGACTTGTAGAAAGATCAAATCTTTTCCTAATCTTATTCGCAGCAAAATTTCTGAGGTATTCTACGCAATCAAAATCTTTAAATGTATATATCAAGCCCATAATCTTTGACTTTCTTAATTGTATTAGGAGAACACTTGCATAACTTCTGGATCTCCCTTGAAGAATATCCCTTATTCAAGTACTTCTGTATATCAGAATGCTTAGACAGAAATTTCTCTTTTGATTCTATAGATCCAATTTTTCTACCGGTGGTTAGTCCATTCGCTTTTCGCGCTTTAATTCCAGACTTGATTCGATAGCTCATTTGCTCACTTTCCAATCTGGCCAGGTCAGCCATGATAGTAACTATTAGTTTAGTGAATATCTCACTTGAGGACTCTGACTTGTTTATTGTGGTACCCAAATTATGAATATAAATAGCAATCCCTAGTTGCTTAAGTTCTTCAATTAACCCTAGTACCTCATGAGTATTTCTCCCAAGTCTTGAAACTTCAGATACCATTATGCATTCAATATTGTTTGGCTTCAGGTAGGAGAGAGTCTTCTGAAGAATCGGACGATCAGAAACTGATACAGAGAATCCAGAAATTTTTTCAGAAAAAACTTTGGTTATCTCAAATCCAGCTAATGATTTCATTTCATTGACCTGACGAGAAGTGGATTGGTCTTTGGTTGAGACTCGGGTATATAGAATTGCTTTCATGTTATCATTTAAAGATAAGCTATAATAATAACATCGAAGTGTAGTTGAAATTTGTTTAAGTACTTTCTATGACACGTTTATGTAACAGAGTTTAATTGATAACGACAAAATCATATAACTCTCTTCCATAATTCTGTAAATCCTTCCTTTTTGCTTTTCGTATATTTGCTAAGTTGAAAAAAGTTGTATCCATATCACTCGCACTCCTGATGCTTACAAGTCATCTGGGTTTTGCTGTAGGCACTCACTACTGTGGGGGACTAGCAGTTGAAGCCAAATTGATGATTGGGCACGAGCATCTGGACTGTGGCATGGCAGATATGGATAAAGAATGTGAGAGCAAGTCAGATGGAAAGACCTATCTGGATAAAACTCCTTGCTGCGAGAATGAATACCTCAGCGTAGAAGTTGAGGATGAGTTTAAGCTAAGTGTAGAGCAAACATCTTTGAATATTGATTTTGCTGCTGTATTTGTTGTCTCATACCTACATGTCTTTTCTGCTGATCAGGAAAACCCACAATTAACGGAGTACGGCCCACCTCTGGTGACAGAGGACATACCGATCCTTCACCAGGTCTTCATCATATAATACGCTTAATATGTTCCTGACAAATATGTCAGGTCGGGCAGATCATGCCCATTTTGAACTGATGTCTCAGTTTCAACTCAAAACATATTATGCTCAATCGATTCATAAAATACTTTTTAGAAAATAGGCTAGTTACAGTCCTTATCCTTATTGGCTTCATTGCCTGGGGGATTGTGACTGCACCGTTCGGGTGGAAGGTTGGCTCATTGCCTTCTGATCCTGTGCCTGTGGATGCCATTCCCGATATCGGGGAGAATCAACAGATTGTATTCACCCAATGGCAAGGGAGGTCACCTCAGGATATTGAAGATCAGATATCCTATCCATTGACTACCTATCTCTTAGGTATCCCAGGTGTAAAATCCATCCGAAGCTCATCCATTTTTGGCTTTTCCAGTATCTACATCATTTTCAATGAAGACATTGAGTTTTATTGGAGTAGATCACGAATTCTTGAAAAACTCAATTCCATTCCATCTGGCCTATTGCCAGAAAGTGTTCAGCCAACACTCGGCCCAGATGCCACAGCTCTTGGTCAGGTGTATTGGTACACCATAGAAGGAAGAGACAAGAATGGCAACCCAACCGGAGGATGGGATCTGCATGAGATCAGAACCGTTCAGGATTTCTATGTAAAGTATGGGTTAAATGCAACCAAAGGAGTTTCAGAAGTAGCCTCCATAGGCGGATTTGTTCAGGAATACCAAATCGACGTAAATCCGGATGCGCTTTTGGCATATAACATCCCGCTGCATCGAGTCATGACGGCTGTAAAGCAATCCAACAAAGATGTTGGCGCAAAAACCATTGAAATAAACCAGGCTGAATATCTGGTCAGAGGTTTGGGCTACATCAAGTCTGTTGAAGATCTGGAGAAAGCAGTTGTTGCTGTTCAAGACAATGTACCTGTCCGGGTTATGGACATTGGTCGTGTATCGCTTGGCCCGGCTACTCGAAGAGGATTACTAGATAAAGACGGGGCTGAAGTGGTCGGTGGAGTGGTGGTCGCCAGATATGGTGCAAATCCACTGGAGGTCATCAACAATGTGAAGGACAAGATTAAGGAGATCGCTCCCGGTCTTCCAAAGAAAACACTCGCGAATGGGAAAGAGAGCCAGCTAACCATTGTGCCTTTCTATGATCGATCCCAATTGATTTATGAAACACTGGGCACACTTGAAGAGGCACTTTCATTGGAAATCCTGATTTCGATTCTGGTAGTGATTGTTATGGTGTACAATCTAAGAGCCTCATTCCTGATATCCAGTATTTTACCCATCTCGGTGCTTATGGTGTTCATTGCCATGCGCTATTTTGGTGTAGATGCCAACATTGTGGCACTGTCCGGAATCGCTATTGCCATCGGTACGATGGTCGATTTGGGGATTATTCTCTCCGAAAACATCATCAAGCATCTGGATGAAGCTCCGGCGGATCAAAAGTTAATCACCACGATTTACAATGGTTCAGCTGAGGTAGCAACTGCCATACTCGCAGCGGTCTCAACCACCATTGTCAGCTTTATTCCTGTGTTCACCATGCAGGCTGCTGAAGGTAAGCTATTCGGCCCACTGGCCTTTACCAAAACCTTTGCATTGGTTGCAGCGCTAATCGTGTCACTATTGATTTTACCAACGCTGGCTTACTGGTTCTTTGGAGCCAGAATTAAAAATGAGAAGGTGCAACAAGTCGTAAACCTTGGCTTGATCCTCATAGGGATAGTGGGGTTAGCATTCGGCCAGATTTGGGGTGGTATCATGTTGCTACTTTTCGGATCACTGGTTTTCTTCAAAGCTTGGTATAAAAGAAAAGAACGCCCTCAAAAATGGTACAATGGACTATTAAACAAGGCGGAGCTTATTCTGGCTGTCGTCGGTGTGGTTTGGTTGCTTGGTAAATATTGGTTGCCTCTTGGAGCAGGGAAAAGTGTATTTACGAACGTGCTTTTTGTTGCGCTTCTGATTGGTGTTATTCTGGGAGCATTCACGTTGCTTCAATATTACTACAAGTCGATACTAAAATGGTGCCTGGCCAATAAGGTCAAATTCATGCTCATTCCAACTTTTCTAATCCTCTTAGCAGCCAATATCTGGCTAGGATTCAGCTCGGTATTTGGCTTTGTATCCAAAGGATTTGAGGCGATGGGTGTTGAGGTTCAGTCCTCCAAAGTCTGGTCGACATTCGCTCATGCTTTTCCTGGTGTTGGCGAAGAGTTTATGCCATCACTTGACGAAGGAAGTTTCTTGCTTATGCCTACTTCCATGCCACATTCAGGCATTGAGTACAATCGAAAAGTGGTTGGCCAGCTGGATATGTTGCTAACCAATATTCCCGAGGTGGATCTGACGGTCGGTAAACTAGGTAGAGTTGAGTCAGCATTGGATCCTGCACCCATTTCCATGTATGAGAATGTGATCAATTATAAGTCGGAATACATGGTGAACCAAAGTGGTCGAAGGGTACGATTTAGAGTTGATGACGATGGGCGTTTTGAGTTGACCGATGGAACATTCATCAGCAATGAAGATGCGCTACAAAAAGGGATCAAGCAATCCCAACTGATTGAAGATGACAATGGAAAGTATTTCCGCAACTGGCGACCTGAAATTCAGTCTCCGGATGATATCTGGAATGAGATCATCAAGGTGACCAAAATACCTGGCGTGACTTCCGCTCCGAAGTTGCAGCCGATCGAAACCCGATTGGTTATGCTTCAAACAGGCATGCGAGCTCCAATGGGAATCAAAGTATATGGGCCTGATTTGCAGACGATACAAGATTTCGGTTTGCAACTGGAGGAGATCCTTAAACGAGTTCCATCAGTGAAAACAGAAGCTGTCTTTGCTGACAGAATAGTTGGGAAACCTTACATGCATCTCAACATTAACAGAGAGCAAATCGCTCGATATGGACTCAATATTGAAGACGTTCAACAAACAATTGAAACTGCCATTGGTGGTATGAAGGTCACCACGACAGTTGAGGGGCGAGAACGATTTCCTGTACGAGTTAGGTATCCTAGAGAGCTCCGAGACGATCCCGAATCTCTAGCCAAGGTATTGATTCCAACTCCGACAGGAGCACAAATTCCACTTGGGCAGTTGGTGGACATTGAATATGTGAGAGGGCCACAAGCCATCAAAAGTGAAGAGACTTTTCTGGTCGGGTATGTCCTCTTTGATAAGCGAGATGGCTATGCAGAAGTGGATGTGGTGAATGATGCTCAGCGTACTATCCAAGAGCGAATTGATAGTGGGGAGTTGGATGTACCCTCCGGAATCAGTTACAAGTTCTCAGGGAGCTATGAAAACCAGGTAAGAGCTGAAAAGCGATTGGCCATCATTGTTCCTGTGGTGTTGGGGATCGTATTCTTGATCCTTTATTTCCAATTCAAATCCACGACCACTTCACTGATGGTTTTCACCGGAATCGCCATGGCATTTAGTGGTGGATTTATCATGATCTGGCTTTACGGGCAAGATTGGTTTTTCAACTTCTCCTTGCTAGGAGTTGACTTTAGAGACCTTTTTCAGATTAAAACCATCAACCTAAGTGTAGCGGTGTGGGTAGGTTTTATCGCCTTATTTGGAATAGCCACGGATGATGGGGTCTTAATGGGCACTTATCTGGATCAAAGTTTTGATCGGAACAGAACAAAAACGATCCCTGAAATACGTGAGGCTGTTGTAGAAGCAGGGTTACGGAGAATCCGACCAGCTGTGATGACTTCTGCCACGACCATCATTGCCTTGCTTCCAATTCTTACATCTACCGGAAGAGGATCTGATATCATGATCCCTATGGCAATCCCAGCCTTTGGAGGAATGGCCGTGGCGGCAATCACATACTTCGTGGTGCCGGTACTGTATTGTATGCGTGAAGAACGAAAATTGAATAAGCAATGAAAAAGTATCTAATCATAGTGATGACCTTAAGTGTGGTGCTTCCAGGAAGTGCTCAAACTTTAGAGGAATACTTTCAAATTGCAGCGGAAAACAATCCAGGACTAGAAGCCAAATACAAAGCTTTCGAGGCAGCATTGGAACGCATCCCTCAGGTTAACAGCTTACAGGATCCAACCTTTTCATTTGGATATTTTATCTCTCCGGTTGAAACTCGAGTTGGCCCACAAAGAGCACGTTTCTCACTCACTCAAATGTTCCCTTGGTTTGGAACATTAAAAGCAAGCGGTGATGTAGCTACCCTGAATGCAGAAGCTCAATATCAGGTCTTTTTGGATGCTCGGAATAAGCTTTATTATCAAGTTGCGGCGGCCTACTATCCGCTCTATGAATTGGATAAATGGATTGTGCTGGAAAGTGAGAATGCAGAAATCCTTGAGTCATACAAGACCATTGCAACCACTAGGTTTGAAAATGATCAAGGGACATTGGTTGATGTACTTAGAGTGGACATCATGCTCAAGGATGCATTAACCAATTTGGAAATTCTCAGAAAGAAAAAGCAACCATTGGTGACCTCATTCAACAAGCTCTTGAATAGAGAAGAGCATGCTGAAGTGGTAGTTACAGATTCCCTATTGGTCACTGATTTGGCAGTCAATCGAGATTCATTACTGGCCAATAATCCTGTCTTGGATGAATTGGAAATTCGATTGGAAGCGAGCATGAAGCAAGAGGTGTTAGCTGAGAAGCAAGGCTTACCAAAGCTGGGAGTGGGTTTGGATTATGTGATTGTAAGTGAACGTACCGATATGTCAGTTCCAGACAATGGCCAGAATGCTTTGATGCCAATGGTCACTGTGGGTATCCCCATTTTTAGAGGAAAGTACAAAGCGGCAAAGAAAGAAGCCCAGCTGATGCAGGAAAATTATTCCCTTCAAAAGGAGGATCGAATCAATCAGCTCATATCCGGATATGAAATGGCTGATTTCGACAGAGTAAAACAAATGGAACTCCTTCAGCTCTATGACGCACAAATTGCTGAAACGCAGCAGGTGATTAATCTCCTGCTTTCTGCCTACGGGAACTCAGGAACAGCATTCGAAGAGGTATTGCGTACGCAACAACAACTCTTAAAGTATAAAAAAATGAAGGCTACAGCGATGATGGACTATCACGTTGCAGTGGCCAGGCTTAATTATTTGACAGCTAAAAAATATTAAATGAAAATTTCAATAAGAACACTAATCATTGTAATTGTAGCGACCCTCGCAGGTGGTTTGCTGCTTGGATGGGTTTTTTTTGGTGGAAGTTCGGAAGCAGAACATTCGCACACTGAAGTCATCAATGGAGAGACCGTTTGGACATGCTCTATGCACCCCCAGATTCGACAAAATGAAGCAGGCGCTTGTCCGATATGTGGGATGGATCTCATTCCATTAGAAGACGACAATGGAGAAGGTATTGATCCTATGGCCATTACCATGTCACCTACTGCGATGCAGTTGGCCAATGTTGTTACGGCAATTGTAGGTAGTGAATCGGCGATGAAAACCATTCGATTGAATGGCAAAGTGCAGGAGGACGAGCGATTAATCTTCAGCCAGACTACACACTTTCCCGGAAGGATTGAAAAGCTTGCTGTGAATTTTACAGGAGAGTATGTCGGTAAGGGAAGCGTGATTGCAAGTTTGTATTCACCCCAGTTGGTAACTGCTCAGGAAGAGCTGTTCGAGGCTTATAAAATCAGAGAAAGTCAGCCCAATTTATATCGAGCGGCCAGGGAAAAGCTGAAGAACTGGAAGCTGACCGAAACTCAAATAGATCAGATTATATCTACAGGGAAGACACAGGATCAGTTTCCAGTACTGGCGGATCAATCAGGATACGTAACCAACAGGAAGGTCAATCTTGGCGACTATGTCAATAGAGGGCAAACCCTTTATGAGATTGCCAATCTATCCAGAGTTTGGGTGCAATTCGATGTATATGAAAGTGACCTGTCTTGGATCAATAAAGGTGATTCAATTCAATTCAATATTAGTTCACTACCAGGGCAAACTTTTAAAGGCAAGATTGATTACATCGATCCTGCGATCAATCCCAAAACGCGGGTGACAAAAGCTAGGGTAGTTGTCCAAAACAGTGCCGGAGTATTGAAGCCTGAGATGTTTGCTTCCGGCGAGGTTAAAACTCAACTAGGGAAGATGTCAGATCAATTGACAGTACCTAAATCAGCAGTAATGTGGACAGGAAAACGATCCGTAGTTTATGTGAAACTATCCTCAGATCAGGGGTTGCATTTTAAAATGCGTGAAGTGACACTCGGCTCGGCACTAGGAGATGCTTACATCATTGAAAATGGATTGGAACTAGGTGAAGAAATCGCTGTAAATGGAACGTTCAGTATTGATGCTGCAGCTCAGCTTGCAGGCAAGCCATCGATGATGAGCCCGGAAGGTGGAGCTGCTATGACAGGTCATGATCATGGTGGAATGAGCCAAGGATCTTCTCAAAGCAAAAATCAAATGAGCGAGTTGCAAGTGAATGAATCCGAACAAACGTATGAAAGTGATCCTCTATTTAAGGAGCAACTTCAAGTTGTTTTTTCAGCCTATCTACCGGTAAAGGATGCGCTCATAGAAAGTGATGTGAATACAGCAGCCAAGAAAGTTGAAAACCTTCAGAAGGCTATTGATGAAGTAGATATGAAGTTGGTAAAAGATGAAGCACACATCGAGTGGATGAAAGACTTGGACATACTTCAGAAATCCACTGAAGGTATTCAAAATGAAACTGATCTGGAAAAAGCTAGAATGATGCTCTCGCCCTTGAGCGATCAATTATTTCATACCCTAAAAAAATATCAGGTAGAAGTAGGTGGCTATCGTCAATACTGTCCAATGGCCTTTGATTTTCAAGGAGCATTTTGGTTAAGTGACTCTGATGAAATCTTGAATCCTTATTTCGGGGACGCCATGCTCACCTGCGGGAATGTGGAAGAAGAACTTAAATAATGAATTAAACTTTTAAACTTAAATACGATGAAAACAACACTATTGACACTTGGGCTCGCATTGGCGATTGCTTCTTGCAGCTCTACAAAAAAGGAAGAGAAATCGGAAGCCAAAGAAGTGGCTAAAACTGAAGCAACAGAAGCATCTTCTGGCATTTCTGACTACATGTCGCTAAAAGATGCTTTGGTTCAAACGGACGCTTCAGCAGCAAAGAATGCAGCATCTAAACTCGCTGAATCTGCAACCAATGAGAACTGGAATGCTGACATTGTTGAGGCTGCAAAAACAATCGCATCCAGTGACGATGTTGAAGCCCAACGCACATCCTTCAAAACGGTGACGGATGGCCTGATTGCTTCACTGAAAGCCAATGATTCAGAAGATGGAGTCTATGTGCAGTACTGTCCAATGGCTTTTGACAATACAGGAGCAAGCTGGCTAAGTATGTCCGATCAAATAAGAAATCCATACTTCGGTGACAAAATGTTGAAGTGCGGAAAAGTAACTGAAGCACTGTAATCATGACTACTCTCCACATCAAAAACATGGTTTGTGATCGCTGCAAAAAAGTGATCAAAGACGAGTTGACCAATCTCGGTGTGGAAGTGCATGCTATTGAATTAGGAGTAATTGATATTGATTCAAAATCAGTTGATCTTGAATCCATCGTTAATGCCCTTGAAGCACATGGTTTTGAGCTAATTGAAAACAAAGAAGAGATTCTTGTTGAAGGGGTAAAGGTATTTCTTATCTCCATGATTGACCAGCTTCCTATTCAAAGAAAGAACAAGCTTTCGACCATGATTTCAGATGAATTGGGAAGGGATTATTCATCACTAAGCAAAGTCTTCTCTCAAAGGGAACACATTACCATTGAGAAGTATTTCCTAAGATTGAAACTCGAGAAGGTTAAGGAGCTGATTCAGGATGGTTCCCATTCCTTTTCTCAAATTGCTTCCATACTTGATTATTCCAGCATCAATCATTTATCTGGGCAGTTCAAACAAGAAACAGGACTTAGTATGTCAGAGTACAAGACCATGTTTCAATCGGATAGAAAACCTCTTGACAAGATTGTGTAAATCAAATCCATGATTATGAAATCGATTCAGTTACACACCTCCGAACTTTGTTTCATTAATCTACGAATAAGATGAAACACACATATCAAATTTCAGGAATGACCTGCAATGGTTGCAAGAGTCATGTAGAGAAAACGCTCAAAGCAGTTGAGGGTATCTCCGATGTTGCCGTTGATTTAGCAAATAAGGAAGCGGTTGTTCAAATGGAGTCTCATATTCCAATTGAAACACTTAAAGAAGCCTTGCAAAAGGAGGGAGATCGCTATGACATTCACCTTCCAGGGTCACATGAGCATCATCACCATCCAATGCCAAAAATCAAAAAAAAGAACACTGGAGGATCTGGCAAATACTATTGTCCCATGCTATGCGAAGGAGATAAGAAATATGACAAGCCAGGGGATTGTCCTAAGTGCGGAATGGATTTGGAAAAGGAAGAAAGTTCGAAAACCATTTACACCTGCCCGATGCACCCTGAAGTAGAGCAGGATCATCCGGGATCATGTCCGAAATGCGGAATGGACTTGGAACCGAAAAAAGCCTCTGCTGATGGTGGTTCGGAGGAACAGAAAGCATACAAGAAAATGCTGACCAAGTTCTGGATTTCGGTGGCTTTTACACTACCTGTCTTCTTCATTGCCATGAGCGAGATGATAGGTGTTTCTTTATCCGAAATCGCAAGCGAAAAGACCTGGGGTTGGGTGCAGTTTGCTTTAAGTACACCAGTGATCTTTTACTCGTGTTGGAATTTCTTTGTGAGAGGGTACAAATCAATCATCAACCGCTCGCCAAACATGTGGACTCTCATCACATTGGGAGCTGGAGCTGCATACCTGTTTAGCATTTTTGCCTTGCTGTTTCCTGACATTTTCCCTGATCAATTCAAATCTGAGGGAGGAGCTGTTCACTTATATTTTGAAGCTGCAGTTGTCATTCTTACCCTGATTCTATTAGGACAATTATTGGAAGCAAAAGCAAGAAGTCAAACCAATTCTGCCATCAAGGAGCTTCTCAACCTTGTACCACCTGAAGCAACGGTCATTAGAGATGGTGAGGAAATGACGATTCCATTGGAACATATGAAGCTGGATGATATCATTAAGATTAAACCTGGTGAAAAGATCCCTGTAGATGGTGAGATAACCGAAGGAAAAAGCAGTATCGATGAATCGATGATCACAGGTGAACCTGTTCCCGTTGAGAAATCGGAAGGAGATCAAGTGATAGGGGGGACGATCAATGGTACCAGCTCCTTTCAAATGAAAGCGCAGAAAGTAGGAAGTGATACACTACTATCCCAGATCATCGAGATGGTCAATAAAGCCAGTCGGACAAAGGCACCCATTCAGAATCTGGCTGATAAAGTGTCCAGCTATTTTGTTCCTATCGTCGTTACGATTGCCATCATAGCTTTTGCCGTATGGGCGATTTGGGGCCCTGATCCTAAGTTGGTTTATGCTTTCACCAGCGCCGTGACCGTGCTAATCATTGCCTGTCCGTGTGCATTAGGATTAGCTACTCCCATGTCCATAATGGTGGGAACAGGAAAAGGTGCGAAGCAGGGGATTTTGGTAAAGGATGCAAGAGCCATAGAAGAAATGCACAAGGTGACCACACTGGTCATTGATAAAACGGGAACGATAACACAAGGGAAGCCATCCTTGCAGGATGTTCAGTCAATTACTGATAAACATAATGCGGACGACATTCTTAAGAATGTCGCTTCACTCGAATCAAGTAGTGAACATCCATTGGCACATGCCATTGTTGAGGGTGCTGTAAACAAAGGATTGAAGCCTCAGAAGGTTGACGATTTTAACTCCATTACTGGTAAAGGCATTACCGGCAAAGTAGATGGACTCCATATAGCCATTGGCAACAAAAAGCTCCTGGAGGAATTTGATTTAACACTGGATAAGGAGCATGATGAAGATGTGAAGCAAAGACAGCTGGAAGGGCAAACGGTCATGTTTGTAGTGATTGATAAGGAGGTAGCCGGGTTCATCAGCGTGGCTGACCCAATCAAAGAATCATCCGCTGATGCCATTAAGCATTTGCAGGACCAAGGACTGGAGGTGATTATGCTCACTGGTGACAATAAGAATACAGCCAAAGCGGTTGCAGATAAGCTTGGATTAGATGGATACGAAGCGGATCTCTTACCGGAAAACAAATACGAGAAAGTCAAAGCGCTCCAAGAAGAAGGAAAAATTGTAGCTATGGCAGGTGATGGAATCAATGATGCCCCGGCACTTGCACAGGCCAATGTAGGAGTTGCTATGGGTACAGGTACGGATGTAGCTATTGAAAGTGCAAGTCTTACACTGGTTAAGGGAGAATTGGATGGGATTGTGAGGGCTCGGAAGTTGAGCACAGATGTAATGAGAAACATCAAGCAGAACCTGTTCTTTGCTTTCGTGTACAACATGCTAGGTGTACCAATAGCCGCAGGAGTGCTTTTTCCTGTATTTGGTCTTTTGTTGAGTCCGATGCTTGCTGCATTGGCCATGAGCCTCAGCTCCGTTTCAGTAATAGGTAATAGTTTAAGATTAAGATAAAATAAAAACCATGAAGACGACAGCACTAACACTTACAATTTTCGCATTGCTTTTTAGTTGTGGAAGCCCTGGTAAAGGTGAGCAAGAAAGCAGTGAAAAAGATTCTCATGCAAACCATGAGCATGAAGCTAAAAAAGAGGACACAAAGAAAAAACCACTGAGTCCCCGAACGGCTTCCATGGCGATGGTGGGTGGTAACCATGTCCACATTGATTATGGATCACCAAGTAAAAGAGGTCGAATGATCTTCGGAGGATTGGTCGGCTATGGCACAGTTTGGGCAACCGGAGCACACAAGGCCACCACCATTTCTTTTGATAAAGATGTGATCATCAACAGCGTAGAAATTCCAGCAGGGAAGTATGGACTGTTCACCATTCCTGGTGAAGAAGAATGGACAATCATTATCAGTAAAGACTGGGACATGCACCTTGCGGATGATTACGATCAGGCAAATGATATGGTTCGGGTGTCAACTCCGGTTCAAAAGCTGGATAAAGTTGTAGAGTCCTTAACTTTTGAGGTCAGTGAAATCGACGATAAGAATGGACAAATCACCATTAAATGGGATCAGACGGCTGTGGCGTTTGATGTTGAGAATCAATGAAAAAGCTGCTAATCATTTCGTTTTTACTAATTGGTTTGATTTCCTGTCAACCGGAGAAGGACACGTTTATCGGTAAAATCAAACTGGCAGATTTGAAAGGTGAAACGCTGGACAAAGAGCAATTCAAAAACAAAATTGTCATTCTTAATCTTTGGGCTACATGGTGCACTCCTTGCATCAGGGAAATGCCCGATCTGGTGAAGATGCAAAATGAATTGCCGGGTGACTTTGTGTTACTCCTAGCATCGGATGAATCACTTGAAAAGATTCAGCAATTCAACGAAAGACGACCTTTTGACCTCACGTTTGCTCAAATTCAAACTTCTGTAGAATCTTTAGGCGTCTATTCTTTGCCAACTACTTTCATTATTGGAAAAGATGGTAAGCTATTAGAAACACTTGTTGGCGCACGGAAATGGGATAGTCTTGAACAAATTGAACAACTTAAAACCTACCTGAAATGAAATTATTAAGCGCATTAATCATAGCTTCCTTACTGCTTTTATCTTGTCAGCAAAATCAAGAAAAGGCAACAGAAAACCCTTCACTCCAAAGTATTGAGTCCCCTACTGGGAGCAATGCTTCTTTGCCTTATTTGACCAAGGGAGGTGACAATTTACTGTATATGTCCTGGGTAGAGAAAGGGGATTCGGGTTGGATTGACCTGAAGTATTCTGTCTTGAGAGATGATGTTTGGCAAGATCCCGAGGTAATTGCCTCAGGAAACAACTGGTTTGTGAATTGGGCGGACTATCCCATGATGGCAGTGGATAAGCAAGGAAATATGATTGCTCATTTTCTGGCTAAGAGCTCTTCAGGAACCTATTCCTACGATGTGAATGTGGTCTATAAGCCAGTCGGGGGCGAATGGTCGGAACCGATTATTCCCCATGATGACGGCACACCAACAGAGCACGGATTTGTAACCATGCTACCTAAGAATGACGGAACGTTCCTACTTTCCTGGCTGGACGGTCGCAATACCGGAGGTGGTGATCACGATTCCGGCGATCACGGAGGTGGAGGAGCAATGACGATCCGGACAGCCACATTGGATATGATGGGTAACCTAACACAGGAAGCAGAGCTCGATTCTCGCGTATGTGATTGCTGCCAGACAGGAGGCGCAATGACCCCAGGTGGACCTGTAATCGTTTACCGTGATCGCTCAGAGGAAGAAATGCGAGATATGTCCTTTGTAAGATTTGTTGGAAATGATTGGTCTGAACCTAAGACGGTTAACTCAGATGGATGGAAGATTGCAGGATGTCCGGTAAATGGCCCTAGAATAGATGCTTATGAAAACACAACAGCTACAGCCTGGTTTACAGCTGCTGAGGGAATTGCCAAAGTGAAGGTTGCTTTTATGGATGATTCGGGAGCATCCTTTCAGGAGCCAATTATAGTGGACGATTCCGTTTCGGTAGGTAGAGTGGATATTGTTATGATTGACAATCAATCAGCCTATGTGAGTTGGCTTGACCTGGAAGGAGAAACACCATTTATTAAATTCAGAAAAGTATCAAGAGATGGTTCTCTGAGTGATAAGGTAGTTGTATCCGAAACCAGTGCATCCAGAGGAAGTGGATTTCCTCAGATGGAAATCGTTGATGATACGTTGTATTTCGCCTGGACGAGAATTGAGGAAGATAAAACTTCGGTCTCCCTTTCTCAGTTTAAATTCTGAAACATGTTCAACCAGTGTTGAAGCCGTTACAGGTTGGGTGAAACATACACATTCTCAGCAACCTTTTGAGAAACCATTCGAGTTTCTCCTTCGATTTCAACATCCAAAGATCCATCAAACTCGTGATGTGATTTGATAAGGATTTTACTATTGATCACAAGTCCCAATTGGGTGATGTGCTGAAGGAATGCCGGAGAATCATTCTTAACCCCAACAACTTTTAGCGGCTTGCCGACTGATTCATTTTCTAAAGTGGTTTTATGCATTCCTCTAATCTTGCCATTGGCATCCGGTATTGGATCACCATGTGGATCATACTCAGGAAAACCCAGAAGCTTATCTAACTGATCTACTAGTTTTTTGGACTTAATGTGTTCCAGTTGCTCGGCTACCTCATGAATTTCATCCCAGGTAAATTCCATTTTCTCCACCAGAAACGTTTCCCACAATCGGTGTTTTCTTATCACAGCAAATGCAATTGTTTCACCCTCTTTCAGCAGTGATATAGCACCGTATTTTTTGTAATCAATGAATCCCTTTTCTTTTAGCTTCTTTAGCATACTACTCACCGTAGCAGGAGATATTCCAAGATGACTCGCAAGTTCATTGGTACCAAGTTCCTTCCCGTTTCGATCCAGATTTAGGCTGTATATCGCTTTCAGGTAATTCTCCTCTGTGATAGTGATCATGTTTCAAAAGTAAGTATCGCATGCCTTATTTAAAAGTTTGATATGTCTAACTTTAATTAATAGATTTGTATAAAATTATTTTGAGATGAATAAAATAATAGTATATCTGAGCATTGTCACTTTTGTGTTGGTTATTTCATGTGAAGAAATGATACCAGCTGCTCCTGCTGAAAATGAGCTGCTGGATGGCCCTACAGAAGGTTTATCTCATTCAGAACAAAGACAATTTTTGGATGGAGATATTGCGTTTAATGACGAGGTGTTTTCAGTGGAAAATGGACTTGGACCAGGCTTTGTTGCCACGTCCTGTGGAAGCTGTCATGCAGGAGATGGCAAAGGTCATCCTTTTACCACGCTCACTAGATTTGGTCAATCACTACCAAACACATTGCCGGATTTATCTATTGGAGGTCCTCAACTTCAAAATAGAGCAATACCAGGGTTTGAACCCGAAAAGCTGCCAGATGGTGTTCCATTCATGAAGTTTACTCCACCGGCTGTCACTGGGTTAGGATTCCTTGCAGCACTGTCAGATCAACAGATTCTGCAGAATGTCGATTCTCTTGATGAAGATGGTGATGGTATTTCTGGTAAACCAAATTACATAACACCACCAGACTACTTTGAACAGAAATCATTTCATCAACCTGTCAATGGTAAAATAATTGGACGTTTTGGGAAGAAAGCTGCGGCTATTGATCTACTTCAGCAGACCGTAGGTGCCTACAATCAGGATATGGGAATTACTTCCACTTTTGAGCCCATTGATCCTTACAGCCAGCTTTCTACCGACCCGGAAGTTACGGATCAAACGATTCGTGATGTGGTCTTTTATCTCAAAACATTAAAGGCTCCTATTCCTAGATCAGAAGAAAACACAGTAGTACTACGAGGGAAGTCGATATTTACCCAAATTCAGTGCGCCTCATGTCATATCCCTGAATGGACAACCCCAGAGTCTGATATCGAAGCATTATCGAATAAGACATTCTACCCATACACTGACTTGTTGCTGCATGATATGGGTCCAGGGCTAGATGATGGTGCCACCGAAGGATCTGCTGAAACATACGAATGGCGGACTCCACCCTTATGGGGCTTGGGGCTTTCGCCCAATTCGCAAGGTGGATCATTCTTCTTAATGCATGATGGACGAGCTAGAAGTATTGAAGAAGCTATCCTGCTTCATGGCGGAGAAGCCGACAACAGTAAAAATCAATTTGTCTCTCTTTCTGAAGATGATAAAGAGGCACTCATTAAGTTTCTCAAATCCCTTTAGATATGGATCGCAGAGAATTTGTCAGGAAATGCGGAATGGGCTGCCTTGGGATAGCGGCGACAGGTTTACTCCTTGAAGGATGTGCTGGAACCCGCTACATTTCCGGCAACATAGATGGCTCCTATCTGAGTCTGTCTGAAGCAGCTTTTTTGAAAGAGGAAAACAACTATTTAAAGTATGTAGTGGTGCAGAATGAGTCATTACAATACCCGGTGGCTGTTTTCCGCTTCAATGCCAATGAATACAAAGCATTGCTCATGAAATGCACACACCAAGGCACGGAACTTCAGGTATTTGGAGACCGCCTACAGTGTCCTGCTCATGGAAGTGAGTTTACACAAGACGGGAGTGTTCAAAATGGCCCGGCGGATACATCGCTTAGAAGTTTCCCAATTATAAAAGAAAGTAAAACACTTAAAATCGATTTATCATGAGGAAGTTTGGTTGGATACTTATAACAATAACATCTCTGCTTTCGATAGATGCAAAGGCTCAAATAGACAGTACGTTACTCAAGCGTACACCAGTTGATACGGCAAAAAACCAGCTTAATATGGATGCTGTTTACAACAGACCTTTTCTGCAGGTTGGTAAGTTGCCGGTATCAGTAGGTGGATATATTGAGGCAGATTATGGATACATTGGTGAAGATGGTGTGACAGATGGTCATAGCTTCCGAGTCCCGCGAATGACGCTTTTTGTTGCTTCCTCAATACATAGAAAAATCAAGTTTCTTTCTGAGATTGAATTTGAGGAAGGCGGAGAAGAGGTAGCCATAGAGTTTGCGGCACTTGACATCAGTATGCATCCTCTTTTGAATCTACGTGGCGGAATAGTGATGAATCCAATCGGAGCATTCAATCAAAATCATGACGGACCTAAATGGGAGTTTGTGGATCGCCCAATAGCTGCAACGGATATGCTGCCAGCAACCTGGAGTAATGTTGGCTTTGGACTTTATGGTAAATATTACATGAAAGAATGGGCATTTGGATATGAAGCCTACCTGACCAATGGATTCAATGAAGCCATTATCAATAACGGAGAGAATCGCACCTTTTTACCCGCATCTAAAGAAAACAAAGAGCGGTTCGAAGAATCCTCTAACGGAGAGCCATTGCTGACAGGAAAAATAGCCGTAAGGCATAACAAGGTTGGTGAAATTGGCCTTTCATATATGGGAGGTATTTACAACACCTATGAAGAAGACGGTTTGATATTGGATGATAAAAGGAGACTGAACGTATATGCTATTGATTTTAATACGACAATTCCTGTAACCAAGACCTTTATTGTCGGTGAATGGGCGTGGATAAATATCGATGTGCCTAGTACTTTTTCTCAGCAATTTGGGGATCAACAAAAAGGAGGTTTTGTAGACTTTGTTCAGCCGATTCTTACAGGGGATTTGTTTGGCTTCAATAACGCTTCTTTCAATGTTGCTATGCGTTTGGAATATGTTGATTGGAATGAGGGGACATTCCGTGAAACAGGAGGAAATATCGGAGATGAAATTTGGGCAGTTGTTCCGGCGATAAGTTTTCGCCCCACCGCCCAGACAGTGATTCGATTAAACTATCGATTCATGGAACAAACCGATATTCTGGGCAATCCACCTTCTAAGATCTCAGGTATCCAGTTTGGCGTTTCTTCGTATTTTTAGTCAATGCTCGAACAAAAACTTGAAAATAGAGACATCAAACCAACAGCCATGCGGCTGTTAGTACTCAGAAAGCTCGTAGAATCAGGAGCAGCAATAAGTCTCAGTGATCTTGAAACAAAATTTGAACGGGCAGATAAAGCTACGCTTTACAGAACTCTTAAAACCTTTGAAGACAAGAAGCTCATTCACAGTATTGATGATGGAACCGGTGCGGTGAAATATGCGCTCTGTGAAGAAGGCTGTGAATGCGAACCACAAGATCAGCACATTCACTTTCATTGCGTGGGGTGTGGTGAAACGTATTGCCTAACTCAGTCAAAAATCCCTCAAACAAACATTCCAACAGGTTTCAAGGCAGCCAGTGCCAGCATGGTCTACAAAGGCACATGCGCGAACTGCTCCTAAAACAATGCAAACAGGTTGCATACCTAAATTATTACATTTGTTGTTAGATGAAGCGTGTGATATCCATATCATTGTCTCTGATTTTCGTGATCCAGATCCTTGCTCCCAACATGGACATGTGTTGTGAATTACAGAAACTCCCTGCACTTTTTGAGCATTTTGAAGAACATAAAGCTTTTGATGGAGATTCATTTTTTGAATTTATAGTCGAAGACTATGTTCACCATGATGATAATAGTGAGGGTCATCATGACCATGATAAGGATGACGATCTTCCGTTTCACGGTCAGCATCAGTGCAATCATGCACCCGTTTATGTTACCCATAATTTCTCAAACATAGAATTAGGGGACAAAACTTTTTCCATTCAATCTAAAGGTAGTTTTTACCAGTTTTCAGTTTCTTCTGAGTATCTGGAGAAGCCAATTCAGCCTCCTCAGGTCTAATTTTTCGGACACCTTATTTAGCCAAGCCAATCTGTATGCATTCGCTCATACAGTTGTAGTGTCCGCATGTCTGGTAATTAGCCAATAAACGATAGTAACCCTGAGAAATCTGCCCTCATTTTCCGACGCAGAGTATGGGAACTTCAGCCTAAAGGCTAACGCCCTGCGATTAAATCATTTAGAATTTCTAAATCCAAAATAAAATGCTGGATAAAATCATTCACTTTTCAGTGAAAAACAAACTGATTATTGGCCTACTTACTTTGGGGTTAATAATCTGGGGAGGCTATTCTCTTACCCAATTACCAATTGATGCTGTCCCTGATATAACTAATAATCAGGTTCAGGTCATTACGACATCACCTTCTTTAGCTGCCGAAGAAGTAGAGCGGCTCATTACGTTTCCCATTGAAATAACCATGGCAACCATACCTGATATTGACGAAATCAGGTCATTTTCCCGCTTTGGATTATCGGTGGTGACCATAGTCTTTAAAGAGAATGTAGATGTTTACTGGGCACGGCAACAGGTAAACGAACGCATGGCCGAGGTACAATCCCAAATACCACCAGGGGTCGGAACGCCAGGCATGGCTCCTATCACCACCGGTCTTGGAGAAATCTATCAATATGTGGTAGGTACATCTCCGGGTTACGAAGACGAATATGACGCTCGCGAGTTAAGAACTATCCAGGATTGGATAGTGCGCAGACAACTGCTAGGTACGCCAGGTGTTGCCGATGTGAGCAGCTTTGGAGGCCATCTCAAGCAATTTGAAATAGCTATTAAACCTGATATGCTCAAAGCAATGAATGTTTCCATTGCAGATATATTTCAGGCACTTCAGGAGAACAATCAGAATACTGGCGGGGCATATATTGAAAAGAACCTGAATGCTTACTTCATTCGAACAGAGGGGCTGGTTGGAAATCTTGAGGATATCAGAAATATCAACATTCGTACGAATGAAAATGGCATTCCAGTGCTCATTAAAAATGTTGCCACCGTGCAGCTGGGAAGTGCGGTGCGATATGGCGCCACTACCCGGGATGGAGAGGGTGAGGTGGTCAGTGCCATCGTAATGATGCTGAAAGGAGAGAACTCTGCTGAGGTAATAGAAAACGTCAAAACAAGGATCGAACAAATTAGAAAAACCTTACCAGAAGGAGTGACCATTGAGCCGTTTTTGGATCGTACCAAGTTGGTTAACACTGCCATTGGAACAGTCACAAAGAACCTGGCAGAAGGAGCCCTAATTGTCATATTCGTTTTGCTCTTGCTACTTGGAAATATGCGGGCCGGCTTAATAGTCGCATCTGTTATTCCCTTGGCACTTGTCTTTGCCTTTGGAATGATGAACTACTTCGGAGTTTCCGGCAACCTGATGAGTCTTGGAGCCATTGATTTTGGATTGATTGTAGATGGTGCAGTCATCATCGTAGAGGCTACTTTGCATCACCTTGGATTATTAAAATTTGGAAGAAAACTGACGCAGGATGAAATGGATTTGGAAGTCTATAAGTCCGCGAGTAAGATTCGGAATTCAGCAGCATTCGGTGAGATCATCATCCTTATCGTGTACCTACCTATTCTGGCTCTGGTTGGTACGGAAGGGAAAATGTTCCGGCCAATGGCACAAACTGTAAGTTTTGCAATCCTGGGCGCATTCATCTTGTCGCTTACTTATGTTCCAATGATGTCCGCCTTATTTCTAAGCAAAAAGACCGAATACAAGAAGAATATCTCAGATAAAATCATGGACTTCTTCCATCGGCTCTATGACCCCATTATTCGTTGGGCCATGCACAAGAGAATACCTCTCCTTGGGGTAGCGGTGGGACTTTTTGCAGGTTCACTTTGGCTTTTCTCTAACATGGGAGGCGAGTTTATCCCAACGTTGGAAGAAGGGGACTTTGCGGTGGAAACACGGGTAATGACTGGAAGCTCACTGGAAAACACTATAAAGGCAACCACTCAGGCGGAGAAAATACTGCTGGATCAATTTCTTGAAGTAGAGCAAGTGGTATCCAAGATTGGAGCTGGGGAGATACCAACAGATCCTATGCCCATTGAGGCCGCCGACCTTATGATTATTCTGAAAGATAAGAGTGAGTGGGTTACGGCATCCAATCGCGAAGAACTAGCTAACAAAATGGCGGAAGCTCTAGAGGTAATTCCAGGAGTAACCTTTGGTTTTCAACAACCGATTCAAATGCGATTTAATGAACTGATGACGGGTGTACGACAGGATGTAGCAGTAAAGATTTATGGAGAAAATCTGGACGATTTATCGGAGTACGCTAATCAAATTGGAAGTATTGCTTCAGGAGTAGAGGGTGCGGTTGACCTGTACATTGAAGAGGTAACAGGAATTCCTCAAATCGTCATCACCTACAAAAGGGATCAATTAGCCAAGTATGGATTAAGCATACTTGATGTGAACCGATCAGTTCAGGCTGCATTTGCCGGAGCGTCTGCCGGACTTGTATATGAAAATGAAAGGCGTTTCGATTTGGTGGTTAGATTGGATAAGGCCAATCGAAATGACCTAGAGTCGGTGAGAAACCTGTACATCTCACGAAAAGACGGACACCAAATTCCATTGTATCAGGTCGCCAATGTGGAGATCGAAGACGGGCCTTATCAAATTCAACGTGATGATACGAGACGAAGAATCTTAGTAGCCTTCAACGTTCGAAACAGGGATGTAGAAAGTGTGGTGACGGAGCTTAGAAAGAAGATTGATCAGGCAGTAGTATTTGCTCCTGGCTACTCTATCTCATACGGAGGTCAGTTTGAGAATCTGGTTGAGGCTCGTCAAAGACTCGCAGTGGCTGTTCCACTTGCGCTTCTGCTCATCTTTGTACTGCTATACTTCACGTTCAAGTCGGTTAAACAAGGAATTCTGATTTTCACAGCTATTCCTTTGTCGGCAATTGGAGGAATAGTGGCACTTTATCTGAGAGGAATGCCTTTTAGCATCTCAGCAGGCGTTGGGTTTATTGCCCTCTTTGGAGTGGCCGTGTTAAACGGGATCGTTCTGATTTCAGAATTCAATCACCTGAAGAAGGACGGTGTTTCGGATATCTTTGAACGAATCTACCAGGGCACAAAAACGCGGTTGAGACCGGTGATTATGACCGCCGCAGTTGCGTCTCTTGGGTTTCTACCAATGGCCTTATCTCAGTCAGGTGGTGCAGAAGTGCAGAAGCCATTGGCCACAGTGGTCATTGGAGGGCTGATTACAGCTACTTTCCTGACCCTGATCGTACTGCCGATACTCTATTACTATTTTGAAAAAGGATGGAAGGTGAAACCCGGAGCTGTGTTACCCATCCTGTTCGTAGGGGTTTTCATGCTCCAATCTCAGGTGCAGGCACAGGAAAGCCAGTCTCAATATTACACATTGGATGAGGCCATAGAGATTGCTGTAAAGAACAATCCAACACTACGGGCAGCAGACTTAAAAACCCAACAGGAAAGGACATTGAAGGGTGCTAGTTGGAACCTGCCTAAGACTGATTTCAGTCTAACGCACGGGCAGTACAACAGTGTGTTTAACAATGACAACCAGTTCAATGTGAATCAATCCATTGCTTTTCCAACTGTTTACTCAAATCAATCCAAATTGGCCAGTGCCAAAATTGAATCGAGTGAGTGGAGGGAAGCAATTACAAAAAATGAATTGGTTCAGAAGGTGAAATCTACCTGGTATGGACTGCTGATGGAAAAGAATAAAAGGAGGCTTCTTCTGGAGCAGGACAGTATCTATCAAAGTTTTTCACGAGCAGCCAATTTGAGATACCGGACAGGAGAAACCAATTTGCTTGAAAAGGCTACTGCAGAATCTCAGGTTGCAGAAATCAAAGTGATGTTGGAACAAAACAAATCTGACATTGAGATCTATCAAACGTCACTAAAAACGCTTTTGAATACCGATTTATTGATTGATCCGGCTGGTGATAGTTTAATCCAAAGGGAAGTCGAATCATTGATTGCTGAAGCAGATGTGGACGATAATCCTACATTGGCCTGGTTCAGGCAGCAAATAGCAGTTGCCGAGAAAGAGAAGTCTTTGGAGAAATCCAAACTGATGCCTGACCTGATGGTTGGTTATTTCAACCAATCCCTCAATGGCCCCAACCAGGACATCAATGGAAATCCGGTTAATTTCGGTTCAGGTGATCGTTTTACAGGATTTCAGGTAGGTATCTCCATTCCCATATTTGGTGCAAAATCCCAGGCATCTGCCATCAGGACGATTGAACTGAAAAAACAGGAAAATGAAGCATTGGTTCAATCCGCGAGCAACGAGTTGGAGGGACGTTTGCAATCACTGTTGCAGCAATACTATAAATTTCAAAATAGTCTCAGCTACTATCAGACGAATGCGCTTCCACAAGCGGAGTTAATTCTGAAGCAAGCGCAAAAAGGGTTTCAAAGCGGAGACATAGGGTACGTCGAGTATACCCAGGGGCTCAATAGATCCCTAAGTGTCCGGTTTAATTATCTGGACATCCTCAACCAATACAATCAGACAATTATCCAAATCGAATTCATTTCAGGAATTCAATAAAAAAGAAAAAATGAAAACTATATATCAATATATAAACAAGGCATTGGCGATCACTCTTATGGGTGCAGTCATCATTTCATGTAGTTCAAAGACAGTCGAGCAGACTGAAGAACATCATGAAGAGGAAAACCGCATAGAGCTAACCCAGACCCAATTTGATCAGGCAAATATCAAAATCGGATCGATTGAAAAGCGAGTCATGGGCTCAGAACTGCGCGTGAATGGCGTCATTGACGTTCCACCCCAAAGCAACATCTCGATTAATATGCCCTATGGTGGATTTGTGAAATACACAGAAATGCTTCCTGGAACTTCAGTGAGAAAAGGTCAGCTTTTAGTGACCATTGAAAATCCTGAATTCATTCAGTTTCAACAGGAGTATTTGGAAAGTCTGGCTAATCAGGAATTTCTAAAGGCTGAATTTGAACGACAGCAGGAGTTGTACAATGAGAAGGTTGCCTCCGGGAAAAGTTTCCAGCAAGCCAAGAGTGCTTTTCTTGCTAATGAAGCTCGAATAAAAACCATGGAAGCACGACTGAAAATGATCGGGTTAAATCCATCTAAAATCGGCGAGGGAAACGTGGCGTCATTTGTCAGCATCTACTCACCGGTGACAGGTCAGGTGAGAGAGGTGTACACCAATGTAGGCAAATACATCAATCCGCAGGATGTAATTATGGACATCACTAACTCAGATGATCTGCATGTTGAGCTGACGGTTTATGAAAATGATATTCCACTGATTAAAAAAGGTCAGAGAATTCGTTTTTCACTAGCCAATGCTCCTGATCAGTGGCGGGAAGCTGAGGTTTTTCTCGTGGGCAGTGGTGTGCGTGAAGACCGTTCGGTTACAGTTCACGGTCACCTGATGGAAAAAGATAAAGACCTGCTTCCAGGAATGTATGTATCAGCAAAAATTGAAACCGGCAGTAATGAGACCTGGGCAGTTCCAGAGGAATCAATTGTAAGATTTGGAGGCAAACATTACGTTTTTTCGCTGAGAAATAAGCGTATTGAAAACGAGGTGAGTATGTATGATTTCGAAATGATTGAGATTATCAAAGGGTTTGATGAAGATGGATTCACGCAGATAAGTTTGATAAACTCCGCCATTGATATCACCTCGATTGATTTGGTCACTCAAGGTGCTTTTACCGTACTGGCAAAAGCTAAAAATACCGAAGAAGAAGGAGGACATGGACACTAAGCTTCTAAATAGAGCATATGTACTTAGCCTGATCACCATCTTCTACAATCTGATAGAAGGTGGTGTGGCTACCTTTTATGGAGCACAAGATGAAACCCTGGCACTCTTTGGGTTTGGTCTTGACAGTTTTGTGGAAGTGCTCTCAGGTATCGGTATAGCTCACATGATCTGGAGGATGAACAGAAATGAGGTTTCCGAGAGAGATTCATTTGAAAGAACTGCATTGAAAGTGACTGGTTCAGCATTCTACTTATTAACAGCGGGCTTGATTTTCGGGGCAACCAATAGTCTGTATCATGGATCAAAACCTGAAACCACTATGATTGGAATTGTATTATCAGTTTTATCTATTCTGACAATGTACTTCCTTTATAAAGCAAAATTGGATGTAGGCCACAAACTCAATTCGGCACCAATTATCTCTGATGCCAATTGCACCAAAACATGCTTCTATCTTTCATTCATCCTGTTAGGCTCAAGTCTAGCTTACGAGATTTTTTCTATCCCTTACATTGATGCCATCGGAAGTTTGGGTATTGCGTGGTATGCGTTTAAGGAAGGAAAGGAAGCATTTGAAAAGTCAAAGGGTAATGGACTTAGTTGTAATGATAACTGTTGTTGAAAATGGGACATAATCACGATCATTCACATAATCAGAAAGAAGGCAATGTTAAAGTTGCCTTCTTCCTCAACCTGAGTTTCACCATTATTGAAGTCATTGGTGGGCTCTATACCAATAGTTTAGCAATCCTTTCAGACGCATTGCATGATCTGGGAGATAGCCTCAGTTTGGGACTCTCATGGTACTTTCAAAAGCTCTCCAAGAAAGGAAGAACAAAGAAGTTTTCTTATGGATATAAGCGGTTTTCTCTATTAGGTGCTATCATCAATTCTATCGTTTTAGTTGCCGGATCCATATTTATACTCACGAAAGCAATTCCTGAACTTTTCAATCCAGGAGAAACCAACGTTCAAGGGATGCTCTATCTCGCTATTTTGGGAATAGTGGTCAATGGAGCTGCTGTTTTGAAACTCCGAAAAGGTGAATCTCTGAATGAAAAGGTTGTTTCATTACATCTATTGGAAGATGTCTTGGGATGGTTAGCAGTGCTTATTGGTAGCATCATCATGATGTATACTGATGCTCCATTTATAGACCCGCTACTATCTGTTCTTATTTCCCTTTTTGTACTGTACAATGTCTATAAGAACCTACATAAAAGCATGCTCGTAATCCTGCAGGGTATCCCCGAGGATGTGTCTCTGGAGGATATCAAAGAGAAGCTGAAAGACATTTCGGAAATCACTGATGTGCATGATAATCACGTTTGGTCTTTGGATGGGGAATACAATATCCTTACGATCCATCTAAGGTTGGACAAAGACTACAAACTTTCCGAGCAGACCAAACTCAAGGAGAAAGTACGATCACAACTCAAAGATGAATCCATTAATCACATCACGATAGAGTTTGAAGGGCAGAACGAGAATTGTGAGCTGGAGGCTTGCTAATACCAATATTTTAGCATTCTCTTAAATACTGAACCTTTCCCTGTACCTTTCGTTTTAGTAATTACTAAAACATTAAAAGATGAGCAAGACCTGTATTAGAGTATTGGCGGATCCCGTCCAAATTAAGGAATGCAAGGAATCACTGAATCAACTTAATGATCAGCTTGATCAAGCAACTCAGATATTCAATCTTTCAGGAAACCCAATGAGGTTGAAAATTCTCTTTCTATTGCACAAAGAAGGAGAAATGTGTCCTTGCGACCTGAGCGACATTCTGGATATATCTGTGGGAGGAGTTTCACAGCATTTACGTAAGCTAAAGGACGGGAAGCTTGTCAAAGACAAGAAAGTAGGCCAAACGGTCTTCTATTCTCTGGTAGGAACCAATATTCAGATTATCAAACCAGTGTTGGATGGCTTGCTACAGCAGAATCAAAAAGAAGTAATCTCATGAGTACGACAAATCTATCTTCAAAAAGTGCCAGTGCAGGACTGTTTGCAGCAATCGTAGCTTCACTATGCTGCATCACACCTGTGTTTTCATTACTGGCTGGTATCGGTGGCATTGCAGCCACTTTCTCTTGGATGGAACCATTCAGGCCATATCTGATAGGCTTGACTATCGGTATTTTAGGTTTTGCCTGGTATCAGAAACTAAGACCCAAATCCGCAGAAGAAATAGCTTGCGAATGTGAAACGGATGAGCAATCATCTTTCTGGCAATCAAAAAAATTCTTAGGAATCATTACAGTCTTTGCAGGCTTAATGCTCTCGTTTCCCAGCTACGCACATATTTTCTATTCCAATGGTGGAAACCAGACACCTTCAGCCTTTATTGAACAAGACACAACCAAAACAAATAAGATTGTCTTAGACGTAAAGGGAATGACCTGTGCAGGTTGCGAAGCTTCAATCGAACATGAGGTTGGGATGCTTCAGGGTGTGAAGTCTGTGGATGCCATCTATGCGGAAGGTTCTGCAACCATTGAGTATTTACCATCTAAGCTCGAAGAAAAAACAATCATAGAAGCAATCAATAAAACGGGATACACAGTAATTGAGAAACCAAAAGATCAATAGGATGGAAGAAGAGATAACATTAGAATCAACGATCACTTGCCCTAACTGTGGACATCAGAAGGAAGAAACCATGCCTACGGATGCATGCCAGTACTTCTATGAATGTGAAAATTGCAACCAGGTGCTGAAACCTAAACCGGGAGATTGCTGTGTGTACTGCAGTTATGGGACTAAGAAGTGTCCACCGGTGCAAAATGGAACGTGTAATTGCTGATTATGGATGCAGGTCAAAAACCGGTTTACAAGGCGCGCATGATAGGACGAATTTTCAGATTCTGCCTTGGACTATTCTTTGTTACAGAAGTTTGGCCAGTGTATCGTGATGTTAGTTGGGAGGGGGTCTTTATAAGACTTTCATGGGCTATCGGCCTTCTTGCTTTTTATGCCCTGATTCATTTCGTTATCGTTCGGTTTACACCTAAAATAGATCGTGTGATCGGAGCTGTTTTGGCTTTTGGCCCCTTCCTTGCCGTTTTCTTTTTTGGATATGGAGGACCAGCCGCTACTGGGGCTTTAACTTTTCTATCCGCATCCTTGATACTAGCAGGTATCCGAGCAGATCCGGGCTGTGAAGTGATGACAATACCAGCTATCTTTTCAGGTAAGCATACGCATTTAGCATGCCTCCTTTTCTCTCCCATCGATTGGTGTGAGAGAAAGATGGATTAAAATAGATTGATATGGAAGCCTCTGAAGTAATACCAATACTCAGGATATTTGACTATCAAAAAACAATAGAGTTTTACGTAGATTGGTTAGGATTTAAGATTGATTGGGAACATCGCTTCCATGATGATGCACCAATCTACATGCAAGTTTCAAACGGTGGTATAATACTACACTTGTCAGAACATCATGGCGATTGTTCTCCTGGAGCGAAAGTATTTATAAACTGCAAAGGCTTAAAGGAATTCCATAAAGGCCTAAAAAAGAAGAAATACAAATACAACAACCCCGGCATTAGTAAGGCTCCATGGGAGGATTTGTGCATGGAGGTTAATGATCCTTTCCACAACAAATTGGTGTTTAACGAGAAGCAGTAAAGCAATTTCACGCTTCTATCTCTTTGATCTAACTTTTGAGATTAGTTCTTCAGGATTAATATCTAACCGATCAGCAATCTTGAAAAGAGTAGTTAAGGTTGGTTGTTTATGCCCATTTTCCAGTCTCGAAATATGAGTTGCGTGAGATTTTATGGCATGTGCTAGTGCTTCTTGAGAAAGCCCATTAACTTCTCTAAGTTCTTTCAAAACCTCACCAAATGCCTTTATGATTTGCTCATCTGTCACGAAAAGCAAATTCATTCTTATGAAGACTTTACACCATAGCCTAAAGGGCAAGATGTAATTTAGTTTTTATATATTGGGCGCTTTTTATAGACGGTTTACCAAATGCGATTTAAGAAATTTTTAAGTGAAAGATCAAGTCCCAAGAATGGAAAGTATAGAACCATCAATGTAGATGGAGACCTTCATCATTTCTTCAAACAAACAGCGAATCATTATAATATAGCCTTATCTGATTTGATCTATAACGTATTGGAAAATTGGAAACAGGAGTATCAGGATGATATTAAAAATGATATAAGAAAACGTTTGGAGAGTAAGTAAATGTCCACAAGTAAAGTTTTAAGACCGGTAATTATTATGCATAAGGGAGAGGCTTTGAATGGTTTCTTTCATCGATTTGTTTATTCTTATTCCAGCTATCACAGTGAAACGCAAGCGCTGATTGAACTCGACGATGGAAGACTGAGATACTTTGATCCGTACTTTGTCCGATTCACGGATAGAAAGGAGGAGAAGAATCAAAAAGGATAAGTTTTGAACAACCACTCAAGAACGTTGGTTTTAGGGGATATTCATGGAAATGTAAAAGCACTGAATCAGTGTCTCGAGAGATGCAACTTTGATTCTAATATAGATACTTTGATTCAATTGGGAGATGTGGCTGATAGGTTTCCTGATACAGCTAAAGTAGTTGAGCGTCTTCTGGAGTTTAAGAATCTCATTGCAATTCGAGGTAATCATGATGATTGGACCAACAAATGGTTCTCTACTGGAATACAAGATTCTTCATGGTTGGCCAATGGGGGACAGGATACAATTGACTCATATAAAATCGAGAAAGTTGATCTTGATACACATAAGAAATTCTTTAGGGAAATTCAAATCAACCATTACATTGACAGTGAAAACAGAATCTTTGTTCATGGTGGGTTTACTCAACCAAAAGGACCTGAATATGATCTAATAAAAACTCAATGTCTTTGGGATCGGAGTTTGTGGAATGAAGCAATCATTGGTCAAAAACTAAGTAGACAGCCACATATTCTATCCGGATTCAAGGAAATCTACATTGGCCACACCCCAACTCTAAATTGGCATCAAGAGGAGCCAATGAATATTTTCAACGTCTGGAATCTGGATACTGGAGCAGGACATTCTAATGGCAGATTAACAATAATGGACATTGACTCTAAGGAATTTTGGCAGTCTGATTTGGCAGGTACGCTTTATCAATAGCTTTGCAATTTTTTTACATATACCTAAATGAGTATCTTACTAGTAAATTATTGTTCACCAAATATTCATAGAAATGGCTGTAAAACATACACCTACAAACGAAGTTCATAAAGGATACAAAGGAGGAACCACAGGTTGTGGATTCGATACCAAAGAACATCCTGACCATTGGGTTAGCACAACTGAAAGAATTACATGTGCCAAAAATGGTTGTGCAAATTAATTTCTAAAGTAGCTAAAGGCTGATTTCTTATGGATTTCAGCCTTTTTTACTAGTCAGATCAGTACTCGAAAAACATATCGTATTGCTTTTCAAGCAATTGCGAAATATGGCCTTTGTTTTTACAAGACCATACTGGACAGGGTCATAGCGGTTAAGCTTACTATAATGGGTCTTGACACTAAGAAGTATTAGCAATCTGATTTATAATTGAGCCATGACTCAAAAAGAAGGGCGGATACAATATTACAAATCAATAATTCTAAGTTTGGCAAAAGCTAGTATGCTATTGCCCTTACTTATAGTTTTTGCTGCTACTAAAATAACTCATGTAAACAGACCATTTATCCACATTTTAATAGTTGGTTTGATTTTTCTGTTTGTACTCAGCTTATTATTTCTAATTAGAAATCTGATCAATTTGAGAAAGCTGGTGAATCAAAATCCCTGAATCGTATATGTGTTTCTTTAATATACGGTGACTAATTTGACATGACATTGCTAATATGTCATGCTATTTCCTCTGCCATTATGACGCAAAACGATTCTATATAAAAACATACAAAGATTAATTAGGAATATAGTAATAATTACTAGTTAAATCTAAGTATTGGCACGGGGTTTGGGAAATTTGGAACGACCCGTAACAACGTAAAGGGAGTCGACAAACTAGCCCTATACGTTGTGATAATTAGTTGATCCTACGGGCTTCATAACGAAGCGGCAAAAGTAATAGTTCTTCATACAATTACAAATCTTCTTCCTTATTGGATCAACTCTATTTGATCGAGAAGATTAATGAAAAAGAAAAACTATTATGTCGTAACCAATCCTCTAGGAGGTTGGTCGGTAAAACGCGAAGGAAGCAGTAAAGCTTCATCTGTAACAAAAACTCAATCAGAAGCAATAGAAATTGGTAGAAATCTTGCCAAAAAAAGCAAGGGAGAACTTACGATTCAGGGCAGAGATCGAAAGTTCAGAGAAAAGAATAGCTATGGAAATGATCCAAGAAACGTAAAAGGTTGACCTTATGGAGTATCTGAATTTTGAACAGAAAAGACAATTCAATGAGATACTTCAATTTCTTGGAGAATCATTGGATATAACACAAACTCAATTTGACGCAGCGGTTAGAAGTTATAATGTAGTGGGTGAATGGTTATCTAGCCCCGAGTCACAATTATATCGATATCGACCTGAGATTTTACCTCAGGGTTCATTTATGCTGGGTACAATGATTCGCCCAATTAATGAAGATGATGACCTGGACATTGACCTAGTGTGTAGGCTTGAAGGTAAGCAGTCATCCTGGACTCAGGCAGATGTGAAGGCGATTGTTGGTAATCGCTTAGCAGATCACGGAACACTAAAGAAACTCCTTGAATTACCGGATGGTAGAAGGTGCTGGACATTGCAATATTATGATTCTGCAAATTTCCACATGGATGTATTACCGTCGGTCACAAGCACTGGGTATAGGATTCTGATGGAAAGGACCTTAACCGAAGCAGAAGCAAGTGCAGAATCATTAGCAATTAGAATCACAGATAAATACGAGGATAACTACAAAACAGATTCAATTCCGAAAAATTGGCCAAAAAGTAATCCGTTCGGATATGGAATATGGTTTGAAAGCAGAGCTAGAATCTCCGGAAGGGAGATCAAGTTAATGACGGAAGCTGTTCAGCCAGTTCCCAAATACCAAAAGAACAAGTTGCCACTTCAAAGAGTGGTCCAGATACTTAAAAGGCACAGGGATATTATGTTTAATGGAGATGAGGACAAGCCAATATCTATCATAATAACCACCCTTACAGCGAGAGCCTACCAACAGGAAACGGACATATATGAAGCACTTCAAAATGCTCTAAATCGTATTCCTGCATTCATTGAAGAACGGTGGTCAGAAAAGCATCAACGAAATATCAAATGGATTCCAAATCCAGTGAATCCGGAAGAAAACTTTGCCGACAAATGGCCTGAAAAACCTAAGAAGGAAGAGAATTTTTATAAGTGGTTGTTCCAGGTTAAAAATGATATCTCTGAAGCAATAGGGCAATCCTCAATGACATCAATCATGGAATCACTGAAACAGCCATTTGGAGAGAATTTATTAAACGAGGCTTTGGGCGGATATGGTAAAAGCTTATTGCACCAGAGAGAAAGTGGAGCGATGAAAATGGCAGCCAGTACAGGAATAGTAGGAGAAGTAGGAAGAACAACAGTAACTCAACACAATCCATATGGGAAGAGCAAGTAGGATATCGTTGTTAATTCAAGCGGGGACATTGAAATCTTATTTCCCAAATTCTCAAATAATCAGAAAGGGAGAACAAGAATTGAGGTGGACCCATACTGTAACACCTACGCCCTTAAGTAAATCTTACACAATCTCCCTACACTATAAGTATGGCAAGGGTGCCAAGGTTTATGTTTTGCATCCAAAGCCCCTAACCCTAGCTCGAGGCAAGAAGTTGCTCCCACATGTGTATAGTACACCCGAACAACGCCTGTGCCTTTACTATCCGAAGTATCGTGAATGGACACCTTCGAGATTGTACGTGAGAACATTGATTCCATGGGCATGTGAATGGCTTATTCACTATGAGATCTGGTCGGTGACCGGAGAGTGGTACGGTGGTGGCATAGATCATGAAAATGAAGCCGAAAAAACAGAAATGAACAATGCCGCTTGAGAAACCAAATAGGATATAATGTCATTTAAAAACCTGATCGATGATGTGAGTAACACAGTGGATGATGTTGTGAATACCAATTTTGAGTATTACACAACTAAAGCTGTGCCTTCATCCGAGGATGGTGATTTGACATTAGAGAGGGGAGCCGCCAAGAAAGGAAAAGTGTTAGATACGTGCGTCCTATTCGTAGATATCCGTAATTCTGTTGCGCTTACTACCAAACACCATCGTCTAACCATGGCGAAAATTTACACCGCCTTTACAAAGGCGATGGTAAAAGCTGCATCTGCACATGGAGGCTTTGTTAGAAATGTGATCGGTGATCGGGTCATGATCGTCTTCCCTCCGAAGAATTGCTTTGAGAATGCAATGGACTGTGCCATTAGTATTAATCATATATGCGACAAGGTTATTAATCCAAAATTCCCAACCGTTGACTTTAAATGTGGCATAGGTATTGATTATGGAAAGATCCGAGTCATAAAAGTCGGTCAGAGCAAACAAGGGAAAGAGCGAGGTGAGAACAAAGGTCTGGTTTGGGTAGGGCCTGTGGCTAACCAGGCATCACGTCTTACGGACAGGGCAAATAAAGCAGAGGATAAAACAACCTATGAAGTCAACTACTTCGCATGGAATCCTGGTTCTCTTTTCAATTACATGACGCTACCAAACATTTTTGGTGGCTTACAGCCTCAAAGCGAATCCAAAATACCGCCACATTTTTCCAGTAGCGCCACCAAGAAAATTATGTCTCCAGCTGAATTTTCGGATTCAATTGGAGTTAATAAGGATGGAACAATCAGCATCTCCGGGGGTAAATATCTGAGTCACCAAAAGAAAACTAGAACGATCACTTATCCACCCATTCTTATGTCAGAGGCAGTCTATAAAGGGTTTGTAAAGGAATGTCCGAAGCGAAAGCATTCACTTTGGAAAAAGCAATCACATCGCATTGACGATGTAAATACTGATTTGTACGGTGGTAATATAATTTGGAAAAATCTACTATGAATAAGGAATTATTAGAAGTTTTTAAGAACGTAAATGATTGGCTCAAATTCGCTGAGGCAAAGAACGCAATGCTTATCGCATTGAATGGAGCAATTCTCATTGGAATTAGTAAAATAAGCGATTCGGTACTTTTTGACTTTACTCCATTTTTCTGGACAGGATATTTGTCGCTAGCTAAAGTTATGCTCCTTTTTTCCATGACTGTTTCGTTGCTCTCTTTTGTCCCACGCATTAAAATGAAGGGAGGACTTTACGAGCCAAACTCAGGGAGCAACCGCTGGTTCTTTGAATACTTGAAAACATTAGCCAAAGAGCAAATCGTTGAGGAGATAACAGGTCAAAAACCAAGTCGCAATCAGCTTGAAATAGATTTAGCTGAGCAGATAAGACAAAACTCTCTTATTGCCAGCAGCAAGTACTCCCTGTTTTCGATTGCTATATGGCTTACAGTAGCATCGGTGATTTCAATTCCAATTGCTGGGCTTTTCGCTCTGTATTTATATTTAAGTTAATAGGTTGCTATGGAAAAACCCTTTAAGATATTGTCAATAGATGGTGGTGGAATAAGAGGTGTATTTCCAGCCATGTTTCTAGCCAAGCTGGAAGCAGAACTGAAAGCCAATGGCAAAAAAGATTGGCAGATCTTCCAGAATTTTGATCTCATTTGTGGCACCTCAACTGGTGGCATTTTGGCAATCGCTCTGGCACTTGGCATTCCAGCCCAGGAATTGCATAAGCTATACCTAGAGAACGCACAATCAATATTTGGAAAAAACTGGAAGTTTTTACGGTTTTACAAGAGATGGATTAAGGGATTAGGATGGTCAGTTCACAGCAGGAATTCTCTAGAGACTTTAATTCAGGAAAAATTCAAATCGGCCAACGGTGATGAAGATCCAAGAATTGCTGATTGTAAAACTGCAATCTGCGTTCCTATTTATGACTTACTCAACGGCCATCCGTCTGTTTTGAAAACCAAACATCATGATGCTTTCAAAAGAGATTTTCACATTCCGGCATACAAAGCAGCTCTTGCAACTTCTGCTGCTCCTACATATTTCAATCCATACACTTCTGAATACAAGGACTTAAATGAAATTGAAAGTCCATTTTCAAATAAGGTGGATGGTGGTGTTGTTGCCAACAACCCAACCTTACTCGGAATACTTGAAGCCCAGGAAGCTTTTGACCAGAAGCTTGAAAATATTCGAGTGCTCTCATTAGGTACTGGGCATCAAAAATTTACAGATGGAAAGAGAAGGCATAGATGGGGTATTACCTACTGGTTAAGTAAGACCAGATTGATAGACTTGTTTATGCAGGCTCAGTCTCAATTAGTAGAGAATCAAATCAGTTTAATGCAGCTAGGTATTGATAAAAGGCTTCAAGAAAATCCAAGGTTTAAATACACTAGGATAAATACTGAACTATCGGGGTCGCTGAAAATTGCGCTGGATGAAACAAGTAAGGACAAACTCAAAAAACTTAGTGAGAAAGCAGCATTTGAGTTCGGAAATCATGGAAGTGACGTGATTAAAACTTTTTGTGAATAAGTTATGAGTAATAAAAGAATAGAAAATCTTATTGCGCTTGGAGTTTTGACTTTGCTTGGTGGTTTAGTGTATACAGCTACAAGAAAGAAGTTTGTAATCACCCATGAATCAAACTGTGACGAACTGCTAAAGAGATTCAATAAGCTAGTTGATATTCATCCGGAGAAAGTCGCCAACCTCAGGAGGGCGCATGAAACAATTCGAAATAAAATAGAGAGTTACTTCTATCATAAAACCAATCTGCCAATCCCCGAATTCTATATTCAGGGATCATACAAGATGAAAACAGTTGTAGAGAATAGAAATATTAAATGCGATGTGGATTTGGCCGTTATCTTTCCAGAATATCCTGGTGTCAAACTTGAAACGCTCCAAAATCATATCAAAAGTGCTCTCAGAAATCACACCTCAAGAGGGGTTGTCAATAAAACTCCGTGCGTCCGACTTACTTATGTGAGAGACTTTCATATTGACCTTCCAATCTACTTCAAGGATCGGTACGGCAAAATGTATTTTGGTTCTCGTGGAACTGGCATCCGTCTGATCCGAAAGCTTTTGTTGAGTGGTTCAAGCATAAAACTGCCAATACACCACAACTGATTAGAATCATAAGATATTTAAAGGCTTGGGCAGATCATACCAAATCAAAAATGGGGATTAAATTTCCGAGTGGTTTAGCACTTTCATTATGGGCAATAGAATATTATAAGCCTTCATCAAGAGATGATATTGCTCTTTTTAATACTTGCTCCAGTATTCTAAATTATTTGAATGAAAACTTCAAAAACCAATGGCAGGCCAAAATGCCAGTAGCTCCAGGTGATAATGTACTAAGTAAGCTTAACAAAGCAGATAGATCAGCTTTTTATAACGAACTTAAAGAGATGGTTGCTTTAATGTCAGAAGCTGTTAGTGCAATTAGCCAGGTAAAAGCTAGACCTAAATGGAATCGAATATTTGGTAGTAGATTCAGAGGGTTGAATTAAATGGTAGTCCGAGAATAGTGATTTCTTGGTCAACATTCTAACTGAGTTATTCAACATTCAATGATATGGTACACAAAAGTTGAAACAATACTCTTATTGAGTTCAATAACTTTTCTTTTGTTAACCGAGATGTCTAGACATTTTGACGATTGTCTTGATTCAGATTATCAACTCGGATTTTATTAATAGCTCTAGCTGCATTTTTTTGAGCAATGAGTTCCTTCTTAGAGTACTTTCTGGGTACTCTATCAGCTTTTAGATCTTCTATAGTGGAAAAGAATTCAATTTTCATTTATTGTGAAGTTAGCAAATCAACTTAGGCCTTTAGAATTTTAACCATTTTTTAGTGGACTCTCCTGTGTACGGAATCTATTGAGAATTAAGTGTGAATATTTTCTCCTAGTAAAGTGAACATTTTCATTTGTGCATGATATGTTATCATTTAAGCCTTGAAGTCGGCTTTTTTAAGAAACACTACATTTTAACTGGTGATACACTACAATTTAATTGGTGCTGCACAGTGCTCTACACTACACTTACCACCAAAAACCCCACGATCTCCCACCAAAATCTATTTCCCACACTTTTCCCTTAAATTTTCTTCGAAAACAGCCTGATCAGTAGATAAATCCATATCTCACTGACTTTCAATTCATTCCCCTATGCTATAAAATCAATGATTTAGGTGCAATAATGAACTTTTTTTACGTTCTGTGTATGAAAGTGGGAGAAAGTGGAGGAAAATAGGAAAAGTTGTTTACATTTGTCTCGGTGGTTTATATTTTTCAAGGCTCAGTATGACGTTTTTTACAAGCGAGTATGAGTGTAAGTTGGATACTAAAGGAAGGTTGGTCTTGCCTGCAAAGATCAAGGTCAACCTTCCGGAGGTCTCCACTGCAGAACTAGTAATTCGGAAGGGATTCGAGCCGAACCTAATCCTCTACCCAATGGTGGAGTATAAAAAAATACACCACAAGATCTCATCACTTAGTGAATTCAATCCTGAGCAGCGAAAGCTGAAAAGGAATTTTTTCAGGAGTATCGCCCAGGTGGAGTTGGATAGTGCAAGTAGGATACTGGTACCCAAGACGATGCTTGCTCATGCGCAGATAGACAAAGAAGCAATTCTCATCGGCATGGGCAACTATATAGAAATGTGGAATCCGGAAGTGTTCAATAAGCACCTCATCGAAGATGCAGACGAATACTCAGAGTTAGCACAAAAGTTCTTAGATGAATAATGTAGGGTCACAAGAAGCAAGTTGTAAGCTTCAATTTTTGAAGCTTGGTAATTTGTTGAGTTGGATCATCGAGTCTTGCAGCTTGCAACTAAAAACTTGCAGCTATGTATCATAATCCTGTCATGTTGCAAGAATGCCTTGGCGGATTGGATATAAAACCAGATGGAGTATATGTAGATGTGACCTTCGGAGGTGGCGGTCATAGCAAAGCAATACTCGAAAGATTAACAACCGGACACCTCATTGCTTTTGATCAGGATGCAGATGCTGAGAAAAATGCACGAACGCTCGAATTGTCGGGCAAACGTTCTTTTACATTTATTGAGTCGAATTTCAGATTTCTGAAAAAGTACCTCAAACTACATGGCATCACGGAAGTAGATGGCATACTGGCGGATTTGGGAGTAAGCTCCCATCAGTTCGATGAGCCAGCGCGTGGATTCACCATTAGGGCAGAAGGTGTGTTGGATATGCGCATGGATCAAGCCGCAACTAAAAGCGCCAGGGATGTAGTAAACGAGTACGATGAAAAGGATCTGATACATATTATGAGTGCATACGGCGAAATCAGAAATGCACGAACCCTCGCAAGAGAGATTGTGAACTTCCGAATGAACCAACCCATCGAGACCAACGAGCAACTGAAGGCAATAGCCATGAAGAATGCGCCTAAAGGTCGGGATCTCAAATACCTCGCACAGGTCTTTCAGGCCATTCGAATTGAGGTAAATGAGGAGTTGGAAGCACTCAAGGAATTTTTAATACAGGCTGGCGAAGTGCTAAAGGCAGAAGGCAGGCTGGTGGTGATGAGTTATCACTCACTGGAAGACAGACCGGTTAAAAATTTCATCAATAAAGGAAACATTAAAGGGGTCGATGAAAAAGACTTTTATGGGAATCCAATCAGGGTGTTGGACCCGGTGAACCGTAAGCCCATCGTTCCCGAAGCGGCAGAAATAAAAGAAAACAGCAGAGCGAGAAGCGCTAAGCTGCGTATTGGCAGAAAAAGAAGCAAGTAATAAGCCTTAAGCCACAAGCTTGACTTGGAACTTGCAGCTTGAACTTGTAACTAAGATGAAAAACACCTACAAATTACCCCAAAGAGAAGAGCGAGGAGGCTTATTCCGTCTCATTAATCGCTTTCTACGCATGGACAGCTCCATGAGCGAGGTGATACACGTGCGTTTTCTTCCCCAAATTCTATTTCTGGCATTCTTGTGTCTGCTATATATCGGAAACCGCCACTACGCGGAAAAGAAAGTTCGGGATATCAACAACCTGGAAACAGAAGTTGAAGACCTGAGAGCAGATTATACGACTCTGAAAGCGGATTTCATGTATGAAAGCAAGCAATCAGAGGTGGCAAAACGAGCCAAGGAGCTCGGTTTAAAAGAGAGCAAAGAGTCACCAGTATTGATAAGGGAAGTACAAGAGTGAGCATAAAAAAAGACATAGTACTACGCGTTCGCATCGCTTTTATCCTCACCTTTTTGGTGGCAGGATTGGTTGTGTTTCGCATCGCTAAGATCCAATACATAGAAGGAGATGAGTGGAGAAGCATGGGGGAGACCCTGGGCATTCAGGCGATGAATGTGAAAGCCACGCGGGGCAATATCTATGCGGACGATGGCAGCTTACTAGCTACCTCACTACCATTCTACCGATTGGCACTTGACCCATACCTACCATCCAATGGTCTTTACAAAAACAACATTGATTCACTCAGCTATTTACTCGCACGCTACTATAAAGATTTAACGCCCACCCAATACAAACGCAAAATTGATGATGCGCGTAAAAAAGGTAGACGATACCTCACGCTGAATAGAAAAGAAATAGGCTATCAGGATAAGAAGCTGATGGAAGAATGGCCTTTATTCAGAGAAGGACGTCTCAAAGGAGGAGTTTTATTCGAAAAAGTAGAAAAGCGCTTTCTACCATTTTCGCATTTAGGCATACGAACCATTGGTAGTGTAAATGCCAATGATAGAGGAGTGGTGGGACTAGAGTACAGTTTCAATAGGCAGCTTGCTGGTGTAAATGGGAAAGGACTGTATCAAAAAATGGCTGGGGGAGGCTGGAAGCCAATCTATGATGGTACGGAGAGACGTCCAGTCGATGGCTTGGATATTCAGACAACAATCAATGTAGACCTTCAGGATGTGACAGAGTCTGCGTTGCTCAACGAGCTACAAAAGCACGAAGCAGATTACGGCGTAGCAATTGTCATGGAGGTAAGTACAGGAGAAATCAAAGCGATATCGAACCTGAGTCGCAATAGCGAAGGCGATTACTACGAAAGATACAATTATGCGGTTGGTAGTCAGGGGTCTCGCGAGCCAGGTTCCACCTTCAAGCTGGCCAGCATGATTGCCTTGTTAGAAGAAACGGACATTAAGCTTGCCGATTCCTTGGATACCGGTGATGGTAAACTTGAGTTTTTTGATAAAACCATGCGCGACCATAAGCCAGGTGGCTTTGGAAAATTGACGATTCAGGAGGTGTTTGAGAAGTCTTCAAACATAGGAGTAGCTAAGCTGGTATCGCACTACTTTGGAAATGAACCAGAGAAATTTGTTAATTATTTGAAACGGATGAATCTTCATCAACCACTTGATTTTCAGATGGTTGGTGAGGGTAAGCCTTACATCAAAGACCCATCAGACAGCACATGGAGTGGAGTGAGTCTGCCATGGATGTCACACGGCTATGAGCTAAAAATGACACCCCTGCAGATGTTGACACTTTACAATGCAGTAGCCAACAATGGCAAGATGGTGAAGCCTATGATTGTGAAAGGTGTAATGAAAGCGGATCGGATGGTCGAAGAATTTGATACAGAAATTATCAACGAACGCATTGCTTCAAAAGAAACACTGGCGCAATTAAAATTGATGATGGAAGGCGTGGTGGAACGTGGCACTGCAAAAAATATTAATCACAGCCACTATAAAATTGCAGGTAAAACAGGTACTGCTAAAAAAGTAAAAAATGGCCGCTATGTGAAAGAATACTACACCTCGTTTGCAGGTTACTTTCCAGCGGAAGCACCAAGATATAGCTGTATTGTGGTGATCGACAACCCAAAAGGTTTCCAGATTTATGGTAGCGATGTATCTGCTCCGGTCTTCAAAGAAATCGCGGATAAAATCTACTCACTGGAACTGGATATGCATGAAATAGGTACGCAGGAAAGAACCTTCGTGACGGGAATTTTCCCTTACATAAAATCAGGAAAACGTGATGAATTGACAATGATTTGCAATGAATTGGGCATTTCCAATCATGCCAAATCAGAGGCTGAATGGGTGAAAACTTCTGTGATCAACGATGCAGTGTATTGGAAGGGCAATGACATCAAATATGAGGTAGTACCAGATGTGAGAGGCATGACATTGCGTGATGCAATATATGTATTGGAAAACCTGGGACTGGAAGTAAAAGTCAACGGTCGAGGACGTGTTTCCACGCAATCCATGACGCCAGGAGGCAAGATTACCAAAGGTGCCACCATTAAACTTCAGATGAGCTAATGCAGACGCTGAAAGACATATTGTTTGGAGTATCACTCAAATCCATCACTGGAAACAGAGATGAGAAAATTGAAGGGATAGCATTTGATTCTCGCAAAGTTCAGAAAGGTTCGCTTTTTGTTGCCGTAAAAGGTTTGACAGTAGATGGTCACGATTACATCGAAAGCGCTATCGAAAGCGGAGCTAAGGTGATTGTGTGTGAGCAAATACGAGAAGATCTCGGAAAAGATATTACAGTCGTTCAAACAGATGATTCAGCGGAAGCACTTGGAATCGTAGCTTCTAATTTCTATGGAAGACCGTCAGAAAAAATTAAGCTAGTAGGTATTACGGGCACAAATGGGAAGACCACTTGTGCTACGTTGCTGTTCGAGCTTTTCCAAAACCTGGGTTACTCAGTGGGCTTACTTTCTACCGTAGAAAATAAGATTAACCATAAGGTCCTATCTGCCAGCTTTACTACTCCGGATGCAGTGCAACTCAATGAGCTTTTAGTTGAAATGGTTAAAAGTGGATGTACGCACTGTTTTATGGAAGTAAGCTCACACGCCCTGGTGCAGCAGCGAGTTGCAGGCATTCATTTTGCCGGAGGTGTTTTCACTAACATTTCGCACGATCACCTGGATTATCACAAAACCTTTGATGAATACATCGCAGCGAAGAAACGTTTGTTTGACGGACTTACCTCAGAATCCTTTGCGCTTGTCAATGTAGATGACAAGCGAGGAGCGGTTATGCTCCAAAACACCAAAGCTGCTAAGCATCGAATGGGCATTCGCTCCATGGCAGACTATAAAGTACGCATCATTCACAATACACTCCAGGGACTGGAACTCAACTTTGACGGAGTAGATGTGTGGTTTAAGCTCATTGGCAAGTTCAATGCCTATAACCTACTTACAGCATATGCGGTTGCCATGCTCTTAGGTGAGGAAAAAGAAGACACGTTGAGTGCCCTCTCTACTACTTCTGGAGCAAGCGGTCGATTTGAGAAAGTAGAAAATAAGTCAGATGTGATGGCCATTGTTGACTATGCCCATACGCCGGATGCTTTGGAAAATGTGCTGAAGACAATAGACGACTTACGAACCAAAAACGAAACACTGGTAACTGTGATCGGGTGTGGCGGTGATCGTGACAAAGCGAAACGCCCGAAGATGGCTGATATCGCTTCACGTCTTAGCGATAAAATCATCCTAACATCTGACAATCCAAGAACCGAAGACCCCAAGCAGATTTTAGAGGAAATGAAGGCAGGGATCCCCAAGTCAAAAGAGCGAAATGTGATGGTGATTGAGGATCGCAAAGAAGCCATCCGTACAGCTTGCAACTTGGTGAATGATAAAGATATCATCCTGGTGGCTGGAAAAGGTCACGAAGATTATCAGGAAATAAATGGAGAGCGTCATCATTTTGATGATCGTGAGGTTCTGGGCGAGTTATTGAATTAAATGAAAAAGTTTTTAGAAAATATCTCTAGAAGTATATCCCCCTTACAAGGGGGGCGTGTTAGGTTGTGTGTTAGCTGGGGGATGTTTGACCTTAAACAATTTAATAAGGAATGCTGAACTACATATTTGAATATTTGGATCAAATAGACTTCCCGGGAGCGGGACTGTTCCAGTATATCTCATTCCGAGCAGGTATGGCAGCACTGTTTTCCTTGTTGATTACCATCACATTCGGAAAGCAACTCATCAATATGCTAAGACGATACCAGTTGGGAGAATCGATCAGAGATTTAGGACTTGAAGGCCAAATGGAAAAGAAAGGCACACCTACCATGGGAGGTATCATTATCCTCTCAGGAATCGTTGTTCCTACACTTTTATTTGCAGATTTAAGCAATATCTACATCCTGCTTTTAATCATTTCCGCAGTATGGATGGGTGCCATTGGTTTCCTGGATGACTATCTGAAAGTAAAAAAACAAAACAAAGAAGGCTTGCGAGGTAAGTTCAAAATCATTGGTCAAATAGGGCTAGGGTTATTGGTTGGCCTTGTGATGGTTTTTCATGAGGACATTGTAGTGAGAGACTTCTCAGGAGAAGCATTCAAAGACGAAAATTCATTGCTTACCACGATTCCCTTTGTAGCCAACAATGAATTTCAATACGATTGGTTGCTGCCAGAATTTCTAGCAGATTATTCATGGATACTCTATGTAGTCGTTGTGATCTTCATCGTGACAGCCGTATCCAATGGAGCCAACATTACGGATGGTCTTGATGGCCTGGCTGCCGGCACATGCGCAATCATTGGATTGACACTTGCCGTACTCGCATACGTTTCTGGTAATGCGATTTTTGCCGACTATCTGAATATCATGTTCATTCCTAACACAGGAGAACTCGTGATTTTTTGTACGGCTTTTGTGGGTGCATGCATTGGTTTTCTCTGGTACAATGCCTATCCAGCACAAGTGTTTATGGGAGACACCGGAAGCCTGTCGTTGGGAGGGATTATAGCCGTGCTTGCTTTTGTCATTAGAAAAGAATTGTTGATTCCGGTGCTCTGCGGGATTCTCGTAATTGAGAACCTTTCGGTAATCATTCAGGTCGCTTATTTTAAGTATACCAAAAAGAAATACGGTGAAGGAAGAAGAGTCTTTTTGATGTCTCCACTCCACCATCACTATCAAAAGAAGGGAATACATGAAGCCAAAATCGTAGGTCGATTCTGGATCACGGGTATTCTCTTGGCCATTTTCACACTTGCAACTTTAAAAATCAGGTAATGACAGTTACAGAAATTCATGAACTAAACGAAAAGTTTCAGAAAAGCGCAGTACAGCTTTCTGAGCTAATACCTTCCGGCTCATTGGTACAGGCCACCTCCATGGTGATTAGATGTGCTCGAAAAATTGACGATCAATTTTCAAAGCTACTTGCAGCATCTTCAGAAGCAGCATTTGGTCAGATTATGAGCTTGTTGGAGGACGAAACAGACGAAGTATTGTTCATCCTTGATCAGCTTGAGATTGCTAATAAAAAGCAGCAAATCAGCTTGATTAACGATTTTCTAAAGCAGGGGTACAACCTGATAGCATTGTACTCGAAATGCTTTGATTACATCATTGACAAAAAAGTAAAAGAAGAAGAATAATGAATGAACGCATAGTCATATTAGGCGGTGGTGAGAGCGGCGTAGGTGCGGCCATACTTGCTCAGCAGAAGGGCTATGAAGTATTCCTGTCTGATGGCGCAAACCTGGCTTCTGAGCGAAGAAGAGTGTTGAAAAGCCAAAGGATCGATTTTGAAGAAGGTGGTCACTCAGAGGAGCTTATCATGAATGCTTCTTTGGTGGTAAAAAGTCCTGGAATCCCTGATTCAGCACCTTTGATTCAAAAACTAGTTGCAAAAAACATTCCTGTCATTTCAGAAATTGAGTTCGCTTATCGGTTCATAGACAAAGCAAAAGTGATTGCCATTACTGGCACAAATGGTAAGACAACCACGTCTTTATTGACGTATCATTTATTGAAAACTGCTGGCTATAAAGTAGCACTGGGAGGAAATATTGGAAGAAGCTTGGCTGCATTGGTGGCTGAAGGTGGCTTTCACTATTATGTGGTCGAGGTAAGTAGCTTTCAGTTAGATGGAATTGTTAATTTTCGACCGGATGTAGCGGTGCTGTTAAACATCACACCTGATCACCTGGACAGGTACGATAATAACTTCAATAAGTACGTAACATCTAAGTTCCGAATCGTCGAAAATCTAACCAATGAACAAGCATTTCTTTATTGTGCTGATTCTGAGCCTGTTTCTGAGGAAGTAAGCCGTCGAAAAGTTGAAGCGAGCAAGTTTGCAATGACCGCTTCCAATAACGACAAGCTCAGCGCGTACCTCAAAGATGAACATCTGATTTTCAACTATCAGTTTAAGAAAGACGAGAGGCACTATCAGATCCCATTGTCTGAAATTTCGCTCATAGGTAAGCACAACATGGTCAATAGCATGGCTGCTGTGCTAAGTGCACTATGCATGGAAGTACCCATAGAAAAAGTACTCAAAGGGTTAAAGAATTTTAAAAATGCTCCTCACCGGTTGGAATTCGTGAAGGAAATCAATGGTGTTGCATACATCAATGATTCTAAGGCTACCAATGTAGATTCTGTCTACTACGCCCTTGATGGAGTAAAGGGCAATATCATTTGGATCGCCGGAGGCATAGATAAAGGCAACGACTACTCTCAGCTTGAGCAGCTAGTAAAGAAAAAAGTGAAAGCGCTTATCTGCTTAGGAAAAGATAATCAGCCGTTGACTAGCTTCTTCGGATCGCAGATTGACCAAGTCACTGAGGTAGATAGTGCGAAACAGGCCGTAGAGCAAGCGTGCCAATGGGCTGAAGAGGGAGATGTGGTCTTACTATCACCGGCTTGTGCAAGCTTTGATTTATTCAGCAACTATGAAGATAGAGGCGATAAGTTCAAACGAGCAGTCAACAAGTTGAACAAGACACTAAAAATGAACGAGGCATGAACGAAGTAAAAAATTGGGCATATCGAAATCTGAAAGGAGACCCGATGATTTGGTTCATCGTACTTATCCTTTCCTTGTTTAGCATATTAGTGGTGTACAGTGCTACCGGCAGCTTGGCTTACAAGCTCAGAGATGGTAACACGGAGTATTACCTGATAAAGCATTCAGCGTTGGTCATTGTCAGCTTACTGGCCGTTTGGCTGGCGAGTCGCATTGATTTTCGTTACTATTCCAGAATATCAAAACTAGTTCTATGGCTATGTGTGCCATTATTGTTATTCACGTGGGCTTTTGGAACAAACATCAATGAAGCATCCAGATGGTTGACCATACCGGTGATTAACCAGGCATTTCAGCCATCAGATTTAGCGAAGCTTGCTTTGTTGGTGACCTTGGCGAGTATGCTAGCGAAGCGCCAAAATTCGATTGAAGATTTTCAAAAAGCCATTGTGCCAATGCTTTTCTGGATAGGCCTCATCTGCGGGTTGATCGCATTAACGAATTTCTCTTCTGCGATTCTGCTATTCCTAACCTGTATGCTCGTTCTTTTCATCGGACGTGTGCCAATCAAATATCTGGCGATGCTAGTGGTGATTTGCGCCTCATTCGGATCCGTGGCCTTCATGGTGGGACAAAGAGGAGGTACAGCCATTTCCAGGGTAGAAGATTTCATCAATAATGACACGCCCTATCAGGCAAAGCAAGCGTACATCGCAATAGCTTCCGGGGGAGTGATAGGAAAAGGCCCTGGCCAAAGCGATCAACGAAATTTCTTACCCCATCCATATTCAGATTTTATTTATGCGATCATTTTGGAGGAGTACGGCCTCATTGGAGGAATCACGATATTGTTTTTGTACCTCGCCCTACTGTATAGAGGAATGAAAGCAGCGGAAGACAACGATCGGGCCTATGGCGGATTATTGTCTGCCGGACTCAGTTTTGCACTTGTGATCCAGGCATTGGTAAACATGGGCGTAGCAGTAGGATTGGGTCCAGTTACAGGTTTAACACTTCCTTTCATAAGCATGGGAGGTACCTCTCAGCTTTTTGCAGGTCTTGCATTAGGAATTATCCTTAGTGTAAGTCGAGGAGAGATTGATCAGTTTGGAAATATTATTGGCAATCAATATAAAGAAGCAGCATAATCGAAAAGGAACGAACATATCGTATCATGATTAGCGGTGGAGGTACCGGAGGGCACATATATCCTGCCATCTCAATAGCTCAGGCACTGAAGGACACACTTCAGCATGTAGAGATTCTATTTGTAGGAGCTAAAGGGAAGATGGAGATGGACAAGGTGCCGGCTGCAGGCTTTGAGATAGAAGGCCTCTGGATCAGCGGTATTCAGCGGAAGATTACAGCTGGTAATCTGATGTTTCCTTTCAAGCTGGTATCAAGCATCATCAAGTCATACGGACTACTGAAAAAATTCAAGCCGGATGTGGTCGTAGGTGTAGGTGGATATGCAAGTGGCCCATTGCTGTATGCGGCAACAAAAAATGGAGTGCCAACACTTATTCAGGAACAAAACTCTTACGCAGGATTGACGAATAAATGGTTAGCAAAAAAAGTACATACCATTTGTGTGGCTCATGGTGGCATGGAGAAATATTTTCCTGCTGATAAACTTGTGGTCACCGGCAACCCTGTTAGAAAAACCATAATGCTGAATCCCAACCGAAAGGATGAAGCATACAAATACTTTGAGCTAGACAGTACCAAACCGACACTTTTGGTCATTGGAGGAAGCCTGGGCGCACGAACACTGAACGAAAGTGTAGTTGCAGGATTGGAAAAGTTGAAAAATGAAGGAGTACAATTAATCTGGCAATGCGGGGGATTTTATCATGAGGAAATGGTGGAGCGCGCGGAGGGTCAAGGTGGAAAGGTCATTTTGAAAGATTTCATCTTCCAGATGGACTTTGCCTATGCATGTGCCAATGTGGTCATCTCAAGAGCAGGAGCTCTTTCCATTGCAGAATTGATGCTTACAGGCAAGCCGTCCATTTTGGTGCCTTCTCCGAATGTAGCAGAAGATCACCAAACGCTGAATGCAAAAGCACTTGTGGATAATGAAGCAGCTGAGATGGTGAAAGACAATGAAGCAATGGATCAGCTGATTGGTGAAGCAATTGAACTAGTAAATGATAAGAAAAGACAAGAAACTTTAGCCAAAAATATACATGATATGGCGCATGAAAATGCAGCCGTTGACATTGCAAATGAAGTAATTAAACTCATTGCCTAATGGAGTTAAAAGAAGTAAATAGCGTCTATTTTATCGGTATCGGTGGTATCGGAATGAGCGCATTGGCCCGTTGGTTCCATGCCAAGAAAACGCTCGTAGCAGGCTATGATAAGACCGAGTCTGACCTTACGAAGCAATTGGTTGAGGAAGGAATGGATGTACACTATGAGGATCAATTGGACCTGATTCCGGAGGCATTTCTAGAGAAAGAAGGCACGTTAGTGGTTTATACGCCAGCCGTTCCAGCTGACCATATGGAGTTGAATTACTTTCAGGATAATGGATTTCATGTGAAGAAACGTTCCGAAGTGCTCGGTATGATCACAGACAATCACTTCACAATCGCAGTAGCCGGTACTCACGGCAAGACAACGACCACTTCCATGATTGCTCATCTATTAAGTGTCTCAAGAAAAGGGTGCTCGGCATTTGTGGGAGGCATTATGACCAACACGGGTACTAACCTGATGATAGGAGATTCCAATGCTCCTGTAGTAGTAGAAGCGGATGAATACGATCGCTCGTTCATGCAATTGAATCCCAATTACACAATCATTACATCACTTGATCCAGATCATTTAGATATCTACGGCGATGAAACGGCAATGCTGGATACATACGAAGAGTTTGTAAAGAAAACACCTAAGGATGGGAAGGTATTGATGTATTCTGAGGCTGGGTTCAAAATCAATCCTGGAAATAAGTACACCTCTTACGCTATCCGGAATGGAGATGCTGTAGCAGACGCACTTCGAATCGTAAATGGGGCTTTTGTTTTCACCTACCGATACGGAATGGAGAAAATATCGGATGTCTATGTGGAATTGCCAGGGTATCACAATGTGGAGAATGCGCTGGCTGCCATCACCGTGGCTTTGGATTTGGGGATGGACGGCAAAGAAATTCGTAAGCGAATGAAAACCTATGCAGGTGTAAAACGAAGGTTTGAATATGTGTATAGAAGCCCACATATAACATTGATAGATGACTATGCGCATCACCCGGAAGAGATAAATGCGTTCTTAAAGTCCGTTAGATCATTGGCTGGAAAACGAAAGATTACTGCAATTTTTCAACCACACCTCTATTCCAGAACAAGAGACTTCAAAGCGGCTTTTGCAGAAGCGTTGGATAAATCAGATGAAGTGATCTTACTAGACATCTATCCAGCAAGAGAAGAACCAATCGATGGGATTAGCTCAAAAACCATTTTTGAGTTGATGGACAATGAAAAGAAAGTCATGGTTTCGAAAGAAAACCTCTTAGATGAATTGGACAAGCACAACCTGGATATCGTCTTGACCATTGGAGCAGGGGATATTGATCGTGAGGTTCCTAAAGTTGCGCAGTATCTGAAGAATAAGTTCGAACCTAAAACGGAAGAAGAAGATGAGTAAGGAAGAAAAGAAAAACATACTGATCTATTCGTTTAGTGGATTATTGTTGCTTTCGCTCATCACGTTTGCAGGGATCAAAAACAACAGCCGTAAAATCGATGAAGTAAATGTGGAAATCCTGGAACAGGACGGAATCTTCTTCACGGATCAGCTAGAGATCGTCGATTTGATGACGGACAAAAGCGCGGACTATGTGATAGGAGTAGAGATGGGAGATATTGAGCCGAAAGTACTGGAGGAGCGAGTGGAGTCAAATCCATTTGTGAAAGATGCTCAGGTATACAGAGACTTGAAAGGAAACCTTCAAGTGAGAGTGGAGCAGAGCAAACCAATCGCTCGACTGTTCATCAATGGTAAGAATGACAGATACATTGATTCTGACGGTAGAGTCTTACCCATCAATGCCAAGCATACAGCAAGAGTCCCCCTCATGGAAACGGACTTTGAGTTTGGATGGGAAAATAACCTGAACGAGAGCACGTACGGCACTCAAGTATTTGAGCTATTGATGTACATAGAGAAAAATGAGTTTTGGAAAGCTCAGATAGCACACATCCTCATTAAAAAGGACGGAGAGATTGAATTGTATCCGCAGGTAACAAAGCAAACAATCGAATTTGGAATGCCTGTGGATTTTGATAGAAAGTTTTCAAAATTGATGACTTTCTATAAAGAGATTTTACCCAAAAAGGGCTGGAACACTTACGACAGAGTAAATCTGAAGTTTGAAAATCAAATTATTTGCGAATGACCAGCATAGTTGGAAATATCATAATAAAGCTAATGACTAGTTACTAATAACTAATTACTAAAGAAATGGAAGATAAAATCATCGTTGGATTAGACATAGGCACCACAAAGATCTGTGCCATTGTCGGAAAGAAAAATGAATACGGAAAGCTCGAAATCTTGGGCATGGGCAAGGCTGTGTCTGATGGTGTGATCCGAGGAATCGTAACAAACATTGACAAGACCGTACGCGCAATCGAGAAGGCCATTGCAGAAGCAAGTGAGCAGTCAGGGATTGATATTGGAGTTGTCAATGTAGGTATCGCAGGACAGCACATTAAAAGTGCCGTGCATCATGGTGGAATTACGCGCGAAGACGCGGAAGGTGAGATCACAATAGAAGATTTGGCTCGACTCAATAGCGACATGCACCGCATAGTCACTCCTCCAGGCAGCGAGATCATTCATGTGATGCCACAAGACTACATCGTGGATTACGAAGATGGAATCATGGATCCTGTAGGAATGACTGGGGTGAAGTTGGAAGCCGACTTCCACATCATCACAGCACAGACCAATGCGATCAACAACATAAACAAGTGTGTGAAAAAGGCTGGGCTCCAGATTGAGAATCTCATTTTGGAACCACTCGCGTCCAGCCTTTCTGTTTTAAGCGATGAGGAAAAGGAAGCCGGCGTTTGTCTGGTTGACATTGGAGGTGGCACTACAGATGTAGCTGTCTTCTACGATAACATCATACGCCATACGGCAGTTATCCCTTTCGGGGGTAACATTATCACCTCTGACATCAAGCAAGGGTGCATGGTAATGGAACATCAGGCCGAACTACTAAAAACCAAGTTTGGTAAGGCCATTTCTGAGGAAGCAAGTCCAAATGAAATAGTATCCATACCAGGCTTGCGAAACAGGCCTCCGAAAGAGATCTCAATCAAGAATTTGGCTCATATTATTGAAGCTAGAATGGAAGAGATCATTGAGCTTGTGCATACTGAGATTATAAGCTCCGGCTACAACAAGAAGCTTGCAGCTGGTATTGTGGTAACAGGTGGTGGTTCACAACTAACCAACCTGAGCCAACTCTTCGAGTACATGACTGGGCTGGATACACGTATTGGCTATCCGAATGAACATCTGGGTAGAAGCAAGGTAGATGCAGCGAAGAGTCCAATGTTTGCGACTACAGTCGGTTTGGTGCTCTCTGGATTCAAGGCTTTGGATATCCGACAGGCTCGGTACTCCGAATCACCTGCTTTTAAAGGGGAAGGCAAAAAGAAATTAAAGCAAGGCAACAAGTTTTTTTCCAACATTTTGGAAAAAACCAAAGGCCTTTTAATCGATGATTTTGATGATAAAATTAATTAGTAACGAGTCTTTAGTTACTAGTTGCTATCGATGAGTTACTAGTTGCGAGATGAAGAATTTTAAACAGTTAATGATTTGGCAGAAAGGAATGGAGATTTGGAAAGAGACATATTTGGTTACACAACAATTGCCCACGGAAGAGAAGTTTGGGATTATATCTCAAATGAATAGAGCTGCAGCTTCAATTCCTGCTAATGTGGCAGAAGGAGCGAGTCGGGATAGCCAAAAGAATTTCAATCGATTTCTTCAGATAGCCTTAGGATCAAGCTTCGAACTTGAAACATTTGTTTCAGGAATCAAAATGCTTGCCTTCGTAGATCAAGAGGTGTCAATGAAACTATCTGATCTAATTGTAGAAGAACAAAAGATGCTAATGGCATTTATGAAAAAACTTAAATAGTAGTTGAGAGTCACTGGTTTTGAGCTGCGAGACAGCTAGAAACTAACAACTAACAACTCCAAACTTTATAACTATGGCAGAAAATATGTATCAATTCGACTTACCGTCACATCACAAGTCCATCATCAAGGTGGTAGGCGTAGGTGGTGGCGGCAGCAATGCAGTTAATCACATGTACAGCCTTGGGATCAAGGATGTAGAATTTGTGGTTTGTAACACCGACCATCAGGCACTCGAAAGTAGTGCAGTACCAAACAGACTGCAGATTGGCAACAATCTGACCAGTGGTTTGGGAGCTGGAGCGAATCCCGAGAGAGGCAGAAATGCAGCTATCGAAAGCAAAGAAGAAATTCGGGATCTACTCTCACAAGACACAAAAATGATCTTCATCACCGCAGGAATGGGTGGTGGCACCGGTACAGGAGCCGCCCCGGTCATCGCACAGGTGGCAAGTGAGCTGGATATCCTGACCGTGGGAATCGTCACTGCGCCATTTGCTTTTGAAGGAAAAAAGAAAATGAAAGCGGCTGAGGAGGGAATCAAGGAGCTGAAGAAGTACTGCGATACCGTGCTCGTAATCATGAATGATAAGCTGCGAGAGATTTACGGCAACCTTTCAATCAGTGAAGCATTTGCAGAAGCGGACAACGTATTGACCACTGCTGCAAAAGGAATAGCGGAGATCATCACCGTTCCAGGGTATGTAAATGTTGATTTTGAAGATGTGAAAACAGTGATGAAAAATGCTGGACCAGCTGTAATGGGATCATCTAAGACAATAGGTGATAACAGAGCAAGAAGAGCAGCAGAAGAAGCACTCAACTCTCCATTGCTGAACCAGCAAGACATCTATGGAGCAGAGAAAATTCTTCTTTCAATCATCTCTGGTGAAGAAGCAGAGCTTCAAATGGACGAGCTCACAGACATCACGGATTACATTCAAGAGTATGCAGGTGATGAAGCTGAGGTGATCTTTGGTCACGGCGTGGATAGCAGCTTAGGTGAAAACATTCGCGTAACAGTCATCGCTACAGGCTTTGGTAAGGTGGATGAGGAAGGTGAGTACATTTCTAAAGATGAAGAAGCTCGCAGGTTTGACCTTAACTCGCAACGTGAAATCGATGAAAGCAAGAAATCAGGAAACACCTCTGACTTCATGTTTGAAATCGAAAAAGAAAAGGATACGGAAGGAGTAGAGGATTGGAACTATGAATTCAGCTCGCTGAAAGACGAGATAAAACGAGAAGTAGAAGAAGAGGAGCAACGTCACATCCAACCCACTGAGCAATCTTCCTTTGAGTTCGATTTCACAAGTGCCTTTGACAATGAAGAGGAAAATCTACATGAGGATGAGGTAGATATTGAGGATGCTTTTGCATCAACTCCAAGCTCTAAGCAGGTGCGTTTAGCGCAGGAACGAGCGGAGCGGGAGGAGATATTTACCAGTAAGAAGTTCGAGATGGCTACCGAAGAGTTTAAAGAACGATTGGATGTTCCGGCGTATGAGCGTAAGCAGGTAAAACTTCAAAATGTCCCTCACTCAGCAGAACGTAATATTTCAAAGTTCAACTTGAACGAGGAAAATCAAATTTTAGGAAACAATAAATTCTTGCATGATAATGTGGATTAAAATCTGAAGGATTTTAATCCATCCCGAGCCTTTGCGAGGGATCTAAGAAATGGTTAACGTAGGTGTTAGTCATACCTGTCCCGTACTTGATACGGGATCAAGCCGGACGTGATCCGGTATTCTGCCAAGAATCAGCCCCGGCCAAGGTCGGGGCTTGATTATTTTATACACCTAATTTTTGCTACACTAGCAATTTTCGGATGAAAATGAGATTTTGCTTGAATTATTATGTGAGTCTTAGCATAACTAAAATGTGCGTGCTGTACTAATTTGCAACGGTCTTCTTAAGTTTGATTTCAAAATATAATTTTGAAAAATTGATATGGTTAAAAAACTAAAAACATCTTGTTTGTTTTTTATTTTCTTCATTTTAAGTTGTGCAGAGGACGATACGGTCAGTATTTCTATTGAAGATCGATTACCCGGAGGTGTACTACTTACCCGTGTAGAATTAGCGCTTGAGTCTGAAATTCTGAAAAGGGATTATATTGATTTGGAGTATAATGATGAAAATCGACCCATCAGAATTATTGACATTATTGAATCTGATAGTAATGAAGATGGAATTATTACTGATGATGAAAAATCAGTTATTGAATTTAGAATTACTTACGAGGGAGATCATATAGTGAATTATACACTCTCATCAAATTATTTATTAATTAATCTAATATCAACGACCTTCGAATACGATGAGCAGGGAGCACTTATTTTTTAGAGGAAGTTTATTCGGATCAGATAGGTACACACCGCGTATTTAGAGATACATATTCTTACACAGACGGATTGTTAAGCTCATTAAGCAAACAATCAGGAATAGGGGAGACCAAAACCTTGGCTATACAGGATCTAGAAAACGCAAATAATCAACCCGATATACAAAATTTTACATATAATGGAGAAAATATTTCTACGATGAAGGATGGACTTGATTTAGAGGTATATACATACGACAAAAGTGTGAACCCTCTCCAAGGAAATTTTGTGTTTACACTCCTTTTGGCTCGCGGCTATTCTCCACTAAGCGAAGTGTTGGAATTCGTCAATACAAATAATGTCAAATCAATAGCATATCCAAATTCTGCCGAGCTTGAGCGAACTTTCGACTATACATATAATGAAGATGGATTGCCGTTGGTGGTTAATTTTGGAAGAAATACTTCTGATGTAACTTTCACTTACGAATAGTTATATCCCTAGTCACCAAAGGACTCTTATTACAAAGGAGTAGTTAGATGATGGTAACAGTGATTGAACGATCCTCAATATTCTATGAACGGTCAAAAACGCACTTCTCTAAAAGCTACTTTTGCAGTTCTTAAGAAGTGATGAGGATACAACTACAACTAACCATTTTGCTTTTCTGTGGAGTGGTCACACACATTTTCGGTCAAAGCATAGAAATACGTCGCATATCGGAGGCAATCAAAATTGATGGAGTCGCGAATGAACCGGCATGGATAGAGGCAGATTCGGCTTTTCACTTCACCCAAAACTTCCCTACTGATTCCCTTCCTGCTGCCGCACAGACAGTAGCCAAAATAGTGTACGATGACGAAAACATCTATGTGTTGGGAATTATGCACAATAAGCCAGAACCAAGAGGATACGTAACACCTTCGCTGAGGAGAGATTTTAGAGGTGCGGCGAATGATAGTTTTTCTGTCATTTTTGATACATTTTCTGATAGAACGAATGGAGTACTTTTTGGAGTAAATCCTTTTGGCGTGATGAGAGAAGCGCTGATTACGAATGGAGGATCGGGCGGTGGAAGCTTCAGCCTTGATTGGGACAACAAATGGTATGCAGAAGCCAAACAGTATGAGGGGTACTGGGTGGTGGAGATGTCGATTCCGTTCAAGACACTCCGGTTTGCAGAAGACGAGGACTCATGGTTAGTAAACTTCTACCGAGTGGATAGTGAGTATGCAGAGCGTAGTGCATGGGCGCCTGTGAGGCTGAATTTTCCGATTTTTAACCTGGCCAATAACAGAGAGATGCTTTGGGACAAGCCAACGATGAAAACAGGTACGAACGTCTCTGTTATCCCGTATGTAGCAACAAACACCGAACGAGATTTTGAAGAGGGGACATCCAATGACCTGGATGCATCCTTTGGATTTGACTTAAAATATGCGGTCACTTCAGGACTGAACCTGGATGTCACGGTCAATCCTGATTTCTCTCAAGTGGAGGTTGATCAGCAGGTGACCAATTTAGATCGGTTTGAGATCTTCTTTCCTGAGCGTCGACAGTTCTTTCTAGAAAACGCCGATTTGTTTTCTGGTTTTGGAAATGGCCGAACCCGCCCTTTCTTCTCTCGAAGAATTGGTATCGCTATTGATACAGTCACTGGACAAAATATTCAAAATAAAATCCCAGTCGGCGCACGATTGAGTGGGAAAATAAACAACGATTTACGCATTGGTGTACTTTCAATGCAGGCTGCTCAAGACAAATCAATTGGATTGCCATCCTACAATTATTCCATGGTCAGTTTGCAACAGAAGCTGTTTAGCCGATCAAGTGTCAATATGTTTTTAGTTAACAAACAGACTTTCGAATCGAAAGAATCGTATGCCAGTAGCACTTTGAGTGAATACAACCGGACTTTAGGGATGGAATATGTACTAGCCAGTGCGAATAATGTTTGGAATGGTAGATTTTTCTACCACCGATCTTTTGATGTAGTGCAAGGAGAACAGCCATTCTCCGCGGGAGTCACCTTGAACTACAACATTCAACGATGGTCGGTGGATGTCTTCTCTCAGATGGTGGGTGAGGGATACAACCCAGAGGTTGGTTTCGTGAGAAGGAATGACATTAGACAATTAGCTACAACCGTCCAGTACCGATGGTTCCCTTCAAAAGGAAAAGTGCAGAGACATGGGCCGGGCTTTGATTTTGACATGGTAGGAAACGATTCATATGGTTTCCTGGATTGGGATTACAACCTTCTCTACAACATTGATTTCAGAAATACAGCAAACTTCAGAATGCGTCTAAGACGCCAATACACCTATCTGTTCAACTCATTTGACCCAAGCGGCTCAGACAGTGTAGAGCTACCAGCGGATTCTGAGTATACCAATTTTCAATTCATCGCCTCATACCAATCTGATCAGCGTAAAAAATTCTTCTACAACCTGAGCACCAGATCAGGTCAATACTTCAATGGAGATCGAATTAACCTACAAGGATCCATTGGCTTTCGATATCAGCCATTAGGATTTACATCCATCGATTTTGCATACAATCGAATCATCCTTCCTGAACCCTACACCACGACTTCCTTGTACCTGATAGGCCCACGGTTTGATTTCACCTTCTCTCGAAATATCTTCTGGACCACCTTTGTGCAATACAACAGTCAGATTGAGAACTTAAACATCAATACCCGCTTCCAATGGAGGTTTAAGCCCGTTTCTGACATCTTCCTGGTGTACACCGACAACTACTTCGCCACACACGAAGGAGGGTTCAGCATCGGTCAGCCGCGTACAAGAGCATTGACGTTCAAGATTACCTATTGGTTGAATTTGTAGGGTACGTAAAATATTGTGTTCATGCCTAACCTGATCCGGCATCTTCGAGAATGCAAGTGGCAAACTTCGTCAGGAAGAAATGCGTACCCATTCAGTTCGTTTATTTCTAAGTTCGGTAGTCAAGATGGTTCTACCTTCTTGCTCTTCCAGCGTTATATTCATCCAGACAACACTTTATTTGGTCGTTTATGACTCCTTCGGGTGATCCTCCCCAATCGCCACACCCATTTTCTTTATCAAGATCTCGACAGAGTCATTTTCGTAATCAATATCAAGTGGCTGGCCGAATTTCAGCGACAACTCAGAACCTTTTTGGAGCCTCTTCAAGCCTGTCTTGTCAAAGGCCTTACGAAAGCCATCTACACGAATCGGAATAACAATAGGTTTATGTTGCTTGATAATGTGAGCTGTCCCTTTACGAATAGGAGCACCGGCTCTGGTTGTTCCTTGCGGGAATGTAACCACCCATCCATCTTTGATGGCCATCCCGATGGATTTAGTATCGTCAGGTTTCACCTCTCGCTTGATCATCTCATCTCCTTTTCGCCACGAACGATCCACAGACACTGCTCCACCGATTGCGAGAATTTTTGGTAGGAATCCCTTTTCCATCGTTTCGCGTGCAGCTACATAGTACACATTGACTTTGGGGTTTTTTAAATAACTGCTGTCTTCTACGGAATCAATTTGTCCATTTAACGCCGCGAACATGGCATGAAACATTGCAATGACATCTGTAAAGATGGTTTGGTGATTGGCAATGAAAAGCACGTTTTCTTCAGGCACTTCGGTGAGCACCTGACTTCCGGAAATAATGACTCGGTTGGGCTTTAGCAAATGCCAGCGCACCAATCTTCCCACAGTCTGGAATATTTTTTTCTTGATCCATACGGATTGGCCAAACACATTTTTCTTCGACATGATATTCCTAATTCAAGGTTCGAAAATAGTTAATGGTTACTGATAAAAAGAAAAACCCCGCAATATGCGGGGTTCGCCCTAGTAGAGTAAGTCAGTGATTGGGCGTTTCTTTATTCCGATCGAAGCGAGTCTACCGGATTAGTTTTTATTGTTTGCAATACTTTGGTCGAAATGCTGAACAAGGCCAATCCAACAACAAAGGCTATGGGAATGGTAACAAACCAAAGTCCAAGGTCTATGCGGAAAGTATATTCATTGAGCCAACTCGACATGATGAACCAAGCGATAGGTGCACTAATCAGACAGGCCAGGCTTACCAAAGCCAGATACTCTTTCGAAAGTAGCATGAGCAAGTTCGAAGCGCTTGCACCCAGCACTTTCCGTATGCCAATTTCTTTGGTACGCTGCTGAACGCTAAAGGAGGTAAGCCCAAATAAGCCCAGACAAGCGATGAGGATGGCCAGTACAGAAAATCCCGAAAATATCTTACCAAAGCGAATGTCCTCTTTGTATTGCTGATCAAAGGCAGAGTCCAAGAAGAAGTAATCCATTTGATAATCAGTGTATACTTTGTTCCATTCAGATTTTACACTTGACACCAGGCTGGCCAATTGATCACCCTTGGAATCAGTTGATTTTTCATCGAGTCTCAACTTGATGAAATAGTATTCTGTCCAGGAGCTGAGGATGTAGGCAATAGGTGTATAGTCGTTGTGAAGTGAAGTATGGTGATGATTTTCAAGAACCCCTTGCACTTTTAGCGGAGGTCCGTAAAAACCTGCAATCTCAGCACCCAAAGCATCTTCTGGATTAGAAAAACCGAGCATTTCGGCAAGTTTCACATTAATCACCACATCTCCTTTGGTCCATGGATCATCTCCTTTTCTCAATGCTCTTCCGGCTACAACATCAATTCCAAAAAACTTAGGGAAATCTAAATCCATCGATACTAACCCTGTAGCTACAGTTGTTTCTTTGGATTGATTCTTTAAATACAGTCCGGCTTGCCACCCTACAGGTTCACCTGGGATTTCTCCAGCGTTGGAGATTTCTTTTATTCCCGAATAGTTTAATAATTCCGTTTTAAAGGTGCTGAAGCGCGCTAAATCCTCGCGCTGCTCTGATGTGACATTGCCTGGTGGCGATTTGATTACCAGAACGTTTTCAATATCAATTCCCAAATCTGCTTCACGCATGTAGTTGATTTGGTTGTACACCGTAACAGTGCCTGCTATTAGAATAAAGGTGATCATAAACTGCACAAAAACCATGCTTTTGCGCATCTTCACGCCACCTATTTTTCCACGGTTGCCTACCAAAATATTCACGATATTCATGGTCTTCAACAAAATGTATGGGTAGAAGCCAATAAGTAAAGTACCGATCGCTATCAAGCCGGATAGAAGTGCAAAAACTTCCATGTCCAGCAGCGCCGATACAGGAAGGCCAGTGACTTCAATCAAATACTTTTCTGCTGTCTGAGTCAATAATATGGCCAATCCAAAAGCAATGATGTTCATGACAAAAGCTTCCAGAATGAAAAGCTGCGTAATTTGACGCATGCTTGAGCCCATGCATTTACGAATGCCCATCTCTTTCAAACGCTCCATGGTTCTTACCAGAGACAGGTTCATATAGTTGATCCAGGCAATGATCAGGATAATAACAGCTATGAAACTAAGAACAAATACAGTTTTGCTATCGACACCTTCACCATATACCCACGCGCTTTGTGCATTCAAATGAATGTCAGTCAATGACCTTAAATAATAATCGACAGCATATCCACTGGCAGCATAGGACTCCTCAGAGTTTTCTTTGTGCAGTCGGGTAACGTCATCCATGATGGCCACCGGATCTGCATTTTCTGCTAGAAGCAAATACGTGATGAGGCTACTGGATACCCAACTGGTTCTGGCTTTGGTGTAGTTATCCATGGATGGGTAGGAGATGAGCAGTTCAAATTGAATATGCGATGATTCAGGAATATCTTCGATTACTCCCAGAAGCTCATATTCATGTGCCCCTGTATTTCCACTCAGCGTAAAAGTTTTCCCAATAGCAGCCTCAGGATCATCAAAATATTTTCTGGAAGCTTCCAAAGTAAGGATGGCTGTTTGAGGCTCATCGAAACGTGAGGCGCTCCCGGCAATGAAATCAAAACTGAACAGGTCAAAGACTCCTTCATCAGCAACAAATACACCTGGTTGTTCAAAGTTGACAAGCCGATCTAAATCTTTATAAATGATGGTATTGTTTGCATAGGTATAATCAAAAAAGCGTGCTACTTCCTTAACCAGGGGTGATTGATCACGCAAGGTTTCACCCAACATGGACGGAGCAGTAAATGACTGACCCAATTGCTCCCCATTTTTGAAGGCTTCTGCTTCTAGCCGATAAATACGATCCGCATTGGCATGGAAAGAATCAAATGAGGTGTGAAAATTCACATACTGGGTAATGACTAGACAAGCAGCCATCCCAAGTGCAAGCCCGAGTATGTTGATAAATGAAAAGATTTTGTTGCTCCGAATTTGACGGAAAATCGTAATCAAATAATTTTTTAACATGTCGATTTTGGTTTTGGTTAACCTTTAAATGCCAATCTGTGTGCCAAGGATTGTATTTGGTTGATAATCAGTATTTTATGTATTTTCTGATTTTATCGAAATGTGCGATTTTGAACAAAATAAACCGGATATCGAACAAGCCTAAATCGAAGAAGAGAAAATCATTGCATTTGAATTTGTAAGGATCGCCTTTTGAAATAACCTTAAAAGGATGAAATTTCCGGTATGAAGAAATTGATGTTCATTTTCTGCGCATTACCCATGGTGCTGCATGCTCAAATCAAGTTTGAAGAAGGTACATGGGATGAAGCTGTGGCCAAATCCCGAATGACAGGAAAGCTGATTTTTTTAGATGCATATGCTACTTGGTGTGAACCTTGCGCAGAGATGGAGGAATATACATTTACAGACTTGGAGGTCGCCAATTTTTTCAATGAAACATTCATAAATGTTCGGATGGACATGGAGAGTTACCCAGGAGTGGAGCTAGCAGAGCAATACGCCATTGGAGTGTTTCCTTCCTATCTTTTTATTGACTCCAATGGGGACGTTACGCACAGAGGTTGTGGAGCAATGGATGGCAATGAATTTTTACAACTTGGAAAGGAAACCACTGATCAAAACCTCACACTCGCGTCATTTGAAAGTAGGTACGGAGGAGGAGAACGATCAGCCAACTTTATGTTGAGTTACCTTGAATTACTTGAATACGCCTGTCTGGATGCAGAACGATTTGCTGTCGAGTACTTAAGAGGAGTTGAGCCAAGTCGACTAACAGAAGAAACACCATGGGAAGTATTTGCAGCATATCAGTGGGATATCTACGGACGTGAGTTTCAATACTTACTGGAAAATAGAGATCTGTATGAAAAAGAAATAGGGAAGGAACAAGTAGATGCCAAGCTCTATGATACCTACCTGGCACAATATCAAGAAATATTTGAGGCAGAAGAGCTCCATGATTTCGGCATGAGAGCCTTAATTCATGCCATTGAGGATGTTACATTCTCAGGATCTGATACGCTTAAATTGATGATGAACTTGCATCATGCTGAATTTACTGAAAACTGGAGTGACTATGCTGGCTATGCCATTGAGCTTGTAGGAATGACAGAAGTGGATGATCCTGAACAACTCAACGAACTGGCTTGGAAGTTTTATCTTTTTGTGGACAACAAGAATCAGTTAGAAATTGCATCTTCCTGGGCACAACAAGCTGTAGACAAGCAGCCTGAGCCCTCTGTCATTGACACCTACGCTTCGATCCAGTACAAGCTGGGGAATAGAAAAAAGGCGGTGGAGCTTGAGAAACGTGCGTTAGAACTTGCCAAAGAACTGTATGATGATATTTCGCACTACCAATATCAGCTGAAGAAGTTTGAGGGCGGCTAGTTAAAATTTACCCGCATGCAACATTCTGCAAATGGTTAGGTCTCTTATGTATTGATACCAACCATTAACGCAATGTTTAAAAATACATTTCTTACCTCTTTCAGGGCTTTATGGAACAGTAAAAGCACCTTTTTTCTCAACATTCTTGGACTATCCATCGGTATTTGCGCGTGCATTCTAGCCTACCTGCACGTCGATTACGAGTTGAGCTATGACACACACTATTCCCGAAAATCCCAACTTCATCGCGTAGTTGTTGGAAACATGGAGACCGGCGAAGGCTGGGTGAAGGTTTCTGCTCCTGTACCACCTATGCTAAAGAAAGACATTCCTGAAATTGAAGCATTTGCACGTCTAACAGAGTACTCTTACAATAAGAAAGTAGCGGTAAACTACGGCGATGTGGTCTTCAATGAGCCACAAGTATTCCTGGCTGATCCAGCCATTTTTGAAATGATGGATATTGAATTCATTCAGGGTGGGGTTAGCTCAGAGGTGCCAAAGAAATCCATGTTTATTTCTGAAACCATTGCGAATAAGCTGTTCAAGGATGTGAATCCGATAGGAGAAGTGTTGACTGTCAATGGGGATGCTGACTATACCATCAAAGGAGTATTCAAACCTTTGCCAGTCAATAGTCACCTAGAAATGGACTACATCGTACCTTTCTCTAACCTTGAAGATGTGTTGGCCTACACAAGTCTCACATCCAATTGGGGGCAATTCAATTACTTCGCCTATGTACAACTGACACCATCAGCCAATTTCTTTGAGGTAGTCAACAAAATTAAATCAACAGTTGTCGAATTTGGAGATGATCAGGAGATGCGTTTTGAGGAACTAACCCTACAGCCAATTGAAGATATCCACTTTCAAGCAAGCGATGGTAATGTCAAAGCTTCGTATGATACAAGATACTTATTCATCTATGTGTCCATTGCATTGGCGATTTTCATCATCTCAGTCATCAATTTCTTGAATCTATCCATAGCCAGCTCTACCAAACGCATAAAAGAAGTAGGAATTAGAAAAGTGATGGGGGCAAGCAGAAAGCAGATTGTAGGTCAGTTTGTAGTGGAGGGTCTCATCCTTTCTACGGTTTCCATTCTGTTTGGGATTATGCTCTCGGAAAGTGCACTTCCATTCATCAATAACTTGGTTGGCTCGCAGAGCTCACTGGATCTTACTGATCCATTGCTAATGTCTATGCTGGTGGGATTGGTGTTTTTTATTGCATTCATTGCTGGACTCTATATTACATTTTTTGTGATCTCCTTCCATCCGATTACAGCCTTGAAGGGAGCCATCAAAATGGGATCAAAAGGCAATGGATTTAAGAATGGGCTATTGATTGCTCAATTTGTAATGTCCAGTGTATTGATCATTTCTTCAGTGCTGATTTACAAGCAGTTGAATTACCTGCAAACTACGGAACTAGGGTTGGATGAAGAGCAAGTATTGACAATCGAATTGTTCGATGAAAAGTCAAGGACAAAAATGAAGGCGCTTGCCAGCGAGCTGGAGCAAATTCCAGGAGTGATTAGCACCGGCGCCTCGCGTTTTACACCTGGTAGCCCCAATTGGAATCAGACGGTTTCATGGCCTGGGCAAAAGGAAAACGTCAACTGGCACATCATTGAGGTAGGGCCGGGTTTTCTGGAGACTTACGGCGTGTCACTAGCAGCGGGCGATATCCAAGCTGTCAATGCGCAAATCGAAACTGCTTCGTACGTCTATCTGGTAAATGAAGCTGCCGTTGAATCAGCACAATTCGAAGAACCGTTGGGACAAGTGATTGCAGCACATGGAAGTCAGTCTAACGCACCGATTCAGGGTGTTGTTAAAGACTTCCACTATCAATCGCTTCACAGTTATATCGAGCCTATGGTGATGAGAGTGTTGGATGATTCCAGGCATAATATGCTGTCATTAAAGCTGTCGAGTAACGACTATACCCGGCTATTGAATGACATCAAAGAGGCCCATGCTGAAGTTTTGGGCAATGTGCCGTTTGAGTATGCTTTCGCGGATGACCAATTTGAGGAGCTCTACAAGGTAGAAGAACAGACTACACAATTGATTGGGTTGCTGACAGGTGTAGCGGTGATGCTCGCAATTTTAGGAATGTATGCGCTATTAAGTTTCGCTGTGAAGGAACGAACTAAAGAAATCGCCATTCGAAAAGTACTGGGGATAAGGCTGTATGGTACGCTGTTTTTACTAAGCAGTAAATACCTCAAGCTGTTGATGGTATCTAATGTAGTTGGACTTGCCGTGACTTGGTATTTGATTGATCAATGGCTGGCCAACTTCAGCTATCACATTCCACTGAACATTTTCAACATGGCACTCATCTCACTTTCTACGTTCATGATTGTGATTGGAGTGGTTTGCTCGAAGGCATTTCAAACGGAAAGAATCAATCCGACAGATGCATTGAGAAATGAATAAATGAAGAGCGCCCGAGTTGTCAGGCGCTCGATCTAGTCTCATTCGTCACGTAAGGAATTTACTGGATTGGACAATGCTGCACTGATGGATTTGTAGCTGACTGCTACCATCGCAACAATAAGGGCACCCAATCCTGCAAAAACGTATACCATGAGATTGTCCATTCCCCATAAGTCTATGCGATACTGAAAATCACTGATCCAGTTTTTAAGGAAGTAGAAGGCAATGGGCCATGCTATGATATTGGCCAGAATAATGAGTAGTACAAACTCTTTCATCAAAAGCTGCACGATTTGACGTATCGTTGAGCCAAGTACTTTTCTTACACCGATTTCTTTTTTACGCTGTTCCACCATGAAGAATGAAAGACCGAATAAGCCAAGCGCTGAAATGATGATGGAAAGCCCCGTAAAGACATTTACCAGATTAGCAAATAGTTCATCAGATGCAAAAATTTCGTCAAATTCCTGATCAAAGAATTGATAATCAAAAGGATAATTGGGAAAGGTACGGTTCCATTCTGCTTCCAGAAAATCCAAAGTCCCTCGCATATTTGTAGGGCTCACTTTTAAAACCAAAGTGTTATTTGGACCTGGGTTATAAAAAATCATCAAAGGTTCAATCTTGTGCCTCATACTTGAAAAGTGAAAATCTTTTATCACGCCTATTACTTTTCTGCTGGTATTATTATTGCCGAATAGGAGGTTCTTACCCACCGCTTCATCCCACCCGAGAGACTCCATCATTGCTTCGTTGATAATGATCGATTCTTGTTGGTCAGATGCAAATTCCGGATCGTAATTTCTTCCAGCAGCAAGCTCCATTCCCATGGCTTCAACGTAATGTTCATCCATAGACATAGCGCTCACAATCCATGGCTCATCCTGACTGCCTCCTTCCACATTGACTCCTGTACGACCAAATGTGCTTCCAGGCATATTGTTGGAGTATGCTGTGGCTGTGATATTGGAATTGTTATCCAATAGTTGCTTATAGCTATCCATCCCACTGTTAAGTCCAGGGTCACCAATGTTGATGTTGATTACCTGCTCCTTCTCAAAACCCAAATGTTTATTTTTGATGTAGTCAATTTGTTTTGAAACAATCAATGTTGTGCAGATCATCCCAATTGCAGCTACAAACTGTAGGACCACCAGGGTTTTCCTGAGCCAAATTCCTTTGGAGCTGGTCTGAAATCGACCCCTCAATATGTTCACAGACTTAATACTGGACAGGATGAAAGAAGGGTATACTCCTGCAAGTACGCCAATCACAATAGCCAGCAATGTGTAACCCACCATCAGCAGCGGTTCATTACTGATAAGTGTTAGAAAATCTATGTCCAGGTTTATGTCAGTGTAGGAGGTAATGATGAATACCAATCCCAGTGATAGTATCATGGCAGCTATAGCCATAAGAATAGATTCAATCATGTGCTGACCAATTAAGAGTGCTTTAGAGCTACCTACTACTTTTCTAATCCCTACTTCTTTAGCTCGTGTGGTCGATTGTGCGGTCGTTAAATTAACAAAGTTAAATGCAGCGATAAGCAGGATGAACAAAGCAACACCTGATAGTGCCATCACATAGACTTGATCCCCCTTATTGATGTGGTAGTAGTCGAATAAGATGCCCGCAGAACCTAGGTGAATCTCTTCAAGTGGCTGAAGCTGAGGTATCCAAAAGTCATTCACATCATTGGCAAGTGCAATATCTGCCATTTTCTTTTCCACCTCTTCTTCGTCTGCGCCTTTCGCTAGAACAGCATATCCGAGCATTCCTAAACCACCCCAGGAGTTGATGTACTGAGCGAAAGATGAATCCGACTGAGCTGGATACAATGATAATAATGCATCAAAACCCAGATGAGAATTTTGAGTAATATCATCCATGAGACCAACCACCTCCCACGATTGATCATTGATGGTTAACACCTGTCCTATGCTTTCCTGGTCAGTGCCGAAAACTTTCTCAGCGTAAGCATCAGTTAAGATTAGTTTGTGCGGCTGATTGAATTTTTCAAGTGCTTCTTCTCTATTTCTGACAGGCAAATCGAAAATTTCGAAGAAATCATTTTCTACGTATAGCGCATACTCTGAGTAATATCCCTGATCCCCTTTTTCCATGCGTTGCTCTCCCGCATACATCATTCTGGAAGCAATTTCAATTTCTGGAATCTCCAATTCAGCAGCTTCAGGCATTCTTGGATTTGAAATAGCTACTTGATTACTCGTCACCCCTAAAGCTTCGTCTACTGTCGTAAACCGATAGGTTCTGTCAGATTTTGCATGCCATCTATCGTAGGAGATTTCGTTGAATACAAACAACGAAAGCATAACAAATGTGGAAAAGCCTAAAATCAGGCCAAATGCATTGATTGAAGTAGAAAGCTTGTTCTTCTTAAAGCTCCTAATTGCGATGATGATAAAGGTCTTGAGCATAGTATTGATTATTATGGTTAGTTTAATCTACCCACAATACTCAAGCAGTGCAATGATGGTTACATAGATGGATTTGGCTTAGGATGGGGGGTGTTAAGAAAATGTTAAAGCCATTTGGACATAAAAAAAGTCTGCTCGATGAACAGACTTCAAATAAAAAACTTCTAATTCCTAGCTAATCCCGCTTTTCAAGTATTCGCGGTTCATACGCGCGATATTCTCAAGCGATATTCCTTTTGGACATTCCACTTCGCATGCTCCTGTATTTGAGCAATTCCCGAACCCTTCTTCGTCCATTTGCTTCACCATATTTTCTACACGTTCCTTAGCTTCAACTTTGCCTTGAGGGAGAAGCGCAAGTTGCGACACTTTCGCGGATACAAAGAGCATGGCAGACGCGTTTTTACAGGTAGCAACACAAGCGCCACATCCGATGCAAGTAGCTGCATCAAATGCTTTATCAGCATCGTGTTTATTGATAGGTATCGCATTTGCATCTTGGGTATTTCCAGAAGTATTCACACTTACAAACCCTCCAGCATTCATCACTCTGTCAAACGCACTTCTATCTACCACCAAGTCTTTAATAACAGGAAAAGCCTTGGCCCTCCAAGGTTCAATGTAGATTGTCTCTCCATTTTTAAATTCGCGCATGTGCAGCTGACACGTGGTGATTTCTCTCCCAGGACCATGAGCTTCACCGTTTATATACATTGAGCAGGTACCGCAAATACCCTCACGGCAGTCATGATCGAATGCTACGGGCTCTTTGTCTTCGGCAACAAGTTGCTCATTTAAGATGTCCATCATTTCCAGAAAAGAGCTGTCAGTAGAAATACCAGAAACCTGATACGTTTCCATATTACCCTTTTCCTTATCGCTTTTCTGTCTCCAGACCTTTAGTGTTAGATTCAATTCTGTTGCTGACATAATATCTTATTTATAAGAACGTGTTTTCAGTTCTATGTTTTCGTATTTCAAATCCTCTTTGTGAAGCTTAGCTTTCGATGGCTCTCCGGTATATTCCCATGCAGCCACATAGGTGAAGTTTTTATCATCACGCATAGCCTCACCTTCCTCGGTTTTATGTTCTTCCCGGAAGTGCCCTCCGCAGGATTCTTTTCTTTCCAATGCGTCCCGCGCAAATAATTCTCCCAATTCAAGAAAGTCTGCTACACGTCCGGCTTTTTCGAGCTCCTGATTTATACTATCTGCTGAACCAGGAACACTCACTTCCTTCCAGAATTGCTCACGAATTTCCTTGATCTCAGCAATAGCTTCTTTCAGACCTTTTTCATCACGCGCCATTCCTACCTTATTCCACATTACCTTACCAAGACGCTTATGGAAATAGTCCACCGAGTGCGAACCTTTGTTATTGATGAAAAAATCAATTTGTGCCTGGACACTTTTTTCTGCTTCTTCAAACTCCTGCGAATCGGTAGGAATTGCACCTGTTCTGATATCATTGGCTAAATAATCTCCGATAGTGTATGGAAGCACAAAGTAGCCATCTGCCAATCCTTGCATCAGAGCAGATGCTCCCAATCTATTAGCTCCATGATCAGAGAAGTTTGCTTCACCTATTGCATAGCATCCTTGAATGGTCGTCATTAAGTTATAATCCACCCAAACTCCACCCATGGTATAGTGAACGGCCGGATATATCTTCATTGGAGTTTCATAGGGATTGTCGGCAGTAATCTTCTCATACATCTGGAAAAGGTTGCCGTATTTGGTTTCTACGACTTTAGTACCCAGCTTTTTGATATCTGCTTCAGTAGCGTTATGAATACCCTTGACATTTACTTCTTCCTGCCCATATCGCATGATTGCAGCGCTGAAGTCAAGATAAACTGCTTCACCGGTTTCGTTCGTTCCTACACCGAAACCCGCATCACAACGTTCTTTTGCAGCTCGTGAGGCCACATCTCTTGGCACAAGGTTGCCAAATGAAGGATACCTTCTTTCCAGGTAATAATCTCTATCTTCTTCTTTCAGATCTGTTGGCTTCATCTTACCAGCTCTGATGGCCTCCGCATCTTCTTTTTTAGCGGGTACCCAAATTCGACCATCGTTTCTCAAGGACTCCGACATCAAAGTCAATTTGGATTGCTGATCACCGTGCTGGGGGATGCAAGTAGGGTGAATCTGTGTAAAACAAGGATTAGCAAAGTAGGCACCCTTCTTGTGTATTTTCCATCCAGCAGAAACATTCGATCCCATTGCATTGGTAGATAGAAAGAAGACATTGCCATACCCGCCTGATCCAACCACTACGGCATGTGCAGAATGTCTTTCTAGTTCTCCAGTAACCAGATTTCTTGCAATGATTCCTCTAGCTTTTCCATCGACCATTACTAGATCCATCATTTCATGACGGTTGTACATGGTGATTTTCCCTTTTCCTATCTGACGTGACATGGCAGAATAGGCTCCAAGAAGAAGCTGCTGTCCAGTCTGTCCTTTCGCATAAAAGGTTCTTGAAACTTGAACACCACCAAAAGACCTATTGTCTAGCAAGCCACCATAATCTCTTGCGAATGGTACGCCTTGAGCCACACACTGATCAATAATATTAGCAGACACTTCTGCAAGCCTGTATACATTAGCTTCTCTGGATCGATAATCCCCACCTTTTACAGTATCGTAGAAAAGGCGGTAGGTAGAATCACCATCACCTTGATAATTTTTGGCCGCATTGATGCCACCTTGAGCCGCAATTGAGTGTGCGCGTCTCGGTGAATCTTGATAACAAAATGCTTTAACGTTGTAACCAAGCTCAGCAAGAGTTGCTGCAGCTGATCCTCCAGCCAACCCCGTTCCTACAACGATCACATCTATGGATCGTTTGTTGGCAGGGTTAACCAATTTGATGTTGTTTTTATGATTGGTCCACTTTTCAGCTATTGGACCTTCAGGTATTTTAGAATCTAATGTTGACATGCCTCTTATTTCTTAAAGGGAATTGACGTAATGAAAAACAGCGATAAAAATGAAGCCTATCGGAATCAAGATCGCATAAGCACGACCAATTTTCAGGATGGCCGGAGTGTATTTATCGTGACGTGCTCCCATCGATTGGAAAGCAGATTGAAAACCATGCATTAAATGCAAAGCAAGAAACACGAATGAAAGACAGTATACAACCACTCGGCCAGGATTTGTAAACATGTGCACGACTTCATCATAGTAACGATCTGGGTTTTCAGGCTTTACCTCTATGTACTTATAGTTCATTTCAGGAATCCAGAAGTCGTAAAAATGGAAAAGAAGAAACAAAAGTATGAATAGCCCACTCCAAATCATGTTTCGGGACATCCAGGAAGAATTCGCCGCTCCATTGTTCTTTGCGTATTTTATCTCTCTTGAATTTCGATTCTTAATTTCCAATACAAATCCCATGATGAAGTGAAAAGTCACTCCTAGCATGAGAATTGGCTGCATCACAAATTGAATGATGGCATTAGTCCCCATAAAATGGGAAAGCTCGTTAAAAGCTTTTTCACTAAACACCGAAGTGAAATTTATTGTGAAATGCTGCAATAGAAATATGATCAGGAAAAGCGCAGAAAGTGCCATAGCGAATTTCCTGCCGATACTGCCTGAAAAAAGTTGCTTGCTCATTTATAATAGGGTTATTGGATTTTCATCAAAGGTAATTTCTCAAAGCTAGTCTGGCAATCTAATTTTCTTTTTTGACTCGTTCTAAATAATAATATCCTTGACAGCTAGGTAACAAAACATTTATATTGTTTAAAAAGATAACCAATGCAGCACAATTCTTGTTCGGTATTTGTTCGTTGTGTATCAAAAGCATTTAGTTTTACAAAGTTATAACTTACCAATATGCGGTATATTAAGTATTTGTTCGTTTGCATCTTCTCAATAGTGGCTATTACATCTAAAGCCACACACATTCGTGCGGGAGAGGTTATCGCAAGGCGTGTATCAGGCCTTACCTATGAATTCACTTTTTTTGGATACCGTGATGTAGAAGGCGTTCCATTTGGTCAGGGAATATTTGACTTTGGAGATGGGAATTTCTATGGGGACGACCCAGAAGAAGTCATTCCATGGTCAGAGGATAGAGAATTGTTGGGTAATGGAGTAGAGCGATGGAGGTTTACTTTGCGCTATACGTATGCTGGAGGCTCCAATTACCTGGTTAGCTATAAAGAGGATTTCAGAAACGCGGATATTCAAAATATCTCTGGCTCAATAAGCACTTCTTTTTATGTAGAAACATTAATAGTTGTAGATCCATTAATTGTAAATAGTACCCCATTTTTTACGGTCCCTCCAATAGATCAAGGGGTAGTAGGTGGAATATTCGAGCACAACCCCGGAGCATTCGATCCGGATGGTGACAGCCTTTCATATTACTTCACCACACCTAAGCAAGACGAAGGTCTAATTGTGAATGGCTATCGATCATTGATTAATTCAGAATTTTATGATGATTTTGAAGCGGGCAATCAGACAAAAGATGCACGCCCAACCTTAACAATTGATCCTCTGAACGGTACGTTGGTTTGGGATGCACCTGGAGGAGCAACCATTCCCGATCAGGAAAATAGAGAATTTAATGTGGCTTTTGTCGTAGAAGAATGGAGAAGGATTAATGGACAACTTGTGCGACTTGGCTTTGTCACACGGGATATGCAGATCATCATTTGGAATTATGACAATGATCCACCCGAACTTGAAATACCAGAGGATACATGTGTCGTTGCTGGAGAAACAATCACAGGTATCATTACAGGAACAGACCCAGATGGCGACCCTGTGAAAATTGAAGCCTTTGGAGGTCCGTTCGAAATAAGCCCGGGAGCAACTTTTTCTCCGGATCCAGCTACATTTCAAGGCCCTCCGGCGGTATTGGATTTTCAATGGACAACTGATTGTGGACAAGTCCGAATTGCACCGTATGAGGTTCAGTTCAAAGCAACAGATTCACCCACTATTCCAGGGATAGCTAATCCTCCCGGACAGGTAAATTTTGAAACTTGGCGTATTACGGTAGTAGGTCCCGCTCCAACAGGATTAATTGCAGATACCCAGCCCGGAAGAAGGATACAACTCAATTGGGATGACTATGCTTGCACAAATGCAGACTCAATACAAGTTTGGAGGAGGGTTGGAGAGTTTGATATAGATCCAACATGTAATCCGGGGATACCAGAAAACTCTGGCTATGAACTAGTAGAAACTCTCAATATTTCTGAGACTTCTTTTCTAGATGATAATAACAGCTTGGGGCTTTCGCCAGGGTCTAAATACTGCTACAGACTGGTGGCTACTTTTCCATTACCATCAGGAGGAGAGAGTATTGCGTCAGCGGAGGCATGTGATAGCCTGGTGGTCGATGTTCCAACAATCACAAATGTGGACATAAAGTCTACGGGAGCGACTGACGGAGAAATAGAGGTTAGGTGGACACCTCCATATGAAATAGATGCAAGTGCATTTCCGCCAACGTATACCTATGAAGTATTGCGTAAGGAAGGTCAGAGTTCGGGTGGAACATTTACTTCTGTAAGAGCGCCTTCAACCGACACCACTTTTATGGATGCTGGACTGAATACGGAGAATCTATCTTATTCGTATAAGATTGTACTCTATGATAATACAGATCAGGCGATAGATACTTCCCAACAGGCATCGTCTGTAAGATTGGAACCTGTCCCGCTTATAGGAGCCATAAGAATCAATTGGGAAGCAAATGTGCCATGGTCAAATACGGTGCAGGCATTTCCTTATCACTACATTTATCGAGACAATGTCTCAAGTGGAGACTTGAGTGCAATTCAGTTAATCGATTCAGTTGATGTTACCCTGGAAGGATTGTCCTATTTAGATGATGGGAGATTCAATGGCATAACATTGGATGAAGAAATTGAGTATTGCTATTTTGTTACCACCAATGGTTCGTATGGGAATGACATTCTACCAGAGCCTTTAATTAACAATTCTCAGATTATTTGTGCTCAGCCCAATGATACGATTCCTCCATGTGCACCCATATCTATAACATTTAATTCTAGCCTGAGTTGCGAAGTTCAAGCGGCTTGTCAGACACGAGCAGGTAGTGCCGGTGTTGGTCTTGTAAATGCCTTTTCCTGGAATTTTGATCTGGATATTGCCTGTGATAACGACATTCAATTTTTCAGGATTTATTCATCAAGCAATGGCGAGGATGGTGACTTCACACTATTAGAAGAAACCCAAGACACCGAATTTTTTCACAATGACTTAAATACGCTGGCCTTTTGTTATTACGTCACATCAGTTGATCGATCTGGAAACGAAAGCATGATAAGTGAAGTGATTTGCAATGACAATTGTCCGCGCTATGTTTTGCCAAACGTGTTTACTCCAAACGGAGATGGCAAGAATGATTCATTCATGCCAATGCAAACACCGGGAGATTGTCCTCGATTTGTAGAACGGGTCGTTTTTAAAGTTTACAACAGAGCAGGCACCGAAATCTTTAGCCATGATTCGTCAGAACCTGAAGAAAGTATATTTATTGAGTGGGATGGTTCGCTCAAAGGCGGCACCTACGTGCCAAATGGCGTTGAATTTCCGGATGGAACACAAGTAGACGGAGTAGTTCGAGATGGGAGCAATGAACTGCCAGCTGGCATTTATTACTATTCTGCTGAAGTAACCTATTCCGCACTGAACCCTGAAGATCGAATAGAAGTTATTAATGGATGGGTTCAAATCATCCGATAGCAAAACCTGTCATCCTTTTTGACGGAGTATGTAATCTTTGCAATACTTCCGTTCAGTTTGTGATTGATCGAGACAAAAAGGATCAATTTCTTTTTGCTTCACTGCAGTCGAGCTATGCAAAAGAAGTATTACCTGAAAGTCTTTCGGATTCTGATGCACTTCAAAGTATAGTACTCATATCTAAGGATAAAATAATTACCAAGAGCAGTGCAGCTCTCACGGTAGCCAAAAGCCTTTCCGGCCTCTGGCCAATGATGTACCTGTTTATGATTGTTCCACGTTTTGTACGGGATTGGATATATGATATTGTAGCCAAAAACAGGTACAAATGGTTTGGAAAGAAAGATATTTGCATGATTCCGTCACCGGAACTTAAAAGTCGATTTATTGATTGATTTGATTGCCTACTTTTGCATGCTATAAAAATTAACCTATGAGCAAAGCATACGTTTTCCCTGGACAGGGGGCCCAGTTTTCAGGAATGGGCAAAGAACTTTACGAAAACCATTCATCAGCGAAAAAATTAATCGATCAGTCCAATGATATTCTTGGATTTGATATTAAAAACATCATGTTTTCAGGGTCAGATGCAGAGTTGAAGCAAACCAAAGTGACTCAGCCTGCCGTCTTCATACACAGTGTTGTCGCAGCACTTACATCCGATGATTTTGAGCCTGATATGGTTGCTGGGCATTCTTTGGGAGAATTTTCTGCACTTGTAGCAAATGGAACACTAAGCTTTGAGGATGGCCTTTCGTTGGTTTCCAAGAGAGCCAAGGCAATGCAAAAAGCATGTGAGATGCAGGAATCTACGATGGCAGCTGTACTAGGCTTAGAAGATTCAATCGTAGAGCAAGTATGTTCAGAGACCGATGGAGTAGTAGTAGCCGCAAATTATAATTGCCCGGGACAGCTGGTAATTAGTGGGGAAGTGGCGGCAATAAACGCAGCATGTGAAAAGTTGAAAGAAGCTGGCGCTAAAAGAGCCTTGGTACTTCCAGTTGGAGGAGCTTTTCACTCTCCTTTGATGGAGCCAGCACGAGAAGAATTAGCAGAAGCGATTCAAAACACAACCTTCAGTAGTCCAAAATGCCCGGTGTATCAAAATGTAGATGCGAAAGGGTATTCAGAAGTAGATAGCATCAAGAAGAATCTTGTTCTTCAGCTAACATCTCCTGTGAGATGGACACAATGTGTACAAAATATGATCACTGATGGAGCATCAAGCTTTACTGAATGTGGGCCGGGCAAAGTATTACAAGGTCTTGTAAAGAAAGTAGATAGGGAAATGATTGTTTCAGGTATTTCGTGAGATTCTCAAGGATCATATTGATTCTATTTTTTGGAGCAATTATCATTGGTTCTGAAGGTTGCCGCAAGAGGCCCTCTTCTTCCCACCAAAAAAATAAAAAGAAGATAAAAAAAGGTAAACCAATACCTTGTCCCATAAAAGATTGTAGATGAATATAGTTATCGCCATTGATGGATACTCAGGTACTGGAAAAAGCTCTACGGCCAAACAAGTAGCCTCTCGCTTGGGTTATACATATATCGATAGCGGTGCTATGTATAGAGCTGTTACATATTTTTTTTTAAAGAATAAGGTTGACTTCAACAAGGAAAAGTACCTTGATGAGAGTTTGAGGAAATGTTCAATAGCATTTGAGGGAAGTTCCATACTCTTAAATGGTGTCAATGTTGATCACGAAATCCGGACGATGGAGGTGAATGAAAATGTGAGCGCTGTGAGTGCCATATCGGAGGTTCGATCCAAACTCGTTGAACAACAGCGAAAAATGGGCGAAGAGAGAAGTGTGGTGATGGATGGTAGGGATATTGGTACGGTTGTCTTTCCTGAAGCAGACTTGAAGATATTTATGACCGCTGATGTCGATATCCGGGCAGAAAGAAGAAGAAGAGAGCTAGAGAAAAAAGGAATTCATGAGTCAATCCAAACCATTAGGAAAAATTTGGAGGAGCGTGACCTGCTTGATAGTACACGAGAGGATAGTCCACTGACAAAGGCGAGTGATGCAAAAGAGATTGATACATCTCATCTAACTTTGAATCAGCAGATTGATAAAATTGTTGCATTAGCAGAATCCATAATTTATGCAAGTTGAAATAGACGAAAATTCCGGTTACTGTTTTGGAGTAGAATTTGCCATTCAGATGGCCGAAGATGAGATGGCGGAAGGACAAGAATTATATTGTTTAGGGGATATTGTCCATAACTCAATGGAAGTGGAAAGACTTTACAATAGGGGACTCCGAACAATTACCAGAGAAGAGCTCAAAGACTTGAAGGATTGCAAAGTTCTGATCAGAGCTCACGGAGAACCACCAGAAACCTATCAGATCGCTATTGAAAACAACATAGAGCTTGTTGATGCATCATGCCCAGTTGTCCTAAAGCTTCAAAACAGAGTGAAAAATGCTTATGATCTGGTAAAAAGTAAAGATGGGCAGCTTGTAATATATGGCAAACCAGGACACGCTGAGGTCATTGGCCTTACAGGTCAGACGTCTAATGAAGCCATAATAATCACTGATATAGATGATCTGGAGAAAATAGATTTTTCAAGACCAGTGACACTCTACTCGCAAACCACCAAAAGCACCAAGGGTTTCTATTTCATGAAAGAAGAGATAGAAAAACGCATTGAAAATAAGGGGACTCTTTCCGTAGCTGATGATTTCAATGCCAACGATAGTATTTGCAGACAAGTGTCGAATAGAGAGCCACACATGGAGAAATTTTCACAAAAGCATGATGTAATCATATTTGTTGCCGGTAGGAAGAGCTCCAATGGCAAAGCCCTATATAATGTTTGTCTTTCATTCAATCCCAGAAGTTACTTTGTAGAAAGCGAGAAGGAGATTGACCTGTCTTGGATACAATCAAATGATTCAATTGGGATTTGTGGAGCAACATCGACTCCAACTTGGTTGATGGAGCAAGTAGCCAGCTTCCTTAGAAATAATGAGCCTGTAACCGTTTAATTTATCAAACCAATTGCTAAAAAATTAGTTTCTTTTCCTAGAGCCAACGAATACACTATTTTATTGGAATTTTGACGGGGGTTAAATCTGATATTGATTAAGTTTGCCTCGTTTTTTAGACGTTCTCCCAAGTAAGAAATATGTCTCAGACAATTAAGCTGAAAAAAGGTTTTAACATAAACCTAGCCGGAAAGGCAGAAAATAAAACAATTGAAGTCACTCAGCCGGACACATTCGCGCTAAAACCAACCGATTTTAGTGGCCTAAGCCGACCCAAACTTGTTGTGAAGGAAGGTGATAATGTAAAAGCCGGAACGCCTGTTTTCTTCGAAAGAAATGTAGAAGATATCCTTTATACTTCACCAGTAAGTGGAGAGATTGTGGAAATCAAAAGAGGCGAAAAAAGAAAAGTACTTGAAGTAAAAATCTTAGCCGACAAGCAGATTGAATTTGAAAAATTCAAAACCTATTCTGCTTCAGAAATTGATGGTCTTTCGAAAGAAGACGCACTTGAGCAGTTGAAGCAGTCCGGCGGATGGGTGAATATCATCCAAAGGCCTTATGGATGTGTTGCAAATCCGGACGATAGCCCAAAGGCAGTTTTTATTTCAGCATTTGATAGTAGTCCATTAGCACCCGATTATTCATATGTCCTTCAAGGACAGGAACAATTTTTTCAAGCTGGTATAGATGTACTAAAGAAGTTTACCTCTGGTATCATTCATCTGAATGTTGATGGGGCAGAAGAGGTTTCGCAACTTTTCTCAAACACCAAGAATGTTCAACTAAATAAAATAAGTGGTCCGCATCCTGCGGGCAATGTAGGAGTTCAAATCCATCACATTGACCCTATTGCAAAAGGAGATATTATTTGGACATTGAACCCGATTGGAGTAGCGATGATTGGTAAGCTGTTCATCGAGGGTGTTTATGATACTTCCAGATTGGTAGCACTCACAGGTTCACAAATGAAGGAAAGAGGCTATGCGAAGTTATATGCAGGTGCGTGCTTGAATAAGCTTGAAGTAGAAGGAGAAGACAATCGATTCATCTCAGGCAATGTGCTCTCTGGTGAAGGAGTTGGAGCTGAGGGCTACCTTGGATATTACCAGAATCAAGTTACCGTAATCCCAGAAGGAAAGTATGAAGAATTCCTTGGCTGGATTTTGCCAAGTAAAAAGAAGCTCAGTTTCCATAAGGCATTCGGAATGTTGACTTTCCTCAATGGAAAAGACAAAGAATTTGAAGTAGATACTAATACGCATGGTGAAGAGAGAAATTTCGTGATATCCGGAGCATTTGAAGAAGTGATGCCGATGGATATTCTACCGACGTACCTATTCAAAGCGATCATGGCGGAAGATTACGATGACATGGAAGCTTTGGGTATTTATGAAGTGGTAGAGGAGGATGTAGCGCTATGTGAGTTTATTGATATTTCTAAAAACCCTCTTCAAGAAATACTTAGAGAAGGAATTGAATTAATTAAAGAAGGATAAGCAGGAATGAAATTTTTGCAGAACAAATTCGATCAGATAAAGCCACTTTTTGAAAAGGGAGGCAAATTCGAGAAGTTCCACACCATCTATGAGGGACACCGGACAATCTTTTTTGCACCGGATATCATCACTGGGAAGAAAGGAGCCCAAATCAAGGATGCCACGGACCTCAAGCGATTGATGTTTACCGTAATCATCGCCATGATTCCATGCCTGATCTTCGGAATGTGGAACGTGGGTCACCAACATTTCATAGCTACTGGTGTAGAAGCTTCAATTCTTGACAAATTCTGGATAGGCATCCTGAAGGTTGTGCCAATCATCGTGGTATCATATGGAGTGGGCCTTTTGACTGAATTCATTTTTTGCGTGATCTACAACCGTCCCATAGAGGAGGGTTTTTTGGTTACCGGAATGTTGATTCCATTGATCATGCCTGCAACAATTCCACTTTGGCAAGTGGCCATGGCCACAGTTTTTGCAGTGGTTATTGGTAAGGAAGTATTTGGTGGTACAGGAATGAATATTCTCAATGTGGCACTTACGGCTCGTGTATTCTTATACTTTGCATACCCTTCTCAGATATCAGGAGATGTTTGGACATATTTGGGTGACAAAACCCCAGTAGACGGATTTTCAGGGGCAACGATTTTGGCCTATGGCGCAGAGGCTGCCGCCAATGGAACCGATATGATGCAAGCAGTATCAGGGCATTGGTATGCAGGAATGTTTGATTTCTGGAACCTGTTTGTAGGAATCATCCCAGGAAGTATTGGAGAAACATCTGTGATCATGTGTTTGATCGGAGCATTTATTCTCATTGCCACTGGCGTAGGTAGCTGGAAGATCATGCTGAGCGTAGTGCTTGGAACATTGGCAATGGGCGGCTTGTTCAACCTTACAGGAGGAAATAGTTTCATGGAAATGCCAGCTTACTATCACTTAGTAATCGGTGGGCTTGCCTTTGGAGCTGTGTTTATGGCTACTGATCCGGTAAGTGCCTCGCACACAGAAACAGGAAAATGGATCTACGGATTCCTTATCGGAGTGATTACGGTATTGATTCGGGTTGTAAACCCGGCATATCCGGAAGGTATTATGTTGGCGATCTTGTTCATGAACGTGTTCGCCCCACTTATTGATTTTTATGTTGTAGAAGCAAACAAAAAACGAAGATTAAAACGTGCGACAGTCTAATTTATATGTGATTCTATTTGCCATTGGTCTTACCGTGGTATTTGGAGGTGCACTTTCCCTTACCTCAGTAGGGCTGAAGCCATTGCAAGACAAGCAAGTGGAATTGGATACCAAGAAGAAAATTCTTGGAGCTGTGATGGATATCTCAACCATCGAAGATCCCAATGAGATTCTTAGAATCTATGGCGAAAAAGTAAAATCAATAGTTGTCGATATCAATGGAGATGAAGTCACGACTGATGCTAAAGGAAATCCAATTATAGCTGAAAAGGTAAATATTCAGAAAAATTCAAAGTTGGATCCTGAAGATCGCAATTACCCTGTTTTCATATTTTTGGATGACTCTGGAGCGATTGAATCTTATATTTTTCCAACGTTTGGATCAGGCCTTTGGGATTGGGTTTCCAGCTACATCGCGCTTGAAGGAAATCTAAATACCATTAAGGGGATCGCATTCGATCATAAGAGTGAAACACCAGGTCTGGGGGCAAGAATTACTGAGCCAAAAGTGCAGAATCGATACATCGGTAAGCAGATATACAATGCACAAGGTGAACTTATGAGCATCACCATGGTGAAAGGTGAAGGAAATACAGGTCTTGGTGATCACGAAGTTGATGGAATGTCAGGTGCTACCATGACAGCAAAAGGACTCAATGCCATGCTGGAAAAATACCTGGAATGCTATTCCGCATTTATCGAAAAAACTAAATCTCAAAACAGCTAAAATATGAGTACTGAAGTAGCAGAAGTGTCAGAAGAAGCAGCTGTAGCATTAAAAACAAAAGAGCCTGCAGAGCCCTTATTCTCAAAAAGAAGAAAGCGAATTGTATCAGATCCTCTCAATGAGGATAATCCCATTACGGTACAAGTTTTGGGTATTTGTTCAGCTTTGGCTGTAACTGTTCAGTTCAAGCCGACAATGATCATGTCTATTGCGGTAATCTTTGTTATCGTATTTTCAAACCTCATTACCTCGGTAATGCGGAAGATCATACCAAACAGAATCAGAATTATCGTACAGCTTGCAATCATCGCAACTTTGGTAACACTGGTGAGTGAAGTGTTGAAAGCGTATAGCTACGACATGTATAAAATCTTAGGAGCTTATGTTGGACTAATCATTACAAATTGTATTGTGATGGGTCGTCTGGAAGCATTTGCAATGGCAAATAAACCATATGATTCCATCTTAGATGGATTTGGTAGTGGTTTTGGTTATGCATGGATTATTCTAGTTGTGGCCTTTTTCAGAGAATTACTGGGTGGAGGTACGGTATTCATAGGTACGCCACTTGAGTTTGATGTGTACGGATCATTAGGAGGACTCTTAGGAACCACACTTCAAACCAATGGTTTGATGGTTGATTCCATTGGAGCATTCATTCTTCTGGGAATGATCATTTGGATTCAAAGAAGTAAAAACGGTTACGTAGAGCACTAACCTAGCGCCTTCGGGTGCATTGAATGAAAATAAAACAGATATCTAAATAATTAGTATCAAAAAGAGTGACCTGAAAGTTGCTCAGAGAAAGACAAGAATATGGAAGCAATTAATATAGCTATTAAAGCGATTTTCATTGATAATATGATCTTTACATACTTTCTAGGTATGTGTTCCTTTTTGGCCGTGTCAAAGAAGGTAAAAACAGCCGTTGGATTAGGAATGGCCGTAATCTTTGTTCTTACGATTACAGTTCCAATTAACTGGCTGATTCAGGAAAAGGTATTGAAAGAAGGTGCGCTAGCCTGGTTGGGAGCTGACTTTACGAGCATTGACCTTACATTTCTTCAGTTCATCATATTCATTGCGGTAATTGCGGCAATGGTACAGCTTGTTGAGATGGTCATTGAGAAATTCTCACCATCTCTTTACGGCTCACTCGGTATATTCTTGCCATTGATTGCGGTAAACTGCTCAATTTTAGGATCATCACTTTTCATGGTTCAAAGAGACTATACAATCGTAGAAGCTACAGCCTTTGGCTTTGGTTCAGGTACAGGTTTCTTTCTTGCCATCATCGCACTAGCAGCCATCCGTGAAAGACTCAAATACTCACATGTACCTGACGGTCTGAAAGGATTGGGCATTACCATGCTTATCACCGGCCTCATGGGCTTAGCTTTCAAGTCATTTATTGGCGTAGCTCTTTAAAATCTTTATATTCAACAAAAAAGGGTGTCTTTCACCCTTTTTTTATGTCTTTTCTTTAGGTGTCTAGCACCTTTTATTTTACTAATACAAAACAAAAAAAACATTATGAAAAAGACTTTACTAACTCTTTCTCTTGCATTTATCTCAGTCGTGGCGTTTAGTCAGGCATCTGTATCTGTAGGAATCAAAGCAGGGGCAAACTTTGCAAACACCAATATTTCAGGGTCTGAGTCTATTACAGCGTTGCACGCTGGTGCTTATGGCTTATTTAAGTTTGCCAACCTTGGAGTACAGCCAGAAGTATTGTTCTCAAAGCAAGGTTCTAGCTTCAGCGGTGGAGGTGAAGTAAACCTGGACTATGTGAACATACCTGTGATGTTAAAATTTTATTTACCTGCAGGTTTAAATCTCCAGGCTGGACCTCAGTTTGGAGTTCTGTTAAATGCAGAAGACGAAGATGGAACAGACTTGAAGAATGGACTAAAGAATTCAGACCTTTCAGCAGCTCTAGGTGCAGGATGGGATGCTCCATTTGGATTACAAGTTTCAGCCAGATACGTATTGGGTTTATCTGACCTTAATGATGGCATTGGTAGCGAAGTGAAAAACAAAACTTTTCAACTTTCAATAGGCTACAGTTTATTCAAGCTAGGAAAATAGACGTTTAAAGAAAACTATCGAAGAGAGCCGGAGCATTTTGCTTCGGCTTTTTTTGTGAAGCAGGAATTACATCCGATTCTTCTCGGTTCCTGATATTAGATAGAACGAGGATGAAAGCTAGCACTATGCCTCCAATGACAATCAATATTTGCTTTCGGTTACTCAAGGTTAGGTTTCTTAGATAAACATCCAGGAATCCTAAACCCTTATTTCAACGATCATTTAGCGTCCAGTCGTATTCTTGAAATTCAACTTTGTAGTCAGTTGGGACTTTATAAAACCTGTACAGATTTACATATTGAAGCAAGGATCCTGCAGCTTCATTGAATTGGTCACTATACCAATCGAAGATTTTATTGAGCGTTACCTTTTTGTTTTGCTCATCTACATAGACGTAGTTTGGACGATCGATAATCAGTGATGCTCTAAACTTTAGCTGTTCTTGAAGTTTATCTGGATAGAAGGCGTTATCATACAAAAAGGGACAACTCCTTGCACCACAGCCCAAAGCAAAATGTATTCTGGGGTCTTTTGTTGGTCCTATAAGTCGCGTGAATTCGATACCATCGAGGGTGATCGCTTCGCCCGCTACCTTGAACGTTTTCACCTTAAAAAAACCCTTGACGTCCATTGGGCTGTTGATTGGGTAGTTGTCTGTGATCTGTTTTATTACAAGAATGTTATAAGCATTGATATAAAAGGCAGTTTGATGATCTTGCGTAGAATCTTTCGGGTTGTAGTTGGCGATTGCATTTACGAGTGCATTCAATCGCCCAGGATTCGTTTTCAGCTTTTCATAGTCCACCAGGCCGAATACAACCTCGTCTAAAAGGAAGCTATTGAATTTGTTAAATATTGTGGTAGTATCGCGGGATTGTCCGAAAGAACAAATCGAACATGCTGTACCTAAAATGAATAAAAACTTTCTCATACCTGTTAGCAATATAGAAATAAAACGGTGCAGGGAAAATTTGTTAGATGGCCTGCATACATTATGATGTGAAATGTATTTCACCAGACATCATGAAGGGAAAATTAATTTAATAAAGGGCTGAAAACCTCCAAAAATGGATCTTTATTAACAACTGTATAATAAAATATGGCACCCAGCCAACCATGAAATATCCCAAGAACGAAAAGATTTCGTTGCCTAAGGTGGATGTAAGTATAGAATATCGATAAAATAAACGTCCCAATCATCAGCCAGGTGTAAGGATAGTGAAGCGCTCCAAATAGTGCCGAGGTGACGATAATGATGGTAGTGCTTTTAAGATTTTTTAGTTCTTGCATATTTCCGGCTACCAGTGACATGAGCAGGAATTGCTGAAGGGTACCGAAAAGAGGGTAGAGGATTAGAATCGGTATGATGTGCCAATGAACGTTTAGCGTATGTTGAACACTCCCGATAATCAGACATGCAATTATGGCCGATATCCCAAACGGGAGTACTTTTTTTAGCACTTCTGTGAAATTATCTCTTCTAAAACCCCACTCTTTGGTTATGGTTGGGTTTTGTTTGATTCGTGTATATATGTAGGTCCCCCAAAAGGCAAAAAGAATGAGAATGAATAGTAGGCGCTGATCAAGTATGTCATAAAAGAGAAACTTGCCTAAGACAGTGATAATGACGGAAACTATTTCGAATTTTTGATACTTCCTGCGGTGCATAAAGTGTAAGCGTATCGTAAATGAGGCATTAAAAATTGATTAACGCAAAAAGATCATAAGGTGTATGGGATTTAGTCAGTAATCGAGTGAACAAAATCAGAAAAAACCTTTTTGTGCCGTTCAAGATCCATATGTGCTGAAAGTGCTACGCGAGCAATGTAGTCTTTATCGCCCTCCTTGGTTGTGCCTTGAGTAGATGTTGCAGGGATCGTCCAGTAGCACCCTTTTAATTGTCCATAACTCACACAATACTTACTTTCATGTGGAATTTGGGTGATCATTGAATTAATCAGTTGATGATTCAATGCTCTCTTATAAGCTTCTCTTTCTTCAGCGGTATTTCCCTTGGTAGGAAGATCCAGCGAAAAAACGGATGGGGTAAATCCTTGTTGGGCCAAACTTTCAGAAACAAAATTAATTTTCGCCTCTGGAAGTTTATCGCTGATGAAGTTTACAAATTCCCGAGTATGCTTATAGGCAGCACTTATTCTTTGATTCATAGATGGTAATTGCTTAGCTAGTATCTCCATTTGCAGATCGGTAGCTTCGTTATCACAAAGTCTAAGATGTAATCCGATTTTTCCCATCAATGCCTTGGCTTTCTCGTTTCCTACGCAATAGCCAGCAGTACACAGTCCACCACTTGGGAATTTGGATCCGCTTACATAGGATATAGCTCTGACGGATGATAGCGTTGCGTCTTTACCTAGAAAGTGCACATTTGGACAAAATGTTTGATCTAGAATAAATACTGGATCAATGGCAACATGATCAGTTGCAGTTTTTCGTTCTCGAGTTAAGACCTCTTTCAATTGAATCAGATCTGGAACTTCAACTCTGGGGTTGGTAGGGATTTCGGCAATGATGTAAGGGACGGCATCTTCGGCGGCAATGTCATCCAAAATGGTGTCAATACTTTTAGCCATGTCATTACCATCATCTACAGGTAGATCCACTACTTCCACATGATCGATGCAGGCAGCAACTCTTCTGGCTTGATCATTTGTGCCACCATAGCAGTTTGGGGGAACCACAACTTTGATCGCCTTCCCCTCATGATTTTCCAACGCATCTTGAGTGAGCCCCATCATTATCGCGTATTGAACAGAAAGTCCACTAGAGCCAACCAATGCATCAATGTCTACATCAGTAATGCTCTTGACTGAATCTAAAACCAATTTTTTATCAATCGCAATATCACCTGTGCTGTTGCTTAAAGCAGACTGTCCTGTTAGTAGTTTTAAAGCAGACAGGCAATTGGCTGGCGTCATGGCAATGGTTTCTCGCCTTCTTACATGCTGAATTTCGGAGATGTACTTTTCATTTAGCTCGCCATTGACGGAAACGACGCTTCCAAGATGAGCATAGCTGTTAATATAAAAGTCGATAGCAGGTGCAAGTCTGGTCGCGCCAATTGTATCTTTCTGTGAAAAGAAGATAATACTCCCATCAAATGGAGGAATTCCCTCTTGGCTTTCAATCTTTTCTAATTCACATCCATACCCATAAACGTTTCGTACTACTTCTATGTCAAAGTCGGCGGGTAGATCATCGGTATAAGCGAGAAGGGTGTTTTTTTTCTCAAACAAGTTCTTTCTTAGAATGGCTAAAATCGGAATGGTTTGAGAAGAAAAACTGATTACGTTTTCTGATTTCAGGCTATTTATGTGAGCAATACTCCATTCTAGGATACAGGACAAAGGATGACCCAGGCGAATATAATCGTAAGCTGTAGGTAATTCGCTGAGTGCGTGGGGTTGGGCATTGCCGGCGCTGAATAAATGCTCAAACTGATCTAGGAATTGAGTTTTAGCTAATGACTCATCATAGATATCCAATCTATGAGTCGTTAGATTAAGCCAGTCAGATGGCATATTATCTAATACCTCCTTGATGTAATTCAGTATTTTATCTTCTCTCATATTGTTCACCTTTTTCGAAAGGCCGAAATTATATATTAATTGTATTTTTTTTCGGAGAGTTAAGGCGTTTTGTCGCGTGGGATAAGCTGACTAAATCCAGTCTGTATTTCATCCGTCATCTTTGAAAATAGCCTTATCCCAATTTCTTAATTCATAATATTTGGCTTTAGGTTTCCCAGTCCAACCATTGATGCCTTTTCTTGGCAGAACAACAAGGTGTATCCATAAGACCGGCAGGTATAAAAGACCATATGTGATTAATGCGATTTTTTGTCCAAAGAAATGAGATAGACTGATGACAAGAATGAGAGCCACTACATATTTAATGAGCTTTCTTATTTTAGGTGTTCGCTCTTCAAAGTGACCCAAAAGAATATGTCCCAATGCGATGGAGCTACTAACTATCGAAATTTCAAACCAAATCGTATTTGTATCCCACATTTTGAGTTGTTCTTTATTGCCAAGTCCAGATAGTGCAAGCCGCTAGGCTTTCGTTATTATCCAAGTTTTAGAATGCGCCTTGCACCTTGAATGATCAAAAGAAACACAATGGTTCCAATGATCAAATCCGGTTTGTTCGAGTCTAGCCAGTTCACCAAGATTCCAGCCGCAATTACTCCTAAATTAATGATTACATCATTGGAAGTAAATATCATGGTTGCCTTCATATGTGCCTCTTCTTTGCTTTTCGACTGTTGGAGCACATAGAGACAAATCCCATTGGCGAGTAGGGCAAAGATTGAGATGACAATCATGGTTGTGAAGTTTGGTAGCTGCTCTGCTCCGAGAAACCGTCTAAGTACTTCTGCAAACCCGATAATTGCTAAGACTATCTGAAAGTATCCTGCCAGCTTGGCAATTCGTTTCTTCCTTATAATTGTCCCCCCTACTGCGAAAAGACTGATACCATAAACAAATGAGTCAGCCAACATATCTAAACTGTCTGCAACCAAACCCATTGATTTTGAAATCAACCCTGTTGTTATTTCGATTAGAAAAAAAACAAAATTGATGATCAGGACAGTCCAAAGTAGCCTTTTTTGGTTGGTGTTTTCTTCAAATTCAACTTGATGAGTTTTTTCAGTAGACAATTTATGCCCGCCTAAATTCAGTTCGAAGACGGATCGTTCGATTTGATCTAGTTGACCTCTATGGAATACCGTTAATCTCCGATTGGGAATATCAAAGTCCAGATTGGCAATGCTGGATATCCCATCTAAGTTGGTTCGAATCAAACTCTCCTCCGAGGGACAGTCCATTTTTGGAATTTCGAATATTGTCTTCTCCATTTACTACTTACTTCCAACTGGAACTGTCTGCATGAAGCCTTACTAAAGTGGAATCAAGGATTAATTCACAAACTTTTCAGCTGATAATATGCGTCGCAAGATACCATCTGTTTGACTCTCATTGAACCCGATTCCCATTTGTGGATGATAGAGTAGTCTGATTAGATCTTTATCAATTTGAGCATATTCTGTAACCTTAGTTGAGAAACTCTGCTGGAAAATGCTTTCCGAATATAAATGTGAATCTCTAGCTAAGCCCAATGATTGGGTTAATTCCTCTCTCAGCAGATGTTTTTGCTCAGTTTCATTAGCTCTGAAAATGTCAACGTACATATATCCTGTAAATAGCTGGTTTGACCCATTCCAAAAAACGCTGAATAAACCAAAATTGGATGAAATAAGATTTGACAATGATGGAAATATTTCAGCATAAGAATCCCCGGAACCGAAATAGATATAGTAGTTGGACTGAAGTGTGTCACTCACGAGTTCAATTTGAAAATCGGTGGTGGACAATTCATTAATCTCGCTGATTATTACATCCAATTCTGTCAGAAGTTCAGGTGTGGGACTCCCACCAACAAATACGTTCATGTCATTTTTCCAGCGCCTTGTAACCCTGGTTGCATTGCCAAATTCAAATCCCAATGCCACTTCTTTGAAGTAATCGATGACGCTTAAGTCATACGTGCTAAGGTTAACTGACGCCTCATCATCTTTGGAACAGGATACTAAAAAAAAACTTATTGATAATAGAACTAGTACACTCTTTTTCATTGTCTTTCCCTTTTAATGTCAATGTCTGATATGTCCACTACACATTCATGCCTTGCGATGATACTAAGCTAGCGGCTAGATCCAGTTACAATTATAAGAAAGGATGTCTAGAGGAGCAGACTTACTCTTGGGAATGCCTGACATCCGCGACACGAACATTTGTGATCATTTATGTTAAGGTTTTAATATTAACATTGGTAATCGCAGATACCCTAAATCATTACGATGAAGATTTACGATAGTGTATGAATGCAAGAGTCATCGAGCCTAATAAAAATCCGGGAATGATCTGAACTAAGGATCCGTAGATCACTTGGTTGAACAGTGCTTCTTGGAAGGTATTAAAATATAGACCGTAATGTGTCCCCATTTCCAGATGGGAGTCAAGCCACCAAAATAGGGCTACTGGAAATCGGGATATTGGTGAAAATAGTATTAAGCCTAAAAGTAAGACAAGATATGCCTGTTTTTCATCAGAAAGTTTTACTCCCCAGTAAATTGAAAAACCTAAGGTGAGCCAAAGTAAGCCCAAAAGGAAGATGGCATATTCAGGTAGTCCCAATACTTCCAGAAAGAAACGAACGGGCGTAAGAAACATGGCAATGACAATTGGCCACTTCACCAGATCAATGGCTTGCTTAAGCATGCTATTGACATTGCTTGATGGTGGTGTTTTAGATGCTATTCCTGAACTCATAATTTGATAGTTGATTTCAGGGTAAAGCTAATTTGTGAATTGATCAAGCCTTACGTAACCTTCATGACATCTTTACGACATCTTTCAAGCTAATTGTGTGGTAGCTTAAATTATGATAGAGGCTTTTTTAACCAATTTATTGTAGCTCAAAAAGACATTTATCGATATTTCAGTTTTTTGATAAAAAGGGGGCTACTAGATTAATAGCCCCCTCTCAGTCTAGGTTTGTTGCATTACTTCTTGATTCCAAACTCCTGTAGCCATTGTGCTTTCTACATATTCTTTGAAGTCTATCGCTTTTCTTCCAAGTACTCTTTCTACATCATCTGATACTACCTGATTGTCGGCGTTGCCTAAAACCTCCTTGAATAAATAACCAAACAGCCACACATAAGAGTCCGGTAGTCCAGCGGCTTTCATTCCTTCTTTGAACTCTTCAATGGAGATCGGAATGTATTGGATGTCCCTTCCAATCTCCTCGGCCATGATTCTTACGACCTCTTTAAAAGTCATTTTTCTGGGTCCGGTCACTGTGATAGTTTCACCATTGTAGGAGTCATCGATCAATACTTTCGTGACCACATCTGCAATGTCATCTACATCTACGAATGGTATTTCTGCGTCTGGCATGGGTAATGCTACCTGGCCTGCTAGTATAAAATCCAGGAATGCTCCTTCGCTGAAGTTTTGGTTGAACCAGGATGCCCTGACAAGTGTGTAGTTGAGGCCTGAGTTGGCAACAATTTGTTCACAGATCTCTGCTTCGGCTTCCCCCTTTCCAGAGAGCAATACTACTTTTTCGAGTCCTTCTTTTAGTGCAGCTTCTGTTAAAGCAGCGATCGCCTCTTTGGCTCCTGGTACTGCCAGGTCTGGATAATAAACAATATAAGCTCTATCCATTCCTTTTAAGGCAGGACCAAAAGTTGAGTAGTCTTCCCAATCGAAAGCAGGAGTGCCTTTTCGCGAACCGACTTTTACCTGGTGACCCAGCTGAGTCAATCCTTCTACTACTCGGCGACCAGTCTTACCGGTTCCTCCGATTACTAATACATTGTGTTTCATTTAGTTATTATTTGAGTTTATATTTTTTTTGTTTGAATAAGGAGCGCTAGCACAGCAAGCACGAAAGAAAGCACCGAAAATATTGTTCGGATCAAATGCAGTTTGTTCCAGCCAGTCTCATAAAATTGTCTGAATGCGGTTATCTTTTGAGCGCTGATCTCACCAGTTTTCAGAACATCGAGTTGATTATTTAATGGGACATTTCCCAATACAGTTACTCCAAATGTCCCTATCAGATAAGTCATAGTAGCTACCAGCATTAATCCAAATGTCCATTTATTAGTATGGAATTCGTAAATGCTTGAAGCGCTTAGAAATATCAGGCTACCAAAAAATATTAGGAAAAATGCAGGATTAAGTATCGCCCGATTGATTGATTGCATTGTTTCGAGATAGTTGACATCCATGACTTTTTTTGTTCCTGGTATTACGGATACTTGCCATGCATAGAATAAGCCTGCCGATAGTCCAGTGAGAACGACTGCTCCAAAAAAGACAATAGATTTTATTGATACATCCATGATTAGAATATTTGCTGAGTGAAAAGCCATTTTTCAAGTTTGCTGTATTCTTCGCCAGTAAGTTTGATCTCATTGCCCTTAGGCATTTTGCGTTCGATGAAGACCATCTTGTAGATTTTAGGTGCACGTTTCACCATATTCTTTTCTTTGAAAATCATAAGGGGATTTTTCTTTCGGTGGCAGACATTGCATTTGGTATCGAGAATTTTAAAGGCCTCTTTTTTTAGTAGGTCAGTCGCAAATGATTGTTCTAATGGATATTCCACTGTGCTATTAAAAGCACTTAACAGAATGAAGCCGGAGAGCAGAATTCCAAACCAGCGTATTGTTTTGAATCTTGTTTTCATTTTAGTTCGTCATTGATTACGACTGTAAAATTGAAAATCCAGGACTTCTTATACTTGACACTTTGTGCCAATCATTTGACACTTTAAGCCAATATGTGAGAAAAGATCAGCTTTTTCGGAATTCGACCGGTGCAAGACCCGTCCAACGTTTGAATGCACGGTTAAAAGCGCTTTGCTCGGAGAATCCGGTTTCAAAAGCAATTTCGGCAATGCTTCTAGATGAGTTTTTTAGGAGGTTTTTAGCAACGCCCTCTTGCGTTTTTTTGATAAGATCTCTGAAAGAGACACCAGCCTCGGAAAGTCTGCGTGTTAAGGTTCTATTACTCATCCCCATGTGTTCTCCAACTTGATGAATGCTGGGTATGCCACTCGGTAGTGAATCCTTTATCAGTTTTTCTACATCGAAGGCAAGCTTATTTCCAACAACTTTCAGTCCCTTGGTTTCTTCCTCTACTCTTTCTAAGAGGAAACGATTGATGCTAGTATCAGCCTTTGCTGTCCTGGTTCTTAAGTCTTCAGTTTTATAAGTGATTGAATAATACGGCTGATTAAAAAGCACAGGGCATTGAAAAGCTTCCTGATAGCTTCCTAAATCTTTTGGCGGTTTATGTTTGAAAGAAACTTGAATAGGGAGAATGTTCTTTTCAGTCATGGCTTGAAGTACCACAACTGTTGCTGATAAGCTAGCCTCCGTTGATAACTCCAAGCCTCGTCTATGCGCTTCTCTATTCAAATGAACATGGGAGAGGTCTCCAGCTTCTTCAATTTGCCATATAAACATATTTGAGAGAAGCCTAAAATAGCGTTCACTTCTTTCAAATATTTCACCAGCCCATGAACAAGTTCTCCAGGAAAGACCCAATACGCCATAATCTTCTATTTTCATTTGCTGACCAACTCTGACCGAAAATCCAGGTCCAAGTTTTTCATCAAGCAGTTCATGGATAGCGAAGAATTCATCTGCTGGAATGGCTTGTAAATCACCTATGGTGTCTATGGGTGTTGGAAGATGCATGAAATCATCTCTAGACATGCCTTCTGCAATGGCACAGTTCAGCATTTTACGATAAAGATTGATTGAGAAGTATTTCATTTCTCCTACTAAGTTATTTCAATAAATACCTTTCAGCATCATCAAGCGCATCTAAGAACTTTTCAGATGTGTCAAAATACTTAATGCTATTTTCTTTGCAGGAAATCTTTATTTGCCGACTATGAACCATCATGTTTTTCACATGATCTAAGATGTATTCATCAGATTCAGCTACCAGCCAATCTTTTTCTTTGTCACTGAAATTCCTTACTTCATGCAATTTTCTATAAACATCAACATCAGTAAAGCCAAGGAAGCAGATGGTCAGCTTATCGGGATGTTTTTTAGATAATTCTACGATTAGTTCGGGGAGTATGGCTTCTCCTTCAATGACACAATCGGTTTCCGCATGAATCATACTCTCCAGCATGGCTTTCAAAAAGCTCCATAATCTTTGAGCTATTTCATATGGAAATAGTTTGTCATGAATGCCGTACTCAGGGATGCCGTTGGTAAATCCCATCATGATCCAATCCAGAGAGATGTATGGAATGCGCTTGCGGACTGATATTTTTTTTGCAGTTATTGTCTTTCCCGATCCGGATGCTCCGCTGATGATGTATAGCACGATATGGTCTCTAGCTCTTTGTGATTTTCTATTTTATGTGCCATAACAGTTTGGCCATGTAACGTAGGCTTGTGTGTACCTAGAGTCTTAGCTACCTATTTTAACTCATCAAATCAACAGTCTCTAAAAATAGATTTCCTTTTATATAAAATCTACGACCTCCTATTGACATCATTGGCTCCCCTTCCAGGTATTCTTCCATTTCAAGCTTTGGAATAATTTCATTTCTTTTCTTGTCAAAAATTAAACAAGAACCATTCTCTAAATGGCTAGCTAATACATATATGCCATCATTAGGCCGTGTTAGGTAATCCGTCATCAATAAAACATCTTGATTATTTGAGTCTTGAATTGCCTGTAGTTTAATTTCATCATACCTTTTGAGTACGCCAAACGGATAGGAGTCAATGTATGTATTAAAATCTGTTTTAATCAAATACTCACTGTTTTCGAACAGAATAACTGTATTTGCGAAAAGAGTAGGGTTGTCATCTGTCAGAAGGTCAATCGACAGAAGGTTCAAATCATTCACTTCTTCCTTGTCACATCCTGCTATCAAAAGCGTCATCAATACAAGGAGAGATATTTTATTAATGCTCATCTTTAGCTGAATTATAATTTCACTTAATGGGTAAATTGATTTTGCGTGCCTCATCAAAAAAAATCAAAAACCATTATATCATTGGAATGATGTTCTTCAAGATACTTTAAAATTTTGATAGATTTTAAAAATCTTCTTTCAGAGAAAACACTCACCATTCAAAAGTAGAACTCTGATAAATCAGTAGACCCGTCCGTCTAAAAAAACAAAACCCCTCATCCGAAGCTCGAATGAGGGGGTAAATGTTTTAGCATTTTTTTGCTAAAACCTTAATATTATTGGCTGCCGCCTCGCGACTAGCAGAATTCGGCGTATACCTGCTCAAGGTGATCGGCGATCATCTCGGCAGACCTTCCTTCGATGTGGTGTCGCTCCACCATGTGAGCCAACTCACCATCTTTGAATAGCGCTATTGCAGGTGAAGAAGGAGGGAAGGGAAGCGTAAACTCACGCGCTTTTTGCGTGGCATCCAGGTCAAATCCAGCAAATACTGTTGTTAAGTTATCTGGCTTTTTCTCAGACTTGTCCAAAGACAATAAAACACCAGGTCTGCACGTGCCAGCGGCACATCCACACACAGAGTTGATCACTAAAAGAGACGTTCCTTTGTGATCAGTCAAGTGACCTTCAACTGCTTCCGCAGAAGTCAATTCTTCAAAACCATTCTGAGTAAGTTGAGCTTTCATCGGAGCTACTAATTCCGCAGGGTACATATTCGTATTGTTTAATTATTCAAATTCAAATTTTCTACATAAAACCCAGTTCCAGTTTTGCTTCTTCAGACATCATATCTGTAGCATAGGGTGGATCGAAGGTCAATTCTATATTCACATCGTTAACACCTTTCACTTCCTTCACGTTCATTTCTATTTCACTAGGAATACTTTCTGCCGCAGGACAGGAGGGAGAGGTTAGTGTCATCACAATCTCCACATTATTGATCGGTAGAATGTTGATTTCGTAGATCAGTCCAAGCTCATACACATCTACAGGGATCTCAGGATCATAGACTCCTTTGATCGCACGGATGATGTCTTCTTTCAATGCCAGGGTATCGTTCGTTGATTTCGTTTCGCTCATGATTCTTGTTTTGCTGAAAGCGCCAGTGCATACATTTTCATTTGCTTAATCATCGCCGCAAATCCATTGGATCGTTGCGTTCCGATAAAGCGATCCATTCCTATTTGCTTAGGAAAATAGATTTCTGCATTTAGAACACTTGCCGGAGACGATTGATTCAACGTCCGTACCAGTAAGCTTACTAAACCTTTGGTAATGGCGGTATTGGAGTCTGCTTTAAACTGAACGCGCTCATTGTCTAGTTCAGCTGTCATCCATACTTTAGATTGACAGCCTTTCACAATATGATCGTCAATATGATCCTCTTCTGGAAGTTCTGCAAGCTCAGCACCTAACTCCATGATATAGTCCAGAGTCATCTCCATATCTCCATCCAACATGGCAAACTCTTCGATGATCTCCTCCTGACGTTGCTTGATTAAATCCATTACTTGAAACGCTCTACAATTTTCTGCAAGGCATCACAGAAAATGTCAATTTCTTCTTTCGTATTGTAAACTGCAAATGAAGCCCTGACGGTTCCGTCTATTTTCAGAAAGTCCATCAAAGGCTGAGTGCAATGATGTCCTGTACGCACGGCTATCCCTTTTACATCCAGCAGTTGACCCAGGTCATATGGATGTACATTCTGCATGAGAAATGAGATAACACTGGCTTTATTGTCAGCAGTTCCGATGGGTGTGAAGCCTGGAATCTGTTGCAGCTTGTCCATCGCATACTCGAGCAACTCGTTCTCGTAGGCCTGAATGTTTTCATGCCCGATATCATCGATGAAATCCATTGCGTATTTGAAAGCGATGACTTCTCCGATGTTGGGTGTGCCGGCTTCAAATTTGTATGGGATATCGTTGAAAGTCGTGCCGCTGAAAGACACATCTTTAATCATTTCGCCACCTCCCTGGTACGGAGGTGTTGCTTCCAAAATATCTCTTCGGCCGTATAGGATGCCGACTCCTGTTGGACCGTACATTTTGTGACTAGAAAGTGCTAGAAAATCACAATTGAGTTCTTGCACATCCAGCTTGACATGAGGAGCAGCTTGTGCTGCATCTATCATCGTAGTAGCTCCGTGCGCGATAGCAAGGTCTATTATTTCTTTAATCGGATTGATGGTCCCAAGCGAATTGGAAACATAGTTGACAGCTACCACTTTTGTTTTAGCACTCAACAATCGCTTGTACTCATCCATCAAAATTTCACCCTTTGCATTGATAGGGATCACTTTGATGATGGCACCTGTTCGTTCAGCCGCAAGTTGCCATGGCACTATGTTGGAGTGGTGCTCTAGTTGCGAAATGAGTATTTCGTCTCCCTTTTTAAGGAATTTGGAACCCCAGGATTGAGCGACAAGGTTGATGCTTTCTGTGGTTCCTTTTGTAAAGATGATTTCATCAGCTTCTTCAGAGTTGATGAATCGGTGAACCCGCTCTCTCGTGGCTTCAAATGCTTTAGTGGAACGCTCGGCTAGCGTATGGATGCCTCTGTGGATGTTTGCATGATCCTTTTCATAGAACTCAACCAAAGCGTCTACTACGTTCTTCGCTGTTTGAGAGGTGGCTGCATTGTCAAAATAGATCAGTGGCTTGCCATTCACCTCCTGATCAAGCACAGGGAATTGTGCTCTGATTTTCGCAATATCTATCGCTGTTGTTGTTATTGCCGACATCAGGTAAGTTTTTTATCGATCAAAGATTGTATTTCATTCCTTACCGACTCAACCTTCACATGCTCCATGGTTTCCAGAGCAAATGCATTTAAGATCATTGCTTTTGCATTTTTCTCATTAATGCCGCGAGCTCTTAAGTAAAAAATGGCATCCTCATCCAACTGTCCGGACGTGCACCCGTGTGAGCACTTGACATCATCTGCCCAAATCTCCAGTTGAGGCTTGGTATGCAAGGTAGCATCCTCCGAAAGAAGTATGTTGTTGTTGGATTGGAAAGCATTCGTTTTCTGCGCATCCTGTCTCACATAGATTTTTCCATTGAATACACCGGTAGACTTTTCATCTAGAATGCCTTTATACAGCTCATTACTATAAGAATTGGGCTTCATGTGGTCCACAGAGGTATTATTGTCCACATGTGATTTCTTATCCAATAAGAACAAGCCATACATGTGACCTTCACAGTTTTCACCTTCCAGGTTGATGGTCAGATTGTTTCTTACCACTGCTCCTTCAAAAGAGAACGTGTTGTTGTAGAAATGAGAATCTCTTGAAACGCTGGCAACTACCGTTTCGTGGCTAAATGTTTCGGCATTGTAATTCTGTACTTTCGTATGATAGCCGAAGGCATTCTGACCAACAGAAAATTCAATGTACGAGTTAGTGAAAGTATGCGTATTAGTTGGAGTAATCAACTTTTCGATGATTCGAAAGGTGTGTCCATTCTCCACTTTCACCTTGATTCGCGGATTAGAGATTCCATTTGTATTGAAATGATATATAAATACTGGAGCATCGTACCCGGAGGTGAGACGTATCTCTTCTTTGGCATAGGCCGTATTCAGCAAACTAAACGGGTCATGTTTACCCTCCGTTACTTCACCAGTTTCAACATTGAGTTTATCAGAAATTCTAGATTGTTCTTTCGAAAGTTCCCCATTGATGAAAACGAGATGGCTTCCTTCTTCTTTGTAAAGTTTCGTAGCGTCTACTGCACTTTCACCACTCATCTCAAATGAGACATTCTTTTCGAGCAGTGAAGTGATGGGTGTAAACTTATAAGCCTCCGATTTTTTATGAGGCAACCCAACCTCACTGAGCATCTTGAAAGCTTCTTTCTGAACCTGATTGCCTTGAAAAGTGGCTTTTAGGTTTTCTAATATGGTCGATTCCATGATCATACCGCAGCTACTTCTTCTTTGATCCAATCGTACCCTTTCTCCTCGAGTTCGAGTGCCAGGCTTTTATCTCCAGACTTTACGATTCTACCTTTATACAGTACATGTACATAATCAGGCACGATATAATCCAACAATCGCTGGTAGTGAGTTACTACTATAGTTGCTGTTTTTTCTGTTTTGAGTTTGTTTACTCCATCAGCAACAATTTTCAACGCATCAATATCAAGGCCTGAATCGGTTTCATCCAAAATTGAAAGCGTTGGCTCAAGCATCGCCATTTGAAAGATTTCATTTCGCTTTTTCTCCCCTCCGGAAAAACCTTCATTCAGTGATCTGCTCAACAAAGCCTGGTCTATGTCCACAAGCTTCATCTTTTCTTTCATCATCTTAAGAAAATTTACGGCATCCAGTGCTTTCTCTCCCCTTGCTTCTCTCACTTGGTTGAGTGCAGTCTTTAGGAAGTTAGTTGTAGAAACTCCCGGAATTTCCACCGGGTACTGAAAGGCCAGGAAGATGCCTTTTTGAGCTCGCTCTTCAGGGCTAAGCTCCAATAAATCTTCGTTGTTGAAAGTGACTGAACCTCCGGTGACAGCATAATCTTCTCTACCAGCAAGTACGGATGCTAATGTACTCTTACCCGATCCGTTTGGACCCATGATAGCATGTACTTCACCAGCTTTGACTTCCAGATCAATACCCTTCAATATTTCCTTATCCTCTATCGAGGCTTGTAAATTTTTAATTGAAATCATTATTTCAGTTCAACGTTTTTTGTTTTCAGTTCAATTTTTTCCCGCTCCCTAGAAAATTTGGAACCCCTAAAATCAGAGTTCTTTAAATAATTCATAAAACCAGCTATCAATTTGCTGATCTCTAATGTTAAATCATGCAATTCCTGAAACTCATCTTCAGAAAGATAACTTCGATCTTTTGCACGATAAAGCTGTGATCTAACTTCACCGCAAGAAGCTTTGGCGATTGAAAGAAATTGATTAAACTCTCTATTTCCATTCCTTTCAAAACCCTCTGCAATATTGTCCATTACCGAACCTGAAGATCTGTTAATTTGATTAATCAACTCATAATCCTTAACAGTCGAATCATTAATTAGTTTTTCAGATATCAATAAGCAAAGTTCTCTTGATAGTTGCCAAGATTTTAAGTCTTCAAATTTTGTGATAGTTGCCATTACTTTTAACTATTAAACTTTAGACTTTGAACTTACGCTTATCCAACACTACCCTCAAGGGTCAATGCCAATAGTTTTTGTGCTTCTACCGCAAACTCCATAGGGAGCTTGTTCATTACTTCTTTTGCAAAGCCATTTACAATTAAAGCCACAGCCGTTTCTTCATCGATGCCTCGTTGCTGGCAATAGAAAATCTGATCTTCACCAATTTTAGAGGTAGTTGCCTCGTGCTCTACTTGTGCTGACTTATTTTTAATGTCTATGTATGGGAAGGTATGTGCTCCACATTTGTCACCCATTAATAATGAGTCACACTGGGAGAAATTACGTGCCCCTTCGGCTCGCTTCAATACTTCCACTTGCCCGCGATAACTGTTTTGCGATTTTCCCGCTGATATTCCTTTGGAAACAATCCTTGAGCGAGTGTTTTTACCGATGTGTACCATTTTGGTACCGGTATCTGCTTGCTGATAGTTGTTTGTAACGGCCACTGAGTAGAATTCACCTACGGAATGGTCTCCTTTCAAAATGCAAGATGGATACTTCCAAGTCACAGCAGATCCCGTTTCCACCTGCGTCCATGAGATTTTAGCATGATCGCCTGCACAGATTCCTCGCTTGGTAACGAAGTTGTAAATTCCGCCTTTGCCATTCTTGTCGCCCGGATACCAATTTTGTACGGTAGAATATTTTACTTCAGCATTTTTGGTAGCATAAATCTCCACCACTGCGGCATGCAATTGATTTTCGTCTCGCTGTGGAGCTGTACAACCCTCCAGGTAGCTAACGTAACTGTCGTCATCTGCTACGATAAGTGTTCTTTCAAATTGACCTGTATTTGCAGCATTTATCCTGAAATAGGTGGATAGCTCCATTGGACATCTGACACCTTTAGGAATGTAGCAAAACGATCCATCTGAAAACACTGCCGAATTGAGCGCAGCAAAGTAATTATCGTGTATGGGGACCACAGATCCTAAGTATTTTTTGATCAATTCAGGATGTTCTTGCACAGCCTCACTGAAAGAACAGAAAATTACGCCGAGCTCAGATAACTTATCCTTAAATGTGGTAGCCACTGATACAGAATCAATCACCGCATCTACAGCCACACCTGTCAATCTTTTTTGTTCTTGAAGGGAAATTCCCAGTCGTTCGAATGTCTTAAGCAATTCAGGATCTACTTCATCCAGATTTTGAGGCTTCTTACCCTGCTTGGGAGCAGAGTAATATCGGATGCCCTGATAATCAACCTTAGGATAGTTGATGTTTGCCCAATTAGGCTCTTTCATTTGCTTCCACTGAGCAAATGCTTTTAAACGCCAGTCAAGCAACCATTGCGGTTCTTCTTTTTTGGCTGAAATGAAACGAACAATGTCTTCGTTGATACCCAAAGGAGCCTCATCAGCTTCAAAGTCTACAGACCAGCCATGCTCATATTCTTTGGAGGTAAATTCTTCTAATATTTGATCGTCAGTACTCATTAAAATTTACTTCGTTTCGATGTGCAAAGGTACATCTTATTTATAGTAATTCTAAATAAGAACAAGGAACTTGCAATAAGGTTCAACGCAAGACAAATTTCTAAAAAATGAGGTGCTTATTGACACTCTCTTCTAGTGAAATGAAGGTTTCCGTACTCTCTATGCCATCTACTTTTTGAATTTTATCATGAAGGACATCTTTAAGATGAGAGGTGCCTTTGCAGTAGATTTTGCAAAAGATGTTGTAGTTGCCTGTGGTATATCTAATTGTGGCTATTTCTGGAATTTCTTTTAACTCCGCCACAACCTTATCATAGAGCGAGCTTTTCTCCAGGTAAATTCCCAGAAAACACGTGATATCGTAGCCCAGTTTTTCGTAATCTATTTTCAGTGTAGTACCCTTTACAATGCCCATGTCTTCGAGTTTTTTCATTCTCACATGCACAGTACCACCGGAGACAAATACTTTTTTCGCAACCTCGGTGTAAGGCATCTTGGCATCTTCTGAGAGAATATTCAAGATTTTGAGGTCTACATTATCAATCTCGTAATTTTTACTCATAATAGTTAATGTTAATTTCAATTTTTATAATAAAATAGATATTTAACTAAATTAAATGTATTTATTTCGCTAATTTATTGAATTATTTTCAATAAATATAGCATTATTGTACATTTGAATCATCAAACACACTGTAGAGTGGTGAAACTGGCAGACATGCCCTCCTCTCTCGGGGGTGGAGATAAGGGATAAATCCCAGTAAGTTCTCTCTCGATCTTGAATTGGGAGAGAGCGTCTGGGGCTAACTGCTCCGTGGAGGTTCGAATCCTCCCTCTACAGCTTTTGGGTTAATGTTGTTTATTTAGGTCTTGGTAGGGGTGCCAAGGCCTTTTTTATTCGCTAATGCTTTTTCAGTAAGACGCATACCTTATCTTTATCAGCTTTAAATCAACCCCGTCCCAATATGAAGACACAACCATGGCATGCGAGCTACCCTGAAGGTGTAAGCTTAGAGATAAACCCCGATAGCTACAGCTCTTTGTCAGAAATGGTTGATGAGCGCATAAGGCAATACAGTGACTTAGTTGCGTTTGAAAATATGGGCAAGGAGATGACTTTTTCGGAGCTCGGACAAGCCATTGATCAGTTTGCTTCTTATTTACAGAATGATACCAATTTAAAAAAGGGCGATAGAGTAGCCATCCAAATGCCGAACTTACTACAATATCCGGTAGCACTGTATGGCATACTGAAAGCTGGAATGGTGGTTGTCAATACAAACCCGCTGTACACGCCAAGCGAGATGCTTCATCAGTTCAATGATTCTGGAGCCAAGGCGGTGGTCATTGTTGAAAATTTCGCATCCAACCTGGAAGAGATTCTTAAAGAAACCCAGATCGAAACGGTCATCGTCACCAAAATTGGAGATTTAATTGGAGGGCTTAAAGGCAGCATCGTAAACTTCGTCGTGAAGAATATAAAAAAAATGGTGCCTCCATATAGCCTTCCTGATTCGATTTCTTTTAAAGAGGTTCTCAAACTAGGTGCTCAGAAAGCACCCTTAAAAGTGGATACCGAGAGTTCAGAGATCGCATTTTTGCAATATACCGGAGGTACCACAGGAGTGTCCAAGGGAGCCATGCTTACTCATAGGAATGTCATTGCAAATATGGAGCAGGTGTGTGAGTGGATGCTTCATGGTGGATTGGAAGAACGAAAGGAAATATTCATCACGGCGCTACCGATGTATCACATATTTGCATTGACTTGCAATGCGTTGATGACTGTTAGAATAGGGGCGAGAAATGTATTGGTGACGAACCCAAGAGACATGAACGCGTTCCTCAAAGATTTAGGAAGACATCAGTGGTCGATTCTGACAGGAGTTAATACTTTATTTAATGGCTTGCTCAATCAGCCTAAGTTTAAAGATTTAGATTTTTCAAAGGTTAAATTTTCGTTTGCCGGAGGTATGGCGCTCCAGAAATATGTAGCAGATAAGTGGATGGAAGTGACTGGAACACCGGTTTCCGAAGGCTATGGTTTAACCGAAACTTCACCAGTGCTGACGGCCAACCCGCTGAGAAAAGATGCGGAGCCAGGATATATTGGTATGCCGATACCGAGTACTGAAGTGGTGATATTAGATGATGATGGTAAAGAGGTAAAAACAGGGGAAAGGGGGGAGCTGTGTGCAAGAGGACCACAAGTATTTCAAGGCTACTGGAATCGGCCGGAAGAAACAAAGAACTGTTTTCATGAAGACTGGTTTAAAACGGGAGATATTGCTGTGATAAACGAACAAGGCTTCTTTAAAATAGTTGATCGTAAGAAAGAGATGATTTTGGTGTCTGGTTTCAATGTCTATCCAAATGAGATTGAAGACTGTATTGCGCTCAATGAAAAGGTGCTTGAGGTTGGGGCGATCGGAGTTCCTGATAAGAAGTCAACCGAGGCAGTCAAGGTTTACATTGTAAAGGCAGATCCCAGCTTGACCGAAGAAGAAATTCTGGAACATTGCAAAGAGAACCTAACGGGATATAAAAGGCCAAAATACATTGCTTTCACTGACGAATTACCAAAATCCAATGTGGGCAAAATTTTGCGAAGAATATTGAAAGAAAACGATTTAAAAACAAACACTTACGATTAAAAAATGAAATTAAAAATTACCGCCCTACTACTTTTTTTTGGCTCTGCCCTAATGGCACAAAATGCTCAAGACACTACCTATTGGACCATTGGAGGAACCAGTTCCTTGACTTTTTCTCAGGTCTCTTTGACCAACTGGGCAGCGGGGGGGCAAAACTCAGTGGCTGTTAATTCCAATTTCAGCATTTTCGCCAACCGTGTAAAAGGCAGAGGTAAATGGGAAAACTCAATGGATTTAGCATACGGATTGATTAAGCAAGGGTCCGCTGGGTTTAGTAAGTCAGACGACCTAATCAATATTGTGACAAAATATAGTTACCAGATAACCCGAGATAACGGGAAATGGTTTTACAGTGGCCTGATGGATTTTAGGACGCAATTTTATGAAGGTTTTGATGCAGAAACAGGGTTAACAAAAATATCCGATCTCATGGCACCTGGATACCTCACACTGGGACTTGGTATTTCCTATGATCCCAGCGACAAACTAAGCTTTAGTTATATTCCTTTAACCGGTAAATTCACTTTCGTCACTGATCAAGAGCTTGCTGATCAAGGAGCATACGGAGTTGATCCGGGGAGCAATTCACGAGCGGAATTTGGTTCTTTCTTTCGGGCAAAATATAAAAATGACATTTTCGAAAGTAAGCTTGAATTGTTTACCGGATATACAGAGAACGTGGGAGAAATAGATGTGAACTGGCAGAATGCACTCGTTATGCAATTAACTAAAGTGCTATCTATGAATGTCTTTACGCAGTTAATTTATGATGAAGATATTCTGATAGAAGGAGATGATGGAGAGACAAAGGCGCGTGTACAATTCAAAAGTGTGCTAGGAGTCGGTCTGACCTATGGTTTTGGTAAAAACCTATCAGAATAATTATTTAACATCTTAAGCTAAGCACATAGCAAAAAATAAATTAACCTTGTCGCCTGAATTGAAAACCAAGCTTTAAAAATTAAGATATGCCAGAATTTAATGTAGGGGATAACATGATCTATATATTCCCGATCCTTCTTCTTTTCATGGTTGTGGAATACTTTATGGCCAAGCAGGACTATGAGTTGAAGGATTCGCTAGCTGGATTCGGAATTGCTTTAGGAGCGGCCTTCATTTCTTTTTTTACAAAGGCATTCACAGTAGCGGTTATTTTTCAAGGCCTCTTCGAACTTTTCGAACCGCTGAGAGTTGAATACCTGGGATATGATACCATCGGTTGGGCTTGGTGGGCCTGGGTATTGGCCATCGTGGCAGATGATTTTAACTTCTACTGGCATCATAGATTGAGTCACACTGTGAGACTTCTTTGGGCAGCACATGTGCCACATCACTCATCTAAAAATTACAATTTTGCGGTAAGTATAAGGAATGGTTGGTTTATCACTTTTTATAAACCGATTTTTTGGATTTGGATGGCGTGCGTTGGCTTTGAGCCAATTATGATAGGCTCTGCACTTATCATAAATGCCACCTATCAGTATTTCTTACATACAAAGCACATTGGATCTCTTGGATTTATAGGGAAGATTTTTAACAACCCGCATGTTCATGCAGTACATCATTCAAGCAATGTTGAATACCTTGATAAAAATCATGGAGGCATCTTACTTATCTGGGATCATATATTTGGTACCTGGCAAAACACCATCAAAGGCGTGGAGCCACAGTATGGTATATTAAAGTCGCCAGATACTTACAATCCTATCCGATTAAATACGCACATATTTGAAGACATCTTTCATGATCTAAAGAAGGCAAAAAATGTGAAGGAAGTCTTTATGTACATATTTGGCCCTCCAGGATGGAGTCCGGATAATAGCACATTGACGGTGAAGCAAATACAGGCAGGGGAATCCCCAAATGAGGACGAGTCTGCCACGGCGGCAGCTTAATATGTAAAGTCAGAATCATAGTTGTGGCGTGTATACGAAATGTATACTCAATCCTCAAGGCTAAAATTTGAACAGAGCATATCTCTATCGAATTTTAGGCCATGATTGTTATTGACTTCTTGATTCAGATTTCCCAAAGGCTAACAAGTCTCTTAGCTAAATTGATGGAAGCTATATCATTAACTCTAGTGATGTTTTTACTTATTCTTTTGATGATACTCAATAAAATGGTTTCCTATGATAGGTTCCAGAAGAACATTAAGTAAGCATGGAATTGCACATCCTATTTACTTTGTAATACTATATCAGTATCGGACTTAATGTGAATATCACGCTGAGGGAATGGAATTTCTATTCCTTTTTCTTTCAGCTTTTCAAAAATGGAAAAATAAAGTTCACTCTTTAGTTTTCTAGGCTTATCTGTATAGGTAGATGTCCAAATGGCTAACGTAAAATTCAAAGAGTTATCACCAAACTCATCAAAAAACACGTGTGGTGCAGGGTTTTTGAGTACATGCTCATTTTCATCAGCCACTTTCATTAAAACGTCTCTGACCTCATCGGGATCCTCTTTGTAGCTCACACCTACAGGTATGTCGAAACGGATGTTGCGATCGTTGTGACTCCAATTGATTACCCTTGACGAGATAAACTCTGAATTTGGAACAATGATGGACACATTCTCATTTGTAAGTATCGTAGTTGCTCTAACGGAAATATTAATGACATCACCTTCTGTATCACCGACGACAATTCGATCTCCCACCTTAATGGGTTTTTCAAAAAGAATGATGATTCCTGAAATAAAATTGTCCGTAATGTTCTGCAATCCAAAACCAATCCCAACACCCAAGGCACCTGCCAGCAAACTCAACGAGCTCATATCTATTCCAGCGCTTTGAATAATGAAAATTGAGCCAATGAACATGATCATCACACGAGTGATCAAGCCAATTGAGTTTCGTGCGCCCCGATCCATGTTAGCCTTTGCGAGAATTTTATTGACTAAAAGGTTTCTAAATCGCTTCGCAATGAATGTCAGGAGGATGAAGCTTATCAGGAAGTATATAATCGTTCCTAAGGTGATTTTACTATCTCCAAGGTTGAAGAGGTTAGTGGTAAATATTTCACCAACCTTGCTTAAAAAGCTTATGATCTTATCCCAGAAAGTCTGTAATGATTCCATTTGGCATGTTTGTGTAAGTAAACCTAAGATAGAACAAGTAGAAATCAGAATTTCACTCGCAGCATTGCTTTGATTTCGGAAGCTGTGTCTCCAAATGAAGTGTCCAAAGAAGACCCTATGAGATTGGCTACACCGAATGCTCCAGGGAATGTGGTTTGTGCATAACGAATCCAAATGGAGATGTTTTTTATTGGATCATATCGCACCATGGCATAGGTTCTTACCCCAGAGCCATTGTAGGCTGGAATGGAAAAAGCATAGAGTACATCACTTTCATACACGTATTGTGCATTGTCAAAATCATCCGTTTCAAACATGGCCATGCGTGTATTAAATTTCAGCTTCCAGACGCTGAAATTTACGTCCTGAACAATAGCAAAACCTTTGGTAAATACACCGTTTTCGTCTTGCGTACTACTTTGCACTTTCGTTTTCAGCTTTAGCCATGGACGAAGTTCATAGTCTATGTTGAAAATGTAATTTCGTTTGATCTGATCTGCTAATATGTTCAGGTTTTCATCAGCAACAGTTACCTGCCTATTCTGCTGCCTTGCTTGCACATATACCGATATTTGCCGTGATGGGAAGTGAGAATATCTTACCAACCATTCCTGGCCTACCGAAGGTGCTTCTGTGCGAAACTTAAGCCATGGAAATTTAAACCTATCGTAATATGCATTCAACTTATGCCTTCGATTGGGTTTGATAGAAATACCCCAGTATGTACCTTTTTCATTGATGTTTCTTGAGTTTTCCGAAAAAGCATTGCCATAAAATGAGTGAAAATCACGGTCGTAGTTTCGCAGTACCATGGCCATATCTACCGTACGAGAAAGACTAGCAACTAATCCGCCGACAGCCCCAATGCCACCGCTTTTTGAGCGAGCTGCCTCTCCGAAGAACGTGAAGTTTTGCCAGGTATAATGTGCGTAAGCTGAGGTAATGTAATTGTGATCGCCTTTAAATTCAAATTGATTGTAATTATTGGGTCTCCTCTGAAGAGGTTTGCTGTACTGGCTATTAAGTCCAGAGATTCCAATGGTAAACCTGCGATGTGGTGAATATTGTATTACCGCGCCAAGTGATTGTTCCTCGATTTGATTTTTAGTTGCCAACTCTTGAGGTGTTCGATGAAATCCAGTGTTTTGAATAGAGTTTACAAATTCTTCGAAATCAGAAAAGGTGGTGTCGGTTTGAATATTGCCGTCTTGTCTAAGATTGGAATAGAATAGGGTAAACTCAAAATCTCCTTGCTTTCTGGTGACTCCTGCGCCTCTAAAAAAACCAGCTTCTAACACCGATGTGTATGGCCGAATGCCTAAGCTATTTCTTTTTGTAGTGTTGACTGTTTCTGCACCTTTTCCAGCGTTGAACCCAGCTCCAAAGACAACACCTTGGCCTATTTGCATTTGAAAATCTCCAAGCATGATTTTTTCAAATCCAAACTTGTTTTCTAGCATCAGGTGATAGGAGTAGAAATCGAAACCCTGCTGGCCATCATCGAATGTAAATTGCTCTCCATTGTCTTTCTCAAAGGTGAATCCAAGACTGAAATCATTGCGATGACTGCTTCTAAATCGTCCGTAAATTTTGTTCTGAGAGCCTTGATACCTTGTAGGTGGAGTCGTCACCGTATCAATGACATTATTATCCACGTCACGAATGAAAGTAGTATCTAGCGGCAAAGCCGCTGTGTACCCTATTTGCTCTTCCAATCGTCTGGAAAAGCGCAAAAGAAAATAATTATTTTCTTCCGTCAACATTCGTTTGATGAGGGGACGTGTATCAGTAAGTGATTCCTTTACGGTAACAAAAGGTAGGAGCAGACGAATGGTTTCGAGATCAATTTCAGGAACAGCTTGCAGCTCATTGATTGATAGAAAATTTCCAAACTTATCGCGATAGGAAAAAAAGCTGGACAGTTGGGCTGGACTGAGAACATACAGTGATGCAAGCTCTTCTGGTTTTACATTATTGAGGTTCAGCTTGTTACTATAATAGAGCAACAATGATTCATAAATATCCTCATAGGATACATCCTCATCCTGAACCTGAAACAAGCGTTCTGCGAAATCTTCTAGATTGATCTCTTCATTTTGAGCGAAAGAAAAAAATCCAAATGTAATCAGCAGTATGGTGAGCCATCTCCTCATTTTTTGAATGAAAAGGCTACTGACATTTCATGAATATTTCCCAGCTTAGAATCATTGGAAAAACCGTAATCAAACTTCAGATTTTTGGGATGGAACCCAACACCAAAAGCACCTATAAATGGCTGTGTACTGATTCCGGTTCTGACAAACACTTTTTCTACAATTCGATACTCAATCCCGGCTTTGAATACCTCTTCGAAATCCAAATCTTTTTCAACTTCCATGTTCAGCATCAACTCGTCGCTTGGGCGATAAGAGAAACCTCCTTTCATTACAGTGGGAATTCGCTCGCCTGTTTCTGAGTCAAATTTTGCTTGGTTGAGATTGAAAATGTGAGCGCCAAAATGTAGCTGTGGAGAGATTTCCGCAATCCCACCAAACTGTATAGCCAGTGCCTGACTCGTCCCAACAGTGGAAATGTTGTATTGGAGTAAGTCCACACCTAAAGACAGGCTCACCATCTGTATTTTATTCCCAACCGCAAGATGAATGCGTTGTTCGCTGTAGATATCGTCACCAAACTTATAGAATCCGACCCCTGCATTTCCAATGTCAGTAGTGTATATGGCTCCTGCCCCGACCACTTGAAACTGACTGACACCATAACGATTTTGGTATGCTGCAAAAGCGGCATGATCTTCGACACCACCTAGCCCACCAATATTATTAAATAGGCTGTATTCATCAGATAAGGTGAGGGAGGCTCCTGCCATCCCGGCACTTCTCCCACCAAGGTTGAAAGACCCAACCTGAGCATGGATTGAAATAGCAAACATGGTGAGCAGCAGCAGCAGGCTAGATTTCATAGATGCAAAATATGCATTTGGCAGCTTTAATTCAATAATAGTAAATTAAGTACCCATGAAAGTTTTAATGATCATCCTGATAAGTGTTACTGCAATTCGTTTGTATGCGCAAGTGGATACCATCCGTTTTGAAAATGGACAGGTAAAAGCAGTCGGAATATCCGGTGTTTCCGGTAAGTCGGGAGTTTGGAATTACTATTATCCCAATGGTGGGGTTAATAGTATACTCAGTTATCAGCGAAACGAATTGAATGGTCGTCAGCAGTATTATTCTTTTGATGGTAAGCTCATTGGTTTGGAATTCTATCAGGATGGATTGTTACAAGATACAGCTAAATACTATTATCCTTCAGGTCAATTGGAGAAGTATGGAATCTACAGAGATGGACTATATAAAGGTGTGTGGAGTTTTTATTACGAGAATGGTAACCTGAAGAGAAAAGGAGTGTATGAAGAGGGAATACCGATGGGACATTGGTCCTTCTATTTTGAAAACGGGGAGGTGAATCAAGTAGGAATGCTCATTGACGGATTAGAGGATGGGTTTTGGGTGTATCACGACGAAGATGGAAGCCAACTTTATGAAGGATTTTGGAAGAAAGGAGAGAAAGTAGGGCAGTGGTATCGCTATAAAAAAGGGAAGAAGAAGCCCTGGAAAAAGTTTAATTAGAGGAGTGACAGGAAGTTGATAAAGAAGTTGGTTTCACCCTGACCTGTCCGAGATAATTCAAATCTAAAAGTTAAGTCATTGACGATGACTAAGTCAATACCAGCTCCAAGGCTGTACAAGTATTGATCAGAGAGTAGATCGCTCCCATCATAATTGGGGTATCCAACAGCATAGCCCTGATCGAAATAAACCTTTCCATAAATAGCGATGGGAAAAGTTTGAAACTGTCTGACAGGCATCACTTTGCTGACGTCATATTTCCTTCTGAAAAGCTGATGTTTGAATTCATTTCTTTGCAAAACATAAGAACTTGCTTCAATAATTCTGAGGTCATAGCCACGAAGGACTTCCTTTAGGAAACCGATCGAATAATAATTGAAATAGCTACGGTCTTTTGCCGGAAAAGTGCTCAAGCCAGAAATGTCTGCAACCAAAAAGAAATTGTCTTTGAGCTCCCAATACTTTGTGAGACTTAACCGTGCCCTCCAAAAATCTACACCGTCATTGTATAAACCCAGGCCATGCTTGAATAAACCAGCCTGATACCGTTCACCATTTGTGGGATAATTTCGATTGTTGCGTTTGTCCCACACGTAAGTATATCCAAGCCAAAGGTGTTGCTGCTGCGTTCTGCCATCTCCAAGGTAGTTTGGGTTTATGCGCGCAATGGTGTCTGCAACATCCAGGCGAGTGTGTCCCAATGTAGTTAAGTGAAAGGAATAGAATGAGCTTCGGTAGGAGTGACGAACAGAAGTTTTATATGCGCGTCTTAGCACATCCTCTTGAGAGGAAGTGAATCGACGGATGTTTTCCCTCGTTATGACTGCCACGTTCTTGGTTTCGAAGTAACTTGTACTTACTCGCAAACCGTTTCTTTGCTTCTTGTCTATGTATGGAATGCTGTATCGAAGATTTACTACGGTTTCGAAACCTGTCTGTAGCCAGAGTCTAAGTACTTCACCTCTACCTCTAAAGTTGAACTGTGTGAGCTTAATTCCGTAATTGACACGGCTCAGGTCGCGATCGCGATTTACCCACCAATCATTGAAATTTCTATCAACCAAACGAAAAATGGGAAGCGGATAAAAGTACCAGCGTTCATCTACCGTTATTTTTATTTCAGTTGATCCACTCGAAGCATTGATCAGTTCAATTGATACCTCGTTGAAAAGATTGGTATTGTAGATGCGATTTCGATCCCATACGAACATACTATCCAACTGGTATCGCTGATAGGTTCCCCCTTTTTCAAAACTCAATTCTCGCGTGATCATTTGAGGTTTGGTCCGGAAGTTTCCCTCAATGATTATTTCATCGACGGTGAGGAGATCAGTAGAGTCTTGTTGACAGTAGATAAACTGACTGAAGCCACAGAAAACAAAAGTGAGTAGAAATCTTTTCAAATCATTCAATCAGAATTTGGACCGCTATTCTAAGCGGCTGAGGTGCAAACAGAATGATTTTTTAGTCTGCTTGCAAATTTGATTGCTACTTTTACACGCGTGAATAGAATCCTTAAGAAGATCCTTATTTTCCCGATCTTGGTGTATCAATACTCGATCTCTCCGCTATTTCCTCAGTCTTGCAGATATACACCCACCTGCTCACAGTATGCAAAAGAGGCGATTCAAAAGTATGGATGGAAAGGGTTTATCATGGGATTGAAGCGGATTGCCAAATGTCACCCATGGGGTGGAAGTGGCTATGATCCGGTAGAGTGATTAATCTCAGGCGTAGTAACCGAAATAGCTATTCGGTTATAATCTCTGTCTTAAGTATGCGTACATCCTTAAGCGGGCGATCCAAATCGTTGGTTGTTACTGCTGCAATGGAATCGATCACAGCAAGGCCTGAAACGACCTCTCCAAATACGGTATAGTTCTGATCCAAGTGAGGCGTACCACCGATGGTCTTATAAACTTCACGATGAGCATCGGGAATCTGGTATGGTTCGAAATCCTCATAATCCTTCGCCAACTCTCTGAATCTACTGTTTATGGTGCTGAAGGTTTTCCAATCTTCGGCTTCTATGGCAACAATTAGCGAATCTAGCTGATCCGTATAGACGGAATCATGTTTAATGTGGTATTCAGCTAGCCATCCATTTATTCTTGTTTCAGCCCGGTTGAGTAAGCTATCGTTGAAAACCTTTCCTTGCACAATATAGAATTGGGTGCTACTTGAAACACGATTCGGGTGTCCACCACGTGCAGCGGCTAACACTCCTTTTTTGTGAAATAGCTTAGGAGTAATTTCGGCTGGTATGTTATAAGGAAGGTCGCCACTACCTAATGTGTCTCCCTGCTGAGCGGTTTTGCTGTTGATATCTCCGCCTTGAATCATGAAATTCTCAATTATCCGGTGAAAAAGAACACTATCCAGCACTCCGTCAGATACAATTTTGATGAAGTTATCTCGGTGTAATGGTGTTTCGTTGTAGAGCTGCAAGACAATGTCTCCTTTGGTTGTGATCAATTTCACTTTTGTAAGAGGTGGGGTAGTCTCTGTTTCTTTGTTTTCTGTAGTACATCCAATCAATATGATTGAAATAGACAGGTAGGTTAGGAATTTCATAGGAGTAGAAAGTTTGGTACTCGAAAGATAGTATGTTAATTGATACAATCTCTAGTTCTCAGTTACCTCGGATTGAATTTAGGGCTAAAATGCCTGATTCATTGTCAATTGAACATGTTTGATTTTATTCAAAATGTATTTTTTGGGGAGATTCCACATAAAAGATATAAGCATAAAGAGGACAATGATTCTGTATGTTTTCTTGAAGTATTCTCTTTGAGATGAGTTACTAATCACCGCCAGAGCCATGATAAAAAGAGGAGATGTAAATGGAAATAAAATTCGAAAATCAAAATTATCAAAGGGGATAATGATCTTTAAAAGAACGATTCCTACCAGATACCCAACGCTAATATTTAATAATGCTTTGGCTCCTGAATTGAGCTTGAGGGGGCGATTCAAATAGCTTCTTTTTTTTACGAGTAAAAAAATTGTAAATGATTGGATGATGATTGATGAAACAAACAGAAAGTCGAGATTTTCATTGTTAAAATTGTAGTTGCGAGCAACATTAATTTCATTGAAAAGTGCTTGAAAGAGAAGTTTAGTAAACTCAAAAAAAGTCTGATAACCTAGATGGATTCGTTGAGTGCCTGTGAGATAGCCGCTCGATAATTTGTTATCGTACAAATACCAAAGCGAGAATATGGAGGAGGCTACAATGGCCGCAAAATAGGAATAGGATAATTTCCTTACACCATTCAGAAAATATTTTAGACCATATAGCGCAACAATAAAGATGTAAATGACTCCTACGTATCTAAATAAAAAAAGAAAGATCAAGCATATAGTGAGAGTAATTGAGGATCGAAAAGGAGAGTAGTTTTCAGATTTTGTAATTGTATAAGCAAGGAGGAAAACAAAAAAAATGAATGGAGTTTCTGACCATGTTTCGGATATCACCTCCAAGGATCCATATGAGAAAAAGGACAGAGCAAGAAACCATGCTTTCTTACCATGCCAATTATATAAAAGAATAAATAGCAGACCCAGAAATATAAAATTTACAATTTTTGATGAAACGAGAGGAGACGTTTTTGTGCAAAAACTAACCAATGCTATGCTCACTGGGTAACCTACTGGCCATGTGTAAAAGCCTTTCTTAATTTTACTTAGTCTTGACAAAGTAATGCTTTGCGACATCACGCTTCTAATAGCATTACACCGGTTTAGGTAATGTTCTGAATCGGGCGTAGTATAATGAGTTGGATGAACTGCAATTCGGAAGGAAACTATGGCAATTATTGCGACATAAACTAATGCAAGTAAACGCTTTTCGGAAGCTATTTTCATGAATCATTGCGGGTAGTATCATATGCATTACCTCACGGGATTGTGAATTTTTTGCTATCCGAAAGGGAGGAGAGATACTTTTACCTTTTATTAAGTTAAGTAGTGGTGTTGTCAACGAATTTAACAAGCAGAGGAAACTCTAAAAGTCTGAAATGAAAAGACTATGTATACAAAAAGTAGACACAGAAATTAAATCGCCGAAAAACCATCTTCATGCTCTTCCCTTGTTTCAAAATTGAATGTTTTTGTGAAGTCTGGCTACTTTTCGAAGATTTGAATCCTATTGCCGTCGGGATCAGTAATAATGACCATTTGTTTTCCACTAATGGGGTCATTCACGATGCCCCCGTAAAAATCAATTTTTGAATTATTAAAATGATCCATCCAAGACTGAAAATTGATGACGCGAAAACCAATCTTAAAGAATCCCTGAAGACGTGTTTTTGAGTTGTAGTCAGGGATTGCTTCTTGAGGATTTACAGCTCTACTAAGCTCGATTAATTCCAAAAGTGTTTCACCTTTCTTGAGGTTTGATTGCTTAAAACCTCTTTCCTCCATCATATCAATCTTGTTGAGCACTTCAAAGCCAAGGATTTTCGAATACCACACAATTGAGGTATCCATGTTTTCGACGATGACTGCAGTGAAAAGTGCTTTGAGTTCTAAATCAGAAACCTCCTGACAATAGTTGAGATAAGGCACACATGACAGCAACATAATGGTTAGTAGCTTTTTCATCATAAATAAGTTACTTATGAAAAGATAAACTCCTATTAAAAGTTAAGGTTCTATTTCAGAAAGCTCCTCCATATACCCACCACTCAAAATAGGGAAACGGTACCAGGGGGGAAAGCTGATCTGAATTAAAATTGACGAAGTTGATTGATGTTACTATTATTTTTTTGCAAAAACACCATAGCACACATTGATAGAATTTAAATTCCGAATCTTTAGTTCAGAAAATTCGATCCAGGAATCTCCATAAATTGATCCTCTGATAAATGTTGATTTAGAGTTGTATTTCTCTGATAGATAAACTTTAAAACGCAGCTTATCATCTTTACTTAATTCTGATTTAATTCTAGTCGACACAAATATTCCTTCCTTAGGAAACTCAATATCAATATTATCGCTAGTTGTTATGACCTGCTTCTTTTTACTCAAGGGTAGTACTTTGGCATTTACTGTATTGATCAGTTTGGTGGGGCGATCATTAAATTCATAAAAATTTAGTTCTATTTCGCACTTATCGGGCAGATCATTGTTTACCATGAGATAAACGTCACTTATTCTGGAATATTCGCTGGAATTTCTAATAAAAACTCCGATCTCGTAATTCTGATAAAGACTAAATGTGAAGTTCTCTTTTTTTAGATATCCGATTTTTGTGGTCCGCACTTTGTTTTCACCAAAAACAACAACCTCATCCAGAGTGACATTTGCGACATAGGTGGTGTCTTTTAGATTTTGAGATTGTGCCATATATGTGGCGCACAGGAAAATAAAAATTGTAGTATTTTTCATATTTATAAGGGTATGAACCCGAAATAATCGGGTTCAATGAATTGACTTTAATTGCAATCCGATTTCCAGCGAATCCAGAATCTATATGTATCAACACATTCTACGTATCCGAATTCATTTGGAATTCGCACAGTTTCCTTTCCCCAGAATTTAGCTTCTGCATTCACTGTAAATCCAAGCATAAATACTGAAGAAAAAACCCCGATAAGTACTCCCTTTTTTAGTTTCGATAGTGATTTAACTTTTTCCATTATAATTATTTTATGAGTGTTCTCTGCTCTTAGAGAGTAGAGGTTGGGATTTATTCCCAATGGTGCTCAGAATAATTATACTTCACTACTCATTAAGTTTAAATACTCGTTAAGCGAGTGACTTTTCCTTTCGGTTTAAAAATTCCCAAACTATAATTTTCATGATGTATTCTTGCAAAGACCACCGATTGAAAAATTCCATATAATTAATACAGGTACATAAGAAATAGTGTATACAAATGGTTTACATCTGTAATTATTCACTTAAAATTCTTCCAACTCCTCCATATACCCACCACTCAAAATAGGGAATCGGTACCATGAACGCGGGTCAATGTTGAAGTCATCGAAGTGGAAGCTTGGGGCATAGCGTTCACGTTTCCATTGATTCCTTGTCCAGAGACGAAAGAACTTCTTGATCCAGTCTTTGAGGTTTTCTGGATCATATTCATGGTTGAGTGATGCAAAGACTTGCCTGGGTGATTGACCTTTGAGAATCGCTTCGCGTTCTATTCGCATCAAGACTTCATAGGGCATCAAGTCTTCTTCATCCGTTTGGTGCTGATCTTCGGGTCTTAGCTCTGCAGTCGGAGTTAGTCTGTTTACGTCGTTGAGCCCATCAAAGCCAAGCTCATTTTCAGCATATCTCAACCATTGCAATACAAAATATTTATCTACTCCAGCAATGGGAGAGATGCTTCCGCTGGTGTCTCCATCCATCGTGGCATAGCCGACATCTCCCTCACTTCTATTAGAGGTAGCCAGCAATAGCTTGTGCTCCAGATTTGCCAACATCCATATGATCGGGGAACGGGCGCGTGCCTGGATATTTTGTAGGGTGATGTCGTCTTGCTCCCAAGTCAGGTTTCTGCCAATCGCAGCTTCAATGGTGGAGCGATATTGGTCCACTTCATCATCAATGTTCCAGTTGTAGAAAACAGCTCCTAAACTACCTGCAAGGTTTTTTGCAGAGTTGAAAGTAGCAGCTGACGAATTCCCTGTAGCCTGATATGCTGTTGTGAGCAATTGACTGGTGATTTCTTTTGCTGTATCGCCCATTAACTTAAATCCGAGCTTACCCTCCAATTTTTCTTTACCCAATTGATCAAGTCCTGTCCGAACAGCAAAACTTACCAGAGTTGCAATTGTACTGGAGTCGGCGCCACCGCTCAGGGATAGTACAAAGCCTTTGCTTCTACTTTTCCGACAGTAGTCAAACAGTGCCAAAGATGCGGCATGCGAGAATTCTTCGTTTTGATTTTTGTAGTCTTCCTTGATGTTTGCTGTTGCTGTATCAGCATCGAAATCAACTTCCACTGCCAGCAATCGATAATCGTGAAACCAAAGACGATGGTTTCTTCCGATCAAGGTTCCTTTTTGCGCAATGAGCACGTCTCCATCGTAGATCATTCTGCCAGCTTCATTACCTAGTAGGTTGGCATAAAGGTAAACACAATCAAAAAGCTGAGAGCTTTTGGTTACTAACTCTTCGCGAAATGTTGCTTTTTTAAAAGCAAAATGAGAGGCGCTTGGATTCAGAATTAAGTCAACTTTCGTGTTTAGGTGCTCACATGGACGGTCAGGCTGCCAGGCATCTTCACAAATTTCAAACCCAATCGTGAGGCCTTTAAAATTGGCAGTAATGTGTCCCAAAGGATACTTCTTGCCTCCGATCTCTATTTCTGATGTTTTGCCCGAAAGCCAGGGCGTAAACCATCTGTGTTCGTAGTGAACCCCATCGTTGGCTAGTTTTTGTTTGGCATAAAATCCGTGTATTTCGCCATCAAATAGGAGACAAGTGGTATTGAAGATTTGATTTTTGTGCCGCAGGGGAAGACCTACGGTCGCGGCGATTCCGTTGGTATATGGAATGATCTCAAGCAGTTTTTCGAGAGCAGTTTCTGGCAGCCATTGGCTAAGAAATAGGTCTTCGCACCCATAACCAGTAATGCACAATTCAGGTAAGCAAAGGATGTCAACTTTTTCTTCCTTCGCCTGTTGAATTGCTGAAGTAATGTTTCGAAGATTATTTGCCCAATCAATTGGGGTCTGATTGAGGCAAGCACCTGCCAGCTTTAGTCTACGACTCATTGGTCTAAGTTAAGGTCCACGTAGGTCTTTTGGGCTGCATCCTGCTCAGCTTTTTTCTTACTGAATCCAAAGCCTTTCGACATGGCTTGATCATTGATGAAAATTTGAGCAGTAAACTTTCGGTCTTCTTCGTCTATGATCTCAAATTTCAAATCTTTGTTTTCCTTTTGAGACCACTCCAATAATCTACTTTTATAATTGGTGATTTTGGAAACCAGTTCCTCTAAATCGTAGTGCGGTTTTATGAGTTTTTTAATAATGAAGCGCTTGCTGTACTCAAATCCATGATCTAAATAGACAGCCCCAATCAATGCTTCCATGCAATCTCCATATACTGAGCGATGTGCTCTTGAATTTTGATTGTACTGTACAAGCTCTTTCAATCCTATTTTTTGGCCAAGTCTATTCAGCGATTCACGATTCACGATTTTAGCCCGTATTTCGGTAAGAAAACCCTCCTCCTTAAAAGGATATTTCATGTAGAGGTATTCGGCGATAATCATGCCCAAAATAGCATCTCCCAGATACTCTAGTCGCTCATATGAATTTTTGATCCCTTGCTCATTGATGGAGGCAACGCTGCTATGACGCATAGCCTGCTTATAAAGCGCCAAATTGATCGGAGATCTTCCAGTGATCAATCTAAAGGACTGACGAAGTTTTTTTTCGGATTTTAGTGAATTGAGTAGTCGGCCCGATAATCTTTTCGGAAACGAAGACACTAGCCTTTGTATTTGCCGATGATGATGGAAGTATTGTGACCGCCAAATCCAAAAGTGTTACTCATGGCAATGTTTACTTCTCTTTCTTGGGCCTTGTTGAAGGTAAGGTTCAACTTAGGATCAATTTCAGGATCGTCTGTAAAATGGTTGATTGTAGGAGGTACAATCCCCTTTTCAATGGCCATTAGGCAGGCAATAAATTCTACAGCGCCTGCGGCACCAAGCAGGTGGCCGGTCATGGATTTTGTAGAGCTTATATTCATCCTTTCGGCGTTACCACCGAACACACGCTGTGCGGCTTTTATTTCACCAGCGTCACCCAGTGGGGTGGATGTTCCGTGTGTATTTAAATAGTCGATCTTATCCGCAGTAAGACCGGCATCAGCAAGTGCATTTTTCATGACCAGCTCAATGCCTGTACCCTCAGGATGTGGTTGTGTGATGTGATATGCATCAGCTGACATGCCACTACCCAGTACTTCAGCATAAATTTTAGCTCCTCGAGCTTTCGCATGCTCCAATTCTTCAAGCATAATTGCTCCGGCTCCTTCACCAAGCACAAATCCATCCCGATCTTTATCGTAGGGCCTGGATGCTGTTTCTGGAGAGTCGTTTCTTTCAGAAAGCGCTTTCATGGCATTGAATCCTCCAATACCAGATTCTATAACGCCAGCTTCTGATCCACCAGTCAAGATAGCATTTGCCTTACCCAATTGGATATAGGCGTAGGCATCTGTAATGGCATTGTTAGAAGAAGCACAAGCTGATACGGTAGCAAAATTTGGTCCCATAAATCCATATTTAATGGAAAGAAGACCTGGAGTAATGTCCGCAATCATTTTGGGAACAAAGAATGGATTGAAGCGAGGGGTGCCATCGCCTTTGGCAAAGTTCATCATTTCATCCTGAAACGTGCTGAATCCACCAATTCCTGACCCCCAGATTACACCAATACGCGATTTGTCAACACTGTCAAGATCCATTCCTGAATCCTGTATCGCTTGCTCACCTGTGACCATCCCATACTGGGTATTAGGATCCATTTTGCGAGCTTCTTTTCGATCTAGAAAATCTGTCGCTTGAAATCCTTTAACCTCACAGGCGAATTTTGTGCGGAACTTTTCGGTATCAAAACGAGTGATAGGAGCCGCACCGCTTACACCTTTGGCCAAAGAATCCCAATATTCATCTTTAGTATTTCCCAAAGGGGTAAGGGCACCAATTCCGGTTACAACGACTCGTTTTAATTCCATAGGTTTTTAATAAGCTAAGTTGGTTGACTTACTTAACGTTTTCTTCTAGATAAGAGATAGCATGACCTACAGTGGCTATGTTTTCTGCCTGGTCATCAGGGATAGAAATGTTGAATTCTTTTTCAAACTCCATGATCAACTCTACTGTATCAAGAGAGTCAGCTCCTAGATCATTGGTGAAGCTTGCCTCTGGAGTTACCTCAGACTCTTCTACACCTAGTTTGTCAATAATGATTGACGTTACTTTTTGTGCTATTTCAGACATTTTTGTAATGTTTGGTTAAAAATGAATTGCAAAGAAATATATTCTCAAACTAAAATCAAATTAGTCTTCGAACACTTTATCTGTTGCGAATTTAGGTCTTAGCTTGCACTTTCTATGAAGAAAAACAAATTAGATAGTGGTTATGCCATTGATTTTGAATTGTTTGGCCTTGTTTGCAACAAAAAAGAATACAAGCTTGCATGGAACTTAAACAAGGCTCTTGATATTACTTTGATCAAACAAGACGATATAAAAATCGAATATGCTGACAATACGTCCATTTTGATCTCCAATTATTCGTTTGAGACAGATTTTGTTTCGATCGAACTTCTTCAAAATAAATTGGTTGGAAGCGGGAACATTAAGACCAAACTACTGATGCCAGAACTCAAACAATTTGACTTCCTATTGAAATTCAGGGATCGGACGGATGAGCTTACTTTCGAAAACGTTAGCGTAAGAATTAAGAGTATTTCAGTTGTTGAGTATGCAATGAGGCTTAAATTTGATTCTTTAAAATCAAAAGAAAACCTCCTCTATTAATAATAATTACTATATGAGTTCAATCACAAAACGAACAAAAATTGTAGCGACTATTGGTCCTGCAAGTAATAACAAAGAGACCATTACTAAATTAATTGAGGCAGGAGCTAATGTTTTGAGGTTGAATTTTTCTCATGGCACACATGATGATCATAAGAAAGTGAAGGGATATATCCGCGAAATAGGCAAAGAGAAGGATTATCATGTTGGCATTCTTCAAGATTTGCAAGGCCCTAAGATTAGAATAGGACTCATGAAAGATGGCGGGGTGGAGATCAAAGATGGTCAGGAACTGATCATAACTACCAATGACCAAGAGGGCGATGATAAACAAGTGAGCACCGTATACAAAGAGATTGTAAATGATGTAAAGGCTGGCGATACCATTCTGATAGATGATGGAAATATTGAGTTGAAAACACTAGCTGTATCCAACGATAGGGTAGTGACAGAAGTCGTTCATGGGGGTGTTTTAAAATCTCGCAAGGGAATTAATTTACCAGATACTGCGGTGTCGGCTCCCTGCTTAACGGAAAAAGATTTAGCAGACTTAACCTTTGGACTATCTCAGGATTTGGATTGGGTGGCATTGAGTTTTGTTCGAAAGGCAGATGACATTAGGCAACTCAAAAAGATCATTGCTGATGCAGGAAAAGATACCAAGGTAGTAGCCAAGATCGAAAAGCCTGAAGCGCTAAAAAACATTGATGAAATCATTGAGGAGACGGACGCAATAATGGTGGCTCGTGGAGATCTAGGGGTTGAAATTCCTATGCATGAAGTACCGCTGTGGCAGAAGAAGATTGTTGAGAAATGCAATCAGGCCGCAAAGCCGGTAATCATTGCTACTCAGATGATGGAAAGCATGATTGAAAACCCTCGACCAACACGAGCAGAAACAAATGATATAGCGAATGCGGTGATGGACGGAGCAGATGCTTTGATGCTTTCAGCAGAGTCTGCCGCAGGTAAATTTCCAATTGAAGCCGTGCAGAAGATGTCTGAAACTATAATGGCGGTTGAGACAGAAGCTGATTCCATTTACAACAAGTATTACGATAAGCAGTTTGAATCAAGCACACGAGCAAACGACCTCCTCATCCGCGCAGCATGCAGATTGGCTGAGAATACGGGTGCACGAGCATTAGTCTGCATGACTAAATCAGGCTATACAGGATTTAGGACAGCTATGCATCGATCACGAGCTGGCATCTATTTATTTACGAATAATGAAAAATTACTTCATCAAATGTGTTTGGTATGGGGTGTGAAAACCTTTTATTATGATTCGCACGAAAACATTGATGATACACTGGTTGAAATAGAAAAGAAATTAATCGATACTGGAAATCTCAAAAAGGGAGATATTTTCATTAATACTTCTTCTATGCCGCAACATTGGCATGGCCACACCAATATGATGAAAATTCAGGTGGTGGAGTAGGCTTATTTTTCAAAATTCTTTTTGAACCCACTTTGGTTAATTCATTTGGTGTTGAGTTTGCACCAATGATCAATGCCTAAGAATAAAGTCCATTTTCTCTATTAGTATATGACTAGTATCATTTTAGGTAGACATTTAGTAAGCCTACCTTCTTAATCCTCCATTTAATAATGGTCGCGTTTGAAAGTTCTCTATCATTCGAATCTGAAATTGAACTTTATCAAATAAGCAATGAGAAAAAACTTAAAAAGATTCCTTTGGATGGTGACTTTTACTTCGATCATTATGTCTTGCAGTAAAGATGAGAATCCTGGAAATCCTGATACAGATGGGGACAAAATTGAAAATAATGAAGACAACTGTCCTGAGATAACCAATGCGAATCAGGCTGATGCGGACAAGGATGGGATTGGAGATGTGTGTGATGAAGACCTGGATGGAGATGGAGTAAATAATAGCGTGGATAACTGTCCTTGAAACACCCAACCAAGATCAGTCAGATATTGACAAAGATGGCATTGGTGATGTATGTGATAATGACATTGATGGCGATGGTATCGAAAATAGTGAAGACAATTGTCAAAACACACCAAATGCAGATCAGGCTGACACCAATAAGGATGGCATTGGAGACGCTTGTCAAGATGACCTGGATGGTGATGGCGTAAATAATGTTGAGGACAATTGTCCAGGAACGTCTAATGCAGACCAGGCGGATGCCGATCAAGATGGTATTGGAGATGTGTGTGATGACGATCTGGATGGAGATGGAGTAAGTAATGGTGAGGATAACTGCCCTGAAACAGCTAATTCTGATCAGTCAGACATTGATGGAGATGGTATTGGAGACGCTTGTGATGATGATGTGGATGGGGATGGAGTAGTCAATGCTGAAGACAACTGCCCCGAAATCCCCAATCCAGATCAGGCAGATACGAATGATGATGGTATCGGAGATGCATGTCAGGATGACTTGGATGGAGATGGAGTAATCAATGACGCTGACAACTGTCCTGATATACCTAACGCTGATCAGGCTGATTTTGATCAAGATGGAATAGGTGATGTATGTGATGAAGATTTGGACGGAGACGGAGTAAACAATGATATTGATAATTGTCCTGAGATGGCCAACGCAGATCAGGCAGATGCAGATGATAATGGCATTGGAGATGCTTGCGATTCTGGCTTAGTACTTCCTATTTCCTATACCTTATCTAGCTATTTAGACGTGAATATGGAGAAGCGATCAAATGAAAATAGTGCTTATGATCTTGTTTCGCCACTTCCGTCAGATTTGTTTTCAAGTACAACCTATGCCCCTTCTGAGGACAATGTTTTGGTGAAAGCTAGCTATGGCCCCAGGTTTCTGTCCTACCAAACCTCCACACTTCAGCAAGATTTGCATGGCGGGATTGATTTTAGTGATCAATTGACATTTAATGGGATTTCATATCATTGTCCAGATTCTGATGAACCATCAAACCCTACTTTTCCAGGGCCTATTTACAGTGCTTGTGCAGGAGTCGTTTACAACTTCAGAGAAGAGAAAAATGATATTTATATCAAATGCGATGAGCCTTTGCGCTATGCCGATGGTACGGAAGTAGATGTGAGGATGGTATACAGACACCAAAGTTACGTTGAGCCAAAGTTTAGAATTGATTCAGGCGATGATGATGTGCCGGTCGCGAAAGGAGAGATGCTTGGATACATGGGCTCTAAAGGAGCCTCAACTTGCCACCTTCACTGGGATTTGCGAGTAGATGGAGAATATATTCACCCCGGTCGCCTTCTTGATCCCAATGTGTCTGCGTACTATAAAGCGCTCAAGGATCCGAATGATGTATACATCACTTTGTTAGGGTATGATGAAACAAGGAAAGAGGCTTACATTCGTATTGCTCTTCGGGGTAACGTGCTTTCCCTAGTCGAAATTCGTGTTGACAATGAGCAAATGGGATTGAGCGGTGTTTTGAACTTTGAACAAAGACAAACCATTGATGCAGCCTCAGATAGAGATACGCCTCATGTAAATGCTTCATTGTCGATCTTTTCGTATCCGTTCAATGGTCACAGCAAAATCTCCAGTCTTTATGAAGGTCGCAAAGATGATTTTCATAAGGATTATCCTGGCAGCACAGATCACCCCAATCATTACTATCCCATCGCCGAAAGTGGGCATGAGCTTTTTGGGTTGCCTTCCAAAGTGTACGATGTTGTGGTCAGGAATGTAGAGGAGTCACATCTGTCGCATTTCAAAATAGCCCTATTGGATGTTTACGGGAATACAATTGAAACTGACTAGGTAATCTTTCTTTAGATAAACAAAAAAGGATTGGACTCACCAATCCTTTTTTTCTGTGCTAGAAAACGAAAAAGGCGAGAAGCATTGTAATAATCAATACAATGGCAATCCATCGGTAACCGATGCTGAATTCAGCAAATTCGTATTGACAAATAGGGCAGACCTTACTTTTGTTATCTACCTCCATTGCACAAGAAGGACATTCTTTTGTACTCATTTAGTGTGTTTTTAAAGCAGTCATTAAAAGGAAGAACCAGCCCAAAATAAAGAGAAGACCCCCGATAGGCGTAATGGCTCCAAGCCACTTCATGCCAGTAAAGCAAAGCAGGTACAATGATCCTGAAAATATCAGAATGCCAAATGTCATGCTGTACCCAGCATAATTGAGCCACTGACTTTCATACTTGATCATTAACAGTGCTACACCGACCAATGCCAATGTGTGATAAAACTGATATTGTACTGCAGTTTGAAAAGTGGCAAGTGTTCCATCTGTGGTCAATTTATCTTTTAGCGCATGCGCTCCAAACGCACCTATGCTAACGGCTAACATTCCAGAAATGGAAGAGATAATAAAAAAAAGTTTATGCATTATTCCTTTAATCGAAAGTAGTTGGGGATGCTGAAAAGAGCAGCTTCTGGCGAGATATCTACACTCACTTCAGTGGCAATGGTTTCGATGTTGCGATCACCTAATTTGGCTTTACGTTTGAGTACAAGCCCTCTCCAAATCCACATTTCCTTGATGGCCTTTCCTTCAAAAGTCCAGACCTGACATTTTCGTCCATCAAGCGTTGAATCAGCTTGTTGAGTGCCTCCCATAGAGAACAAAATAGCTTCAGAAACCTGACTTGGATCTTTATATGAGGCCTGCTGACTCCATTTCACATCTTTTCTGAGTAAATAAGTTGAATCATCTGGACTGAGGCGATATGCAAAATCACCGTCTATTATTTCATAAACTGTCTGTGTACTGGAGATCCCATAAAGTTCGAAAGTCATTTCCTGTTGGCGTAAACTCGTCCAACCATAATTGTCAAAAGTCATCATTTCTTGACCCTTTGCGTCACCAGATATTTCATACATGATCTGCGCGCTCCTTATTTCATATTTTTTTAAATCGTTGGCTCTAAGGTCACTTGCATTCCTTGCTTGAGAGAAGCTTAAAAACGGAATTAGCACGAGTAGAATGGTTAATATTCTCATGATGGAAAATGGGGTGTTTGTGTAAAGATAAAAAACCCTGACGTCCTGAAGATTTCAGGGGTCAGGGTTTGTCAACCAGCTATAGTCAAAATCCCTAGTCAGGGGATTATCTTAGTCTCGATAATTGACACTTATTCAATTCAGAGACAATTTTTATCAACGTTCTTTCAGAGGCGTCGCGGAATCGTTCGAGTGCGAGAATCTCGTTGGGTTTTCCGGACATTGTCGTTTGGAATTCTTCATAGCTTCCAAACTGATACGATTGAGCTGAGGTGTTGTACCAAATTACTTGCATGGTGGTGGCATTTATTTGATTTTGACATATCGAAGGTGAGAAGGTTTAATTTATGATTCCTGCCAACTTCCTTTCAATTCCTGCCAATCTGTACTTAAGAAGCTAAAACATCTTTAAATGAGTGCCCAAAGCGTTTTTTATATTGAGTAGAAAACGAACTTACATTGTTCATGCCAATTATTTGTGCTGCTTCCGTCGCTGTTCGTACCTTATTGTTCGTCAAATAGTTTTCCAAAAATTGCCAGCGCACTTCTTTAATCAATTCATAAGGAGTGAGGCCGGAAATCTTCTTGATCATCCGGTAGACTTTTCTTTCGCTGGCGGCCATTTCGTCGGCAAGGTCAAGCACAGAAAGGTGCGGATCGTCAATTCTTTTGATAATTAAATTTTCGAGCCGCGACATGATGTTCTTTTCAAATTCCTCAGCGCTTTCACCATACAGTTTGGAAAGTGTCTTGCTACTATCCCAATCGCGTTGCATGATATGCTGGATTTTTATCATAAGTTCATCCTTATCGAAAGGCTTACTTATCACATCTTCCGCTCCCTTTGATATTAAATCCAGCTTTTCTTTTCGATCTGTGCGTGCACTCACCACAACTATCGGAATTTTTTTCAATTCCTTGTCATTTTTCAACTGATCTACCAATTCAAATCCATCCATGTATGGCATCATCAAATCTGTGATGATCAGGTCAATTTTTTCTGATTGAAGTATGTCAAGTGCACTTGCGCCATTAGCAGCTAAATAGATTCGAAAATCAGTGTTGAGAATGCTTTGCAGGTAAGATCTTAGTTCTTTGTGATCTTCAACGATTAACACAGCTTGAGCTTCGCTATCTGTGTTTTTGATGCCAGGTACTTGCAAGCGATCTTTCTCTTCTTGCAAATCCATCCATAAAGAATTCCGCGTGATCACATCAAGTGAGCGTTCAGGAATAATGGCTTTGGATATCCAGTCACTCTTCTTGAAAGGAAAGCGAATGGTGAAAACCGAGCCATTTTCAGCGCTAGAGGCATTGATCGTTCCACCATGCAACTCCACCAGCTCCTTAACAAGCGCCAGACCTATGCCTACACCGGCTTGAGAGGTTGTAGTTGCTGAAGATTGATAATATCGATCGAAGATCAAGTTGAGGCTTTCTTTCGGAATACCAGGACCTGAATCTGAGATCACGATTTCCAGGTGCTGCTTATCTGTATTTACCTGCACATCTACAGCGCCATTTTCAGGAGTGAATTTGATGGCATTGGATAAAAGGTTATAGATGATTTTTTCGAACTGATGTGGGTCAATTTGAAGGGTAGTTTCATCTTCGGCGTGGGTTGTAAATTTCAGTTCGATGGATTTAATGTCCGCCGCACTGCTAAACATTTTCGTGAGCAACCTTAGGTATGGGACAATTTTGACGTATTGTAATTCGAGTGTGATTTTACCTTCTTCCAGACGAGTCAAATCCATGATTTCATCAGCTAGATAAAGCAAACGCTTGCCATTCTTGATGCCCAAGCGTAGAAGCTCTTTGGACTCTTTATCCAATATATCATAGTCACGTTCAGTGATTTTATCCAGCGATCCCAATATTAAAGTCAGGGGCGAACGAAGGTCGTGTGATATGTTGGCAAAAAAACGAGTCTTTGCTTGATCCAGTTCTTTTAGCTTGGCGGATTGCCCCTCAATTTTTAGGAGTAATTCCTTGCGGATAATTAGTTGTTTTCGAAGTATCAGCGCAATAGAAAAAAGAAGAACTACAATCGTCCCTATCGAGATTATGATGAAGTTTTGAGATCGAATTTTTTGCTGCTGCAATGCCGTTTCTGATGCTAATAGTTGATTTTTAGCTTCAACTTCTAGTAGCTCAAATTCATTTTGCATTAGTCCGATCTCAATGGATTTGTCCTCTGTCCACAAAGAATCTTGATATGAGCGATAGAGTTCATGATTTAATAGGGCATTTTCATGTTGATTCAATCCTTTATAGCTCTTATAGAGCAGGCCATAAAGCTGAACGATCCAATTTTTCACTCCTACGTCTAAAGCAATCTCCAATCCTTTTTGTGTTGACTGAATTGCCTCCCTATATTTTCCCAAGGCAACGAGCACTTCGCCTCTGTTTTTGTAATACTCATAATCTTCGCCAGATCCATCCTTGCCAATTATGCCAATTGCCTGATCATACCAATACAATGCACTATCATTCATAGCATGGTCTTGATAAACCCAACCTCTCCTGATTTGAAAAATCCATTTGAGCACATCATGACTGATGGAGTCACTTTTCGCCTCCATTTGATATGATAGATCTATAGCTTCTCTGAAAAGCCCTTGCTTGTTATGATTTTCAATTAATAGTACATGCGTGAAGAGGAAATCATCAAACTTGCTGTGTGTCCTGTCAATCTCAATGACTTCCAATATGGCCTTCTCAGATTCTTCAAAAGCATCTACCTCCTGATAAGCCATGGCCAAGTTAGTCAGTCGGTTTGCTAAAATTCTCGGATCCGAATTCTTACCAGCCTTTCTAAATATGCGTATTGACTCCAGGTAGTACTCTATGGCTTTGGGATAATTTTTTTGATTTTTGAAGATGATTGCAATGTTGTTATATGATTTAGACATCCGTGCTGAATCGTTGACCTTTAAGTATTGTTGCAATGCAGCCTTATAATACTCAAGTGCTTCTCTATGATTGCCTCTGTAAAAGTTTGCTACTCCTAGTGCATTGTTAGCGTCTGCTATCGATTGAGGAAGATCATTCGCACTAGCCAAATCCAAGGCCTTGTGATAAGATTCTTCAGCTTTTTGATAGTTGTCATCTGTGCGTCTGTAGTAATACCCCTGATCGATATAGCTCTTACAAGCGAAGGCAAAATCTTTAATTCTACTAGCCAATCGAACAATGGTGTCCGTTCTGATCGCCAAAAAAGATCCAGAACTACCATCAAAAAAATCAATCTCGTTTTTTAGCTGCAATGCTCGGATCCATCTGGCAGAATCTTTCCTTTCAACAAGCAGCAATGCTTGTTCTATGGCGGGGTTGGCGATCTTAAAATTTCTCACATTGTTGTCAGCAGAATCATACCAATATTCAAAATCCTGTGTGAAGGATAAAAATGGGATTATAATGAATGAAAGGAGTGTTAAACTTCTCATGACCATGGTGGCTTGCTGACTAAAGGTAAAAAAAGCTCCCATGAATAGATCAAGGAAGCTTATTCTACCCACGGTGTTATGCGTGATTAGGTGGATTTCGAAGTAAATGTATAAGTAGGAGTTTTAGCAATCCTGCCAACTTACTTCAATATCCTGCCAATCATTCGTAAAACACTGCGACATCTTCTAGCGGCTTTCTGGCAAGGTCTGGAACGTAAACCTCATCCTTCGGATATCCGATAGGGAGGAGGAGATACGGACGCTCATTGTCTGGGCGGTTTAGAATTTTTGTAAGAAAATTCATTGGAGAAGGTGTATGAGTAAGTGTAACCAACCCAGCTTTGTGAATCGCTGAGATAATCATTCCGCAGGCAATACCTACCGACTCGTTCACATAGTAATTGTTATTCTTCTCTCCGTTTTCCATCTCAAACACACGCTTAAAAATGATCACTAGCCATGGAGCTTCTTCCAGAAAAGGTTTGTTCCAATCTGTGCCTATTGGTTCCAAATCTTTGATCCATCGCTCACTCATGCGACCATGATAGCTGTCATATTCTTCTTTTTCGGCCGCTTCCCGTATTGCTTTTTTAATAGCTGCATTCGAAATAGCGCAAAAAGTCCAGGGCTGCTTATGTGCACCAGATGGTGCCGTTGACCCAGCCATTATCAGATGCTCGATTAGTTCCCTGCTTACCGGCTTATCAGAAATGTCCCGCACGGTTCTACGCGTGTCTAGCCATTTATAATAGTCCTTTGCTCTTTTTTCCGCCTCTTCTGGGCTGTAAATGTCACGCTCATACGAAACATGAGGATGACCGTTGATCTCTCTTTTTTCCATTTATAATCCTAATACTTCAACACCTTGTTCAAATACAATATCCACCGGGATGTTTTTTTCCGATAGCCTGTCTAATTCAGATTGAAGAACTTCTCCAATTTTTCCATTTTCTTCTACCAATTGAGCTACCCCATCATAGTCACCATTACCTTGAAGGGTCAGAATTTTTTCAGATAGTGCATCCATGGCTTCTTTCATTCTATCAAAGTCAACTTGGTAGGTCCCTGTTTCTGCATCTTTTGAGAAAGCTCCATATTCATTAAAAAAATTGAATCTAATCATATTGGCCTTGCCATGCGAACTAGCGGCTCCAAATCTGACGGATCTGAAAATGCCGGCCATAAAGGTGACATAGTAATCATTCAGGTCCCCTTCGATTTCTCCTTTTTCATGCAATTGTGTGATCATGTACAACCCGAGAATATCAGCTTTACCTTCTTCAAGCGCTGAGGAGTGTTCCTTCAGCGCACTACGAACCGTACCTTTTCCATTGATGGTGTTCTTGATTCCCAAACCATGTGCAACCTCATGAAACATGGTATTTCCAAAAAATGCATCAAAAGTGATGTGCTTGCGTTGATCAGCGTGAATTAATACATCAGCGATGGGAACAAGAATATTATCAAATTTTGCTTGCATTGCATTCTTAAGCTGAAGCCTCCTGGATCCTTTTGCTAGCTGGACTTCCTCGTCGTTTGGAAGGTTGATGGCGATGGTTTTCGACCCTGAATTACAATCGCCGGCGTAGTACACCACATCATATGCATTGAGGTCTGCATCAGTACCAGGTGTTTCAGCTTTGTATTCATCTGCGACAGGAAGTCCAGCCTGAAGTTCAGGCAAGAAAGCAGCATATTTTGCCAGCCTATCGCTCCAACTTTTATCTTTTATGAGCACATAGGCTTCATGTGCGGCTTTGTAGTTGTAGAGCTTGTCCTCATAGTTTTCAATGGGGCCTACTACGAAATCAAGCCCATTGTTTTTCATGTCCATCCATGCCATATCGCTCGGCTGATATTCATCATTCAATAGAGCGTTAGCTCTGAGACTTAAATATTTTTTAAGACCTTCATCTTCTGCAAGTTCGGCACATTGGCGAAGTAAACTTGAAGCTCTTTGTACCTGCTCAGAAAACATCTCATAAAAAGGGACAGCAATAAGGTTGCCTGATTTGTCGCGGCGAATAAAGGTGTAAAGACTTGCTTTTCCCTCAAGATCTGCAGCTTCAAATTCTTCTTTCGTCATATCTATGGGGTAGTAGTTTGCACCCTCAGGTTTAGCACCTACTCCATCCAGAAAGGGCTCATTGTTTGCGAGGCGATCCCATGGACCATAATTTATGTGCACATATTTTTTAGTGGCTGGATCTGTGAGCGAACTCAATAATGAATCTTTTTTACCATAAGCTTCATACCAGAAAAGCTCATTCATGATTTTCGAGACCTCAATCATTAATGGAATCATTTGCTTTTCATTCTCGCTCAATTGATCAAGATTACTTGTCAATTTAACATTCTTATAAATGGCCACCTTCTGTTGCATTGTAGTTAGCTCGGCAACTTTTTCTTCTGGCTTTTCTGGTGCAGCACATTGGCTTACGATCAGACCAATGAGTCCCAGTGTCAATATCTTTTTCATAATAGCTTTACTTGAAAGGTTAGGAACTTTCGAAGTTAAAAAGAATCTGGTTGCTCCAAGTTGTTCATCTCCCACTTCTTTTATTTGAATTAAATTGGCGGTTTGAAAATACCTAACTATGAAGAAAAAATTAGCTATTCTTTCTCTGGGAGCAGTCTTGCTTTCGTGTAAGACAAGTTCCGAAACATCAACGCCAGAAATATCCGAAGAATCACTTCAGACGCACATAGAAGTACTTGCATCTGATGATTTTCAAGGAAGGAAGCCTTTTACGGAGGGCGAAATTAAAACCGTGAACTACTTGGTGGATCAATTCAAGGCTTTTGGCTTGGAGCCGGGCAATGGAGATTCTTACACACAAGAGGTGCCGCTTGTTGAATTGACAGCAAAACCATCAGAAACCATGACAATCGAAGGAAATGGGAAGAAAATTGAGCTTGCAGTATTGGATGAATTTGTCGCCTATACTGAACGTGTAGTAGAAAACACTTCCATTGAGGCTTCAGAGCTTGTTTTTGCCGGTTATGGTGTTGTGGCTCCCGAATATAATTGGAATGACTATGAAGGACTGGATGTGAAAGGAAAGACGGTGGTTGTCTTGGTTAATGATCCAGGGTTTGCATCCGAAGATTCTACCCTTTTCAAGGGAGAAACCATGACCTACTATGGTAGATGGACGTACAAATATGAGGAAGCTGCACGTCAGGGGGCTGCCGGCTGCTTGATAATTCATGAGACAGTTCCTGCTGGATATGGATGGTCAGTCGTGAGAAATTCATGGTCGGGCGCCAGTTTATATTTAGATCAGACAGGTGGATCGTATCAACCGGAGGTTTTGGGATGGATTACCAGAGACGCTGCGATCAGAATTTTTGAAGCGTCAGATGTAGACATGAAAAACTATGCTGCAAGATCTAGGAGTGAAGATTTCAAGGCTATCAGCCTAGGGTTGAATGCTTCGGTAGCTGTAACCAATGAGATTAAAAGAGATCAGTCAAGAAATGTCGTTGCAAAGATCACTGGATCTGAAAAACCTGATGAATACATTATTTACTCAGCGCATTGGGATCATTTAGGTGTAGGCCCTGAGATAGATGGAGATACGATTTACAATGGCGCTCACGACAATGCATCGGGAACGGCAACCATGCTTGGTATTGCTGAGGCCATGGCTCAAATGGATCAACCGAAGAGATCGGTAATTTTTCTGGCGGTCACTGCTGAAGAACAAGGGCTTTTGGGTTCGAAGCATTATGCGCAAAATCCCATCTATGCACCAAAACAAACCGTTGGAAATATCAACATGGACGGAATCACTTCATTTGGTCCAATGAAAGATCTCACAGTGGTAGGGTATGGGCAATCGGAGTTAGAAGATATTGCGGAGAAAATTGCAGCTAAGCAGGGGAGATACATCATTCCTGATCCTGATCCAGGTAAAGGATACTTCTTTAGATCTGATCATTTTCAGTTTGCTAAGATTGGAATACCTGCATTATATGCTTCTGGATCTTATGAACATATGACCAAAGGAGTAGAATATGTGGATAGTCTGAATTTGATATACTTGAATACCCAATATCATCGACCTCAGGATGAATATCATCCGGAAAGCTGGACCTTTGACGGCATGGCTTTGGATGGAACTTTACTCATGGAGGTAGGCTTGCAATTGGCGAACTCCGATGAATGGCCGAAATGGAAGGAAGGATCGGAGTTTAAATCCATTCGAGAAAAATAGCATCAGTATACAAATCGTAATCAAAGCAGTATTGTCTATGATAGTACTGCTTTTTTGTGAAAAGGAAATCTATACTAGCAGAGTTGTATAACCCAACTAGTATTAAAATGAAAAAAACACTTTCTATCATAGGAATGGTAATTCTGTTTCTTAGCTCTTGCGGTGGTGATAATACGCCAACTGTGAAGATGGATGATGATGAGATTCCGATTCTTGATTCTGATGGTGATGGAGTTGGAGACGAAGTTGACAATTGCATAGATGTGCCAAATCCAGATCAAGCAGATTCAAATGGAGACGGAATTGGTGATGCATGTACTATTGTTTCAGAAAACTCAGCATACTTCTCAAACCCAATGCCCTGGACAACCGAGATTGGAGATGCTACTGTACATGCAAACTCAGCCAACATCATCAGTTTTTTGAGAGGACGGGCCGAATCTAATGATCTGTTCCCGCTTACGAATGGAGTATTCCAGATTGACTTTACATCTCTGCATATTGTAAAAGCAGATGCTAATTCACCAAAAATGCCATTTGATGAGTTTGTTGAATTACAATATGGTGATTGGTATGGCGATCCGCCGTGCGATAAGCTTAGGGAAATTCCAATACCTGCGTCTGCCCGAATTGAAGGAGTAGAAGGTCTGGTATGCGCTGAAAATTTGAGTGAGGATTGCCATTTAATTGTTCATGATGTCGATAATAAATTGCTATATGAGGTGTTTCACGCAACTGTGATTAATGGAGAACGAGTAGGAGGACTGTGTCCGGTGGTCTGGGATTTGGAATACGACTATAGCAGTAAATTAAGAGGCCTACAGTGCACAAGTGCGGATGCAGCAGGACTTCCAATAGCTCCTTTGCTGGTTACCGCAGATGAAATTGCAGCCGGTGAAATAAAGCATGCACTTCGAATAATTTTGAAGAACAATAACATGCGAGCTGGATTTTTTGTACCTCCGGCAACACATGCTGGGGGACCTTCTTCTCAGAATGATGACGCTCCTAAATATGGAATGAGGTTTAGGTTGAGATCGAATTACCCGCTTGATCAATTGGGAGAATCAGGGAAGGTCATTGCCAAAGCATTGCAGGAGTATGGTGCAATTCTAGCCGACGGAGGTAGTATTCCTTTTACATTTATGGCGGATCATTACAGCCAAAATAAGTACGATCAGTTTGATGATTTTGGACCTAAAATGTTTGAAGATTTATTAAGCATTGAAGATTTTGAAATTGTAGCTACAGAAGAACCAGTAGTGCTGACTCGCGATTGCGATGAGTTGTTCAGATCTCAAAAAATACTGGATTTACTTTAGTTATTCATACGGATTCGCAGATGTCGTGTAACTTTATTCGTACATAAAATACCTACAACCTATGAAACCTTTATTGTTTTTTCTTCCAGTGATCTTCCTAATAGTTTCTTGTGATCATCAGCATGAACATACACATGATGAAGTAAAAGAAGAGGTCGCAGAGCTTTACAACTATGATGTAGAGAATAGAATAGAGGAGATGGGAATTACTCTAAAGGAACCAGCTGCACCTGCCGGCAATTATGTGAACGCTGTTAGAACAGGAAATCTTGTTTTCATGGCGGGTAAAGGGCCTGGTCTTCCTGAGGGTGGATACGTCACAGGTAAAGTTGGAGGTGATTTGTCTGTAGAAGATGGATATGAAGCAGCTAAACTTGTAGCTCAAGCACAACTATCAGCTTTGAAAGCGGAGATTGGGGATTTAAATAAGGTGGTGAGAATAGTGAAAGTTTTAGGAATGGTTAACTGTGCCCCTGATTTTGGCAATCAGCCAGAGGTGATCAATGGCTTTTCCGACACGATGGTTGATGTATTTGGTGAGCGAGGAAAGCATGCTCGTGCCGCTGTAGGTATGGCATCTTTACCGCGGAATATCGCCGTAGAAATAGAGATGATTGTAGAAGTACGAGACTAGGTTTCAATATTTATTAAATTTGGAATTCAATCGCCAACAAAACTCATATGAAAGCTAAATATTTTATCGCCACATGCCTGTTTTTCTTTAGCGTAACGTTTGCTTCTGCGCAGAGTAAAGAAGAAAAGAGTAAGAAATTTTCACATAAAATGGGAACATACACCGACTCCAGAGATGGTAAAGTGTATCAGACAATCACCTTTATACGTGAGCATAATGGCAGAGAGATTACTCGAACCTGGTTTGCTGAGAATGTGAGATTTAATGTGCCAGGTTCTAAGGCTTATAGTAACACCAGCGAGTATGCAACCAATTTTGGTAGGCTTTACAATTATGAACAAGCCAATCTAGCTTGCCCTGATGGATGGCATGTACCCACTATTCATGAGTGGAAACACTTGTTCCATTTCTTTGGAGGATGGCATCATTCGGGTAAATATCTGATCGAAGGCAAAGCCAGTGATATGGATATGAAGTTTGGTGGCTTTGGACAACCGGATGGTACCTTCAAAGGAATTGGGGTACATGGCAACTGGTGGGATAATGAATTAAAGGATAGCAATTCTGCAGGTATAATCACGTTGAAGAAGGGTGATGAAAATATCTATCACTCGAAAGTCGGGGACAGCCACTACCTAAGCTGCCGATGCGTGAAATTTCATAATTAAAATCCTTTCGTGTACCGAGGTTTAATTGTTCTCTTGTTATTTCCTTTTTTTGGTTATTCTCAGCAGTCAGATTCCACTGCTAATGAAAGCTCTTTTGCTATTTTTCCGGCAATCAGCTACGCTCCTGAAACAAGTTTGCAGTTTGGAGGTGCGGCCATTTGGGTATTGGGAAATTCAGATACTTCACAGTCAAGCTTTCAACGCCAGTCAACTTTAACACCCTTTTTTATTTATACAATCAAGAAGCAAGCGATTGCTGCGGTGAATTTGGATTACTATTTTCCCAGTGGAAAGAATTTGACAGCATCCATGCGTTACTACAATTTCCCGGATTCCTACTATGGAGTAGGTAATGATAGAGACCCTGATGTTTCTGAGATGTATACGAATCGTTTTTTTCAGATTGAAGGACAATTGCTGCATCCCTTCAATGAAAAGGTATTTGTTGGAATAGCCTTTGATTTTCATTTCACTTCTTTGCGAGAAAAGATTCCGAATGGCATGCTCGAATCAGACGCACCTGTAGGATTGGAGGGAGGAAATGTCGCGGGAATAGGCCCTTCGTTCCGCTATGACACACGAGATTATACACTATATCCTACCAAGGGATACTTTATCTCCAGCCGTTTGTTATTCAATGAAATAGGTGATTTTAGTTTCACCAGCTACTTGGCAGATTTTCGAAAATATATCGATTTGAAAGACCAAAAACACATTTTGGCTTTTCAGTTTAGGACTCAGCTCACTTTTGGCACTGGCACACCCTTTTACAAGCTTCCACAACTCGGCGGAGATGAGCGATTGAGAGGAATTGCTAATGCCAGTTTGTATCGAGATCGACAAATGATGTATACCCAAGTTGAGTATCGAAGACCCCTGTTTTGGCGTTTTGGCATGACGCTATTTGCAGGAATAGGGGATGTAGCTTTCGATGTAGATGATTTTAATCCATCGGAGTTTAAGTATGTGGCAGGTATAGGTGGTCGCTTAGCAATTATTCCAGAACGCAGGCTAAACGCACGATTAGATATTGGAATAGCCCGTGGAGGTCAAACGGGTATTTACATTGGCATAAGTGAAGCTTTCTAGGGTCACCACAGCTCAATCACTCACTCCGAAGGCTCATAACTGGGTTCTTTAGTGCGGCTCGAATAGACTGCCAGGAGATAGTAATTAATCCCAAAGCCAGCGCAATTCCACCACCCAATACAAACGGCATCCAACTTAAGTCAACTCGATAGGCATAGTTTGACAGCCACTCCTGAACGACATAGTATGCAACAGGAGAAGCAATGATGAATGCGATGAGGATTGGCTTGGCAAAGTTCTTTGACAGTAACCTGGTCACGCTGGCAATGGAAGCTCCAAGCACTCTTCTAATTCCAATTTCTTTGGTTCTCCTTTCAGCAGTAAAAATGGACAAACCATATAGTCCCAAACAAGAGATAAACATTGCAAAGACCGTGAAAATTAAAACGGACTTTGAAAGCACTTTCTCTCGCTCAACAAGTCTTGCAAAGTTTTCATCTAGAAAATAGTAACTCGGATTTCCAGGTGCCTCCAACTCAATCCATAATTGATTGATATCAGCAATCAACTCATCTGAATGTCTTCCCGAAAATTTAATTGTCAAATTGTTTTTGTCGTCAGTGCTCAGACTCAACATTGCAGGCTCTACTTTCTTTTTCAAAGATTCATAGTTGAAGTCGCTAATCACGCCGATGATTTTGTATTGGCCATTGCTCAGTGTTTTACCAACAGGATCATCCAACTCAAGTTCTGCTACTGCTGATTCATTGAGGATTAGTGCGGCAGTATCTGAAGCAATACGCTCAGAAAAATTTCGTCCTTCTAAAAGACGAAAACCTATGCTCTCCATTAAGTCTTCGTCACCTGAAAACTGCTGTACGTACACCTCTTTTTCTTCATTGTTCTTAACTGAAGTTATTGAAAGGGTGCTGCTGTTTGCGGGAACGCGATCATTGATACTGATCTTATCTATGTAGGATTTCCTTAACAGTTCTTCTTTTAAAACTTTTCCCTGATTGGGAAGGGAGCGGATGTTGTCTACAACCATCACATTGTCGAAATCGAATCCCATGTCTTTGGTTTCGATGAATCTCAATTGATTATAAATAAAGATCGCCACGATAAGCAAGCAGATGGAAATTGAAAATTGAAAAAGGACAAGTCCATTCCTTATGTTACCCTTCTCACCCGTATCTAATTTCCCTTTCAGTACGTTTACCGCTTGAAACCTGGTAATGTATATCGCAGGATATACCCCTGCTAAAACACCAAGTACAACAGCGCCTACAAATACCAGCAAAAGCTGAGATGGATTTACGAATAGGGTTTTCAAAAGCTCTAACCCTGTTATCTTTTCGAATGTAATCAAGAATAATTCGCCTACCCCAAGAGCTAATACTGCTGCTATGAGACAAATTAAAATGGATTCCATGGTGAACTGTAAAATCAATTCACCTCGGTTCGTGCCAAGCGATTTTCTAATACCTACTTCTTTCGCACGTGTGGTGGCTCTGGCAGTAGAAATGTTAATGAAATTGATACCTGCCAAAAGCAAAATAAGCATAGCGATGCCTGCGAATACTTGAGTGGTCTGACTATTGCCGACTGGAGAAGGCTCAAACTTAAGCTCAGAGTTTAGGTGAATATCAGCAATCGCCATTGGTAAGAATTTGTATATCCCGCTGGCTGTGAACTCTTCCACCGATTGATCCGGTGCAAATTGGGCTTGTATTTCTTTTAGCTGATCATTCAATATTTCATTCAAACGTTCCGCAGGATTTTCTCCTTTCATTTTAACATATTGGTACGATGAAGCGGAAGTCCATTGAAGGTTTGATGGAAGTTGCAAAGAAAACCACATGTTTGCAGGGATGTGCGAACGACCTGTGATATCCACAACTCCAGTGACCCGGTAGGTTCTGGTGTCATCTTTTATTTGAAGTGTTTCACCCACTACATCTGTTCTGCCAAACAGCTTTAGCGCAGTGTTTTTTGTCAACACCACTGTGTTTGGCTGATCCATTGCTGTGCCAGCATTCCCATCTAGAAAATCGTATGAAAACACTTTGAAGAAATCTTTATCAGCCTTTAATCCCTTGTCTACGGCCATTTCCTGATCGTTGATTACAAAAACAACGTCTCCTTTTGAGCCCATAGATGTCGTGTACTCCACATCAGAATAAGCTTTGAGTTTTTCATTTAAAATATCTGGTCCTATAGACATGTCACCGATGTTGAAGAAATTAACCCCAACCCGAAAGATTTTGTCTGATTGCCTGAAATGATGATCGTAACTGTATTCCTGATGGACCCATATGCCGATGACCAGTGTGCAGGCCAGCCCGACCGTAAGCCCGAAAATATTGACGAATGAATAGGTAAAATGTTTGCGGATGTTTCTCAAGGAAACGAGTAGGTAATTTCTGAGCATGGCAGTTGAGTTTGGAGACTGTACGATTAAATATCTCCATGCGATGCTTAAAACGCTAATTATTAAGATTTTTTAACAGTGCGTTAAATTACAATACAGCACTTAACCAGGGCAAAATCATCTGCTGAGTAGCTGTTGAGTTTTTTCTTGTACAATCTCGAGAAGTAGTTCGATTTTTGATTTGTGCGTTCTGAAGACAACGACGGCCACACGTATCCAAAATATGCCATGAATAGTCGTAGACGACAAAAAAATGCGACCATCATCCTGGATCGCCTTTATCAGCCGCTCATTGAAATGGTTAGCATCACCCTCACTAGGAATATATCTAAAAATGGTAATGGATAGATCTGGAATAGGTCCCACTTCAAACCTATTTATCGCTCCCAACTCTTGTCGAAAATATTGAGCCAATAGCATTTTTTCTTCAAGAGCTGCACGAAAAGGTTTCAGCCCAAATAGTTTCAACGGTAGCCACATGCGAAGGCCTCTGAAATGTTTGGTGAGTTCGGGCGATACATCTGCAGCATTTACCTCACTATCTGAATCTATCAAGTCCTGCAAATAGTCAGCTGTATAGCGATGTGCCTTGTAAAGTGCCTTCAGGTTTTTAATCAAAACAGCACCAGTTCCAAACGGGAGGAATAGGCTCTTGTGAGGATCTAAAGTGATTGAGTCAGCTTTTTCTATTCCTTTGGTTTGCTCCCTTATCGTCGGCAATAGTCGAAAAAAGCCTCCGTAGGCAGCATCTATGTGAAACCAGATTTTATGCTTTTCTGCGATGGTGCTCATTTCTTCAATAGGATCAATGGTGCCCGTATTTGTGGTGCCTAATGAAGCGTTAATGAAAAAAGGTATTAAACCGTTGGCGATATCTGTTTTTATGACCTCACTCAGTTTTGATACATCCATTCGAAAAGAATCATTTACTGGCAAGTAGCGAAGCTGTGCTTCTCCCAATCCAGCTATTCGCAGTGCTTTTTGCAAAGAATGATGAGTCTGATCTGAAAGGTATACCACGAGTTTATCAAAATCCCGAGCTTTGACATCTTTGGCTTCTCTAGCGGTGACTACAGCGATGAGATTGGAGATGGATCCTCCGGAGGTAAGGTTGCCGGTTGCAGTTGATGGAAACCCCATGAGCTCATTCATCCACCCAATGAGCATATTCTCCATGCGTGCAGCACCCGGAGCTGGAAAGTAGATGCCCGCATACTTATTACTTATTGCTGCCAGGTAATCCCCAAGCGCAGAAGGGTAGAGGCCTCCACCGGGCACATATCCCATATGTCCACCAGATGCCGCATTGATCCCATCTTTCTCGACATGCTTATGAATGAATTGGAGTAGTTCATTCATAGCAGTAGGATGATCATGAATCTCATCTGGAATTGCCTGTGCCGGATTTTGAGTGAAAGCATCGGCTTCTTCCAAATCTGAAAGAAAGCGGTTGCTATGGTCAAAGACTTGTTGCGTGAGCTGAGTCAGCGAACTATCGCTAGGTTCTAGCTGGCGAGCAACTTCTTCAAGAGCTTGAATTTTTTTGATCATCGACATCAAATTTAGCCAAGAAGTTGATCTGCAGAGAACTTAAATCAAGCGCCTGGATTGTAGCGGTGATTGCCAGAGTCGCTCTTCTTTTCTTTGAATTCCTCGAGAAGTGCCATCATATTTTCATGAATATCAAAGAGTGAAGTTTCTATCAGATACTTTGGAGTGAACTTACAAAAAGCAATAAAATCGGTCAATTCATCTCCTGTCAATTCAGTTTCCGCTGCAACCCAATCCCGACTAAACTTGCGATAGGCGACACGCTCCATCTCCTTTTGCGCGAGGATTTTTTGTAATTTTTTCTGTTCCTTCCCTTTTTTGGTGAGACCTCCCATGTCGAAACTTATGGCAATGGCAGGGGCGTGATAATCAGGTGGTCTTACTTTTGTTTCGTTGGCAGGTAGATCATATGCATTTAGAGGGATGGCGTCCAACCCGAACACAACAAGGCTTGAATCAATGGGTTGACTATCGATGATCAATTGTTTAAATCTCCAGTATTCAGGAAAGACATTTACCTCAACCTCGGCCAGCTGGGTGGCTGCTGGAGAGAGATGAAAATAGATCACTTCGGTTCGCTCACCATTTGGAATTACATAGGTGAGGGATTTATATCCAACATAGGTTAATTCAAGCGAATCTCCTGGTTGAACTGGGATTTTGAAGGTTCCGTTTGGATTGGTATTGGTGAGTAGACCTGCTTGCAGATTTCTGATATGGACGCCAATCATTTCGTCCGCTGAAGCAGAATCAGTAACTACACCGTAGAGGTAATTCCGTTGGGAATACCCGCACAGCGAAAGGAAAATAAAGAATGAAATTAAGGTTATTCTCACCATTCAAATATCAATAACGAAGAAATGAAAGGCTAATTATTAAGATTATTTAACAAGTGATGAACCCAGCAATGAAAATTTTTCTCAAAAAAGAGTAGGGTAAAACACTTTATAATTTTTTATTGTTTATACTGTAAATCCATTATTTGTGTATTTTCATACCCGGATTTAATTGTCGCCAAAATAAAGTGCTCGCTATGGCTATATCTTACATCACTCATAATGATAAGCGTATTCTGTATGTTGATTTAACGGAATCGAAAACGGAAAAACGCTCGTTGGAATTATTGGAAGAAACCAAGGATGCTTACCTGGCGTCCAGTACCAAATTACTTGTATTGGTTAATACTGTGGGTGCCTTTGTAAATCCTGTGGTAAGCAATAAAATGAAGGAATACGGTAAAATGTATTTTAAAGATCGTGCCGAAAAGCGAGCTTTTGTTGGAATACAAGGGTTGAAGAAATTGATTCTGAAGGCATACATTACGATGGTTGGAGGCAATATTCGTGTTTTTGACGATATAGAAAGTGCCAAAGAGTATTTGGTGAGTTGAATTTAACTTTCACAAAGTCTCGTCTTTTTCTTTCACCTCTTTGATGCCATCTAAAATCCAAGGCATAAGTTCAGAAACTGTGGGATGTACCAATACAACCTTGCGATAATAGGCACAAGGTATGTTAGAATGCATAATAGTTGCAAACATATTGATGATCTCGTCTCCCCCAACTCCCAATATTGAGGCACCCAATATCATGTCTGTGTCTGCATCTACCAGCAACTTGGTAAATCCCTTGGTTTCTCCCATTTCTTTGGCTCTGCTGATTTTATCCATCGGCCGCACAGCTTTCAATACCCTTTTACCGCTTTTAATCGCTTCTTTTTCGGTCATTCCTACACGACCCAGAGGTGGATCTGTAAATAGGCCATAGATCAAGTTCCGCCCACTTAGCTTTCGATCCCCTCCGAAAAGCCTATCCAAAACAATTTCTGCATCGTTGACAGCCGTGTGTGTGAAGCCACCGTGACCGTTGACGTCACCCAACGCATAGACACCCTTTTCTGCAGTTTCACAATAGTCATCTACCTGAATGTACCCGCGAGCATTCACTTCTATCGATGTGTTTTCTAAGTTCAAAGTGTCGCTATTTGGGAGTCTACCCGCAGCGACTAGCAACTGATCGCCAGCCAAGGACTTGGATTGACCATTTTGCTCAATGGTGATTTCTTTGGAAGTTCCATTTTGACTGATGTCGAGTGTGTTGACGCCAGTATATACTTCTATTCCCTCTTCTTCAAGAAAGTCTTTCACAGCCTGTGCAATATCAGCATCCTCACGAGGCATTAATTGATCAGAACGTTGAATGAGACTGACCTTAGCTCCAAACCTCCTGAACACTTGTGCAAACTCAACGCCGATGTATCCGCCACCAATGATCATTAGATGATTCGGCACTTCCTTTAAGTCTAGTAAACCAGCACTGTCTAACCACTTTATCTGATCCAATCCTGGAATAGGAGGTGCGCTTGGACGGGTGCCAACATTGATGTAAATGTTATCTGCTGTATATCTATTACCATCCACCTCAACTTCTTTTGCACCGACAAACTGTCCTTTTCCACGAATTAACTCCACATTGGAAGTCCCTTTCATCCAGTTGGTGAGACCATTACTTCCTCCATTTCGGATTTCATTCATGCGAGCACTTACGCGAGCGAAATCTAACGTTAAGCCATCTAAGTCAAAACCATAAAAGTCCCCTCTTTGGGCTTGATGAAATACTTTGGCACTGGCTACTAGTGTTTTGGTAGGAGTACATCCATAGTTTACACAGCTGCCACCTACTTTATCAGCTTCGATTACACCTATGGAATCTCCGGTAGGTATAAGTTTCCCTAAAAGTGTTCCCAAAGCCTGTCCTGTACCAATAATGAGATGATTAAAGTGAGTCATGATTTGTATGTTTAGAATAGAAAGCTACGAATTAAATAGGTTTTTGCTATGGTATATAGCCATGCTAACAAATTGCAATTTTGCTTCCTGAACCCAGGTAGTGCCTCAAAATATCATGAAATAGCCAGAAGTCTTAATCGATGATATGATCAAACGATTGATAGATGAATTCAGTGGTTGAAGAGTCTTCCACTATGTCAAACTTTAAGTTTGTAAATTCTGCTCCTCGGTAAGTGACACCTTTTTTCTCTCTAACATCTCCTAACTTCGTCCAGTGATTCATAGTCAAATCAAGAATGGCGCATAATCCATCACCTTGGATGTAAAATGATAAATACTCTTTCCCATTCCTGGTTTCATATTTTTGAAGCCAATAGGTCAATTTGGCTTGATCCGTGCTTTGCAGTTGTTGAACCAGCTCCGCTTTGTATTCGCTTGATTCTGGCGTACTATTTTCAAATATGGAATTTGTGTTGGCGCAATCTGGACGCTCGCACGAAATAAAAACAAGTGTAAAAACAGTTAAAGTGATGTTGATTAGCTTTTTCATATCACATATAAAGCTACAAAAAAAAGCTATTTGGATAGTCGAGATGCTAACGATTGCCAGAAGCTTGGAAAATTGTACTGCTTAGATCTGAGAGATGCGTACTTTTTTCTTCTTAATGCGTGTGTTGTTGAGTGTGTCAATGGCCGCTTTCATTTTTGAAGCATCTATGGCAACAAATGCACAGTCTTGTTTGATTTCGATCACACCAAGTTGATCCTTGGAAAGGTGAACCTGCTTGAAAAAAATACCGGCTATATCTCCTTTAGATATTTTATCCTTCCGGCCGCCTGAAATGTATAGCGTCCGCCACTTTGAAGGTGAGAGTTGTTTGACCTGACTTAGCGTTTCAATTTTAGCGCTTGTAACGAAATCAGGGAGTGGCTCTTTTTCCCACTGCAAAATGTAGGCTGTTCCTTTGGTGTTCATTCTGGCAGTTCGTCCATTTCTGTGAGTGAATTCCTCGCTCTTTTGAGGCAGCTGGTAGTGTAGAATGAATCCCAATTCAGGGATGTCGAGTCCTCGCGCAGCAAGATCTGTTGCTACAATGAGCTGATGGGTGCCGTTTCGGAATTTTATAAGTGTGCGCTCTCGATCGATTTGTTCCATGCCGCCATAGAAGCATCCATGACTGATTTTATGAGCTTCGAGGTGGGCACTAACGCGCTGAATCGTGTCCTTGAAATTGCAAAAAATGATGCCTGGCTGGTTGCCAATATGGCTGAGCGCTGCAACGAGAGGGTTGAGTTTATCCTTATCTGGAGATAGGATTCGCTTGATTTTCAGTTGGGACGTGCCTTGTCCTAAGTGGTTGACTGTTATTGGATTTTTAAGTCCAACAAATGAAGGAATGGGTACTCCTTGCGTGGCGGAGGTTAGGATGCGTCTTTTTACGTTGTGCAGCGAACTGATGATTTCTTTCATCTCGTCCTCAAATCCAATTTCCAGAGACTTGTCAAATTCATCTAGAACAAGCGTTTTGATGTCTCTAGTAGGAAAGTTTTTGTAATGTATATGATCTGAGACCCTTCCAGGTGTCCCAATCAAAATAGCAGGCCGGTGCTTCAACTCGATTTTATCCTTAGAACCCGTGCGACCTCCATAGACTGAATTTACCTTGTATCCTGTTCCCATTTCTCGCACAACAGATTCTATTTGAATGGCCAACTCCCTGGATGGTACAAGAATCAATACCTGTACTTCGGTGCAATCAGCATCAAGATTTTTTAAAATAGGGAGAAGGAATGCGACCGTTTTACCTGTTCCTGTAGGAGAGAGCAGCACCAAATTGCTTGATGACTCCAGCGCCACAGAAGCTTCTTCTTGCATTGGGTTTAGCTTCTCTATGTTGAGCTTTGCAAGAATATCTTTTTGGCTTTTGATGGACATAGAATAACTGAAAAGGAATGATGATTACAGTAGGTGTATAATATGCAAAGATATGGATTAGTGCAGCTATATTTTTTGCAATCATATTTTCATTCGTCTCTCACAAGTTTGACAAACGAAGGATGATGCTGTTGCATGGAGGTGAGGAAGTTGAATCTTCAAGGAGGGAGGCAGACCTGTTATATAGAGCGCAAGAATCTACTAAAGATTATCCGGAGTGATACCACTACATTGGCGGGATGCTTAATGTGCTTGTCCCCAAGCTACCTGTGAGAGGAAAGGGACTAACTCCACAGTAAGTACCGTCATTCCAAACCTGATGAAGGAGAGTAAAGGAATCCCATAACCGTTTGGAGGAGATTGCTTAGGGGCAGACTTATTTCTTAATCATTCCTCCTACTATTGCTCCAGCTACTGTCCAACCGATAATTATCTGCGAAAGACCCACAGCATAGAGTTGTAAATCATGCAAAGGAGAAAAAACGAGTGGATACGAAACCAGCGGCAATCCAAAACCTATCACGGCCTTCAGGCTTGCAGAGATGCCTGCACGAATTCCTGGTTCTCCCTTTAAACGAATAATCAAGCTTATTCCCCAGGCAATAAGTAAGGAAATTAGAACTCCACCGATGTACCAAATAGGATTATCATTCGCATATTCTTCAGCGGTGTATCTGTGAGCTGAGATTTGAACGTCCCTAAAAAGAAGTCCATACCAAATACCGCCAAAAGTGCTGAGGAAAATGGAAGCTAGGATAATTGAAGAGGGACGTATGCTTAATTTTTGCATAATGAAGGTTTCTGATTAAGAACGAGTGATTACTTAGATGATAAGTTTGATACTAGATGCAGCTTGTATTTTGAAGGTTGCTTGGCGCGGTTGCAATTGTAAAAATGCCTAAAGCGACACAGTAATCTGTACCGTCCGAGCTTGAGAAAGGAGGGTGAAGGAATCCCATAACCGTTTGGATGAGATTGCTTCGGTCATGCTTCCCTCGCAATGACATGGAAGATTTTAATGCTGCCTTTTCAAAAGACTTAAGAAAAAAGCAAAATAGATGTGTATCAAATATGTCGTTTCTTGGATACTCTCTCACACCGCATTCAGCCTTTTTGATAAGCGGCCACTGCTATGCTGCAACAATTTGTTTTCTTTACGCCTCCTAATAAAAACTTAAACCCTATGAGATTACTAACAACACTTATCACCTTGACGCTTTGCACGTCACTCATGGCACAAGAGCAGCGCATGTTCATGCCTAAAGAGATGAAGCAAGCGTATGACAAAGGCACCCGATCGTATGACGGGAAGCCCGGCGCAAATTATTGGCATAACACTGTGGACTATGAGATTAAGGTTTCCATTGATCCTGAAACGCGGGGTATCGATGGTGAATCCAAAATCACGTACACAAACAATAGCCCAAATGACCTTACCAGAATCGTTGTGCGCTTGTATAACGATGTGTATCGTAAAGGAAATCCACGTGCATCAAGAGTAGACGAACGCGATATCGATGATGGCGTAACGTTAAATATGGTGCAGGTGAGAGGAGACTCTGTAGACATGGCCAGCAGAGCTTTTTCACGAAGTGGAACAAATATTTCTATTCGACTGACTGAGCCACTTAAGAGCGGCGAAAGCATTGATCTGGCCATCAACTGGGAACAGTTTGTGCCTTACACCAACAGAAGAACGGGAGTTGCAGACAGCACGTCTTTCTTCGTAGCATACTGGTATCCACAAGTAGCTGTATACGATGATGTTTTTGGGTGGGATACCCAGAACTACTCGTTCAGAACAGAGTTTTACAACAACCTGGCTAACTTCAATGTGGAGTTTAGCGTGCCTAAGTCTTTCACCATTTGGGCGACAGGAGTGTTGCAAAACCCGGACGAGGTGTTCAATGCTGATATTCTTGATCGATACAATACAGCTCAAACTGCCACTGAGCCAATGGACATCATGAACGGTGACGACCTTGAAGGTGGATTTGAGCATAAGTCCGGAACATGGAAGTTCAAAGCAGACGAAGTTCCAGATTTTGCCTTCGCAATGAGTGATCACTATGACTGGAATGCTGCTTCACAAAAAGTGGATGGCAAAGATGTATTGATCAGTTCGGTATATCCTTCTGGAAATCCTCAAGCATTTGCTGCGATGACACCCAATCAGCAAAAAACGATGAAGCATTTCTCTGAAGACATCCCAGGTGTACCCTACCCGTATCCAAGATTTACAACGTTCATCGGGCTCGGTGGAGGAGGTATGGAGTTTCCAATGATGGCATACAATGGTGGCCCTGGCCTAGGGGTAACGGTGCACGAAATGTACCACATGTACTTTCCAATGTATGTTCGAGTGAACGAACGAAGATTCGCATGGATGGATGAAGGATGGGCGGACTACATCACTTCATTGGTGACCAGCAGATTTTTCAGAAATGATAGCTCTGATCTTTTCACTAACTACAAAGGAAGCGTAGGAGGGATGCAAGGACAATACGAAGACGTGCCTTTGTTTACTTCCTCACAATTCATGGATGGAACAAATTATGGCTACTCTGCGTATCCGCTGCCTGCTTTCATTTACTCCATGTTGCATTATCACTTGGGTGACGAAATGTTCTTCAAAGCGTACAAAGAATACATTAACCGTTGGGCAAAGAAGTCTCCAATTCCGTTCGATTTCTTTTACACATTTGAAGATGTAAGTGGACAAGACCTGAGCTGGCTATGGAAGCCATGGTTCTTTGAGTATGGCTATCCCAACGTAAGAATTGATGGCTTCAAAAAGGATAAACTGACGGTTTCGAATTTGGGTAACCGACCTGTGCCTGTGAAGGTTGAGGTGAAGTATAACGATGGCACGGATTACGAAGTGTCCATGTCTGGAAAGACGATGGCTGGAAAAGATAAGTTTGAGGTTTCCATTCCAAATTATAAGGAAGTGGAATCAATCTCTGTGAATGCAAGCCTTCCTGATCTGGATGACACTGATAACTTTTATCCCCCATTAAAAGATCGAATGGCAAACGTGGAGGTACCTGATTATGTCTATGGGTCGTACAATATTGCGAACTTCAACATAACCGCAACCATGAAAAATGAAGATGGTTTGGTGAAAATGCAATTGCCAGCTGCAGGGATGAATGTAGTGGTAATGCCTAAGGAAGATACGTGGGAGTCATTGGATGGTCAAATTGTGATTAAGTTTGACAATAGCGGTGAAAAAACAGGCATGAGCATGGAATTGAAACAATTCGGTGTGACGGTGCAAGGAACAAAAGAATAGCTAAACTAACCTAAGCTAGAACGGCCCTCTCTGCATTGGCGGAGAGGGCTTTTGTGTTCTTCACACGCTATTCTGTTGTACGGGTAAAAAGGACGTTTCTATTCCGGTTGCTGTTTAGCAGCAGCTCGGAAACCCGGGTATCTTCCTGGCCGACTTTCGCCCGATAGTTACCAAACCAAAATACATCCGGTTCAAAAATCTGAATGCTATATTCATTCTGGCCTTTTGTAACCAGGTATTCCTTGTCTTTCACATATTTTACCTCTAAGCGCACATCCAATTCAGAGTTGTAATAGGTGCCGTTGAGTTTTTCATAATCATAACCTTCCCAGGTAATATCTTCCTTGGTGAGGGTATACGAATCATGGGTGGGGTAATACGCTGTGATTTGCATGCCCAATTTTGGGTCGATGGTAAATGCCTGCTGAAAGGCCGGGTCGTTGATTTCATGGTAGATGTTTCCTTCTTCATGCTCAATCGCGACAGGGTTCCGGTCTGCTCTTTCCAGGAAGAGTGTATCTGATCTCATGACGAAGCGATAGTAATAGCCACCGGGTGTCTTGTACGTACCCAGAAGGGAATCTATCGAAACAAAAGCTTCGACGGTTTGTGGCTTTCTTGGCTTAGGTGACGGAGCGATAGCACCGGTAAGGATCTGGTAGCATTGCTCAGTTACATAGCTTGCTAAGATGTTGGTGTAGTTGGTCATCACCACGATGGTGAGGTTTTCTTCGGTGTAGCGTGCAAATGTGGCGCCATAGGCTCCGGTCGATCCGTGGTGAAAGGACCTGCCATCTTCGAATTCAAGACCATAGCCATATCCCTCAAAGGTGCCGACTATCGGGCTTTGACTTTTTTCCATGGTTTTTGCAGTGAGGAAATCACTTTCCTGTTGTTGGATCATCACTTCCCAGGCCAGTTGATCCGGCAAGGTGGTGAATAACGCACCATCACCAATCAAATCTGTATTCCATTCATACATTCGGTACTTTTTCCAAAATCCGTAAGGAAGGACGCGGCGGGGAATATCAGTATGGTCCGGTTCAAAGCCCGTGCTGGTCATGCCCAGATTATTGAAGAGGTCGTCCGAATAGTCTTTGAATGATTTGGAGGTCACCTGTTTGATGATCTCTGTGAGCAGGAGATAGTTTGAGTTGCTGTAGATGTGCTTACTTCCCGGCTCAAAGCTGAGTTGTTGTTGCTTCATGAGCATGTCTATTGCGTCTTGGTTAGATAGCGTCTCTTCCCACCAGGTGATGCCTTGCAGGTTCCATAGTTCATACACATCCCTAATGCCACTAGTATGCGTAATTAGGTGCTGTATTTGTATCTCTTCATTGATATCCGGGTAGAAATCAGGCAGGAATTTTCGAATATCATCTTCCAGGTTGATTTTACCTTCCTCTATTAACGTTAAAACAGCAAGCGCAGTAAACTGCTTCCCGCTGGAGGCATAGTTGAAACGTGATTCTTTACTCAGCGACGTTTTCTTTTTCAGGTCGGCATACCCGGCATACGATTCGTAAATGATGGCTCCATTTTGTATAATACCTATCGCAAGGCCGGGAGCGATCTTTTCAGCGAGCTGTTCGTTGATCAATTTATCCAGCTTTTTCTTGGTTTTGCTGTCAATTTGTTGGGCTTGCCCAAGGAAAAGTAGTCCAGTGAATAATGTTAGTAGAATGAATTTCATGAGTTTTTTGAAGATAAAATTGATGTTCCTAGCTGATCATTTCGCTCCAAATCATGATTTGACACCTATTTGTTAGCCTTTTTCAGGTAATCATTTGGCGTGATTCCCATTCTATTCTTAAAAACCCGATTGAAGGTGCTCTTGGAATTGAAGCCACAATCCATGGCCAGAGCGAGCAATGTGAAATGTAGATGGTCCTCATTGTCAATTCTTGCCTTGAGAGCCTCCAGACGAGCTTCGTTCACATAGTCGTTGAAATTCATCTCAAAACCTTGATTGATGGATTGAGAGATGATACGTGGATTGGTTTTTAAGTGGCTGGCAACATCCTGCAGTGTTAACCTTGGATTTTTATATGCACTGGCGTCTACAACATAGGCATGAATTTTAGCTTTCCATTTCTCAACATCTGCAATGATCAGCTCCTTTGTTTGATTTTCCTCTAGACGTGGAGAGGGGAGTTGATAGGCAAATGAAGCAAGTATTCCATTGGTATAGCCAGCGAAGGTGATGTAGTAAAAAGTACATGCGAATATCAGGTAGTACCACCATTTTAGCCCAAAGTCTCCCCAGTTGGGAAGTGCTAGCATAAACAGCACTCTCAATGCCAAGATGAAAATGAGGGAGAGGAGGAATCGCTTAAGCCAACCGTAGGTAATATTTTCAGCAAAACTCACCTCGTCTAAAATCCGAGCCTTATACTTCTGATAATTTTGATAGCTGGACGTGGTGTATGCAAGAATGGAGATAGTTCCAGTGATTTGATACCAGGGAGAAAGATCTTTGTCTTTACCATCGGCATAAAAGTAAAACTCATCGAGTATGAAAAAGTCCACAACAAAGACCAGCAAGCTATACAGGAAGTACAACGTTGATGGCAGAAAATGGAGGTATGCTTTTCTGTCTAGCGTGAACCCTGGTTTGATGAGGCTTTGTACATAGAAGTAAATAACCGGGCCGATTAGAAAGAGCTGGTGAAATGGAAAAAAGAATAAAAACTCCCGGTAGCCGTCCATTGCATACCAACTTGAATGGCCAAGCATCCATGGGGCGATATATAGACAGGAAAGAAATACCAGTAGCGAAAGCCACTTTGATGAGCTTTCATTCGCTCTGCGAGACTGAATCAGAAGAGCCATGGAAAAAATGATTCCCTGACCAAAATAAATCAATAGTAAGGCTGTCTTGTAATAGATTCCTGGCATCCAACAGCAAGATAATGGAGGCTTACTTGTTGTCTACATACTGAAAAGGAATTCCAGCCTTATTTTCTAAATCTTCTCCCAGCTCTTTGTGGTCTTCGTCCCCTGCGTCGCTAAACCATCGGATCAGTAGCATAGCGCCCATGGCTTGCTTATCCTTTAGAGTCAGCATCAGCTGATACAGGCATTTCATGGTGCCTGTGTCAAAGTGTTCCAGTTTTAGTTCGACGACAAACGTAGGAACGGTCGTATTCTTAATTTGCTCTATGATTGGCAGGTAGAAATCCTGAACATCTCGCATGAGCGATCGGCCTTCAATTTTAAGCAATCCGGTTTGAGTATTAAATCTTATTCTTGGTAAAATATCTCCATCATCAGTCATAAGCGGGTGGTTTCTATCGGTTGATGTTTTATCTCTTCAAATAACCAGTAAGCGTAAAGTAACTTACTAATCCTTTTTCATTTCCTCAAATTTATCATTTTGCTTCGGTCTTGGGAAAACATTGTTCTCAAGATTTACATCCGGCAGCATTTGATTTGGATCTATTGCAACATTTACAACTTCCTTAGTCTTTAAAAAAGTCTTTGTCACTTCAGCTTCATTGAGTCTCCATATTTCTGCTGGGAGTTGCTGTACTTCTTTGGTGCCATCTGCATAGGTCCATTCGATTATCACTGGCATCACTAGCCCTCCTTTGTTCTGAAGTTTAAGTTCATAAATGTGTTTTCCGGACAGCTGATCTCTCATTTGTCCCTCATCCAGTCTGCTTAAAAATTGTCTATAGGTGCTACTGCTGGTAGGAACCATGGTGAATGGCTGTGGGCCATCAGAGAAACCTTCACCTTTTGCTCCACTTCCTGAACCCGATATGCGTTTACTATTCCCTTTTATTTGTTTGTTTTCAACAACGGCCTGTTCCTCTTTTAGCTGAAACCATTTCACATCTGCCAGTTCGATATCAACTGTCTCGGTGGTGAAAAACCATCCTTTAAAAAACCAATCCAAATCTGTGGCCGTGCCGTCTTCCAGTGTTCGAAAGAAGTCTGATGGGTTGGGGTGCTTGTATTTCCAGCGGTTAGCATACTCTTTGAACGCAGCATCGAAAAGCTCTTTTCCAACGATGGTTTCTCTAAGCATCTGAAGTCCTACTGTGGGCTTTTGATAGAAGTTGGCTCCCATTTGGAAGAGCAGGTCATTGTCTGAATTTGTCATGATTGGGCGGAGTGTTTTCTGATCGCCCATCATGAAAGGTATGATGTCTTTTGGGGTAGTGCTGGACCATTGGGGGTATCGCTCAGCTAGTGTTCGCTGGTGTAGAAATGTATTTAGCCCTTCATCCATCCACATCCACTTTCGCTCATCTGAGCTTACGATCATTGGAAACCAGTTGTGACCAACTTCATGGATAATCGTACTGGTCATGCCTCGTCTGGCCTGCTCGCTGATTTGACCATCTACGGGACGACCGCCATTGAAAGAGATCATCGGAAACTCCATTCCAATGTTGGAGGTGTTCACGGAAATTGCTACAGGGTATGGGTAGTCAAATGTTGCCTCTGAATAGACCTCCAAGGCTTGCTTTACACCATTGGTTGATTCCTCATTCCATACAGGCATTCCTTCATTCGGATAGAACGACATGGCCATTACTGTATTGGTTGGCAACTCAACTGCAATGGCATCCCAAATGAATTTTCGTGAGCTGGCAAAGGCTACATCACGCACATTCTCAGCCCTAAATTTCCAGGTTTTGGTACCTGATTTCTTCGTTTGCTCATTCTTTAGTGCTTCTTCAGGGGTGATGATGAACAGTTGCTCATCAAAAGATTTGCGTGCTTTTTCCATTCGATCTCTTTGGATCTTTGTCAATACTTCAGACTCATTGATAAGTGTACCCGTACCCGCTACGATGTGATCTTTTGGAACAGTTAATTCCACTTCATAGTCGCCAAATTCAAGGGCAAACTCACCCAGGCGTCTGAATTGCTTGTTTTGCCAGCCTTCTGTGTCGTTGTATACAGCCATTCTCGGAAACCAATGACCCAATAAAAATACCTTATTGTCATCCTCAGGGAAATATTCGTATCCTTCTCTGGATAGTAAAAATTGTGCACGATCGGTTATGTAGTTTTTCCATTTAATGGAAAAAATGATGTTCTCTCCTGATTTGAGTAACTCAGGTAGATTTATGCGTAACAGCGTGTTGTTTACGATATATGGTAAGTCAGCGCCATTGACATCTTTTATTGATTGAATATCCGTTCCGGCTGGAAAGTCGATCGGCCGAACCAGGTATTGCATCTGAAGTGAATTGATGGAATCACGAACCCCTCCCAAAACATCGCCGAAATCTTCATTTCCTTTTCGATTGACATTTTGTTCAATGTTTAGCCATAAGAAACTGAGGTCATGTGGGGAGTTGTTGAAGTAGGTGATGGTTTCTTCCCCAAGCAAATCGTTGGTGTTTTCATCAATGGATGCTTTTATTTTATAATCAGCTCTTTGCTGCCAGTAGTTTTCACCTGGAGCTCCTGATGCTGTGCGGTAAGCGTTTGGCGGAGCGAGTAAACGATCGATGGCATTGAATTTCCCAGAATATCCTGGTACATCCTGAGCGTTCGAAAGAATGGAAGTGGCCAGAATTGAAACTACGATTAAGAACCTCATACTTATAAATTTCTCGGAAGTTACACCAGGAAAGATTTTGTAAAAAGAAGGATTACACCGGTGGTCGTGCTGCACGTTCAATTTTTTGGGACATCACTTTTAAGCATAAAAAAAGGCAGCCATAAGCTGCCTTTCCTTGAGTCTTTGAGTTCTAAAGTCTTCCAGAAGCTGTTGCTTCACTAGTGCCTTCACCCTTAAGGTATTGGTCAAGAAATTCTTTGACTTGCCCATATCCCTTGATTTCATTTTCCTTTTTGCGGAAACCATGCCCTTCATCGTCGAATATGATGTATTCCACTGGAACGCCATTGGCCTTCACTCCAGCTACAATCTCGTCTGATTCTACCTGAAGTACCCGCACATCATTGGCACCTTGTAGCACCATGAGCGGCTTAGTCACATTTTGTGTATGAAAGAGCGGAGAGATATTATATAGACGAACTGAGTCTTCGGTGGTTGGATCTCCCAACTCATCATAGAGCGCTTTTCGGAAGCTTTCCCAGTATGGAGGGATTGACTTTAAAGTCCTTAACCAATTAGTTACACCAAAAATATTGACACCCACATCAAAAGCTTCTGGCTCAAAGGCAAGAGCTGCCATGGTCATATATCCACCATAGGAGCCTCCGATGATTCCCACCTTTTCCATGTCGATCACTCCAGTGGCAGCCAGGTAGTCTTTACCAGACACACAGTCTTTTAGATCCTTATCTCCATGGTTTTTATCATCCAGGTGATTGAACTCCTTTCCGTACCCACTGCTTCCGCGATTGTTAACCGCCAATATTGCATATCCATGATTTACCAAGTATTGGATCAACGCGAAATAGCTAAGCCTGGACTGTCCACCAGGACCGCCATGAACCCACACTAAAGCAGGAACCTTGTTGGCTTCAGACGCTTGCTTAGGTTGATAGTATATGGCCGGAATTTCCAGTCCATCAAACGATTTATAGCGAACTGCTTTTCCTTCTACCAGATCATTGGCAGCAATTTCAGGGTTGAGGGTTTGCGTTAGTTTTTTCAACTCTTCGGTCTCAAAATTGTACACGTAGATGTTGCTTGGAGAAGCAGATGTACTCACCGTCAACCGAGCCATTTTTTCACTTTTGGAAATGTTGACAGATGAAATGCTGCCGCCTTTTATTTCTGGAAGTGCTACTTCTTCACCACTTTCCTGGTTAATAATTTTGACAACCGTCTTCGCATCTTCATTGATGCCAATTACCCGATACTTTTCATTCCAGGAATCGTAGGCGTACCAAACGTCCCAATTGGACTCAAATTCTTTTTCTACTTCACCTGTTTCCAAATTTCTCTTGGCCAGGTAAACAAAGTCAGAACCTTCGTCGGTAGTGTAGAAGAGTGTTTGGTTGTCTAAACTGAAGAATTGTGGGCTGTATGTAGCATCGCCTTCATGTTCAGAAATATCTGTTTTCTCACCGGTTTCACGATCAAATAAGTACATTTTTCCATTCGCACTCGTAATGGTTTGTGTGAGCGCATAGAATCGTTCATTAGGAGAGATGGCACCTACATTCAATCCATCATTGTTTTGATAGATGATCTCGCTGATCGGAGATTCGTCATCTACAGATGAAATCTGCATTTCATAGATGTCCATGAATCGAGGATCACGCTTGTTAGAGGTCAGATACATGCTCTGTTCATCTCTGCTCCAACCCCAGAATCCATTTCGCACACTATCTCCAGGTGTTAAATCTTTGGACTGACCTTCAGTGGTGAGCATAAAAACCTTGAAGTTTTCATTCCCCCCTTCATCAAAGGAATAGACCATTCGATTGTCGTTAGGAAAATAAGACTGACCAAAATACGATTCTTGCGTTGAGTTGGTCATCTGGGTTTTTTCACCAGAGGCGACATCAATTTCATAGACATTGTATATGCCGGACTCATTGCTATTCACAAGTAATTTGGATTCGTCCGGAGAAAAACTTCCCCCACCAATATTCACATTTTCATAGAATTGATTGATGGTGTACTTGGTTACTTCAGGTACTTCATTGGATGGTGAGCTACAGCCAATGAGTACCGCAAAGGCTAGTAGTGATAGTGTTTTTTTCATGATTTAAGTAGGTTAAATGTGTGTATGAAGTTACGCATAATTTGAAGTGAAAGAAAAAAGGCAGCTAATGTGTAGCTGCCTTTTTAAACTAGTTAGTCCTTCCTTTAAGTTGAAGTACCTTCAGATACCCCTTTGGTATTGTCTGTTGGGTTTCTGTCTATCAGTTTATTTAATGGGTCTACACCTGCAGAAGAGGGCTTCTGATCAACTTCAATCTCCAGCGAGGTTTCATCTCCGGTAAACTTATGTTTCTTCAGATAGATGAGCTTTTCATCTCCATCTTCGCCTGTTGTATAAACCCCCACATCGATCCAATCGCTGATGTCCACTTGTGTAGAGAAGCCCAAGCTGTCAGATTCCATTTTCTTGGTGTTCAGGTCCAGTTTAACGAGATACTTATCGTCAGCTACTTCAGTATAAGTGGCTTCATCTACTTTGTTTTCATACAAGATGATGCGATCAAAGAAATCAGTAATCACGCTTTGCATGCTGTCCTGTGTCACCTCTCGCAGATATCCAATCAGGTCAATTGTGGTTGCGTAGCGACCGTTTCGTTCCAGCGATCCAAATCCCCAATCTGCAATCAATCGTTCCAGAGCAACATTCACACTATCTTCTCCAATGTAATCCTGTAGGGCATACATAATATTGGCACCCTTGCCATAGTGAATGTATGCTTGATTTTCAGCGAGTGCCAACGGCATTTCTTTCTTTTGCTCGGTTGTACGTCCCTGTAAGTATCTATTGAGCTCTTCTTTCAAAAACTCCTTAAGATGCTCTTGAGGATATTGCTGCTTCATCACCATCAGCGCAGAATACTGGGAGAGGGTTTCAGAGAGTACTGCACTTCCTTGAACATTAGCTGGAAACAATTGATGACCCCACCACTGATGTGCAAGCTCATGAGCCGTCACGAAGTAAGTGACATCCACATCATCTTCTTCCTCAATTTTTACCATGAAACCAATGGCTTCTGAGAATGGAACAGTATTAGCGAAAGATTGAGCGAATGAGGCATATCTTGGGAATTCCAAAATCCTCATCTGACGATACTGATACGGGCTAAAGTTTTCTGAGAAATATTTGAAGGAATGCTTCATTCCTTTCATCATACTTTCCAGGTTGTACTCGTGTCCTTCGTGATAGTAGATCTCCAGGTTTATGTCTCTATCAGTAGAATCATTCAATGCAATGGACGTTTGGTCCTGTACTTTCGTGTATCGTGCAGATACTATGTTGAAGAAAGGCATCATGTCCTGATCCATTTTATAATGGAAATAGCGTCTGCCATTTTCTTCCCACTCCATTTGCAAATATCCCGGCGCAATGGCAATCTGATCTGGCACTGTGCCAACGACGATTTCAAAGTCAATACCGTGTGAATCGTCACTGATGAAGTTTTGACCCAATCCAATCTGATTGTCACGTTGCATCATGCGCTCTTTAGGCTCTAGATCATTGTCTTTTCTGTCATCGTCGCTTGCCAATTCATTGCCCGAACCGTACCCAATGCTAGGGAAACTGGTGTTGTTTAAAAATGTGCCATTAAAAACAATGCTTGTGTTTGACCCTGACTCTTTGAATCCTACAGTATTGTAGGCAAACTTGAAGTTGAGTTCTAGTGAATCACCAGGCAGCAGTGGCTCATCTAATTCGTGTATATAATACCTATACTCATTGTAATTTTCTGCGATAGTAGTAGATCTGCTAAAGGTCACAGTTTCATAGGTGAGATCCTCATCCAGCCCTAACTGTAAGTGGATGCTACTAATGGGCCCATCCTCATAGTTTTTGAGTGTGTAGGTACCTTCCATGCTGTAATCTCTATCGTATGGATAAAGCTCAGCTTTGACATCCATTCTGGTTATTTTAGGCTGAGCGATGAACTCATATTTTTTGAGTGCGCGCTCATAATCTGCCTGCAAAGCTTCTTGTTCATCTGAGTTCCTATAGGTGTTCTCAATATTGGTGTTATAGAAAATGTAACAACCTGACATTAGGAAGGTTAAAAACGTGGTGATGATCAGTGTGAGTATCGGTCTAGATAACCTCATTTTACCCACATGCCATCTCCATTTCATTGCTGCTTCAGAGCCTCGCACAGCGAATACCACTGCCACCCCGAAAAGGAAAATACTGAATGCCATCCAATACACATCAAACCAGGAGAAACTCTTTACAAAATGCCCATATCCATTCATTTCTGAGTAGGTCCCTAAACTAGCACTGCCAAACTGGAACAGACTGTGCTCCAATCCTAGTAGGTCCATCACTCCAGTAGCAATAAAGAATACAATCACTACGGCATGTCCAAGGAATTTATTGTTGACCATCACCTGGACAAAGAATGCCAACAGCGAGAATAAAATCACAAAAGAGGTAGTCTCCGAGAACATCGTAGAGAAATATACAGGTAGGTCAAACTTATAGTATCCTTTGAAAGCTTGAATTACAACACCAGACCCAATAAGTAGGAGGTTAAGTATTACAAAAACCAACTGTAATCCCAGAAACTTGCTGATGAGGCAGATGAAATCAGGCATGGGTAATGCATCTTGAATGAGATTGATTTTCACATCTCGCTCTCGCCACACCAATTCTCCAGAGTAGAATACCAGTATAATCAAAAAGAATAGTCCGAATGCACCTGTTATTAATTCCACCATCAGATAGGTGGTAGGGTAGGTGTATGTGCCAAATACTCTTCCTAAGAAAAAGGAGTTAACAATCATTATGAAGAACCCAAATAGAACGATTGCCCTAAATGGGATGCCTCCAGTTACTGTTTTGAAGTAAAACCAGGTTTGCTTCCTCAATTGTAAAAGGTATGTTCGAAATCCGAAATTGAAGTTGACGGAAGGAATGATAACATCTGTTTTTGAGGCGCTTTCTTCTTTTGCAGTCTTCTTCTTGAACCATGATTTCCTCACTACATTGAAACTGAATGAGAAGTATCCAACAAGCAAGGTCACGATTCCCACCCCCATCCACATCAATCTGTTCCACATGACAACCCCGGTAAATGGAACGACCATGTTATTTTGTTCGGCGACAGTCCAGTATTGAATGCTGTTTCGAATAGTTCGTATTGCAAATGGATCGATTAAAGCTGCGATGGATCTATTGTCTACTTCTCTGGTCAAAATAATGGCTATCTGATATACTGCAAAGAGCAAAATCCATTGTGCATAAACGGTTACCATTTTTCTTGAAAGTGCACCTGTGATGAAGAAAAGTGCACTTGAAAAGAAAAGGTTAGGGATAACAATGGTTAGAAATGGATGCAGGTAGTTATATAGGTTGAAGGAGAGCATTTTATCCTTATCGGGATTGAAAAACTCACCAAGCATAAATCCCAGCATCATGCCTCCAAATACAAATAACACAACAAGGAATGACCCTAAGAAACGCCCGACTAAATAGTCAAACTTGGTAATTGGAGTAGTGAATAGCATGGACTCTGTATTGTGCTCAAAGTCTCTTAAAACAGCTACTCCCATTATTGCCGAAGTGATCATCATCATGATCCCTGATAAGATTGCCATCATATTCGCGATGGTAGTCGGTGAATTTTCCTTCACCAGACCTGATCCTCCACCTACCTGAATAATATCAGTACTCATAGTCAATACGGCCATGAGAAATAGAATCGCGAAGTAGACGTAAGTAGCAGGTCTTTTTTTGCGGTACTGAAGTTCGAATTTTAATATTTTAAACCACATGATTGTATTCTTTTAGTTGGAGATTACGCTGGCACAGCTTCTGTTTGAGAGGTAAGAATATGAGAGAAATACACATCTTCCAGGTCAGCTTCTACACTTTCAAATGATGAGTCTGGGCTAGCATCTGCTAAGACATGGATTTCTGGCTTTCCGGCAATCAATCGATCAGAAATCACCGTGTACTTGCCCTTGTACTCTTCCAATTCTGCCTTCTCTACTTTTTTTCTCCACACTTTTCCTTGAATCTCATTCAAGGCATTCGTTGGACTTCCTTGGTAGAGTACGCTTCCTTGATTGATGATGGCCATGTTAGTACAAAGCTCTTTCACATCATCAACAATGTGTGTACTCAATATCACCACAGTGTTTTCTCCTAATTCACTCAATAGATTTAGGAATCGGTTTCTTTCGGCGGGATCAAGGCCTGCTGTGGGTTCATCTACGATGATGAGCTTAGGGTTAGATAGCAATGCCTGAGCAATTCCGAATCGTTGCTTCATCCCACCTGAGTAGCCCCCCAGGTTTTTCTTTCGCGCTTGCCACAGATTTGTCTTGTGAAGGAGGCTTTCTACGAGTTCTTTTCGCTCCTTGTTGTTGGCAACTCCTTTTAAAACTGCCAGGTGATCCAATAGCACTTCGGCGCTTATTTTTGGGTATACGCCAAACTCCTGAGGTAAGTACCCCAAGATCTTTCTTACTTCATCTTTTTCTTTGAGCACATTCAGATCGCCTAGAATGATGCTTCCTGTATCGGGTTCCTGAAGGGTAGCGATGGTTCTCATCAAGCTTGATTTACCTGCACCATTGGGGCCTAAGAGACCAAACATGCCGGTTGGGATGTCTAGCGAGACGTCATTAAGCGCGCGGACACCATTTGAGTAAGTCTTTGAAAGGTTTTTGATAAGTAGATTCATAGGATAGCGTTTTTATTCTGATAATAGGATGCACGAAGCACTCGATAGGTATCAATTTATTTTATCAAATTGATAATTGGAGCATTTATATGATAAATGGCTGTAAAGGGGAGGGCAATAGCTTTTATCATCCCAGGGTGAGTGTGAATTAACTAAGCATCAGTTAGTTATAAATAGTGTTAAATAAGAATCTTTAATCCTGGTAATGTTATTTACTCAGAACGTACAGTTTAATATTCTCGGAACTATCTGGAAGTTTTGTGTATCCTGAGTGAACAAATCCCAGTTTTCAAGTACCCGGCAGGAACCAATATTTTCATCATTTGTGATGGCACTTACATAGGCTAGCCGATACTTCTCAAATGCAAGCTTGACCATGGTTTTCGCACCTTCGGAAGCATAGCCTTTTCCTTCATGCATGGCGCGGAAGGCATATCCAACATCAATGCCTTCCGCGCCATCACGGTCGTGGAGGCTGCACGTACCAACAGCTACGCCGGTCTCTTTCTCGATCATGACATGGTTTACAAATCCCTTTTTGGTTAAATCGGGATGCATACGTTCGTTCATGTATCTAAGTGCATCTATTTCCGAATAAACACCTCGATCGCCAATCATTTGATGTCACTTCGAGGTGTTCATAAGCTTTTGTAGAAATCCAGCAACTTCTGGAGTAATGTGCCTTAGGAGCAGTCGTTCCGTTTCCATGTTACTATTCTTCCAATATTACTGCTGGTAAGTTTAGTTGCTTATACAAATTATTGAAGGCTTTCAATTCCACATCGATCAGCTGTTCTCTACGCTCAGCATATGATTGCCACGCTACTTTCAGGTCTTCGTAGCGGTCCTTGGCTCCAGTGGTTACACGAGGGTCTGCAACATCGATGAAGCTTTTAAGACTCATCAGCTGCGTGTTGAGTTTGTTTTCAAAGTTGATTACATCCTGAAAGGTTTTTTGCTTCGGTTGAATCAATTCATTTTCCCACTTTTCAATCTTAGCAACCAATGCCTTAGCCGTATCCAGTAGATCTTTTGCTTCTTCATTTTCTTTTAGCAATTTCTGATATCCATTGAGTTGTTTTTTGGCTGAACGCATTGTGTTAACACTTTCATGCATATCCTTGATCATTAACTCTATGGATGTCAGCATATTCTGCTGTTCAGTCCAGACCGTTTCAGGATATTCTTGTCCGGGAACCTGTAAAACATTCACTGCAATGTTGATGGTATCGTTTTCTCCACTCAAACGAATACCATATATTCCTGGCGACACTCTTGAGCCTGTATAATCACCGAAGGCAAATACTCCATCGACAGCAGGCAAGGTCTCTCGCTTAAAATCCCAGGTAAAACGGTTGACTCCTTTTTTTGCCGGAAGCAATGAAGAGGTAGGAGGGCCACCTTGCCAGGTCTTGAATTCTTCATCCTTCTGGTTTGAATATTCCCTAATAACATCCTCACCATCTAGAATTTCTATTTTCAGCATGATGCTATCTGGAAGTTCATCAGATAGAAAATAATCGAATGTGACCCCTGATGGTGGGTTCTTACCGGCATCCAGTGGAGCACTTCCTGCAAGAATCCGGTACTGGTTTTCCTTTGCGTAAAGGCCACCAAATATCTTTCCTTGTCCGGCAGTCTGCTGAATGGCACTCAAATCATCCAAGATCCAAAAAGACCTGCCGGCAGTAGCTGCGATTAAGTCATTTTGCCGAATGGTTAAATCATTGATAGGCACCAGCGGAAGGTTTAGCTGAAACTTAGCCCAGTTGCTGCCGTCATCATCTGAGATATACAGTCCAGTTTCTGTTCCAGCATATAGCAAACCTTTGACTTTAGTATCTTCTCTGATTACCCGAACGAATCCATTGGAATCATCCAAACCATTCGTGATTTTGGACCAACTTACTCCATAGTCATTGGTCTTGTAGGCCAGTGGCGTTAGGTCGTTGAACTTGTATCTCATCACTGCGATATAAGCAGTAGCCGGATCGTGGGGAGAAACCTCTATTGAGTTAATGATTCCTTCTTCCAGGCCCTTTGGTGTTACGTTCGTCCAATTCTTGCCACCATTTTTGGTAATATGTACTAACCCATCATCAGAGCCAGCCCATAGAACTCCTTTTTCATGAGGTGACTCCACCAAATACATTAGTGTGTTGTAGTTTTCTCCACCAGCAGCTTCATTGGTATAAGGCCCTCCGCCAGGACCCTGCCTGGTGGTATCGTTTCTCGTGAGGTCCGGAGAGATGGTTTCCCAGTTTTGACCGCCATCGGTTGTTTTGAAAACGACATTACCAGCGTGGTAAATTGTATTTGGATCATGGGGCGATGTGATGATTGGTGCATTCCAGTTGAATCGATATTTGAAGTCTTTGGGAATGCCACTGAGTCGTTCCTCAGGATATTGCATGATTGGCTTTCCTTCGTCTGTCGCCTTTACCCATCGCTCGATGATGCCTTGGTAGCAGCCGCCATAGATTACTTCGGGTTTTTCGGGATCAAATGCCAAATAGGCACTTTCACATCCAGCCACCGAATACCAGTCTTTCCAGCCAATGCCCCAGCTGTTGGTTCGGCTAGGAACGGCAATAGCTGAGTTGTCTTGTTGGCCACCATACACATTGTAAGGAACCTGATTGTCGGTGATGACTCTGTAGAATTGTGCAGTGGCTTGATTTTGTTGTGTTGACCAGGACTTGCCACCATTTAGTGATACATTGCCGCCACCATCATTGGAGTTGATCATCCACTTGTTATTAGTAGGGTTGATCCAAAGATGATGATTGTCACCATGTGGGGTAGACATATTCTGAAAGCTTTTGCCACCATCTATTGACTTCATTGCTGGTGCATTAAGTACATAAACTTTGTTTTCATCCTGCGGATCAGCAAAGACCTCCATATAATACCACGAACGTGTAATCAATACTCGATTGCTATTGATCTGGCTCCACTTCTTTCCTGCATCGTCTGAGCGGTAAAGCCCGGATTTGCTTCCCTCTGCCTCGACTATTGCAAACACACGATTAGCATTTGCTCTTGATACAGAGATGCCGGCTTTCCCAAATTCTTCGGGAAGTCCTTCTTCCATCTTTTCCCAATTTTCGCCTGCATCTACAGACTTGTACAATCCGGAATTGGGTCCTCCAGAGGATACGGTCCATGGATAGCGCTGATGTTGCCACATAGCCGCATAGAGAATCCGCGGATTATTCATATCCATGGATAGGGATGATGCTCCAGAATTATCTGCAACGAAGAGCACTTTTCTCCAGGTCGATCCTCCATCGGTAGATTTGTAAATACCACGGTCAGGTGTCGGTCCATAGAGTGCCCCTTGCACCGCCACATAAACCACATTCGGATTGGATGGATGGATGACTACATCGGAGATGTGCATGGATTTTTCTAAACCTATATGTGCCCAGGTTTTACCCGCATCGGTACTCTTGTATATGCCATCTCCACTTGAAGTCATAACCCCACGAACGGCATGTTCGCCCATGCCTGCATAGATCACATTAGGATCTGATTCTGAGACGGCTATAGCTCCAACAGTTCCAGTATTTAACTGCCCGTCTGAAATGTTTTTCCAAGTAATACCTGCATCATTGGTTTTCCAGATACCTCCACCTGTTGTTCCCATATAGTAGGTCATGGGATCCGATACAACCCCAGTAGAAGCGACACTTCTACCCCCACGAGTAGGACCAATGTTTCGCCACTTCATTCCTTCGTAAAGCGAAGCGTCTAGTCCAGAAGGCTCTGATTTTTTTTTCTTTTTCTGAGCATCTACTGCGAGAATCGAGCAGCAGCTTAAAAGGATAATTAGTAATTTTTTCATGGTGTAGGTTAAGTTGTTTTTAGAATCCAGGTAAAATCATCACTGCATTTTGCATCATTCGTGATGGCCCCAACCAAAACATCCGATACTGGGTGTTGTCTATTAAGTAGACGATTTTCCCCTGACCCAAACTGGCCACACCAGCAAATGCTTGTCCAGCTATGTGATCTAAATTCTCATTTGAAGCATAGCCTGCAACGAGTAGCTTGGATGGGTCTTTATGGTAATATCCTACTGTCTGAAACTTGTCTGAAGGTTTTAATACATCAGTCCCAAACCTCAATGAATACAGCGTTGATTTGAGACCAAAGGCAAGTGGGTGTGTGGTGTCAATGGAGGAGTTTATCGCTGAACCGGGAACTCTTCGCTTACCAAAATAATCTTCTCTATCGGCATATTTCAGGTAGCTTCTTTCATCGCTGCTGTCCTTAGGAGACTTTTTCATTTCTACTTCCACGATTTTGGAGTTTTCTTTTGTGAAGAATGGTGCTGCACTTTCGGTCGCGATGAGTGTTCCACCGTTTTGCACCCATGCTTTTATTAGCTCTTGTTGTTTCTCACCAAAGAGTGCCTTTAAAGTTGCTCCGCCACCAGGTAGGATGAGTACGTCATAATCTTTCAGGTCAGCACCTCCGAACCTAAACCCTTGCTTCGGTAGGCTTGTTTGTTCCAGTGCAGTGGTTCTGATTCGCTCAATAGGTAACTCAGTGATCCAGTCAAAGAGGAAGTAGATTTGACCACCGGTATAAGAGCTGAATGGTGGATCTACCATCATCGCAATTTTTGGTTGTTTAACAGGTCGGTTACCTGAGTTGGCCAGGTCCTGACCGCTTAGCATTCTTCCGGAATTGAAACCGACAATTTTTACGCCTGCTTCTTTAGCTATTGCCACTATATCACGATCTATGGAAGCAGCTTTCTCACGATTTCTTCCTTTCAAGACAATCAAAGATCCGGCAGGGAAGCTTATATTCCCATCACTAAATGGCTCTTCAGCTGAGCGCACGTTGTATTTTTTAGCCCAAAGTTTGGCGAGTGCTTTTGGCGCATCTCTTTGTGACCAGTCAACGACATAGGCATAGCGAGCTTCTGGATTTATTACTTCTCCATTCGAAGCAAGCATTTCACTCACCTCCATCATATCCGCAGAAAAAGAACCGCTGGTAGACCATGCATCCAGATTGTAAGCAATTGGAGCTGACCAGGTGGCCATATCATACATGACAGAATCTTCAATGGCCATGTTTCGCTCCATGATGCTGTTGATGAAAAGTGTGCGAGGCTGATCTGCAGGGACGATGAAAGTCCCTTTAGTCAACGTTTTTTTGGATATGGATCCTGTTCTATAATCCTTTGCACTGCTTACTTGAAAGTTACTGTTCGCTTGATATACCTTCACTCCATTTCGTTTAAGCACATTCACTACTTCATTGGCATACATGTCCTGACCAGAGAAGAAATAGGCTTTGGTGTTGGTTTTGCTATTCGAAGGTTTCCAGGCATCATAGCTGTACTTTAGTAGGGATTGTCGATTCTCAGCCGAAGCTTTGATCGTCGCAATCGAAGTGGTGTAATGATCGAATATACGCTGGCGTAGTGTAAGGTTGTAGCCGTCATTTGTTTCCACGATTCGTCCACCTGCGGAATGACCGCCCTGTTCTGTCAGCATACCAATGGCACCCATTACACTCGGCCAGCTGGATCCATATCCGGGGTAGAAGAAGTCAAAAGCATCACGGGTAAAGTAATTGATCTGGTGTTTGTCAAATTGAGCGACATTGGCATCACCGAAAACTTTAGACCATGACTCATAAGAGTTTGGAAGAAGCTTATTTCTTGGAGTAGTGCCCGGCATGGTGAAGTAGTTGGAGTTATATCCTTGCTCGTGGTAGTCTACATGGACTTGTGGCATCCATTTTTGGTATTCGTCCGTGTGGCCTCTGGATTCAGGATGTACGCCCCAAATCCAATCTCTATTTAAATCAAACCAATAGTGATTGGTCCTTCCTCCAGGCCATCCTTCAAAGTGTTCCAAGTCTCTTGGTTCCACACCTGGTCGTTTGATACGTTTCATTGATTTGTACCAGTACACATATCGATCTCTTCCATCGGGATTGATACAGATGTACATAATGATCACAGAATTCTTTAGTACATCCATCGTTCCAGAATCTGTGGCTGCAGCCATTCGGTAGGCTACTTGCATCGCTGCTTCCGAGGAAGAAGCTTCATTGCCATGAATGTTGTAAGAGAATGAAGTGAAAACGGGTTGATCATCTAGAATAGTTTGTGCTTCAGCGGAAGTAGCATCGAGTAATTTTAAATGTGTTGCCTGAATCTGATCGATGTTTTGGATGTTTTCTTCTGATGAAATAACAAGATTGATTAGCGGTCGATCTTCGTAGGTCTTGCCGTATTCATTGTAAAGCACTCTTGGTGATTCTTTAGCCAGCTGCTTATAATAGGAAACAATATGCGCATATCCGGTAAAATTCTCACCCAGCTCATAACCTAGAAAATCTTCGGGTGAGCTGATAGATGAGTTGTTTGGTAAGTCAGGTTCGAACGAAAAACGCTTGTTATCTACAACCTGTGGTTGCGCTATAGCAATGGAAAGGACGCCTGAAAGCAGGAGTGAGGTGAGTATTCTCTTCATGATCTTTTAGGTTTTAAGAAAGATCATGAAGATACTAACACCACACGACTTAAAATTTATGATTGCCCTTGAGAAGTATAAAAATATGATGGGCGGTGAGGAAGGCTACTCATTCCTGATAACCTCAGTTGGATTAAGTCTGATAACTCTAAGTGATTGTATTGCCACAAGGAGCAAAATAATGGCAGCCGTGAGTATGAGATTGACAGGGAAAATCTCGTAGGGGACGTTGATTCGGTAGGCAAACCCCGACAGCCAGTAGTCCATTATCCAAAAGCTCAGCGGCCATGCAATGACATTAGAAATAAGGGCAATCCAGATAAACTCTGTAGAGAGTGTTCTGATTATTTGAGTGCCATTGGCGCCAAATATTTTTCTAAGTCCGATCTCTCGAAATCTCCTGATTGTATTGAAGGTGGAGAGACCGAGAATACCTATTGCAGCAATAATGATGGCAGTGATCATGGCAAAAATGGATAAACTGCTGATGACTTTTTCTTCCCGATAGAGTTTTGCATACTCCTCATCCAGAATTTTTGATTTCATCGTGAAAAAGGGCTCAAACTGATCGTACTTTTCTTCAATATAAGCGATGGACTCAGAAGGCTTGTTTTGGTCATATCGGATGTAAAAGGTTCCAGTGTTTTCTGGCTTTACTTGATATATGATGGTGGGAATTAATGATTCATGCAGTGATTGACTGTTGAAATCTGGAATGATACCAACAATCCTGCACTTCTGTCCATAGATTTGAATGTGCTGACCAATAGGGTTTGTCAGGTTCATACGTTCAAGTGCTGTCTCTGTAAGAATTATTTGTTCAGAGGTGTCAGATGGATTGAAATATGTTCCTTCTATGATGTCCAATTCAAAAACTCTCAAGAGTCCATTTTCTGCTCCAATGGGCTTGAATTGAGTTTTTTCATCAGGGTCTTTGCCGCCCCAGGATACTCTATCGGTAATTCTACTTGCAGCTATCATATTTGCATTACAGGCGCCAATTTCACTCACTAAAGGACTCTGTTTCAGTTCATCTACAAAGGCTTTGTAATTTCTAATGTGACTGAAGGTGGGCTCCATCACCAAAATACCTTTCCTATCATATCCGGTACTTAGGTTTTGCAGATAGTCAAGTTGCATGTAGAATACACTCGTTAGCAGAATAATTACACCAGAAATACTGATCTGAGTGATCGTTAACCATCTTCTGATGTTTCGTTTGCCTCCGCCTTTGAAAGGTATATTTTTCAATACACTTATTGGATTGAACCTTGACAATACCAAGGCAGGATAGATTCCAGAAAGAAGTGTAGTCACCAGGATGATGGTCAACACTTTTATGATGAATGCTTTATTTAGAATGAATTGAATCTCTTCATCAATAAGTTGATTTAAGTACGGCACAAACAAGTAGGCTACGAGCAATGCCACAGTGGAAGAAATGATAACTTTTAATAATGTTTCTATCAAAAACTGGAAGTGAAGAGACCTTTTACTAGCTCCATTGACTTTTCTTACACCAATTTCTTTGCCACGAAGTGAGGATTGAGCGGTAGTTAAATTGATAAAATTGACCATTGACATTGCCAGAATAAATATTGCGAACAGACCAATTATTCGAACATAGGAGGCAAGCCCGCCAGAAGCTTTCCCGTTTTTGAAGTTACTGAATAAATGAGCTTTAGTCAGCGGGTGCAAAATGACACTTTGGTTTTCATATTTATCCGAGATCGGCAGGGAGTTAATTTGCTCCTCTACCAACTGAGCATCATTGTTTTTTAAACTCATATAAGTGATGAAGGAATATTGTTTCATGTTTTCTTCCTTTTGCCCCCAGAGGGAGTAAGCAAGCTGAAGTGGTGCGATAAATTCGAATTGAAGAGAGGAAGTAGGAGGTACGTCTTTGTAAACGGCAGATATAGTGACCTTAAAATGATTATCGACTAGATACTCCATGCCAACAGGGTTAACATCTCCGTATAGTTTTTTTGCCACAGATTCTGACAAAGCAATACTTGTCGGGTTTGTCAGTGGACTTAATTCGCCACTAAGTATCTCAAAATCAAATATTTTAAAAAATGAAGAGTCTGCAAAGATCCCTTTGCTATAAACACACGGTTTGTTTTCATCTACTTTAAAACACTGTTCTGATGGCCATCTCCAATTTGAAATAATTCGCGTAACATGCTCAATATCGGAGATGCTTTGTTTTGCCTGTTCGGTCACCTCAAGAATAGCTCCCGTTGAGGTCTGTGTTTCTCCACTGCTGTAGCTATTGGTCATAACCTTGTAAATGCGATCTTTTTTGACATGAAATTGATCAAAGCTTTGATGGTAGTTTACCCACGTCATCGCCAGGAATACGACGATTAGTCCAAATGATAACCCAAGCATATTGATTGAGTGATGAACCGGTTTCCTTATTAGCTGACGAGAGAATGTCTTCAATGTATTTTTTAACATGGCTAAATGGTTGAGTGTAGTTGAGTTTCTTTTTAGTGCAAATGGTCGAATGAAATTGATTGTATTGATCCAGTACTTATAGTTTGATTTCGTCTTACTGTGCTTCTCTCTGTCCAATTGGTATTGCTCGAAAAGGTCACCTCTGATGGGCTCGACCCATTCCTCTTTGCAGAAAAATTCGAGAAATTTATCTGCTAGTCTTGGAGGGGTATGATTGGGCTGATGCCGACTCATAACTTTTTCCAGGCTAGCTCTGGTATTTGATTCCACAGTGTATTTCTGAGCGAGCGATTGTACTCTATTGCTTGCTTTCCGGAAGCTGTAATCTCGTAGAGCTTTTTCCTTCTGCCACCCCTTTCGTGCGTGGCATCAGCAAGGTGCGATTTAAGAAACCCTTTGTCTTCCAATCTGCTAAGCGCAGAATGAATCGCACCAATGGCTGGTGACCTTTTCGTTTGATCTGCTATTTCTTGCTTTATGGCAAGTCCGTATGCATTAGGGTAGAGGACACCTATGATTAATAGTACAAGTTCCTCGAATTCTCCTAGGTGGGTACCTTTCATTTTATATCAATTTTCGTAAATGTAGAATAAATACATTTCCTACAAATACGAAAATTGATAAAAGAGGTTTTATTGCTATTCGTCTTTCAGTGCTTTGGAAGGGTTTGCAATGGCAGCTTTATAAGATTTAGCACTTACCACCAGCCAGGTGAGAGCGAGTATTATTAGCACAGGAAGTGCTAATAAATACCATGAAAGCTCTATTCTGGTAGAATATCCTTGAAGCCAGTCTGTTAACCAATAGAAAGCTGCACCTATACCGATCAAACTACCTGCTAGAACAAGTTTTGTAAAATCTTTAATGATCATGTTTATCAAAGATGAAATGGTAGCTCCCATCACTTTTCTTACCGCAATTTCTTTGTAGCGCTTTTGGAGTACGAAGGTAGTGAGAGCAAATAGCCCTAAGAGCGCTATGAAAATTGCCATACCCGAAAAAGTGGTGAATATCATACCAAATCTTCGTTCGCTTTCGAATTGCAACTGAAAGGTGTCGTCAAGAAATCGAGCTTCGAATGGATAACCTCCAGCTACTTTTGACCATTCTCCCTCTACATCTTCAAATACCTTTTTAAGGTTTTTATTGGAAAACTGTACCAGAATATAGTTTTGATGATAAATTCCAATTTCATAGCTGGGTGAGCCATGTCGGATGATCAGTGCATCCACATTTCTTTTGAGGGAGGAGTAGTTAAAATCTTTAACGAGCCCAATCACGGTATATATTTTATCATCTCGTTTTAGTTTTTTACCTACCGGATCTTCCCATCCCAGTTCTTTTGCGAGTGCTTGATTGACAATGACGCAGGCAGTGTCAGGTACAAAATTTTCTTTGAAAAAGCGACCGTCAAGAAGCTCCATGTTAAATACTTGTTCCGCACCGGGAGCCATGAATACGTTATTTGGACTAAATGACAACCCACTCTGATTAGGTACGGAATACCCATAATCAGGAAAGCCGTAAAATGGAACATTGCTGGATTTACTTACGTGTTTGATGTAAGGGTTTTTCTCCAATTCCGCTTTCAATACATCGTATTTTCCTTCCAACTGGACACCATTTTTTACGACTAAGGTATTGCTTATGTCGATTCCAATATCCTGCGATTGCATATACTCTACTTGGAAATAAATAACCAATGTGATGGCTATGAGAAAGACCGATGTTGCAAATTGGAACGCAACAAGAATGTTTCTGAAGGTCTGTTTTCCAGCTTTAGCGACACCGCCTTTTAATGCCTGTATGGGATTGAACCTAGCCATAATATAGGCTGGATATCCACCTGCAAGAGGACCCACGATGAGCAAAAGAACGGCCAAAACAGCCATGCTTTCGAAAGTGAAAAGGTCAGAACTCACAAAAACTCGTTGAGTTAATTGATTGAAAAGGTTGACGGAGAGTATTGCTAAAATGCATGCAAAGATTACTGAAATGAGCGTGATCAACATGGATTCGGTGAGGAACTGTAAAATGATGTTTTTCTTCTGTGATCCTAAAGATTTCCGGATTCCTACTTCCTTGGATCGAACAGATGAACGTGCGGTAGACAGGTTGATGTAATTGATGCAAGCAATCAGAAGGATGAAAAGTGCAATCAAGCTAAATATCAAAATACTTTCTTGATCTCCTTGAGATCCCATGCTGAAATGGGGCTTTTGGAGATGTATATCCAAAACGGGAACCATGGTGAATGCAAAATTCCTGTTGGGATACTCTTTTTGTAACGCTTCAAAAGACTCATGCCCTGTGTATTCGATGTAATCAGGACCTACTTTTTCAGCATAGAGATCAGCCAAAAGAATGGATACATCACTAGGGTTTGACATTTCTTTTAGTTTGAGATACGTGAAAGTGTTGTTGCCACTCCAATAGTATTTCCCTTCAGGATCGACAGGATTTGCAACAATGTATTCGTAAGGAATATGAGTGTTTTTAGGAGGATCAGCAACAATGCCAACTACTTTGAATTGATCCCCATCAATTTCAATAACCTGATCCATTGCAGCAACGTCAGCAAAAAATTTAGCAGCCAGGGTCTCTGTGAGAATTACATGATCTGGTTCTGTCAAAGCATATTCCAAACTTCCTTGAAGCAGTTGAATATCAAATACTTTAAGAAAATTTTCATCAACCCATAAACCACCATCCTGGAGTATTCCTTGATCACCAACCTCCAAAAACGATTCAGATAGTCCGTTTAATTTGGTCGCAGCTTCAGTTTGAGGTATTTCTGCCTGAATGGTTTGTGCAAGTAGTGTAGGTGTCCAACTTCCATTGTCACCGTTGGCTACTCGATACATTCTGTCTACATCGGGGTAGAAGTTGTCATAGCTTTTCTCATGGAAAATGTACATGGAAATAAGCAGTGCAGAAGCGATGGCCACCGCCAGTCCTGAAATATTGATTGCAGTGTAGCTTTTCTGCTTTATTAATGTCCTTATGGCAACTTTTAAATAGTTTTTGATCATGGCAAGAGTTGTTAGTTGTTCGAAATCGTCTAGTCCTTTTAAATATCTTAATCTGAAAAACCGTATCGTATTCAATCCGAAGTGAAACTTGGCTTTTCGTGTTTCACCCTCTCTTTGAAAGAGCTCATATAAATCCCCTTCAATCTGTTCCAGGTATCTTTCTTTGTAGAAAAACTGAAGAAAACGCAATGCCCATTTTGGTGGTGAGTGTTTCTTCATGTATATCCTAAAATCGTTTTTGGAATTTGCTTAAATAGTTCATTTCGTGTTTCATGAACATAAGTGATAGCTTTTGATCCCTCAGCAGTGATTCTGAAAAGACGTTTGCGTCTGCCGCCCCGTTCAGCGCTGGCTCCTCCCATGTAAGAAGACACAAATTCTTTCTTTTCCAAACGGTCAAGTACAGTATGTACAGCACTTATATTCACTTTTCTTCCGATCTGATCCTGGATTTCATCCATCACTTTCACACCGTAAGCCTCTTCATTGAGTATTCCGACGATCATGAGCACCAGCTCCTCCAGCTCTCCCAATTGATATGATTTGGTTTTCATAGTTCTGGCTTGCTATTGATTTTTTTCATAAATGTAAATCAAATCAATACAAGATTGAAGTCTTATTTCTTTTATAGATGTAAATGAAATGTGAAGGTTGCACGAAATGCAAAAAAAAATGTGGCATTCCCCTTTTAAAGATGGAATGCCACAAAGCTTGCAGGCCGCTAAGCAAAGGAGCTTCTATGATTTAGCTTCTTTTAAAATTGATCAATGAAATAGTTGATAATGTCCGTAGTGGTAATTATCCCTACCAGTTTTTCATTTTCAACAACAGGAAGCGCATGAAACTCTCGCTTGGCAAAAACTTCCGCGGCGTCCTTTATGGTATCATGTGGGTTCACAGTTTCGGGGCTGTGCTTCATTACCTGATTAATGGATAGCATATCAAATATTGCTTCGTCTGATCCTGCCTGCTCATTCCCAAAAGTATTTCCGAAACTGATTCTTAGTATATCTGTTTGACTCAGAATCCCGATCAATTTCTCACCAGACACCACCGGGATATGCCGAATGTGATGCTTGTTAAACAAGTCATTGGCCTCCTTAAGTGAATGTGTAATATTTACTGTTTGAACGTCTTTAGTCATTACGTTCTCTACTTTTTCTCTTTTTTTCATAATTGTATTTGTTAAATCAGTTTAATCACTACTAGCCGCTGCCCGATGAAACCGGCTGGCAATTTCCGGATCAGGATCCAACGAAATGTTTGCCAAATCTTTTCCTTCATAGTTCAGATGATTCAGTACATACCGGATAGTTTCTAGACGTGCTTTCTTTTTATTATTGGCCTCTATAATGATCCAGGGGCTGTAAGACATATGGGTACGGGAAAACATTTCTTTTTTGTATTTGGTGTAGTCATCCCAGTGCTCCTGAGCCTTTTCATCAATTGGGCTGAGTTTCCATTGTTTGAGAGGGTCATCTTTCCGTGAATCAAATCGCTTTTTCTGCTCGGCCTTGGAAATTGATAGCCAGAATTTGATAATTTCTACTCCATCCTCATAAAGCATATGTTCAAATTCGGGAACCTGAAGTAGGAAAGTCCGGTACTCGTCCTCAGTACAAAAGCCCATCACCGGCTCTACCACAGCCCGGTTGTACCAGCTTCTATCATAGAAAGTAATCTCTCCAGGATTGGGAAGAGTGTTCACATATCGTTGGAAATACCATTGCCCTTTTTCTACCTCTGTGGGTTTGCTCAATGCCACCACTCGCATCGCACGAGGATTGAGGTGTTCAATGAACCTTCTGATGTTTCCGCCCTTGCCCGCAGCATCACGCCCTTCAAAAATGATGGCTACTCTGCGATTCTTTAAATGAACATCTCTTTGAAGCTTTACAAGTTCTATTTGTAACTGCTTGAGTTCATGCTCATAATTGAGCGAAAACATTAATTTCTCAATGTCATGATTTTTTTCTTTGAGAATTCTCTTAATTCCCTGGGCAGAATTTATTCGCTGTAAATCTTCTGCCGTAAGGTCGAGTTTTGCTGTCTCGCTATTTTTATCCGTCATCGCCTTATCATTGATTAATACAACCAAGATATGGATGGGCAATAGTGCTGGGAAGGATAAACATCACCTGCACCTTTGATTAAAATCAATGAAATCAATTTCGTGTTATTGATCGAGGGATTTCGCTCTTGGGCCCATCTCAATCACTTCAAGATTTTTGATTTCACCATTAACTAAATCGAATCGTAGCAGTGTTTTGATTTTGTGAAAGCCATGTTTTCCTGCTGCCCCAGGATTCATGAATAGTAGGTTGTTGACCTTATCGGGCATTACTTTCAAAATGTGGGAATGACCACATACCAACAGTTTGGGATGGTATTTTTTTACATAAGAGAGCACCTTTTTATTATACTTTGGAGGTTTATTGGCTATATGAGTGATCAGAATACGAACTCCTGATCTTTCAAATACCTCTCCTTCCTGGCATTCTTGTCGCAGTGCACCTCCATCAATGTTGCCCCACACAGCGATTGTTGGTTTAAATTTTTTCAGTTCCTCCAACACGTCCATGGTGCCAATATCTCCTGCATGCCAGATTTCATCTACCCCTTCAAAATACTTGAATATTTTAGGATCCAAATAACCGTGCGTGTCAGATAGGAGACCGATCTTCATTTTTGATATCTTTGTAGTGAAACTAATTCAGGGTGCTTACCCGTTTCATAGTTATGAGAGCACTAAAATATTTATTTGTTTCTTCAATTCTTTTGGGACTTTCATCTTTCGATATTCCCAAAACAGAAGAAGTAAAGTGGTTAACATTTGAGGAGGCCATTGCACTCCATGAAAATAATCCTAAAAAACTGTTAATTGATTTGTATACAGATTGGTGTGGATGGTGCAAAGTGATGGACAGAAATACCTACGGTAAAAATGAGATTGCCAAGTACATCAATGAAAATTTCTATGCTGTAAAATTCAATGCTGAGCAGAAAGAGTCTGTTGAGTTCAGGGGACATACCTTCAATTTTGTTTCACAGGGAAGGAGAGGAGTTCATGAGTTAGCCGCGGCATTGACAAGAAACCAGCTAAGCTATCCTACGACAGTCTTTATGGATGAGGACCTTCGAATCATACAACCCATTGCTGGCTATCTGAAACCCGAGCAGATGGAACCCATCCTTTTATATATCGGTGGCAGTCATTACACAACTACTGAGTGGGAGGAATTTAAGAAAAACAATAAAACCTCGCTCTAGCTGCAACCTTTCTGTTTTTTCTAAATCTATAGTGTTAGATTATGAGGGTAAAACTCACCTAACTTTAAAATAGAAAAGACATGAAAAAATCATTTTTAGTAACAATACTTGGAATTCTTGTAGCAGGAGCAACATTTGCTCAGTCTGAGGAAACAAGAAACTTGGGGTCATTTTCGGAAGTATCCGCGCACGAAGGAATTGATGTTTATCTGAAAGAAGGAAATAAGGAGGAGGCTCGCATTGTCTCAGATAGTCACGATTTAGACGAGGTATTGACAGAGATCAGTGGCGATCGGCTAAAGATTCACTTAGAAGGAAATAATCATAGAAACATTGATGTAAAAGTCTATGTGACTTATAAGTCCATCAATAGTATTTCATCTTCATCAGCGTCTTCCATTACATCGGAGGGAACCATTGATGCCAATGGATCAGATTTTGAGGTTGATGTATCAAGTGCCGGAGATATTGATGTGAGCATCGAAAATGCAGACGAAGTATCAATTGATGCTTCCAGCGCTGGAGATGCACGATTGAAAGTACAAGCCAATGAAATTGAAGCAGATGTTGCCAGTGCAGGCGATATTGAAGTAGAAGGAAAAGTAAAGAAACAAGATATAGATGCTAGCAGCTCAGGTGATTACGATGCTTACGATGTTGAAAGTGAAGAGGCTTATGCTTCTGCTAGCAGTGGAGCATCGATTAGGGTAAATGTAAGTTCTAAACTCGATGCAAGAGCTAGCAGTGCCGGCTCCATAAAATACAAAGGAAGTCCAAAATACCTGGATGCCAACTCTAGCAGCGGAGGTTCTGTAAGGAAATACTAGGAATCTAGTGAAAACAAAAAAAGGCCTGCATACTTTTGTGCAGGCCTTTTTTGTTTTCAACCTTACATGAAAAAACTACCATTCCTTTTTGTTTTTTTCTTTTGCCTTACTGGATGCGAATCCTCTGAGGAACGGACGCAAAGATTTTTCCACATGGGAAACAAAGCGCTTAGTGATGGAGCGCTTGATCAAGCCATAGAATTTTACAATCAATCGCTGAAAGAAACGCCCAACTATGCTGCCGCTTTGAATAACAGGGGTGTGGCAAGAATAGAATCAAATCATCCATATGAAGCAATATTGGATTACAATGCTGCAATTAAAATTGAACCGGAATACCTCGATGCACTATTTAATCGAGCGTATGCATATGAAGAAATTGGACAGTTTAAAAATGCCTTAAAAGATGTAAATAGTATTCAGGATATAAGGCCAGACTCCGCATTTGTTTATTTCTACAAAGGCCTGGTACATACGAAGATGCGGGATTATGAGGATGCGCTTATAAATTTTAACATAGCGGATAGCTTGAATCCTTCGAATCCAGAGACCATGATAAACATGGCCACCATCTACTACTTCCAGCAGAAGTATGAAACCGCAGAAGGTTTGGTGGGTGAAGCACTCACTTTGAGTTCGGAAGATGCAAACGCATTTAGCCTTTTGAGCTTAATAGAGCTTCAGAGGGAGAATTATGCATCTGCCCTGGCAGAAATCAACCGAGCATTAGATGTTGTTCCTGGAGAACCATATTTCTTGAACAATAGAGGGTTTATTTATTTGGAAATGGATAGCCTTGATGCTGCTATTGAAGACATCAATAGAAGCATTGTTATAAATCCAAAAAATGGATGGGCCTATCGAAATAAAGGAATCTACCTCTCAAAAAAAGGGGATGATAGTGGAGCGATAAGATTGCTCAATAGAGCAATACAGTCCAACGAGTTCATAGATGAGGTGTATTTCTACCTAGGCGATGCACACGAAAATATGGGTGATTTGTCTTCCGCATGCGAGTCGTGGAAAAAAGGAGCAGAACTAAATGAACACTCCAGCCAGAGGAAGGTTGATCAAAAGTGTGACTGATTCTTTTTAAAAAGCAACTGAAATAGCGACACGGTATGGCTAAAGAAAATAGCCGGAACTATGAAAGTTGGGAGCAGTACGTATGGAAAATAAAATATTCCTAAGTTGGCTACCTGACCGCCTGACGGAGTAAAAAAGTAGGGCATATACCCAATAGCCAACTGCACAATATGTATAAGCAAACCCAAAGCGACAACATTCCAAATAATTGCTCCAATTCTGTTTTTACTCGCTCCAACAAGAAAGACAGCAGCGAAAGGTGCTGATATGCCGGAAATGATATCCAGGTTCACGCCTTCAAACGTCATGTCCATTGGCATAGCTCTTGAAACAGCTAGCCACCAAATCACCATTTCTACAGGTACACGAACGATGTGTATGTAGTGAAGCGTGGTGATGGGCATATTAAGAAGTACAGTGCGTGATTTGCGCCACAAAAAAGCAATGACAATAGCGGCCAAAGGCACACCTGCCATTAAGGGAAGTCTGGGTACACCAGATAGGTTTGTGAAATACCCGTTCAAAGTTTGAACACTCACAAAAAATATCCAACCAACAAGTAAGACGATGACCAGAGTGGTAGTAATGTTTTTCTTCTTAGAAGTGGCAGCACTGATGGAGTAATACAAGAAGCCAAGTACTGCTATTACAATAGCAATAAAGGTAGCAGCAACGTAACTTGGCACATCTTCCATTGAGGTGATTAGGGATGGTAGTTCAATATAATTATAAAAGCGAAATGAACAAGTCATGCTTAATTTGCATCTAAATGAATTTCGATGAACTGACCAGATTCTTGGAGAAGCGTGTGCAATTATCCATGCCAGGAGAAAGTGCGCACCAAATAATGAAGCCCAAATTGCCCAATGGTGCTCCTTTGAAGATGAGGCATGAGGTTCCACCTCGCAAGGGGGGAGTGCTCATTTTATTGTATGAGGATCAGGGGTTGATACACTTCCCGCTTATTCAAAGACCAAATTATGATGGCATTCACAGTGGCCAAATGGCGCTTCCTGGGGGAAGATTCGAGGAAGAGGATCTCGATCAATATCAGACAGCCCTGCGTGAAACTCATGAGGAAATAGGAGTGCACCATGAGCAGGTGAAAATCATCGGCAACTTGTCAGAGTTTTTTGTGGCTGCCAGTAACTACATGGTTTTGCCAGTGATAGGTAGGATCGATTTTAAACCAAGATTTGTGCCTGAACCCAGAGAAGTGCATGACATTATTACGCCACCAATCACTGATTTGATCGATCCTAACAAACTCAAAGAAAAGGAGATCACTGTAAAAAATGGCTTCAAAATGCAATGCCCATACTTTGATTTAGAAGGACGCACGGTTTGGGGAGCCACAGCAATGATGTTAAGTGAAATGGTTCAAATTCTCAATGAATTTCCAGATAAGTAATAGTTCCATCATTAAAAGATAACTTTCAATTTCCAGTTGAATGATGTGCAGATCTTACTTTTGAATCATGGAAGCATTCGAGCGAGAATACCAGGATGAGTGCTCTGATTTTGATGATAGGTTGGAGCTGGAAGAGCTTTGCATTCAAGAGAAAGAAGAAGAATCAGAGCCATTAAAGGAGGAAGATTTGTTTTATCGACATCTGGAAGAATACTAATCCAAAATAATCCTTACATCATACTAATCTATTTACTAATTTTGCAGCGGCAAACGGGTACGACCAGCTCCTGTTTAATCCCCCAGGACCTGACGGTAGCAAGGGTAGACGGTTGTAGCGGTGCGATGCTTCGTTTGCCATTTTTAACTTCCTAAACGGATGAAATGTCCACCTTTCAATTTGTTTACGACATATTAAGATGCGAGAAGTCTCTTTCATTTATGAAGTCGCGTTATCTTATCTCGGACATTCCACGTGCCAACCTTTTAAAACAAAAAACACATGAAATTTTTCATCGATACCGCAAACCTTGACGAAATACGAGAGGCTCAGGATTTGGGCGTGCTTGATGGTGTAACTACCAATCCTTCACTGATGGCTAAAGAAGGCATCACTGGAGAAGCAAATATTTTGAAGCACTACAAAGACATTTGTGACATTGTAGATGACAATGTGAGTGCAGAAGTAATAGCCACGGAGTACGATAAAATGGTCATTGAAGGCAAAGAGTTGGCAAAGATTGATGACAAGATCGTGGTGAAGATTCCTATGATAAAAGACGGAGTGAAAACAATCTCTGCTTTGTCCGCGGAAGGAATCAGAACAAACTGCACCCTGATTTTTAATGCTGGACAGGCAATTCTTGCTGCTAAAGCAGGAGCGAGCTATGTTTCTCCATTTATCGGACGTTTGGATGATATTTCAATGGATGGACTTGCCTTGATAGAGCAAATAGTTGGCATTTATGATAATTATGGATTTGAAACAGAGGTATTGGCCGCTTCAATTCGTCATAACATGCATTTGATTCAATGTGCCGAAATAGGTGCCGATGTTGCTACATGTCCGCTGAGCGTCATAACCGGTTTGCTGAAGCATCCGTTAACAGATTCAGGACTTGAAAAGTTTCTAGCAGACTACCAAAAAACGAACAAATAATTTAATTCCTAGTTGATGATGGAAGCCCTAGATTTAATTAGTTTAGAAGAAATGTACATCATCAAGGTAAAAGGAAAAGCAAAAATTCCTGATTACATTCAAATACGTGATCGGGATTTCGTTTTGGTTGCCTATTTCAGAACAGATCGACCATTGAAACGAATGGATAAATTTGGCCTTGAAGGTAAAGACGAGGAATTGAAGACGCTGATCAAGAGCTTGCCGTATGGTAAGCTTCAAAAGCTAGAGATATAACTATTAAGAATGTCATTTTCTGAAGAACCAATCGTTAGAGTTTCAAATGCTTCTATTTTTCAGGAGGACCACACAGTTTTAAGCGAGCTCGACTTTACCATTGATAAAAGCGAATTCGTCTACCTGATTGGACGAACGGGAAGCGGGAAATCTTCCTTGCTAAAGACACTTTATGCCGACCTACCACTTCGCTTGGGACATGCAGAAGTGGTTGGGTTTCCAGTGAACCGTATTAAATCCAAAGATGTACCCTTTTTAAGAAGAAAAATCGGAATCATTTTTCAGGATTTTGAGCTCTTTTACGATCGAACCATAGCCGAAAATCTGACATTTGTGATGAAAGCCACAGGTTGGAAAGAGCCTGCCAAAATGAAGAATAGGATCGCAGAAGTACTGATGCGGGTTGGCTTGGGAGCTGTTTCGGCTAAGATGCCACATCAGCTATCCGGGGGAGAGCAGCAGCGTGTAGTGATCGCCAGAGCAATGATCAATGAACCGCAAATTTTATTCGCGGACGAGCCTACTGGTAACCTTGATCCGGACGTAAGTGACGGAATTTTAAAATTATTTGAGGAAATCAATAACAGCGGCACCGCTGTATTCATGGCCACTCATAATCATAAATTTATTGAGAAGTTTCCTCACCGGGTACTCAAATGCGAAAGTGGTCGCATGCTAGATTCTTCCAAAGAGAAATTCGAACTTAGTGGTTGGTATTGATATATCAGAACATAGTAACATAACATCTCCCTCATTTTTTTAGACGTACCTTTGCCATTCACTAGAAATGACTCTTGTCACTCAGAGGCGTTTCTTCAAACAGTCTTTATGTCGTTTAATTCATTGGGTTTGTCCCAACCCTTGCTGAAGGCCATCAGTAAAAAAGGATATTCGGAGCCTTCACCAATTCAGTCTAAGGTTATTCCAGTGATTCTGGAAAAAAGTGATGTGTTGGCATCAGCGCAAACAGGTACTGGAAAGACTGCAGGATTCACGCTGCCTTTGCTTCAACTTTTATCCGATGGGGAGATTTTCAGAAAGCGCCCTGTGAGAGCACTCATTCTTACACCTACGCGCGAGTTGGCAGCACAGATATATGATAATGTAAGAGCCTATGCTGCATATATGGATATTCGATCAGCAGTTATTTTTGGAGGTGTTAAGTCAAACCCTCAAATAGCGGCACTTAAGAATGGAGTCGATGTATTGATAGCGACTCCTGGAAGGCTTCTCGATCTGCACAACCAGCATGCTTTATCACTACATAAAGTAGAAATATTGGTTCTGGACGAAGCAGATCGAATGCTTGATATGGGTTTTCAGAGAGATATCAATAAGATTCTGAACCTGCTCCCACCTAAGAGACAAAACTTACTTTTCTCAGCCACTTTTTCAAAAGAGATTAAAGGCTTAGCGAATGCATTCATGAAGCGTCCGAAGTACGTGGAAGCGACGCCTGAAAATACAACTGTAGAAAAAATCAATCAACTGGTTTATCGAGTTGATAAAGTACGAAAGACGGAATTGATTTTGGATTTGATCGCTGGAGGCAAATGGCAACAAGTCCTTGTTTTCACCAGAACTAAGCATGGAGCTAACCGGTTGACAGAAAAAATGATCAAAGCCGATATCAGTGCAGCAGCAATCCACGGCAATAAAAGTCAAGGCGCGCGAACCAAGGCGTTGGATGGTTTTAAGAAAGGAAACGTAAGAGTTTTAGTTGCGACAGACATTGCGGCACGAGGTTTGGATATACCTTTACTCCCACATGTGGTTAATTTTGAATTACCCAATGTGCCGGAGGATTATGTGCATCGAATTGGACGTACAGGACGAGCAGGAGCTAGTGGAATAGCATTATCATTGGTAAGTTTAGAAGAGCTTGAATATTTAAGAGACATACAGAAACTAATAGAAATTCAAATTCCAACAGAGGAAGTCGAAGGGTTTGAACCCACAGAGAAGAATAGTGATTTGCCACCATCCACAAAAAAGAAGAACTTTAAGCCACCACGATCAAAACATAAGCACAAGAACTTTAGAAGTAAGAAGAAGCCCAAACACAACTAAACAATGAACAACCTCCTTATTTATGGCGCTTACGGATACACTGGTCGTTTGATTGTGGACGAATGCCTTAAGCATGGAATCAAGCCCATTATAGCCGGCAGAAGTGCTGATAAAGCCATGGCTTTTGCCAATAAACACGACTTGGAATATGATGTATTTGAGGTGTCAGAAAAAGAAAAACTCGAGAATTGGCTTAGACGAGGTAATGTAGTTATTCATTGTGGAGGACCATTTATTCATACAGCTAAAGAAATGGTGGAGGCTTGCCTAGCTACGGATACCCACTACCTCGATATTACTGGCGAGTTCCAGGTTTTTGATCTCATAAAGGAGTATAGCGAAAAGGCCAAGGAAAAGAATTTAATGCTAATGCCAGGAGCAGGCTTTGATGTAGTACCATCCGATTGTCTTGCAAAACATCTGCATAATAAGCTCCCGGACGCAAAAGATTTAAAACTAGCCTTTGTTAGCAAAGGAGGTAGGCTCTCCAGAGGCACGGCTAAGACCATGATTGAAAATCTGGGAGATCCACAGATGAGGAGAAGAGAAGGGAAGTATGAAGGCATTCCGATGGGAAAGTCCGTTCGAGATATTGACTATGGGGATTTTACGCAACTGTCAATGGGTATTTCATGGGGCGATGTTTCTACAGCCTATCATAGCACAGGTATCCCCAATATCGAAGTATTCTCTGGAACGGATCAGCAGCAAATCAATAAGGTGAAGAAAACTCTTCGTATGTCATTCATGCTGAAGTCTCGAATGATTAAAAACTTTCTGATACGCCAAATGGACAAACGACCTGATGGCCCAAGGGAAGAAAAAAGAGACGCCTCATGTATGTATTTGTGGGGAGAAGCCAGTAATGGTGACACGACGATTGAGGCGAGAATGAAAACCCCAAATGGTTATACACTTACTGCTAAGTCTTCGGTTTTGATTGCTCAAAAAATCTTTAACGGAAACTACAAAAATGGTTTTCAGACTCCATCTTCCGCTTACGGTGAGGGGCTTATTCTTGAGGTCGAAGGCTGCTTCTTTTTATAGAGAAAAATCAGAACTTGAGCATAGATGTAGCAGACTTTTGTCGAAAGATACAGCTGTTCAATTCGAAACTCCGTAACTTAAAGTCATGAGATGCACCCTTATCACCTTATTCGTTACGCTCTGTTCAATCACCCACGCCCAAGACATAAATATTTCTGGTACCTGGCTTGGTACATCCACCTTTCTTAAAGAGCATACTCAGCTCAAATATGAATTGACCCAAAAGGATAATCGAATCACAGGCTTTGTTTATGCAAAAAACCTAGAGAAGAAAGATTCCATCAAAGCAAGAGTAGAGGGCAGAATTAAAGAGGGAAAAATCACACTCGAGGGTAAGGAAATCATCTATAAAACAGGTGTTGCGTGTATGGCAAAAAATGAATTGACCTATCAATTAAATGAAGGTAGAGAAAGCCTCACAGGTAGATGGAAAGGAGATATCAAGCTGAATACATGTGCACCACTGGTATCGGGTAATGTTGCCCTTTTTAAAGAAATACCAGTTACGGAATCACCGCAGGTAGCTCAAAGTCAGGCAACCCCGACTACCCCAATGGCAGAAAAAGACGCTGTAGGTAAAGCACTGATCAATGAATTGGGTAAAAGAAAATATTACGCATTGATCATTGGTGTGAATAATTATCGAGACGATGAAATTCAGGACTTAGACAATCCAATCAATGATGCTGAACAGCTGGCAGGTGTGCTTACCTATCACTATGCCTTCGATCAGGAAAATGTAACTGTGCTGGAAAACCCGCGGAGAGAGGATATCATCAAAGCCCTGGACAACCTTACGGGTGTTGTTACAGAAAAAGATAACCTGCTGATATTCTATGCTGGTCATGGTATCTGGAATGAGCAATTAAATCAAGGGTACTGGCTACCTAGCGATGCTTCATTAGACTCCAAATCTTATTGGTTGTCCAATAGTACGCTTAGAGATTACGTGGGAGGCATCAACTCTAAGCATACGCTGTTGATATCTGATGCATGTTTTAGTGGCGGCATACTTAAAGAACGAGCAGTTTTTGGCAATAGTAGAGCTGTTTTGGAAGTGTATAAACTCCCAAGCAGAAAGGCAATGACTAGCGGAACACTAAAGACGGTGCCTGATGAAAGTGTATTCATTGAATATCTGTTAAAGAACCTGATTAATAATCAATCTCCGTTGCTTTCAGCGGATCAGCTCTTCCGACATTTTAAAACAGCCGTAATCAACAATAGTCCCAATGGTCAAGTGCCACAGTATGGACCCATTTCACAGGCAGGAGATGAAGGAGGAGATTTCATTTTCCTTAAGCGCCAGTGAAGTTTTTTATTTAATTTGCGTTTAAAGCTACCCCCAAATATTTTCTTCTCTTTTGAAATTCTCTAAGTCTAGATGACTAAGAAATAGAAATTCAATATTGAGATCTACCTTTCAGGACGAACTCCATATTAGGGACGATCAATAAGCGTTTTCTACTGCCCGTACGGAGTAGGGTTTTTCTAGTTTTGCTCTTCTATTTAGTTGAACTGAGGAAGTTCAAAAAAAAATTCACCACCTTTTTTTCCATGTTAAAATTTGAATTTATTTAAATCATTTATGAATAAATTTTTAAGAACATTCCTGCTTCTGTTGATAACTGAAGGTTGTGATTTTGGTTCTATAGAACTGGACAAAGTGAAGGGGCCTTCGATTGATAACGCTTTTGCTATTAACCTTGGTAATATTAAATACACTGTAGGCGAGCTCATTGATGATTTGGAGGATGAAAGCCTGGAGGTAACCGAAGGAAGTGATTTTTCTATGTCATTTATCTTCAGAGATACCTCCTTTTTTGATGACGTAGATTCGTTTGTTGAAGTAGGCGAAATCACAAATACGGATAGCTTTTCACCATTTGATGTTGATATACCCGCCATAGGGACCGAAGCGACAGTAACAATTCCAACGAAAAATTTTGAATTTGAATTTAACCCTGAAAATGGAGAACGATTGGATTCAACTTTTTTCAGTGGAGGGACGCTGACATACACGCTTTCCTCAGACTTTGATATTGAGATTGATTATATCCTCACATTGAAGGATGTGAAAAATTCGGATAATGAACCTCTTATTTTCGATCGAACGTTACCAGCAATATCCTCGTCAGATTCTCAATCCAGATCATTAGCCGGCCTTAAGAATGTATCGCGGCGAATAGGGTCTTCAAATATTTTTGAAGTGGCTCTGGACATGACGCTTCACATTCCTGCTGGTAAGACTATTAATGCTTCAGATGAGGTTGCTATAGAACTCGCATTTATTGATTCGCAGTTTTCAGCGCTTTTTGGAGATTTCGGGTCTGATCCTGTGGAGGTTCAAAAAGACAGTATCCTTATTTCTGCTTTCGACGAGTTCAGTGAAAATGGTCTTGCCCTAAATAATCCATCAATTACGATGGATTTTGTAAATACGTTTGGGGTCGAACTAGGGGTCTCCTTGGATGAAATCACTTCTTTCAACGCAGATAATTCAGAATTAACACTTGCTGGATCGGTCGTTGACAATAATCAGTTTGTTGATGCCCCCAACAATACACAGCTAGGACAAGGAGTAAAATCTTCATTCAGTATAGATAAATCCAATAGCAACATCGATGAGTTGCTGAATACTACCCCAAACAAAATGGTGTTTGATTTAACGGCAATACCAAATCCTCCCGCGTCTGATAACATAAACAATTATTTGACTGACAGTAGCTATGTTGAGATTGTGACGACTGTTGAAATTCCTTTAGATCTTAAGATGGATGGATTTTCAAAAGAGTTTGAGCTTTCGGTTTCGGGCTCTGACCTCAACGATGCAGACTCCTTAAAGATTAACATCGAGGTAATCAATGAAATACCCTTTAATGGATTGCTGAATCTATCTTTCATAGACGATGACGGAAATGCACTCTACACCCTTGCTGAAATTGCGCTAATTACGTCTCCTGAAATAGGAATAGATGGACGAAGCACGGAACCAACGATCACCTTGTCTTCGGTTGCACTTGATGAGGAAGGAATTGATGCTTTCCTTAATTCAACTGAGGTGATTGCCTCCATGAGCATATTTACTTTGGGACATCAGGATGGTGATTTTGTGAAAATCTACTCCGATTATCTACTCGAAATTCATTTAACTGCCGAAGGAAAAGCAAGTATTGATTTATGAAAAGAATAACTAGCGTACTCGCAATCGGAATCTTGATTGTAAATATATCCAATGCTCAATCGGACCTGGGATTTTATCATATGGGCTCTTTGACCCCACAATCAAGCATTAATAACGCAGCATTTTTTCCTGATGCTGAGTTTTATTTCTCCTTGCCGGTTCTTTCTGGGATCAATACAAAGCTGAACAGTGAGCTTAGCTACAATCAGCTAGTGAGACCAATAGAAGGCACTGATTCAGTTCAGGTTGACTTGCAAAGTGCCTTAGCTAACTTGAAAGAGGGTGATAATGTGCGATTGAGGGGAGATGTATCATTGTTTCAATTTGGCATTAGAAGTGGAAATAAAGCATTCACACTTTTTGCAAATCTTAGATACGAGGGAGGTTTTAATTATCCGGTCAATTTCCTAAACTACTTTGTTTATGGGAATGGAAATTTTATTGGTCAGCAAATAGAAGAAAAACAGCTCAAAGGAGGTGGAATAGCCTATCACGAAATAGGACTTGGCTATTCACAAGATATCGTGGTGGCAACTGACAAGCTATTGCGAATAGGAGGTCGAGTCAAATACCTACATGGAATTGCTCATGCAAGCGCAGCAGACAATGCGACGATGACAATGTTTACTGATCCCGATTCGTATGACATAAATGTACAGTTCAATAATGCGACATTCCGTACAGTGGGTTTCAATGAATTGGAAGCAAATGACCCAGCTGGCTACATTATTGGATTTGGAAGCAATGATAATAAGGGGTTTGCCATTGACCTGGGAGCAGAAATGCAAATAAATGAGAGACTTAGTGGATCATTGGCAATCAATGACTTAGGTTTTATCAATTGGAAGCAAGACATAGAAAATCATACGCTGAAAAGCAGTCAAATAACTTTGGGTGGTTTTGATGACATCAACGATATTGATCTAACAGAAGCATTGGAGGATAGTCTGGATGCATGGAAAGAAACCACAATCGATCAAACACAATTCAAAACAAGCGTTGGCGCCCGACTACTGATGGGAGCTAGTTATTCGATTAGTAATAAGGGGACAATATCAGGTTCGTTGGCATATAATCAATCTTCATACTTCTTGACAGAAGTAGGTTTCGGTGTAGGCTATACCCATCGGTTTGGAAAAGCTCTTACGCTATCAACCACCGTTTCTAAAGATCAATTTAGGCAAGTCAAAGTAGGTGGAGGCTTTGCTGTGAGAGTAGGGTCCTTGCAGCTATATGGAGCATTTGACGATGTGTTAAATGCTGCCAGAAGTGCTGGTGATTTAACAGGTATGGACGCAAGAATAGGGATCAATTTTCTGATAGGAAGAAGCAGCGGAGGCAAGGATCGAAAAGCCCCTACAGAAAAAGAAGAATTAAGCCCCTTTCCTCCCGAGTACGATTTGGATCACCTCATTGATGACTCAGAAGAATCAGATTCAAAACTCTAGTGTTAGTTGACTAGGTTCTACTGGTTCTTCATCTTTCCTGAAGTTAGAAATCCCAACTCCAATCAGTCGAATACCTTCGTCATTGAGGAGATCTTCCGTCATGAGCGAAATGGCTAAATCAACAAACTGAGCTTCTTGGTTTACGCTTTGCTCCAGCGTTTTACTTCTGGTAATTTGTCTGAAATCTGCGTACTTAAGCTTGAGTGTCAGCGTATGTCCATCACTAGCCTTGCTTCGCTGATACCGATCGAAAGAGATATGCGCTATGCGATCAATCTCATTTAAAATATCAGCCATTTCAAGGAGGTTATCTTCAAAAGTTCGTTCTGCACTTACGGATTTGGTTTCCCGCACAGGCTGCACACTTCTTGTATCTACTGCTCGCGAGATGTTGTAGTAATATTGTCCTGACTTCCCATAGCGAAGTTTTAGATCCTCTAAGCTTTTTTTTCGAAGATCTTTTCCAGTGAAAATTCCTGCCTTCACCATTTTTTCGGCAGTCACTTTGCCAATGCCGTAAAAACGATGCACCGGTAATGAAGCCACAAAGTCTTCTGCATCTGCTGGAAGGATCACATACAGCCCATCCGGTTTGTCCATGTCCGAAGCTGTCTTTGCAAGAAATTTGTTATAAGATATTCCGGCTGATGCTACGAGTCCCGTGCGCTCCATTATTTTCATTTTGATCTCTTTTGCAATGAGCGTCGCAGAGTTTAAACCAATTTTATTCTCAGTAACGTCAAGGTAGGCCTCATCCAACGAGAGAGGCTCTACAAGATCCGTGTATTCGAAAAAAACTTCACGTATTTGACTGGAGAACTCTTTGTATCGAGAAAATCTGTGTGGTACGAATATCAACTGCGGACATTGCTTTGCGGCTTTAGCAGAAGGCATCGCTGATTTCACGCCATACTTTCTGGCTTCATAACTAGCTGCAGCGACTACACCTCGTTGTGAGTTGCCACCTACTGCCACAGGTTTCCCTCTCAGCTCTGGATTGTCCAGCTGTTCTACTGACGCATAAAACGCATCCATATCAATATGAATGATCTTTCGGTAGTCCACAGGTGCAAAGTAAATCATGCGAGTGACAAGGGTATGTCACTCATGTGTAAGAAGTGAAGCTCTTTTATATCAATGGAATGCTTCGGGACGATGATGCCATATTTATTACCACTTACGTAAAAATGATTCCATTCTCTCATAAGTTTTTCTAACTTCCATACAAAGGGTCAATTAGATTTTTCTAATCAAACCAAATTAAAAAGTATAATCAACTTAAATAATAACGCTTTGAAAAGAAGAGATTTTATTCAGATTGCGGGTCTTGGAGCTGGTGCAGCAATGCTTCCTTTTCCAATGATGGGTCAATCCGTTCCGTTAGAGGCATTATTAGCTGATGGTATCGATGTTAGACAAAAGAAAATACTTTCTGATGTAGGACTAAATGCAGCTAAGTCAGCCGGTGCCAGCTATGCAGATGTAAGAATTGGGAGGTATCTCAATCAGTTTGTTTTCACTAGAGAAGACAAGGTACAAAATGTGGTCAACACCGAATCTTTTGGAGTCGGAGTACGCGTAATAGCCAATGGCACATGGGGTTTTTCGTCTACCATTGATGTAACACCGGATGGTATCAAGAAGGCGGCCGAAATTGCAGTGCAAATTGCAAAGGCCAATAGTAAAATTCAGAAAGAACCTGTAGTGCTAGCTCCGGTAGCATCACATGGAGAAGTTTCATGGAAAACACCAATCAAGCGAAATGCCATTGAAGTTCCAATTACCGAAAAAGCAGACCTTTTGCTGACTGCAAATGCTGCGGCTATGGAAAAAGGAGCCAATTATGTCAATTCGGCAATTTTTCAAGTAAATGAGCAGAAATACTTTGCATCTACAGAAGGGTCGTATATCGATCAGGATGTGCATCGTATATGGCCATTCATGCAAGTAACGGCCATCGACCCGAAAGCAGGGAAGTTCAAGTCCCGTCAAGGACTTAGTGCCCCAATGGGACTTGGCTATGAATACATGGAGCCCGATCCTAATGAAACCATAGAGGGTCCTGGTGGCGTGAAAATGTTTAGAAATAGATACGACATCATTGCTGATGCAACAGATGCCGCTATTCAGGCCAAAGAAATGTTATCTGAAAACACAAAATCCGTAGAGCCAGGAAAGTATGATTTAGTGTTAGAACCAAATCACCTCGGACTTACGATTCATGAATCTGTAGGCCATCCGCTTGAACTGGATCGTGTATTGGGATATGAAGCCAACTATGCCGGTACTTCCTTTGCCACACTTGACAAATGGAAAACCAAGAAATTTGAATACGGAAGTAAGCTCGTAAATCTGGTAGCTGACAAGAAACAGGTGGGATCACTTGGCGCTGTTGGATACGATGATGAAGGAGTCGCTTGCAGGGAATGGGATCTTGTAAAAGAGGGCGTGCTGGTAAACTACCAGGCTATCAGAGATCAAGTGCATATGATTGATCAAAAAGAATCTCATGGATGCTGCTACTCGCAATCATGGAATGATGTACAGTTTCAGCGAATGCCAAATGTCTCACTTCGTCCGGGTAAGGAGAAGTTATCAACAGCAGATATGATCAAAGATGTTGAGAAGGGAATTTACATTGCGGGCAGAGGATCATATTCCATTGATCAACAGCGATACAATTTCCAATTTGGAGGCACGGTATATTATGAAATTAAGAACGGAGAGATTGCAGGAATGCTAAACGATGTTGCTTATCAGTCCAATACACAAGAGTTTTGGAATTCGTGTGCAGCTATTTGCGATGAATCAGACTATCGAATGTTTGGTTCATTTTTCGATGGTAAGGGACAACCTTCCCAGATCAGTGCAGTATCACATGGGTCGTCTACCACACGGTTCAATGGTATTAATGTGATTAACACAGGTAGAAATATTTGATCAAATAAGACAATAAGACAATGGCAATATATACGAAAGAAGAAGCGAAACAAATCTTAGATAAGACGCTTTCCTATTCCAAGGCTGAAACCTGTGAAGTCAACCTTAACGGTAACAATAGCGGTAATATCAGGTATGCGCGAAATACAGTATCAACGGCTGGATATCAAAACAATCAAAACCTGGTTATTCAATCAAGCTTTGGCAACAGGGTAGGTGTAGCCACGCTGGATGAGTTTACGGATGATGCAATAGCAAGGGCAGTGAAAACTTCGGAAGAACTGGCCAAACTAGCTCCGGAAAATCCAGAATTCATGCCGCCCCTGGGACCACAGGCATACGATGAATCCAAGGAGTATTTTGAGTCTACGGCGAAAATCACACCTGATTATCGAGCAGAGGTAGCTTCAAAGAGTATCGAACCTGCAAGAGCTAAAGATGTAACATCTGCAGGCTTTCTTAACGATTCAGCGAATTTCGGTGCAATGGCAAACAGCAATGGCTTATTTGCTTACAACCAGTCTACAAGCTTGAACTTCACTGTGACCATGCGATCCAATGATGGCACAGGCTCAGGATGGGTGACAAGAGATGTAAACGATGTAAACAATTTTAATGGCGAAGAAGCTTCAGCTATCGCTATTGATAAGGCGCTTCAATCGAGAAATGCTAAGGCGATAGAGCCTGGTAAATACACAGTGATCCTTGAGCCGGCAGCCTCTGTGCAGCTTCTCAACAACATGTTCGGATCCTTCAATGCCAGAACGGCTGATGAAGGCAGAAGCTTCATGTCGAAAGAAGGTGGCGGAACGAAGTTGGGAGAGAAAATAGTTGATGAAAGAATCAATATTTACTCGGACCCTCAAAATCCTCTGGTACCAGCTCCTACATGGAATGGAAGCGGTCAGGCGGTTAAGAAGATGGATTGGTTGAAGGAAGGTGTGGTTAAAAACCTTGCTTATTCAAGATTTTGGGCGAAGGAAAAAGGAGTGGAACCCGTACCATTCGCACAAAATGGGATCATGGAAGGTGGAGATGCCTCCCTCGAAGACATGATTAAGGATACGAAAAAAGGCATCCTTGTGACACGTTTGTGGTACATCCGTACGGTAGATCCGCAAACATTGCTCTACACAGGTTTGACACGCGATGGAACATTCTTCATTGAGAATGGTAAGATCAAGCATCCGGTAAAGAACTTCCGTTTCAACGAAAGTCCCATTATCATGCTGAATAACCTGGAGACCCTGGGACAGCAAGTAAGGATCAATGGAAATTTGATTCCTTACATGAAGGTGCGTGATTTCACGTTCACCAGCTTGTCAGATGCAGTTTAATTGTATAATTCAATAGGTAAGGCTGCTCATGTCATGTGAGCAGCCTTTTTTAATGGCTAAAAATTGATCTTAATCCTTCCAATCAACCACTGGTAAATTTCTAAATGGAGATGGAATTTGAAACACGTAATTTGGTGTTAGATGGATATGCGAAAGATCAGTAAAAACAACCCATTCTTTTTCACCCGACTCCAATACGAGTCTGGGGATTGGGACGTAGATCAGCGCATGCCATCAAATATCCTGCATTCATTAGTGCAGTACACAACCATTCCGGTAGATACGGTTGAGAAAATTGTGCCGCTGAGTAGCAATGAGCTTTTCGAATCACCCTTCTGCTACCTGTCCGGCCATAAGCTGGTACAGTTTACAAGTGACGAAGCTGCCAACTTCAAGTCCTATGTTGAGAATGGTGGCTTTGTGTTCGTAGATGATTGCAATCATGACATTGAAGGTCTTTTTGCAAAGTCTTTTGAAACACAGATGGAAGACTTGTTTGGTGCTGGCGAGCTCAAAAAGATTCCCAACGATCACATCTTGTACCGAAGCTTTTTTGAGTTTGACGGCCCACCTGCCACCTCTCAAGAGCTGAATGGCTGGGGGGACGATCTAGTGCATGATTATTTGAAGGCCGTGGAAGTGAACGGGAGGATCGGAGTGCTCTATAGCAATAAAGATTATGGTTGCGAATGGGATTATGATTTTAGAAATAAACGCTGGTATAGAATTGATAATACACGATTTAGTGTCAATATCATCACCTACGCATTGACAAGCTGATGGCTTGAATAGATTTTAACGATGGATAAAAACTTAGATAAACTAGAAAAAGAAGTGAGCGGCCTTGTAGCCAAGCTTCAAACACTCAAGCAGGAGGTTCATAAGGTTGTCGTGGGACAGGAAGAGGTGATGGATCAACTCATAATCGGTATGCTTGCTGGTGGCCATGTTTTGCTCGAAGGCTTGCCTGGATTGGCTAAGACGCTGATGATTAAATCACTGGCCAAAGCACTGAGTCTCGATTTCAATCGCATCCAATTCACACCCGATTTGATGCCTACAGATATCTTGGGAACAGAAGTGATTGAGCAAGACGAGAGTGGCCATAAATCATTCAAATACATTCAAGGACCGGTATTCACCAATGTGTTACTGGCGGATGAAATTAACCGTACTCCGCCCAAGACTCAAGCGGCACTGCTGGAAGTGATGCAAGAGTATAAGGTCACCTATGCAGGTAAAGATTACCGGATGGATCGTCCGTTTTTTATGCTTGCAACACAAAACCCATTGGAACAATCTGGTACTTTCCCATTGCCGGAAGCCCAGGTAGACCGCTTTCTGCTGTATGTGAAGATTGGCTACCCTACGGAGCAGGAAGAAGAAGAAATTTTGAAGCTGACAACAGGAAAGATGCCTGACTCCATAAAAGCCGTGCTGAAGGGAAAAGAGATCATTCGTCTGCAAGAGCTCGTGAGAGAAGTATTTATTTCAGATGATTTGATCAAAGCGATCAGTCAGCTGGTAAGATCTACGCGTCCGGACACCAGTCAGGTGAAGCAGGTGATTGACTATGTCGATTTTGGAGCCGGTCCACGGGCAGGACAGGCCGTAATCATGGCAGCAAAGGCGCACGCATTGATGAATGGTCGTTTTTCAGTAACTCCCGGTGATATCAAAGCAATTCTATTGCCGGCGTTGCGACACAGGATACTGCTCAATTTCAAAGCTGAGTCAGAGAAAAAGACAGCAGACAATCTCTTAGAACCTTTCTTGAAGACTATTTAGAATGGCAGAGAGCCTGTTTCAGATCGACCCAGAGATTTTATCATCCATTCATGAATTTGACTGGGCGATTCGATCACTTGCAATGGGTGAGTATCATGGGATCAAACGGAGCAGACGGCTGGGTACAGGCATGGAATTCAGTCAGTACAGACCCTACAGTCAGGGAGATGACCTGCGGCAGCTTGACTGGAAAATGTATGCACGTTCAGATAAATTTTATATCAAGCAGTCCGAGGTAGAAACCAACATAGACGTCACGTTCATGATCGACACTTCTCGATCAATGAATTACGAGGAAAATGGCTGGTCAAAACTAGACGCTGCTAAAATGCTATGTGGTGTTCTGGCTTACGTCGCACTTCAAAACGGAGACTGGATCAGTCTGGCCGATGGAGTAAATATGAAATCAGGGAATGATAAAAAACATTGGAATCGCTTCTTGTTGAGCTTGCAAAACCTGACAGAGACTGTTCAGTTTCAGCAGCCATTCATCGAGCAACGCAAGTCCAAAGAATTGTTTGTATTCATAACGGACATGTATGACGAGGAAGAGGAGATGATGCAATTCATTCGATCATTGAAATCGTCGAGAAATGAGGTCATCATATTCCATCTTATGGGGGCCAGGGAAGAATCACTCGATTTCGGAAATGCTGTGAAGTTGAAAGATCTGGAAACCGGTGTAGCTACTCAATTGAACCCGCAAGTATTAAAGGATACCTATCAAAAGCGGGTGAAGAGTTGGAAGAAGGAATTGGCAGATGAATTTCTGTCCGCAGGTATCGACTATCATTCGATTGATTTTACGGTTCCGATTGCATTACTGATCAATGCATTCATCCATCGAAGAAAAAGTTTATTGTAATGTCATTTTTAACTCCATTTTTTCTGATTGGTCTGGGTGCCCTGCTGGTACCCATCATCATTCACATGTGGAGTAAGGATGCTAAGGAATCTGTGGCCTTTGGTAGCCTTCGTTTTTTAAGAGAAACAGAGACGAGAACCACGCGTTCCATTATGCCTAGTCAATGGTTACTGCTTGTTTTGAGGCTCCTGATATTGACCTTGATTGTTTTCCTACTTGCAGACATGCAGCTCGCATCAGATCAGGGTAAAGCATCACGAATGTATCTGGTAGATCAGTCTTACAAAGACAGTGAACTTGTTCAGCAGTTGATGGATACGGTGGAAGAGGGAGTGGAAGTACGATGGCTAGCAAATGACTTTCCTCACATTGTTGATCAACCCTCAAGTGCGTCAAATACAGATTATTGGAATTTGTTGAGCAATCTCCCAACGGCGAGTGCTGAATGCCTGATTGTTATTTCCCCGCTGCATCAAAGAGCTTTTGTCGGTAAGCGAAAGAATTTGTCCTCGATTTGCCAATGGATCAAGCCTCCAGATAAAGTGAAGACCAATCAACTGGCCGCATTGTCGAAGAGTTCGAATTCATATGCCTTGACAGCTTCATACGATGAATGGTCTACAGACTATGAATTAGTCAATGCAAACGGAGGGGAGCCGATTGAAATATCCTACTATTTGCAGGTGGACGAACCATACAGGAAACTCGGGCAAGTCTTTCGGGCAGCTTTAGCTGCTATTCAGAACGTATCCATGGTTACCGTGAAGCGTGTAGAATCAATGGAGCAAGCTGACTGGGTCATTTGGCTTTCCGATGTTCCTGTAGCGACTCCAGAACGCATCATTGTGGTGGATAATCGCGTATTCGGGATGAAACAGTTGGGCAAGTATTTACGAGTCAATGGAAGCCTTTCAAGTGAAGAGGCGATTCAAATGGAGCTTCCTCGTAAACTACTGAATGTCTTTGTAGACAACCATTTTGCTGGAGAAATTGATGAACGATTAACCATGGATTTAAAGGCGTTTGCGTATAAGAAGGATGAAGCTGGAACCTTGAATGAGACTGAAGATGCCTCTTCCTTTTTGTGGATAGTATTGATCACTATCCTTTTGCTAGAGCGATGGCTGAGTTTTAAATCAAGTGCTGCTTCAGTATGATTAACTCAGCACTACATATCATTCAAAAGCGTTGGAAAATACGAATTTTCCTGAAGTGCCTTGCCTGGACTTTACTTATTGTGGGACTTGTTGTGTTGATGAACATGCTTGGTGAAATTCAGTGGTATTGGATAGCGGGATTGAGCACTTTATTCATTCTCTTCATTGTACTCGAATTGCGACGACTTCCGTCACAGGAGGATCTGATAAGCCTGGTCAATAAGCAATACGATCCTGCAGAATACAGTACTGATCTTCTTTTTCAAACACCAACGGGAGAGCTTCAATCACTGCAACAGGCGCGAGTCAATGCAGCATTGGCGCAGCAACTGCCTACGTTTCAGTACCCGGTTTATTGGAGGGATTTGCTAATGGTTGGTGCATTGCTCATTGTTAGCTTAACGGGATACACACTGCTAAGTGGTTTTACTGGAGTTGAAGGCAATGATTCATTTGTCGACACAAAAACAACTGCGAATGGAGGTGTTGTTCCTTCATCGGATTCCACCTTTCTGTCCAGCTTTCGTCTTTACTCTTCTCCTCCGGCATACACGGGTATGCGAACTAAAAAGCATCAGTCGTTTGATCTATCCGTTCCGGAGCAATCGGCGATTAGTTGGGAATTAAAATTTAATGGTGAACCTCAAGCGGTATGGTTGCGCTTCAGTAGCGGAGATAGTTTGGTCGCTTCGTTAAATAAGGGAACGCATAAAGTCCGAATCAAAACCCTAAAGAGCAGTTTATATACCCTCAACTACATGGATAAGGATGGTCAGCTGATTTCTTCACCCTACTATGAGCTCAATGTGATACCGGATGAAAAACCGGAAATTGTTGTGACTGGCATCCCTCCATTCCAACGATTGGATTATCGCAAAAATCTCAGGATCGATTTGAACGTGTCAATTTCAGATGACTATGGGTTGACAAGTGGATACATTGTAGCAACCATCACCAAAGGCTCCGGTGAATCGGTAAAATTCAGGGAACAGAAGATTTCATTTCCTCGAAGAGTACAAGGTAGAAAGATTGTGTATCCGGTTTCATTCGATTTGGATGAGCTGGACATGGAGCCGGGGAATGAGCTGTATTTCTATGTTACGGCCTTCGACAACAAACAACCAACCAATCAGCAAGCCAGAACGGATACCTACTTCATCATTTTAACCGATACAACTGAAGTGGAGTTTTCCTTGCAAGGGGCCCTAGGTGTAGACTTGATGCCTGATTTTTTCAGGAGTCAGTTGCAGATCATCATTGACACCAAGAAACTCATTGAAGAAAAAAAACAACTGTCAGCTCATGATTTTAATTCTAAGAGTAACGCCCTTGGATACGATCAAAAACAACTGCGCTTGAAGTATGGACAGTTCATAGGCGAGGAAGAAGACAGTGGGTTGGAGGTGGCCGAAGAACCTGTGGAGCCTGGTGCAGGAGAAGATGTGCTCACTGAATTTGGTCACGATACCGATGCAGAAAACGAAGAAGGCCAGTGGATGGATCGTGGCACAGAAGCTGACGATCATGATCACGAGCATGAAGACGCAGCAGAAGAAAATAGTCTTCTTGAACAATTCATGCACAACCACGAGGATGAAGAAACCGCTACTTTTTATACACAATCCCTTAAGTCTAAGCTGCGAGCAGCGCTCAATGAAATGTGGGATGCAGAATTGTATCTCCGTTTGTATGAACCTCACAAGTCATTGCCCTATCAGATGAAGGCACATGAGCTGTTGAAAGAAATCAGGAATCATGCACGTATCTATGTTCAGCGCATCGGATTCGATCCGCCTCCGGTAAATGTGGATGAGAGTCGCTTGACAGGTAAGCTGAAGAAACTTAACCAAAACCCATTTGAAGATGTGATAGAATCAGAAATGAGCTATCCATCCATTCGCAAAGCCATCCAGTGGATAGATGAGGTAAGATTCAAGACGATTGTGTGGGACGCTAATGCCAAAGCCGTAATGCAAGCGGCAGGAGATGAACTTGCCGGGTTGGCGGTGGAAAACCCCGGAAAATACCTTACCGCACTGAATCAATTGAAAACACTCCTCGGCAAGGAACAGCTGGACGAGACAGACACCAATGGCTTGACGAAGCTGAAAAACGTAATGGAAGCCGCAATCCCACAAGAGAACACCTTACCGCTCGGTAATGATCGAGCAGAGGATGCGTATACAGAGGCATTCATCGAGTCACTCACAAACAGCGGCAGCCGATGATGTACGAGAACGTTCCAGAATGGTGGATACTTTTAATTGGTGTGGCATTGCTTTCGTTACTCATTTTCTGGGACGTTCAATCACTTGGAAAGAGACGAAGGGTGTGGCGCTTGTCCGCCAACGCACTCATTGTTGTTTGCTTTTTGGGATTGTATCTGAAACCCTATGTTGAAGCCAGAGCCGATCGCATCAAGATAGCGTTACACACAGCATCTGAGTTCCCCATTGAGGCCGATAGTCTTCTAAAAAGGGGATTCGAAATCATAGATTTTGACACGTACTTAAAATTCAAATCTACACGGGTGATTGAGGAAATGATCGTGTTAGGGGATGGACTAGAAACCTGGGAGCTGAGTCAGGTGGCACACACGTTTGAATATTTGGAGTCAAAACGGAGAAAGGAAGGACCGCTGGAAGTCAGTACGAATGAAGCTGTAACGAATACGCGCACACCAATCACTTTTCGAATTGCGGCAAATGATCCAATGGATATCCACTTGTCCGGGACAGGTATAGGACGTTCGATGAAACCACTCAATACCGATAGCGAAACGGTCACTTTCGATGTAAATCCTCAGGTGGCCGGCAATCTGACGTATGAACTCATTGGTGTGCGGGAAATAGACACCTTATTTAAAGAAATCGTACCAATGAAGGTGCGCGAACGAACGGGATTTAGTACGCTGATACTGACCAGTGCACCCTCTTTTGAAATTCGATTTTTGAAGAATCTTCTGAAAGAGGAAGGCTACGGTGTAGCGGAAAGACTGCAAGTGTCTAAAGAAACCTTTCGTGAGTCCTTTTCCAATTTGAATAACCGATCGTTGAAGCGATTATCCAGGTCGCTATTGCAGGACTTTAAGGTCCTGGTATTGGACAAAGAAAGTTACGATGAGCTATCGTACAGTGAGAGGCAGAACCTTAATGCCGCACTGAAAAAGGGGACTTTGGGCATTATCTGGCTGGATGATGCCTCCAATGCCTGGTTGAGAACACGAACGACTGCAACACAAACACTTACCTTAAAAACTAACCAGCAATCGGTTGAACTTGATAAATCTATTTCATCCATCGGATACGATCAGCAGGTTAAGGTTCAAGGAAATGTTATTGGGCATGTGCATACGGAAGGATTGGGCAAAGTGCTATTGCCTTTGCTGGATGCCACATATCAGCTACAGCTAAAAGGCCATGATCAGCTGTACAGGGAATTGTGGAATGCCTTGCTTCAGCCCATAGTAGGAGCGGAGATGGTGGAGGTGGACATAAGCATTCCTAACTTCCCCAGAGCTGATGAACCAACAACGTTTGCTTTTCGGACTGAGGGAGAAGAACAGGTTTACCTGGATTTCACGCGGTTAGCGATCAAAGAAAAATGGCATCAACCAGGAGTGTTTACGAGCATGGGCTGGCCGACAGGGCGAGGGTGGAGTGAACTCAAGGTAGGAGAGCAGACGCATACCTTCTTCGTGTATGGCTCAGCAGACTGGCAAGCACAAAAGGCGCAGCAAAAGCGTGAGCAAACGACAGTTTTTGTGAGTCAGAACAGTGATTCTGAAGTTCAAGTAATTAAAATTCAGCAGCCTGTTTCGAAATGGATCTTCTTCTCAGTGCTTGTGCTGGCGTTTGGATTTTTGTGGATTGAGGGGAGGCTGGGATAGAGCTTATGCTTCAGTTTTAAAGAGTAGTACATGTAGAAAATTGCATTGCTGAGAGTTATTATTCATAATATTCATATGAATAATACTTAAACCTAGAAAAGCCACTGTTGAAGGGGTAAAGCTCTCTGAGTTCTCGTATTGCGAGATTATTATTTTCATCATAGGTCTTAATAATTTCTTTTAAATGTGTTTCTACAGGTTCTAATCCTGGATAACCAAAAACATCTGTCCGTACATTCAATCCATTCTCAAAGGAATGTTGTTCGTACCAAAATGGCGTACTGTCTCTGGAGAACTTAGTTTCTCTTACTAAGTTTCCAGAATCGTTGTATTTGTTTAGAATATAATATTCCAGCTCATCAGAATCTTTTTCATACTTCTCAATTATTGATAATACATCATTTTCATATTTGAAAAGGGAGTAATCAGATGAACTTAATTGAGGGTATTCTCGGTGTTCTTTTTCCTTTTTACCATCATTTGAATACGCGTATGTGTAATTGATCAAACTGATAAAACCAGAAGGCGAATTATTATTTGCGCTAAAGTGCTGAATTCCTTCTAATTGTCCTTGAGAATTATATGTGTACAAATCGTAGTTAAACAACTTTACAATTTCCTCACCTTCATACGTTGAAAGCGAAACTTTGCTAATTCTACCTTCTTCATCATACACATATTCACTAACACTGCTACTTGATGCGGTAGTACTTACTCGTGTAATGATTCGTTTAAGTTTTCCACTATGTATGCCATTCTCCAAAGAGTCATCTTCCTGGCAACTTGAACCTAAAATTGCAATGGCAATGAAAACAGGAAGGAAGAGTTTTGATGGTTTCATTGGATTGATTCTTCAGTTGTCAATGAGAGGATTGCTATTGATTTTTACTCTTTCAGACTTATACGTAATGTCCTGATATGATGCTTTGACTTTTTGCCTTGTACTAAGGTAGCCGATTTGAGGATTAGTTTCAAGCATTAGGTATTCATTAGAATTCATACAAAAGTGACCGTATTTGCAGGCTAGAACGAGGGGGTGTAATCAGAAGAACTGCTGCTAATCTTCTGTTGATAGCAGCTCAGCTACTTGTATTTTCAAGCCATTGGCTATTTTCATTAGGGTAAGTAAACGTGGATTTGTCTGGCCTTTCTCAATCTTATACAATTGAGTTCTACCAACCTCACAAAATATTGCAAAAGCTTTTTGCTCAAAGCCTTTAGCTTCCCTTAAGCGTTTGATTTTCAAGCCTAAAGCGGTCAAATATTTTTGTTCTGTGTTCACTATTGCGAATATGGAGTTTTCTTTCATTACATTTGTTCGCTATAACGAACAAATAGAAATGGATAATTGCAATGACTTACTCAAGAGGATAGGAATTCAGGTAAAAAAGATAAGAACGTTGAGGCATTTAACTGTTAATCAACTTTCTGAAATGAGTGCTGTTGATGAGGGTTTAATCGTTCAACTAGAATGTGGAGAGCTTGACTGTGATTTGGTGACCTTGTTTCACATCGCAGATACACTCGGGGTAAAAGTCAAAGACTTAATGACTTTTTGATTTTAGAACAGAGCTAGGAAGCAAAAAGCATCTCTAATTTAGTTGGTTGAGATATGATCTTGACTTCTTTTAGCTGAATTGATAGGTGCAGGTTAGGAACCAGCGTCTACTCACGACATCAAATAGCACTCCTTATCAGAAGTATTATCGATCTTTCACGTTTAAAATTTATCAGCCATGGACATGGTATTGAGCATGATATGCGCAAAGATTAAGGGCCACAAGTTCCTGCCCGTTACTACATAGACGATACCAAAGACCAGCCCGATTAAGCCGGTAGTCATGGAACGCTCGGATAAATCGTACGAATGACGAAACCCGAATATGGCAGCCTGCATCAATACTGCCAATACAGCAGAAAAAGGCACTTTTGAGAACAAGGACTGGAACCGATTGAGTGAGAACCCCCGATCCTGCAACTCCTCCAGGAATGACTCAATCCACACGGCAGTAAGGATGGAAACAATAGCAATAACAGTGCTTTGTGCCTTACTCATGTTTGCACTTGCTGCTGATTCGCCGCTACTTGGGAACATATCTGCCAAGAAAATTTGGAAAAGCATTATGGAAAGAACCGTACCGGCAAGCGTTACTGCCACGATAATGAAAAGCCTTTGATAGTTTTTGGGTTTCGTCAAGCCAAGATCTTTCCAGGACTGCTTTCTATAGTACAGCAGCGCAGTGGCCAGACCTACCGTGGAGATTGATTTGAATAATCCATTGCCCCAAAAACCGAGGCTATCGAAATAGATTGTTCGCACGAAAAACATGAGGCCGAGAAAAAGAAGAAGGTCGATCAGTGCCGCGAATGGACTTACCTGATTTGTAGTTGGATTAGGTGTATTCCTCAAGGTTCAATTCTTTAAAGTGATCTTTGGAATTATTAGTCTAGCTAGATGCAGATTTATTACAATGGTTACATTTTTTGATTCTAAATCACACTTAGGGTGTAACCTTTTACTGGCACTCAAGTACTTCTATAAAACAAACTCAAGATGAAAAAAATCACATTACTGTTGCTCGTTGCTTGCATCTCATTTTACGGATTTGGACAAGACACCGAAAAGGAATCCAAAAAAGCAGGTCTGAAAAAGATCACAAACAATTCCCAGTTCTCCATATTCTCGGAGCTCGCTGAATTGGAAGAACTCGTTGAGCTATCAGCTTTGTCGGAGCTGTCTGAACTGTCTGAATTAGCGGAGCTTTCGGAGCTGTCTGAATTGGCGGAGCTGTCTGAATTGGCGGAACTGTCTGAACTTTCGGAATTGTCTGAGCTCTCCGAGCTTACCGAGCTATCTGTCTTAGCAACGGAAGCTGTGATTGTAGACCTTTCGAATTTACAGATTGAATTGAGTACGGAAATGATGGAGCTATTCGAAGACTTAGAGGATTATTCCACCTACGATGTAGATATAGACCTGGATGTTGATTTTGATCAAATAAATAAAAAGGTAAAAGAAGCCGTAAAGAAAGCAAAAGATGATAACGAGTAAGATTTAACCATCAAGGCATATCGCTTAGCTATGCCTTGATGGTATTTAGTTTAAAAAGAATTCATCATTCTTTCGTGGCTACCCAGACCGCTAAAAAAGCTCGATCAACAGCAAGGGTGGTTCCATAGAGTTTTCCATCTCTATAGTAGAACGAGCTGTTGTAATTGCCGCTATTGTCACCGGACATCAAAGCCCCATAGATTGTATCTGTTTGTGTGTTGATATGCCCGTTTTTGAGTTTCACACCTTGCCTGTAAAACGTTCCTTTCAGTTTGTTGTCCTTTACACTCGTGATCTCCATCATAGCGAAATTGTCATCTGTCGTGTTTTGCGGACTCATGTCGAGTTTCCAGGTTCCAATTAGTACGTCTGTTGATGTTTGTGCTTGAACGTCAATGCTGACAAATAGCAAAGTGATTGTCATTAAAATAATTGCTTTCATAATCGTTTTGAGTTTTAAAAATTATGAAGCAATGCTCATTCATGAGGATGTTAAAAACGTCCCAATTATCGAATTGAAACCTATTTAAGTGCTTGTTCTGGTCTCAATTTGGGAATTGACACCTTAGATTTTCCGTTTAAGCTCGCTTGGTGCAATGCCCAAATGCTTTTTTACCGCGCGATTAAAAGAAGATTTTGAGTTGAATCCAGCATCATATGCAAGTGAAAGGAGGGTGTATTTGTTATTCACAGGATCTTTGATCAATTGCTCTATTTCTTTCACCCGATATTCGTTTATGTAATCAGTGAACGACCTATGCAGTATTTCATTGAGCGTTTTGGTAAGCAGGTAAGCTTTGATTTCTAGCTGCTCTGAGAGTGTGGTCAAAGTCAGCTCCGCATCTTTATAAGGCTTCTCCTCATGCATCAATTTTTGCAACTGTTCGGCCAACTTCTCCAGTTGCGTTCGTTCTGGATCAGATAGTTTTTTTCGCACCTTTAAAACACGCTGATCACTTCGAATAATGCTTGATATACCAAACCAATAAATCAGGATGGCCATTCCAATAAAAAAGGGATAGAAGTAGAAGCGAGTAAAGTAATAGTAATCTGTGCTGACAGTCGTTACATAAATGACCAGGTCCAGAATCAGAATCAAAAGCACCACCGCGTAATAAGTACCAAATGATTTCACCAGATTCTTTACCCATTTAAAATTCTTTTGATCCACCTCATTCGAATCAAGCTGTCTTAAAAGCCGCATGGATCGGTAGGAGAAATAAATAATCAGTAGGCTTGCTATGATCGGAACTGTTGAATAGTTACGCCAGTAGGCGTATCCGTAGTATCCAAGCCAAGAGAGACTTTCCCTGGTACCGTCCCAAAAGAAGTTTTGAGAGCGAACATAAATACTGCAAATAATCTGAATGACAATGGGAGTAATTACCCAACGATCCTTTTTCTCAAATCGGTAGAAAGGTTTCGCCTGTGCTTTTACATAAAGAAACAATAAAGGGCCATATGCCCAACTAAGATCCAGTGTCAAATGATACCAGGTGTCGTAGTAGCCAATCCCGAAAAGCCTTAATACCTGATTTAACAGCCCATAGGAAAGCGTAATTAGGAGTAGGGCTTTATATCTGTTTGCAACCCAACCTTGGTTGGATTTACGCCAGAGAATTATCGCAAAGGCAACTCCTTGAGTAAGACCAATACAAAGTATAATGGCTAAAACACTGGTCAGTGAATCCATGCTTGTAAATATGCATGGAAAGGTTGATTTGAGCCAAAACAACCAATTCTTTTATCTTGGATTAAGATTACTTACTATCAGCTTTTCTTTCCAGGGAATACAAGCGGATGTGTTCGGAAAGGTGGGGCAGATCGGCGTAGCCTTGCTGAACAAAGCCTAATTTTTCCAGTAAGCGACATGAACCGGTGTTTTCCTCATTGGTAATGGCGTGTATTTTGGATTGATCATAGACATTGAATGCATGATTAACCATGGCCTTTGCCCCCTCAGCAGCATACCCATTGCCTTCAAATTGTGGTAGAAGAGCATATCCGACATCCATTCCTACTACACCCTCTCGGTTATGTAGACTGCACGTGCCTACCGATGCACCGGATGCTTTTTCGATCATTACATGGTTCACAAACCCTTTGACTTTTAGATCAGGATGCATGCGGTCTTGCATGTATTGGATCGCATCCGCCTCAGATTGAATCTTTCTATCGCCAATGTGCTGATGCCATTTGGACGTATTCATGAGCTGGTATAAGAAAGACGCATCTTCTTCTTGAATAATTCTCAGGTATAATCTCTCGGTTTGAATCATGGGTTGTGATGATAATATTCGAATCCTTCTTACCGCTTCCTTACAAAATGATTTTGGATCAGCTGACCGAAGTATACTTTAGACGCTACAAGATCAAATGCCAGCTCCTTGGGAAATTCAGAAAAAAGCGAAGGCCCACCTCCTAGAACGATGGGGAAGGTGGTGATGATCATTTCATCAATCAGATCTTCGGTAAGAAAACTTTGAATGGTGTGCCCACCATCAATGTAGAGCCTAAGGTGTCCTTGCGCATGTATCTGTTGTAATACTTCTCTCAACGTGCCTTTGACGAGGAAAGCTTTCCCCTCATGGCTTTTGGGCATTTCCTTCAGCGAATTGCTCAATACAAAAACTGGCTTTTGATACGGCCACTCTACATCAAATCCAAGCACCGTTTCAAAGGTATTTCTTCCCATTATCAGTGCATCGATATCATTGGTGAACGCATAGTAGCCCATTTCTTCCCCTTCCGGAATTGAGATGGAATCGAGCCAGGCGATTCCATCGTTTCTATCTGCTATCCTGCCATCCAGGCTTGTTGCGATGTAGACACTGTTTTTCTTTTCCATGATTTATGCTTTTGAGATTATTACTTTTTGGCCGATCAAATCATCCGCCTTTAGGCAACCTACCAGATACCGAGCGACACTCAAGCGATTGATGGTCAACGATGGTTTCGGCTGATTACCGTAGGTTTCCCGAATGTGTTGCTTCCTTTTTGAATTGGTTAAGCCGACCGGACGCACGATCGTCCAATCCATTTTAGAGCCTTCAAGCAGCTTTTCTTGTCTTTCGTGATCCGAATAAGCTACTCCAATGTTGCTATGGTCAATAAACCATCGAAACCAGCCTGGAAGATATTTTTTGGTTTCTGCGACTCCCCAGGCGGAGCATATGACGATTCGTTTTATGCTGTTTGCCTCTGCAACTAGCATCAGCTGACTCATTACCGTAGAAAGGTACTCCCGTGGTGTTCTCAGACTTGACCAAGGAAAGTCGGAAGTTCGGGAAATGTTCAATACACTGATGATCGAATCGCATGAATGAATGGCTTTTTTCAGGTCATCTGCGTTACTGGGATCTCCTTCAAATACAGTCAGTTCTTCCCTTTTCTCTATACGCTCAGGTTTGCGTGCAAGACAATGCACATGATATCCAGAACTGAGTGCATCGTCCAGCACCTGTTTTCCTGTTCTTCCTGTAGCGCCAAGTAGGAGTAGTTTCACTCACTAAAATTACGCAATTGACGGGTTAGAAATGAACGAAAAAGACCCCATTACAAATCACTTGCAACAGGGTCAGCAACGAACTTAAACCAATGTGTAATTCACTATTTTTCGAGTCGTGCGATTACAGCTTGTGCTACTAGCGCAGAGGAGGTAGGATCTTGTCCGGTGATGATCTTGTCATCCACTTCCAAATATCCATCCCACCCCTCCGTGGAGTAGTTGAATGTGCCTCCGTTCTTTTGTATTTGTTCTTCTATGGAGAAGGGAAACTCTTGAAAATAAGCAGCTTCTTTATTCTCAAAGAGATCTGGAAACCCATTGATGTTCTTCCCGGCAACCAAAAATGTACCATCCCCTTTGACGATGTTGGCAATGCCAGCAGTGCCGTGGCATACCGCTGAAACAATCCCCTCCTCCCGAGCATAAATGTCAACCGCTATTTTTTGAATGAGCTCATTGGAAGGAACCCCGAACATCGCACTACCGCCACCAGCGTAAAAAATGGCCGCATAGCTTTCAGGGGTTACCTCTGTGGGCTGTTTTGTGAATTCCAACTTATCCATGAACTCACCATCATAGAGGTATTTTTTCAGCAAGGTGTCGGAGTATATGTATCCAATGGGAACGGCACCACCTTCCGGACTGATGAAATCAACCGAATAGCCTGCCTGGTCAAATACATCATACGCGAATACAATCTCTGCAAAATGATTGGCAGTATTGATGTCAGAGGCTCCATAGTAATGTGCGTTGGAAACAACAAATAGAATTTTCTTTTCAGACTGCTCTGCTGAATCTACAGAACAGGCGCAAACCAATGCGGGAAGGAAAAGGAGATGCAGGTATGATTTCATGACTTTTTTGAAGCAAGGATAGCATTCCAGATATTGCAGGGCGCTTCGCTTTATAAGTCAGGAATACGGATTTATAAATCAAGACTCGTGTGATTCCTTGAATTTTGCAGGAGTGGTGCCGGCTATTTTTTTAAATGCCGTGTAGAACGTGGATTTAGAATTGAACCCACATTCATATCCTATGGATTCAAGCTTGAGGTGTGAGTCACTCTTGATTAATTTTTTTGCTTCTGTGATTCGATATTCGTTGATGAAGATGGTGAAATTCTTATTCAGGTTATCGTTGATAAACTGAGACAGGTAGTGGGGAAGGATGTTGAGTTTTTTGGCTACCTCGGACATCTTAAGGTTCGCATCTTTGAAAAGCCGCTCATTTTCCATCAACTCGTTTAGTCGCCGTTGAAGTTGTTGAGCTTCAGCCTCATCTATCTTCTTATTTCCATACTTGACATGTTTGTTCAGAAATCCTGGGTCTTTTTTACGAGTGAAAAACAGCAGGAGAATCAGTAAATAAAAAATAAAAGTGAAGGATAAAGCACCCACAATGTAGGAGGTGTAGTTTACCGTATTATACGCAATCCAAATGAGGGAATTGCCGATGTAGATGCTGACGATCCACACTTCCATGGTAGACAATCGGACGTTTCTTTTGAAAAGATTTTTAAGCGTCTCTCTTAATAGAAATCCTGAAAAGATCAAGTAGATGAGCCACACGAAATAGATGGTGTGAAAAAGGTAATACCAGAGGTCATCATGCCACGGAAATAAGACATCAATTGTCGAAATAATAATCAGAAGTGGGAGGTAGTGGATTTTCCAATTTAAAGTTTTGTCCGGTTGCATGATGGACTTTAAATAGAAATAGAGGGATGGACCAATGAATAGACATGCAGACATGCCAAATTGTAAGAAGCCTCCCCACATATGATCACTGAAGTATAAAAAAACCGATTTGCCAATGCGGATACTCAATGCCAGGAGTAGGACTCCAAGGAAATAATTCGAGCGGTGCTTAGGCTTAGCAAAAAAGAGAAAGTACAGTCCAATGACTAGCCCGTTAAAGGCGCCCAACGCGCTGAAAAAGAATAATATTTCGCGACTAAACTCCATTAATTAGTCTAGTTTGTCATTGATACTTAGTAGGCAACACTCTGGCTTTCGTCGCTTGCTCAAATGCGTACGCAACTTTTAGTAGCTCGGCCTCTTGGTAAGGTCGACTGATAAAGGTGAGTCCCATCGGGCGTCCGTTTTCCCGATAGCCCATGGGTATAGTTAGGCACGGGTAGTTAGCAGCTGCCGCATGCCCTGCATTCCAGTTGTTGATTGAGAGTACAAAATCCAACTCATTAGGAGTGATGGCTGCTTCAAAGAAGTCTTTTCCTGCTTTTCGTAAGCGAATGCGCAAAGAGTCGAGACCTTCATCGCTGTAATTTGCCTCAAGGATTCGTGCAAAACGTCCTTGCCCGTACGGGATACGAACGGTAGAGTCATCAGCATTGTAAGCTACAATTTCCTCAATGGACCTGGGACGGATCTCTGCCGGTGCATAGGAATTGAGGTAGTCTGGGAGGTCACGGCGCATGTCTGCGCTTAGCAGTTCGCCAAAACCTTCAAAATCCATTTCCACTGGTTCGAATTCAATCGCAATGCCACCCAAAGCAATGATCTGATCAACATTCGCTTGATAAAGAGAGTCTTCCATGAAGCTCTTGTTTACTCCAAATCGAATACCCTCCAATGTACCATTTGTCACTTCTTCCCAATAAGCTTTACCTGAGCGATTACCTTTAGTTGCTGGATCATCCATGTCTTCACCCGTCATGGCAGATAGAAAGATGGCGTTATCAATGACGCTTTTGGTCATGGGACCAGGAGTATCCAGTGTGCTGGAAAGTGGCACAATCCCATTTCTGCTGAGAAGACCTGTTGTTGGTTTCAACCCGACCAAAGAACTAGCACTTGAGGGGGAGAGGATGGAGCCAGAAGTCTCTGTGCCTACAGCCACAGCTGCATAGTTTGCGGCAATAGCTGATCCACTACCGGAACTTGACCCTCCGGTATCATGCACTTTACGTCCATAGGGATTTAGCGTTTGACCACCTACAGCACTGTACCCATTTGGACAGCCCAGACATAAAAAGTTGGCCCACTCACTCAGCGTTGTTTTGCCCAGAATGATACCACCTTTGTCTTGTATGCGATTCACAATGAAAGCATCTGCGGCCACATTTTGCTGAAGAAGGTGGGTGCCAGCAGTGGTTGGAAGTCGCTCGAAGTTGATGTTGTCCTTGAGGAGCACTGGTATTCCATAGAGTGGGTGGTCACTTTCCGACTTATTTCGATCACATTGACGTGCGGTTTCTACCGCATCCGGGTTGATGGAAATGATATTGTTGAGGTAGCTTGTAGAATCATTTTCGTACTTAGCTATTCGGTAGAGGTACCACTGGGTTAACTGCTCATAGGTGAGTGCGCCAGACTGGATGTGAGACTGTAGCGTAGGAATGCCCTGATCCAAGATTAAAGAAGACAACGATTGATAATCTTCAGCTGAAAAGTAAGCAATCTGATCTGCCACATTTTTCCAAATCTTGTTTTTATCTGTAATACGTGATTGAATTAGCTTATATCGCATGCGCTGCGATTCATGCGCACTGTTTGCTTCTATCTCTGATGACTGATCATACGGTACCCAAGGTTTGATAACCGTCTCAGGTTCGCTGGTACATGAGGCTAATATCAATAGAAGAATGAATGGAAATGGACTTTTTTTCATGACTTTACTTTTAAACATAACTACTTGAGACCTTCCTGATCCAATAAGTACATCATTGCGCTCATACTGGCTGCTCCGAGCTCTAATTCTCGTTGATCCACGGCTTCAAACACATCAGCGGGAGTATGATGATAGATGAAATATTTTTGTGTGCTGGGTCTCAATCCGATCAGTAATGTGCCTTGCGATCGAAGCGGGCCAATGTCTGCTCCTCCTCCGTTTTGCTCAAAATCCCACACACGATAAGGTAGGAAGTAGTCCCTCCATTGTTTGATTTTAGCTTTTTGCTCATCAGTGCCAGAGGAGGAAAAACCCAATGGCTGAAACCCTCCAGAATCAGACTCCAATGCCGCAATGTGGTTTTCACCTTTTTCTTTGGCTACTCGTGCATACTCTGTGCCACCACGAAGACCATTTTCCTCATTCATCCACATCACCGCTCTTAGGGTTCTTTTTGGGGAAATATTCAACGCCTTGAAAAGTCGCACAGCTTCGATGGCTTGCATACAGCCACTGCCGTCATCGTGCGCACCTTCTCCTACATCCCAGGAGTCCAGGTGACCACCCACAGCGATGATTTCATCGGGAAACTCGGAACCTCGAAGCTCCCCAATTACATTGTAAGAAAGGATGTCTGGCAGTTGTTGGCAATGCGTTTCTATGTAGACATTTAGTTTTTGTTCTTTTAGCACTTCACTCAATCTGTCAGCATCATTGGTGCTGATTGCGACAGCTGGTATTTGATTGATGAGTGCTTTGTACCTCAATGATCCAGTATGAGGGATGTCATCCTGACGGTTAGTCACCGAGCGTATAATGATCGCCTTAGCTCCATATTTAGCGGCTTCAGATGCTCCTGATGATCGTTGCACCACAGCGCCACCATATGCACCAAAGGTATTGATGATGGTGGGATCCATTTGCCCGTTATAGAATACGATCTTTCCTTCAACTTTTTTGCCCAGCTGGTTTACCTCATCGATACCACTTACTTCAATCACATCGGCGAGTACACCCGCTGTTCCTGTGCCTACGGAATTACCAAGTGCCAGCGCATTCATCTCGAATGTGCCATGCTTCTCAGAATTGATTGCACGCACCACCTCTTTTTTTCCTCGTACCCAGTGTGGTACCATGACCGGTTGCAGGTATACAGTATCAAATCCGTAAGATTCCATCAACTGCTTGGTGTATTCTACTGCCGCAGCTGCTTCAGGAGAGCCGGATAGCCGATTGCCAATCTCTTTGCACAGTACACGAAGATCTTCGTAAACCCGACCATTGGTCAAAGCTTCATCATAGATCTGTTTGATCTTATCCGTGTGATCCTGCGCAAATGTTACCGATGGAACTAAGAAAAATAGAATTAGAATTCGCTTCATGCTAAGAGGTTTTAGCGTGAATTTAATTCAAATGGAATTCTCTTAGCTATTCAAGTGCTTTTGTCCGATTTTCTTCATGCCTTGAGGGATTCCTTCAATCTGTCTTGGGCAATCTTTATCAATAAGATTCAACGCAATTATATGAAATTAAGTAAGCCTGGCATTACTCGATGACCTCCATCATACCAGTGCAATTCCGGAGTTCTACCTAAAGCCTTTTTCACTACTTCATTTTGTTGAGGTATCATTTCGTCTTTAAAGTAAATATCCTGTTTACTGGTATAGTAATGGACACCTTCTTCACCTGTAAGGTATTTCCAGTCTTCAGGTTGTGTATCGGGAGGGAAGGTGCCAGCCCAAATGATCATTTGACCGAAAGGAATTTTAGCATGAGCAGCATAGCGACCCATGGTAGCGGTACCTTGAGAGAATCCGAAATAAACCAGCTTCTTTCCTGAAATATCCCCAACAGTATTTAAAACCTCATCGATGTATGAATACTGATTTTCTATTTCAGTCAGACGATCTTCTTTGGTCATCCAGGAAGCACCGACACGCCCATAAACGCCCTCCAGGTAATACTTAGAAAGACCTTGAGGGGCAATAATGAAGTTTTTCTTGGGATCGAGATCTTTAAACTTCCGAATAAAATACTCTGCTAACTGTCCGTACCCATGGAAAACCAACCAAACCCTTTCGGTTTCTTCAGTCAAATCGTTGAGTGTGTAATAAGAGGTTTTGATTGAAATTTCGAGATGGTGTTGCATGGGTTTCTTATACTTGCTTAACTAAGCTGTGAAGCAATGAAAAATCTTTGTTTTATTTTAATGCTCGTCTCTTTTTGTGCTGCTGGTCAGCGCATGGGTTTGAAGGCAGGAGTAAATTTAGGCAAGCAAAAAATCATATCACAAGGGGTAACAATTAATTCAGAATCAAGTGTTCTCTACATGGGAGGATTTTTCATCAGCGATAAGATCTCTGATGAACTTTCACTAGGAGGAGAGCTTGTCTATAGTGTCGATGGCGGCAAATACAACTTTACCGGGCTAGGTTTTGGAGGTGTCATTACCCAGCGGTACCATTACCTATCCATTCCGGTTCTTCTTAAATACCATGCTTCAGAATATTTCAACATCAATGCTGGACTACAAGCAGGGTATCTGTTTAAGGCGGAGGAAGAGAGCCTTGGAACGACCGGAGACTTTACATCAGATGCCAGAAAAATCAATGTAAGTGTGGTTTTTGGCGCGGAAGCCAACCTCAGAGCATTCGATCTGGGCTTTCGTTATATCCTCGGACTGTCCAATATCAATGATACACCTGACCCTCTTGAAGTAAAACTATCAACCATTCAAATATATTTAGGACAAACGTTCTGAATTGATCACAACTAACCAATCAAAAATTCGCTTATGAAAAAGTTTATCTACCTAATCTGTTTATTGGTCCTGACCAGTCTCTCTTATTCGCAAAAATCTGGATTTAAGGGAGGATTGAATATTGGAAATGAAAAAGCAACACAAGGTGGTATTTCTGGTACCGCAGATCCTAAGCTGTCATTTATGCTAGGCGTTTATACGGAAATAGAGCTGAGTGATCAGTTGTTTCTGGGTCCCGAGTTGATATACAGTGTTGATGGCGGTCAAATAGGTATTTCAGGAACTACCGTGAGAGACAATTTCAGTTACTTGTCGGTTCCGTTTTTGCTAAAGTACTACGCCAATGAGCGATTCAATATTCATGCTGGCCCACAGTTGGGTTTTTTACTCTCTGCGAAAGTTAAAGGGAATGGGGGATCAGCGGATATCTCTTCGTCTTTAAAGAAAACAAATTTCAGTCTTGCATTCGGAGTAGAAGGCGACCTGGGAAATGTAAACTTGGGGGCAAGAATGATTCTTGGTTTGAGCAATATTGCCAATGATCCCAATGCATTTGGTGATGTAGAGTATACATTAAACACCATCCAACTCTATTTCGGCATTCCATTTTAGGTAGTACCGCAAAGAAGAAGAAAGGCTTGAATTTTCGTTCAGGCCTTTTTTATTACCCTGCTACCGCTTGCATCATAAGTCCACATAAGTAAGCACCATATGTACCTAGCACATATCCCAGCACAGCCATCAATACACCTACTGGTGCAAGTGAGGGGTGGTACTCCGAAGCAATAACGGGAGCTGAAGCCGCTCCTCCAACGTTAGCTGTACTGCCAATTGCGATAAAAAAGTACGGTGCCTTGATGAGCTTTGCCACAAGGGCTAGTAAGAGAACATGGAAGAGAATCCATGTGATTCCCAAAAAGAAATAACCAGGATTTGAAAAGATGGCTAAGATGTCCATGTTCATACCAATGGTTGCCACTAATATGTAAATAAAGGCTCGACCAATGCGCGAAGCTCCAACACCTTCCAGCTCTCTCGCTTTTGTGAAGGACAGAATAACTCCTAACGTAGTAGCTATGACCACAATCCAGAAAAATCCGGAAGTAAGACTGTATTGTTGCAGGCTGGGAAACTGCTTGAGATAAGGCACAATCAGATCTGAGCAAAAATGAGCGAAACCTGTGCAGACAAAACCAATCATAAGAACTTTCATTAAGTCTGTGAGATCTGGAATTCTTGTGACGCTTGCTTGGTAATTCTCCATTTTCTTTTTCAATGCGTCGATGGCAGATGAATCAGCCTTCAGTTTTCTATCAATAAACTTGCTGACAGCTACTCCGGCAATCAAAATACCCAGCCATGAAGTACCTACAATGATGTCTACAGTGATCATTGTCGAGAACAGTTCATCACTCACCTCAAATACTTCTTTCATGGTGGCTTGGTTTGCACCACCACCAATCCACGATCCGGCAATAGTCGTCATGCCACGCCAAACTTCATTGGGAGCTACGCCACCGACCAAATCAGGCGCTATCCATGAAAATAGGATGATCGTAAGAGGCCCACCTATCATGATTCCTACCGTTCCAGTAAAGAACATGATTAGGGCTTTGGATCCCAGTTTAGCAATTTCTTTTAAGTCCACACTGACAGTCAATAACACCAAACTAGCTGGTAGTAGGTACCTTGAAGAGACAAAATAGAGGTTGGAGTTGGAAGGGTCAATCAATCCAAAAGCCTTCATGAGTGAAGGAAGAAAATAGCACACAAGTAAGGCGGGCACATAGGTATAAAACTTTTTCCAGAATGGATGATCCAATGATGAAGTATAAAAAACTGCTCCAAGCATGAGCATAAGTATTCCGAAAATTACGGCATCATTTGTGATGAGTGCTTGATTCATAGTTAAGTGAATTAGGTTCAAGAATAAGCATTATACTTGAGCATATCCATCTTTATTATATTTTTGAAAAAAAAACACAATTGGTGTAAGGTAGGAGACGAAAAAACCAACCCTTGGAACCTTGAATGTTTTAGATGATTTGCTCAACGAATACTACCTGATTTTAGCTGCATGATGAATAGACAAAGAAAACGCTTAAAGAGAAAAGTTAAATGAGGATTGTATGGCTGATCTGTCTTGTATTGACAGTTAACGTAGGGGTGGCACAAACGACATATGTGGGAGTGAAAGCAGGGGGACATGTTTCAAATGCATTTATAGAGCACACCATCTTTAATCTCAACCTTAATTCTACTTTTCTGCCGGGCATCAATGGTGGAGCTTTCGTAAGATATGTGCCTAAGCCGGGCAAGACCGTCCTTAACTCGGGGATTCAATTGGGTGTCAATTATGTCCAAAAAGGGTGGAAGCAAACATTTTTAACAAACGAGCCTAGCTATACTGCTCGCATGAACTACCTCGAAATTCCCCTTGAAGGATTCGGGTATTTTGGTGGACAAAATAAATATTTCATTTCTGCTGGATTCTACATGGAAGTGCTGATGAGCGTAGATAAAGATGCTGAACCCGATGAAACCAATACAGGTGGGGCAGATTTCTATACGTATGATGAAAGCCGTGATCGTGACCTTGGATATGGAGCTAGACTTGGAGGCGGGGTTTTCAGAGATTTAGCTATCGGCACTTTTCAGGTAGAGGGATTCTTTAGCTATAGTTTCAGTAACTTTATTAACCCTGGTGACTTGACCACTGAAACTCCGGATCTTTCCAATCATTGGATGGTGGGGTTCACCGTCGGGTATATGATTGCCATAGGAGGAAATAAAGATGAATAGCCTTAGCTCACTTAAATACATGAACGTGCTTATTTTACCAGCACTGGCATGGATTAGTTTTAACACAACCGGCTGGCTTACCTATCTACCACTTTTCGAGTCCTTTCTTCTAATCCCGCTAATGGAATTGGCGTTTAAGCCCAATGCTGAAAACCTCACTCCTGGAAAAGAAGACCAATCAAAAGATGCTGCTATCTATGACTTGCAACTCTATGTCATGGTGCCGATTCAAATAGCATTACTGGTCACTTTTCTATTCTCAATGCAGGAAGCCGGCCTAACCCTGGTCGATAAGATTGGCCGCATTACTTCAATGGGTCTGATGTGCGGTGTCATAGGAATCAATGTAGCACATGAGCTGGGACACCGAAAAACTCGGTATGAACAATTCATGGCAAAATGCCTATTGCTCACCTCGCTGTATATGCATTTCTTCATAGAGCACAACCGTGGGCATCATAAAAATGTAAGTACCAAGGAAGATCCATCATCCGCCAGGTATGGAGAGATTTTATATACTTTTTGGGTGAGGTCGGTGGTTTTTGCCTATCTGTCCGCGTGGAGTCTTGAAGCAAAAAGGCTGAGAAAAAAAGGGAAACCTGCATTTTCGTTCCGCAATGAAATGCTGCAATTTCAGATCATCCAGGTACTGTTTACCGTTGCTGTCGGATTATTGTTCGGATGGATAGTGATGGGTTACTTCATTTTGGCAGCAGTGATGGGATTTTTACTGCTTGAGACCGTAAACTACATCGAGCATTATGGTCTTGAGCGAGATAAGAAAGGGGACGTGTATGAACGAGTAATGCCGCATCATTCATGGAACTCCGATCACAAACTGGGACGAATTATTTTGTTTGAATTATCAAGGCATTCTGATCATCACTACATAGCCAGTAGAAAATATCAAATACTCAGACACATCGAAGAAAGTCCGCAGATGCCTACAGGGTATCCAGGCATGATGATTTTAGCGATTATTCCCCCTTTGTGGTTTTCAATCATGAATCCACGCATTAGAAAGATAAAGAAGGAAAGCCTAGCTCAAGCCGCTTAGAGGCTTAGCCAATAGTTGATTTTAAAAACAATCGCTCGATTACGTGTTTGAAAGCCATCTGTGATGTAATTATCTGTGTAAACCAGAAAGATGTCAGATACCGGCTTAAATCTCCATTGAAATCGCGAGTTATGACCAAGATTCTCTGTCTGAGAATTGTATTGTACAAAAGTGGTAAAGAAGAGGTTATTGCTCAATGTCAAATCAAACCTTGGTCCAATCAAATACAAATCGACATTTTCGAAAGGATCTGGCAATGAGATGCGGTTGAATTCCCCATTTAGCTGGATTTGCATGATCGGTGGAAGTCTGAACGTTAACCCTAATTCGGCATTGAATCTCTTTACATTGAAGAAACCTCCATTTCTAACCGAAGCTCTTACTACGAAGTTTTTTCTTCTATCGGAACGATAAAAGATGCGATAACTCGTCCAGCTATGTTCCGTATTCTCAGCGAGTTCATTGTCCCCAGAGCGTGATGGATCAAAAGACGAAGTGAGTGAAACAAAATTCCAATTTCCTCCTATCTCTAGGTAAGAGGTATTGAGAAACGAAAATCGATACTCTAAACTCGCATCATTATCCAATCTGTCCCAGTCATTGGTTAATACACCGCCAAAATTAATCCTTGGTCCGTGGCGCTGAAGCTGATTTCCTTCTCGAGTAAAGAAATTGTACTCTGTTCCAGTACCGTAATTTGTTACACCAGTCCTTGGTACGAACCCCACTTCTGCATTGTGATTTTCGCCAACTCGCTGGAAATTTGCTCGCACACTGAATTCTGGCTTGCGATAACGTAAGAAAGCCCCGGTTGCATATTTTTTGTCAGCACTTACATTTGGATCTACTGACCTGTGGTAGAAAATATCACCTTCCCAGCTGTTATCAACTGTGGCAAGGTTATAATCCAATCCAAACACATAGTTGTATTCGCTTAGCGTAATCAATGTGTCTTCTGCGGCAATTGGATTACCAAATTCATCCTGCAATTCCCCTGTATTTATCAAGGTTGTCGTGTCGTATGCTACAGCGGAGTTGCCTAAATTATTCCTACCAACGAATATGGCGCTGAGCCTGGACCGATTGAAAATTTGCCGTTCAAGGACTGCTACTGCATAGTTTTGAGCTGGAGATATTTCAGCAGCGGTAGCGTCTTCATTAGTAACCATGTTCAAGGCACCAATGCGCCATTTACTACCTATCTTCCCACTCAATCGAGCTCCTGCTACAATGGGAACATTTCGGCGTGTATCACCAGAACCTTGGATTCCTATTCTTCTGGAAAAGAAAGGCCTGGATCGTCCAAATCCACCCTCAGCAAACAAATCTTGATTTTCGAGAAAGAATTGTCTTCGTTCTGGAAAGAAAATCTCAAAGCGTTGAAGATTAGTGACCTGCTGGTCGACCTCCACTTGCGAAAAGTCCGGATTGAAGGTCAAGTCTAAGTTGAGAGAACTAGACACCGCAACTTTCGCATCAAACCCTGCTTCAAAATCAGATTGGGTAGATTCATTTTCTTCATGGTTTTTGCCAGCACTCGCAGCGACGTAAGGGATCACTGTCACATTCGATCCTGCAGATTTTGGCGGAATATCCCAGTTGAGCTGACCCGAAAAAGTCATATTACTCGGCCGGTACCCTTGGGGTACTTGAACCCAGGCACTTTGTACGTTACTCTTCAGATTATTTCTAAGAACCTGAATATTCCATTGTGCCACGTTATTGTATCTGATGGTTTTAAATGGAATTGAAATCTCCGTTGACCAAAAATCCGCCCCTTGATGCACTTGACTATACCATTTGTTGTCCCAATCATCTCGTACTTGCCCACCTAGCAAGACAAGTCCTTCACGTTGAACATTGTTAGGCGTTACCTGAAATGTGAATCCATTGGTCTTATCATTATACGGGTCAATATAAACAGCTACATTATCGTTGGACCCCCAATTGAAATCTCTTCTAAGCGTAGTGGAGATGTAATTGCCGTCGCTGTAATCATAGCATACAATTCCGATTATGATGGCCTTGTCGGTATAAGTAACCATGAATTGGGTGCTGTCTTTTGCTAGCGTATTGTCCGTGGGAAAAGTTTCAACAAACCCTCCACCGCGAGGTAACTTAGACCAGATAGCCTCGTCTAGCTTTCCATCTATAATGATTGATTCATCAGCACGCGACACCTCATAAATGACCTTATCAGGTGCATTTTGAGCGTTACTTGTAAACCATAAAATAGATAGAACGAAAAGTAATTTACTCCTCGTCATTGCTATCCATAGGGATTAGATGCTGGTCGGCTATGGACCTTAGGAAACTTTTGTTTGAATTGATGCTCGGATCTTTATAAATATATGCAGAAAGATCAGCGATTACCCCTGGTTTGTATCCAAGATTCAATGCCAACTTTTCACAAAATTTAATTTCATTCGAATGAACCTTACCATCTGCCTTCATCATTCGGATGATGTTAAACAGGTAATTGAATTTTTCATCTGCCGGCAGACCTTTCAGTTTAGGAATAGGAAGTGGATTGTTAACAATCTCAGCAGTTTTTTCCTCAGAAACACCAAGTCCATCAGCAATGAACATGATCAATCTGAATTCTTCTTCAGCAACTACATTGTCGGCCTTAGATAAGTGAGCGAGTATACTTATTTGTTCTTCATGCGATAACATGACGGAAATTTAGTTTAAAAACATCAATAGCTGGAAGGTCTTTTACAAGTGGTTGTAAAAAGATAACAAAATTTTCACTCAACTTGTTTTTTAGAACAAAATACATTTAGCTTAGCGGTAGAATGAAAACAATCAAAACATATTGGTGGTGGAGAAGCAATAATCGTTGTTGACGAGCCACTGCTGTGTTTAAAAAAATATAAACCCTGACAGTTTCGTCAGGGTTTTTTTTGTTTATATCTATGAAGAAAATTCAGATTAATACGCGTGAACGCAAGATTTTGGCGGATACCATCACCCCGGTGAGTATCTACTTGAAGTTGCGTGATCGCTTTGCCAACTCATTTTTACTCGAGAGCTCTGATTATCACGGAGCAGAAAATAGCTTCTCGTACATCTGCTGTTCGCCCTTAGCTTACCTGAAAGCTGACGCAAAAAACATTGAGTGTAAGCTGCCCGACCAAAATCCAAAAAAATATGAATCGAAAGATTTAAAAGTAGAAATTGAAGGCTTTGTGAGTTCTTTTGAATCCAGCAATTCTTCCGGTTTTATTCGATCGGGATTGTTTGGGTATTTTAATTATGACGCAAAAGGCCAGTTCGGTGATTTAAAACTAGAAGAGGTAGATGAGTCAATACCAATTGCCCAATATCATTTATTTAAGTTCATCATTGCGCTTGATCACTTTAAAAACGAATGCCATATAATTGAGTCTTACGTAGACCAAGCGGATGACAAGCTCTTTGAAGAAGTGGTTGCTTTGATTCAGCAAAGAAACATTCCCGGATACCCTTTCAAAACTACGGGTGAAAAAACATCGAATAAGTCGGATGAGGAATACGTAGAAATGGTAAAAAAAGGTATCCATCATTGCCATGTGGGAGATGTATTTCAAGTTGTTCTATCAAGGAATTTCAAAATTCCATTTCAGGGAGATGATTTTCAGGTATATCGAACGCTGCGTTCAGTAAACCCGTCACCTTATTTGTTTTATTTCGATTATGGTGGATTTCGCATTTTTGGTTCTTCTCCTGAAGCACAAATTGTATTGAATGATGGAAAAGCAGAAATACACCCGATAGCGGGTACTTTTAGGCGAAGTGGGAATGATAAGGCAGATTCAGAGTTGGCTGAAAAGCTGCTCAAAGATCCAAAAGAAGATTCCGAGCATGTCATGCTTGTAGACTTGGCGCGAAATGACCTCAGCAGAAGTTGCGAAGACGTGAAAGTGGAAACTTATAAGGAAGTGCAATACTATTCGCATGTGATACACCTGGTATCCAAGGTAGTAGGAACGATAAAGGATGAAGCTTCATTTATGGATATTGTCGCAGAGACTTTTCCAGCCGGCACCCTTTCGGGAGCACCGAAAATTCGAGCCATGGAAATTATTGAAGAAAATGAGCATACCCCACGAGGGTTTTACGGAGGAGCGGTTGGTTTTATGGACTTCAAAGGCAATTTCAATCATGCTATTATGATCCGAAGCTTCATGAGTAAAGACAATACATTGAAATTTCAGGCGGGAGCAGGCATTGTAGCTCAGTCCAAACCTGAAAATGAGCTTCAAGAAGTGTTTAACAAAGTGAGTGCTTTAGAGCATGCAATTAAGGAGGCAGAACAATTATGAAAAAGGTATTAGTCATAGATAATTACGACTCTTTCACCTATAATCTGGTTCACATTCTGAGAGAGCTGGGGGTAGGAGATCATATGAAAATTGTCAGGAATGATCAATTTGAGATGGAAGAGGTTGATGCTTATGATCAGATTTTACTTTCTCCAGGTCCTGGACTTCCAGAAAATGCTGGACTGATGCCCAAAGTGATTGAGCGGTTTGCCTCATCAAAGAACATACTTGGAGTCTGTTTGGGACATCAGGGAATAGGCGAGGCTTTCGGAGCAAAGCTTTTCAACCTTCCACAGGTATATCATGGTATGGTTACACCAGTGGAAATCACATCGGAGGATCTTCTCTTTAAAGACTTGCCTAAATCTTTTAGTGTGTGTCGGTATCATTCCTGGGTAATAGAAAAGGGAAGCCTTCCAGATTCTTTGGAAGTGACGGGAGTCGCTGAAAATGGAAATATCATGGCGATAAAACATAAGGAGTACAATGTGCGAGGGGTTCAATTTCATCCAGAATCGATTATGACAGAGCATGGTAAAGTATTGATGCAAAACTGGATAGCGTTATGAGAGAGATATTAAACAGATTAATCAATAACCAGGCGCTTTCTCGAGCGGAAGCTAAGGAAGTACTGAGAGGATTAGCTACGGGTTTGTATAACAACAGCCAGATAGCTTCTTTCCTGACCGTTTATTTGATGAGAGCTATACGTGTTCAGGAGTTGGAGGGATTTAGAGATGCGATGTTGGAATTATGCAATAAAGTTGACCTTGATGGATACAACGCTATTGATGTTTGTGGAACGGGAGGGGATGGAAAGAATACATTCAATATATCTACCATCTCTTCTTTTATTGTAGCTGGAGCAGGAGTGAATGTAGCAAAACATGGTAATTATGGGGTGTCATCAGTCAGCGGGTCATCAAATGTTTTAGAATATCTCGGTGTGAAATTTTCGGGCGATACAGACCAGATGAAACGTTCGATCGACCATTCAGGTCTATGCTTCATGCACGCTCCTTTGTTTCATCCAGCCATGAAACATGTAGCTCCCATTCGAAAAGAATTAGGGATAAAGACCTTTTTTAATATGCTTGGTCCAATGGTGAACCCCTCTTTTCCACCCAATCAACTTGTTGGGGTTTTTAGTTTGGAACTGGCGAGGTTATATGGATACCTCTATCAAAATACAGACAAGCAATTTTCAATTGTTCATTCATTGGATGGATATGATGAAATTTCGCTCACGAGCGATTTTAAACTGATATCTAATAATACAGAAGAACTCATTTCTCCAGATGCACTTGGATTTGACACATTGCAGCAAGAGCAGCTGCACGGTGGGGAATCTATCAAGGATGCTTCGGATATTTTCCAGTCAATACTTGGTGCAGAAGGTAATGAGGCGCAAAATAATGCGGTATTGTCAAATGCCGGACTTGCAATAGCTACTGTGAAACAAATACCATTTGTCGAAGGTATTAACGAGGCGAAAGAGTCGCTATTCGGCAAAAAGGCACTTCAATCATTTGATAAATTTTTAAGCATAAACAGTTAATGGACATTCTTTCCGAGATAATCGAGACCAAAAGAAAAGAGGTTGCTACCAGTAAAGAACTCTATCCGGTAAAACTGCTGGAAAACAGCACATTTTATGAAGCAAAGTCGGTTTCTTTTAAGAAATACCTGCGGCGTGAAGATAAGTCAGGGATCATAGCAGAGATTAAGCGAAAGTCTCCGTCAAAAGGGGTGATTAATGGACATGTTTCTGTTGAGCGGACTTCCATAGGCTATATGCAGGCAGGAGCCTCGGGGCTCTCTATCTTAACGGATCAAACCTATTTCGGGGGTTCAGCGGAGGATTTAAAAGTGGCCAGGTCATATAACTATTGCCCCATTCTTCGAAAAGATTTTGTGATAGATGAATATCAGGTTGTGGAAGCAAAATCCTTGGGTGCTGATGCGATCTTATTGATAGCGGCAGTTTTGAATAAAGCCGAAATAGAAAAATTAGGATCATTGGCGCAAAGCTTGGGGATGGAAGTATTGCTGGAAGTGCACAACAAACTAGAACTAGAACAAAGCATCACCGATAAAGTGGATTTGATTGGAGTGAACAATCGGAATCTTAAGACTTTCGAAACGGACGTAAAGACTTCATTCGACCTGGCTGAATCTATCCCTTCTCAATTTTTGAAAGTTTCCGAAAGCGGTATTGCTGATCCGGAAGTGATCAAAAAACTAAAGAAACATGGCTTTGAAGGGTTTCTTATAGGTGAAACATTTATGAAAAGTGGCAGACCTGAAAAAGCTGCTAAAGAATTTATAAAGCAATTGTTATGAGTGAGCTAAAACTAAAAGTCTGTGGCATGCGGAATCCTGAAAATATTCAGGGTTTGGTAGAGCTAAAGCCAGACTTCATGGGATTCATTTTTTATTCCAAATCACCAAGATATGCTGATGAAATGGACGAAGACTTGATCATGCGCATACCATTGAGTATTCAAAAGGTTGGAGTCTTTGTGAATGAATCGCTGAGCCAGATTGTAGAAATAGCCGGTAAATACGGATTAGAATACATTCAACTGCATGGAGATGAAGATTTATCTTTTGCCAATGCGCTAAAGGAGAAAGGCCTTAAAGTGATTAAAGTCTTTAGGGTAATGGATTCGATCCCATTCTTCGCAAAGAATTATGAAGGAATCGCAGACTACTTTCTTTTTGACACTGCTTCCATTAATTATGGAGGTTCTGGCCGTCATTTTGATTGGAACATTCTGAAAAATTATAACCTAAAAGTGCCATTCCTACTGAGTGGGGGTATACAGTTGGAAGATGTTTCGAAAATAAAATCCATGGAGATCGAACAACTCATTGGTGTGGATGTAAACAGCCGTTTCGAAATCGAACCTGGGATGAAAGATCTAGAAAAACTTAGAGAGCTAAAGTCTGCACTATGAGTCGATACAATGTAGATGAAAAAGGTTATTACGGGCAATTTGGGGGCGCATATATTCCAGAAATGCTTTATCCCAATGTGGAAGAATTGCGGAAGAACTATCTGGAGATCATTAATTCTAAAGATTTTAAAAATGAGTTTGATCAACTGCTTAAAACCTACGTGGGACGGCCAACACCTTTATACTTTGCTTCAAGGCTATCAGAAAAATACAGCACAAGAATTTACCTAAAGCGTGAAGACTTGTGTCATACGGGTGCGCATAAAGTAAACAATACCATAGGCCAGATCTTGTTGGCAAAGAGGCTTGGCAAGTCGAGGATTATCGCTGAAACAGGAGCAGGTCAGCACGGAGTTGCAACAGCCACTGTGTGCGCATTGATGGGATTGGAGTGTGTGGTGCATATGGGAGAAGTAGATATGGCGCGACAAAAACCCAATGTCGAACGAATGAAAATTTTGGGTGCCGAAGTAAGACCCGCCACCTCTGGAAGCAAAACATTGAAAGATGCTACGAATGAGGCCATGCGTCATTGGATTAATCATCCAAATGATACGCACTACATCATTGGGTCAGTGGTTGGTCCACATCCATATCCCGATATAGTGGCCCGATTTCAATCTGTGATAAGCGAAGAAATACAAAAACAACTGCAAGAAGTGGAAGGCAGAAACACGCCAGATCATGTTATCGCTTGCGTGGGAGGAGGGAGCAACGCTGCAGGTGCTTTCTATCACTTCTTGGACGATGACGCTGTTAACCTTATTGCCGCGGAGGCCGCAGGAATGGGTGTAGCTTCAGGTAAATCAGCAGCCACAACCACATTGGGCAAACCCGGTGTTTTGCATGGAAGCAAAACGATCCTCATGCAGACAGAAGATGGACAGGTGGTCGAGCCATACAGTATTTCAGCTGGATTGGATTACCCTGGTATCGGACCAATGCATGCACATCTTTTTTCATCCGACCGAGGAGAATTTTTCGGGATTACCGATGAGGAGGCTATGATAGCGGGAGTTGAGCTCAGTAAGTTGGAAGGAATAATTCCAGCTATAGAGTCTGCTCATGCGCTAGCTGTTTTTGGAAATCGCAAATTTGGCAGAGACGAGGTTGTTGTACTAAACCTCTCAGGAAGAGGAGATAAAGATTTGGAGACCTATATCAAATGGGGAAAATATTGATCATGGATAATAGAATAGATCAAGTTTTTAAAGAAAAAAAGGATATCCTAAATGTGTATTTCACGGCAGGGTATCCAAATTTGGATGACACCATTCAAATAGCCAGGTCGCTGGAAAAAGCAGGTGCGGACATGTTGGAAATTGGTATGCCTTTTTCTGATCCTGTTGCCGATGGGCCTACCATACAGGAGAGTTCCCAACGCGCACTTGAAAATGGAATGAGCATCAAGCAGCTTTTTGAGCAGCTGCAAAGCTTGCGTAGCGAAGTGTCCATTCCTGTGCTATTAATGGGGTATGTAAACCCTGTTATTCAATTTGGGATCGATCGTTTTTGCGAAAAGTGTCAGGAAGTCGGTATTGATGGCTTGATCATTCCAGACCTTCCAATGCAAGCATATTTAGACAACTATTCATCCAAATTTAAGAGCGCAGGAATTCATAACATCTTTCTCATAAGCCCTAATACTTCGGAGGAAAGAATTAAGCAGATAGATGAAAAGTCTGGAGGATTCATTTATGTGGTTTCTTCTTCCAGCATTACAGGTGCTAAGTCTGGTGTACAAGAGGGACAAGTTGAGTATTACAAGCGAATCGAATCCATGCAACTAAATACACCGAGTTTAATCGGCTTTGGGATATCAGATCATGAAACATTCTCAACAGCATGTACATATGCGAGCGGGGCGATTATTGGCAGTGCATTTATAAAGCAATTAAAAGAAAACCCTAGCGATGAAGGAATCAGGGGTTTTGTAGAAAAAATAAAAGGTTAGCAAATGATCATACAGTTAGAAAAAGGAACAAATGGGGAATTGACAGCTTTGGTGGAAAAAGAGCTGCATGCCTTAAAGTACAAAACTACCAGAGTACAAACGCAGTACGGAAACTACCTCATTGGAACTGGAAAAAAGCAATTTGACATCCGAAAAATTGGTCATTTAGAGGGCATCAAAGACATACATGTAGTATCAGATGACTACAAACTCGTTTCAGCGAAATGGAAGGTTAATTCAACCGTCATAGATTTGGGCGATGATATTAAAATTGGTGGTGGAAATTTTTCATTGATGGCGGGTCCATGCAGCATTGAAGGAGAGGAGAATATCCTAGACACAATCAATTTTCTGAAAGCCAATGATATTAAGATCATGAGGGGCGGAGTATATAAGCCGCGTAGCTCACCGTACTCATTCAGAGGTCTGGGCATAGATGGGCTAAAACTTTGGTACAAGCTGGCGAAAGAGAATGGAATAAAGATCATCTCAGAAGTGATGCAGGTTTCTCAAATCGAAGCTATGCATGACTATGTAGATATCTTTCAGGTAGGGGCTAGAAATACCCAAAACTACAACCTGCTTGATGAATTGGGTAGGGTGGATAAACCCGTAATGATCAAACGCGGGATTTCCGGGACAATTGATGAATTGCTCTACAGTGCAGAGTACGTATTTTCGGGAGGCAATGAGCGTCTTCTTTTGTGCGAGCGTGGAATACGCACCTATGAGCGGGCGTCACGAAATACTTTCGATATAAATGCCATTCCAATACTCAAGGAGAAATCTCATCTTCCAGTAATTGCTGATCCTTCACATGGGATTGGGATCAGGGATCATGTAGGGTCAATAGCGATGGCTTCTACCATAGCTGGTGCAGATGGTGTCATCTTTGAGACGCACTGCCGTCCTGAAGAGGCTTTTTCAGATGGACAACAAACACTTGATTACCATGAGGCAACCCAACTAATAGATAAATTAAGAATTCTAAACAGCATGGCTGAGAACTAGCATGAGACAGATTTACGAAAACTATACGGAAGAGGATTTTGAAGTATGGAAGATATTGTATGACAGGCAAATGAAGCAATTTCCTACGCACGCGAGTCATGCCTATCGTGAAGGATTAGAAATTGCAAATTTCGAGACGGGAGTCATTCCCGACTTCAAGGAAACCAATGAAATATTACAGGATACAACCGGGTGGCAACTAGCGGTGGTTCCTGGAATCGTTCCTGATTATACTTTTTTTGAATTGATGGCCAATCGCCGATTCCCAGCGACCACCTGGTTGAGGAAAATGAAAGAGCTGGATTACCTGGAAGAACCAGATATGTTTCATGATGTGTTTGCACATGTCCCACTTTTGACCAATCAACATTTTGTTGATTTTCTGGAAGCATTGAGTAAAATCGGATTGAAGTATGTAGGCAATGAGTACGCAATTGAGCTACTCTCAAGAGTGTATTGGTTTACCGTAGAGTTTGGGTTGATACAAGAGAAAGAAGGCTTGAGAATATATGGCGCAGGAATACTTTCTTCGGCAGGAGAAACTAAGTTTTCATTGAGTGACGAACCACCTAAGCATGCATTTAGCGTGAGGCATATGTTGGATACAGCGTATCGAAAAGACAAGTTTCAGACCGAATACTTCATAACTGAATCGTATGAGCAATTATATGAAAGCATACCGGAGATAGAGCTCTTATTGAAAAAGCAGGTTGATTTGGTAGACGCTTAGGTTTTGTCGTCGGGATACTTTGTGATGCTTTCTTTCGGAAAATTCTTCTTGAAGTCCTTCTTAAGCTGCTTATTTTTATCCAGTCTGTTTGTTAACTCATGAATTCTGTAAAGTATCCTGTAATGATTTGGATTTGATGGGTCAAAGTTCTTCGTAGCAAACAAATAGCTTATTTCAGCAGCTTCTGATGCAGTAAGGTTGTAGAGGAAATTATTCAGTGCTCTGGTCTCGTCAGGATAACTCTTTGTATTACGCTTAACATATTTTGGAAGTATTTCATCATTTTTTGCCAATGCTATTTCATACATCATTCTGCTTATGTGAAAATCAATGTCGCTGATGGAGTCAGATATTTGCTTCAGTTGAAGAGCAGTGTGAACACCGAAATCATACAACTCATATTTATAAAAGGAATTGATCAATTCGAGTTTTGATCGATCGATTAAGGATTGGGGTAATGGCGTTGAAGCGACTTCAATTGGGTTTTTAAAAGCGCGTAGCTGCTCAAGTCTCAAATCCACATCAGGATGAGTGGAAATTGAATCACTATTCAAAAGGTGATTGAAGATGTTGTCGGTTTGCTGTTCTTTTTTAGTATTTAGCCAGCGTTTTTTAAAAGGTAATTCATCAAATATGAATTCGTCGAAAAGGTTTCTGTTTAGCGGGTAAGGAGCTTGATAAACAGATTTTAATTCTTCTAATACTTGCAAGCCACCCACTTTGCTGAATCCACAATTATAAAACATCTCCATCGCTAATGAATCTGCCTGCAATTCATTTCCTCGACTGTTTTTAAAAAAGTTAGTGAACCAGGACTGAACGAATTGCAAGTCCTCGAGGGTCATATTTCCTTCAGGAATCTTTTTCAAACGTTTCATTACAGGCCTATATGAATTTCTGTCAATGTGATTTTCAATTCTTTGTTTAAGGTGCTCTAAATGATAATGAGCCATTTCATGTGCCAAAATAAATGCAAGTTCCTCTTCACTTTGAGCACTTGCGATAAGACCAATATTCAGTATAATGGTGCCCTCTCCATAGGACGCAGCATTGAGTAAGCCATCTCTTTCAATCAAAATCTTCTTAACGGGCTTAATCGTTGGGTTGCATGCTGCCATTTTATGGTATAGAGAATAAACCAACTGGTTTATTTCTTCATCATTGATTAAATATTCGTTTAGAACAAGGTAGATCAGGTAGTTGGTTGTCTGTCTGTAGATGGATTCATGGCCGCTCCCGTCCGGATAATTCTGCGAGACCAATTCATCTCTTTTTTGTTTTCTAAGCTCAGCGATAAGTTCCTTCGAATCTTCATTGAACAATTTCATTGTTGAGCCTTGAGGAAAGGCGGTGGTGCTCACCAATATCAAAAAGCTAATCTTGAAAAACCGATGCAAATTCATGTGGATAAATAAGTGGAAAAGTAGGGTAAAACTTGTTGAAAACTAGGTAGTTACAATTTTTGGAAGCGTAAAATTATGAACTACATTAGTAATATCAAACAAGGGATAGGAAAGGGAAACGTAAGTTTCCAGTCGGACAAAGGGAAGTTGATTTTAAGTTTGGCTTGGGTCAGCGAAGTTTGAAAGACTGTGGAGGAAATGCGACCGCAGAGGCAACTCTCGGAAGCACGTCCAACAGCAACCGAACAGTAGTTTGAGGTATTGCAGTTGCTTCGGCAGTTGCAGTATTGAAAGGGTGAAGAATCAATCATGATTCCTCACCCTTTTTGTTTTTTATACTCCTCAGAAAAGTACCCTCCAATTAAATGGCTCAAATTCTTATCTTTAGGGAAACAATCGCCTAGTTATAATGAGGAAATTTGACGTCTGTGTCATAGGTGGTGGCCCTGCAGGATATGCAGCAGCCATGAGAGCCATCGATTTTGGGAAAAGTGTTGCGCTTATAGAAAAAGACAAACTGGGGGGTGCTGGTATTCACCAAGGGGCACTGTGGAGTAAAACTTGGTGGGAAATTTCGCGCGAGGCGAGAATGATCAACCTGCATGGAAATGCTCTCAACGTAGGAAGCACTGAATTTAGCTTTGAAAAGGTGAAAGGCGAAGTTACTGACGCTGTGGATGAGCGAGTGAACCTGCTTACTCATCACATGGAAAACATTAACCTTGGGTATAACGAGGAACTCTTTGAATACATTCACGGAAAGGCAAGTGTCAAAGGGAAGAATACCGTGGAGGTCTCTGGAAATGGACACGATCAAACTTTAGAAGCAGAGTACATTGTGCTTGCAACTGGGAGTGTCCCTAGAAAGCTACCTCATTTACCTATCGATGAAGAGCATGTCTTCACTTCAGATGGTCTTAATAATCTCTCCAAGTTTCCTAAGTCCATTGTGATTGTAGGGGCTGGGGTGATCGGTTGTGAGTTTGCGACCATATTCTCCAATTTTGGACATACCAAAGTTCACTTGATCGATAAAGGAGATCGTATTCTACCTTTCGAAGATGAAGATGTAGTGAAAGTCATTGAAAAAAATCTTGAGGAGAAAGGGGTTCTTATCCATCGCAATTCGAAACTCATTGAAATGAAAGTGGATGAAAATGAAGTAGTCTACATCCTTGAATACAATGATGGAACTAAAGAGAGTTTTAGGGTGGAGAAAGGTTTGATTTCCATTGGAAGAGTGCCTCAGTATGATAACCTACTCAACGAAAACCTGGGTGTAGAAGTAGACAATCGGGGAATCAAAGATGACCTTACGCAAACTTCCGTTTCAAACATATATGCCGTAGGAGATATCACTGCAGATATCTCATTAGTGAATGTAGCAGAGCTCGAAGGCCGATATGCAATCGAGCGCATTTTTGGCAAACCAGAACAACCCCTGATTTACAAGAATATTTCTACCATCATGTTTCTGGATCCAGAAGTAGCGGGGGTAGGAATGAATGAAATACAAGCCCAACAAGCAGGTCTGGAGTATAAATTGGTAAGCCTCAATTACGGCACGATCCCACGAGCCATTGCTATGAGAAATACGGAAGGATTTATTAAGGTACTTGTCACCAATGATGAGGAGATGAATATTTTGGGGATGAGGGTAGTTGGTGAGCATGCATCCAGTGCAATACAGGCTGTGGCACTGCTGATCTCTCAAGACAAAAGCATCAAAGAGCTTGCAGAACTCATTCATCCACATCCATCGATCATAGAAGGTATTCAGGAATGCGGGAGAATCCTGATGGGCAAACCGCTGTTCAAGCCACGTGTACTCAGAGATGCCATCAGGTGTCAAGTATGGGATGGCAAATCCTATCAGGATTTAGTAAAGTGATTGAATTTTTCCTGAACAACTCATCAGGTGGCACTATTGATTTTAGTACCCTTCAATCCTTCTAGGCCTCTCATTTATATTTTAGGATATAATTTCATCACATTTCAAACCATCCGTCACTGATGACTTGATCCGATGTTCAAAAGGGATGTTATTTATCTATAAACGTGAATCTTATGTTCAAGAATTTTATAGTAAGTGCCATCCGTAGCATCCGTAGGCAAGGTGTAGTATCGGGAATTAGCATTTTTGGCTTAGCTTGTGCCTTATCTGTTTCATTGCTAATTATTCTTTATGTAGTAAAAGAGTTTTCATACGATAAGTTTGAGCAATCCAGTCAAATTTATCGTCTTGAGCTTAAGCAGATTTCAGATCAATCCCCCAAATGGGCAATTAGTCATTACAATACTGTAAAGGAGATATCGTCCCGTTCTTTGGACATTACAGAAGTAATGTTTTATAAGAAGAGGTTTCAAGTCACTAAGGTCCAAGTTGAGGATAAGAAATTTTATGAGAGAAATGTAGTGGTCAGCAATTCGCAGTTTGCATCATTTACAGATCTCAAAATGCTGTATGGAGATAAGAAGAAAGTGCTTACTAATCCGAATGAAGTAATACTCTCAAAAGATTATGCCGAAAAATACTTCGGAAATGGGGATGTACTGGGGCAGGTTATTGTCGTAGATACAGCTTCATACCTAGTGTCTGGAGTATTTGAAACTACTAAACCATCCCATCTGTCAGCTGATGTGATAATCTCGGAATCTGAAAACGTAGATCTGCGATGGCTTCATACGTATATCAAAATAAGGGAAGGAGCTGACCTGGCTCAAGTTCTTGATGATATAAACAATAATGCGCCCGAACTATCTGGTGTGTTTTACAACGATACAGAATATGATATAATCAATATACAGGATATCCATTTTAAGTCGACCTCTAAGTTCCAGCTTGGGGCAGGAGGAAATATTGACACAGTTAATGTTTTACTTGGAATAGGGATATTGATATTAGTAATAGCGAGTATCAATTTTATTAACCTAACATCAGCGGTTTTTGCAAAGGCAGAAAAGGAGTCTGCAATTCGAAGGGTTTTGGGATCTAGCAAATTGCAGTTGCTTCATCGATTTTTTGTTCAATCGGGGTTATTGTTGATGGTTTCGATCTTCCTGGGTATTGGATTTTTTCTTCTGATGACACCCATGGCCAATAATGCATTGGATCTAAAGCTTGATTACAATGAATTGAATTTTTCGTGGCTGTCCTTAGCTGTGCTAGCAATGGTTATTGTGTTTGCATTCACTAATGTGCTTACGATAACATGGCGCTCGAAAGAAAACAGCTCTCAATTAATTGAGAAGAAACAGGTTGGTATGAACTTCTTAATGGTTTTCCAATTTGCATCTGCTATTATGCTAATAGTTGGTACATTTTTAGTTAGGGATCAATTGAACTACCTGCACAATAAATACCTTGGATACGGCGATGATGCTTTGTTGTTTGTCACTTTGGACGATCAATCACTTTGGACGAATACCACTGAATTTAGAAAACGTTTCGAAGCTCATCCTGCTGTGCTCTACACATCTTCGATTATGGGAGCCCCTGGTGATCCGTCTATGATGGGGAATCAAAATGCCTGGGCCGAGGGTATGGCGCAAGGAGAAAACATATTTATTCCCTTGTATGCCGGCGAAGAAGAATTTGTGGAAACAATGGGCCTGAATCTTATAGCAGGATCAAACTTCAATCAAGGAGTGAACGCCAACGACTCAATCGCAGGAATACTTGTAAACGAGACAGCGGTCCAGCAATTCGGTTGGGAAGAACCCATTGGTAAAAGAATGCGTATTTCAGAATCTCCTTGTCGTGTGGTTGGAGTTGTTGAAGATTTCCATTTCCTCGATTTACATCAGCCTATCGGTCCTCTCGTGATTGTTTTTAGGCCTAACAACCACAACATTGCAGTTAGGATTAACAGAAATGGACTTGATTCCGCCCTTGACTTTATTGAGGAGGAATGGAAGGGTATAGATCAAGAACATCCATTTAACTACTTTTTTCTTAAGGAAAATTTTGAAAGACAATACCAGAGCGAGGCCCGTCTCATCCAGGTGTTGAATGCGCTTTCAGTTTTAGCACTTGCTATATGCGCAATTGGAATTTTAGGCATGGTGATACTGATAATGGATGAGCGAACCAAAGAGATTGGTGTAAGGAAGGTGTTGGGTGCTAGCATATATCAAATCATCCTTTTGCTCAATAAGAAAGTATTGATTTTGCTGATCACGGCCAATATAATTGCATGGCCTTTCGCATATTATCTTGGTAACAACTGGTTACAGTCATTTGCGTACCGGACCAATATTGGGGTGATGGTTTTCTTGATCGCTTCGGTGATTATTGTTTCGATTGTGTTGATAACAATAAGCTTTCATAGTGTGAAACTTGCACTTAAAAATCCAGTTGAGTCATTGAGGCATGAGTAGGTGATTGGTTATTAGGACTGTTGAGGTTTTGTATAGGCGTCTTGCTGATTTTTTTGGTCTATCATGGATAGTTTTGAACTTCAGAATTACTCTTTGAATACTAAATCTGACTTGCTTATTACCATTCATAGGTTCAAATGAAAAAAGTATTACTTCTCTTACTTTTTCTCCCACTATTGCTCTCTGCACAAATAGATGAAAGTGATACACTTAAAATCAAAGCTGGACTTTCTTTGACCGGTTTTTGGCAAAGGGGGAATGTTCAAACTTCCATTTTTAGGGGAAGGACTGATTTTAGCGTAAGACCCTGGAAGAAATGGGTCTATAAAAACACCAATTCTTATGTCTATCAAGCGTTTGGGAAAGAAAAGGCTGATGAAGATATACTGAGTCTCAACTTCCTATATTTCAATCCACAACGAAAAGTCTACCCACTGGCCTTAGCTTTCATGAGCACTAATTTCCGAAGAGCCATTGATTCGCGTTACTTGATAGGTGCTGGAGCGACGTTTCAGGTGTTAAGAAAGGAAGAAAAGAGACTTAAATTTTCGTTGACCTTTGAGTATGAAGCAACCGCGTTTGATCAGACGAATTTCAATCAACCTGAATTTAATGGAAAGCGGAACATCAACACTGTTCGCGGCACTCTATGGATAAATGGTAAGTACCATTTATTTGATAAAAAACTCATATTAAGTCATGAGAGTTACTATCAGCCATCCCTAGAAGACAGGGAAAATTACCGATGGCGTGCAGAAGTGGGATTAGAAGTGCCCTTGTGGAAGTTTTTGAACTTTACGATCAATTACATTGATACATTTGAAAGTATTGTCATCGAGAATCAAGTGCAAGGAGATCAATTTTTGACTTTTGGTGTTAAGCTGAAGAGTTATTGATATCGACAAAGAAAGAGGCTTTCGCCTCTTATGTTGGTTCCTAACTTTATGTTTCTATAAGGATTTAAGCTTGCGCACAAGCCATGTTTATTAAATACTTAGCTTATGATTAATTCAATGTGATGCTGCTCAGCAGATGTTTTTAGCAAGTCTAAAAGCTCCTCAGATCGTTTGTAACCTGCGTTGTATTTAATAAACTTTCTACCCTTGCTCAACTTAAATTCAATTTTGGACGGTTTAAGTGTAATGCTTTTAATTTCCTTCCAATGCAGTGTTGTTAAAGATCCCATATAATATGGTCTGAATTCGATTACTTCTGCGGTTACTCGCAGAATTGCAGCATGTTTTGAGTTGGTTGAAAAACCGAATATTAATTGAGATCCATTCAGTAGGCTAAATACAATTATTAAAGTCCCTAAAATAAAATGGAACGATTGAGGTTGATTATTTGCTAAGGTTGCTATTCCTAGAGTCGTGAAAACCACGGTTGTAAATATGATACTACCCTTTGATTCTAAGAATATTGATTTTTCCATTCCAATTGGATTTTAAAAGCCAATGCTTTGCAAACAAGCAGTAAGCTAAATTATTCAAAATTTAATTCTTGATCCAATTACTTATGTTGCATTCCTTTTTGGGCTTCATTTAGTCCATCACTAATGATACTTGAGTAACAAAAAAAAGAGGCTTTCGCCTCTTACGTTAGTTTCCAAATTTTGCATTGTCTGCGGTCAACTGTTTTGCCATAGCCGCTCCGATAAGGGATTCCAGGGGAGTACCGCCGCTATCTTCTCCACCAATAATCATGGTAGAAGGGAACGTAAGTTTAGACAATTCAGCTGCCACCCCCACAGATGTTTTATACTGCCATTCAGCTCTTTCCTGAGGTGTGAGTCCAGCAATCACCAACTTCGCGTTTTCGTAAGCCTTAGCATCTGCTGAGACTTTTTTCTGCTGTGCTTTCAATCGTTCTGTCTCCAACGCAATCGCTGCTAATTGCTTGTTCGTACGCTCTTGCTTAAGCTTCGTTTCGATCGCAATCAATTGTTTTACTTGCTCCTTTTCCTGAGTTACACGCTCACCAGCCTTGTCTCGCTCACCTTCAGCAATAATTCTGGCCTGAGCAGCTTTTGCAGTTTCCACCTTCTGCTGTTCTATCTGTCGCTTAGCAGATTCATCCCGCTGTGCTTCCAATCTTTGCTTGAATATTGGCTCAAGTACCACATCGTCTACAATTACCTGAGAAACAATGATGTTGTTTTCTGTAAGTTCATGAGGGATACGTTTTGGGAGCCCATTCAAAAGAACTTTCTCTACCGTATAACTCGTACGAACTTCCTTGATGGCACGATCTGTATTCGATTGTTGTACATCATTAAATACAGTATCTCGATGCTCAATTTTAATTACGGCATAAGCACCATCTTTCAATTGCTCATCCAAGGTCTGACGGAAACTTTGAGCTTCACCAGAAATGTAGTCTTGAGCAGCGTACATATATCCCGTATTGTTGGTTTGCTCACGTATGGTAGGAATCAGGGTGTTTTGCACCAGATTATCCATCGTACGATACTTGATTGCTAGTGTTATGAAATCATTTTCGTTAGTAGGGAGTTGAAACCTGCCTGAGATTTTCACTTCTGCCGTTACCTGATCAATGAATCGAATAGGAATTGGCTTCATCAAGCCCTCAATGTCCTTTATTTCATCTCCGGGGTCTACCACTTTCACGTCAATGTATTTCTGCCAGGGCACCACTTTTGCAAATCCACGATACTTGATCCCCTGACTCATCACTACGTCGCTTTGCCCTGTTGGATATACAAGAAAGTACTGATATCCGGGCTCAGCCCAAAAGAACATGTAAGGAAGCATGGCAAACATGATCCCCATCGCTGCAATCACCAAGGATATTTTCTTGGTAAACATGAGAAAGAAGGGGGGAGCTTTTCGTCGTATTAAAACACTGTCTTCAAACTGATCTTTATCACTCAGTTGAGGGCGTAGATAAAACATAAATAATCCAAATAGGAGAATAATAATTCCAAGTAAGATCATGGTTTTCAAAATTTAAAGGTTAAACATCATTTTATAATTTGTATAGTTGCATTTACAAATACATAGTGTATCTAACGCGGAATAATTATTTATGGTTACATATTTTCAGAAATATATTTTGTTATTATTCAATAATCGAACTATAATTCTTAATTAAGCACATAATCAGTTTATAATTTCAATTATTAATATATGGCTAAAATATTCACTTGTTTAGGTTTGGGAGTGAAATTGAGAAACATCCACTAAGCTTCAAACTAATCACGCAGATGTGTAGTTGGATTAACGAATGTGTGATTATGAAACTCTCTAGGTGTGGGAAGTCTTTTTTTATAGTGAGTGATTATTAGATCATTTTGAGAAAATGATATGACTATGGCGTGAAAGAATTTGCAAATGTTTCCAATTCTTAATGATTGAAATTTAGACTTCTCATTGAATTTCAGTACTTTAACTGAGTATAAACTCACCAGTTATGATTTCACTTAATTCCACCAGCTTAAGTGATGCACTTTCTTCCGCAAAAACTACCGCACGATTTTCGGTAATGCGTATTGGAATGGCGTTACTTTTTCTTTGCATTTTTTCTTCACAAATTTTATCGCAAGTACTTATCAATGAGGTCGTAACAGATCCCCAGCAGGATTGGAGTACCAATGGTTTTGATGGTACCATCGGAGCAGGATCAATTGATTCTGACGATGATTGGATAGAACTCTATATCACCGCTAATGGATTAAATCTCACAGGATGGACGATCGAATTGATTGATGGAACAGATGTGTCTGGCACGATAGCCGCAGGCGGCGCTTTTACAGTTTCAAATTACATCTCTTCAACAGGTGGCTCATTTACGGATACAGATGCAGGCGATTACATCGTGTTAGGAGAGTTGACCACTGGTGCAATTAATGAAACGGTGACAGTGGTGTTAAGAAATAATTCCGCCACATTAATAGACCAAGTGATTATTGCCTCGGGATCGGGTACAATGTTTACAGGATCTGCAAGTAGCGTTACGAATGAGTCGGTTTGTCGTATTCCCAATGGCCAGGATACGGATGTGGAGGCTACTGATTTTGTAAAGACCAGAGCCACATTGGGAGCTAATAACTCTCCGACTGGAGTAGTTCTAATTAATGAAGTGGTTACGAATCCTAGAACGGACTGGAGTACTAATGGATTCGATGGCACTGATGGCGGGAGCACCATTTCAGCAGTAGATGAATGGATTGAATTATATATTGGAACAGCGGACTTGAACCTCACCAAGTGGACATTCACAATCGACGATAGTAACGGTTCTTTTTCAGGGGATTTGACAAGTACAGGTGCCTTTGATGTGGTAAACTATATAGGTAGTGGCGACTTTACACAAACGACAATTGGAGATTATGTGGTGCTGGGCAATCCGGATGGTTCTAACGACATGAATACCAATGTTTACATTCGTTTGTTTGATGCAGAAGGAACGCTGATTGACGATGTGGAGATAGGAGACAATGAGGAAGGGGATGCGGTGGACGATGGAGCACCCAACAGTTTAGGGAGCACCGTCGCAAATGAATCTGTCGCCAGAATCAGCAATGCATCGGATACTGATGTGGATGCTGTCGATTTTCAAGGTGTGGTATCTACGCTTGGCACTCAAAACGGATTAATGAATGTATTTGTAGACGCAGCAGCAGCTGATGATACTGGCCTTGGAACGGTTGGTGATCCGAAGCAGCTGATCCAGTCAGGCATAAACCTTGTGCTATCAACAGGAACAGTGACAGTCGTAGGCGGAGACTATTCCGAAAACTTGACTATTTCAAAATCCCTTACACTCAATGGAGCAAACCAGGGAACTGCCGGGAATGGAACTAGAGCAACGGAATCACGCATAGACCCTGGCTCATTGTCAACGGCCATGACAATCACAGCAAATGATGTGACGGTTGATGGTTTTCAAATAGGGACGGATGCGAGCACTTCAAATGCAAGCGAAGGAATCAATGCTACAGTGAGTGGAGGCATTACCATCTCCAACAACATTGTTCACGCCAATAGTAGAGGAGTATCTGTAGTTGGATCAGCCAGTGGCACCGTGGATGTATCGGCCAATCATGTGTCAATGTTAGCTGTCGAGGATGTGAATAATATTGGAACAGGAAGCATTGGGATTATCCTTGCATCTATATCGGGTGATGCAGATGCCAATGTGACAAGCAATGACATCTCCAACGCTGGTATAGGAATCTCCACCTACGCCTTAACTTCTTCTGTAGAAGCTGTAATAGATGGTGGAACTTATACAGGCTGTATGCTTGGCATACTTCCCGGTAACTTTGATGGAATTGGAGGATTTAGCGCTTCTACGCTGACCATTCAGAATCTGACCATGTCAGGTTTTGTAACAGATGTAACAGTGACAAGTCCGGATACCGAAGCTGGTATTTATGTGGTATCTGCCGGCGGAGCAGCAGCTGATGACCTCACAATCACAATAGACAATGTAGATATCTCAGGAGTTGGAAATGGAGCATCTAATAATTCTGGGATTATTATTGGAGACTTTCCGGACGCATCTAACGGAGCAGGAATAGATGCAACCATTACAAATAGCAATATTCACGACAATGAAAACCGTGGTATTTATTCAACTGGAGCTGATGCTGTTACCAGCGTCACGCAATGCACGATTACTGGAAATGGATTTGATCCACACGGTTCTGGGAGCCTGGGCTACAGTATTATAGCCAGAGATGATGCAACCATTAATGTTAGCAATTGTACGATTGCTAATGCAAGCAGTCAGACAAACCTATCAACAGAGGGAATTCATGTTTCTTCAGACCCTACTCCAGGGGATGGGGTTATTACAGTTACAAATTCAACGCTTAGTAGTAACGGAAATGGAACCATAGCTGGACAATCAGGAATTAATTTATCTGGTAATTACTTTAGCACAACAGATGAAGCTACAATTTTATCTCTCGTAGGAAGTGGAAATGATTTCACTCCTTGGCTTGCTTCAGGAACAGACACCGATTTGGTAACCAATGGATTCCAGGGAGATTTTAGTGACTTAATTGTTGGAGTTTCTGGTGCTCAGACAGGTGCTTCAGGCAGAATAGAGGAGGGTATAAGCCTGACAGATGCCGGAGGTACAGTGACAGTAAATGCAGGTACATATCCGGAATCGTTGACAATAGCTAAATCTCTTACCCTTAATGGTGCCAATCAGGGAACTGCTGGTTCAGGCACCAGAGTGACTGAGACCATCATCGAGCCTGCGAGCGCAAATGTTGGAATGACAATTGGGGCGACAGATATTACCATTGATGGGTTTCAATTTGGTACTGATAATGCAAATTCCAATCACACTACTGCAATTTCGAACACCGGATTCACTGGATTTACTGGAAACAACAATCGGATTTTTGCCAATTCAAGCGGTGTACTCATCATCGGTATCTCATCAGGTGCAGTGAGTTTGTCAAGTAATTACGTCGAAATGCTAGGACTTGCGAATCCATTAGTCGCCACCTCAGCCAGTATAGGTCTGGGTATGATAAATGTTAGTGGTACCGCTGATGTTGATTTTATTGACAATGATATTAACACAGCAACCTATGGCATAGCCACTTTTGGATTGACTTCAAGTACGATTTCGGAGATAAATGGCGGCTCATACAGTGGATGTACGATAGGAATTAGTTCCAGCAACTTCGATGGTTCAGCCTCCTTCAGTGCTTCTACTTTAAATATTTCAAATGTGACAATGGCGGGTTTTGCAGGGCCTGATGGTGGCATAACAGGAGCTTCTGGCATACCTCAAGCGGGTATTTATGCGTTTACCACCGCGTCAGCTCCATCTACAGCTCATGATTTGACCATTAGCGTTGATACCGCAGATATTTCGGGTGTGGGCAATGGTGCTACGGATTATGCTGGAATACTTGCGGCAGATTTTTTCGATACGGATCCTGCGCTGGAGGTTACGGATGACAAGGGTATTTCGTTGACGGTCTCAAACTCTAACATTCATGACAATACCAATAGGGGGGTGCATTCACGTGGTGCTGATGCTGTGGTTAATATCAATACTTCAACCATAGCCAGTAACACAAATGCTGGAGGAGTAGTTTTTGCTAAAGGCACTTTGAATATCAATAACTCATTTATTGTGCTCCCATCATCAGGTGCTACATCGGGCCTTCTTGCCCAAACAGGTGGTCAAATTACAGCCAATAGTTCCAATTTTGATTTGAATGGTAACGTAGACGGCTCCACGCTCATTGCAAATATTCAAGACCCTGCAGATGATGAGACAATAAATGTCTCTGGATCATGGCTTACCTCGACGGACGAGACCACCATTCTTTCACTCCTTGATGAATCCGATACGGACTTTTCTCCTTGGCTCACTTCAAGCACAGATACTGACGGAACCGCGCTCGGTTTTCAGCCAGATTTAAGCGGCCTGAACGTTGGGACAGGCGGATCTCAAGCAGGAGGATTGTTGACGGAGGCACATGACCTATTGGATGCTGATGGAACGATCAATGTTAATGCCGCTACTTATGCAGAAACACTCACAGTTTCTAAAAATATTTCAATTGTGCCTGCCTCAGGAACCAGTATTGATGATGTGGTATTGAATGGAGGAAACCTAAACGTAATGGGCAATACCATTACCGTTAACACCTCCCTAACCATGACTAACGGTGTTTTTGATATCGATCAGGAAGATAGTGATAAATCAGACGATCCGGTGTTTATTCTCCCCACAACTGTCAATGGCTCTTCATACGATGATAATACCCATTTCGAAGGCAGAATTGAAGCCTCAGTGACCGGAGCATCAAGCTTCACTTTCGAAGTTGGAGATGAAGGTGCTTATCGTCCCGCCACGCTTACACCAACCACTACCACTACCTTTCAGGTTGCCCATATAGCGGAAGCAACACCGGTAGGAGGGGGTGCCACTAATCCCGACATTATCAACTTGATTGGAGATGCGGGAAATCCATCAGGGACTATTGAAAGTGTACTTAACTTCAGGTATTGGGATATAGATGTAACAGCAGCTGGCCCACCGGGAGTAACCAATGTAGCGTTGCAGATATCCTCGGGGGATAATGCAACCGACCCAACTTTTCTCGGTATGACCCGTTTTGATGGAGCTGACTGGGTTGTTTTGTCTCTTGCAACGCCTTCAAGTGGATCTGACCCATACATTATTACTGGTCAGACAAGCAGTTTTAGTGAATTTTCTATCTATTCGACTAGTTCCACTGCCAATCCACTTCCTGTAGAATTAATTGACTTTGTGGGAAGCAAAGATGGCGGAGATGTCCAACTGAAATGGTCTACATTGACAGAAATCAATTCGCACTACTTCGAAATTGAAAGAAGCAGGGACGGAGTTGCTTTTGATCCGATAGGTCGAGTTTCATCCAATGGGAACAGTAATCAACGCCGTGATTATCGATTTTTAGATAATCAGGTAAAGTCTGGAGTTTATTATTACCGGCTGAAAATGGTTGATGTAGATGGGTCTTTTGAATACTCATCAGTTATTCTTATAGCACCGGACCTTTCAGACGCAAGAATTGTGATGTATCCAAACCCAGCGTCGGATTACATTCAAATGGAGGGTATTGAAGCCAGCCACGTAAGGCAGCTGACTTTCTATGATTTAAGTGGGAAAATTCATAAAATGATTACTTCACTAGAGACTCCTTCAATCCAAATCGCAGATATCCCTCAGGGACATTACCTTCTCAAACTTGAGATGGTAGATGGAAGTGTTTTTGAAGGAAAGGTTCTGAAAAAGTAGGATATCGTTCTGATCGCATTTTTAAATTAGTTCCAATTTGGATAGCCCATTGATGATGCTAACTGATGCCTATGTTATCTCTTCCGCTCAATATATTCATCCATTCTAGATAGCAGTCTCCACCATTCTGAGTTATCTGATCGGAAGTTTCTTATAGCTCCGGCGCGTACCAGAATTTTTCTAAGTTCATCGTCATCAAAGCCACCCAGGTGTTTTTTCAATGTTTCGAATGAACGATCGGTGTATGATTTATGATTCAGAAAATGCTTGACCGTACTTTCCGCCATAAACTCCGTTTTGTTTTCCTCCCTTTTCAATTTGATCTCCTGACCAAAGCGTTGCCTCTGCACAAGTAGTGTAATGAGACCACCTACAATTGTGCCAGCAAGTGAGAATAGTGCCGTTTCCATAATTATTCTTTCGTCAAAAATAATCCTCGACGCAATTCTTAATAGCTCTTTTGTGAAAAAGGTGTTGATTTCATTCCATTCTCAAAGCTTCGGAAGGATTGATGTGTGATATTTTCAGTGATTGGATGCTTATCGAAATGAAAGTAACGGCAATTACTGCTAGTCCTGACAATAGAAAAATGACTGGATTAAGATCTGTTTTATAGGCAAACTCATTTAACCAATCTCTGAGCAACCACCAGGCAATGGGCGATGCGATAATTGTGGCAATACCGATCAATAGAATGAATTTTTTAGCAACCAGTAGAATGATATTTAGAGAAGATGAACCAAGTACTTTTCTAATGCCCATTTCTTTGAAGCGCTTCTGAATTACCAGTCTCGTCAATGCTAGCAAACCAAGCCAAGCGATAAACAGTGAGAAACCCGCTGCATAATTGATGATGGAACTGTATCGCTTTTCTTCCTTATACTTTTGGTTCAAAATATCATTGACATAACGCATTTCAAATGGAAGATGACCCATGGTTTCTTGCCATGCAGACTTTAGAGTTGTTGCAATTTCAGAAGCGTTGCCTGGTGCTACACGAATGACAGCTGTGAAAAATTGCGGTGGCCATACGTAGGAAGATATTCCAGATATGCCTTCAGTAATAGGGCCAACTTCTTTCGCTAAAATAAGTGGCTTCACTTCACTATGGAGTGAGTTGAAATTGAAGTCTTTTACTACACCGATGATTTCATGCGTTCGTTTAAAGTCCTTCCCTGGAATTTGCATGCCTAAAGGATGCTCCCAACCCATCTCTTTGACGAGGGCTTCATTCACAAGGATGGATGTTCCGGTATCGTCTTTCCGAAAGTCTCTGCCTTCAACGATTTCCAATTGCATGGTTTTTATATAGTCTGAGGTTACAAGATTGAAATTCAACTTGAGCACTGGAGCATCTAGCTGATCAAATGAAAAAATTGTCCAATGAAGTACCGACATGGTAGTCATCGTCGCAGCAGTGCTGACCACTCCTGAGCTCTGCGCTAGTTCATGCTTGAATCGATCAAAAGCAAGTGCAGCTTCATCTTCGTTGAGGTTACTTGGTAGTTCAATCTCAACAAGTTGATCTTTTTCAAAACCCAGAGATTTGTTACTGATGTAGTTCATCTGCCCCCTAAAGACGATCGTGCCGATGATTAGGCCAACGCAAAAAGTAAATTGGATGATCACCATCACGTTTCTTGTAAGACTACTTCCTCCAACCGACAAAGTTCCTTTTAAGGCATGTGTGGTTTTTAGCCCTAGTATTACTCCAGAAGAAATGGCACTTGATGTAAGTGAAATGATACCAATTAACATCAGCATAAATCCTATCAATTCAGTGCTTAAATGAAAACTCAGTGAGGCATTGGTAAGAGCGTTGAAAACGGGTATGAAGTAATAGCTGCCGATGAGCGAAACAGCACCAGCCAATAATGTGAGAAGAAGAACTTCTAAAAACAGCTGGGCAGATAGCTGACGCTTATATGCCCCCATTGTTTTTTTTATTCCGAATTCCTTAATTCGATTGAGCGATTGACTGCTTGTAAGCATGATGAAATTAAGAACAGCAATGATTATTACAAGAAGGGAGAGCCCAGCTAATATGTACACATAGTCAGGATTGTAGGTGGTAGCTTCTCCATTTTTTTTACCAAACTTGGGACTCCACCAGTAGAGGGTACTTATGGGCTGAAGTTTGATGTCTATTTTGTTATCCTGCTCAGTGATCTGAGCCATCCGCGCAAAGGTTTCAGTGAGCAAATCTTCGTATGCCATAAGATTCGCGTTGGGCTCCAGTTTCAAGTAGGTTTCGAGGAACGAGATATCATAACCTTTTAGGAATTCGGGATCAGAGATCATCTTTTCCATGTGATCGATGTGAATGATCAGATCAAAGGGTAGGCTGTTTTGACCTTCTACAGGATCTACCACCGCGGAAACCACATACGTATGAGACGCTGCACCTGAAGTTATTTCTAGCTCCTTTCCAATGGGGCTAGAAATCCCAAAGTATTTTTCAGCCATCTTGGGGCTGATTACTACCTGGGAAATGTTGGTGAGTGGTTTTTGATCACCCTCGATTATGGGGAATGAGAAGATGTCAAAAAAATCAGGATCCACATGTGTGATCTTTTCTGTGAAGGTTTCAGACCCCTTTTTTACATATCCAGATCCAGAAATTAGGCGAGTGATGTGTTTGATGGATGGGACCTCATTCCTCAGATCTACCGTGAGCTGATTACCTGTGGTGTTATTCCATGATATGAGTTCATTCGTTTCTCTATTTTTTATCTGCTTTGTAAATCGGTAGATAGATTCATGCTCATCATGGAAAGAGTCATGATTGAGTGCATTTTGTACATAGAAAAAAACAAGGAGTCCAAACATGATGCTCAAAGCCAATCCTAAGACATTAATCAAAGAATAGAATTTGTGTTTTCGCATGTTGCGAAGTGCAAGAAGTAGATTGATTCGTAGCATAGCACTATTTATGAGTTGAGTTTTTGAGTTTCGTAATAAGATTCCTGGACGGAAAAATCGAAAAGCATTCCATAGTAAGCGTCTATTTGACTTGAATTTGGAATACTGTTCCTTATCTCTCAGGTACTGCTCCCAAACATCGCCAATGATACTTTCGGCAAGTTGCGGGGGACAGTAAGAACTTATCAGCCGGATGATCCACTTTGGAGGCTCCATCTAGGCAATAGAGAATTTTAAATCAGGAATAAGAGCCCACAACTCTTGACGTTGTGCCTTCAAAGATTGAAGCATCTGTAATCCAGCATTTGATGCTGTGAATATCCTTTTTCGCCTTCCGCCTCTCATGTTTGAGGCTCCTCCCATTTCGGAACTAACGTAGCCTTTATCTTCCATTCGATACAAGGTGACGTGTACTGCGCTAAGGTTGACTTCACGCCCTATTTTATCACGAATTTCATCAACAATGGCGTTTCCATAGGCATTTTCACCTAACAAAGCGACCATTGTCAATACCAGTTCTTCAAATTCTCCCAGGTATTCTTTCTTCATTACTATACATTTTGTCAAAGATATACGCATTTGTATATACTTTGTTATAGAAATGGTAAAACTTATCATTCAAAACTTTTAGATCGAGATGGTAAGCTCACCTATAAACATAAGTTTTAGTTATGCTTTTCATAAGAAATATAAATAATGATTTATGAACAATATTCACTTGTTTTGCGTCTAATCAGGAGGTTGGATAGAACGATAAGAAATAGGTGGAGCGCTTAAACCTGTATAAGATTACGGGAGGTCTGAAGTAGTTTAAATATGGACAATAAAGATAAGTTGTAGTAGAGTAGTAGGAGAGTGTTTCAATTTTTGATCACTCTCCTTTTTTAATTTTCTCATCACCTAAATCGTTTCAATGCATATTCTCACTATATCATACTCAGGTACACTTCGGGAAAGTCTTCGGATTTTCTTCGAATCAAGAATTTTTCAAACGGTTATTACAGCTATTATCATCATCAATTCCATTTTGATAGGGCTGGAAACATCAGAAGCTATCATGTTGAGTTATGGTAGAATTATTGACGTGATAGACCTCACCATTCTGGTTTTATTCTCCATAGAGATTTTGCTCAAAATTTTTGTCTACAAATTCGGTTTTTTTAAAAATTCATGGAATGTATTTGATTTTCTGGTGGTTGCCATTTCGCTGGTTCCGGCGGCAGGTTCATTTTCGGTATTCAGAGCCCTTCGAATTATTCGAACGCTCCGTCTGCTGCGGAGTATCCCAAAGCTGAGACTCATCATTGAGTCATTGGTAAAATCATTGCCAAGTATTGGTTGGATAGCGGTGTTGCTAGGCATTGTTTTCTATGTCTTCTCAGTGATTGGTGTAAACTTATTTGGTCAGCTTTATCCGGCTTATTTTGGAGATATGAGTAAGGCCATTTTCACACTCTTCCAGATAATGACGTTAGAAAGCTGGTCTTCCGCTATAGCAAGGCCAGTAATGGATGGGGTGGCATTTGCGGGTGTGTATTTTGTCACATTCATTCTTATCGCCACATACACGACCCTAAATATCTTCATTGCCATAGTGGTAAATACCATGAATGAGGTTTCGCTCAAAGACCTGAAAGAGGAGGAACAACATATCAAGGACTTTGTGACAGAACAAAACCTTAAGCTCGAACAAAGACTCATTCAAATTCAGAATGATCTATTGAAAATCGCTGAGAAGAGTAATTGACGGCAACCTTACTATTCGCATTATTAGAAGGCTAAATACCATTGTTTAGTCATTTTTCTCCCCTCAAATCACTACTTTTGCGCTTGAAAATTATATCCCAATTCAAAAAAAATAGATCATGAAAGTAACCGTCGTAGGCGCTGGAGCCGTAGGTGCAAGTTGTGCCGAATACATCGCAATTAAAGATTTTGCAGCCGAAGTTGTACTTATTGATATCAAAGAAGGCTTTGCGGAAGGTAAGGCCATGGATTTGATGCAAACCGCATCTCTCAATGGATTCGATACCAAAATCACAGGTACTACAAACGATTACTCCAAAACTGCCAACAGTGACGTTGCGGTAATTACCTCAGGTATTCCACGAAAACCTGGCATGACGCGAGAAGAGTTGATTTCTACCAATGCTGGTATTGTTAAGTCAGTGGCTGAAAATTTGATCAAACATTCACCAAATGTGATCATCATTGTTGTTTCCAATCCAATGGATACAATGACCTACCTGGCACACAAAGCGCTCGGACTACCCAAGCATCGAATCATCGGAATGGGAGGAGCACTAGATTCTGCACGATTCAAATACAGACTCTCTGAAGCATTGGATTGCCCGGCATCTGATGTAGACGGCATGGTGATTGGTGGTCATAGCGATACAGGCATGATTCCTCTAACACGATTAGCTACAAGAAATAGTGTACCTGTTTCTAAGTTCTTGAGTGAGGATAAGTTGAATTATGTATTGGAAGAAACGAAAGTCGGTGGTGCTACGCTTACCAAGCTTCTTGGAACATCTGCATGGTATGCACCTGGAGCTGCGGTTTCTGCCATGGTTCAGGCTATTGCCTGCGACACCAAGAAAATGTTCCCTTGCTCTTGCCTGCTTGAAGGCGAGTATGGATTGAATGATCTAGCGATTGGAGTTCCTGCGATCATTGGCAAAAATGGTATAGAGCAGATTGTGGAAATAGAGCTCGACGGTGCTGAAAAAGCAAAATTAGAAGAAAGTGCTGCTGCTGTAAGCAAAACCAATGGTGTGCTTACGGAGATGAATATCGTATAATTCATAGATACTGAGATAAGTTCAGAGTGACTATTTGGATTTTTTCTGATAGTCGTTCTGAACTTTTTTCAGATCTTTCCTAAATGCAAAATACACAAGAACTCATCGGTAAAAGTGATCTGATCAGTCGGGATCTTAGCTGGCTGCAGTTCAATCAGCGTGTATTGGATCAGGCAAGAAAGGAAAAGCGAAACCTTTTCGAAAAGCTCAAGTTCTTAGCCATTACTTCGAGCAATGCAGACGAGTTCAACATGATTCGTGTAGGTAGTTTGTATAATTACCTGGATTTCGGCAATGACCGGGTAGACTACTCCGGGCTTCAATCCATTCCATTCAAAAATGAGTTGCTCGCAGGTTTAAAAGAGTTTGGTAAGCAGCAAAATCAGCTTTTCCTTGACCTCAAGCCGTCATTTAAAGAGCACAATTTTGAGATCAAAGGGTATGATGAGCTAGACGAGAAGCAACAAAAGTCCGCGAGCAAGTATTTCGAGAAGACCATCTTCCCGATGCTGACGCCCATGGTTTTTGACCCTTACCATTCCTTCCCGATTTTGATGAACAACATCTTGATTTTTGGAGTGGTCACCAAGACATTGAGATCGAAGGAAAAAAAGAAGATGTCCTTCATTCAGTTGCCACAAAACCTACCCCGATTTTACGCAATCAACGATAAAGAAAAAGTCATCTTTGTTCCGATTGAAAGGATTGTGAAACAGCACATGGATCGCGTTTTCAAAAACGTTGAAATCATTTCCAGTTCCTTGTTTCGTGTAACGCGAAATGGAGATTTTACCCTTGAGGAATCTGAAGACATTGAAGCCAACTTTTTGGAGGAGATGAAGAAAAAACTCAAAACCCGAAAGACCGGCAGGGTGGTGAGATTAGAAGTAGGGGAAGAGGCTGACCCATGGTTGATAAAGCAACTTAAGAAGCGCTATGAAATAGATAACGAGAATGTCATTGTATCACCTGTAGGATCCATGGTAGACTTTACAGGTCTATGGCAGATTGTTAATCAAGAAGAATTCAATTCGTTTAAGCCCATCCGCTCTAAACCTACGGCTCCTATAAGCATGACAGATGTGGAGCATCAGGACATGTTCAAGATTCTCAAAGAAAGAGATATCCTGCTGCACCATCCTTACAATACTATTGAACCTCTGTTGGATTTGTTGGAACAAGCGGCCGAAGATCCACATGTGCTGTCGATAAAGCTCACCATTTATAGACTAGCAAAAAACAGCCGGGTTGTTGAGGCTTTACTCAATGCGGCAGAAAATGGAAAACACGTTTCAGTACTGTTCGAGGTGAAAGCACGTTTCGATGAGGAGAATAATATGAAGCAGGCACAAAAGCTTCAGAAAGCGGGATGCTTCGTGATTTATGGCGTGGGGTCTTTGAAGACACATACCAAACTCCTTTTGATTGTTAGAAAGGAAAAGGAGAAGGTGAATCGTTTTGTGCATATGGGCAGTGGTAATTACAATGAAGCTACCTCTAAGCTCTATACCGATCTGAGCTTGCTGACTTCTGATGAATCTTATGCAAATGATGTGCAGGAGTTTTTCAACGTAATCACTGGCCATTCCATGCCTGAAGATTATGATAACCTCATCACCGCACCTATGCAGATGCGTCGTGACCTTATAGCACTCATTAATCATGAGCGTGAAAATGCCCTTGCTGGTAAAGCAAGCGGTATTGTAATCAAACTTAATTCGCTGCAAGATAAAGATGCCATTTATGCATTGTACGATGCATCTAAAGCAGGGGTGCCTATCAAACTCATCGTGCGTGGGATTTGTAGCCTTCGGCCTGGTAGAGAAGGCTTGAGCGAGAATATTACCGTTCGATCTATTGTAGGAGAGTACCTTGAGCATTCAAGAATTTTCTACTTCCACAATGACGGAGATTCAAAAGTATATTGTGGCAGTGCTGATATGATGGTTCGCTCATTCGACAGGCGTTTGGAATCGCTATTCATCATCCGTGATCCGTTGCTTAAGCAACAAGCCGTTAATATACTGGCTTATAACCTTAAGGATAATGTAAACTCCTATGAGATGAATGAGGATGGTTCCTATATCCATTTAGAGCCAAATGGTGACAAGGCTTTTGATATTCATCAGGAATTTTATAAGGTGAAGCGAGAGTCTATTATGCAGGCGCAGCTGTTTTAAATAAACAAAGCCCACCTCTGGTGAGCTTTGTTCTTCGTTTAAAAACGTTCCGGTCTTACTTCTTTTGAAAAATACCTTTGAAGTTTTCCTTATATGCGTATGCTAGGAAGAGATTCGCTAGAAAAACGAAAATCGCAATAGGGAGTCCAGATGGTTCCATTGATGCATGGACAAAAAAGATGTTTAGTGTTATAGGCCCCAATACCGCAATTGCAAGGGGTACATAAAATCCACTTAGGAGAAGCACACCAGCTAGTACTTCAGTGGCCTTTAAGAGCGGGAAGAAATATCCTGATGCCATCAATCCACCCATAAACGTTACCAAGTCGCCCTCCATTGGAGGTGGTGGAAGGAAATTTAGAAAGCCATTTAGGCCAAATACCAAAAAGATTAGGCCCATGAGATAGCGAACTACTGTAGCAGCGATTCTCAATGATTTGTTTTCTGTTGTCATAATACGTGTTGGTTAAAGTATTTACATTAAATGTACATACATACAAATGATTTTGCAAGATCATTTCCAATGAGAAGTGCTAAAAGTTCTCACAATGCCGGATCATGCGATTGATAAATCGGGTGTTTTGAGGATCGTCGAACCGGATGAAACATCCATCGCTTTCCAATCTTAGCCTCCCATCGAATCTAATATTTAAAGATTCGAAAGGCATGATCCATGAATAGGATTGTAGTTTATGTCGAAAGTGAAGAATAATGCCTTTCGGTCTTAGTTCGATGTTTGCAGATGAGGTGTAATGATCAGCGTTCATATACTTCTTATACTGCTTACTTATGTCACTTATGGTCATTCGGCGCGAGCCAATACCACCCATCCTTAATCGTTGCTTCCATGAAAATGAATGGCCTAAAGTTGTGTCTATTTTTCGGGTAGTTTCTTTGTCTGAATAAGATGTATCGAATATCATCTAATTATTGAATGCCACTCCGGGTATTTCATCCCAAATAGCATTTCGTTGTTCCTTCACCTGTTGCAACACTTTTTGACCAGCTTTTGTTACTTGAAACAGGTGCTTTCTTCTTCCGCCTCTTTCCGATGTGGCTCCAGCATACCGTGAATCTACATAACCCTTGGACTGTAAGCGTGCCAAGGCTGCATGGACGGTACTTATGGTAATGGATCGATTGCAGCGTTTCCTAATTTCTTTCTGAATCGCAACTCCATAAGCTTCATCGTAGAGTAGCGCGACTGTTAGCATGATTAATTCTTCTAATTCGCCAAGATTTGTTCCTTTCATACAATGGTCTATTTATTGGTTGTATTTGAGCTGTACTACGTTCAAAAGCTATTCTCTATTTAAGGTCTTGGCCGGGTTTGTGTTGGCAGTTCGTATTGACAATCCACTAATTATGACAATGCTTATAAATAGGGTGAGCAGCCCGGCAATGACGAATGCAAACATGTCGATAGATATTTTATAAACAAATTGATCCAGCCACTGAGAGACAAGGTAATAGGCAAGAGGAGCCCCAATGAAGAAGCTAATGCCGATGATTAGCACAAACTGCTTGTTGATCAGTGAAACTATCGATGATACAGTGGCACCAAGTACTTTTCGGATGCTGATCTCTTTTTGTCTTTGTTGCAGAATGAGTGCAGTGAGACCATAAAGTCCTAATCCGCAAAGCAGAATACTTATGATGGAATAGATGGTAGACATACCCAGCAGTTGGGTCTCTTTTTGATATTGTTCATTAAACCATTGATCTACAAAGTAGAAATCGATTGGAGTTCTATTTGCCAACCCATCCCATACCTCAACTATGTATGCGATCGTTTCGCGCTGGTTGGTTCCGGAGATCTTCACGGAAGTATTCCAGATCGTGCTCGTATTTAGATACAATATGGACGGTTCGATTGAGGCAGTTGCTAATGAGTTGTAGTGGAAATTATTCACCACGCCTATGATGGTTGCCGGTTCTCCTTCCTCACTGAATCGAATATGTTTTCCAATTGGATCCTCCCATCCGAGATGATCCACCATGGCTTGATTAATGACCAAGTTGTTGGAGTCTGCCAGCGATCGCTTAAAGAATGTACGACCATAGTTCAGTTCCATGCCGTAGGTGTCAAAAAAGTCTTGATCTACCCCGAATATCCGAGTGGACACTTCGTCTGTATATCCTTCAGGAAAAATGGTGGTGGAAAAAGTCCCTGAGCCGATGGCGGATCTGGATGTTGAAACGTACTCAATGTTTGGGTTTTTCAATAATTCTGCTTCAAAGACATCAATTTTTTGATCAACCTCATTGTTAACATCTATTACCATCACTTGCTCTTTGTCAAAACCCAATGGCTTATTTTTCAGGTAGTTAGTTTGTCGGATAACGACGATAGTACAGACGATCAGAAAAATGGAAATTGCATATTGCAAGGTCATGAGTACTTTTCTGAACCACCCGGTGGAGCCAACCGATGATGATCTTTGAAGGATGATCGATACAGGCGGGGAAGAGAGCATAAGCGCAGGATATAAACCTACAAAAAGACTGATCACAAGAATAAATGATAAGGCGGCACCAATTACGATTGGCTGAAACAAAGCTGAAATAGCAAGGTCTTTGCCAAGCAGTGGATTTAGGTAGGGGATGATAATCACCAAAGCTATAAAGCTGGTGATCGTGGCAATGGAAGTGCTTATGAATGTTTCAGTTATAAAACGACCCAGTAGCTGTTGTCTGGTCGATCCCATCACCTTTCTAATTCCCACCTCGGTGTGAGATTCTGTCGATCGCGAAAGCATGATATTTACGTAGTTCACGCTAGCAATGAGAAATACTAGTAATGCCGAAAAAGCCAGGGTATAAACGAAGGTGATACTTCCAGCTTTCATTCCTCTTCCATTTTGAATGTCTTCCCCGTAGAGATACATTTTGTTTAAGGGTAGCAACTTTAGCGTATACACGTCTGCGCGTTCTTCAAAATGTTTATTCATCATATCAGGCAGTTGCGCTACCACTGATTCAGGGTTGGCACCTTCTGATAATTTGATAAAAGTGAAAATACCCTGAGCCAACCAATTGTTCATCCAGCGATAGGCAAGTGGGCCTACTCCAGGGACAGTTGTACTCCAGGATATAAGCGCGTCAAACTGCAACGATGACCGTCTGTCCACATCAGCGAAAACACCGGTGACGGTATAGTTCATATCATGAAGTCCTACCACGACCTCTCCTATTGGATTTTGGTTGCCAAAAATTGCCTTTGCTAACGATTCGCTGATGACAATGGATGAAGGTGCTGCTAGCACCGTTGCAGGATCACCCTTAAGCAGAGGGAAGTCGAAAAATCGGAAAAAAGAGGAATCAGCGAAGTACAGATTTTCTGTCCCAAAATTATTTTGATCAAAAGAGATGGTTGCTTTGGAAAACCAGGGACATAACCTTACAAATTCCTGAATTTCCGCATACTCTGCGGTCATTGTTGGCCCCATCATCCCTGACGTTTCATAGGTTAAACGATCAATGCCTTCAGCTGGATTTACATAGTGTTTATACAAGCGATATGTCTTATCAATGTCACCATGCTGCTGATCATATTGCAATTCATCAAAAATGTACACCATTGCAAATAGTGAGCAGGAGATCGCCGTGATCAATCCAATAAGGTTGATGGCGAAGAACGATTTATGCCTTTTCAGTGAGCGAAGGGATGTCAGTAGGTAGTTGGACCAGATTGCTTTCATGTTAGATACTCTTTTAGAACGTTTTTTGAATCGCATCCTAAAAAAACCAATGGCCTGCATGAGGTATATTATTCTGGCTTTTCTAAGACCTTTCAATTCTACATTTTCAAAGAATAGTTCTTCCAGATCGCCGGAAATACCTTCGAATAAATAAGGCTCGCAGTATCGATTGATTAATCGTTTAATCCAACCTGGAGGTCTGATTTTGTGCTGCTTCATGTCGTTAATAACTCTCCATTATCCGTAAGGTTACTAAATCTTTCGTATATGTAGAAATTGATATAGTGGATGTGTAACGAGTTAATTTTTAATATGTTTCGTTTTTGTAGAAATTGATCATAAAAAAAGACTCAGCATTTAGCCGAGTCTTTGATTTATGAGTTTACTTAATCAGTGAAGGTAAAAGAAAGGAGCCCTGGAATCAGACCAGGAGCTCTTTAACCAACCAATTAAATTAACTACCACATTCTTCTTCCCAATCTTTCCAGATTTGGCCTAAGTCTACTTCTTCTGATTTTCCATTTTCTGTCACAGTCACAATGTTGTCGCAGGTTCCATCCCCATAATTAATACTATAGGTTCCAGTCTGATCACCCACCGTATAACTTCCAGATTCTTGTCCGCTTACATATATCCAGGTATCTTCAGATTCACAACTAAAATCATAGAAAAGGGGAGTGTCAACTTTCGACGTGAATGATTGCCCAGTGCTTACAGATATGGATTCAGATCTGCTTTTCACAGTGTAACCATCCTGGTCAACTTCTTCTGATCCTTGAGCTACATAGTCCACTTCAACCAGTCGTTCGCCAGTTGAAACTTCCTCCGTTGAATCATGACCATATTCCATATAACTGGTACGTAAGTCTGCGCTGAATTCGTATGTCGCATTGTAGTTGGCAGAATCTGCAGGCTCGGATGTTTTAGTTGCTTCTCCCCATGTTCCACTGTAGCTATGTGTGCCATCAATGGTCCAGTCATGTCCACCAAAATTGGTATATGTAGCTGTGGAGCTAAAGCTGGATTCGTTGTAAGTCCCTTTTTCAACAAGCTTACCTTTCAGCCATTCTCCGTAGTAGTCACACCCATCACCAAAGTCTAAAGTAAATGTGTAGTTTCCGTTACCATCATCTTCCCAGGTTTCTATTAGGCAAGAAGGCGGAGTGTTTGTTGAGTCTGAAGAGGCTTTTGCCGAACTTCTGAACATTTTTGATGGAGATGACGATTGGTTGGCTCTTCCATTTCTTCCATTCTGAAAGTTTCCATAGAGAGCTCCCATTGGACCACCTATTCCATTTCCTCTCAATTTGTTTACTGCAGAATTTGAATTTACCAATAGGTTTTGAGCGACAATATTTTCTTGATCAGGATTTACCAAGTCCGTATTTTCTTCACATGACCAAACCAGCATAGCTACTGCGATCCATATTGAGGCGACAATTGTTTTTTTAGTTTTCATATGCAATTTTTTTTTGTTTAATGGCACACACTGTGGTCATGTTGAATTTCCTCTTTTTGTTTTAAGAAAACCATGTTGACTGCAGACATTTTCCGTGTGCTGATAATGGTACATGTAATCCGAAAATTACCCTACCGAAAAAATGGAAAAACAAGAAAACTATCCTTAAAAGCGGATATTAATGAAGAAATTAGGTGTGAAACCAAGTAAGTATGTGTCAAGAGGAACGACTACTAGTTCATCAGAAGCGCCGGCCACCTCACTTTGTTCGCCAAAGACATACCGAACCGTAAATTTTCTTGACCTGATGTTTCTATGATCCAGGACATTGAAGAATGTGACGCCAGATTCGCAGACTAAACTTCCAATATTGAACGTGTATTTGGCGGAAATATCTAACCGCTTATATGCAGGAAGTCTTGCTTGATTAATGCGCGTGAGATCGTAGAATGATACGGAGTCATTGGTTATGTTAAATTCTGGATTGGCAGGGGTATATGACTGTCCTGAACCAAGAAGAAGAACACTCGAGAATTCCCATTTTCCAAATTTGATAATATTTGTAAAATTCAGTTCATGTCTTTGGTCTTGACTGGAAGGATAGGGGTTGTTTTGATTGCGGTACCAAAATGAATTTTCGGAGCGACCCAAAGAGTAGCTGATCAATGATGTAAATGTTTTATCCCTATACTTTAGGAATACGTCCAATCCTTCGGAGTTGTTTTCTCCTGATAAATTTAGCTCCTGAAGCCTTAAGGCGTCAATTATTTCAGGTGGCAAGACCAGAAACTGACTTTCAATTATTCCTTCCGTTTGTTTATTGTAATATTCAACATCCAGCGACCATTTGTCCCAATTATAATTCCCTCCAAAAATGAAATGAGTACTTCTCTGTACAGGAATAATTCTGTCATCTGCTAAAATCCAGTAGAATTGATCAGAGTTTTGTAAGATGGATAGCGACGTTTGGGTGATGTACTGGTGATGAAAAGAAGCTGCCCCTTTGAGTGCAAAACGGTCAGTGACTTTTATGCCTAAATCAAACCTGGGTTCGAGGTACCACTTGTCGGTTGGTTCATAAAATGATGATCTTAAGCCAAGGTTGGCTGTGATGTCCTTTTTTCTAAATTGGTAGTTGCCGTAAAGACTCACAATATTGGCTTCTATTTCCAATGTGTCGCTGTAGCTCTCCGCTGATGAAAGCTCTTCGAAAAACCCCTGACTTGTTCGGTATTTCGTGGATAGAGAATTGAGCTCAATGCCTCCAGAAATAATATTTTGATCATCAATATCTATTTCATTGTGCGATTTAAGGGTTACATCACCCACAGAGCTTTCAACACCATAGTTGAAATAGGTGAGGGCAGAGTTGGCGGCAATGCTGTCCCCGACAAAGGCCACATCTTGAAAAAATGTCTGTGTGATCGATAGCGATTCTTCCTCTTTGTACTCAGAAGCACTCAAAGTAGTACTGTTAAACCATTGCGGGTTCAATTGACTTTTCAAATTCAAACTTATTCCCGCATTGCTCCAATCTGACAAATCCAGAACAGCATACTCTGAGAAACCGTCTCCGTCCACATAGTTTGCGGAGTAGTTGTCTTCGCTCACATAAAAGTTCACATCAAAAACAGAATTGTGACTGAATCGGTGTTGAACTTTTGCGTTGATATCATAAAATCTGAGAGAAGGAGATAGCCCTAAGCTGTTCAATTCCGGGCTTATTGACTCCAGGTAGTTTTGTCGGTTGGAAGTTAGAAATTCCTGATAGAGGTCGGAGTTGATTATATCCGTAAAAGATTGCCTAAAGGCGACTAGAGCGGAGGTCTTCCGGCTGATCGGGATTTTTAAAGTTGTATTAAATGATAGCATATTTAAACCGGCGCTCCCGTTGAACCCGTCGGCACCACCATTTTTGCCAGCTACGTCTACCACTGAAGAGACTCTCCCTCCATACCTAGGTCCAAATCCTCCTTTGTATATACTTACATTGTTAATGGCATTGGGGTTGAGGGTACTGAAAATGCCGAAGAAATGATCAAGGTTGTATAAAGTAAACCCATCCATCAAAATCAGGTTCTGCGAAGGTAAACCGCCTCTCACCACAAGGCCTGAGGAAGTCTCGTCAGTGGCTCTTACACCAGGTAAAAGCTGCAATGTTTTAAATACGTCTGTTTCACCTAGCATGGGTAGAGAGCTGAATTGTTGTGGGTTGAGACTGAAAAAAGAAGGCGCAGGATTGAAGTTGTCAACTTCAGCAGTCAAGACTACTTCAGGTAGCTCCTGCGGATTTTGATTCATCCTGATTTTTAAATTTTCTTGATTCGGATGGACCCGCAATTCAAGCTTTTCGTATCCTATGTAGCTGATTGTTAAGGTCAGCGTGTCTTCAGTAGGAGGTAGGTTGAATCGGCCATTTTGAGAGCTAAGTGTGCCATTCGAACTTGTTTGCACGTGCGCAAATGCCAGAGGCTCACCACTTGAGTCATCCAATACTTGTCCGATTATCGGACTCTTTGGTTTTACTTTTCTTTTGTTTGGTATAATTAAATAAATGCCATCTGTCAGCTTTAAATCGAATGGTTGATCTTCGAAAATTGCACTGATGAGTTCTGCACGTGTTTTAGCCTTGATGTTTTTTGTCAAGGTGTGCTTAGACAACTCTCGTGGACTGTAGGAGAACTTTAGATTATAATTCTTGGAAAGCGATTTAATGACACTTGTCAACGATTCATTCTCGATCGTTAGATCAAAATTTTGCTGTGCAAAGCAGATTGCAGAAGCAAATAAAAAAATTGTGGTAGTAAGTGGTCTCATAGGTGACCCTATTCAGGTTCCTTAATTGCATAAGTGCCGCGTGTTGTCTGCTCATAGTCCAGACCCAAAGGAAGGCATACCATATCAAGTGCGCCTTCAATATTCTTGTTTGTGAAGTATCCATCGAATAAGTAATCAATGGAGTCTGGCAATGTTACTTTCACATCGAACTGCCTTTCGACTTCAAGCAAAACACTCGAAAGCCTCTGGTCACTGAAATAGAAAATACCAGCTTGCCATCTTCCCACCAGCTCTTTGTCCAGGGAAGTACGTTTTACAGTGTCTGCATCTAATCTTATAGACTCTCCCGGAGTAATTGACTCGCTCACTGATTTAGAGGGGATTTCCACTCTCACCTTCCCGGTTTTGCAAGCGACCTCAAATGTAGAATCACGAGCAAACACGTTAAATGAAGTACCTAAAACTTCGACTGACCCGATGGCTGTGTTTACGGAAAACTTCCCACCCTTGACTACTTCAAAGAATGCTTCTCCCTGCAAACTCACCTTCCGATCCCAATTTTCTGCATAGCTAATAGTGGAATTTGCATTTAGAATGACTTGCGAGCCGTCTGGTAATTCTATTGTCTTTGACTCAGCAGCCAATGTGCTTGAATGGATAGCAGCTGGCACACTCTTCTCATTCGATAAAAACACAACCGAGGCAATCAGGAGTAGAGAAGCAGCAACACTTAGGTATTTCCAAAGAGGGATCGCCGTTTTCTTTTCTTCACCTAAATGCTCTTCTATTTTATTCCAAATATCTTCCTTAGTCTTACTTTGTGGCATGCGGATATGAGAAGACTTTTCGAGAAACTCGCCAATCTCATCATTCACGTCATTTGATTCGTGATTTAGTAGGTCCTTATATTTTTCTAAATCATCCATTCGTTAAATCTTCATTCCCAGACTCTCCCTTATGATACTTAGTGTTTTGCTCATCCGCTTTTCGATTGCCTTCACACTCAAATCAAGTCTCTCAGCAATTTCTGCGTATTTCAATTTATCTATTCTATTCATCAAAAACACTTCTCTACAATCAGCAGGTAGACGCTCAATGACAGTGTTTAACTTTTCCTCAAATTCAGCTTCTTCCATTTGAAATTGTGGAGATGCGGTATTTGAAGAGATTTGAACATTGGCTGATTTTTGATGCTCTCTTACTACCTTTTCATGGTTGAAATGATTCATCAGTAAGTTATTTGCTATGGTAAATAACAAACTCTTCACCGTTTCCATTTGAATATTATCTCTTTTGCTCCAAACCTTAATGAAGGTTTCTTGAACTAAATCATTTGCCAAGTCCATGTCACCACTTTTATAATACAAAAAACCACGTAAACTCTCGAAATACTCATCGTAGAGTTCTTTCAGTTCATTTTTGGTGATTGTGCGGGTGACTTTCATTTGAGTAATCCAACTCAAATATACATGCCTCCCCACATCATTTCTTTATAGATACAGTTCAAATGAATTTCACCCTACTGTTTTTTAGAATTAAGTTTGATTTTATATGATTTCTAAGACGAAAATTCGCAAGGCTTTCCTCGATTTGTTAACTCAAAAAATAACAGATATTAAAGTAGAGCTTGAGGCCATCAGAGAGTCTGCTACATCGGAGACTAAGAGCAGTATGGGCGACAAGTATGAAACCAGTCGAGAGATGATGATGCAGGAGCGAAATCGGTTAGGATCTCAGATGGAAGTCTTTTTGAACCAGATCGCAGCTTTGAACACAATTAACCTCGAAAAAAAGTATGATAAAGTGTCCTATGGTTGTTTGGTGCAAACAGAACAGGCAACCTTTTTCATCAGTGCAGCTGTTGGCCCACTTACGTTGGAAAACCAATCGGTTTTTGCGGTTTCTGGAGAGGCCCCGCTGGCAAAAGCAATGATGGAGAAAAGCAAAGAAGATTCTTTCTTTTTCAACGGTAAATCATTTAAAATCAAGGATATAGCATAAATAAGCCGACTCGAGAGCCGGCTTATTTGAGGGCGATCTTTGCAGATTAGTAAAGGTATTCCAAAGCTACAATGTCGAAGTTTCCAAACTCTCCATCTTCATTTGCAGCGAAGCAAGAAAGCATGATTGAGTTAGCATCAAAACCGGAAGGAGTTCCAGGAATTAGGATGGCTCCAACACCTCCGCTACCTTCATTTCCACCAGTTCCACATGAAAGGGATCTGTTGAAATAGTCGGTGTGACGAAGACCAACAGAATGACCCATTTCATGAGTGATTACATGTTCTGTTGTGTTGGTACCGAAACTGCTTGTGCCTGACTGAATTTGGATGAATTTGTGCGGGTTTCCACCGGAAGGAAATCCAGCAGATCCACCTCCACCTCCACTTACTCTATACACCACCATGTCATAAGACTGGAAATTGGTGCCAAAAGCAAGAGTGAAATTCAAACCGATATTCAATCTGTTATAGTTGTTTACGGCCCACTGTAGTGCAGTTCGCATGGTATTATCCAGCGCGTTTGACCCACCGGTGTACCCAAGTACGGTAATGGTTTGATTATTACTCACAAGGTTGTTGGTTCTGTATTGCTCACCAACAGCACCAATATGAGCAACATCGCTATCAAGCATGTCTCTCATTTGATGTTCAGGGATCAAGATATCGCCCTCCAGCTGATATTGCTTACTTGATTCTCCTGTAATAGGATTAAGATGATTGACTACTTGAATATCACTCACGTCGAATCCAAGGTCAGAAAACTGTGCCAAGACTTCATCAGAAATCTCCTCTGTTTGTGGTCCATCCTCTGTAGAACAAGAGGTGAAACCGAATGCTAGAAACATGACTAGCACGCTCCATAGCGCATAATTTAATCTTCTCATAATTATATTAGGTTAAACATTTACAGGCAATATAAAATTCTGTTTTTACAATTAAAAACAACATTCTATTTTTTTATCAACATTATCAGTTGATAATCAGAATATTATTTGGCTATTTAATATTTTATTCAAATTAATATTCTTCATTGATTCATATTTGAGCTTTTTTTATTACAAAATTTGATCTTATCGTAGAATTATATTCTTTCATCGAAGATATCCTGTCTTTTATCTAATTTGCCAAACCTATGAGAGGGATAGTTTTAAGTATGTTAGCGATTGTTTGGTCAATCGCTGGATTTACACAAAAACGTGATGATTGGAAGCTAGTTGTTGAGGATGAAATCACATCTTCAGACCTCATCGATACAGTGCGTACTTTTTTGATTGAGGCGAGCGGGCCAGTAATAAAGCAATCACAGATAAACTATGAGATTTTAAGATCGATTGACGAAAATCACCATGTGGTGAATGGAAGATATGCTGGAGAGTTTGGCAAAGCCTGGAAGGTTAATGATACATGGAAGTTGAATTTGGATGAACATGCTAAGGTTCCTTACTTCTATCTCGTCACTACTGAAAATTTCGATCGTTCGGCATTGAATTCTTTTGAGGTTGTCCACCAATATGCATCCCACAATACGATTTTAATTAAAGGAAATAGGGAGGAAATGATGCAGTTCCTTTCTAATCCTGATGTTATTCACATAACCAATAAAGTCTATGAACCATTTACGGAAAGCAGGGTGATTGATATGAACCTCAATCCCAATTTGGTAAACAAGATTCATCACAACTTCCCCCTGCTGAATGGTTCCACGGAAACAATCTCCATCCAGGAAAATAACTTCAATGTCACAGACATTGATCTTTTGGGGAGATCACGGGTGTCTGGTTTGGAAAGTGAAGTCGTAGATAATCATGCGACTGAGATGGCAACCGTAATTGCGGGTGCTGGCAACTCGTTCATCACGGGTAGAGGAGTCGCAAGCGAAATTACGATCACCTCTTCAGACTTTAGTGATGCCATGCCTGATACGGATCAGCACTATCAGGATTTTGGAATTAAAACACAAAACCACTCGTATGGAATTACCAGAGCAAGTGAATACGGTGTTGAAGCCAGAGCATTTGATCAGAGTGCGTTTCAAAACAGAAGCCTATTGCATGTGTTTTCAAGTGGAAATGAAGGATTACAGCTTTCTGCAGATGGTATGTACGAAGGAATTGAAGGATTTGCTAACCTTACCGGAAACATCAAAATGACTAAAAATGCATTAGTCGTAGGATCTGTGGATACAGTTGGGAATGTTCCCTCATTCGTGTCCAGAGGTCCCGCATACGATGGTAGAGTCAAGCCAGAAGTTGTCGCGTACAGTATGGTGGGTAGCTCAAACTCGGCAGCCTTGGTTTCTGGCATATCAGCCCTTTTACAGCAGCAGTATGCAGAAATAGAAGCTGGTGATTTGCCTTCTGCTTTGAATAAAGCCCTGCTGGTTAATGGAGCGAAAGATGTTGGACCACCAGGACTTGATTTTTTATCTGGATATGGTAGTGTGGATGCGTGGGGAAGTTTACAAGCACTGAGAGATCGTCAATTTGATGGAGGCACCGTGGGCATGGGGGCAGTTGAATCATTTACGTTGAATATCCCAGCTAATGCCATCAATCTGAAAGTCACGCTTTGTTGGACGGATTTACCGGCCAATGTAAATGATTTTCCAGCACTCGTCAATGACCTTGACTTAAGACTAATGGACGAAGACGGAGCGCCTACACTGCCATGGGTACTCAATGAGAATGCAAACGCTACTGATTTGGCAAAGGAGGCATCAAGGGGTATTGATGTGTTGAATAATGTAGAACAGGTAACAATTTCAGATCCGCTGCTAAGCTATACCATTGAGGTCGAGGGTACGAGTGTGTCAGAATTTCAGGACTTTTACATTGTCTGGCAATACGATACGGTCGATTCCTTTGAGTGGGATTTTCCAACAGGAAGTGACAACATGCCTTACAATGGAGAGACAGGCTCTTATTTTAGATGGAGCACGACCATGAATGGTATGGGGACACTCACATATTCAAACGATGATACAAATTGGACAACGCTAGCATCAGATGTTGATTTAGCAGCGGGCCATTGGCGATGGAATAATCCACCAATCGTAAATGATGAAGTAAGAGCCAGAATGGAAATAGGAGGAGAGGTTTTTGAAACAGATATTTTCACTATTTCCGAACCGCTCTCAGCTAAAGTAGGATTTAATTGCGGCGATTCTGTGATGTTAAGGTGGGATGTCTCACCAAATGCGATGGATTATACCATTTCGAGTCTTGGTGAAAAGAATATGGAAGAATTTGCAACGACTGCAGATACATTTTTAGTTATCCCTGATAAAGGAGTTTTTGCAAGTAGGCAATTTTCCATACAGCCTAACCTCCCCAGTGGTAAGCAGCTTTTACCAACACCAGCCTTTGATTATACACTTCAAGGTGTTGAATGCTATGTTTTCTCTTTCTTTCAATCAATTGCGCTTGATACGGGCATATACCTGAATTTATCTCTGGGAACTACCGCCGGGATTGAGCGGATTGTTTTTGAACGCTTTGAAAGTGATTCATATAAAGAGATTGGAGGCATACCGGATGTAAGTAAGGAGGAGTATGCTTTTCTGGACGAGATGCCCAATCAAGGATATAATGAACATAGAGCTACCATTTATTTCGCAAATGGGCGTGAACTGACACTTTCTGCTGGAACATCTTTCTATTTAACAGAAGTACCCCTACGAATCTTCCCCAATCCTATTCAAGCCGGCGAGCCATTGAATATCATAACCAAGGAGTTTGAAAATCGAATCTCAAAGTTGGAGTTGGTGGACCATCTAGGCGCTCTGGTATACAGTCGACTCATCAACGGCTCTCAAGATATCATTCCAACAGACGCTTTGAAATCGGGTATCTACTTTTATCGCCTGATTGCAGATGATAATACGTACTCCGGTCGTATCCTGATTCGGTAGAAAGTGAATATTTAATCACTGATTCACAGATGGTTACGATTTATTTTCATTTTTTTTGACTTAATTAAAACTTTTTTTGAATTAGGATTATCCTTGAATAAACCTAACAGTATGAGAAATAGTCAAGATAACAATCCGGAGTTATGCATGCGAATCAGATAAGTCAGGCAATGGTACCCCTGGAATCCCTGATAGAGAAAGCAATGACTGGTGATGAGGTGTCATTTAATCAGCTGGTGAACCTGTGGTATAAGCGTATTTACAATTATGCCCTTAAGCAATGTTCACACAATGATGTTGCAGCTGATATCACTCAACGAACCTTTATTGCGGTTTTCAAGAATCTCAAGAAGCTGAAGGACGTGGGGAGCTTTAAACCTTGGATTTATCGGATTGCCACCAACTTTTGTCACCAGGAAGGACGGAAAATATCCAATTCAAAAACGGTTCCATTCACAGTGACTCAGAACGATGAAGGTGATACTAGAATCAACGAAGAAGGGGAGGCAGAAGGAATTTATTTTAATCCGGAGATGAGCTACCAGCAGAAGGAATTAGAAAAGATATTGTTTGGCTGTTTACAGGAATTACCAAAAGACCAAAGAAGCGTGATTATCATGAAGGAATACGAAGGAATGAAATTTAGGGAGATCGCTGAAACGCTGGATACTTCAGAGAATACCATAAAGACCTGGCTATACAGAGGATTGAAATTATTGAAACAGCAGTTGGAAGAAAAGAATATTACGAAAGACACATTAAGCTATGAACTATAAACCAGAAGAATCGACATTGATCGCTTACCTCTACGGTGAGTTAACTGCTGAAGAGCAGAAGAAAGTGGAAGCATACCTTTCTGGAAATGAAGAAGCCAGAAAAGAACTAGATGAACTGAGTGAAACCCTGTCCATCATGGGGCAAGTGAAAGATAAGGAGGTGGACATTCCGACCTTTACTTTCGATCAATCATCAAAGATTGTTGTGAGTGGGGCATCGGCTTTCGGTTATTGGCAAAAATCATTAGCGATTGCCGCTAGCATAGCGCTTGTGTTATTCATCGGCTACATCACGCGGTTTAATGCCTCGTATGATGGTGATGGATTTCAGCTCGCATTTGGCAGTCAGAATGAAGGCTATAACCAAGAACAGGTTGAGTCTATGATTGAATTAGCCATTGCGAAAAATAATAACACTCTAGATCAAAAGTTTGCCAGCACAGAAGCTGGTATGAAGGAGTACGTGGCTGATAATAGTCAATCACTCCAAACCCAGTTTGTGAGCAATATGGATAAGCGATCGCTATCTGAGGCTGATTTTGAACAACAGAAAAGAGTGTATTTATCTCAATTGAAGCAGTTAGTTGAAAACTCTGAGCTCGCACAGAAAAAGTATACCGATGAGGTAATGACTGATTTTGCCATTTTCCTTGATATTCAGCGACAAAATGATCTACAGGTCATTCAAACCCGCTTTAATAATCTACAGGATAATGCGGAGTTGAATCAGTTTCAAACGAATCAGATCCTAGCAAATCTGATATCATCAGTAGATGGAGGCTCTAACCAATATTGAATTAAAGGATTAAAAAAATAAGAAAATGAAAATGACTAGAAAAATTGTACACATAATCATGCTATTCGCCTTCAGCGTAAGCATTTCTTTTGCCCAATCGATAGATGAAGAACGGATGGAGCGTGATTTGAAAGTTGCTGAAAACATCATCAACACCTTGTCAAGCAATGATGGCAGAAGGGGACTTTTTAGCAACATCGAAAGTAACTACATGGAAGGGTATGGAGTGATTTTTAACTTACCCAGGTCGAGATATATCTATGCCACTACCGTGAAAGGCACGTCCGTTTACTCAAGTCAAGGCATTGCTTACATTTCATCTGACGATGATGACGATGAAGATGATGAAGTTGTGGCTGTAGCAGAAGAGAATGAGAGGCGAAAATTACGCGAAGAACAAGATAGAAAAGCCCAGAAAGCTAAAGAAGATTATGAAGAGCAAAAGAAGAAATCGGAAGAGGAGTTTAAAAATCAAATCATTGTTTTCTTGGTAGACTATGCTGACTTAATTGGTCAGCTGAAACCTTCTGATAAAATAGTAGTCCAGTCAAATGGAAACAACGGTAGCCTGTATTTCTCTGGCAGACAATCGCGGAGTGAGAATAAGCAAAATGCATTTTCAGCGCAAATATTGAAAAGTGATTTGATTGCATATAAATCGGGGAAAACCAATCGGGATGCGACCATCAAAAAGATTGCTTTCACCTCTGATGAGAACAATGAAATGTCTAAAGATTTGGAGCTTTTCTCAACCATCTTTGCAAGACTCTACGAGCCGGACCTGTCATCTACGTACTATATCTCATCACGATCCATTGGGTATACAAACCTGGAAGGGTATGGAGTCACTTTCAATATGAAAGTATACTCATCTAGCAACAATGATGGCTTGCACACCATTCGAACAACCGGTGAAGGTGGTTTGACTCAGGAAGAACGCAACGATAAAGTAAACGCTATGTATCCTGATTTCGAAAAGTCATTCAAAGAAAACCTGCTGGATTATGGGCGTACAATAAAGAGCCTGGAGTCAGATGAGAACGTGGTTTTCAGAGTGAAACTTACCGAATGTAAAGGCTGTGATATGCCAAAAGAAATTGAAGTTGCTGTGAAGATGAAAACACTGCAGAGCTTTGATAAAGGTTCTATTTCCCGTGAAGAGGCGCTAAAGCAAATTTCTGTGAAAAGGAAGTAGACTTATTTCATACGCAAGTCAAAACCCATCAGAGAATAGCTGATGGGTTTTTTTTATGCTGGTAGCTAATCCTTTTTCCCGAGCATTAGTAACTCATTCAGACTGATTTCGGTGATGTATTTGTTCTCACCATCCTTCTCATAGGAGCGATTGATTAGTTTTCCTTCTAGAGCTATTTCGCTACCTTTTTTCAGGTAGTTTTCGACAACCTCTATCTTTTTTCCCCATACCACTACATTGTGCCATTGAGTGTCCGTGACTTTCTCTCCACTATTGTTGTAGTAGGTTTCATTCGTGGCTAGCGAAAAACTGGCCATCTTTTTACCACTTTCAAAGGTTCTTACCTCCGGGTCATTGCCCAACCTCCCAATTAACCGAACACTGTTTCTAAGATTTGTCATAATACTAAAATTTTGAATTGCTAAAACTCCACCCTGTATAAGCAGAGATGTCGATTGACAGATGCAAAGGTTTGAATGCGGATGATTATGAGTCGGTTCATAAGCGTTTGTAGTCGTTTGTATACCATTTGTAGTCGTTTGTAATTGAATTTATTTCAGACAACCGATAGTTTAGAATCATGGAAAATAGACATTGCCTGGAATGCGGTAAACCTGTTTATGGTCGTGTAGACAAGAAATTCTGTGCCGATTCTTGTCGGAATTCGTACAACAACAAAGCCAATGCCGCGTCCACAAATTACATGCGAAATGTGAACAATACATTAGCAAAAAACAGACGAATTCTTGCTGAGCTAAACGCCAATAAGAAAAGGGAAGTGCACAGAGATCAGCTCCTAAGAAAAGGATTTGATTTCGATTTGTATACACAGACATACACTACCCAGGAAAATGAGATCCATAGGTTTTGCTATGAGCAGGGCTATATGTTGCTTGATGATGGTCTGGTTTTTTTAATAAAACGTAAAGATGATAATTGAAGAAGGATGCCTTTTTTAAAACAAAAACCGGAGTTGTGGCTTTACTATATAAACAATCACAAGTGAAACCCATTATCTCCGACAAACAACCAAAGCCAATAGAATTAGAACAGGGCAAAACGTATGCGTGGTGCTCGTGTGGTCAATCCACCAGTCAGCCTTTTTGCGATGGTTCCCATGCTGGAACAGCATTCTCGCCCAAGATTTTTAAAGCGGAAGAAACCAAGACAGCATACATGTGTATGTGCAAGCATTCGGAGAATCCTGTTTTCTGCGACGGCACACATAAGACATTGGACTGAGGCTGAAGAAATTTTAGGAAATTAAGAAATGCAGCTATGAAAAGGGCAGTCTCAAAAAGGGGCTGCTTTTTTGCTACCACGTGGCGTGATCCAGCTCTGCGTCAATAACCGTTGTGGAATCTTTTACGATTTCAAAAGGATTGCAAAAGCAGGTGTTGGGACATTGCATCAATGTGCAGACCACACGATCTCCATCCCCTAGGAAAAGGCTGTATTTGCCAGGAGGTAGAAGAACTTCATATGTGCCATCATTGTTTGATTGAATTTGCTTCACCAGCAACTCCTCCGTGTAAGTTTCGGTGAGACTTGAGATAAATACCGCGGTTGAAATAGGTCTTGGTTCACACGGTTTTACACCCGGGCCAGGCATGCAATTTCCTTCATACACTCCAATGGTTCCTTTCAAGGTTCCGTAGGTATCCTGTTGGGGCTGTGCCATGCATGAAGAGAGTAACAATGTAAAAAGTGTCAAGTACCCTAGTGTAATTAAGCGCATACCGGTTTTATCCTTAAAAACGTTGATTATTTCATAATTTACCAATTTTCATCTATTTAAATCTATTATTCATCGATAGAACGAAACAATTATTATCAGTTGATAATCCACTTTATTCTAACTATAATACAAATTATCAATTGATGAATTCATTTTTTATAATTTAAAAGAATAAAATACTGTATTATATATATTATTTAAAATTTTATTTTAATTACGCATTTTTACAACGTAGGTTATTGGAAGTCCCTGCAAAATACCCTTATATTGGTGGGATTAATTAGAAACCTAATCGTTTTATTATGAGAAGAAACAAGCGACAGGTAAAGGCGTTGTTGCTCGCCTTTGCAGTGTCCACTATGACCTCTTTTGCCCAAACTCCACAGGAAAGGCAAGAGATTAGCAACAGATACGACAAATCAAAACTTACACAACTTCAAAGCGTCTTCAAGGATAAAGAAGATAAGCGACGAGCTCAGGCCATAAACATGGCATCCCTTCGAGGTTGGGAAATTTTAAAAGCAAATACGGATGGATCAGTAGATGAACTCATTGCAGTATCACGCGACGGTCAACCAATTTACTACACGGTATATAATGAAGATGCGGCCAGATCTACCCGGGCAAATCACCTTAACATTGGCGGTTCACTTGGCTTGAGTTTGGATGGTCAAAACATGACAGCCCATGTATGGGATGGAGGTCCTACTCGCGTTACGCATCAGGAATTTGATGGACCTGGAGGAAACAACCGTGTTTCCATCAATGATGGTGTTGCTGCGCTGAATGGAAATAGCTTCCATGCCCAGCATGTGACAGGAACAATCGTAGCCTCAGGTGTTCAAGCTGCAGCTAAAGGAATGGCTCCTCAGGCAGATGCGCTAACACACGATTGGAACAACGACCTATCTGAAGCTACAGCCGAGGCTGCTGCAGGAATGTTGCTGTCCAATCACTCCTATGGCTTTAGAGCCAGTTTGGTACCTGACTGGTATTTTGGAGCGTACATCGATGAGTCCAGAGACTGGGATAACCTGATGTACAATTCTCCTTTCTACCTGATGGTGGTCGCTGCAGGAAACGATGGAAATGATAATTCATCCAATGCTTCGCCATTGGACGGAGCTTCTGCTTTCGACAAACTAACCGGCCATTCCACCTCCAAAAACAACATGGTAGTTGCTAATGGGCAAGATGCGAATGTCAACAATGATGGTACCCTCAATTCCATAACCATCAACAGCGGTAGTAGCGAAGGACCTACCGATGATTACAGAATCAAACCAGACATCACCGGAAACGGGACAGGAGTTTATTCTACCTACGACAACAGTGATGTAGCCTACAATTCCATCAGTGGTACTTCCATGGCCTCTCCCAATGTGACTGGAACACTATTGTTGTTACAACAGCACTACAACAATGTCAATGGCAATTTCATGAGAGCTGCTACGCTCAAAGGCCTGGCACTACACACAGCTGATGACGCTGGAATTTCTGGCCCTGACGCAGTTTATGGGTGGGGACTAATGAATGCCAAAGTGGCTGCAGAAGCCATCAGTGATAATGGAAACGGTGCGGTTATCGATGAGCTTTCGCTGGCAAATGGTGCTTCATATACCTTGAATGTGGACTCAGATGGAAGCAGTCCATTGATGGCTTCTATCTCTTGGACTGATCCTGCGGGCACCGCAAATACTGGTACAGCGAATGTGACCACTCCGGTATTGGTGAACGACCTGGACATCAGAATCACCAAAGGGGGAACAACTTATAATCCATATAGACTCACTGGAGTCAACTCGAATGGAACTGGCGACAATACCGTCGATCCTTATGAGCGAATTGATGTATCAGGTGCTTCCGGTGCATACACCATTACCGTAACGCACAAAGGCTCACTTTCCAGTGGCAGCCAAAATTTCTCTTTGGTTGTGACAGGAGTAACAGGTACTCCACCAGTGTGTAATGCAACGACTCCTTCAGGATTGTCTTCATCTAGTGTAGGCACTTCTACTGCTACACTCAGTTGGAATGCGGTGGCCAATGCGACCTATGATTTGAGGTATCGACCAACAGGTGGATCATGGACAACGACTTCAGTAAGTGGAACAACAACAGACCTGAACGGTCTTGCCAGTGGAACTCAGTACGAAGCTCAAGTGCGCAGCACATGCCCGGATAATTCTACTTCGGCATACAGCTCATCTGTGAACTTCACTACCGGTACTGTCAGTCTTTCATGCACGACTACCATCAGTACTTTCCCGTATGGGGAAGGATTCGAATCCAATGACGGATGGAATCAACTAGGTGGTGACGATGGAAACTGGGTGAGAGACTCAGGAGGAACCCCTTCATCTAACACAGGACCAGGCTCAGCAGTGGAAGGCACTTTCTATATGTTCCTTGAAGCATCTACCAACAGTAGCCCGGGACAGATTGGAAACAATGCAACCGCGATTCTTGAGAGCAATTGCTTCGATTTGTCTGGAGCAACAGGAGCAACGTTCTCGTTCCAGCATCACATGTACGGGACAGACGTAGGTTCTTTGACCATTCAGGCATCCAACGATGGAGCAGTTTGGACCAACCTTTGGACGCTTTCCGGCAACCAAGGAAACCAGTGGAATGCTGTGGATGTAGATATGAATGCCTACGTAGGTGGCGATGTTAAGATTAGAATTGTAGGAACGACAGGAGCTGGATGGTCAAGCGATATCGCGGTAGATGACCTGGCGGTCACTACCAGTGGAGGTGGAGACACAGAAGCTCCATCGGTACCAGCAAATCTTGCAGCATCTAACGTTACACAGACTACATTGACATTAAATTGGGATGCTTCGTCTGATAATGTAGGAGTGACTGGATATGACGTTTATCAAGGGTCTTCCAACATAGGAACTGTTGCAAGTACCAGCGCAAACATTACTGGATTAGCAGCAGGAACATCTTACACTTTTTCAGTCAGAGCTAAAGATGCAGCAGGCAATGAATCTGCAGCAAGCGCGGTATTGAATGTGACGACTCAGAGTGCAGGCATGACTTGCTCTTCCACTGAGACGCTTCCTTACGCGGAAGGCTTTGAAACAAATGATGGATGGACACAAGCGAGTGGAGACGATGGAAATTGGGTTAGAGATTCCGGCGGAACTCCTTCATCAAACACCGGGCCGGGTTCGGCTGCTGAAGGCTCTTTCTATATGTTCCTAGAAGCTTCTAGCAATAGCAGCCCTGGACAGATTGGAAGTAACGCTACAGCGATCCTTGAGAGTCCTTGTTTTGACCTTTCTGGTGAAAGCGCTGCTACTTTCTCATTCCAGTATCACATGTATGGCAACAACGTAGGTTCGTTGACTGCACAAGCATCCACAGACGGAACTAACTGGACCAATGTATGGACACTTTCTGGAAATCAAGGAAATGCATGGGCGACGGTGAACGTGGACCTTGCCTCTTACCTTGGCGGAGATGTGAAACTGAGATTGGTAGGTACAACAGGGAATGGATGGTCGAGTGATATTGCCATCGACGACCTTTCTGTAAGTGCGGGAAGTACGGGTGGAAACGTAGATGTAACGCTGACAATCGTACTTGATGACTATCCTGAGGAAACCAGCTGGGAAATCAGAGATGGTGCCACCGTTGTGGCTTCCGGAGGTACGTATGGTTCGCAACCTGACAGATCAACGGTAACAGAAGTGGTATCACTACCTGTGGGATGCTATGACTTTGTGATTAGCGATGTATACGGAGATGGTATTTGCTGCACATACGGCCCTGGATCTTACAGCTTAGTGGATGGTAGCACAACGCTCGCCTCCGGTGGTTCATTTGGTTCAAGTGAAACAAGCAACTTCTGTGTAGGCGGAGCCACTACTTCGTCGTTTGTGACACAGTCGTCATCTGAAGGAACCCCTGTTAGCGTAACCATGTATCCCAACTACAACGTTGCTGATCGGTTGACGGTGACTTCTACTCGAAGAGAAGTTTCCTATTCGATTACCAATCTGAATGGTCAAACAGTAGACAGAGGAGAGTTGGTCGGAGGAAGAGTAGATGTGACTAACCTAAATTCAGGTATGTACATGATCCACCTCAAGGATGAGGGCGGTAAGTCAGTTACGAAAAAGTTTGTTAAAGATTAACCTTAGACTTAACCTAGTCGAAAGCCCTGTCTGCGTAAGCGGATGGGGTTTTTTTCTTTAAGATGAATGAATGGAGTTAACTTAGAATCAAATATTGAAAACGATGCGCAAAATCTTTCTTCTCCTCATTTGCCTATCTGCCATAGAAGGGTTCAGTCAGCGAACCAAAATCACCGCAGACCGCCTGTTTGATGGACAGCAGATGCACACGAATTGGGGGGTAATTGTGGAGGGAAATGAAATCGTGGAAGTAGGCCCCATTGATGGATTAGGTGCCTCAGATGCAGTGATGGATTTTCCCGGGGGTACCATCATGCCAGGTATGATTGAGGGCCATTCCCATGTATTGCTTTATCCATACAACGAGATGGGATGGAATGATCAGGTACTCAAGGAATCACGAAGCTTGCGTGCCATCCGTGGTGCTAAAATGGCCACACGAAACCTACATGCTGGATTCACAACGATCCGTGACCTTGGATCTGAAGGAGCTGGGTACGCTGATGTTGCTATTAAGCAGAGCATAGAAAAAGGCATCATTGATGGTCCACGAATGTTGGTCGCAGGCAGAGCGATTGTCGCGACGGGTAGCTATGGCCCCAAAGGGTTCCATCCGGATTTTGACGTACCTCTGGGAGCAGAGCCCGCAGATGGCCAAAACCTTGTAACGGTGACCAGAGATCAGATAGGAAAAGGTGCCGATTTCATTAAAGTATATGCGGACTACAGGTGGGGACCGAACAAACAGTCCATGCCGACATTTTCGGTAGAAGAATTGAAACTAATCGTGCAAACAGCTGCGAGTAGTGGACGTGATGTGGTCGCACACGCCAGCACAAAAGAAGGTATGCGAAGAGCTACGCTTGCTGGTGTCAAAACCATTGAGCATGGATCAGACGCAGATGCTGAAGTGCTGAAACTAATGAAGGAACAGAACGTTGCGCTTTGCCCAACTTTAGCAGCTACACATGCAACCACCCAATATTTTGATGGCTGGAATGGTGAAAATCCAGAACCAGAAAAAATCCTCAATAAACGCCGCATGATGAAGGAAGCCATAAAAAGTGGCGTTACCATCGTAGCGGGAGGAGATGTGGGGGTGTTTCCTCATGGCGAAAATGTAAGAGAGCTCCAACTGATGGTGGACTATGGGATGAATGAGACAGAGGTGTTGAAATCTGTCACCTCCATCAATGCGGAAGTTTTTGGATTGGAGCGGCTCGGCAAAGTCGAAAAAGGATTTCTGGCAGATTTGATTGTAGTAGAGGGAGACCCATCCCAGGCTATTGATGCTCTCTTCCAAATAGCATTGGTAATGAAAGACGGTAAACGATATAAATGATGCGATTAAAAATTCCTCCAGTAGTCATTCTTTTTCTTAGCCTGGGTATCATCTTCGGGATGTCATACGCATTCCCTGCGTGGGTGTATAAGTTTGAATATCAAACGTTACTCTCCAGGATCATATTGGCCATGGGTGTGCTAGCAGCACTTTCTGGCATCCTTTCTTTCCGAATGAAAGGAACGACAGTGGATCCTACCAAGCCTGACAAAGCATCTTCGCTGGTGACTGCTGGCATTTACAAATACACTCGAAATCCCATGTATCTGGGCATGGCGCTTATCCTTTTTGGTGGAATCATCCGCATAGGAAATCCATCAACGATTCTAGGCTTAGTATTCTTTGTGTGGTACTTGACGCACTATCAGATCAAGCCAGAAGAGGAGGCGTTGAGCGAACTGTTTGGCAAAGAGTATGAGGAGTTTTGCAGTAAGGTGAGGAGGTGGCTGTAGGTGCAAGGTGAGGGTGTAACCCTGCTACTGGCCTGTGCAGCGATGCAACTGTTTCATGCAAGGATGTACATTGATAGTGCAGCCCTGTGACTGCATCATGTACGGATGTAAGAGGCCAGTGCACTCCTTCGAATACTCCATGCATACTTGTAACCCGTTTATGCAGCGGTGTGGGTACTTCATGCATTGTCCCCACTCGTTCATGCAGTCTTGCCAGTGCTTTTAGCAGATTCCCACTTTGCTTGATGGTAGAAGTTTATTTGCCTTTTAGCCGGTGATGTTTCAATGTTAAAAAGCTCACAATTACGTACGGAGTTGCGAGCAGGGAAATCTTGATGTTGAGCGCTAAAACTCCGATGAATAAGACGAAGTAGATCAAAAATCCCAGAAATAGCATGCCGATAAGCGAGAGCTTTCGGCTAGGTTGGTTTTGAAACAAGGTGAAAAGCAGAAGGATTTGTCCAAATAGGGGTAAAACGGTGAAAGGGTGCAAAACACTTACCGGATCAACAAATAGCTTGGATGCCAACTCCCATTCAAGCAGTAAGAGAAAAGTGGAATGGTCACCTCCCCATTCAAAGTAAACCAAAAGCGAGGTAGCTATCAGGCCCATGTTGAGCAGCTTGGCCCTAGTCATGGATTTGAAATTCAATTAATGGACTAAAAAATGTTGAGCTCGCACCTTTCATGAAGTCATAAATGTACGTAGAGGAAAATTTGAAGTCAAATTGCGCAAGAGTAATTATTTATATATGTTTGTACATATATGTATATACATTAAAATATAATATGATGACTTTAAGAGAAAAAGCACAAGACATTTACAATCAAGTAGGTCAGGGAAAACTGTTGGAAGCATTTGATCAGTACTATGCAGACAATGTAGTGATGACAGAGCCGCGAGGCACGTGGGAAGGCAAAGCGAATTGCCGTGCACATGAAGAAGAATTTCTTGGAATGGTAAAGGAATTTCACGGCATGGAGGTAAAGGCAATCACGTCAGATGAGACGGCAGGAGTTGTGATGCACGAAACATCCATGGATGTAACCTTCCAGGACGGAACCCGCGTAAACATGGAGCAGGTAGGTGTGCAGCAATGGGAAAACGGACAAATCGTACATGAACGATTCTACTATCAGGGATAATTCTCAGGGATACTGAAAAGAGCGGAGATTTAGCTCCGTTTTTTTTGTATTTCGAATTTCTTAGATGCGATTCAGGTGAATACAAAGGGCGAAGTACGGATGCTTACCACTTAAGTGATTTTTTCAAAGAAGCGGAGTATTTGCTGTTCGTTCCAGAAGTATTTTTGGTTATGCATGATAAAGCCAACATGCCCGCCGTACCGTGGAGTCATTAAATTTAAATGTGGGTTCTCACGCGCTTCGTCAAACGGATAGCAGGATTTTGATAAAAACGGATCATCCAACGCGTTGATGACTAAGGTAGGCGTCTCAATCTGATGAAGAAACTGCTTGCTGCTGGACTTGGCATAATAGTCTTTAGCGTTATTGAAACCATTGATGGGACTTGTAAAGTGATCGTCAAAATCAATCAGTTTTTTTACCTTATCGAGCGGTTCAATAGCGAATGCATTTGGGTATTGTGCGTGTTTCAATTTGATCTTTTGTGCTAAAGTCTGCAAAAAATGCCTGGCGTATAATCGGTTCTTTAGCTTCGAGAGTTCTTGTGCAGCCCCTTCCAAATCCACAAGTACTGAAATACTAACTACGGCCTTTATTTTAGGGTGAACTGGGTAAACGCCATCTCCGATATACTTCAGTACAATGTTTCCTCCCAAGCTAAATCCTCCCAGGTAAATCTCATCATAGTTGGGAAGTACATGATCAATGACTGTATGTAAATCTTCCGTTTTACCACTGTGGTATGTTCTCAATTGCCTGTTTATTTCACCGCTGCAAAACCGATAGTTCATGGCAGCAATGTCATATCCATTGGAATGCAAAAGGTCACTCGTCGCTTGAATGTATTTGGATGCACTGCTTCCTTCCAGTCCATGGCATAGGATGACCACTTTTCTGTTTCCACCCTCAAGAAAATCGATATCCAGAAAATCATCGTCAGGGGTGTTAATTCTTTTACGAGTGAATGATACGGGATCAAACTTTCGAAATTGAGAACTGTAGATTGTGCTGATGTGCCCATTCCGGAACGGTAGTATGGGCAGATAGTCTGTTGTGAGAATTGGCATATTTAGTGAGCTGCAAAAAGCAGATACCAGCTTAATGATAGCATGGCGATGTTAAGATACACATACACGAAGTACCATCTTTTACAATTGCTATCCAATAGTTATTTGATCCGATAGTTTAGGCCAAACTGTAAAGTGTTAGTCTTTAATCTGTTTGAAGAAATAAACATTTGATAGGGAGCTTGAGTAGCTATACATGGAGTTAAAATTGATTTGACTGGTTATCTCAAGCGTCAAGCCTAGTCCCATCATACCTTCCAGAAAGAAATTTTTAGCTTCTATGAATTCTCGTTTAAGGTTAAAGTTGTTCACAAAACCTAATGCAATGACCGGCTTGATTCTGCCTTTTAGAAGTTCATATTCAATGTTGAGAGGGATGGAAAGATACCTCTGTTCAATGACTGTTGGGATACTTAGCGCCCTAAAGCCGTCGCATGAGGCGCAATTGAAATAGCCGCTAAAATCTTTATTGGAGAAGAGGACACCAGATTTAAGGTTGAGTCGATTCGTTATTTGTTTGGTAGCAGATACACCTAACCTAAAATTGAATTCAGATCTATCGATGATATAGCCATTAATGTTCCCGAGAGTCACTATGTAATTATCACTTTTGATTTCATCGTGGGAAAATTGCACTCCCAGAAGCAGGCCTTTGTCCTGTGCAATTGTAGAAATTGGAAGGATAAGCAACAGGAATAGTTGAATCTTGTTCATGCTTGAATTTTTTAGGTAAGCAATTATCTTGGTCTGAATTGCTGGTCAATCATATGACTCGGAATATGAAAGTGTGGTTGGAAGCTGTGCTCTGATAAGTGCTAGCGGGTATCTGGTATTGAGGGACTTAGCTAAGCATGCTGATCATTTCGAAATAGAAAAACCGAACCATATGGTTCGGCTTTTCGCACTGTACATGTTGTAGTGATTCAGATTATTTCTTCTCACCAGGAAGAGCCATGCTATCCGGTCCATCTTTCACCCAATAAAAGTCCGGTGCTTTCTTCTCACGAGGATACACTTCGTCGAGCGTGTTGCCATCGTAAAGGCGGCCGTTTTTCATTACATGCGAAATGGTATTGGTGTTGCGAATATTGTCCAATGGATTCTTATCCATGATGACCAGGTCTGCTAGCTTACCAGCTTCAATTGATCCAACATCTTTGCTTAGACCTATTGCTGTGGCACCTAAGATTGTTGCTACTTTAAGGGCGTCCAGTTCTGGCATGCCTCCGCTTTGCACAGACCAAAGTTCCCAGTGATATCCAAGTCCTTGTAGCTGACCGTGCGACCCAACGCCTGCCAGTCCACCTGCCTTCACCAAATCACCAACAAACTCACTGTGTCGAGGGAAGATGTGCTCATCATCAATGAACCATGCTCTTCTTCTGCGTGACTTCTGATCGAGCTCGCGCTTCGGTGTGAAGAAGTTGATTTTACCATCATTCTGAACATCCTCCGTGGAGTAGTAGTACTCTTCGGCCCAAGGTCCTCCATAAGACACCAAAAGGGTAGGTGTATATGCCATCTTAGCTTCGGCTGTTAGCGATAACACATCGTTGTAGATCGGATAGATAGGGAAGGAGTGTTCGTGTCCCGGATATCCATCGATCAATTGCGTAAGGTTCAGCTTCATATCCAGTGCTCCCTCGGTGGTAGGCATCAATTTTTGCTCTTTAGCAGCCTGGATGATCCATTGTCTGTGTTGACGATTTCCCGTGATGTACATCTTGATAGTCTTGGTGTTGAAGTACTCGGAATATTGTTTCAACACATCTTGTGCATGCTCAAGACTCTTGATGTTGTAGTACCAAAAACCGACACCAGGACCAGTGGAGTAGACTCTTGGTCCCAATAGATCTCCTGTTTCCACCATATCTGAGTAAGTCAATACATCGGTGGTGGCAGTTTGCGGATCACGCGTGGTTGTTACACCATAAGCCAAATTAGCCGCGTAAACCCAAACCTGATTTTTGTGCAGTCCCCAATTGGGCCACATGTGCGCATGTGTATCTACAAAACCAGGAGTGATGGTTTTTCCACTCATGTCCATCACCTTCGCATTGCCGGCAGCTATACTGCCAGAAGCACCTACCGCTTTGATTCGTGCGTTCTCGATGAGAATGTCGCCGTTTTCGATCACTTCATCGCCGTTCATGGTGATGATACGAGCGCCTTTCAAAAGAACCGTTCCTTTTGGCACATCTTTTTTCACTTCCACCTTAATGCGAATTTCATTGGGTTTATATCCTTCATCCTCTTTCTTTTCTTCATCTTCCTTGGCATCACCCGCTTTGCCTGAATCATCATCGCCTCCTGCTTCTTCAGTATCTCCGTCACTGTCCTCATCAGACTTTTCTTTGTTCTTCTCTTCTTCTTCCTTCTTCTTCTTTTCTTCTTCCTCTTTTTTCTTCTTCTCTTCCAGCTCCTTTTTCACACGCGCTGCTTCTTCCATGTCGTAGGCAAAGTATGCGTTGCCCAGGGTGAAGTTGACGGTATTTCCGTCTTTGTTCCAGTGAGCAAACTCCCCACCAAACTTGGTGAGTTTCCAACTTGGGAAAGCTGCATTATCGGGGTTGGATACTGATATTTTCACTGTTTCAGCACCAACGGGAGGTACGGTGACGACAAAGACATCATTGTTGATTTTAGCGAGCGCCTTATCACCTTGCGGTGCCATCAATACATATTGTGCATTGCTTGGCTGGCGTTGCGGCTCGCTTGGCCCACCATTCATCAGCATATTGTGATCATGGTTGAGTGCTGGATAAGTCATGATTCCTGATATCTTCAGGTGTTCCTTTTCATCTGTGCCATCCCAGCGCATGGAGATCAGTCCTTTGCCACCGTGGTACATGTAAATACGGTTGTCTTTTTCCACAAAATGAGGCAGATTTCTTCCGCCTGCTGCTTTGATCTTATTGACGCTTCCACCGTCAGCACCTATCCAACCAATGTTTTCGTTAGCTCTGAATGCAAATGGACCGATAGCATCGTCATAGGCTTTGGCTGTCCCATACAGGAAAGCAATCCGATTGGATTTTTCATCCCATGCCAGGTTGGTGTACACACCTCCTTGATTGGTGAGCTTGGAGACTCTGCCGCCTGAAGCGCGCACCTTATAAATGTGACCTTCAGTACCTTCCCATGTTGAGAAAGCAAGCATGGATCCATCAGGAGACCATACGGGCATTGCCTCGGTGAAATTGTTTTTTGTTACCCGTTTTGGTGTGCCATTGGGGTAGTCCATCACATAAAGCCTGTTCAGTACCGTGAAGGCAATCTTGCTGCCATCGGGTGATCTTTTGGCATCTCTGATCTGATTGGCTATCATTTTTGTACTATCGTAAATGGGATAGTCAAATTGAACCATCGGACCAAAGTCCAACTCCTCATCTACTTCGAAGGGTATTTCTGTGGCCTGACCTCCATTGATGGGAATTCGCCAGATCTTACCCCCGTAAGAGGCAACCACCGATTGATTGTCAGGAGTGAATGATAGTGCAGGGTAGACACCCAGCCTAGCTCTGGACTCCTGATCATCGCGACGAACAGGATATGCCAGCCATTCTTCTTCGCCTGTTTGCAGGTTTCTTTTTCTCAAGCCAGTCTCAGTATTGTATCTGGAGGCATACACCAACCATTTGCCGTCCGAAGAAAGGGTAGGTGCAAAAGCTGAACCATATTGATTGGTTTGTCCAGCTATTTCACCGGTTTCTCTGTCGTAGGTGGCCAGCTGATATTGTGGCATTTGTGCGTTGTAGTTCCATGCGCCGAATCTTCGCGAAAACCAGAGGTAACGATCGTTTTGTCCGAAGGCAGGCTCTATCGTTTGCAATCCGTCCGGCTTTTTGATGAGCTGGATTCCACCGCCACCATCTTTGTGGTACATGTGGATCTTAAGTGTGCGTATTCCCTTGGAAGCAAAAATGTAGTTGCCATCGTTGGACCATTCTGCGGCTTGATAGTATTTATCGCCATCCTTTGTTATTTGCTTTGGCTCGGCCGCTTCATCGGTAAGGTCAAGTGTCCAGATGTTTTCAGATCCGCTTCTATCCGAAGAGAAGACGATTGACTTTCCGTCCGGACTATATCGTGGATGGTCATCGAAAGCCATTCCTGAGGTGATTTGTTTTGCTTTTCCGCCCGCAATGGGGAGCGTATACAAGTCACCCATCATGTCAAAGATGATTTCCTGACCATTTGGATGAACATCCAGGGATATCCAGGTTCCTTCTTTGGTATTTAATCGGATTTTTCTTTCGGGCTCAAGCGGCAACTCTTTCGTTGCTTTCTTTTCTTTTGTGGTGTCTGCATCAGTCTTCTTCTCTTCCTGAGCAAACAGAGTAATGCTCAGTATGGAGAGCATGATCAGTATTAGGTTTCGCATGTTACTTTAGGATTGGTAAAAAAGCCAATTTATCCTAAAATATCAGGACGAGCCAAGGAAGTTACATGAATGGGGAGACTCTATCAAAACAAGCTAGAGGGTATTTCATGGAAAGACCAGGTAAATGAAATTACGATTGGCTAAAGTATTGGGTGCTTCGAATAGCATGCTCTCATTTAGAAAAAGTGATCTGTTGGGGTTTTGTATAGGTTGTTTATTCGTTGATAACCATTTTTTTTTTGACCTTTATACTAGATGCAGATGAGTCATTTTTTGCTTAGAATTATATTATTCATATATCCCCTAGTAATTGGGTTGATTGCTTACAGTCAAACGGAAGATGATATTAATTATTCTTTGGTCTGGTCGGATGAGTTTGACTATGAGGGGGTTCCAAACCCTGAAAAATGGCATCATCAAACAGTGTTTCCAGTTGGAAATTCTTGGTTTAATGGTGAACTGCAACACTATACGGATCGATTGGAAAACTCTTTTGTGGAAAATGGTATTCTGAAGCTGGTTGCTAAAAAGGAAACTTTTACTGATCAGGGAGTAATTAAGCAATACACTTCCGTAAGGCTCAATTCTAAATTTGCCTTCACAGAAGGGAAAGTAGAAGTAAGAGCTAAAATACCGGCAGGAGCAGGAACATGGCCAGCCATTTGGACGCTAGGAAAAAACATCATTGAGGATGGAGGATACTGGAATGATGAAAATGGTACTACTAATTGGCCGGCATGTGGTGAAATAGATATCATGGAACATTGGGGTAGCAATCAAAATTTCATTCAAAGTGCCATGCATACTCCTTCTAGCTTTGGAGGTACTGTTAATAAAGGTGGTCGTACAATTAGCACGGCAATTTCAGAGTTTTACGTGTATGAACTGGAATGGACGGAGACAGAAATGGTCTTCTCTGTCGATGGGATAGTTCACTACACTTATCAGCCTTCTTCTAGAAATGATGACACTTGGCCATTTAATTCAGATCAGTATTTGTTGCTCAATATTGCCATTGAAGGCAATATGCCATCTGTCAATCCTTCTTTCAGTGAGACGACCATGGAAATTGACTATGTAAGAGTTTATCAGGAGACAATGTCGACACCTCCAATTTTTGCAGCTCCATCACCAACGGAAAGTGAAGAAGAAGTAATCTCTATCTATAGTGACAGCTATGAAGATGTAAGTGATCTAGACTTTAGTAGCCATGGAACTGCCTTTTTTGAAGAGGTTAGTTTGAGCGAAAATAAGATACTTAAATATTCGCTTAACGCTGAGGAAGATGGAAATTTTCAGACAATTGAGTTTCCAATGGATCAAAAGCTGAACATTGAAAAATTGGGAGCGACCAACTTTCAATTTGATGCTTGGTTCTCTGATTTTTTGAGAGAAGAATCGACGTTCAAGCTTAAAATATTGAATGATTCAGGTGAAGAAAGTATTGCCGAATTATTAATTGATAAGAGTGCTAATCCTTCTATTTCTCAAGGAAAATGGATTGCCTACAATTTCACTATTGGGGAGTTAAAATTGAATGGTTTGACTAGCATGGATGCCATTTCACAAATTGTAGTGGATGTAGAGGGGTGTGGTACAATCTATCTTGATAACATCTATTTTTATGGTGCTACTCGTAAAATTCTTGGGAAAGAATCAGAATTTAGTAGCCTCAAAATCTATCCCAATCCAGTAGTAGATTTTGTTAAGATCGACTTAGATACTGAATTACACCATCAACTTCTTCGAGTATATGATGTGTTAGGGAAAGTGTATGATATTCCGGTCACTATGGATAGGAACTCCATGCAGTTGGATGTAAGTGAACTAGAAGATGGTAGTTACATTATTCATCTAGAGACTAATAAATCCATTGAAACTATGCGCTTTCAAAAAAAGAAATTTTGAAAGCGCTTAAACTTAACAAAATTTCAATTTTTCGTCTTTGTCCCAGATGCCCCAAAAAGCACCCACATCACCTTCTGCACCAACCTTCCAGGATTCATCAAATGAGGAGAAATAAAATATTTCAATGCCTTCTTCGGCAGACCACTTCTGCGTGTTGATGAAGTATTTAATGGCATTTTCTTTTGAAGGATAGGCACCTTCGAGATTGGTACCTTTATCCGGCCAACCTGTTTCGGTAATGATGACTTTCTTACCATTGCCCGCACGCAGCGCCTGATGGTACATGTCTTTCATGTATAGCAATGAGTAGTCCTGATCACAGCCTTCCCAGAATGGGTAACAATTGGCAAGAATGACGTCACATGCTTGCGTGATCTCAGGTCTTTCCCGAAACTCATAGTAAGCATCTACATATCCTACAGGCACGTCTTTGATTTGACTCTTTGCCCTGAAGATGAATTCGAGTAGTTCCTCTTCTGTGAGATCTCCTCGATACATGACCTCATTTCCTACAGCGGCAACATCTACGTAGCCTTCATTGGCCAGAGTGATTAACCCAGCCACTTCTTTTTCATTGATCTCTGCATTGTCTCCGAGCCAGGCACCTACGAGTGTCTGCATCCCATGCTCTTTGGCAATTTTCGGAATCAATTCATTGCCTTCGGTGCAGGAAAAAGACCTCACCCATTTGGTGTAAGGTTTGATGATTTCAATTCTTCTTCTGACCTGTTCTTCTGACAATTGATCTCCGGGTTTTTGCCCCTCCATGTAAGGACTGAAACACAATCCGTGCATTCCAGCTTTGAGTGTTTCGCAATAGAAATCGTTGAGCTCTTTTGGGCTTTTGCCCTCAAAGTCAATGGATGCTAGTGCTAGAAACCTTTCTGATCGTAATGACATATATCCTTTGTTTATTAAAGTAAAAATTATTGGAATTTAAGTTGGTCGTTTTTATCCCATAGCCCCCAGCTCTGACCTACATCACCTTCTTGTCTGATCTTCCATGACTCATCAAAAGAAGAGAAATAGAGTAGGTCTACTTTATTCTCTAGTCTCCAATTGTTCACATTGATGAAATATTTCATTGCATTTGCAGGAGTAGGCTGCGCTGCTTCGGTATGCTCTCCACGACTCGGCCATCCCGTTTCTGCTATAATGACTGGCTTTCCTTTTGCAGCTTCTTTCGTCACTTCATGCATATTGTGAAGATAGTTTGTGGCTTTGTCAATGCTCGCACCTTCCCAGAAAGGATAGCAGTTTGCAAGGACAACATCGCATGCATCTACTAATTCTGGATGTTGATGGAATTTGAAGTAGGCATCTACAGAACCGATCTGTAAATCAGGCAATTCTGCTTTCACCCTTTTGATATACTCAATAAGCTGACTTACTTCTATATCTCCTCGTAACAATACCTCATTACCAATAGCTGCAATATCCACATGACCCGCTTTTGCAAGTGCTATTAGCGCGTTTATCTCTTTTTCATTTTGTGCTAAATCTCCGCTTATCCATGCACCGACCATCACCTTTAACCCTTTCTCGTGTGCTACCGGAGGGATGAATTCATTTCCATCTATGCATGAGAAGGATCGTGCCCATTGAGTATATGGCTTGATGACGTCCATACGCTTACTTATTTGAGCTTTTGATAATTTATCTCCTACATTCTGACCCTCCAGGTATGGACTAAAGCTAACGCCATACATTCCTTTGTTTAGGGACTCCATGAAAAGTTTTTGGATCTGTTCTTCAGATTGAGAGCTGAAGTCAACGTCTGAGGCAATTTTGATTCCCAAGTTGGTTTGGAATTTATCCAGATGGAATCCAGCGTAGGAGGATGCTACAGGAATCAATCCTTTTTTTCTTTTTATTTCCAGCTGCACTTCCCTTGCAGACTCCTCGGTGACGTCATAATCCTTCATAATGTATATGGCGATCAATGTGCCAAATACAGGTAATCCGGAAAAGAAAAGCCTTAATCCATCAACGGCACCTTCCGGCTGAACTGCCAAGTTGCCATCAAATCCTACAACAGATAGGATCACTCCACTTAATCCACCGGCTATAGCAAAACCAAACTTCACCATATACCAGTAGATTGCTCCGAAAACACCCTCTCTTCGATCACCATATTTTAACTCATCAATGTCAATAACATCTGCCGTCATCGACATCATGAGCGTAAACAAACTTCCGATACCGAATGAATGAAAAGGAAGGGCGAAAAGAAATAGCCATGGCTTACCAGGAACGAAAAGAAACCATAGGGAAATATATCCAACGATGGATATGGCTTGAGAAACCATGAAAGCTTTTTTCTTACCCATCCTCTTAGACATGTTCGCTACTATCGGAATGACGATGAATGTGGTGACGATAGCTCCTGCACTTCCAAAAAGAGGTGTCCAATAGCCCGCTCCTGCGGCATCTCCACTATATAAATGCCATACGATAATGAAGAAAGCAAAGCCTGAGATGGTCATGAATGAATTGTAAATCAGGAATGTGGAAATACACAACTTTCTAAAAGGCTTGGATGAAAACGCCTCGACAAAGCCTCGTCCGATTTTTTTAAAACTACTTCCGATGGCCCTTATTGAGAGCTGGGCGTAATTTTCATTTAGTGTTGACTTGCTAGGAATGAGTGCTGGAACCATTGCACAAAAAGCGAAAATGACGCCTACCCATATGGCAAGCTCTCTTGTGGCTGTTTCAGTGTCTGGGAACCAACTTGGGTCGTACATAATCACCCAAAACCAGGGAGCGATTACCCATGCCCATTGACCGATCCATTGAGCAATTGCCATGATTTGTGTTCGTTCGTGAAAGTCATCACTCATTTCATATCCGATGGCTACATAGGGTACGCTGAAAATGGTTAGGCCAATGTAGAATACGAAGGACCACAATAAGAAGTAGGTAAAGTTATAGCTCACTCCATTGACACCATAAAGCTGCCACATAATGGCAAAAGAGACACCCATAACCACAGCTCCAACTAATACGTATTGCCTTCTTCGTCCCCACTTTGATTTGGTATTATCTGAGATAAAACCCATAATAGGATCTGTAAATGCATCCAGCATCCGAGGTAAAAAATATACGATACTCCACATCCAACCAGGGAAGCCCAAATTTTGGACAAGTACCACCATGAATATTCCTAAAGATGCCGGAAACATCTGATTGGCAAGCATACCCACACCAAAGGCTACTTTATGGCCGAAGGGAACAGTGTTACTTGTTGCTGAACTGGAATTACTCATATGGTTTGGGGTTAAGTTGGATTGCTTTCTTGGATTATGATCGTCTGAATAGCTTTAGGATTGATAGTAATAAGGTTTGATTTTTGACCTAATGAAAGGTTGAATGACGCAGGATCTTCAGTAGGATTAAAAACAACTACAGCAATGGTGCCGTCAGGATTTTGAGCAGCTGTCGCCATGATGGAGTCATTGGTCTTTTCAAGGCCTATTACAACGGCACCAGGTCGAATGTATTTACTGAAATGTGCCATGGTGTAATAGAGAGGAGTGAAGTACACTTCGTCAGCATCCGGATCTACAATCACTGGCGCTGCACACCAGTTTTCAAACCAGTTTGGTCCCCCTTGCCGATCAAGCACCATGTTCCAGTCTACCCATCCGTCAACCCAGTTATTCAAACAGCCGATTATGTCTCGTGCATAGCGATTGACTGGAGCGTATTTAGGATGTAAGTATTTTTCATCTTCTGCTGCCCAATCCCAACCCCAGTCTGTCGCTTCTTTTGACCAGTACCAAGTATCATCTTGCCACTTAGGTACTTCAGAATCAACACATCCCTCAGTCTCTATCAGGAACTTACCTGGTGCTTTATTGTGAGCATATTGCAATGCTTCCGGAAAAACTTCATAAGTACTTTCATACCAATGAATGGCGGTTCCATCATAGTATTTGGATGTGGCTTCATCTTCGAACATGACGTCTACCCATTCTTGTAAGCCAGCTCTGTTTTGGTCATAGCCGAGAATGATTTTATCGCCTTTACCGTCTGCTTCCAATTTTGGCCCCAAATGATTCATGACAAAATCAGTCATTTCTTCCGGAGTGTAGTGCATGCTCTCCCAGTTGTTTCCATTCCCGTGTGGCTCATTTTCTACCGTGAAGCCCCAGATGTCGATACCTTCTGCTTCATAGGCATCTACGTATTTAGAAAAGAATAAAGCCCAAGTGTCGTAGTATTTGGGAAGCAATTTTCCCCCGACCCATTCATTGTTGTCCTTCATCCATGGCGGGGCAGTCCAAGGGGATGCGAAAAGCTTAAATCCATCTTCTGAAGCATTCATGGCATCTTTTATCATCGGAATGAGGTCATCCATGTCGTCTTCGATCGTAAAGCTGTCCAAATTCATGTCTTCAGGAACTGGCGCATACGAATATTGACTCAAAGAGAAGTCGCAGGAATTCATGTGGGTTCGATTGAGCGAATAATTGGCTCCTTCGCGACTGAAGTAAGCGTCTATTACTTTCTTTCGATTTTCCTTCCCCAATTTGTTCAATAAATATGCAGATGACTCAGTAAATGCCCCTCCAAATCCAGTAATGGTTTGGAAGGTTTTTTCTGGGTTGAGTTGAATAGTAGAACTGTTATCAGCTGTAGGGAAGGAGGTCACTTTTTCTAGTTTCTTTCCGCTAGCAGAAGTCTCGTAAACATCTACGGCCAATGAATTTTCCTGAGTGCATCCCATGGAAAGTGTGATTAATGAAATAGTTAAACATTTAGAAAGTAATTTCATAAGCTTCCGTTTATTGTGCCACTTCAATTTTTTCCTTGAATGGAGGATCAAAAGACATCTCTAACAATTTTTCTACATCTCCGTTGTGTGTTTTTTCCACGGTTTTTCCAGCCCTGCTCAGCCCTTCAAATACGCCTGAATCTACCAAAGACCAAAGAGGAAACTTCGCTTGTCCGTCATTGGTGAAAAGGCCAAAGAAATTTTCTGAACCCTCTGGGTTTTGTGCATCTTTCCATGGTTCGTCAAATGCCTCAAAATAGAAACAAGTGATACCGTTTTCGTTGGTCCAATCTCTCACGAGCTTGTAATACAGACCTTCTTTGTATTCATCGGTTGCTTTGGATCCTTCAGCACCGTATAGGTGATTGTCCATACTTGCCCATCCTGTTTCACCGATGTGTATGGGTTTATTGGCTCCAACACTTTTCATGTAGTTTTTTACGCTATCATATTGCGATTTTGAAAATGCCAGCGAACGCTTCATAGCTGCTTCTATTTGCTCCTTTTTGGATAAATTTTCCTCTCCATCAAAAACACCCCAGAATTCAGGATTGTAATGTGTGTTGTGCATGGGGTAGGAGTGCATGGAAATGAAATCAACTGCTTTGATCAATTGGTTGAGATCTTCAACATGGTATTCCGGATCACCACCACCCCAAGAAGAAAAATCATCAGAGCTTGTAATCCAAAGATCTTTTGGTAGTTCCCCTTTTGCTTTGAGCTTTTGTAGGTGTTTCACCCATTTTAGAATAACGCCTGGCTGCACGTAATAGGATGCAGCCCATTTCACCATTGCTTCATTCCCCACAGCAATGATTTTGACAATGTCTGGATACTTTTTCGCTACTTCAGCTGCTCTTGCAATTTCATCAGCGTTTTGCTCACTTTCTACGTTGTGATCAGGTTCCATGTCAGTCCATGCATTTTTGCAGTCTATCCAAGCACCAAGCATGACATACATCTCAAAATTGGGATCTTCTTTTTTCAGTTCACTGATGGCCTTGACCACATTAGTTGCATGAGGCAATTGGACGTTATACGTTCTTAGCAATCGTACTCCCATTGCCGAAAGGAGTTTCATGTCTTCTTTTAATTGCTCAATAGTTGGCTGGATTTTTCTGCTATCCTGCCGGTATCCACCATATGAGATGGCTAAGTATTCAGAGTTTCCTAAAATTTCCTTTGCTGATATCTTCTCAGATTGCATGTTGTCTTTCTTTTTTGCTGTCCCACAAGACCAAGCTATACTGATCATTACAATACACGCCAATATGTTTTGTCTTAGGTCCATTCTTTTATTTTAAATCTTTTTGATCCACGAAAACGTGTACTTCTTTTATTTTTCCTGATCTACTAAAAAAGTGTCGACTCGTTGATTCATCCAGTGTGTTAGAGTCAAATGAGTACGAAGAGTCATCATTATTGAAAACAGTAATTTTATATTGACCTGCGAGGGTATAGGTAACGGGTATCTGACAGTAAGTAAAAACAAGACTGTTGGCTGATACAGTCAATGATTGTTCGCTTTGATCCGTTGCTATGTATTCAAACTGTTCATTCTTTTTAAGGAATTCTTCTGCTCTTAGCAGGCATGGTTTGAATTGTATTTTGCCATCAATCACTGTGATACCCAATTCCCCAACTCTACTCAAGATGTCTTCTTTCACCTGGCCTGTCATACCGGGCTGCTGAGCACCTTTCCCTAGCGGCGTATGTGAGTATGGATCTATTGGGAATGCACCATAGAGTTCAGGGGATTTATTCACACCTATGCCTTCGTTTATTTCATAGTAGTGTTCGAGATGTTTCCCAACTATCTCCGGTGATTCTCCATTGTGAACGGCTTTGAGCGCGCATTCTTCAGTAGCCAAAAGCAGTTTGGATACCATGTGCCAATAAATGGAACCTAGCCCTTCATACCCAAAGAAGGTACCTGAACGTCCCGTAAATGCCTTATGATCAAATACTTCTTCATAAATTTTAAGAATCTGTTTACGATCTTTCTTTGCAAGTTCAGCTTGAGAAGTATTTGAAAGAAGATCAAGCGCACTTTTTACATCACTGGCATTCCTGAAATTTCCATTGAAATGGCATTGATTTTTGATGTCTTTTATAACTATTCTAGTGTCCCCATCATTGATCATTTGACTCAATAGCTCAGATGATTCTATGCTTTTAGCGGGGATGACATTCTTTTCTAAAAACTTAGCCAACTCCTTATTTGGATAAAGCAAATAGGTGTATTGGTCAGGTCTAAAAAGCTTACTGCCTTTCATGGCATCAAGGACTTCAAGACTTTGGCGAGATGATAGGTACCCAGAGCTCAAGACGGCTACCTGGCCTTCAAGCATCTCGCTTAAGTGGCTGATACTTGCCTCACTTTCATTATCAACGGTCATCAGGTTGTATGCATGATACATCCCATCGGTTCGTTTATTGGCATCAATGGAGTGGTCTAGAAAATCCAGCACCAGCTTACAAAACGATTCCAATTCAGAGATAACTACTTTTCGTTTACCTCCAGAGAATAATTTGTTATAAATCTGGTTTCTGTATTGGCTTCCAGCAATACCCAGACCATCGAGAATTTCTTTCCTTGTATGATTAGAGATTGAGTTCTTTAAATCAGCATGGTGATGTTCAAACACCTTTCTGATTGCTACATATAACTCTACTAGTTCTATTGAAATAGCTATTTCCTTAGGCCCTCTTTGCTTTTTAAGCAATTCTTGAAGAAAGCTGAAAAAACGACGTAAATAGTAGAGTGTGACCATAGACACTCCGTTTCCAACCAGCGCATTGTTTGCATCATTCCATTCGGGGCGTTGCGTGTTTAACCATATGCCACCTTCAGGAATGAAATTGGATAATTTGGCAAGTGAGGTTGCTAAAATCTTTTCAAGGAAATTGACCCGATAGATGTCGCCATTTTTGGTTTGAAGCAATGCGCCATCAGCACCCTTCTCTTCTCTATTTTTTATTATTTTCTCATCCAATTCTTCATCGAAAATGATGGTGTCTTTGGGGTCTACTAAAATTTCCTCATGCGCCTTGATTTTATAAGGAACGTTTGCATACACAAAGATGTCTTGGGAGAAATAGTCGTGCAGTTTACCTGGAAAATGACTTTCAATAATTTCTAGAAACTTTTGAAGGTAAATGATCTGGTGATCTCCCCAATAGCCTATGTAGGACCAAGGATCGTCCGGTTCGATGGTTTCCCAGTCGAAACCGTCTTTGGTCACTCTGTAAGGGTTGTAACCATCAAAAGTGCTGGCATTGAGAAATTTAGCAATCATGCCTTCAATAAACTCAGGGTAGGAGATCGCCAGAGCTTCCCAATTTTGGAAAATGTCACGCCAATTTCCTTGATAATCTAAAATTTTAGAGCCATCTACTTCATTCCTGGTATTAATGGAAAATTGATTCCATGGACGACTGGGATCTCCGTGTCTTCTGCTGAATTTTAGTGGAAGGTATTCTGTGCTCAAACGGATAAAATCTACATTTTTTGAAGCCCTTGCTGCTTCTAATAATTGCTGATAAGTAAAGAGCTCGTCAAGCTTGGAGAGTACATCACTCATTCCTTGGGCAAGATCTCGATTGGCTTGTTTTAGGTACTTTCTAAAGTCCCATTTTTCAATCTGGTAGTTTTCATCAAAGATCCCACCTCTCATGATGTTGAAAAGTGTATTTGAGTAGTGACGAGCGTTTCTCCTGCTGTCTGCAGTTAGTTGCAGCCCATCTGAAGCACCTACCCGTTGGATGAGTCTTTTGGTGCCTACATTGATGTCTTCTGTAATTGCTTTTGCCAGCGTATGATCGTTTTGGATGCGATCAGATAGTACTTCAATCTGGCTGATGTCTTGATTCACATTGATGACTTGCATCCAAGTTTTGGCTTCCTTGGATGCTAGTTCAATTTCTTTGGAAAGGAGGTAAGCCCCTTTCTCGGCTTTAATGTCTGTTTCCTTTTTTACAATTCCCGTTTTTCTAAACTGGTCTAGTTGTAAAGAAGAGAGGAGGTGGTTAGGCTTTCCCAACCCAAGCGACCAAACCACATTTGCTTTTAAAGCTTCGCTTGGCTCTGCTCGATCTACAATAATGGCGCTCAAGGCAAAAATGCCGAGTCCGCTGCGTTGATCAAGTTCATTTCTTTTGTAAGCATCGACAAGGTTGCTGCTTTTCGTTTGTGTGTCGGAAGGAACTCCGCTTGGCAGGATGTTTTGGATGCCATCCAATAGATGGACTTTAATTTCTTTATTGGAATGGTTTGATAGCGTACTTTCCCGTATGAAGCCAAACTCATTGCTTGAACTCCATTTATACTTAAAAGTAACTTCAAGGTCATGGTTGACTTCTTCAAAGATGATTTTATTACCGTAAAGGTTTTTGTAAAGGTTTCTGGAGTAGCTGAATTTCCCTTCGTTTCTATTGGTGAAGGGTTCCCATAAATGATCTTCATTACCTTTTTGAATACGAAAAATGGATTTGGATCCAGTGTTTTCAGCTGATTCAGTGATTTTGTCATCTGTGTAATACGGAAAGATGGCATTCGCGGCATTCTTTCTACCTGCAGTTAATCCTCCGTTGCTAGAAATGAACATCCAATGATTGGAGTCACTCACCACACTCATAAAGAAGGGGCGCATGAGGTGATTGTTGCTGATTTTAAAATAGGTTTCTGAATCTATTTTGATTGATTCAAGATTGATCTGATCCATATTCTTGTCCATGGCACAAGGCATATTTGCCTGTACTATTAAAATGTCTTTTTTTATGATTGTATAAAACAAGCCGACCATTTAGGCCGGCTTGTATGATTATTGATTCTTATTAATTTGAAGAAACGATCTTGATGGATACGTTATCGAAGTATATATCCATTGTAGAGGAAGCATCTCCTCCAGTGGTGGAGGTGAATTGCAAAGTAATTCCTCCACTTACATCAGATCCTGCAGTTGCAGTGAATGAGAAAGATTTCCACACAGCAGGATCAGCATCTAAGGCTAAAGGTCCACCTCCCAAAATTTCATTACTTGAAGTACCGCCTCCATTGATTTCTGAGAAAAATTCAGCAAAGCTTACTCCTCCGGCTGCTCCTGCCCCCCGCGCATCAAATGTAATTTGAATTTCATCACCTGTCACAACTGTTCCAATTGCCAAGTTTGCTTGCTTGATAATAGCAGCAGAAGCAATTGTAGTATTGTTTAGTCTTCCAGAGTAGGTGCCCGAAGATGGGTTACTTGTTTCTGCTGTGAATGTACTTCCTGCAGTAGGAAAACTTGCCCATCCTGAAATATCCCCTGCTTCAAAATCTCCATTTGTTGCAAGTTCGTCTCCTGCGGAACCTCCGCCTCCGGAGCTCGCTTCTTGCTTGATGTCGTCCACATAAAATACTCCGGTGGTAGCACCAGGCCCATCAACAAATACAGTTATTCCGTTGAAAGTTCCTGAAGACGCACTAAAGTCAAACGTTAATTCTTGCCATCCGGTAGTAGCAGCAGTTGCAGTTAATTCTACAGGTGCGGTTCCTTCTAGTTTTAATAAAACTGGAACACTTGCGGCAGACGAATTGAATTGCATGGAAATTTGCTTGTCAGTGCTCAAGTCAATATCGGTACCTAAAGAGAATGTGACACCTTCAAAGCCGGCACCTATGTTGGTTATTTGACCAACTTTATTGGAAGCATCGGCAGGATCTTCAGCAAAAGCAAATGCGGCACCATTAAATGGACTTGCAATAACAGCCTCATTTTCGAAATCTAATGGTAATCCAACAGTGTACTCTGATACGAGTTCAAGTGTCACATTGTCAATTACCACTACGCCTACATCGGCACCCATGTCAAATATGATCCTGCTGTTATCCGAACCGAAATTGGCGGTTAGCTCATAGCTAAAGCGCTGTTCAGTAGCCGTCAAATCAACAGTTTCAGTTTTGTTGGTAAATGGTTGCTCATTTAATCCAATACCGGCAAGTATTGTTCTTGTGCCATCGGAAGAAGCATTGAAAGATAATCTATACGTATTGCCTGATCCCATTGGAACTACTTGACTTATGTTGACATCAAAGCCATTTCCGGCAGTTTCCACGTTAGCAAATGCAAAACTATTACCCCCTTCAGTTCTTACATCCAAAGCATTACCTATCCATCCTGTTCCATCACCCGTCTCAAAGTCGCCATTAGTCAATAGGCCTGCACTGTATGTAATGGTTACAGTTCTGATCACCTCTGTTGCTGCATTACCAGCAGCATCACTTACATTATATGCAAGTGTATAAACACCTGGTTGAAGGGTGTTAACCGTTCCCGTTACCTCAATGTTTGCAGTAACATTCCCATCAACATTATCATTGGCGGTTGCTCCTGCATCTTCGTAATCTGATCCGATTGCCAGCGAAATTTCAGATTCACCCACAAGTGTAATTACGGGAGCATCCTGATCCACGGCTCCTGCAGAAATCACTACCTCTCCTGTAGCAGTATTATTGCCTCCGTCATTAGTGGCTAATAAACTTATAGTGAATGTGCCTGCTTCTGTGTATTGTTTTGTAACAGTTGCATCGGAAGAGGTGGAGCTAGTTCCATCTCCAAAATCCCATGCATATGTATTGTCTTCTCCGGTAGAAGTATTGGTAAAGGTTGCCGTAGCTCCATCTACTGACACAGTGAAACTGGCTACTGGGGCTTCTATCACAGGATCTTTGTCCTCGTTACAACTAAATAAAAACACGACTGAGCCAAGTAAGGTCATCAGCAATGCATTTTTAAGTATTTGTCTCATAATATTTATTATTTAATGGTTAAAAATTATTGATATACACGTACATAATCCACGGTCATGGTTTGTGGAAATCTGGAGTTATCGTTAGGATTACCCACATAATTTCCACCAACCGCCACATTGAGGAGTATGAAAAATTCTTTATTAAAGACCCACTCACTTCCTTCAGGAAGGCTTTCAGGGGTCAGTTGCTGATAGAGCTGATCATCTACGAAAAAATCGATAAAATCTGGCCCCCATTCAACCGCGAACACATGAAATTCGGTATCGAATCGAGCATCATCTAAGATGAAATCTGAAGAGACCGCATTTCCTCCTGAGTACCCAGGGCCGTGGATGGAACCTGCAATGGTACTTGGCTCTTGACCTCTTAATTCCATAATGTCTATTTCTCCCGCCTGAGGCCAAACTACAGTTGTTTCATCATTGTCTGGCACTGTTTCTATGTCAGCTCCTAGCATCCAGAATGCAGGCCACAAGCCTTGGCTAAATGGAGTTTTTAAGCGCGCCTCTATTCTTCCGTATTGAAATTCTTGTTTGTCTTTTGTGATTATCCTTCCTGAGGTATAATTACTTCCGCCGAAGGATTCTTGAATGGCTGTAATTATAAGGTTCCCCTTACCATCGAGTGAAACATTTTCAGGTCTATTGGTATAATTCTGAAGTTCCTGATTGCCCCATCCATTTATGCCGGTTCCGGTTTCGAAATCCCAGTTTGCGGCATTTGGGGAATCGCCCGTAGTACCGTCAAAGTTGTCTTCCCAAACTAGCTCATATTGTCTATTGGGGAGTTCTACAGTTTCACCACAACTTATCGCAATACTAAGGGATAGTAGAAGCGTTAAGTTTTTGAATAGTTGATTTTTTATTGTTTTCATGTCTGCTTTTTTAAAACCTAGTTGATGATTACCTGTAGAAATACACATTGTCTACAAGTACATTGGAGATAGTTCCATCGGAAACGAAGAAGATCAGATCTACATCGTTTATTCCAGCCAGACCCCCAAAATCTGCTATTGGGATATCATAGCTTACCCATTGTCCTTCTCTCAAAGAACCATAACTCCCAAGTGAGACAAATCCATCGGATGGAGATGCACCTCCATCGTTGTTTATGATTGAAAGGTTGATGAAGTCTCCTGCATTAACAGCCTCTCTAACATTGACATCAACATGAATATGTGTCATTCCGCTTGCGTCTACATCGGGAGAATTAAACATATTGATGCTGACGAAATTCAAATCTGTATAGCTTATGAAATTTTCATCTCCTATAGATGTGGCACCACCTTGGGTGGTAGCGAATTGGAAAAACCCATTGTAATTATCTACCTGAACATTCGTATATGCATCACTAAAAATTGAGACAACATCTGCAGCATTTCTTGCTGGTGGTGTCGGTGCGAAATCGAAATCTGATTCATCAAAGTATCCTGCAGCAGCATTGACTGCTACTTCATCTCCGCCAACATTGAATACTACCTGGAGGTCCAACGCCTTTTTTAATGGCTGAGCAACAATGCCGAGGTTTTCGAAGCGGATTTCATCAAGCCAAATTGTAAATCCGGCTCCACCGGTGCTTTGGGACCCTATGGAAAACAAGAACATTCCTCGTTCATTCAATAATTTGGATGGATCAGGGATGGGGATGATCACTTTTTCCCAACCTGTAGATACGGGTATATCATTGAGGGATGCAGCATACGTATTTGATTGGAAGTCATCCCCAAATCCAACAGTTCCAATGGTGGCTGTTATGGAGCTCTTGGCCCAAAATGTCAATGCATTATATTCTGTAAGATTTCTTCCCACTCCTCGATCTTCGAAAATGCCGCCTATGAATGTCCCATCAGGATCATTGGCAGAAGGGACATCTATTCTTATGGAGGTCGTTCCTTCATAAGCTTCATTGTCGTCCGTTCCAAATCCACCTGTATTTGCTCCAGCAGCTGGATCAAATGAAACAAAGAATTGATCAGTTAAACCGACAGGGACATCTGTGAAAATTTCTGCGGTGTTGGGAAAGGTGGCTGGTTGCAAGTCTCCTTCGTCACGAGAGCAACTGAGAGATAGCAATGCAATGCACAAGAAACTGGTTTTGTATGTCAAATTTTTCATGTCTTTCAGTATTAATAATTATTGACCAAGATTGATGTGTAGATATGTTCTGAACTCCCATTCATTGCCTAATCCAAAGCCAGGAGCTTCTGGATCTGGTACTCTATTGCCTTGAAGGTCAGTGGTATAGGCTGGAGCATATCTTGGAGAGTATCGATCTAATGATCTCCAAGTAGCTCTTACACCTAATTGTGTGTTTGGAAGTAAAAACCAATCAGGTTTGGAAATAGAGGTTGAAATATCCGCTATCAATTGGAGAGGGAAGGTCAAGTTAAAATCTCTGTGATAGTCAAAAGGACCCCAATCGTTCACTTTGGCCTGGGTCTGTATTTTTAGCTTGTTGTAGATCATTCGAACATCACCACCAAATCGTTCAATGGTTCTCGCGTCATCTCCATTGGCCTGACCTTTACCCCCATAGAGGTTAGCTATAATGCCGAATTGGGTGCTTAGTTTAGAAACGATACGCGCATTCACTTCCCATAAATCTTGGGCGGGAGCTGCTCCTGGTGCTGCCACAGGCGTACGTCCATTGCCAGGGAAAATCACTCCTGCATCTTGTGATGTAGGAAGATGCCAATAAACAAAACCTAAACTCAATGCAAACTCTGCATCTTCAGATCTATCGTTGTCCCAGGCGTACATCCAGGTTCCCGGAGTGGGGTCGAAGGTTAGTAGCAGCTCACCCGCTACAGTTTCTCTATTGGATCGTACGACAAACGGATCATCTAAAATATTCCTCAATCTAGCTGGCGCTGCAGCATCTCCAGGAATAGGATCTACAAGAGGTTTTTGATACATGAAATTTGGCGCAATCTGGATTTTACCTATCGTATAGGTAAATCCCGTAAAGACGCTGTTTACGTTACCTGACCCAAAATCTTTCAATCTCCAGCCTGTGAACGTCTGAGTGTAGTCTCCTCCAGCATTGGCTACTAACCCTCTGGATGAAACTTGTCCGTACCAATTGATCTTTCCTTGATAAGTAAGCTTGATTTTACCGCCCCAAGTGTCAGAATTTCGTATTTGATCTGTAAATGCGGAATCTACTTCAGCAATAGTTTTGATTATTTGAAATTCTCTCCCTACCAGCGGCTGGCCACCCCAAAGACCGCCAACTTCAATTCCAAATTTTTTGTATTTGGTCTTAGCATATACAGAGGCTCTTCTTGTTCTGGGTTGTGGTACAGCTAATGAACTTAGCGCCGATCCTGGTTCTTCCAAATCTTCATGGAAGATGCCAGCCAACTCAATATTTTTTATCGTTTTCGTGTATTTCAACAATACTGCCGGATTGGCTCCCCACCAGAGCTCAGGACCATAGGCTACTTTCAAACCTTCTAGCTGCTTTTTACCTGTTATTTCAAATCCATTGGGAGCTACGCCATTATAGATATCGATATTAGGCCCATAGTTTGCTTCAGGATAAAGCCCAAAGAAGTCTCCTTCATATCCCCAATGGTAGTGTCCTGTTCTGTAGAAGCCATCTAAGCTGAAATATTTATGCTCCCAAGAGTATTCTGCCTGATATACTGCAACTCTGTCAGGGCTAGCCGCGACATTACCCGTTTGGGTCACAAAGCTTTTCGTTTGTCCTCTTCTTTCGTAAAATATTTCATTGATTGGGTTCTGAGCTACATTACCCAACACATTAAAAGTCACATTTGCCCTTACACTAGGCTCGGGATTTGCTTCAATGCCAATGAAATAAGATTCCATTCGATCAAATCCAAGTTTGTTAGGAGTAGTCGGGTTGGCAGGATCTGGATTTGCTGTAGTAATTAAATCTCCACCGGTTATAAATGTGGTGAATTCAGCCCTAACTCTATCAATGGATATTTTTCCTCCACGTTCTCCTGCTAAAGCTGCTTTATCTCCTCTTGCTCTCAAGACAGCATCGAATATTTCTATATCATTGAAATAGCCCGAAACGTACTCTTCAGTTATCCCCGGGCTGTAAGGATCCAATTGATGTGCTTCTTTGAGGGCATAATATGCTGCACGTGGATACAATTGATATAAACCTCTTCCATCAGTGGGCCCTTTAGCGCAAACGCCAAACCATTCTTCATTCATGTTGTTTTCACCTGGACTGGCCTGATCTCTGGCATAACCACCATTTGGCCATACGGCTATGTTATCGTGAACATCCAGGTTTTCTGTTTGCTTGTATTTCCACCATCCATCAGAAAATTGGAAAGTGAATCCTCCAATTGAGTTTTTAGCTCCGCCCACTCCCGCAGCATTGGCATAGATTTCTTTCCAGTTGCCGGTCATATAGTAGGCTTGAGAATATTGATCCTCTTGGTTATCTCTGGCATTGAATGCATCAGCTCCAAACTCGGCAAAGAGTATAGGCATGTTCAACTCATCCCTCACTCGGGTAAAAGCGTCACTGAACGAAATACCTCGGTACATATTTGTTCCATAGATATCAATGTCAGTACACTCTTGCTTCACAATATCAGCATACAATAAATCCCCATTACAAATGGCAACCGGATGAGATTGATCTATTTTTTTTACTTCTAATGTCGCATCGTTGAATGCTTTATATAATGCGCGAGCCGCTTTTATCTTTTCTGAATCAACCCCTTCTATTGGAATTGCTTCTGTTTCGGCACCCGTCCATGATAGGTGGTAATTGTTTTCATTTCCTATCATATATAATAGCAATCCAGGTGTATTCTTATAGGTATTTGCCATATCTATGGCTTCCTTCATAAGAATTTCTCTGGTTGCTGGATCTGCATAATCAGTTTGTGGTGTCCATGTGCCATTAATGGTGAGTCCATATGCACCAAATGTGATATTGAGCATCGTGTATATGCCGTAATTCTCATATATGTATGATACCCATTTGGGTTTTAAGCCATAAGTTCTAATGGCATTGACACCCATGTTTTTAAGCATGGACATTTCTGCATCTAGTGCTGCCATTATAACTTCATCAGATCTATTCCATATGCCCGGATCTGTAATGGTTGATCCTATGGGCACATAATCCCAATTCATACCATTTACCATGAAGTCTTTTCCGTCAACCTGAAGTTTGAATCCAAATTGATCATTTATGACTTTTACTTGATTGGCGCTTCCTGTGCTTGATTGAGCAGCCAGATACATGGCGGCCAAATAAAAGATGAGTAGTAGAAGGTTTTTTCTCATTTCGATTAAGTTTTGTCTTTTATCTTTTTAAAAGCTTGATGCTCTTCAAAAGTGAGTTAGCCAGAATCCTTTTTTGTTTAATTACTGCAATCCCAAATGGCAGTAATTTTTACTTTTCATACTGGAAATCTGAACCATCAAGTTATTTTAAGCTTTTACGAACTCCATAAAAACGACCCCAACAAAAAACATACAGGTGAAAATATTTCAACGTTTGAAGCTCAAATTTTCAAATTTTGTAACTCTGAGAAGTCAGAATTAAGTTTTACGAGTATGAAACATCCGGTAAGTAGAAGTGTTTTAAATCTTCCTTGTTTTCCCGCTTGTATGGGTAATGTTGAGGTGACTGGAATGGGGTTGTAGCACCCTTAGATGCCGAGGATGTAGTCTGTTAGGTTTGCATCACTCTCCAAATTGAGTTTTTTCCGTAATCTGTATCGTTTTACTTCGACGCTTCTGGGAGAGATATTGATCAGTTGTGCTACTTCTTTTGAGGAGAGGTTAAGCCTGAGGTAGGCACAGAGTTTTAAGTCGTTGGGTGAAAGCTTGGGGTGAAGTATTTTTAAATTTTTGAAGAACTCACTATCGGCATTGTTAAAAGCATCTTTAAAGAGTTCCCAATTCTCGTCTTGATTTAGACTTTTGTCAATGATTCTAACTACTCGCTTTGCCACCGGCTCATCTCTTATGTCAATGAGTTGTTCTTTCACCTGGGTAAGAAGTTCATTCTTTTTGATGATACTCATAGTGGAAGCCGCTAGTTCGTTGCTCTTATTTTTATAATCGTCTTGCAGCTGCTGGTTTTTTATCTTTATGATTTGCTTTTCATTTTGAAGTTTGGCGAGCTTTAATTCTCGTTGATTTTCTTCAATTAGCTTTCGCTGCTGTTTTCTATAATACCTTTTGTAGACGTTGTGCATGAAAATTGAAAAAGCTATCACTATCAGGAAATAGATGATTAGCATGAGGTTGGTAGCAAACCATGGTTTCGCAATCGTAAAGTTGTAAGAGGCAATATTTTTAGAGAGTGTATCGCCAATTTTCGCTCGCACATTGAAGATATATTTACCCGGGGGGATGTTTTCAAATAGAATGGAGGACTCGGAATCCCACTCGCTCCATTCATCATATTCCCCCAGAAGCTGATACTGATAGGTGGGTTCAAAAAATCTCAAATAGTGCGGTGAATAAAAAGTGAAGTTTAAATTGTTTTCATCACTGGCAAATTCTCCTTGATCATCAATGTCAATGAGTGTTTCGGAAACACTGTGATCTTCATTGATCCCTTTGCTAATGGTACCTATCTGTACGCTGAAGTCTGTAATTTTTATTTTAGCTAAATCAATAATGATATAGCCAAAACTGGTACCAATTAAATATTGATCACCAATTAGGTATGGGATGATATTTTCATATTCGACTACATTTCTTCGTGATGCTAAAACCAATGGTATGCTTTCGATTTTTGGCCCACTAGATAAGTTCCCAGATGAAACGTTTGTGATTTTACTTTTCGAAAAAATCCAAAATTCATCTTTTTGGTCATTCAAAATCATCTTTCCCGACACGTAATCTGTTTGGGTATAGCTAGTGCTGAGTAGGCTGTCTTTTGAGAATTTACCATTGCCCGGACTGAATTTGAATATTCCTTTTTTTGAGGCATACAGAATATCGTTTTTATATTTTATTAATCCTGAGTTTGGTCCTTTGAGCACTGTGTCAGCATGAATGGATTCAACTTTTGTAAATGAATTGTCAGCTTTGATGATGTAGACACCTTTGTACTCATGATTGACAATGATTGTAGTATTGATTAATTCGAAGTGACGCGCTGAATTATCAAACCCTTCAAGCTTATTTGAAAGAATCCATTTACCTCCATCCAATTTCAATGCGTATAATCCAGCATAATTGCCTTGAATTATCGTTTTGTCGTCTAAAGGCCGGATGTTCCAGGTACCTTGGATGTTGCTGATTTGCTCAAGTTTTTTACCCTTTAAAAGAAAGGTTCCGTTGTGATGCCCCACAAACAACTGATCATTTATTGATGATAGATGCCATACTTGCCCCTGCGACCCCTCAATGAAATCAAAGGTTGATGAATTTGAAATGGGTTTGCAAAAAAGCCCCTGATTTGTCCCAAGGTATAGATAGCCGTTGTGAATCGCAGTGGCATAAACGCTACCAAAAACTCCTGTTTGGTCAGAGTATACTCGTATTGGAGAAGTAATGTTTACAACACTGACTCCATTGTCCAACCCAATCCAAAGGTTGCTGTCTCTATCTTCAAATAGGCACAGAGCGGTATTGTTTTGAAGTCCAGCGTTCTGATTTACTTTGTATTTGACCTGTAGTGTCTCATCTAGCAAAAGAATTCCATGAGCGATACTGCCAAGGGCATAGCCTCTATCTCTGAGTTTTATAGCACTGTAGATCCCTATGTTATCGTAAGAGTCCAGTGCGGATGGAACGACTTTTAGTTGGTCATTTGCGTAGGCATAGAATCCATTATTCTTTGTAAGGATTATAAGTTCTTCTCCAACTAAAAACATACTGATGATCTCATCATCGTTGAATCTTGATCCATCAATTATGGGTATGCTTTCTCCATTGATGATTTGATACAACCCTTTGTTGTTTTGCTGAAAATATACTTCTCCTGCTATCGGGTAGATGTTTACAATGGATTCAGCTGCTTCAATAATTCTAGCGGTGTTAATTTTTGGATCATAGATGTATATGCTGTTGAGTGATTGAAAAATGATCAATTCATCAATTTTCAAGATGTTCCAAAACTCTTCATCCTCAACGAGCGCTAACTCTAAGTTTTCTGATATGGATGTATAGGTTAACCTTCCTTTTGAATTTCTAGTCCAGAAACCAAATTCCATGTAGCATCCTGTAAAGATTTTGTCATCAATTACCTCTACAGATCTAAGAATAGTTTCATTTGGAGAAGGGTAGAGTGTCCATTTAGCACCATTAAATTCAAGAAGACCTTCGTTGTTGGCGACATATATGTGCTTGCTATCTGATTGAGATATGGACCAATTTTGACTTCCGGCCTGATAGCTAGATGGATTAAAGTTTCGTATAGGCGGTACCTCTTGCGCTTTTGCGATATACAAGCTTAGAAGGAAGAGTATCGATGCAAATACTTTTATCATGAACGTTCGTCATTGACGAATTCCTAATTTAATAAGACTGATAAACCTAAATTTGTTTTCATCAATTTAACTCGGAATGACTTCTTTAGTTTTATATATGTTATTTCTTTCAAGTATATGATAGACTGTTTGGCCGTTTATGGGTTAAAATTGTCGCTGGATTAACCGTTTAGCTAGAAATTAATCTTGATTATGCCTCCGTATATCCTCATGTCTCTTCTATTGTTAGTTGTTTCCTGTAATGGCCTTGATGAAAATAAAATCGAAAACACCAATAGTGTACCAAAATGGTCTCGAAATGTAGTGTGGTATCAGATATTTCCTGAGCGATTTAGAAACGGTGATCCCTCGAATGATCCTACTCCAAGGGATATGCTGATGACGTTTCCAGAAAACATTCCTACTTCCTGGAATGTGACTAAGTGGGGCTCTGACTGGTACAAAGAAGATACCTGGATGGATGATTTGGAGGAAATGGATTTTAATTCAAAAATGCAGCTGAGAAGGTATGGTGGGGATCTGCAAGGTGTATTGGATAAGATTGACTATTTGGATTCTTTGGGAATTACAGGTGTTTATTTCAATCCGCTCAACGACGCACCATCCTTGCATAAATATGATCCACGACACTGGAGACATATCGACAGAAATTTTGGGCCTGATCCTACAGGCGATGTGGCATTAATGACTGAAGAAAACCCAATTGATCCGGACACATGGCAGTGGACAGCCGCAGATAAAATGTTTTTGGAAGTGATCAACCAGTTTCATGAAAGAGGTATCAAAGTAATTTTAGATTTTTCCTGGAATCATACAGGGTATGATTTCTGGGCAGTCAATGATATTAGAACCAATGGCAGTAATTCTGCCTTCAAAGATTGGTATGAAGTTAAGCAGTTTGACGATCCAGCTACTCAAAATGACGAAACTGACATTGAGGGTTGGTGGGGGTTTAAGTACTTGCCTTTGATAAAAGAAAAAGTTGAGAATGAGGAGCTTCGCCTTCCTCATGAAGGAAATGTTGGGTCAGAAAGTTTTAAGCAGCACATATTCAATGTTTCGGAGCGGTGGCTAGATCCCAACGGAGATGGTGATTTTGGAGATGGAGTTGATGGCTTCCGTTTAGATGTTGCAACAGAGATGACGTTGGGATGGTGGCGGGAGTATACAGCATTTGTCAAGTCCGCAAATCCTGAAGCCTTACTGGTTGCTGAAGCCTGGTGGTTTGATTGGCCGGATTTGACGGGTCCAGAAAAAATGATCAATGAAGGTCATTTTGATGCCTTGATGAATTACCGTTGGTTTGTTCTTTCTAGCGGATTATTCAAACAATCCAATCCAGCACTCAAACCTTCTGAGTTTGTAGCGTGGTACGATAGTTTGGTGGTTGATATTGAGCCGCAAAGTCAACAAGCTATGATGAACATTGTCGCAACTCATGATACACCACGATTGAGCACGATGCTTTTCAATGAAAATCGCTTCGACCAAGGTTCGAAACTAGCGGAAAATTCAACTTATAAAGTGCATCAGCCGGATGAAGGCACATGGAACCTGCTGAAGATGTACCTATTGCATCAATACACATTTGTGGGGTCACCACACATTTGGAATGGAGATGAGATTGGTATGTGGGGAGCAAACGATCCTGATGAGCGTAAACCTATCTGGTGGGATGATATTCAATTTGAGGAGGAAAAAGCACATCCGTATGGCGAACGAATTGTACCTCCTGATGAAGTTAAAGCCAATCGGGAACTCCTTGCTTTCTACAAGCAAATGATTCGAATGCGAACGCAAAATCCAGTTTTCGCCCTCGGAAGCATAGAATATTTTTTAATGGATGATGAAAGAATGCTTTTTGGATATTCACGTAAGCTTGGGGATGAGGAAGCACTGGCCTTGTTCAACCTGTCTGATAGATCTCAAACTGTAGGATTAGAAGTGAGTTACACAAAGTATATCGATGCTTTAAATGACAAGATCTATGAAAGAAAAAGTGATCAAATCCGAGTAAGATTGAACGGGGGTGAAGGGAAGATACTTCTAAGGAGTGTAGAGTGAGAAGCCTCAAAGAAGGGGAGTTGTTCCCCAAATTGAGTTCAGCAATAATTAGGTTTTAACTTTTCAGCTCTTCCATTTTAGTCTTAAGAGCGGGCCAATCAGCTGAGCCGTCTCGCTTTAGCATTTGAGACAATAGACCAATCGATTTCTTTTTAAATCCAAACACCTTTGCAACCATCTCGCAAAATTTAATCTCGCTGAGATACACTTTGCCATCGGACTTCATAACGCCCACCATGTCAGCTAAAATTTCAATTTTCGCATCAAATCCCAAATCGACACTTAAATCCATGTCAAACGTTTTCTTCTTTAATTCTTCAGTTATCACCTCATCCAGTTCTTCAGAAGAAATATTATTTGGCTTGGCTAAATCCTGAATAAACTTGCGCTCGGTATCTTCAAATTGATTATCAACCAGCGCCAATTGAATCATTATTCTAAGTTTTTCTGTGTTTTTCATGGTGCATCATTTTATGTTTAATTAGTGCATGCAAAGTCACAATTTTTAAAATGATTAGTAATGCAGGATAGTACCTAAACGTGGTTTAGCGTTTTTCGTAGTTATTTCTGGGGATATAGCTGCTTATTCAATTGAAAAGTAGAAAGCCTGCTCACGATCAACTTGTTCCTTTAAAAGTGCGAAAGTATTACTCAGCAATCAGCTACTTCTTCAACTCGAAAATAGCCGTTTGCTTAGGTCCGACTTGAAAATCTTTCGTGAGATCAATGGTTGAACCATCAATGATATTTGTACCTGTACTGTAGCTATTTAGAAACTCGGCAAATCGATCTCTGACGAAGTTTTGTGCTTCCTCATTTTTGTTCATCACCACCATAACGGCCTCACTGTCGGTGTGTCGAAAAAAAACATAGGTGTCGTTTTCAGGGATAAAGTGGGTAAGTTTTCCTTCATGGATAACACTGGCATCCTTTCTCCAATTAGTCACTTTTTGAACAAACTCAAATGCATCTTGCTCTTTTTCAGTTCTTCCTTCCTTGGTAAATACCGAGCGACTGTCTTCGGCCCATCCACCTGGCATGTCAGCACGTTTCATTCCCCAACCTCCTTCTCCTTCAGTATTGGCCCACATGAGTTCCGTTCCATAGTAAACTTGTGGGATTCCTCGAGTGGTCATAAGATAGCTGTAGCCCATCTTGAATAAATCAGTATCTCTTTTTACACGTCCATAGAACCGATCTAGATCGTGGTTATCTAGAAATATAACATTCTTCATCGGATCCGAATACAATCGATCTTGGGATAACACGTAATACAATTTCATTAATCCATCTGTCCAGCTAAAGTCACTGGTGAGAGCCTGTTCAGTCGCAAAAGCAATTTGAAAATCGGTTACGCTTGGTAATTTGGAATCAAATCCATCATTTTCTCCTGAAGCGTCTTCCTGCCAGTAGGCTTCATGAGCTACTTTCTCTACCCATGATTCACCAACAATATTAAAGTTTGGATATGCATCGATAACTTCTGAAACCCATCGTGTCAAGTAATCTTTGTAAGGATAAACGTATGTGTCCATCCTGATTCCGTCCACGCCGGAGTATTCTATCCACCAAATGGAATTTTGGATGAGGTAGTTAGCAAGGATGGGGTTTTGTTGGTTAAGATCTGCTAGTTCAGGCACAAACCAACCTTTAACTAACTTCTCTTGATCGTACTTAGAAGCATGCGGATCTGATTGAACTTCGCCTCTGAAACTGGTGGTTCCATACTTTTCAAAATCATGAAGCCAATCATCAGCAGGCATATCTTTGAGCCAATAGTGCTGATCTCCGATGTGATTATGAATCATATCCATGATGACTTTCATATCCATTGTGTGACACTTCTCTACAAATGCCTTGAATTCTTCATTTGATCCAAATCTCCGATCAACTTTGTACAGATCTGTGGCAGCATATCCGTGATATGCTCCATATGCTGGTGTTTGATCGTTCTCAAAGGTGGGTGTAAGCCAAACGGCTGTCATTCCAAGCGACTTAATGTAGTCCAGGTGCTCAACTACTCCCTTTATATCTCCTCCGTGTCTTGCATCGGGATTGGTTCTATCGACTCCTTCCAGCATACCAGCAATCACGTCATTTGCAGGGTTGCCATTTGCAAAACGATCCGGCATCAATAGATAGATTACATCACTGCTGTTGAACCCTTGGTTTCGGTTCGTGTCCTTGCTCCGCTCTCTGATTTCATAGTCAAACTTGAGACGTGTCTTTTTGCCATCCTTTAGCCGAATCTGAAAGGTGCCCGGTACCACCGATTCGCTGAATAACATGTTGATGACCAAGTAATTTAAGTTTTCCAATGGCTGAACCTCCTCAATAGTGATTCCTTCATAGCTAAATTCAGGAGTAAGCTCTCCAATGTTTTCTCCGTGAAGCATCAACTGAAGGTTGGAAACAGGCATGTCACTCCACCAAAATGGTGGGTCAATGTGTTTCAATTGTTTTTGAGCAACGGTTGAGATTGATATGAATAATAGAAGGATGAATAGTTTTCTCATTGATTATTTTTTTATGATCTTATCTAGCAATCTATTTCCTGAACGCGTAATCACTTCTAGAATCAAAGTGCCCTGGGGTAGTTCAGATACATTTATTTGCGCGCTTTCGATTGAAAATTTTCCCCTCTTCAGTTCTCTTCCGTTTAGATCGTAGATGAAATAGTAAAGTGGATTTTGATCAGATTGGATCGTAATTAAGTCAGTAGCAGGATTGGGGTAGGAGATGGATTTTTTAAATAATTCCTTATCTGAGGATAAGACTAATTTGGGAGTAGTTAATGGAAAATTTGTGAATATTTTGAAATCACCTGCCCGTAAATTCAGGAGACCAGTACCACTTGTGGCTTCAACTATGCTTTCGTCAAAATAACTATACCAAGAGCCATCAAATGGGAAATTAATCGTGATTTCTTTTGGTTCAAGTGTGAAATTGGCAACCACCACGGCACTCATTTCATCTGAACTTGTCGGATTTTCAATACTTGTATTTGATTCAAGTGCAAATTGCTTAATAAGACTGCTGCTGTTGGAGATGGTGGCGCTGCCACGGGAAAACAACAACGGGTAGTCAAACCGAAGTTTATTCATCTCTGAGACATAACTCCTCAAAATTTGTCTCGACTCCTTTCCATATAAATTATTACTCTCTGAATCGTCCCAGGGAGTTGGCTTCTGACCAGTTCTTCCATTTTCATTAATGCTTGTTTCAAACCCAAGCTCCCCAAATTGCCAGATCATTTTAGGCCCCGGAACCATTAACATCGTTGCAAATGCAGCTCTGAGTCGGTAAGCTGCAGATATTCTCGTTGAGTAGACAGGCGTGCTAATTCCAAAACTTTTCGTTTCTACCATTTGCCTTTCCTCATCATGACTTTCCATATAGCCAATGAGGTGCGGATTAATCCAGTTTCTATTTGAATGATAGATGCCGCTTATGTCCGTTCCTTCACCCTCGAAACCAAGCATGTTTTCTTTGTATGCTCCATGCATGTTCCCCCAAAGCATCATTCCAAATGCTGACAATTCTCTCTCTTCGGTGGCATCTCCAAAATGCTCAAGAATGACGTAAGCGCCTTCATCGTATGACCAAATTTTGCTAGCCATCCGTTTCAAAATAGCAATTCTTGAAGCATCGTATGAAGACCATGCACCGACGTTACTTCCTGAGTTTGTCTGGGTGAATCCTTTTGAAAGATCGAATCTAAATCCATCAAACTTGTATTCATTGATCCAGTAATTGTTCACCGTGTCAACAAAACTTTGGGTGTATTCACTTTCATGATTCATGTCATAAAAGACGTTGAATGGATGAGTCGCCTCAATATTAAAATATGGATTATCAGCCGTGACTTGAGAGGTGCTGGTGTTGAAGTCTAATAATATCAAAGGAGATGGTTGTTCTTGTTGATTGAGCACCATATCTAAAATAACCGCCATGCCAAGCTCATGCGAAGCATCGATGAATCTTTTTAGTTCGTTTTTATGTCCATAGGCTTTGTCAGGAGCAAACATGAATGTTGGATTATACCCCCAACTGTCATTTCCACTAAATTCTGTGATAGGCATTAATTCAATAGCATTTACGCCAAGGCTCTTGATGTAACTGAGGGTATCAATCAAGTTGGAATAGCTTTCTTCTCCATTACCAAAAAAATCCCTCACAAGGAGTTCATAGATTACGAGATCACTTTTTAATGGACGTTGAAAATCCGTGACGCCCCATTGGTAACCTGCTTGTCCTGTTTCTAAAACTGAGACGGTATTATAAAAACCGATTGCATTTTGAGCCTCTGTGGGATACGCCCGTAAATTTGGATATATGGCTTCTGGAATGAACTCATCCTGTGAATTCAGAACCTTATCGGAATATGGGTCCGCTATGTATATCGCCTCGTCAACTAAGTATTGAAAAGCGTATTCTGTGCCTGAAGCAAGCCCAGAAATTTCCAACCAGAAAAACTCACCATCTTTTTTCATTTGATAGTCAGCTTGTGGAGTCCAGTTATTGAAATCTCCCAATATGTATACAGAAGATTTATTTGGAGCCTGCAGGCACAAGGTCACCCTGCTATCATCACTTTGATTGTAATTGAGGCCTCTGATGATTCCATCTGGACGGATAACTAATTCAGATTCTTCTCTAACCAAATAGCTAAACTGTTTTTGGAGCGTTTCTTCACCATTGTTTGCTGTGATAATCACCGAATGATCCCCACCGCCAGCGGCCGTTACGGTTTCAACTAGACTTGATACATCTGTGGCACTTCGGATTTCATTCCCATCGATGGATATGGTAATTTCTGATGACTCAGAAGTTGAAACATCTATATCGAATGTCTCATCTTCATTGTAAAACGCAGGAAGGAGGGGAGAATTAATGGCAAGTTGGAATTCATCAGCAAGTCGAAGTTCTATAACGATATCCTCCGTTTGTGCCGATCCATTTGCATTCTTAAGGAGTAGTCCAAGTTTTACAATGTCTTTGTCAGCAGGTACAGAATAGTAAGTTCGGGGTGTTAATTTAATTTCCCATTTATCATTCCCTAGAGAGGTCATAGTTCCTGGCTCGAAGGGTAAGCTAAAATCATCTTGTCCTGTTGGCTCAAATTCAAAAGGGGCGCTATTTTCAGTTGTTCCCGCACCAGACCATAAGTATACACCATTGGTAAGGCCTAACAGATTTGCTGCTCTCGTATCAGTCATTTGTGCAACATCAAATACGAGAGTGATTTCTTCATCGCCCGTTGGAAATTCGGGAATGGTGGTCACTTTCTGTGCCTCTACAAAAAATCCAAGAAGTAGGAGTAGTGCTGCGAATGGTTTTTTCATAGTGATCCAGCTTGATTGTTTAATGGGTTTCTAGGTTGATAAATACTCACAGGCCCATCATTTCGAACAACTATGATGGACTTTCTATTTTTGATTGTGATTGGTGCAAGGTGCTTTACATCACCATCCGCAATAAATCCGGATTCTACTCCCAGGAGGTGATTAAAATTACCTTTACCGTCTCCTAGAAGTAGCCCTCCATAGGAAGCATCGTTTCGTATGGTCTCCACCTCCACAGGATAAAGATTACCTGCAAAAAGTAGGTCTAGCTTACCATCATCATTAAAATCATCGATATGGAATGCATTGATGGAAGAGAGTTGAGACATGCTGGGTAAGTTCTTACCCTCGAATTTCTTTCCTTGTGAGTTGATATATACCTTGCTCGCGAATGTATTCGCCGCATAGTGAACTGATTTTTCGAGCTTACTATCGCCATATACTTCTTCTAGTGTTGCTTGTCCGAATTCATCATACGTCTCAAATTTTTCGGCAATGGTGGGCATTTGCTGTGAAGAACATTGCCTCCCTCTCAAGGGAAATAAATCACCATCGTTGTAGTATCCGAGTACAATATCTCCCCGTCCATTTCCATCAAAATCATTGAAGTACACATGGAATGGCTCTTCATAAGTAGATTTGTATTTGTAATTCAGACCAAGATTGCCAGCGACAAGATCGTTGAATCCATCACCGTTGAAATCCGAAACCTCAATGGAGAACCACCAGCCGGTTTCTTCTTCCAGGCCATATGCTGAGGTTTTATTAATGAACTTACCTGCTGATAGCTCAAAGACAGTAATAGCAGTCCATTCTCCAACAACTACTAACTCAGGATTTGAGTCGTTGTTCAAGTTGGTCCATTCTGCATCGGTTATCATACCAAGTTTTTCAAACTCAGATGTAAAGTCATTGGTGCGATCACTAAATGAATTTTCATCATTGATTAAAATGTAGCTTTTAGCAGGAGTAGGGTATTGCATGGGATTAACTCTTCCTCCCACAAATAGGTCCAGGTCACCATCCTGGTCAATGTCAAAAGGCCTTACAACCGAATTACTACCTACGATTTTAGGTAATGCTACTTTTGAGAAGATTCCTCCATCGTTTACATATAATCTGTCTTGATAAAGATTGTTGTTTGGGAAGTATTCATTTCCTCCACTTGACACATAGAGGTCCAAGTCATTGTCGCCATCGATATCGAGGAAGGATGCTCCTACGTCTTCGTATTTTGCATCAGACCAAAAGTAGGGCTGATCTGAAGAAGAGAACGAACCAGCCTTATTTTGAATCATAACCTTGGCTGGTAGACCCGTAGCTCCACCCAAAAAGAAATCATCCAATCCATCGGCATTAACGTCGCCCACAGCCAGTGCCGGCCCAAATTGAGACATCTTGTGAGGCAACAAAACTTCACCCGCAAAGTCGTCGTGAAAATTTTCTTTATGTATGAGTTTTAGCCCCACTTCCTTCGTGACATCTGTTAGATATGAATGGCTCGTTTCACTCTTTTTTTCAATGGATACAGCATTTTGATAGTCAATAGACATCAGTTGATTTGAAGCTACCGATGCAATTTCTTGTGATTTACCGTCAGGCCATTCTACAAGAATGCGGTCAACTTTATCATTATTTCCTAGTCCGAAATGAACTCGATTCTCTTGTGAAGATTGATACCCTCTTGTGGTTACATGTTCACGATAAATGATGTTATCTCCAACGAAGGCCGTTAGTTTGGTGCCTATTCCGGAGGTGTTACCTTCTGGTCCATTTAGCTTTAATCGTAAATAATTGTTTGATGTGTTATTTCTGTAAATGAATGCCTTCTCGTCAATGTTATTGACAACCATATCCAAGTCGCCATCATTGTCAAGATCCGCTACAGCCGCGCCGTTGGAATAGGAGGGAGTGCTGAAGTTCCAATCTTCACTTTTATCTTCAAAATTTAGATCTCCCTTATTTCTGAAAATGAAGTTGCCAATTTTGGTTTCGGGCAGTTTTTCCAGAAGTTCCTCCATTACGGCCATTCGTTCTTTTGGCCCTTCTTTTATGGCTTTACCCATTTTTTTGTCCCGCATCTTAGAAAAATCTTTGTTGGTAAAGTCTTTTCTAAAACCATTTGTGACTACTATATCATTCCAGGTGTCGTTATCAAGATCTACTATTAAGGAAGTCCAACTCCAATCCGTGCTGGATAACCCGCCAAGTTGAGCTACCTCACTGAATGTCAAATCTTGATTGTTTAACTGTAGAGTATTGTACATGTATTGATGATGAAAGCCATAGTAGACGGCCTGATAAAATTGGCTTGGATCCATTGCTTTCATGTTCGTTTTTTGGCGATAATTGTCAGGTGCAGACATGTCAGCAACAAATACATCTGACCACCCATCGTTGTTGATGTCAGCAGCGTCCACACCCATCCCAAAATTTGACATGTGTTTTGTAGCTTTTCTTCCTATGTCGGTGAAAGTGCCATCTCCATTGTTTATATACATGTAATCAGGCTCTACATAATCATTGGTGACGTAGATATCTATGAATCCATCTTTGTTTAGATCGGATGCAACTACACCAAGTCCATACCCTAATCCATTTTGATATATACCAGCTTGAGCGCTGATGTCAACATATTTGCCACCGTCATTTCTAAAAAGGACGTCACCAGCCTCTGGGTCTACATGGCCTCTAAGGGCCAGAATTTCTGATGAGTTAAATATTGCTGTCGGCCTATTAAGCAAGAAGAGATCCAGGTCATTGTCATTGTCTATATCCAGGAAAATGGATTGGGTTGTGCACGTTTCGGAATCAATCCCATATGCCGCAGCCTTCTCCGTAAAGGTGAGATCTCCATTGTTTATAAAGAGTTCATTTCTCCGCAGTTCTGGTTTGCTTCGCCCAGAGTTACTCACATAAATATCCAATAACCCATCTGAGTTTACATCAGCCATTGTCACACCATTGGTCCATCGACCAGCGCCAGCGACTCCTGCGCGCATCGTTATGTCTTCAAATTGAAAATTGCCCTTATTTAGATATAGCTTATTTTCTTCCTGATTGGAGGTAAAGTAGATATCAGGTAACTCATCATTATTGATATCTCCAATTCCTACACCACCGCCATTGTACAAGTATTCGAATGTGAAAATGTTGAGAATAGAAGTCGCAGTGATGTTGTTAGAGAATTCCACTCCGGTTTTTTGTGAGGATACTAAATCAAACAGAGGAGGTACAGAATCAGGCACGCTATTCTCTAGTCCTGAGCAGCCTAGAAGAACAATTAGTGCTAGAAAGAGTAAGCGCTTCATAAGTAAGGGTCTTTTGGTAAGAAAAAAAAGCGTAAGATATCTTACGCTTTTTTTATTATAACTAACTAATACTTAATCGTTTTCAATCATGAAAAATCTACCCGAGATATCATTGAACCATACATCGTAGGTTCCTGGTTTGGCTCCAAGTGCCGCAGATGTACCGCTCTGTATCGTTTGTCCTGCAGGCCATCCATTGTTTCCATTTGATCCGCTGGTGCCATAACCTAGATCAAAATTATCGTCAGGTCTAAATTTGAAAATATTATCTGTAAATACGACATTCTCCAATTTCCAGATGTGCGGGTCAAAAGTGGACTGAACCATATCCAGTTCACTTCCATCGTCCCAACCTCCAATGGCATCTCCTATGATCCCCATGGCAGTGTATGTAGCATCTCCGCTAGCATCGTAGGTTGCAATTGTATAGGCGCTTGTACTTAGGTTAAAAGAAAAGTCATAATAACCTTCGGGCATATTCCAAGTTGGAGCATTATCGGAAAGGTTTGCAACTCCATTGGCGTTGTTTGGTTGGCCGTCTCCAGGCCCCCACTGTTCTGCCCATGAGCCTGGAATGACAATTAATTTCCATTCTCCGCTGAATCGTCCGCGATAATAATATTGCTTCGGATTAGCCGCATCAGGAAATAATGAGCCAAATGTTCCAGCATTGTCCCATCCGGCAGCAGTACCCGGCCCTACAAAGTAAAGTGGATCGGGAATAGCAGCGAAAGTTGTTACAACCCGTGTGATGACGTCAGAGTAGACCGCTGCAATGGCTGGGTTAGTAGCCACAGATTTTAGCCTTAAGTAAAAAGTTACTTGTTCGTTGACAGGGTATTCTGCAGCAACAAGGAAATCATTCAATGTGCTATTTGTGATAGCAAATTCAGTCATCCTTGTTGTAATGAGATTGCTTATGGTTCCTGAGAAGTCCTCAGTCGCAGATAGCTCCAGCGTATAATTAACTGCAATATCTACTCCATAAACTATGGGATCCCATTTGAATACTTCAAATGTATCTGCCAGCGTTTCTAACGTAATTACTTTGGCGTCAGCAGTTGCTGCACTAGTAAACGATGCTGGAGTTGAGACCGCATTGTCTGCATCCAGTATCGGTCTTTCAATATCTTCTTCGCAACCAAGCACTACGATCGATAGTGCTAGAATTGATAGTATTATGTTGTTCTTCATTTTCATAATTTTAATATCCATCGCTTGGTTTTAAGTTTGGATTGGCGTTTAAATCCTTAGCTGGAATAGGGAAGTAATCTCTTTCTGGTCCGGTCGCTGTTCCGTTTAATAAGTTCGCATCACCTCCTTTAAGAGGCCATGTATACGCACCTCCACTAAAGATCCCAAATCTGATAAGATCTGTTCTGCGATGAGATTCCCAGTATAATTCCCGTGCTCTTTCATCTATGATAAAGTCAAGAGTTAAATCACCAAGGGCAATATTCCCGCTATTATCTCCATAGGCTCGCTCCCTTACATCATTGACATATCCTAGCGCAATGGTCGCATCAGTATTAGCTGCGTTTCTCAAGAAAAGTTCTGCATACATCAAATAAGCATCGGCAAGTCTAAAGATTGGATAATCCGTATCAACAAATTCATTGCTAGCGCCTGGATTTCCGCTTCTGTCTACATTTTTAAATTTAGTGATTGCATACCCTCCGCCTTGGAACGAGCCAAGGTCAGTGATTTCTTTTCCACCTTGAGAGTCCACCCAGAAATTCGCTCGATTATCTATTGCAGCATCTTCATCAAAAGTATCGTCTACATTGTCATCCATGAATTTATCCACGAACGTAGATGTGGTACGAATACCTCCCCAGCCTCCAACACCAAATTCCGATCTAGGCATTGTTCCTCCGACTGAAGCATTGGCAAAAAATGCGGATCCACCGTAAGATGTTCCTGCTGTTCCGTCTTGAGCAACTACAAATATTAGTTCAGTTGACTGATCATTGTCTGCCAAGAAAAGGTGATCGTAATTTGGTTCAAGTCCATATGACGAGTGAGCAATCACGCTGTTTGTATAGGCAGCAGCTTCATCGAAGCGAGCTGTACCTGTATAAACTTGAGCGTTCAGGTAAAGCTTAGCCAAAAGCATTTGTGCTGCACCTTTGGTAGCTCTTGGATAATAGGTTACATCACCTGGATCCGGTAAAAGATCCTCTATAGCCAGCAATTCAGACTCAATAAAATCAAACGTCTCCTGAGGAGTAGCTTGCTCAGGAAGAAATGCACCAACCCCGTCTTCGTCAGTAATTAGCGGGATGGTTCTGAATAGATCTAGCGCATGCCAATAGCTGAGTGCTCGAAGAAATCTAGCTTCAGCAACATATCCCTGAATGGTGGCATTTTCGGAGCTACTTGCCTGTGCAACGAATGCGTTTGCATTGGCGATTTGATAGTAGAATCTTGAAAACAATTCGCCCATGGGGAAGGTATTTGCTGTCCACTGATGATTTTGAAAGTCTCTGATGTTCAAATCACCAAAGTTGGAGCCAACAAATGCTTCCTCTGTGGACAAAACTTGATGCCACTGATACATTCTGAGATATCCTGTAGCCCCCTCATCGGGGGTGTTGATATCGCCAGCACCTGCAGGGCCATCATTTCCCGTTAGATAAAGACCTCCATAAATTTTTGCTAAGGCTTGCTGATAAGCTTCTGGCGAATCAAAAAAATTAGCAGAGGTCGAAGCGTCCTCATCGATAGGCACTAAATCCAGATCTGTACAAGAGATAAACCCTGCTACTACTGGTATAATTAATATTTTATTGAATATTTTTTTCATCATCTTGTTATTTGAAATTGACGTTCAACCCTAATGTGAATACGCGTGGACGAGGATATATATTATCATCAATTCCATCCGCAACTTCAGGATCTAAGCCTGAATAATTCGTGATCACAAATGCATTTTGAACAGTGAAAGAAACATTTGCAGAGAATCTGTCATTGAGGAACTTCTCCAGAGAATACCCTACAGTAATGTTGTCCATTCTAAAGAATGAAGCATCTTCCAGGTAGTAATTCGACAACAGGTTGTTTAGGAATCCTGTCCCAACGAAACGCGTATCAAGAACTGATGAATGAATATTTCTGAGCGTATTGTTTGTATACAGTCCATTGATGTTCCCATTTGCAGAGGCAATGTTGTGATACACATAGTTCCCAGTTTGATATCTTCCATTCATAGTAAGACTTACTTTTTTATAGGATACGAATGAGGAGAAGCCCATAAACATGGTAGGATCAGGGTTTTTGGATCTAACACGATCTGCATTTGTATACTGTCCGTCTCCGTCCTGATCTACATACACCCCCTCAATAGGGTTGCCATTAGCGTCATACACTTGTTGTAACAACCAGAAAGTACTTCTGTTAAATCCAACGCTGTTAATTTGAGCGACATTACCTGTGCCACCGCTAATTCCGCCAGTTTCATTACCTAAGAAATCAGGGTCATTGGAATTTGTAAGCCTAGTGATTTCGTTTGTGTTTCTGGTCAGGTTGAAACCAAGATCAACTCTCCAGTCTGCATTGTCGACTACTATGCCGTTTAATGCAAACTCTAAACCATTATTCTCAAGGCTTCCAACATTCGTTAGAATCCTGTTGCTAAAGTTAGTTCCCGCAGGAATGTCAATGGTATTTAGGAGATCAGTTGTTTCTCTCTTATACCAATCGAATGAACCATTGATTCGTCCATTCCAGAAGCCAAAATCGACTCCAACATTGATTGTGGTAGTTTCCTCCCACTTCAAATTAGGGTCGAAAGCTTCGAACCTTGCCACATTGATGAATATTGGATTCCCATTGCCATCTCTTCCTAGTTGATACCTCGCGTCATCTTCGCCTATGGAGATTCTTGCCAAAGCAGGGTAGGACTCTCCAATGTTTTCTTGAGCGGTTACACCGTACCCAGCTCTTATTTTAAGATCAGATACAATATCAACATTAGTTAAGAAAGACTCGTCTTTGATTCTCCAAGCTAATGCAGCAGAGGGAAAAATACCCCACTGATTATCTCCAAGGAATCTACTGGAGCCATCTCTTCTTACGGTTACTGTGAGTAAGTACTTTTCCTTAAAATCGTACTTAAGCCTTCCATAGAATGAGATCAACTTGTTTTCAGAAGGATCTGGATTGATGGGCTTGGTTGTTACTGATCTGATAATGTCTGTTTCATAACTGCCAGTTTCTCTGAAGAAGTATTGATAGGAATAACCACCAATTACTTCGAATCGACTATCCAGACCTGGCAATTCTTTGGCATAATTCAAGTAGAATTCGAATAAATCATTTTGATACTGATTATCGTATTTATTGATTTTACCATAGATAACATTTCCAGCGAACAGTCTTCTCTCACTTTGAGCAAGCGAATCAACTACTTCCAGACCGTCAGTTGTGGTTCGATCGGTTGCTAGATTCAAGTTGGCAGAAAGACCCTCAATCGGAAGTTTGTAGTTGAAATTAATGTTACCAATGAACCTATTTACTCTGGAGTCATTATTGGTTTGCTCGAGGAGGCCTACCGGGTTTTTAGGTGCGTTGTTATCAGGAATCAAGAACCCTGGATCAGTTGGAATCAATGATTGTCTGTAGAAATAGTAGCCTCCAAATGGTGATTCAGAATCAAATACAGGTTGTGTAGGATCAAATGTAGCTGCCGACCCAATAACACCGTCATTGGTAAAACCATTATTTGTTTGACTTCCTTTTAAGTTGATACTCACTCTTAGGTCATCATTTAGAAAAGATGGATCAAGACCAAGAGAAATTGAAGTTCTCTCGAACGATGATGTCCTAAGTATACCTTCTTGGAAAAGGTATCCGGTTGAAACTCTAAATGGAACCCCTTTGAAAGCTCCGGAAGCTGAAATATTGTGATTTGTCCCCTGCGCCTGTTGATAAACTTCATTCTGCCAATTTGTTTGAGTGGAACCTAATAGGGTAGCTGCAACAGGTGAAATATCACCATTGCCTGAACTCTCATTAACCAGACTGGCAAATTCCTCAGGAGTTAAATTGTCGGCAATCTCCGGGAGTGTAGATAATGAAAATTGAGCCGAATAATTAACAGAGATACCCGCTCCGACTTGACCTCTTTTGGTTGTAACCAAAATAACCCCATTAGAAGCTCGAGCACCATAAATAGCAGTTGCCGATGCATCTTTTAAGACTGTAATCGTCTCTATGTCCTGGGGATTGATGGTGCTTAGAGGATTTCTAATCCCTCCAATTTCATCCGTAGTTAATGGTACTCCATCTACAACGATTAATGGATCATTACTGGCACTTAGTGAAGATCCGCCTCTTATTCTTATCTGTGCACCACTTCCAGGCTGACCATCCGAACTCGTTACGTTCACCCCGGCTATTCTACCAGTCAATAAACCTTGTGGGGTATTAATCTGTCCTTTGTTGAATTGTTTTGAATCAATAGCCGTGACAGCCCCAGTAAGATCACTCTTTTTGGTTGTACCATATCCGACAACTACAACTTCGTCAAGTTGGCCATAGTCTTCAGACATTATGATGCTTATCGTGTTTTGAGCATTAACATCAATCTCTTGTGTGGCAAATCCCACATACGTGAACACCAAAGTGGCTCCGCTTGGAACCGATAGTTGATAGTTCCCTTCAATATCAGTAACAGCTCCATTGAGTGTTCCTTTTATCAGCACATTTACTCCGGGAAGTCCTTCGCCTGAGCCATCCGTGACCTTACCGGAAACGGTCAAATTTTGAGCGGAGGCGGAGGCGATAGCCAGTGCCATTATAAGCACGTAGCTCATAACCTTTTTAAGCCTGAATTTTGGCTTAAAAAGACCACCTTTTTTAAGGTAATTTTGATCCATATTACTAGGGTTAATTTTTAAAATTATTTCACCAAATAGACTCTCAAAAAGCAATATTTTCAAAAGCCACTTTACCGAATTTTACGAATTCATAAATTCCAAACAACACTTTAGCGAAGTTTTTACGGACTTTTTTTTCTGCAAACGTTTGCGTTTCAGACTTTTACAACAAGGGTGAACCGGAATTAGCTCATTTAGCTATCTTTCTTTCATGAAAAGGCAGACAACAACCATTAAGGACATAGCAAGAGAATTGGGTATATCACCATCAACGGTTTCGCGTGCCCTGAAGGACCATTTTGAAATCAGTGAAGAAACTAAGAAAGCCGTTAGGCGTGTTGCAGAAGAATTAAACTATCAGCCAAACTCTTTGGCGCTTAGTCTGCGGTACAGTAAATCGAATACGATCGGAGTGATAATTCCGGAGATTGTACACTTCTTTTTTTCGACAGTTATCAGTGGCATTGAGGATATAGCTCAAAGCAGGGGCTACAATGTAATCATTACCCAATCCAATGAGTCGGTGGAAAGAGAGATGGTGAATATTCAAACACTTTTTAATAATCGCGTAGATGGAGTTCTGGTATCACTTTCCAAAGAGTCTTTTGACTACACGCATTTTGAAGCGATGATGCAAAAAGGATTACCCATTGTATTTTTCGACCGAGTGGCAGATAGCATTGAAACCAGCAAAGTGACCGTAGATGATTTTTTAGGTGGATATCAGGCTACTGAGCATTTGATCAAACAGGGTTATAAAAAAATTGTACACTTAGCGGGACCTGAAAATCTTGATATCACCAACGAAAGACTAAGCGGATTTCGAAAAGCACATGAAGATGCGGGTGTTGCTTTGGATGAGAATCTGATAATTTATAGTAAAGCATCTAACGAGAGTGATGCATATGCTGCAACTTTTGAACTATTAAAGTCTGAGAAAATAGACGCATTGTTCGCATCGAATGATCTTGCTGCTATGGGAGCGATCAAGGCCGCACAAAAACTTGGAAGAAACGTTCCTGAAGATTTTGGGGTAGTAGGATTTAGCAACTGGCAATTCACCGCACTTACAAACCCTTCCATTTCTACCATTGAGCAACCTGGGTTTGAAATGGGACAGCACGCAGCGGAATTACTGCTAAAACAGATAGAGAGTGAGGAGGGAGTTGCATATGAAAAGATGAAATTACCAACGACCTTGTTAGCACGAGATTCCTCCAGAAAATCGTAATTCTTTTACAAAATCTTCATTATCAGGAGCTTCCGCAACCGTTTGCGTTGTTTTTTTTGAAATAAACCTGCATTCTCCTCTAATAATATTCATTAATTTGAGCCTATCGCACAACTTAATGATGAGGAAAGAATATGTTGGAAACCGTCAAAAGTGAGAAAAAAAATAGAATCGTTTCTGGTGGAATTTTTAAATCATTTACGAATCATAAATACGGTATAGAGTTACAATCAGATCTCTATACCTACCGGATTACTTTTTACAATAATCGCACTGTTCGTGTACATCAATTCGAAGGAGAGGAAGATGTTAATCCATATTCTGTTGTACAGCAGCCTATGGAAACCTCGTTCTCCGTTGAGGAGCATGAGAACTCGCTGGTCATCACTTCCGATGCCTTGGATATTGCAATTAACAAGTCCCCGATATTATTCACTTTCCTTGATAAGAGTGGCAAGATTTTGAATGAGGATGATGCTGGTTTAGGCATGCAAACGCAGGGCGAGCAAAAAACAGCATACAAAAAGCTGCAGAAGGATGAGCGCTTTGTAGGGTTGGGTGAAAAAACAGGCCCCCTTGATCGGAGAGGCAAGGGCTATCAGAATTGGAATACTGATCATTTTGCGTACCACATTGAGGCAGATCCTCTGTATGCCTCAATACCCTTTTACATTGGTATACATGGGGAGAGTAGTTATGGAATTTTTCTAGATAATAGCTACAAGAGTCATTTTAATTTCGGTGCTTCAAACAATCGTTTTTCGAGCTTTTCCGTTGATTCTGGTGATTTAAACTACTATTTTATTGCAGGTTCAGTTATTGAAATCATTGAGTCTTATACCTCGCTCACTGGTCGAATGACCTTACCGCCGATGTGGAGTATTGGATATCAACAGTGTCGATACAGTTACTATCCTGATACGGAAGTATTGGATGTTGCGAAGAAATTTAGAGACAAAGACATCCCTGCTGATGTCATTGTGCTGGATATCCATTACATGGATAAATACAAGATTTTTAGTTGGGATAAAGAAAGATTTCCTCACCCTGATCAAATGGTCGATCAATTGAAAAAGATGGGGTTTGAGGTAGTGGTTATTTGCGATCCCGGTATAAAAAAGGAAGACAACTATTCACCTTATACATCTGGAAGAGATGAAGATGTATTTCTGAAATATCCAGATGGAGTTTACTACGAGGGAGAAGTTTGGCCAGGATGGTGTCACTTTCCTGATTTCACTAAGCCAGAAAGTCGTGACTGGTGGAAGGAGATGATGAAAAGCTACACTGAGATAGGGATCAAAGGTTTCTGGAATGACATGAATGAAATCGCAACGTGGGGACAAATGCTTCCGGATAATATTGAGTTTGATTTTGAGAATGAGGGAGCTACAACCAGAAAGGGGCGGAATGTTTACGGTCTCCAAATGGCGAAGAGTGCCTACGAAGGAGCTAAAGATAACCTGAACGGAAAACGTCCTTTTGTCCTCACAAGGGCTGGTTTTGCTGGTGTCCAGCGCTACAGTGCGTTATGGACTGGAGACAATGTTGCTAATGATGAACACATGCTTTTGGGTGTTCGCATGGTGAATAGTCTGGGTCTTTCAGGAGTGCCGTTTTCTGGATACGATGTAGGAGGTTTTGCGGGAAATGGCCAAAGTAACTTATTTGCCCGATGGATTCAGGTAGGAGCTTTCTCACCTTTCTTCAGAGGCCACTCCATGATTAATTCCCATGATTCAGAACCATGGTCTTATGGTGAAGAGGTTGAAGAAATATCCAAAAACTACATTCGTCTTCGCTACAAATTATTGCCCTATATCTACGGCGCATTCTTAGAGGCCTCCGAAAGAGGAACGCCGATCACCAGGAGTCTTTGCATCGATTATACCGATGATGAAAAAATCTACGATGCAGATTTTGAAAATCAATACTTGTTTGGAGCCAATATCTTAGTAGCCCCACTTGCGAGCGATCAGCCGTTTGGTAAAGTATACTTGCCGAAAGGTGAATGGTACGAGTTTTTCACAGATGAAAAGTTGCCTGGAGGAAAAGAGATGATTCGCGAGTATGCATTGGAGCATTTACCGTTATTTATCAAATCGTCATCGATCATCCCCATTTATTCAGAAGCCAAACAAAACTCAAAAGACATTGGGGAGCAATTGGAATTGCATGTCTACAACGGCTCAGAGCATTCTGAGATTGACTACTATGAAGATGACGGAGTTTCCTACGAAAATGAGACTGGAAATTATCACCGAAGGAAAATAGTTTTTAATCCTACTGAAAAGACCGTTTCTATGGAAGAGGCAAATGGAAGCTATAGAAGCCGAATTAAATGTCTAAAGCTTGTATTGCATGGTTTCGGAGAGTTGGAAGTGGATCAGTATCTGAAAGAGAGCTACTCTTTCGTTCAGCCGATTTCAAATTTTGATCCATTCGAAAAAGATAGAAGAGACAACCTCAAGTCTGAAACTGTATTTACAATTGAAAAAGACTATACCAATGAAGAAGTGGTTTTTAGTTGGTAGCATACTTGCTCTTTTTGCGGCATGTGAGCCAAACATTCTTTCGACGCATGAAGCATCACTAATCTTAGGGAAAGCAACACCAATCAAGCTCGACTTGGATGTGACTGAAATTCCAATTTCAGACTATGTAGTTGATAAGTCCAGAGTGGATTCTATCTCAACGGATGGCCCCTTTACAGTCAGTGTAAAAAACAACTTTTTGTCAATTGCGGGTAAGCCTCAAAAACCACTCTACAATCTCACTTTTTGGTCTGAAGGAATAGGAGAGAGCGTGCTATTGGAGCGCACTAAAAAGACAATGTATTCATTTGTTTACGAACCGAACGGAAATGAAAGAGAGGTTAAGATCAAGGGGGATTTCAATGCATGGAATCCGAATAACACGGTTCTTGATAAAAAAGGAAACAACTATTCGACCTATGAAATGCTGAGTCCTGGTACGTATCAATACCTTATGGTTGTAGATGGTAGAGAGTTACTTGATGCGCTGAATCCTGACTCAACGAGTAATGGGATGGGCGGATGGAATTCGGTGATTACCATTTCGGGACCTGATCCAGATAAGACACCTTCAATAAAGACCGATAGTTATCGTGGCAACAAAATCACTTTGAAAAGTAATAACCCATTGGAAAAAGTTTATGCTTATTGGGAAAACACCTTATTGCCTGAGGAGGGCATATCAATAAAAGGAGAGACCATTCGCGTGATCATTCCAGAGAATGCTGGCTCAAAAGATAGATCGACCATTAGACTTTGGGCTTATAACAGTGAGGGTGTTAGCAACGATGTATTAATTCCCTTAGAAAAGGATAAGGTGCTTTCATCACCTACACAGTTGAGCAGAAAGGATTATGAATCAATGATCATGTATTTCTTGATGGTGGATCGATTCAACAATGGGAACACCGAGAATGATCAACCGCTTAACATCCCCGAAGTACATCCAAAGGCAGACTATTTTGGAGGAGATCTTTCTGGGGTAACGCAAAAAATTGAAGAAGGCTACTTTACTGATTTGGGTGTCAACACAGTCTGGCTATCTCCAATCACGCAGAATCCCGAGGGTGCATATGGTAAATATCCAGAGCCAGAAACCAGCTTTTCGGCATACCATGGATACTGGCCGATCTCAAATGTGCAAGTAGATCATCGGTTTGGGACGGCAAATGAATTTCAATCGCTTGTGGATAAAGCGCATGATTCAGGTATGAATGTATTGCTAGATTATGTGGCAAATCATGTACATGAAGACCATCCGATCTATCAGCAAAATCCGGATTGGGCAACTGACCTCTATCTGCCCGATGGCTCACTCAATACAGAAAGATGGGATGATCATCGGCTGACCACCTGGTTCGACACATTCATGCCTACGCTTGATCTTTCAAGGATGGAAACAGTGGATCCAATGACCGATTCTGCTATGTTTTGGTTAACACAATATGGCATTGACGGTTTTCGTCATGATGCGACAAAACACATTCCTGAAATATTCTGGAGGACATTAACAAACAAGGTGAAGAAGCAAGTAGTTGCTGAAACAGGACAACCTGTTTTTCAAATTGGAGAGACCTATGGAAGTCACGAACTTATCAAAAGCTACATAGGAACCGGGATGCTTGATGCCCAGTTTGATTTCAATATGTATGATAGAGCAGTTTCTGCCTTTGCCGGAGCTGGTTCGCTTTCTGACCTTGCAAGTTCACTTAGAGAAAGCATTAAATATTATGGAGACCATAATTTGATGGGATACATCACGGGCAATCAAGATCGTCCTCGATTTATTTCCTATGCAGATGGCTCACTAGATTTTGGTGAAGATACCAAGCATGCAGGATGGAATAGAGAGATCAGCATTCGGGATACCGCAGCTTATCGAAAGTTGTCTTCATTAACGGCATATATGATGTCTATTCCGGGCATCCCATGTATTTACTACGGAGATGAGTATGGCTCGCCAGGAGGAAATGATCCTGACAACAGACGCCAAATGCAGTTTGATGAGCTGGATAAGCATCAGATGGCTACAAGAGAACGCACCAAGAAAATGATACAGATCCGAAACAGCAACTTAGCACTGATTTATGGGGATATCCAGATTTTGGAGCACGGTGAGCACCATCTGGTGATGCAAAGAGCATATTTTGGAAACAAAGTGATATCTATTTTCAACACCAGTGATCAAACTTTGAAGGTAGAGGTTCCTTCTAATGGACAAGCAAATTTTAATGGATCACTCAAAGGCGGAAGCGCATCGATCCCACCATATTCATTCGAAATGATTACTTATAACTAACCTGACATGAAAATATTTACGAACTCCTTGTTTTTGATTGCAGTACTTTTTTGTTCTTGCACAACACCCTCACAAAAAGAAACTGCCGTTTCAGCGGATGTTTCTTATCCTGAAAAAGCAAAGGACATGATCATCTATGAGGTGAATATTCGTCAATATACTCCGGAAGGAACCTTCAATGCGTTTGCTGATCATCTACCGAGGCTAAAGGATTTGGGTGTAGATATTTTGTGGATTATGCCGATTCAACCCATTGGAGAAAAGAATAGAAAAGGAGGACTCGGGAGCTATTATTCTATCAAGGACTACACAGCTGTCAATGCAGAGTTTGGAACATTGGAAGATTTTAAGTCTTTGGTTGAAAAAGCGCATAATCAGAATATGATTGTCATCTTAGATTGGGTTGCCAATCACACTTCATTTGATCATGCATGGACAGAGATCGTGGGATACCACAATACAGACTCTATGGGAAATGTGACATGGCCAGATGGTACCGACTGGACAGACGTAGCTGACCTCAACTATGAAAATATGGATATGCAAAATGAGATGATTGCGTCTTTAAGGTATTGGGTGAATGAAACAGATATTGATGGCTATAGATGCGATGTAGCAGGATTTGTACCCATGGATTTTTGGAATCGCGCCAAAGATTCGTTAGATGTGGATAAAGACCTGTTTATGCTTGCTGAGTGGGATGAGCCGAAGATGCATGAAGATGCTTTTCACATGACATATGGTTGGGGACTTCACCATTACATGAATGGTGTGGCAAAAGGAGAAATGAATGCAGATTCTTTGATTGCCTTCGTAAACAAAGATTTGGAAAGATATCCTTCGGATGCGATTCGTATGAATTTCACAACCAATCATGATGAGAATTCATGGAATGGAACTGTTTTTGAACGATTTGGGGATGGCCACCTGGCGTATGCCGTATTTGCATTTACGGCTCAGGGAATGCCGCTTATCTATAGTGGACAAGAAGCTGGCCTGGATAAAAGGTTAGTTTTTTTTGAGAAGGATACCATTGACTGGACAGATATAAAGTATCAGAAATTTTATAAGCAGTTGATAGATATTAAGCATGACAATAAAGCATTGCATAATGGTGAGTATGGTGGACAGCCTCAATTCATAGATACCAATAACTCCATGGTCATTGCGTACAAGCGAGTCAAAGACGAAAGCGAGGTTACCGTAATTATTAACCTTTCAGGAGAAAATCAAACAATCACGCTTCCCGAGTCTACTTCTTTTGTTGATTTCTTTTCTGGAAAGACAATAACGTCTTCCACGAGTGAATTGCCTGCCTTCCAATACTATGTCGGATCTTAAATAGTTTAATTATGAGTAATGTTTCTTTAAGCTCAGAAAAGCCTAGATTAAGTTTCTGGCAAATATGGAATATGAGTTTTGGATTCCTTGGAATTCAATTTGGCTTTGCACTTCAAAATGCGAATACCAGTCGAATTTTTGAAACACTAGGAGCTGATACTAAAAACCTGGCTTTTTATTGGCTTGCTGCACCAGTTACCGGACTCATCGTTCAACCTATAATTGGATATTTAAGTGATAGAACCTGGCATCCAAGGTGGGGTAGAAGACGTCCTTTCTTTGCAATAGGAGCTATTTTAGCAACTTTTGCATTGATCTTCATGCCCAATTCACCCACATTATGGATTGCAATTGGAATGCTGTGGATCATGGATGGATCCATCAATGTTAGTATGGAGCCCTTTCGAGCTTTCGTTGGTGATATGCTTCCGCCTGATCAGCGGACTAGAGGGTTTGCAATGCAAAGCTTTTTTATTGGAGTGGGTGCAGTTGTGGCTTCAGCTCTGCCATGGATCTTTACAAATCTTGTCGGTGTAAGCAACACCGCACCGGAAGGCGAGATTCCTGATTCAGTGAAATGGTCTTTTTATGTGGGAGCGATTGCATTCATTTCCGCCGTAATGTGGACTGTTTTTACAACGAAAGAGTACCCACCGTCTGAGGAAGATCTGAAAGAATCAAAAACTCCACCTCCATTAAAGATCAGATTTACACCTCGTCAATACATGCTTCGAGGATTAATATTGATAGCCATCGGGACAGCATTGGCATCCTGGTTTACCATTGAGTCATTTGATCCTCAATTATATGTTTTGTGTGGCATCTTCGGGTTGTTTGGCTTTTCATATGCCATTGCAGCTATTTTCATGGATAAAAATAAATACCACAACGGATTTGTTCAGATTGTGCGTGATTTCCAGAACATGCCGAAGACAATGGTCCAACTTGCCTATGTGCAATTTTTCTCCTGGTTTGCATTGTTCGCGATGTGGATCTACAGTACATCCGCGGTAACATCACATATTTATCAAGCCACTGATGCAACCTCGTCGGCTTACAATGATGGTGCTGACTGGGTCTCGCTTTTGTTTGCAGGGTACAATGGTGTTGCGGCATTTGCAGCACTGGCGTTACCATTGTTGGCAAAAGTTGTAAGTAGAAAAGTTACCCATATGATTGCGCTAACATGCGGCGGTGTTGGCTTAGCTTCGTTCTATTTTATTCAAAATCCGATGTGGCTCATCCTATCCATGGTTGGCGTGGGTATTTCATGGGCGAGTATCCTTTCCATCCCTTATGCGATGCTATCAGGATCTCTTCCACCTAAGAAAATGGGCTATTATATGGGGATTTTCAACTTCTTCATCGTGATACCTCAAATAGTGGCAGCAAGTATTCTTGGTTTTTTGGTAACAACTTTCTTCAGTAGCGAGTTTATCTATGCGATTGTAATTGGAGGAGCCTCTATGATCATTGCTGGAGTACTCTGCCTGAGGGTAGATGATCAAGATGAAGTTGTAATGAAGCAAGGAGAGGCTTAAATTCGGGACTAAATGACGAAACTAGCCATTGGCATAGATATCGGTGGAACAAATTCCAAGTTTGGAATAGCCGATAGAGACGGAAATATATTAGCTCAGTCGAGAATCAAAACTCAGCAATTTGCTGATTATGCATCTTTCCTTCGCACAATGAAGCAGGAAATAGAAAAGATTCATCCGATTGATGACGCAATAGGTATAGGAGTTGGCGCACCTAACGCCAACTATTACAATGGGACAATTGTAGATCCCCCTAATCTTCCCTGGAAGGGAGTATCCAAATTTGCTGAAGAAGCAGAAAAAGTCTTCGGATTAAAATGTGTGCTTACAAATGATGCCAATGCAGCGGCATTGGGAGAGATGGTTTATGGTAAAGCAAAGGATATGAAAGACTTCTTGGTCCTTACCGTAGGAACGGGTCTTGGAAGCGGAATTGTAATCAATGGAGATTTGGTTTATGGCAAGCACGGGTTTGCTGGCGAACTGGGACATACATTAGTTAATGCCAATGGACGATTTTGTGCATGTGGAAAGCGAGGTTGTCTAGAAACGTATGTGAGTGCCACCGGAATTAGAAGAACTGTATATAAACTGTTAGCGGATTACACCGAACCAAGCATGTTGAGGTCAATCAGTTTTGATGATCTAAGCACACGAACGATTACTGAAGCAGCAGCAAAAGGAGATAAAATTGCCATCGAAGCATTTAAATACACAGGTAGAGTATTGGGTATGAAATTATCAGACTTTGTAGTTCATACTGATCCTGAAGCTATATTTTTGTTGGGTGGACTAGCTAAGGCTGGTGATCACATCTTTACCCCGGCTCAAGAGAATATGGAGCGTTATTTAATGCCGCTGTTCCTTGATAAAAAGATACAACTACAACCCTCAGGACTCAAGGACGATGATGCGCCGATTTTGGGAGCATCAAGCCTTGTTTGGAAATATTTGTCCGGACCTACCGGAGCGATTTAATTGATAATGGAATGAAAAATATAGGAGTATTTACATCGGGAGGAGACGCACCGGGTATGAACGCATGTGTGCGTGCGGTAGTTAGATCAGGTATCAGCCTTGGGCTAAATGTGTATGGCATTAGATATGGATACAATGGAATCATCAGTGGTGACATGTATTTAATGAAATCATACTCAGTCAGCAATATTTTGCAAAAAGGGGGGACGATTTTGAAATCTGCCAGGAGCGAGGATTTTAGAACAAAGGAAGGAAGAAAGAAAGCCTATGAGCAGCTGAAAGCAAAAGGAATAGAGGGGCTTGTGGCCATTGGTGGAGATGGAACGTTTACCGGGGCTAATATTTTTTATGAGGAATATGGTATACCTACGATAGGAGCTCCTGGCACAATTGATAACGACTTGTACGGTTCAGACTACACCATTGGATTTGATACTGCGGTAAATACTGCGCTTGAAGCGATTGATAAGATTCGCGATACAGCTAATTCACACGACAGAGTATTTTTCATTGAAGTGATGGGACGGCACTCCGGATACATAGCTATTCATTGTGGAATAGGAGGTGGAGCTGAGTTGGTGATGGTGCCAGAAACTTCAACGACTATTCAAGATGTAATCGATACACTTAATAAAGGAAGAGATAAGGAAAAAACTTCTGCAATAGTGATTGTGGCGGAGGGTGATGAACAAGGAAATGCGCATGAAATTGCCAATAAAGTAATGACTAAACTTCCTAAATTGGATATTCGGGTATCCACATTAGGTCACTTGCAAAGAGGAGGTTCACCGACATCATTAGACAGAATTTTGGCGAGTCGCCTCGGGCTAGCCGCAGTTGAAGGATTAATTAATGGGAAATCCAATGTCATGGCTGGTATAATTGACGACAAGGTGACTTATACGAGCTTTAAACTTGCAATAAGCAAAAACAAGCCCATTAGCAATGAGCTAATGCGCTTGGTAGAAGTAATGAACAACTAGTTTAGAGGTATTATAAAGGAGGGCGCTTGAAATTGTTTCATTCTTTTCCTTCTTAGATCTGGCTTAGGAAATGAGATTTTGGTTTCACTCGATTTCGCCTCATTTATTAGATAATTGGGAATATGAAGTGTCTCAGTATTTGTTCGAATTCGCTCAAATAAGAGATTTGAATTGGTCATCTGAATGTCTACTGTCCTGATTCTCTCTTGATCGAAACTTTGCTCGCTAACGTATGAAAGCATCAAGTCCTGGGGAGTTGAAAACTTCTTTAGCATTTGTCCACTGGCCGAAAAAATGGACATCGCATAGATCATTATAATAAGTGCGAAGAGGAAAATGCCTTCTATTATTCTGCTCATTGTTCTGGTTTTCATGATCTTAGATGTTTGAGTTTATTTTTATTTCTGGTTGTATGACTCTGGTCGGTTCTTTCTTGTCTTCAAGAATGATTTCGTGAATTGAGGATCAATTTCAACCGCGCGTCTCATATCTTCAGCTGACTTTACAAGTTGGTTTGAGGCTCGGTATGCCTTTGCTCTTTTAATATAGCCTAATGCGTGTTTAGGGCTTTCTTGGATGGCTCTTGAGTAGAGTATTATTGATTCTTCAATGTTCTGTTTGCTAAGAGCAATGTCTCCTTGCTTAATCCAGTAGTTGGAGGTGTTGGCTTGCGCAGAGAATATCAAACTTACAAAGATGATATGTAAAGCTATTTTTTTATAAAGCATGACTATTGTTTTTGATAGTAATACTTTAATTAACGATAATGACTTTTTTCAGTTTGCTTTTTTGGATTAATAAAACTTATGGAATGTATAAGCGAATTGATTCACTTAGCTGATTTCTTCGACACTTGTGTGGTAAGTCCTATTGGCCCCTCATATATACCAGCATCTATACCAATATCTTCGACCTGCACCGCAATGACATTGTTGCCTTCTTGTTTAAGTAGTTCTTTAGGGATTTTGTAAATCCTAAATTCTTGATAGCTATTACTCTCTCCAAAAGGTTTGTAGTCTTTTGTTCTTCCTACAAGTTTCCCGTTTACATAGGTGTAGTCAAAGTCATCGATTTTGCCTAATACCATGTAAATATCTTGATTCTTCAGATTGTCTGGCAAAACGAATTCCTTTCGATACCATCCAAATCCATTGGAGCGTTTGATATGTTTACTCCTCCAAAAACTTGGAACAACAATATTATCCCATGCATCATCTTTGAATCCAACTTGCTCCCAGAAGGGTTTACGCTCTGTGGTGAATTTCCATATTCCTTCCAATGAGTAAAAAGATTTTTCAATAGTGGCGTTAAAATAGATTCCGACGTTCCCTTTCACAATCCCTCCATCTTTTACCAGGTCATAGACCTTTACTGCCAAGACATTCTTACCCTCACGATTAATTGTTTTCTCAGGGAGAGGGTACTCATTTAATGCATCATATGCTGTGTAATAATCGGGGGGGAATGATCCTTTAAATCCAATGAGGGTTTCATTGAGGTAAGCTTCATGAACATCGTCTATATAGCCAAGATTTACGAAGAGATTTGAAAATCCTTTTAAATCTGCGCCATCAAAAGTGAAGCGATACCATGCGAATCCATTATAATTGGCAAAACCTTCATTTTCCCAGGCTGACGGAACTTGAATTTCCTCCCAATTAGAATCATCATAATCGATAGTTGAATATTCTTCCCGATCACCAATAGTGAATCTCCAGTCTGTAGCCAGGTTTAAAACCTTGGCTTTTTGACCCATCCCGAGAAGAGGCAAGGTAATCAAAAGAAGAAGAGTAATCGATTTCATCGTGCAGCTAATTTCCGCTTAGTTCTACTATCTACCAAGATAATATGCCTTTGATTATAGTCTATGATGCAGTTGTATTTTGCCAGAAGGTCTGAACCCATTATTCCGCTTATTTTGATATTCGTTTTGGCTTCTATTGTTCGAATAATCTCTGAGATATTTAAGCTGTAAAATTCACTATGGTCATACTTTTGACCAAAAATCACCCGCGCATTTTTTACTTTCATGACCGCCGTTTTTCCTCCATTAAATCCTATTGCTCGTCGGTGATCACCATAAGCTTTAGCTTCTTCTAACTTGTATCTTTTCAGATCCGAGGTGTTAATAATTGAGATATCCGAACCTGTATCTACCAGGAAATATCCTTTTTTCCCGTTGATGTCGGCCTGTACGATGGGCTTCTTGATACTTTTCATTTTTATGTATTCAACCTCTTGACTAAAAAGTGAGATGGAAATGAGGAAAAGTGCGATAGTGGTTCCAAGTGCTTTCATTCTGAATCTTGTTTTGGGTTGTTGAAATTTGTGATGTAAATCAACTAAGCCAATTATCAGCAGATGTCACCCTGAGGTAAAGGAATGTAAAAAGTTGTCACGAATAGGGGATTATGATTGAATCAACTTATAACCAGTACCATGAACAGTAATTATGAGCTTCGGATTTGATGGATCTTCTTCGATTTTTTGCCTGAGCTTCACAATGAAATTATCAACCGTGCGAGTCGTGGGCTGCTCATTATATTGCCAGACATTTTTCAACAGTTCCTGTCGATCAACGATCTCATTTGCATGGTCGTGTAGGTATTGAAGGATTTCGAACTCTTTATGAGATAGCTTCTCTTCTTGACCATTTTTGATCGCTTCATATTTTTTAAAGTCTACGCTGAGCAGGCCAAAAGTGAAATCGGTTTGGTCACTTACAGGTTTGTTTCGTCTCAAAATTGCCTTGACTCGAGCTGTCAGCTCCCTCACAGAAAAGGGCTTTTGTACGTAATCATCAGCACCCATCTCAAGGCCAAGTACTTTATCAATTTCCTCACCTTTTGCAGTCAGAAGGATGATAGGTGTTTCGTCTCCAGACCTTCTTAGTTGCTTACAGACTTCCAAACCACTCAGTTTTGGCATCATTACATCTAAGATGATTAGATCAGGGGTGACAGTTTTTAGTATCTCCAAAGCGTCTTGGCCATCTTGGGCTTCAGAGACAGAATAACCTTCAAATTCAAGGTTATCCTTCAGTCCTCTTCGCATATTGGGTTCATCATCTACGACCAGTATGTGTTTGCTCATGCTTTCGGAAATTTAAGCGTGAAAGTGGTTCCTTTGCTCAATTCACTCGTTACTGAAATTTCAGCTTGATGTGCTTTGACTATTTCTAGCACAAGTGAGAGTCCTAGACCGGTTCCCTTTATGTTATGAACATTTCCACCTTCTACACGATAAAACTTGTCAAATATATTTTTTTGGTGCTTTCTGTCAATGCCCACACCTCTGTCGATGATTGTTAAGAAATAGGATGATTCATCAAAACTTGATTCGATTTTAATTTCTTTCACATCCCCACTATACTTCATAGCATTGTCTATTAAATTGATCAATACCTCTGAAAAAGCCTCAGGGTCGGCATTTATTTTTACAGATTCTTTAAGGTCCAGTTTGTAGTTAAAACCCTTGTCAGAAAGGTGATAAGAATATGAATTGATTACTTCATTGACTAAATCATCGGGGTTGATGATTTCGAAATGGTAAGACTTTTTGCCTGCATCAATCTGACTAAATGAAAGAATTTTATTCACAATGTTTTTAAGTCTAGCAGACTCCTTTGAGATGATTTCATAGTATTCTTTTTTCTTCTCATCTTTCACTCTATCCAACAGCAGCGTTTCGTTGAACATGCTAATGAGCGATAGGGGAGTTCTGATTTCATGAGAAACATTCGCAATAAAATCTGCTTTCGCCTTGTTGAGTTGCATTTGCTTTCTCAAGTTCCGAATTACCAACACCATGCCCAGTAGAATCACCAACACCATGATCCCGAGCGTTATTAGATTTCGTTTGGTTCGATAAGCTATTATGTCTGTAACTGACTGTGTTTGCAAGCTCACTGCAATTTCATAGCCTACTACTTTGATGAGGGTTTGAGTTTGAATTATTCCTACAGGTGCTTTCTCTGAGGAGTATACTAGCTGATCGGTATTTACATCTCGCACGGATACATTGATTTTTTGGGTGGTGATTTGTTGAATTTTTGGTGCCAATAAATCTTCTACAAAGGCAACTGGATCAATGAATACTAGACAAGGCGTATGCTCACCAACAACTATAAGACTCATTTGGAGGCTTCCAGTGTTTGATGGCTGTCCAATCACCTCTTGCTTGATGTAGTCAGTTGCTTTATATCTAATAAGCCTTTCTATGACATCTTGATTGGACTGAAAGACACTGTCAAGATTTAATTCTCCAAGCTGAGTCTGGTCATTAAAATCCACCAGCGCAACTGAATTGGCACCGGGTTGAAGTGCAATCAAATCTATGGCGAGATTACCTTTTATCGCATTGGGCAGACGTAGCGCTTCAATACCTCCTTGACTGTAGGTGTAATCAATCTGTTGTATATAAAAATCAAATAAATCAGCAGAGTACTGATTAATGCTAAAGATGATTCCATCTAGTTGCTCTCGATACACTTCCTCAAGCGTTTCCTCATTTTCGTTGAGCGAGGAAACCTCTATCGCGGAAAATATCGCGATGGGAAGCAAAACTGCCAGCATTAAAATGAGCACAATGTTTCTGACCGATGAAGACATAAAACGAAGATAAAGAATCAGTACTATTGTTTGCTTTTTCATATCTTAACTGCTCGATCAAATGACTTATGAAAACACTGATACTTTCCGCTCCTGTTCTTTGCCTGATTCTACTAGCCATTCTATTCTTACAGTCCGGTCTTGATAAAGTCTTTAATTATAAAGGGAATAAGGAATGGCTCACCGGTCATTTTGCTAAAAGCCCCTTAAGAAATACTGTTGGACTGCTTATGCCGCTTATTACCTTATTGGAGCTTGCTGCAGGTATCCTCAGCGCCGTAGGAGTGGTAATAATACTCGTCGATGGCGATGCAACCGTTGGATTGATCGGTGCTCAGCTTTCAGCTTTGTCCATTTTGGCCTTATTCTTTGGTCAGCGAATAGCTCAGGATTATGTAGGTGCGGCAACACTTACCACATACTTCATCATCTCCATCATGACCATTTACTTGTTGTGGAACATGATAACAATATGATCTTAAAATTCAATTGACCCATATGTCTATCAAAGTATCCATAGCAAGTGAAGGCGACTATCAAAAAATAGGTCGGTTGATGGTGGGTGTCTATGCTGATCTTCCAGAGTTTCCTTCACCTGAGCAACAACCAGCATATTACGACATGCTGGCAAACATTGGAGAATTTGCTCAAAAGGAAAGTGTCGATATTTTAATTGCAACCAAGGATGAAGAGATTCTGGGAGCAGTTGTTTATATCAATGACTTATCAGATTATGGCTCCAACGCTGATCTTAGTAAGGAAAATGATGCTGCAGCTTTTCGTTTATTAGCCGTTTCGAATGACGCGAGAGGATTAGGAATTGGAAAATTGTTGACGAACGCGTGCATAGATAAAGCCAAATCGAATAAGCTCAGTCAGATGATTATTCATACAACAGATTCAATGAAAGTTGCTTGGAAGATGTATGAAAAGATGGGCTTTATGAGAGCTCAGGATCTTGATTTTTTGCAAGGCCAATTGCCTGTTTATGGCTTTCGTCTAAAGTTTTAACCTTCCGTACTTTTTGAATTCATTTTCCTTACCGCCCGCTCTATGCCACTTGGGGTGAGTGGAAACATAGGCACTAGTTCTTTCATTACCTGAATGGTATATGTGCCTGGCCAGTATTTGAGGGGCTCTGGATTTAGCCATACAGTTTTCTTAAACTTCTTGGTGATGGCTTGAATGTTTCGAATACTTAGTGGACTCAGCTCGTAAGGAGCCATCGCAGAGTCACCGATGAAAAAGATTCGATAGTCTTTATTATGCATTAGCAGCTTCTCCATGGAGATGTAAGTTGATCTTCGTTCATCAATCCATACACGATCATAGACGGTGTTGTGGAAGTAGTATACTTCCAAATCATGTGCAAAACGAGTTTTCATCTTTCGAAACAACTGTTGGACACTTTTTATATATGGTGCCATTGAGTAGCCGCCGTTATCGATGAGGACAATGATCTTAAGCTCTTCAAACTTTTCGCTGGTCATTTCAGGAAGGAAAAGACCTCCTCGTTTCAATCCAGATTTTATGGTATGTGGGACATCCAATTTTTCGATTGCACTTTCTTCAATAACACCCTTGATGGAGGCGAGTGCTGCATCCACATTGTTGTCATTGAGCAAAGCATCACGATCCACCGGGAAGTAGTTCTTATCTCCGATGACCTTTCGGGCCATTCGCCCCCCACCTTGACCACCAACACGCAAGCCGTTCTTAGCGGCACCTCCGTGACCGTAAGGAGAGATACCACCCGTACCTATCCAATGACTACCGCCGCTGTGATTGGTGCGTTGTTGATCTTTCACTTTTTCCATTCGTTCCAACAACTCATCCAGGGATAAATCTGAGTAATCAGCCATTTTGTCTAGCACTCGTTCGGCAGGTTGACCTTCAATGTTTTGTCCATCTTCATCTTCCAAATCAGGATTGTCCTTATCCCAGATCTCTTTGCCGTTGACCACTTCCTTTATATCATAACTCGTCAGATGTACTTGATCTAGGAACGTGTTAACCAGATCTTCCTCTGTAAGATCAATGTCCTTGTCAGCTTCGTCTACATATTTTGTTTTCCACTTTTGGAATGTTTCTGATCGGAGAATAGCATCTTCCAGCGTCTGACCTGGTGCGATGGGGACATGAAGGAAATATTCGTAATAGGCTTTGGTAAAAGGGCCAATATCTTCCGGTTCTTTCACGACTATTCCCTTTAGCGCATTGTGAAGGTCTCCCAGCGTTCTGATCAATCCTTTCTGCATGGCCTTCCTTAAGGTAAGGAGGGTGCGTACGTCCGTTTTCAGGCCGTGCTTGCGAAAAGATGCTGGTAATGAGCTGAACATTTTAATTCAAGTAAGTTCCTAAATTATCGCCGGCGCCAATCATTCGATTGACCCGCTCCATATCTGCTTGCGTTTTGATCAAGGCTCCTACGCCTTCCAGTCCCTGTATCTTTTCGACGGCCTCTTTTGGAGATGAATCACTCATATACTTGAGCCAGTTCAATACTTCCCGAGTTGTTGGAGCCCTTTCTAATCCTAAACGTCTCAAGTGATAAAAGACATCCAACGCAACTTTGACTACTTTTTCATCAAGGTCTGGATGGTGTTTTTCCACAATCTGTCCCATGACTTCTTTCTCTGGAAAATGAATATAATGATAGATGCATCGACCTTTGAAGGCTGTGGGCAGTTCTTGTTCCCTATTGGAGGTAATCACAATTGCAGGCATAGCTTCTTCGGAAACTTCAATTACCTCACCGGACTCTGGCATAATGAATTTTCTGTGGCTCAATGCATACAGCAAGTCATTCGGAAATTCACGGGGAGCCTTATCAATTTCATCAATGAGCAGGACCGAATTGGGTTTGCTGTAAGCTACGGCAGCCGGACCTTTGACCACATAATCACCCAACTTTTCGGGATTTCTATTTCCGGTAGACAGTCTGCTTTCTAAGCCTTTTTCTTCTCGCTGCGCATTCAGGATTTCAATCTGAGAGTCTCTCAAGTATTTCACGTGATCAAAACGAGCTACGAATTGCTCCACATTGCTTTTGGAACCCACGGGATACACTTCTAAATCGAGTCCTCTGTCTTTAGCATAATGAATAGGGAGTTCTGTTTTCCCGGTGCCAGGCTCACCCTCAATGAGCAGCGGCATACCTAAGGTGCGCGCCATATGAAAAGCTTGCGCTAAATCTGGGTCACATAAATACTTCTCGGATCCGGTCCAATGTGTGGTTTCTGCCATATTTATCGTTTGGTCATTTTGAATCTGCCTGCCAAAAGGCTGGCTTGTTTCAGAATCTGTTCATACAATTTAGATACTGAAATAAATTCATCAAGACTTTCAATTTAACAATCTATTTACAATTTCAATTCACCAGCATCATTCATCAAACTCGCTAGCTTAGGATAATTCTCTTTCATGTTGCTTTCAATGAATTCCAAAGGAACATCATCAAATGAGCCGTAATCTTCAAGGTATTCCATGAATTCGTTGCCTTCTTTATCAAATTGTTGAAAAATGGAATCTTCTGATCCATCGAAATCAAGGGGCTCTACGCCTGTCATGCGACAAAGCTCTTTGTTGAAAGCTGGTGTAGCCTTGATCCATCGTTTGTTGACGTAAACATCCACCATGCCATGAGGAGTTAATTCATTGGTGCCAAATTTTTCCGTAAGTCGTTCCACGGCAATGTGATTTTTCACTTTGGCCAGATGAAGCTTAGCAGGAATTCCTAAGCCTCTCAAACCAGTAATGTAAAGCACCGATTTGTCAATGCAATGTCCATGGCTTTTTTGAGCAATGTTGCTTGCTTTCAAGGCATCTTTTCTGAATACGATATCGTATGGATTGTACCGCCAGCCATCTCTTACTTTTAAGTATAAACCGGTAGCTTTTTCTTGATCACTGAGCATTGGATTTTTGAACGCTTCAATGAGTGCCTGAATAGCAGGCGATTCGTAATCAAAGAAGTAAGTGCTGGATGTGCTGGCTAACATATTCAATTTAACGCTTCAGTTTCATCAATCGTTCTGCCGCCGATTCAATTGTCTTCTCCTCTTTGGCAAAGCACAGCCGGATCACTTTGTCTTTGGGTGCATGGGTATAGAATGGAGACATTGGAATGGCCGCCACGCCTATTTCTGAAGTGAGGTATTTAGCAAACTCCAAATCAGGCAAATCACTCACTTCTTCATAGCTATAGGCTTGGAAATACGTGCCTTTGGCTACTTTAGGAATGAGCGGAGTATCTGCTAAGAGTTCATTCATTGTATTTCTTTTCTTTTCAAAAAAGGAGGGAAGGTAATCGTAATGCTTGGGTTCCGCCAGGTAGTCGGCGATAGCAAACTGTACAAAGGAGTTGGTGCAAAATACATTCCACTGATGAACCGCTTTGAATTCATCAACTAAGTATTCTGGCCCGACTATGTATCCCATTTTCCAGCCTGTAGCATGGAGGGTTTTGCCAAAAGAGAAGACCGCCATTGACTGTTCAAACAGGTTGGGGAACCGCATGATGCTTTGATGCTTTTCACCATCGTAAATCAAGTGTTCATACACTTCATCACTTAAAACAATGATGTTCGTGTCTTTCACAATCGCTTCCAAACATTCCATGTCTTCCTTGCTGAGGATGGTTCCGCTGGGATTGTGCGGAGTATTGATGATGATCATGCGGGTTTTATCATTGACCATGTCTTTTACCCGATTCCAGTCGATGGAATAATCAGGATGAAGCATTTGATAGGGTTTTACTTCCCCTCCGGCAAGCCTTATTTGTGGTGTATAGCAATCGTAAGCAGGCTCAAAGATGATGACTTCATCTCCTGGATTTACAAAAGTCATGATTGCTGTATAGAGTGCTTGTGTAGCCCCTGCTGTGACACAAATCTGCTTTGCAGGATGGATTGGCATTTTGTAAAGCCGTTCCATTTTAGTACTTAGGGTTTGATTAAGCTGTGGCAGACCAGACAGAGGGCAATACTGATTTTTACCTTCACCAACGTATTTAGCTACTAGTTCTTTGAGTTTTTCATCACATTCAAAATCCGGAAACCCTTGCCCTAGATTGATAGCCTTGTGCTCTGTCGCTAACCTGGACATGATTGTGAAAATATTGGTGCCTCCCGCTGGAAGCTTGGCTTGAATACGTACTTGTTTTCCCATAAAATCAAAAATAGAGGGGAAATGGCGAATCGAACAGAAAAGTGTGATTGATTTGAGCGGTTGGGTGCTAATACCTCACCGCTTTTATTTTTTCTGGTTCAAGTATCGATATGGCACTTCCATTAATCTCAATCCAGCGATCTTTTTTGAACTCCGAAAGAATCCGAATTACGGACTCTGTTGCGGTACCTACCATGCCTGCTAGATCGGCTCTTGAAATATCAACAGTTACGATATCCTCATTGCCTGTGTAGGTTTCGTAGAGTTTATACAAAGAGTCTGCTGTTCGCTTTCTGACCGTATTGTAAGCCATTTCCATCAGCTCATGTTCCCTTTGAGAGAGGTTATTGGATAGCATTTTTATGAATTGGCCTGATACTTCCCGGTTTTTAAATATTAATTCCTGAAAATCACTTTTGGGAATCAAAAGCAATTCCGTCTCTTCCATTGCTTCAGCAAATTCCGTTCGAGAAGCGTCCTGAATCGTGGCTCGCTCACCCAGAAAGTCTCCTTCTTTTTTGATGTCATAGATAAACTCTTTGCCATCTTCGTTGATTCGGTAGGTCTTTACTTTTCCCTTTTTGATTTTGTAAACGAAAGAGCCTAAATCACCTTCTCTGTAAATAATGTCCTTTTTTTTGAAGTTTTGAGCCTTTCGCTCTTTATCCAGTGCTTCAATGTTGTCGTATTTTGATGCTTTCTCTACAAGTTCTTCTACTTCAGACACTTGACTAAGGTCAACATACTTCTTCAATCTCCTTTCGATCGCTCCCAAGAGTTCCATTTCTTCAAACGGCTTGGTGATGTAGTCATCGGCACCCATGTTCATGCCTTTTCTAAAATCAGACTTTTCAGCTTTTGCGGTAAGGAAAATAAAAGGTAGCGAAGAGGTTGATGGGTTTTTGGATAGCAGATACAGTACTTCGTATCCATCCATTTCAGGCATCATAATGTCGCATAAAATCAAGTGAGGAGGCGAAGCAAGTGCTTTTTTCACACCTTCTTTCCCATTCGAAGCAAAGGATACGTGATAGTTTGATAATTCCAATAACTCAACAATGTTTTCTCTTACATCTTGCTGATCTTCAATGACTAGAATATGTTGTCGGCTCATGTGTCAGGGTACTTCTTAAAGAAGCCAAATTAGTCAAAAGGAGTGATGATAATCAATTCTCTGACTAAGTATTGTCATGAAAGAAGTTGTTCATTCATGTTTTTTTTGAATAAAACTTATAACAATGAATATCTGGGTTTTCGTAGGTGTCTTTGCAGTGGCAGTAGCTGTCTATGCAATGATCAATATTTTGTTGGCGAGATTTTCTACTAACAAAAAAATGCTTTGGTTTGCCATAGTGGTACTTGTGCCGGTACTAGGGCCACTAGTGTACTTATTTAATAGAAAAAACATTGGGACTAGTTCTGAGGAAGTTTAAGCGTGAAGGTGCTGCCTTTGCCTTCTTCACTTTCAAAGAATATTTCACCATTGATCAACTGAACGTATTTCTGAACAATGTTGAGCCCTAACCCTGTACCCTGGATGTTGGTGGCATTACCCGCTCTGAAAAACCGCTGAAATAATCGCTTTTGTTCTTCTTTGGGTATGCCAATTCCCTGGTCTTTCACCTGAATGCAAAGTCCATCTTTTGAGTTTAAAACAACAGTGATGAATGTTCCATCTGCTGAATATTTAATGGCATTGGAAAGAAGATTGATGAGGATGTTTCTTAATATATGTGGATCAGTATGTATGGTCGAAGCTTTTCCTTCAACTTTGATTTCTTGGTTGTTTTTAAGATTGTGACCCATTTCATCGATCAGGTCATCAATGAGTTCACGGGGATTTATTTCCAAGTTTTCGACACTTTGTGATCCGCTTTCGAGTTTTTCAAGTGATAGAAAATCATTGAGGATACTTGTGAGATTTTGAACACTTTTTCTGATCCGCTCGATGTGCTTTTCTCTTGCTTTTTGTTGATCACTTTCCGTGTATTTGGCAATGAGGTTAGCAGAAGATAGCACAGTGGTGAGTGGTGTTCTAAATTCATGACTAGCCATGGAAACGAAACGCGATTTGAGTTCGCCGAGCTCTTTTTCCTTTTCCAATGATTTTAGAATTTCTCGTTCAGCTTGCTTTAGATCTGTTAAGCTTTCTTTGAGGGCATCCTCGGCAAGTTTCCTTTCTTGTATCTGACTTTCCAAACCCAGATTGAGATGCTCTAATTCACTTGTTCGGTCTTTGACTTTTCTCTCGAGCTCGGAGGTGTATTCTTTGAGTTTTTGTCGCTGTTCTTCTAGTTTTCGTTCATTTTCTTTTCGAATGGAAATGTCGGTAATGAATGCAACAACCATCTTTTGGTTCTTGTGCTCGATATAGCTAAGGCTTATTTCAAGTGGAAATGAGCTGTCATCTTTTCGGAGCCCGGAAAGGTCTCTACCTATGCCCATTCGTCTAGGTTCAGGTTTTTTTACGTAATCATCCCTGTATTGCTTGTGTTTATGCTGAACACGCTTAGGAACCAGGTTTTCAACCTTTAAACCAATAAGTTCTCCTTCATTATAGCCAAACATTTCTTGAGCTCGGGGATTTACCATTTCAATGCTACCGGTGGTGCTAAAGATCATTATACCTTCTCCTGAACTCTCGAACAGTTTTGCGAGTAGTTCCAGGCCTTGTTTAGAGACGATATCCTGACTGCTGAGCTTCATAGTAAGTTGATTAATATCGGTAAACCTATGCTGGAATGTGACAAAATTCAATATTCCGCTTGATGAATGTCAATATTGAACGCATAGAGACCGTATAGTTTTGAATCTTAAAACTACAACTGCGTGATCTCAAGTATACTTATTCCAACAGATTTTTCTCCCGCTTCATGGAAGGCCACCCAGGTTGGGCTGGAACTATCCAAACTGAATGGTGAGGCAATCTTGTCGCTTCTACACATTTATCCAATGGCCGCTCGCTATACGAACAAAGAAATTCAGGTCATTAGTCAGCAAAAACTGAAAGAGGTAGAGAAAAGGATGAATCAATTATCCGTTGATTTCATAGATCAACCAGAGAAACGCATCAAAAATTTGGTGCTTTCCGGTAATGTGGAAGAGACCATGATTCAGTTTATACGAGATAATGATTTTGATTTGGTGATCGTGGGGATAAACAGCAATGGACAAAATAATGAGATCGGAAGTCATACTGTAAGTGTCATCAGGGAGAGCGGAATACCCGTAATGATTGTGCCCAACAAAATAGCAGATGGAGACATTGCAAACTGAGGAATTGATTTGCCATCACTGCGGAGATCCATGTGATGAATCTATACTAAGTGAGGATCATCCTTTTTGCTGCTACGGTTGCAAGGCCGTATACGAACTCCTTGATCAAAGTAACCTCAATCAATTTTATTCAGAAACCTCTGTAGAAAATAAGTCAATGTCCGAACTAAAAGCAGAGCGAAAGTATGCTTTTCTGGACAATGAGGATATTCAAAAACAACTATTGAAATTTAGAAGTGATGAAGTATCTGTCATCAGACTTTTTCTTCCGGGCATTCACTGCAGTTCGTGTATCTATTTACTGGAGCATTTATCTAGGCTAGAAGCAGCCGTGCTTCGCTCGGAGGTAAATTTTGTGAAACGAGAAGTAGTGATCACGTTCGATCATAATGAAAAATCGCTCAAAGAGTTGGCTGTTCTGCTTTCGCAATTGGGTTACCCTCCTGGTATCTCTCTCGATAGCCTGGATAAGACAAAGAAGCAGGTATCGAAATCAAACGTGGGGACAAAGATTGCAGTAGCTGGTTTTTGTTTTGGTAATGCCATGCTCATGAGCATGCCAGAATACCTGGATCGGAACTTTTTACTTACTCATGATTTTAAGACAGTTTTCAGTTGGATCAACCTGGTGTTGGCTTTTCCAGTATTGCTGTATTCCGCAAGTGATTATTTTGAGAAGGCATGGAAGGGCTTAAAATATGGGAATCTCAACATTGATGTTCCCATTGCTTTGGGGATTCTAACCCTATTTGGAAGAAGTGTCTATGAGATTGTATCTGGAACGGGAATGGGATACGTGGACTCCCTTGCAGGCTTGGTTTTCTTCTTGTTGATCGGCAAATGGTATCAGGGAAAAACGTACCAGGCACTTGCCTTCGATCGAGATTTCACCTCCTATTTTCCAGTATCTGTTACTTGTGTGGTGGATGATGAGGAAATTCAGCGACCGTTGAGAGAACTGAAAAAGGGAGACCATGTAATCATTCATAACGATGAACTCATACCTGCCGATGGACTTTTGAAAAAAGGGAAGGGGCATGTGGATTACAGCTTTGTGACGGGCGAGTCTAAGCCCGAGACGAAAACAATGGGCCAAATGGTATATGCAGGAGGTAGACAAAAAGGTGGGGAGTTGATGATTGAGTTGACTCAGACCGTTAATAACAGTGAGCTGACCAGTGTTTGGAATTCACAATCTTTCAAAAAAAAGAATCAGGTGGATCTACATACCTGGGTAGACCAGATCAGTAAGTATTTCACGCTTGCAATAATCTTTTTAGCAATCTGTACAGGGATCTACTGGTGGTTGAATGATCCAGCTCTTGTTTGGAATTCTGTGACCGCCGTATTAATTGTGGCCTGTCCATGCGCATTGGCGCTTGTGCTACCCTTTGCTTATGGCCATGCGATGCGCAAACTTGGCAAAGAAGGCCTTTACTTGAAGAATGCAGAAGTCATCGAATCCTTAGCAAAAGTAGACTCGATTGTGTTTGATAAAACGGGAACATTGACTACCGCAGAGGCCGGTATTAGTTATATAGGAGAAGTGATTGATGGCAAAGAAATGATATGCCTTAAATCCGCTTTGGGAAATTCTGCTCACCCTTTGAGTAGACTGATCCACCATGAGCTACCAGCATGCGAGAAACTGCCATTGTCAAATTTTGAAGAGATTCCTGGAAAGGGATTTATAGCCAAAATTGATGAGATCGTAGTTAAGGTCGGATCAGCTGAGTTTTTACAGGCGACTTCAAACGGCAGTGTCAATGAATCCAATGTATTTGTGCAGGTAGGAAGTAGAAAAGGCCATTTCATTATCAGATCGTCGTATCGAAGAGGAATTTTTGAAATGCTCAAAGACTTGAACGCCAACTATCAAATGTCCCTACTTTCAGGAGACAATGATGCAGAAAAATCTAAACTAAAGCCGTACTTCGAGGAAGTGCATTTTGATCAAAAACCTGTTGACAAGCTGGAATACCTTAAAAATGATGAATGGAATCAGCTAATGGTTGGAGATGGCTTGAATGATGCTGGAGCTCTCAAAGAGGCTTCTGTAGGGATAGCTATTTCCGAAGATATTCATCAGTTTTCTCCAGCATGTGATGCTATACTGTCCGCTGAGAAAGTAACTGCTCTCCCCATAATTTTAGGCTTTTCCAAGCGGGTGATTTGGATTGTATTTATTGCTTTTGGTATATCATTTTTATACAACATCATTGGACTTTCATTCGCCATGACAGGCCATCTTACGCCGCTCATTTCTGCCGTATTAATGCCAATAAGTTCAGTTACAGTAGTTGGATTTGTAACGCTTATGGTGAGTGGGCTGGGTCGAAAATTTAATTAGTTTTCACAGGGAGATCATTGGACTGTCCCCATTCACTCCAGGAACCATCATAAATTGCTAAATCCTCATAACCAGAAAGGTGAGCTGCAAAAAGAATAATGCATGCAGTAAGGCCAGAACCGCAAGAGAATACCAATTTTTTGCCTTCAATATTGAGTGGAGCAAAGAGCTTCTTCAAATCACCTGAGGCTTTCATGCGATACCCTTCCAGGACATGCGGAAAGGGAAGGTTGATGGATTTAGGAATATGCCCACCTCTGAGCCCGACTCGCGGCTCGGGCTCTTTTGCATAGAATCTTCCTTCCGATCGGGCATCCAATACCAATACATCATTGTCGCTGATATGATTGAAAACATAGCTAGCGTCTACGAAACATTTAGAGTCGAACGCTGACTCAAAGTTGCCTTGACCTTCACTTGACCCTTGCTGTTCTTCTATTTCAAATCCTTTCTCAACCCATACTGGAAAACCACCATCGAGTACAGCAACGTTAGCCAGTCCCATGGATTTTAGCATCCACCAGGCTCGGGGAGCGGAGTATATGCCATGCTTATCATATACAACAACAATACTTTCTTTCCTTATGCCGAGTTTTCGAGCTTCAGTTTGGAACGGAACAGCGTCGCACATCATGTGAGGTAAGTCAGTCTCATGATTTGAGAATGCTCCATCAATGTCGAAATACTGGGAACCAGGTATTTGTAGATTGTGATGAGGAACTTCACCAGCTGATTTAGGCTTAGCCAGGGTAGCGTCTAAAAGGATTAAGTTCGGGTGAGCTAAGTTTTCCTTGAGCCACTCGGCAGATACAAGTGCGGGAATTGACATACCTGAAATTTAGGCACTTTCTATTGCCTGCTCTAGCATATGTTTTGGGATAGCTCCTGATTGCCTCCATACCTGCTGACCGTTCTTGAACAAAATGAAGGTTGGTACACCTTTTACATTGAACTGTCGAGCAGCTGCCTGATTTTTGTCTATATCCACTTTGATGATCCTTGCTTTGTTACCTATTTCAGTTTTTAGCTCTTCCAGAATTGGAGCCATCGTTTGACAAGGACCACACCAGGTGGCATGAAAATCAACAAGCACTGGCTGATCTCCATTGATTAATTCATTAAATTTTGACATATCATCACATTAACATCATTTTGAGCGCCGTGGTTCGTGTCTTCACGAACTATAAGGTTGACATATCATCATCATTTGCAGACCAATTAGTTCTATACTTCCTCAATGGCGTATAGTTTAATGCTTTTGGATTTGCCTCGAAGATCGATATGACCTAGACTTTTGGTTTGCTTTTTTGCAATATCCAACTGGGCAATCAATGCATCCGAAACCAGCATGTTTACACCATATTCATTGCATTTTGACTGAATTCTGGCGGCAGTATTGAGTACGTCTCCTGAGTAAGCAATTTCACGTTTAATAACGCCAATTTCACCGGCCATTACATGACCGTAATGCAGCCCTGCTTTGAATTCTGGCTGTATGTTGTATGTTGAGATAAAATACTCTTCCTTTTCATTGAGCAATCGCTGTGCATCAAAATAGCAGTTGACACACCGGTTGCTCTTTATTCCCTGATTCTTTTCCCAACTCACCACCATTTCATCCCCAACGTACTGGTATATCTCTCCTTTGTTTTTTAAAACTGCAGGAGTCACCGTTTGGAATACTTCCTTTAAAAAATGGAAGTATTGTTCCTCACCCAACTTTTCTGCAATAGTCGTAGAAGAGCGCAAGTCAAGAAACATAAACACACGCTCTTCGCGAGTGGGGTTAAAATATTTGCCCATCAGGAATTTGCTAAATACTCCAGGGCCGTATTTGTCATTTACCTGAAAAACAATCAGGGTGAGGAGTACAATGACTAACCAGAAGAAGAAAGGAACCAAGAGACTTGGACTTCTGTAGGCGTTTTCGACATGATTCCAACCTTCTGCGCTGAAGATGCCATAGGATTTGTCGTATGTGTTGTTGAATAATATAACAGGAATGGTAACGAGATTGAAAATGATCACATAGGAGATCAGAATACTCGTTAAAGTCCACCCATAAGGCTTACTCCTCAGCCAGCTTTCCCAGAGAAAGACAATGGCACTTCCGCCAATGATACCAGCAAATAGCGCAGTAAGTACACTGATATAGATGCCTTGTACATGATTGATCTTTCCAATGTCATAATTGGCATCCCAAATGAAATTGGCATCAACCACGGCTGCCCAGCCAATCATGTAGTTAAATATTGAAACAACAGTCCAGGCAATGGTTATAAAAATGATTTTTTTGAGCTGTTGATTAAGTCTCATACAGGAGCATTAAAGTCAAGCAATTATACATCCTGGCAACTTTAGATATGATCAAATAGCGTAAAACCTTCCAGGTAGTCTGGTATGGTGACATTCCATCCACGACCGGCGAGTCTTTCTTTTAAGACTGCCGCCTGCTCTTTTTCTCCATGAATCAGGAAAGTCATTTTGGGAGGCTCATGTATGTGGCTACTCCATTGAATCAATTCGTCTTGATTTGCGTGGGCAGAAAGGCCATCCAAAACATGCACTGCGGCGTTTACGCTCACATCTTCCCCAAAGATCTTCACGGATGCTTTTTTGTCAGCAATGTCTTTCCCCCTTGTACCTTCCGGTAAAAAACCAGTAAACAGGATGGTGTCTTGCTTATTGGGCAATCGATGGTAGAGGTGATGTAGAATGCGACCGCCTGTGGCCATACCACTTGCAGAGATGATGATGGCTTTGTCCTTAATCGTGTTTAGCATCTTGGATTTACTTTGCTCAGTCACGTAATGCACAAAGGGCGCGTCAAAAATGTGGTGTCCAAACTCACTGTCGCTATTTAGTCGATGATAACCAGTAAACTGCTTGTATAACCTAGTGACACTGATGGCCATGGGGCTGTCTACATAAATGGGCCTTGATCTTATATTCTGGAATATCTTCCATAGATAATACAAGACTAACTGCGTGCGACCAAGAGAGAATGCGGGTATCAATAAACACCCACCGCGCTCATCGCTTTCAATGATTACCTTCCTCAATTCATTTTCCAGGTTCTGATTGCTGTGATTTCTACCGCCGTAAGTAGACTCCATAAATAGAATATCAGCATTTGGTGGATTGGAAGGAGGAAGGTGCAATGGGCTGTGCATGGGGCCAAGATCTCCTGAAAACACGAGTGATTTGACACCCTGGCTTGTATAAATCTTGACTTCAACGCTGGCTGCCCCTAGAATATGACCCGCATGAAAGAAACGAATTTCAACCGTATCCTGAACGCGAAATGTGTGATCAAACGGGTGGGACTCAAATGCATGGAGTACTTCCAATGCATCCTTGACTTTATAGAGCGGTTTTGCAGGATGATGTCTTGAATAACCTTTCTTATTTGCAAATTCTGCTTCTTCTTCTTGCAACTTAGCACTATCAGTCAGCAGTATTTCTGCCAGCTCATGAGTAGGCTCAGAACAATGAACTTTTCCACCAAAGCCATTTTTGTAAAGCAAAGGGAGGTAGCCTGAATGATCGATGTGCGCATGTGTCAGAATTACAGCACCTATGGAAGAGGGTTGAATAGGTAAGTCATCCCAATTTCTAATTCGCAATTCTTTCAACCCCTGAAAGAGGCCGCAATCAATGAGCAAATTGTAATCGTTTATGGTCACCAGAAATTTGGAACCTGTAACCGAACCAGCTCCGCCAAGAAATTTTACTCGAATATTCACCTGTTGAAGTTAGTAATTTATGATTGGAGTATAGCCCTGAAAAACCTGATCATAATCCGTTTGGCGGCTGACTAAAATCACCATTTAATTCGGTTATATAGTTGTTTTTTGTGCTTCATCTTAAAATCAATGAGCATGGAGCCACATATGTATACGGTAGATATTAATTGGAGCAAGGATCGTAAGGGTGTCATGTGCTCGCCAGAACTTAACCAAGACTCCAACACTTGTGTGGAGGTGGCAACTCCGCCGGAATTTCCAAAAGGGATACCAGGAATATGGTCGCCAGAACATCTGTTTACTGCATCTGTTAGCAGTTGCCTGATGACCACTTTTTTGGCTATTGCGGACAATTCAAACCTGGCCTTTGAAAGTTTTAGCTGTAGCTCAAAAGGAAAATTGGAACAAGTGGAAGGAAAGTTCCTCATGACTCAGATCATCCTTGAGCCTGTAGTAACGATCATGGATGAAAAAGATCGTGAACGCGCTGTTCGTGTATTGCAAAAATCCGAACGTGCCTGTTTGATTTCCAACTCTATCAAATCCGAAATCGTCATGAACCCTGAGATTCATGTAAAGGCAATAGCCTAAATCTCTGCGGATATTAAATCCAGAGAGATTTTGCTGGATTAAGCAAAGAACCCGAAGTATCCAAAGATGAGGCCAAGCATAATTACGATCGGTAAAAAGTAGTTCTGAATTCCTCGCGGTGTAAACCACTCCTCAAACAGTCTGATTGCTCGTGGAAAAGCGAGAAGAGTTATTCCTTTTAGTAGGATGGTCCAACTGATAATGGTAATGAGCAATCGCCAATCATTGACCCATAAATTGTGAATGTGTACCAAAACGGCACCCATGCAAGTGGCTACCCATCCACCTAAGAAGAGATATGTTGAATCATTTACGATTTTCCTGAAAGCCTGATTATAGTATGCAGTGCTAAATGCAAAGCCCATCCCAACGGATAAGTAAACGACACAGATCATTCGTGCAATAATTACTGAAATGTCCATAGTTATACTGATTTGGTTGTTACCTAATATCCCTACTTTCAAGTCAGTTTGGAATGATGCCCGTCAGCCTAGATAGTGATATTTATTGGTTCGATTCCATCAATTCTTTTTCGAGCTTTAATGCCTTGGGAAACAAGATGTTATTCTCCAAATGAATATGTCTGTGTAGATCATTCTCAAACTCTTGAAGCATTGCATAACTCACTTTGTAAGTGTTGCAAGCATGTTCAGGAGGCGTGTAATTATTGCTCAACTCAGCCATTTCTCTAAAGCGATCGCCTTCGGTCGAATGTTCATGACGCATCATAGCGATTGGATTTTCACTAGTTCCAAAATGTGGAGGACCTAATGGACTTCCCGTTTCCTTTGCTTTCATCATTTTTCTGATGAAGGGAAATAGGATCATTTCCTCTTTTTTCATGTGAACAGCCAACTCACCAGCTGATGCTTCAAAGAGCTCATGTATTTTTATTACTTCGGGATTTGTAGCACCGTGCACTGCTGCAACTTTGGCTAGATAGCTTGTCAGTTCAGGTAGCTTCTTCTCAACATATGTGTGATGCTTCTCAATAATATAGTCGGCTAGCTTAGCTGGATTCCAATCTTTCAAGTTATCTATTGGCGCACCGTTTCCATTACAGATTTCTTCAAGTTCTGCTAAGACTTCATTTACATCGATATTTTGCAGCTTACAAGCTTCTGCAATGGTGCGATTGCCATTGCAACAAAAATCAATGTTTCGTTCCTTGAAGATGGTGGCTGCTCGATAATCATCCGCTACTAGCTGGCTAATTACGTGTGTGGGTAGTATTTTCATAAAATTGAATTAATGTGTTTTGAAATTGAATTGTTTGATGCCATAAATAAACAGGAGGGTCACTTTGATGAATTCAAGGATGATGTAGGTGAGATGGAGGTATGAAGAAGGGGGAGGTGTATTTTGAATAAACAACTCCGCTCGGGCATCAAGTGCAGGTAAGAGCCATGCAGTTTGCAGAAGTAAGATGAATACTGTGATCCCCAGTACAGCAAATGCTTTGGTCTTGATCTGCTTATCCGCTATTGAACTAATGATCAACGATATTGCCAATACAATTTCGACCTTATTGAGTGCGCTAAAAACTAACCTGCCAATACCTAAGCCTAGCGGAATAGTGATGCCAGGGGCTTGAAATTTCAACCATGCCTCCATGAAGCTGATGGCGCACACGAAACCAATCCATAGAAAAGTGACGCTGATGCTCAATGGGCTTTTAACCACAACTTTCTTCATTCGCTTGCATTAATTACCGCAATAGTCCAAATATGTGCGCAGTTATTGGATGATGATCGCTTTCATGGATAATGATCTTTGTCATGTCAAAAAACTGGAAGTCCAAGATTGATAGCCTGTCGCTGCGAGCCACCTGACAAAAATCATCCCTCGCCCTAACACGCCTCATTAGTCAACCTTCGGCACTCCGCTAATCTTGTCATCGGATTATGAGTGTAATATTTATCCTTATCGCATGTAGCCTGCTATTGGCAGGTAGTTTCCTCGGAGCTTTCCTATGGGCATCTCGCTCAGGGCAATTTGAGGATGATTATACACCATCTATCCGAATATTATTCGATGATGATAAACCTAGTGACCCATGTCAGAAAACAACCAAAAAGTAGGTCTTGAGACCTTTCATTATGACAACACCACGGTTCGCAATTTCCTGATCGCTACAACGATTTTTGGAATTGTCGGCATGTCGGTGGGACTTCTTGTCGCATGCCAGTTTGTGTGGCCAGAAGCCAACTTCGGATTACAGTATACCACGTTTGGACGGGTGAGACCACTGCATACCAATGCAGTGATTTTTGCATTTGTGGGGAACGGAATTTTTGCGGGAGTATACTATTCCCTTCAGCGTCTATGCAAGACACGGATGTATAGCGACCTCCTGAGTAAGATTCACTTCTGGGGATGGCAGTTGATCATATTAGCAGCAGCGATCACACTCCCATTAGGAATGACCTCAGGCAAAGAGTACGCTGAATTAGAATGGCCCATTGACATAGCTATCGCGCTGATCTGGGTGGTGTTCGGTTTGAATATGTTCATGACCATCATAAAGCGACGTGAGCGTCACTTGTATGTAGCGATCTGGTTTTACATAGCCACATTCGTGACGGTAGCCATGCTACACATTGTGAACTCTTTTGCGCTCCCTATTGATTTCATGAAAAGCTATTCATGGTATGCAGGAGTACAGGATGCGCTAGTGCAATGGTGGTACGGTCACAATGCAGTGGCATTTTTTCTTACTACACCATACCTCGGGCTGATGTACTACTTCATTCCGAAAGCATCCGGTCGTCCGATCTACTCATACAGACTTTCCATTATTCATTTCTGGGCGCTGATCTTTATCTATATCTGGGCTGGTCCGCATCACTTATTATACAATTCCTTACCCGACTGGGCTCAGTCACTGGGTGTTGTATTTTCCGTCATGCTGATCGCGCCATCATGGGGTGGTATGCTCAATGGTCTCCTTACATTAAGAGGAGCCTGGGACAAAGTAAGAGAAGATGCAATCCTGAAATTCATGGTTGTGGCGATAACATGCTACGGTATGGCCACTTTCGAAGGACCTATGCTGTCGTTGAAAAACGTGAATGCAATTGGACACTTTACTGATTGGATAGTTGGACACGTGCACATTGGTGGACTAGGCTGGAATGGCTTCCTGACATTCGCAATGCTGTATTATCTCATCCCGAAGCTTTACGGAACCAAACTTCATTCACAGAAGCTGGCAAACGTTCACTTCTGGATTGGCACCATGGGTATCCTGTTCTATGCGATTCCCTTGTACTGGGCTGGCTTTACACAGAGCTTGATGTGGAAGCAATTCAACCCGGACGGAACGCTTGTTTACAGCAACTTCCTTGAGACAGTTACCCAGATTCTTCCAATGTATGCGCTGAGAGCATTCGGAGGGCTCCTGTATCTGTCCGGTGTATTTGTGATGGTGTACAACTTGATTAAAACGGCACGTGCGGGCACCTTCCAGCCGACAACTGAGGCGCAGGCTGCACCATTGATGAAAGATTACAAGCCCGAGAAAAGCGAACACTGGCACAGAAGAATATTCGAGTGGAAACCCATGCGAATGCTTGTGTGGAGTTTGATTTTGGTAGCCATTGGTGGGGTCATTGAGATTGTACCAACATTCCTGATCCAAAGCAATGTACCAACGATCTCCACGGTGAAACCATACACTGCTCTGGAATTAAACGGGCGTGATATCTACGTAAGAGAAGGATGCTACACCTGTCACTCGCAAATGATACGTCCATTCCGATCGGAAGTGATGAGGTATGATCCGGTAGACCTGGAATACTCCAAAGCCGGAGAGTTTGTGTACGATCATCCATTCCAGTGGGGATCCAAGCGAACAGGACCAGATTTGCATAGAATAGGTAAGAAGTACCCGGATAGCTGGCATTTCTATCATATGCTTGACCCTACGAGTATGTCACCAGGCTCTATTATGCCGCCATACCCTTGGCTCTTTGAGCAGGAGTGGGACAAGGCACGAACGCCAGCAAAGATTCGAGCGATGCAGACACTTGGAGTGCCATATCCAGAAGGATACGATGCACAAGCAGTTGTCGATGCAGAGAATCAGGCAGCATTGATCTCTAAAGGACTCGAGTTGGAAGGAATCAAGATGAGTAGTGACGCGGAGATCATAGCGTTGATCGCGTACCTGCAAAGACTTGGTACTGATATTAAAAATGTAGAAGGAGTAGCTGAAGGGAACTAAACATACAACTATGCTGAAATTTATTAAACATCACATGGAGACCATCGCGGGGATAGAGATTTACCCTGTGATCTCCTTTATCATCTTCTTCGTCTTCTTCATTGCACTTACGGTGTATGTCTTCAAAGCGGACAAGAAGTTATTCAATGATATTTCAAATATTCCGTTGGACTCAAACGATACTGATCATGAAATCGACAATAAAAATTAAGAGCAATATTTCATTTAAAAAGCGTGGAATTTTTAATGGAAGATTCCGTATGTCAACTGGAAAAATTGCAATCGCACACGAAGGGCTTAAGTATATTCTTATTACCCTGATTTTTGCCTTACCTGGACTTTCGTTTGGGCAAGAGGCTGCCGAGCAACAAGGCTTTTTTGAGCAATACAAAGTGGAAATTGTGCTGGGATTAACGGTTGTGATAAGCATTGTGGCAGTTTCTGCCATGTATGTCCTTTTGATTGCCCTAAAAATGGTGCTCAGACTTAAGAGAGCTGAGATGGGTATTGAAGAGGAAAAGTCAGAATTGATTCCTGCCATCGAAGGAGAAGAGGGTGTTGGTTTTTGGAGAAGATTATGGAATCGAATGAATGCCTCTGTGCCTGTGGCTAAGGAGCATGAGATTGCTACAGACCATGAATATGACGGTATCAGAGAGCTAGACAACAAGTTGCCGCCGTGGTGGTTATATGGCTTTTATGTATCAATTGTTTTTGCGGTGGTTTACCTAATCAATTACGAAGTGTTAGGAACCGGGCAAAACCAGGATGAGGAGTTTCAGTCAGAAATGATGCAAGCGGAAGAGGATGTAAAGACATATCTGGCATCTCTTGGAGATTTGATTGATGAAAGTAATGTCACCCTAGCTACAGAAACCGCTAATATTAATGCTGGAAAGGCACTTTATGATGCAAACTGTGCCGTATGCCATGCGACGGATGGAGGAGGAGGTGTCGGACCCAACTTCACAGATCAATATTGGCTGCATGGTGGTGATATGCCATCCATATTCAAGACGATCAAGTATGGTGTTCCTTCCAAAGGAATGATTGCCTGGGAATCCCAGCTGTCCCCAAAGAAAATGCAGCAAGTAGCTAGCTACATCTATACCATGGAAGGCAATACAGCTGCTAATCCAAAAGAGCCACAAGGTGAACTTTTTGAGCGCACCGAGGGTGAAGAAAATGGAGAAGAAGATGCTGAATCAAATCCGAATTTTGTGGATGACGAAGCGGAATTGGAAGACGGTGAGTGCTGCTAACCCGATTGTCGGGATTTATATTGAGATAGAAGAGTAAAATCTAATTCATTTTAACGCTAACCACCAAAATATTTGGATGGCTAACACGCAGCAATGGCAGATGTAAAAGACATATATCAAGAGCAGGAAACGGCCGAAGAGACTTTTAGAGATCACCTGTCTACGGTAGACAAAGAAGGCAAGCGAGTGTGGGTCTACCCTAAGAAACCGAAAGGTAGGTTTACCAACTACCGTTCACTTGTGAGCTATTTGCTGCTCCTGTTTTTGCTGGGAGCACCATTCATAAAGGTGGATGGTCAGCCATTCCTATTGTTCGATATTTTCGAGCGGAAGTTCATCATCTTTGGTCAGGTCTTCTGGCCACAGGATTTCTTCCTTTTCGTCATAGGAATGCTCACATCCCTGGTTTTCATCATTCTATTCACAGTGGTTTTTGGCCGTATTTTCTGTGGTTGGATTTGTCCGCAAACCATATTCATGGAAGGTGTTTTTCGTCAGATAGAGTATTGGATTGAAGGAGACTATATGGCTCAAAAAAAGTTGGACAAGCAGCCATGGAATAAAGAAAAGATCTCAAAGAAGACCACCAAGCATATACTCTTTGTGTTGGTAAGTCTGCTTATCATGCACACGTTTATGGCTTACCTTGTCGGGGTGAATGAGGTCTGGAATATCATTCAAGGCGGCCCTGCAGAAAATACAGGCGGGTTCATTGCTATGGTCGTATTTACTGGCCTGTTCTATGGGGTTTTTAGTCAGATGCGAGAGCAGGTTTGCACAACTATTTGTCCATATGGAAGACTTCAGGGCGTTTTGCTTGACAAGCAGAGTGTTGTGGTAGCCTACGATCATGTACGAGGAGAAGAGCGAGGTAAATTCCGCAAAGACGAAGATCGGGAGGCATTGGATAAGGGCGACTGTATCGACTGCAAGCAATGCGTCTTTGTATGCCCCACAGGTATTGACATTCGAAACGGGACACAGCTGGAATGTGTGAACTGTACTGCATGCATAGATGCATGTGATTCCATCATGGATCGAATCGGAAAACCCAGGGGTTTGGTGCGCTATGCTTCGGAAGAAAACATAGCTGAGAAAAAGTCTTTTCAATTTACATCAAGGATGAAGGCGTACTCAGGAGTTTTGATTGCTCTGATGGGAGTACTGGTTACTTTATTGCTCATTCGAACGGATTTTGAAACGACGATTTTGAGGACACCTGGTATTCTGTACCAGGAACGAGCCGACGGTATGATCACCAACCTGTATCAGGTGAAAATGGTGAACAAAACCAACAACGCAATGGATGTAAGGTTTGAACTCTTGACACCTAAAGGACAAATAGAAATGGTAGGCGGTGAGATTGATCTCACCGAGCAAGGAATAGGGGAAGGGGCTTTTTTTGTGATCATAGATCCTTCTCAAATTACTAAAATGAGCACCATGATTTCCATTGGCGTGTATTCAGGGAATGAATTGGTTCAGACGGTTGAGACTAAGTTTTTAGGACCAACGAATTAATGGAGAATGGATAATTGACAATATAGATTAAGTAATTCCTTCTTTTTAAGAAGCTTGAGGAATGGAGAGTTGAAGGAGGAATGTACTAGCTAGGCAATAAAATGAATATAAGAATGAGTGATAGAGTAAAGTTTAGAGGCAAGAACTACTACTTACTCCGGACTCCTAACTACTAAAAACATGAACTGGGGACATAAAATTGTAATAGCATTCATACTCTTTGCAGCATTCATTGGGTATATGGTGGTGAGAGCTTTTCAGGAAGATTTTGATCTTGTTGCAGAAGACTACTATGCGCAGGAAATCAACTACCAACAAAAGCTCAACAAGCTATCCAATGCAGCTGAGGCAGGGAAAAGTGTCCTTGTAAAACAAAAAGGAGGTGAAGTAACGCTGACTTTCCCGGATAAAGAGGTCACTGGAAGCATTCACTTCTATCATCCTTCTCGAAAGATTTTTGATCGAACGTTTGAAATTTCGCTGACAAATCAGGTGCAAAAAATTGAGCGTTCCGAGCTTGTTGCAGGCAATTACCGAGTGAATATCACATGGAAAACAGATGAGCAGGACTTTTATCAGCAATCAAGCATTTACATTCAATGATAGGAGCGCTCATCATCGGACTCTTTGGAAGTCTACACTGCGTAGGTATGTGCGGGCCGGTGATGATGGCGTTCATGGGGCCAAAGCAATCTAAATCAGGATTTACCCTTTATCATACAGGAAGGATTTTAACGTATGTTTTTATCGGCACCCTGTTAGGTCTTTTAGGAGCAACCGCTGCATTGTTTCAAGTTCAAAAGGTGATGGCTTTTGTATTGGGTTTTGGACTCATTCTGCTCTATGGTATCCCATCCATTCGGCATGCAATCGAGCGCTTTTACTATGAATCTAAATTCTACAAGCTGCTAAAGTCGTTCATGTCCCAAAACCTTTCCATGCGAAAGCGTTGGTTTTTAAGTGGTGTAGCCAATGGTTTCTTTCCATGTGGATTGACCTATGTAGCTGCAGCAGGAGCCGTTGCTTTAGCCAATCCATTCGAAGGAGCCTTATTTATGGTATTTTTTGGACTAGGTACTTTACCAGCACTGGTGACACTTTCATTTGCAGGAAATATCTTCTCTCAACGACTAAAATCGATGATTCCCAGATCGGTTACAATCATCGCGATTCTTTCCGGTTTCCTACTGATTTTGAGAGGGTTGCTGACAACATTTCCTCAATTCAATCAGATGGTACAAGCCAATGCGGCAGGTTTAATAACTGTTTGCGGGCTGTAGGCGCTCCCTTGTCAGCATGATAATAGTAAGCGTGCGCCTTCCTGGGAGCAGCTTAGAGTCTCATGACATAAGTCATACATCCTCCTTTCGTTCATCAAGACTGAACACCCGGACTCCAAATAGCTTTGAGCCAAATTTTGATCCATGCAAGACCTGAAGAAATACAATCAGCCCGTTCCCAGATATACAAGCTATCCAACAGTCCCATTTTGGCAGCCTGAGAGCTTTACCTTAGAGGCGTATCAAAAAACACTTCAGTCCGCTTTTTGGGAGAGTAGCAAAGAGGTTAGTATCTACATCCATCTTCCATTTTGCGAAAGCCTATGCACCTATTGTGCATGCAATACCAGGATAACCAAGAATCACCAAGTAGAAGAGCCATACCTGGATCATGTATTGAAAGAGTGGCAGCTATACATAGCAATGCTCCCGGAAAAGCCTTTGATTAGAGAGATACACCTCGGTGGGGGAACGCCCACCTTCTTTGCACCCGAGAATTTGAATAAGCTTCTAACAGGGATTATTAGCAAAGCAACACTTTCGAAAGACTTTCAAATGAGCTTTGAAGGTCATCCGGCTAATACGACGGCTAAGCACCTCGAAACCTTACATGACATAGGTTTCAATCGCGTAAGCTTTGGTATTCAGGACTTTGACCTAAACGTCCAAAAACTGATCAATCGAATGCAATCATTCGATCAGGTGAAGGCCGTCACAGACAAAGCAAGAGCAATAGGTTACACTTCGGTAAACTACGATGTGGTATACGGGCTGCCGGGTCAGACCATCAAGTCTGTTCAAAAGACACTTGAGCAAATCATCCAACTCAAACCCGAACGCATCGCATATTACAGTTACGCACACGTGCCAACTTTGCGACCAGCACAGAAATCATATGAAGCCTATTTGCCAAATGGTGACGAGAAGTGGGGTTTCATGCAACTCGGTAAAGACGCATTTATTAAAGCAGGATACCAAGAAGTGGGAATGGATCATTACGTATTGCCGGGCGATGAGCTTCTGGAAGCACGAGAGGAAGGAGATCTCCATCGAAACTTTATGGGATATACGCCTTTCACAAGTAAGCTTTTAGTAGGACTTGGGGTCAGCGCGATTAGCGATAGTTGGTCAGGATTTGCACAAAACGAAAAGAGCATTCCAGCCTATTACGAATGTTTAGATAAGGAGCTGCTACCCATCACAAAAGGACATATTCATACCAGAGCTGATTTGTTCTTTAGAAAGCACATTTTGAACCTCATGTGTGATTTTAAGACTTCCTGGCATGAATCTGAATTCATGGAATATGGCGTTTTGCTCAACTATGAGTTACTCGATCAATTGCAAGCTGAAGGATTCATCATTTATAATGAAGATGGGATGAGTGTGCGGGAAGAAGGGAGGGAGATCATTCGGGTGATTTGTTCTGCCTTAGATGCAAGAATGTGCAGTGAGAATAAAACCCATCCATTTAGCAAAGCAGTATAAAGCAGTTGATTTGTTGACTACTGATTTAAATCACGCATAATAAAGGATAATTTTATCCGAAATAAGTAAAAGTGTTAGTTTAGCATAAACTAATCGGAAGGAATGTTTTCACGAGCTTGCGAGTATGCCATAAAAATCATGATTTATATCTCTGCCAATGAGAAGGAGAGGAGACGGACTGGGTTGAAAGAAGTGACAGAGGCCATTGCTTCACCCGAAGCTTTTACAGCAAAGATTTTGCAGCAATTGGTAAAAAGTAAATTATTGAATTCATACAAAGGGCCTACAGGTGGTTTCGAGCTAGTTGTTGGAAAAGAAATACGATTGCTTGACGTGGTATTGGCCATAGATGGATCTCAAATTTTGGATGCGTGTGTGTTAGGATTGGAGCACTGCTCCAGTGCACAACCATGCCCGGTGCATGAGCAATTTTTGCTTGTAAAAGAGCAACTGAAAGAGACCTTACTCGCCACCGATATTAGGGACAATGCCTTGAGAAATAGTACAATCAACTTAAAATAGATTTTCTTTTAATCTAATAAAGGATAAAAAGGTCTTTTAATCTTAAAATAAAACAAAAATCATATAAAACCTTGAAAATCATCAGTGTAATTGATGCCAATAGGTAGAAAATTTGAACCTCTAAACACAACAACTATGAAAAAGCTAACCTCTTTAATGTTAATCATACCGATAGTAATCCTGACGGCTTGCGGCGGAGGTGATGGTAAAAGTAAAATTGATCAAATCAAGGAGCAGGCCAAGATGGAACCTGCTGATCCATACGAAAATTGGGAAAGCAACAATGGGGTGGGTCCGATCAAAGCATTTACACTACCTGCTGAAATTGATCAGGATTTAGCACTGAAAGGTCAGGAAGTCTACGATGCTAAGTGCACAGCATGTCACAAAGCAGAGAAAAGGTTTATTGGACCAGCTCCAAAAGGCATTCTTGAGAGAAGAACTCCAGCATGGGTAATGAACATGATATTGAACCCGGAAGAAATGGTACAGAAAGATGCCATGGCCAAACAGCTTTTGATAGACTACAATGGTTCACCCATGGCGAATCAGAACCTGACAGAGGATGAGGCCAGAGCAGTACTCGAATACTTCCGAACACTTTAAACAACCAAACATCAGGAATATGAAACACCTAAAAAATCTATTGATGCTCATCATGACAGTCATGATAGCATCGTGTACCGTGCCGCAAGGTGAAACAGCTGGCGAGGAAGATCAAGCAGCCAGTCACCCCAAAGGTCAAGCTTCTGTACAGGACGATGAGTCTGCTAAAAACATCTTACAGGTAGCCATTTCATCAGACGCGCACACCACGCTCGTTGCAGGCGTACAAGCTGCAGAAATAGAACATGTATTGGTCAATGCAGGACCACTCACGGTTTTTGCGCCAACCAATGATGCCTTCGATGCACTACCAGAAGGAGTACTCGATAATCTACTGAAGCCTGAGAATAAAGGAGACCTAGCAACCATAATTACCCGACACGCAGCTCCTGGATCTTATAATGTGGAAGCATTAAAAAAAGAGGCTAGAAAAGGAAGAAAACTGTACATGGCCACCGGTGATTATCTGGAGGTAGTGGTGGATGGTGATGAGATCACAGTAGGAGGAGCCAAGGTGATTGGCACAATACAGACCTCCAATGGCGTCATCAATGTAGTAGACAAAGTGATTTTACCTAACTAATAAATAACAATTATCAATCATGAAGATTAAGATGCATATTTTATTCAAAGCATTTGTGATTGCAGCTCTTTTCGTTATCACATCTTGTGGTCAGAGCGGTAATCAATCAGGTGCACTCAGCAGCAATATGGCTGAGCGTTCTTTTGTACCACCCGGTGAGCATGACGAGTTCTATGCGTTTATCTCTGGAGGATACAGTGGTCAGCTTTCTGTTTATGGACTTCCGTCCGGACGTTTATTCAGAGTGGTACCCGTATTTTCTGTAGACGCAGAAAAAGGCTATGGTTTCAACGAAGAAACTAAGCCCATGCTAAACACTTCTTTTGGTCCTGTGCCATGGGATGATGCCCACCACCCGGATCTATCTCAAACAAACGGTAAAGTTGATGGCCGATGGTGCTTCATCAATGGAAACAATACACCACGTATTGCGAGAATAAGCCTTTCTTCTTTTGAAACAGAAGAGATCATTGAGATTCCAAACAGTGCAGGTAATCACAGTTCATCTTTTGTGACTGAAAATACCGAGTATGTGGTAGCAGGCACCCGATTTTCAGTGCCAGTGCCGCAAAGAGACATTCCCATTGATGAATACAAAGGCAATTTCAAAGGAGCCTTGACTTTTTTAAGCGTGGATCAGGAAAGCGGTGAAATGGATCTAGCTTTTCAGGTAATGATGCCGGGCTTCAACTTTGACCTTGCTCACCCGGGAAGAAAGAAATCACATGGCTGGATGTTCTTTTCTACCTACAACACAGAGGAGGCGAATTCATTGCTGGAAGTGAACGCATCACAAAATGATAAGGATTACATAGCTGCCATCAACTGGAAAAAAGCGGAAGAGCTCATAGCCAGTGGTCAGTTTGAAACGATGGAAACTGAGTACGCTCACAACATTTATAGTGAGTCTACACACATGGCTACTACCACGATGAAGAAAGAAGTGAAGATTTTGGATCCTTCCAAGTATCCAGGATTGGTTTACTTCCTGCCGACACCTAAGTCACCTCACGGCTGTGATGTTGATCCTTCAGGTGAGTATATCATTGGTAGTGGTAAGTTGGCCGCTGCATTGACTGCTCACTCTTTCACTAAGATGTTGGATGCCATTGAGAATGAGAAATTCGATGGAGAGGCATACGGTATCCCTGTGCTAAATTATGATGACGTAGTAGCTGGTGTAGTTCAAGGTGCTGGCTTAGGCCCACTGCATACCGAGTTTGATGCGAAAGGCAATGCATACACCACTTTCTTCATCAGTTCTGAAGTAGTAAAATGGAAGCTGGGAACATGGGAAGTATTGGATCGTCAGCCAACGTATTACTCCGTAGGTCACTTGATGATTCCAGGAGGAAACTCTCAGGAACCTTTCGGAAAGTATCTGGTGGCAATGAACAAGATCACAAAAGATCGATACTTGCCAACTGGACCGGAGCTGGCACATTCTGCACAGCTGTACGATATCTCCGGTGATAAAATGGAGTTGATCCTCGACTTCCCTACCATAGGTGAGCCACATTACGCAGCAGGGGCGCCAGCTGATTTGATAAAACCGAATCAGACCAAGTTTTATAAGCTGGAAGAAAACATGCATCCATATGCGACAAAAACGGAAAAAGATGCAAGGGTAGAACGTGAGGGCAATGAAGTGCACATTTACATGACGACCATCAGAAGTCACTTTGCGCCTGACAACATTGAAGGAATCAAAGTGGGTGATAAGGTGTACTTCCACATCACCAATCTGGAGCAAGATTATGATGTCCCTCATGGTGTAGGTATGATAGGAGCCAATACCTCAGAGTTATTGATTATGCCTGGCCAGACGGAGACGTTTATCTGGGAACCAAGAAAAGAAGGCGTTTGGCCTTTCTACTGTACTGACTTCTGCTCTGCGCTTCACCAGGAAATGCAGGGATATGTCAGGGTTTCTGCAAAAGGTGCAGACGTTCCATTGAAATGGAGCTTGGACGGAGAGTAGTAAGTTAGGTTTTGATGTGGCTGTCTTGCAAGCGCGAGGCAGCCCACCATTTCCCCCAAAATAAGAAAGCATTATGAAACGATCTCAGCTATACATGTTGATAGGGGCAATTTTGCTCAGCGGTCTTTTTTTATGGCCATTGTGGAACATCACTTTAGAGGCGCCTCAATATCCTGATGCCATAGGGATGGATATTCACATCAATAAGTTTGAAGATGCCAATCCGAATGACATCAAGAACATTAACATCATGAATCACTATGTAGGGATGAAGGATATTCCGGAGACAATTCCTGAGTTTAGCATCTTCCCCAAAGTAGCCATAGGGATGATCGTTTTAGGAGTAATCATCGCTTTCATTGGCAAGCGAAAGTTATACATTGGCTGGTTTGCACTGATGCTCATTTTAGGAACCATCGCCATGTACGATTTCTATCAGTGGGAGTACGATTATGGGCACGACTTAAAGGAAAATGCGGCCATCAAATTCACGGATGATGACGGAGAGCCGATGGCCTACCAGCCACCATTGATAGGGGCTAAGATGATCCTGAATTTCAGAGCCATTTCTATGCCGAGACTTGGTGCATACCTGATGTTTTTGGGAATGGCATTGTCTGTATTGGCTTTCGTAAAAGCAAAAAAAGAGAAAGCAAGTGTGCAGGTCATAACGGCACTACTTGCAATGGGATTAGTCGCTGGATGTTCATCCGGCCCACAGCCCATAAGCTACGGTCAGGATGCATGCGTTTTTTGCAAAATGACCATCGTAGACAAGCAGCATGCAGCGCAGGTGGTGATTACCACTGGCAAAGCATTCAAATACGATGCAATAGAATGCATGCTCAACGACCTAAAAGAATGGGAGCATCCAGAAGTAGCGCATTACCTGGTGACTAACTACACAAATCCAGGAAAATTGGCGGATGCTACTGCAGCCCACTACCTCGTTTCTCAATCAATTCCCAGCCCAATGGGAGAGTTTTTGACCGCTTTTGAAAATGAAAATGATCGAACTGAGACCATGAAAGATGTTGCTGGACAGTCGCTCAATTGGTCAGAACTCAAAGCAGAATTTGAATTAAAATAAACCCAATGTCATGAAAGTTTTAGTTTCCCTCATCACATGCTTTGCTGTGATCGGATCAATCATTGCTCAAGATGTAGTAAACCTTGGAAAAGATGTTTGCTCACATTGCAACATGTACATCAAGGATCAGCAATTTGTAGCAGTGGCAGTTGATGAAAACAGCACTTCACAAAAATTTGATGCCATAGAATGTCTCGTCAATTATTTGAAAGACGAAGATGAATCTACTTTCAAAAAACTACTTGTAGCAGACTATGAAAAAGCCGGCTCATTGATAGAGGCCAAATCGGCGAGCTATCTAAAAAGTAAAAAAATCGCAAGCCCGATGGGAGCATACCTTTCAGCCTATTCATCAAAGGAAATTGCGGAGCGCATTCAAAAAACTCAGGGCGGCGAGATTTATGATTGGGAAGAACTCAAGAAGCGGTTCAAAGATTCCAGGTTTGGGCTGTTGGATCACCCAACGCATCATCACAATCGACCGGACGCCTATGCGCCCATTGGTATCATGGGAGATCACTTACACCACAAAGGTGGGTTGATGGTATCTGCCAGATACATGCTGATGGACATGGAAGGCAACCTGCAAGGGTCAGACGATATCAATGATATGGCCATCTTTCAAGATTATATGGTTGCACCGCAGGCGATGCGTATGGAGATGCTGATGGTAGGAGTGATGTACGCACCTTCTGACAAACTGACCCTGATGCTTATGCAAAACTTCCAAAGAAATGAAATGGACTTGAGTACCAGGATGGGAATGAATTTCAGCACCCAAAGTCAAGGAGTAGGAGACATGAAAATCAGTGCACTATATGGCTTAATCAGTGAATCAAAAACATCGCTGCATTTAAATACTTCAGTCAGCATTCCGACGGGAAGCATCAAAAATCAGGATGATACGCCAATGGCTGAGGGCATGAGATTGCCCTATCCGATGCAACTTGGCAGTGGTACAGTTGATTTCACCGTTGGTGGAACCTACAAAGGTTCAAAGGAGTCCCTTAGCTGGGGATTTCAACCGCTCGTTACCATCCGTACAGGTGAATCATCCGAAGGATATAGATGGGGAAATGAGCTTGCAGTCCATTCATGGGTGGGCTATAAGCTGACCAATTGGATGAGCGCGGCGGCTCAGTTGACAGGAAAGAAGCAGTCTAGTATGACCGGAACCGATGACATGCTCAATTCGATGATGGTTACCACAGCCGACGCTCGAAATACGGGATTTACTAAGATGCACTCAAATTTTGCGCTAAATTTCTCTTTTGGACACAAACCTTTTTTACGCGATTTTAAAGCTGGTGCGTCTTATGGCAAGCCACTTTATCAGCGGGTGGAAGGAATCCAAATGAAAGACACCGATGCTTTTACGCTAGGTCTACGGTACGCGATCTAATATGAGAATACTGCTTGTTACAATCTTACTTTCAACCTTCACCGTGGGTAGCGCATCCATCACGCGCGTTTGTGAGGGCTGTGATGTGAAGAACCTGAAGCAAGCAGTTTCACTTTCCTCCGCTGGAGATACCATTCTTCTTGAACCTGGATCCTACATCTGCGAAAACCTGGAAATAACAAAGCCGCTGACGATTATTGGTAAGGACGGAGCTGTGTTGGATGGCAACATGACCGGATATGTATTGAAGCTGTTGGCAGATAGTATTCGCATTTCCGGGTTGAAAATCATCAACGCAGGCAGAAGCTACACCAAGGATTTTGCTGCCATTTATACATTCAGAGCCAATCACTTCATCATTGAAGACAACATCATAGTGGACCCTTTTTTCGGATTGCTCATAGAGAAATCTAAGCACGGTGTGGTGCGAAACAATGTGATTTACGGCACCTCTGTGAAAGAGGACGAGACAGGCAATGGTATTCATGGATGGCATTGTTCCAATCTACAGATCCACGACAATGAAGTCTACAATATGCGTGATGGAATTTACCTGGAGTTTGTGGATGAAAGCGAAATCAAGAACAATCATGCACATGACAATATTCGTTACGGCCTCCATTTCATGTTTTCCAATCACGATCAATATTTAAACAATCGCTTTGAACAGAATGGAGCAGGAGTGGCTGTCATGTTTTCCAAATTCATCGTGATGAAAGAAAATCAGTTTGTAAACAATTGGGGGCCGGCGAGCTACGGCTTGCTGCTGAAGGAAATTTACGATGCGGAGGTTGTGGACAATGAATTTATAGAGAACACCATGGCCGTTTTCATCGATGGTACCACGCGCATCAATTACACGGGCAATACTTTTCGGAAGAATGGCTGGGCAATCAAAGTTTCGGGAGGATGCTATGCCAATCACATCTATGGAAATGATTTTGCTGGCAATTCATTCGATGTGTCCTACAACTCAAAGATGAACGACAATACCTTCAATGGGAACTACTGGAGTGCGTATACGGGATACGACCTGGACAAAGATGGGGTAGGAGACGTACCTTACAGACCTGTGAAACTGTTTTCATACATCGTGAATCAAACACCCGAGACCATTATCTTACTCAGAAGTCTTTTTGTAGATATCATGAATTTTTCTGAGCGAGTTTCTCCTGTTTTCACTCCAGACAACCTGGTAGATCAATCACCTTCAATGCGATCTTTCAAATGATACAAGTAGCCAACCTTAACAAAAGCTTTGGAAAGCTTGAAGTACTGAAAGGTGTCAACTTTTCGGTAGACAGGCCCGGAGTATTTGCTATCCTCGGACACAATGGCTCTGGCAAGACCACCATGTTGAAAATCATTTTGGGGATGGTGATGACCAACAGCGGCGATGTGCAAGTGAATGGTGCGGCGATCAAGAAAAGCTGGGAGTATCGGAAAGATATTGCCTACCTGCCTCAGATTGCGCGATTCCCGGAAAACCTGACAGTCAATGAACTGATCAATATGATCATAGACATTCGCAATCAGCAAGGGAGGGAAAAAGAGTTGATCGAACGTTTTGGTCTGGAAAAATTTCTGGATAAGAAACTTTCGGACCTGTCGGGCGGAACAAGGCAAAAAGTAAACATCGTGCTGGCTTTCATGTTTGATGCTCGCATATGCATTTTGGATGAGCCAACAGCCGGGCTGGATCCGGTAGCACTCATTGAGTTAAAGCAACTGATCCAGGAGGAAAAGGAGAAAGGTAAGATGATCCTGATTACCACACACATCATGAGCTTGGTGGAGGAGCTTTCCGAGGAGATCATATTTCTTCTGGATGGAAAAATCCATTTCCAAGGAACCATTGAGGAGCTCACCACAAAGACCAAAGAAACAGATTTAGAACACGCGATTGCGGCAATACTCAAGCAATGATTAAGATCTTAAAATACAGCTTTTATGATTTGATGCGCAGCAGGTGGAGTTACGTATATCTGGTATTTTATATGGCGTTGGGCTTTGTGCTTCTTTTCCTTAATTCAGACTTGTCCAAGGCGACCATCACGCTCATGAACATCATTGTGGTGCTTACACCCATGATAGGTACCATCTTCGGCATCATGTATTTCTACAATTCCAGGGAGTTTACCGAGCTATTGCTATCCCAGCCGGTCAAACGATCCACTATTTTTGCAGGTCAGTATTTAGGCCTCTCGCTTTCCCTTTCCATGAGCCTGATCATCGGATTAGGCATCCCTTTTCTCATGTATGGCATTGGGCAATCGGATGCAGTGGAAAACTTCATCACCTTATTGATGTCAGGTACTTTTCTGACCTTCATTTTCGTGGCATTGTCACTGAACATTGGCCTCAGCAATTCCAATAAAATCAAAGGGTTCGGATACGCCATCTTGATGTGGCTCTTCTTTGCGGTGATCTACGATGGACTCTTCATGATTTCACTGATCGTTTTTGGGGATTATCCACTTGACAGGTGGGCATTGGGGGCATCTCTTTTCAATCCCATTGATCTCAGCAGAATAATGATCCTGCTGAAATTGGAAATATCCGCATTGCTGGGATATACAGGTGCGCTGTTTCAGAGATTTTTTGGAACCAACCTGGGTTTCATTGCCTCAGCAGGTATCCTGCTGGTTTGGATAGCCATTCCCTTCCTTTTGATCATCAGAAAAGCCAACAGAAAGGATTTTTAGATCCCTTAGATCCCCCCATTTAGCAAGTCGTAATTTTTGTTTTCCCAGGTCTCGGTCAGGGTACTATCGGATTTATCCGTATCATACACGCGCCATTCGGTCACAGGTTTACGATAGATATTTAAGCTGACAGACCTAGCAGAATAGGCATTGGAGTAGCGGTGTATGCCTACTTGCTTCATGTAGGAAAACTCATCCGTTCCGAGGAGGACGTTACTTACTTTTTCCAATCGATCATCATCCACGTTGATTTTAAAGCACTCTTCTCTCAGCATGCCTTCGATCGGGTGTACCCACGCTTCTTGCGCATTGAAATCATGAATAGGAGAGGATTGTCCTTTTTCCCAGCAAACAAGCAAAACCTCAAAATCTTCATTTCTGGCTAGCACATTTCTGGCATACTTGTCATCACTCCATGAATAATATCGCTCAAATTCTTCCTTGGGAATCTGTACACGACTCATCACATCAAGCACATGCGTGCCATCTTCTTTGCATCTATTTAACGCCTGTACCAGAGTTTCCACTGTTGTTATTGTTTCCATGATCCTACTTTTAGTTTACCGTCAATGTACTGCTGGAGGGCGACTAAAAGGATGACGATTCATAGACCTAAAAATGATCTTTATCAACCGGATGATGAAAATCAATCGACCAGGTTGTAAATGTCATACAGATCCTATTGAAGCACCAGTAGCTTTGAATGAATCAAAATTGTAAGTGCCATGAAAAAGATACTCGTACCCGTTGACTTCTCAACCGAAAGCACGCTAGCGACACGATTCGCTATTGAGCTAGCAGAAAAAAATGATGCGCACATCACGCTTTTGAATAGCGTCCATTTCGATTATTACACAGACTATCAATTCACCTCTTTTGCCAGCGCAAAGACCCTGATGCAGGATGTCAGAGATGCCATGGTGGACAAAATGAAGCAATTCGTTTCCAAGTTTAATACACAGGTAAATATCGATACAAAGATTGAAGAAATGTATTTGGTAACTGCGGTGAAAGAAATGACCAAAAACGATGAATATGATTTGGTTGTGGTTGGCACCAAAGGATGTTCTGGATTGGAGGAGGTGCTGATAGGCTCCAACACCGAAAAGATTGTGCGCCATGCAGCCTGCCCTGTTATTTCCGTCCCGGATAAGGTATCCACAGCGGAGATTAAGAAAATATTAGTCCCTTTGGACATTCGGGAGATTAAGCGTAGCTTTCTCCAGGAGGTGGCAAAGCTGCAAAAGAACTTTGGAGCAAAGCTGGAGTTTCTGTGGGTGAAAACACCTCACAACATTGAGAATGAAGAAATGGTAAGTACCGAGCTCACAAAACACATTCAAGCCCACGGTATCACAGATTTTGAATTTGCTATTGTGAACAACGTATTTCCTTCAGATGGCATACTCTACCGAGCTGATGAGATAGGAGCAGGCATGATTGCCATGCCTACACATGCCAGAAGAGGAATTGCTCATTGGCTTTCCGGAAGCCTCACAGAAGACACCGTTAATCACATCAATGTTCCTGTCTGGTCATTTAGGATGGATAAAAAGGAAAAATCCATCTCCTTGGATAGTGTAAAGAATGCGCACGGGAAGCCCGAGTATAAGAAAATTGAAGTATTAACCCATAATTAAAGTAGAAATGAAGAAGATATTAGTCCCTGTTGATTTTTCAGAATTAGCTTCACACGCGCTCAATTTTGCCATTGAGTTCAATGAAAAGGTGAAAGGTGAGATCCTGTTGGTTCACGTAGTAGACATTCCCGTAGGGCATGTCAATTTCACGGGTGAGGTAGATAATGCAGCAGCAGGAAGTTTCTACACTGGTGAGTTTATCAAAGCCACACACAACAAGCTAGAAGAGTGGGGCCAGCGAGTGAAGGATGCCGGGCAGCAAGTGACCGTGCACATGAAATATGGAAATGCGTTTACCAGCATCAGTAAGATTGTAGCAGAAGACAGCTCCACCTGGATAATTATGGGTTCCAAAGGAGCATCCGGTTTGCGGGAAGTATTCATCGGGTCCAATGCTGAGCGAATGATTCGGTATGCAAAGTGCCCGGTGATCATTGTGAAAGGGGAGACGCACTTGAAAGATATGAAGAGCATGGCCTTTGCCTCTGACCTCAGCGAGGAGCAAGACCTGATTGCCGATCACGCAAAAGACATGCAGGAATTGCTAGGCTTAAACATGCATCTGGTGAAGGTGAAGACACCTTACAATTGGCTCGAAGAAGGACAAGCAAAAAAACAGCTGGAACATTTTGCTGAGCGCAACTACCTAAAGGACTTTACAGTAAGTACGGTAGATGCAGACTTTGCAGATGAAGGAGCCGTGAAGTTTGCTGAGGAGGTAGGAGCGGGTTTGATTGTGTTGGGTACCCATGGTAAAAAAGGCATTGCCCATTTGCTGGGTGGATCCATTGCTGAAGATGTTGTAAACGAATCCAAAGTGCCTATTCTGGTATTCAAGATTCCAGATATGTAGTTGATACGTTTTCAAACCCTCTCGGAAGAGAGGTTTTTTGTTGGTATTTAATTGATCATGTTAGCTTCCGCTTCTATATTTTACAGCACTTAGTAAACCATTTGCTAATATTTTGCCACAAAAATTATTTCACATAACCCTCCTAGTTTACCTACTTTTTTCGCTCAAAACATTGGGGCAGACTTCTTCAGAGAACCAGCTATATGAAAAAATTCTTGAAGAGTTTCGACAATTGGAATATAGTAATGACACTTTGAATCTTTTTTTGAAGATCGATTCAGTTATTGTTAAGGCTAATCAAGAACATAATTGTATTGCTGAAACAATGGCTTATTACATAAAAGCGTATGTACTAAGAGATAATTTTTTAGAAAGTGTCAATCACTATTTGATAGGAAGCTATGTTGGAAGAAGTTGTGGTAATTCCGTAATTCACTTGAAGCAAATGCAATCAATTTTTAATAATTTGGGTAAAGTGGCCAGTAGGTATAATGAATATGATTTAGCGATTCATTTTTTTGAAGAGGGTCTTAGTTACGCTTACCAACTAAACGATACATCTAAAATACTTCAAGAACTTTATCAAATTGGTCTAACGCACTACCACAAAGGAAACTATCATCAGACACTTTTTATGTTAGATTTAGCGAAACCCTATCAAAGAAAATCTTCATGGAAAAGAACACAATCAGAAATTACAATTGCAAATGCGCTTCATAATTTAGATAAGCTTGATGAAGCACTAGAAATTGAAAAGGCTTTAATCCTAAAACTAAATAGTGATACAACCCACAATAGAAGGCAAGCGTATTTTGGCATACTTTATAATAACATTGGAAATATATTCAGGGACAAATCGGAAATCGATTCTGCAATCTTCTACTACAAAAAAGCTATTCTATTCAAAAAAAGTTTGGTTGGAACGAAACTCAATTATGGATTTTTGATGGGTTCAATTTCTAGCCTTTCGGAACTTTATTTAGAAAACAAGGAATATGTAAATGCAAGAAGAGTTCTACTAAAAGGAGTTAAATATATAGAAGGGGGAGACGATCAAAATTTAGCTAATAACAAATACAACTTAGAAGTCTATCAGCAACTAGTTCAATTATACAAAGCCTTGGAAAAGAAGGACAGTGTGGTGTTTTTCAAAGAAAAATACCGAAATCAACTCAATCGATATACTGACTTTAGCAAAAAAAGAAATGTCCAATTTCTAGTCGATAAATTCAATGCTGAAAGAGAGCGCGAAGAATTAGATGCCAGAAACGAAGTATATCTGTTTTGGTTTTTGGCGATGGTTTTTGCTATTTGTTTTTTAGGTATCATAATTTTCTTCTTTCACAGGAAGAAGTCAAAAAGAGTGATTGAAATGACAGAGCATGATAAACGACTGGCGGAGTTAAAAGCGCTCAAAGCACAAGTCAATCCACACTTCCTTTTCAATTCTTTGAACTCTATTTATAGTTTCATTCTAGAGGAAGACGGTGAACACGCAGAGGAATACCTCTTAAAGTATGGGAAATTGATGCGAAAGATATTGGATCATTCAAACTTGCTTACAGTACCTCTGAATGATGAGTTGGAGACATTAAGACTTTATGTGGATTTAGAAAGACTTAGGTTGGGATATGATTTTCATTATGAAGTTCATATCAACATACCTCTTTCGGAAGAGAACATATCATTCCCATCAATGATTATTCAACCTTTTATTGAAAATGCAATTTGGCATGGAATTGCTCATTTAGAGGACAGGGGTAGAATCTCACTTTCAATAGATCAAAAAAATGAAAACATTGAAGTGAAGATACGGGATAATGGATTTGGATTGAATGATAAAACTAAAACTAGCCACCATACAGTTCATGGTATTGACTTGATAAGAGAACGTCTCGAATTGTTAATGAATCGAGACGCTAATAAAGATGTTCTAAGTATCATTTCTGATAAGGAAGAAACTTGTGTCTCATTAATATTTCCTGCTGAGATACTTAAAGATATTTCACATGTGGAGTAAAGACTTAATTTCCTAAAGTCCATGATTAATAGATGGATGCTTGAGGTGGCGCCACATCTGATTAATTTTAGGCTGCCAAACTTTGTCTTTTGAAAAATAAAACCACCTTTAGACTATTATTCTTCCTTGGAATTACGTTTTGTTTCCTGAGCCCATTAAAGATGAATGGTCAGACTGCTACAGGAAATCCACTCTATGATACCATAAGTTGGTTTGGCAGTAGACTAACAAAAAATATAACAACAGATACCTTATTTTATTTAAAGAAAATAGACTCGCTCATCGAAAGCGCAAAGAAAGAAAGTAACTGTGAAGCAATAGCTCATGGTTATCATGTTAAGGGCTACATTTTGAGAAATTCCCATGAAGAGAGTCTTTACTGTTACTTAATGACTGCCTATCTTGGACAAAGGTGTAATGCATCCCCAGTTCATGCGAATAAAATGGCTTCAGTTTTTAGGCATTTGGGGTATTTGTCATCCAAGTTTAATGAATATGACTTAGCCATTCAATTTGCAGAGAATGGCCTCAATTATGCTTACGCTTTAAGTGACACTTCTCAGATACTTGGCTTGCTAAATAATATGGGTCACGCCTATTACAAAAATGCAAGTTATTATGATGTGTTATTTGTAGCGTATCTAGAGAAGTCTTATCAAAAAACATCTTCCTGGGAAAGGACACGTTCAGAAATAAGAATTGGAAATTCACTTTTTAGTCTGGGTAAACTTGATGAAGCACTAGAAATTGAAAAGGCTTTAATTCTAAAAGTAAAAAGAGCAACACATAAGAGACGGTCTGCATATATTGGCTATCTCCACAACAATATAGGAAACGTATTCAAGGAAAAACTGGAAAGCGATTCGGCGATTTTTTATTATGAAAAAGCGATTGCCTTTAAAGAGAGATTGATTGGGACAAATCTCAACCGTGGATTGTTGATGGGATCAATTTCCAGTCTTGCAGAACTTTATATGGAAAAGGAGGCCTATGAAAATGCAAGAAGAGTTCTACTAAAAGGAGTCAAATACATTGAAGGAGAAGATGATCAAAATTTAGCTATTAACAAATTCAATCTGGAAGTCTACCAGCAACTCGTTCAATTATATAAAGTCTTAGAAAAGAAGGATAGCGTTGAAATATTTAAGGAAAAGTATCAAAATCAACTCAATCACTACACGGATCTTAGTAAAAAAATGAACGTGCAGTCTTTGGTTGATAAATTTTACGCTGATCGTGAAAAAGAAGAACTAGATGCAAGAAATGAAGTGTATCTGTTTTGGTTTCTGATCACAGTATTTTCCATTAGTTTTTTAAGTACTTGCATTTTCCTTTATCAAAAGAGGAAAGCAAAAAGAATGATTAAAACGACAAAGCATGATAAGCGTCTGGCGGAGTTAAAAGCACTCAAAGCACAAGTTAATCCACACTTCCTTTTCAATTCTTTGAACTCTATTTACAGTTTCATTCTAGAGGAAGACAGTGAACGGGCAGAGGAATACCTCTTAAAGTATGGGAAATTGATGCGAAAGATATTGGATCATTCAAACTTGCTTACAGTACCTCTGAATGATGAGTTGGAGACATTAAGACTTTATGTGGATTTAGAAAGACTTAGGCTGGGATATGATTTTCATTACGAAGTTCAGATCAACTTACCTCTTTCGGAAGAGAACATATCATTCCCATCAATGATCATTCAGCCTTTTATTGAAAATGCCATTTGGCATGGAATAGCAGATTTGGCCAAAGAAGGCAAAATCAAGCTTTCGATAGAGCAAAAAGAAGATGTAATTCATGTAGAGATCTTGGATAATGGAAATGGAGTGCATTTTACAACAAAAGCAAAAAATCGAGAAGTTCGTGGCATAGACATTATTCGAGAACGTCTTCAATTATTGACGCCATCAAGTGTTCCATATCAAGTCCTTGAGTTAAGTTCTAATGCAAAAGGGACAAAAGTTTCGCTGAGGTTCCCAGCAAATGTCCTTGACATTAAATCACCTCTAAGCGATCTCAATTGGGGCTAGGGAATGCCTCTTTTGTTATCTCGTTAAAAAATCAATAGTGTCTTTTTTACAGATATGCCACTTGAATGAGATAAGTGTGATGAGACGGGAACGTTCAAGTTGGGTTGTGTTGGTTGAATTTAGGGACGCCATTAAATCAATTCTAGATGTCCACAGCGCTACAAGCAATTTTGGTTTCATGAACGACTTCATTTTCGCAGAAGAAGTTCCAGCTTTGAGTTTTGCTTCCTTTTTTGTTAATAAAAAGCAAGAGGAAAGAAAAATCATGCTACCTAAGACCCTAGCAGGTCGCTGTTGGTTCAATGAGATCACCCGTTCGTCCTCAGATAAACACCCCTCGTTCATTTGATGAGCAAAGGGTAGGCACTGATAGTCTTGATAGATATCTTTGAAACGTTATTAAGCAATTATGATTTCGATTGGCAACAAGATGAACGATTGCAATTGCGATTATTCAGAAAAGAAAATTCATCAATTACTCTGAAAAGATGCCACTTGCATCAAACCATTATAAAAAAATTATCATTTGATGAATTTTTTATAAACGGTTAAAGCTTTTTACAAAAGCCGTTTGAAATTAACGGTTCAATAGCAAGTGCCACTTTTGATACCGCCTATCGAAATCGTATTTGTGTTGTTCTTGGAGCGGAAGCTCCAGCTTATGTTAATCGTACTACTAGAATTTTAATCACCGCTTACCAATGGTAAAAAATTACCCGCGTTCCTACTACAAAAAATCATTTGTTTTTTTCACTCTACTGCTGCTCACTTTTTCGCTTCATGCGCAGGATGATGCCAAGAGCATTGTCCCTTTAAGTCCGAATGCAGCTTCAATTGCCAAATACGGCAATGTGCCAGTAAGCTTATACACGGGTGTTCCTCAAATTTCTCAGCCGCTATTTGAAGTGCAATCTGGTGTGTTAAGCATGCCCTTATCTCTTTCCTATCATGCAGGGGGAAATAAAGTTGAGAGTGTGGCATCATGGGTCGGGCTAGGTTGGTCGATTTCCGGAATACCTCAAATCTCCAGGTCGATTCGTGGACTTCCTGATGAGCATGGCTTCTTCACTAACCACGGTGGCAAAACAGTTGATCAGTGGATGTCAGAAGTGGGATCAACTGCATATAATATTTTTGTCCTAGATGTGGTCAACGGAGTGGCAGATTCAGAACCGGATGTTTTTAGCTATTCATTGATCAATGAGTCTGGTAAATTCTCATGGAGCCAGGAATTGCAGGAGTTTGTCACCTTCCCCTACTCCAAAACCAAAATTTCGTGGGATGGAATCAATTTTAAAATTGTCTCATCTGATGGGACTACCTATTATTTTGGAGAGAGAGAAACTCAGCAGGTTTCAGGCTCGAGTGGCGCAACACCAAATACCACAACTTGGAAGGCTTCTCTAATTTCTTCCAATACACATCCAGATACCATAAGGCTAGAATATGATGCTGAACTGCAGGTTTTTGATACTAAAAACTCTTTCACACGATACCAGTGGCTTTCTGGACACAACCTAGAGCAAATTAATAGTGGGGATAATAATAGCATTTTGAACGTAAACGAAATATCAGCTAAAATGCCCAGTAAGATTTTTTTCAGGACAGGTGTAATTGAATTTAAAAAAAATATCAGTTCTCAAAGAGAAGATTTGATCGGAGGTTATTCATTAGAAAGAATTCTTGTAAATAACATTCATGGACAGACAGTTAAAGAATTTGAATTTGGGTACTCTTATTTGGTTGGAGCAGGAGTTCAGAATGAGAGTGATCAGAATCGTAAATGGATGATCCTTGATACATGGAAAAATAAAGCATTAAACGGTGGCGATGATTTGGTTCATTCATTTGAATACAAACAAACCCAAATTCCTCCTAGCAGAACCAGTTCGGCACAAGATTTTTGGGGTTTTTATAACGGAAAAACCACCAATGTAGACCTTATACCACCCACTGTATTAATTAATGGCTTAAATCCTCCAATTCAGATTCCTGGTGCTGATCGCAGTGTGAGTGTTTCAGGGCATGCCAATTTTGGTATTTTGGAAAAAATAATGTGGCCTACGGGAGGGTCTACTCAATTCGAATATGAAAATAATGACCTCTCGGGAGATGCTGCCGATGTTAACTTGAACTACGAGCCAGCAGAACCAGTATATGTTGGCGGTGATTCTGAACCTGATGGTACTCCAAGCGATCCAGAAGTTACCGGAGATGGCACCCCGGCATCTCCATATAAAAAGCCATTTGAAATCAATAACCCGCCTGATGAAAATCTGAATGGAGGAAATCTGAATGGAGGAGCTTTCGTTTCTTTTGATGTAACCCCCCCACCGGGCTGTGATCTTTCAGGCGGATCTGCAGCCTGTGCAGTATATAGAGTGAATGGAATTACGAATCCTACCGAAATATACTACTTAAGCGTAAATACCAGTTTTTATCTCCCCAACGGTGAGTATGAGTTAAGTGCCTCCTTCGATCCAGCGATTTCAGACTATGGAACGTTTTGGCTGCAAGCCACTTGGGACAAGGTAGATTCTTCACTCGTGAATAAATTGGGTTCGGGTATTCGATGCAAGAAAATCACAAATAGAGATGCTTCTAACGATATTGTATCTTCCAAGGAGTACATATACAAAGACTCAATCGATAGTCCCATTTCCTCAGGAGGAGTGTTTTCACGTTCTGCAAACGTATTTACCGATGAAGTCACCTATCGAAGACAACAATCCAGTCTGCAGATTTTAACAGGTGTATATCTCAGAAGGAGAGCATATAATAATGCACCTCATGTATCCTCTAATGGATCGATTCAGGGATATAAGACTGTTTTTGTAAGAGAAATAGCCGAATCATCCAACGGTTTTGAGAGATTTGATTTTACGCACTGGATGGATGAAGGTGCTAATTTTATATTTCCTTATGCGCCTTCTACCAGCCTTGAGAATCAGCGAGGACATATTTCAAGGAAAGAAGTTCATCATAGTGATTCGACATTGCTTTATGAAGAAGTAAACCAATACTCTGAACTACCAAGAGCTGGCTGGAATGCCAATAAGAGCGTAAAGGGGATTAAGGTAGCCTCCTTGTTTTTTGATTACCAAACAGGAATAAATGGACACATTCCAACCCATTCAGAATTGTATGAATTAAAAAACGATGCTTTTGTTCAGGCAAACGCAGAGAAAAAACAGTTTTTTGATCAGGATATACAGTTGAGCTTTAGGACGATGGAGTATCATGGGGATCACAACTGGCCAACAAGTATTAAAACCCATCTAAGTGACGGTAGTGTCTCAGAAGAGAAATTAACTTATCCAATTGACTATACTGCGATTGTTTCAGGTTCACCTATTGACAGCCTTGTGGCAAAGAATGCGATTTCACAGCCTGTTGAAAAATCCTTTTGGAAAGATGGAACATTAGTGGATGCCAAGGCAACCGTTTTTCATGATTTCAGTGATGTATTGAGTGCTAAGGAGAATTTAGACTTCAATCGTTCCAATACATACATTCCTTCCACTGATGGTCAATCATTCGTTGGCTTTGAAAAGACTGCAGAAGTTAAGGTTCGCGATTCTTATGGAAACCCATTGGAAATTGAAAGTATCAATGGAATAACGACTTCTTATATATGGGGGTATAATTCATCATATCCAATCGCAAAGGTTGAAAATGTATCTTATTCGGCATTAACCACTTTCATAAGTAATCTTCAGGCGCTATCCAATGCAGACGATGATACATGCTGGGGGACAATCCCAACGGACTGCAATGAAAGCGAATTAAGAAATGCGCTCAACTCACTTAGGAATGAACCTACCTTGAGTGCAGCTTTCATAACGACGTATACCTACGATCCTTTAGTAGGAGTGACCAGCATTACAGATGTCAATGAGCATACGACGTTCTATGAATACGATGAGTTTAACAGGCTGCGGCAAATAGTCGATCAAGATCGTAATATCATTCAAGCTTATGAATACAATTATTACGAAGCTGCTCTTGGCAACTAATCCTCACCTACTAACACAGATACGATGAAAAAGACACATATACGCGTTCAAGCGCTGACGTTTACGATCACCTTTCTTTTGGGAATCGCAGCCTTTACAAATACAGCAGATGCTCAGACGACTTCCTCAGATTTGGAAGGCACCTGGAACACGGACTATCAAAAAATGATCAACGGTTCCAATTTTGCATCTGGTTTTGACTTTAGCGCTCAGCCAGCACAAACAAAAGCGCACATGAAAGAGACTTTCGAAAGCCGAACTTTCACTTTCAATGCCGACCAGACGGTTACGGTAGCGTTTTCAGTTCGTGGCAATAGCAAGCAAGTCGATGGCACATGGAGCTATGTAGCTTCCAACCGGCTGTTAACCATTCTGATCAACGGAGCATCAGTGGAATATCGTACCACCCTCCAGGGCAGCGCCTTATCGATGGAACCATTGGTGCTGGAAGCCAATGCTGTATTTAAATCACTCTCACTCACCAAAAACTAAGCTCGCCTAACCTATGAAGTCACTCATCACTTTCTTAACTCTTTCCTGCTTCACGCTACTAGCGTTTGGGCAGTCCGTTACTATTTCTGGGCCCACCACTTCAAGCTATGGACAGCAGAAATCCTATACCGTATCTGCTTCGGGCATCAACCTGAATCAGGCCGATACATGGTGGTATGCCTCATCTGGTAACTCAGTCAGCAACATGAGCACAACCTCGGCAGACGTAACTTGGAATCAGTCAGGTTCGCAATCTGTATCTTATGAGGCCACTACCTGGAATAACTTTTATACTGACACGCATAACGTGACGGTATCTGCACCGCCTACTGCGACACCTGGTGCACCAACTTTACAAACCAACGGAACATGCATCGGTCAGGCCACATTGCAAAGAAATGGAACTCCTCCGGCCGGCGTGACCTGGTATTGGCAAGGAAAAAATTCATCAGGAACCAGCACTTCGCTAGGTTCAGGTCAGTATTATTATCCCAACAGCTCTACAGGAGGCTCGGGTTACTATTACATACGTGCCAGAAACAACAGTTCGGGAACGTGGAGCTCGGGCTCAGGTCAATCACCGAATGTGACCGTTTCTTCAACTCCTGGTGCTCCCCAGACCGTTTCAGGTTCCAATAGCTGTAGCTCCAACAGCATTGTGCTTTCTGCGGTCAATGAGGACGATGTGACCCATAAATGGTACACGGGCTCGACAGGAACTGCTACGGTTTCTCACCAGGTGATCACCACCGGTTCTCAGACCGAAACCCGTGTGACGGTTACTTCGCAGAGTGTAAGCTACTGGGTGTCGGCAACAAAAAATGGATGTGAAAGTGGACGAGTTCAAGTGACCGCCACCCATTATTCCAATGCTGTACCTACGGTGGCTGTAGATGCTGATGAAGCCAAATGTAGCGGATCCACTTTCACCAATACGATCACTGGAGGTACAGGCAGTACTTTTCAATGGTACACGCATTCAAGCGGAGGTTCATTGTTACATACTGGAGGCACTTACTCGGCCGCTGTAAATTATAGCGAAACGAGCAGCGGTACAAAGACGTATTATGTTGGCGGTACACTCAGAAACTCCAGGGGATGTACCTTTCCGATCACCACAAGATATCCTGTTACTGTAACTGTTCAGCCGATGACCGGAGCAGCATCCATTTCATCCGGTGTAACCACCAGGTGCCAGGGTGGAGGAACTACAGACTACAATGCTAGTGCAGCGCATGCAAACTCTTATAACTGGTCCATAAGCCCTTCTTCAGCAGGGTCAATCAATAGTTCTGGTTTGGTAAGTTGGAACAGTGGATTTTCAGGCACAGCAACCGTGTCTGTGACGGCTGTTGGTACCTGTAACAACACAACGGCAAATAAAACAGTTACCGTAGATGCTGCTACGGTGGCAGGGAGCGTTAGCAGCGGCAGCAACCGCTGCGGTTCTGGTTCACAGTCCTTCACCCTTGCTGGCCATAGCGGTACAATACAACGCTGGCAGTCGAGGTACAAGAATGGCTCAGGCAGTTGGACTGGCTGGAGTACAATTACTGAGACGGACAACGTGTTAAGTGTTTCACCAACACTTAGTCAATGGAATAGTGGCGTTCGAACGTATGAAGTTAGGGCAGTAGTCAAAAGCGGATCATGCAGTACCCTTTATCCCACGAAAACGGTGACGGTAGATCCTGTCACAGTTGCTGGGAGCGTTAGCAGTGCCAGCACCCGATGCGGTTCTGGCTCACAGTCTTTCACCCTTTCTGGCCATACAGGTACAATACAGCGCTGGCAATCCAGATACAAAAATGGATCGGGTAGTTGGACTGGATGGAGTACGATCACCGAAACGGATAACGTATTAAGTGTTTCGCCGACTCTTAGCCAATGGAATAGTGGCGTTCGAACCTATGAGGTGAGAGCAGTAGTCAAGAGCGGATCTGGATGCAGTACTCTTTATCCTACGAAAACAGTAACGGTAGATCCTACCACAGTTGCCGGGAGCATTAGCAGTGCCAGCATCCGATGTGGTTCTGGTTCACAATCCTTCACCCTTTCTGGTCATACAGGCACAATACAACGCTGGCAGTCGAGGTATCAGAATGGCTCGGGTAGTTGGACTAGCTGGAGCACGATCACTGAGACAGATAATGTACTAAGTGTTTCACCAACACTGAGCCAGTGGAATGATGGCGTTCGAACCTATGAAGTGAGAGCGGTTGTGAAGAGCGGGTCAGGATGCAGTACCCTTTATCCCACGAAAACGGTGACGGTAGATCCTGTGACAGTTGCCGGGAGCATTAGCGGAGCCAGCACTAATTGCGGTTCTGGTTCACATACTTTCACACTTGCTAATCATACAGGCACAATACAACGCTGGCAATCGAGGTATCAGAATGGTTCAGGCAGTTGGACTAGCTGGAGTACGATCACCGAGACGGATAATGTACTAAGTGTTTCACCAACACTGAGTCAGTGGAATGATGGCGTTCGAACTTACGAAGTAAGAGCGGTTGTAATGAGTGGATCTGGATGCAGTACCCTATATCCTACGAAAACATTTACGGTAAATCGACTACCTACATTAGCCAGTGGCGGCAACCAGTCACGATGCGGCAATGGGACAGTGACATTGACAGCTAGTCCAGGAGGAAGTGGAAATACCATTCAGTGGTTCAGTGCTTCTACTGGAGGGACGCTGCTTCATACGGGTACCAGCTACACAACACCTAGCTTGAGCACTAGCACTATTTACTATGCGGCGAGTTACAATAACAGTACAGGGTGCATAGATACAGATCGAACGGCCATCACCGCTGTGGTGAACGACATCCCAACGTTAGCCAGCGGCAGCAACGAATCCAGATGCGGAAATGGAACGGTGACGCTGACCGCCAGTCCTGGCGGGAGTGGAAATACCATCCAGTGGTACAGTGCTTCATCGGGGGGGACGCTACTTCATACGGGTACGAGCTATACAACACCTAGTTTGAGCTCCAACACGACTTATTATGCAGCAAGCTATAATACCACCTCAGGCTGTTTAGACACAGATCGAGCTGCCATTGCAGCTCAAATTGTTGCTGAGTCCGTAGGCGGCACTGTTTCGGGAGGTGTTGAGAAATTTGGAGTGGCAACAGGATCACTTTCGCTTACTGGGCACACTGGAAGCATTGTAAAGTGGCAATATAATACCACTGGAAGCTGGGTAGACGTTGCAAATACGACAACTCAACTGAACTACACCAACGTGCAGACCACCACTCAATACCGCGCGGTGGTTGACAATGGTATTTGTACTGAAACTGAATCAACGATTGCAACCGTTACTATTCTGAACGTGCCTACTTTGGATTTGGGTATTACGCAAAGTATACGTCCGGGGAGAGGCACCACGCTCACAGCTTCACCGGGTCATGCCAGCTACCAATGGTTTCGAAACAATGTTCAGATTGCGAATGAATCAAGCAATCAATTGGAGGTTAATATGACGGGGACATACAAAGTGACCGTCACGTCATCTGGTAATGCTACCTATACAACTGGGGATGCAGTGATTACCAATCAATTGGAGATGAATGAAAATACGATCATTTCTTACACCTATCGTACACCTGTGACGAACGCTGACGACCGGTTTCTTTTTGATGTTTCAGAACAAACCATAAATGTTCAAGTTTACGATGGTCTGGGACGTCCCATTCAATCTGTAAGTCTTCAATCGAGCTCCTTAGAAGATGATATAGTGACACCCGTTGAGTATGACCCTTTTGGTAGAAAAGTAAAAGAATACCTGCCGTATGTGAGTGCGGATGTAGATAAAATTTTTCGGTCATCAGCTTTGGTAGATCAGCCAGGCTTTTACCAGACAAACAAAGGAACCAACAAAGCATACGCTGAAACACGCTATGAACCCTCCCCGCTCAACCGCCCGCAAGAACAGGGTGCTCCGGGAGAAAGCTGGCAAATTGGAGGTGCAAACACAGTTTCTTACGACTATGAAACCAATGGAGTTGGAGAGGTGATTGATTGGGATGAAAGTGATTTCTCCAACCTTGCTGGAACGTTCTTCCCAAAGGAACAATTGTCTAAGAACATTGTGACAGATGAAGATGGAAATCAAACCATAACCTACACAAACAAGCAAGGACAAACCATCCTGAAGAAAAGCCAGGTAGATGCCACCACCTGGACAAATATTTATTACATCTATGATGATTTCAACAACCTGAGGGTAGTCCTCTCACCGGAAGCGGTACGTCAAATGAACAATGAAATTGCGGATATAAATAACAACGGGGCGTATACATGGCTGACTGAAAACTATACCATTACTCAAGCAGATGCAGATGACAAGTTTGCCTATCTCTCAGGGGTAGTGGTGACTGTTCCCTCAGGTGTTACTTTGGGCACTAATTTTGAGTTACGCCTAGTTGATGCGGTAGTTGCTCCTCAGACACTTCAAGACTTTGCATTCTTGTACGATTACGACGGAAGAAACCGCATGATCAGCAAGAAAGTGCCGGGAGCTGACAGTGTATTCATGGTGTACGACAAATGGGATCGCCTCGTGTTGACTCAAGATGGAGTCCAGCGTGGCACCAATACCTGGTTATTTACCAAATACGATGTGCTGAACCGCCCGGTGATGACAGGTCTTGCCACCATCGCAGGAACTACAGCCGCGGTGCGAGACTCGGTACAAGCATCCAACGAGCGGGCAGAAGCCTTCAGTGCTGCAGGAACCAATGAGTACACAGACCTCACCTACCCACCCAACGATAGCATAGACAACTACTTAACGGTTACTTACTACGATCATTACGACTGGGACACTACTGGACTGGCCTATACCAACCCTGCTGGGCTTACTTTGGCTGGTGGAGTAAAAGGACAGGTGACAGGAACACTGACGAAGACGGGCGCAGGAGGGTGGATCAAGAGTGTGAGCTATTACGATGACAAGTACCGGCCCATCCAGACACAAAGTACCAACCACCTGGGTGGTATTGATGTGGTGACCAACCATTACGATTTCATTGGACAGGTGATGAAAAGCATCAGTTTGCACGATAATGACGACACGACTTTCACCACCACGCGTACCTTCAACTACGATCATGTCGGTAGATTGTTGAATACCTGGCACCGACTAAATAACGACGATTCTGTAAAAATTGTAGAGAATCACTACAATGAGCTAGGCGAATTAGTAAGAAAAGACTTGCACGGGGGGACCGGAGGCACTTTCGCTCAATCCCTTGACTATGCCTACAACATTCGAGGCTGGTTGACCAGCATTAATGATCCGGTGCTGACTGGCACAGATCTTTTCGGTATGAAATTGCACTATGATGTAAACCCACTCGACAATACAAAACAGTATTTCAACGGAAACATCTCTGCGATGGAATGGAGCAATTACGATACAGAGGATGTCGGTATAAACGAACGAGCATACACCTATAGCTATGATAAACTAAACCGCTTAGCAACAGCCAGTCACTTCCAGAATAATGTCTCTACAGATAATTACGGAGTACAAGGACTCACTTATGACCTCAATGGAAACATTGAAAGCCTGGTGAGAAAAGGAGCTGCAGGTACCGAAATGGACAACCTAACCTATGACTACATAGGCAATCAACTGCGCGAAGTGAGTGATGCAGCTGCAGACACTACGGGGTTCTACGATGGATTTACAGCGAATGTAGACACTGCTGACTATGCATATGATGCCAACGGTAACATGGTGAAAGACCGCAACAAAGGCATCGATACCATCTACTACAACAACCTGAACCTGCCTACTATGGTGGTATTCGATTCTATGCGTTTCATAGCTTACAACTACGATGCAGCGGGTATCAAACTTCAGCAACAGGTTTACGATAGCGGTGTATTAGTAAAGACTACTGACTATGTTGGTGAGTATATCTATGAGAATAGAAACCTGGAGCTGATTCAGCATGATGAAGGGAGAATTACAGCTAAAGATGATGTAATATCTATATCATGTATCGATTGTCAATCGGTGAAATCAGCATTAGATAGCTATGTTACAGCAAATGGCTCGTCCGCGCTTTTAAATAAGAGCCAGCGAACCACACATCTAAACACAGCTTTGTCTATGTCTCTGATTGAAAGTGAATGGGACAATCTACTTGATGAGTGTGATTTAATATCCACTTATTTAGACTTCAATGGAAGTGGTTATGTTGATTTTGGAGACCAGACTCAGTACCATGTTGGTACGGGCGATTTTACCGTTGAGGCGTGGGTAAAATTCGATTCTAATGTTTCAACTGGTGATTATACAATTCTTGCTAATCAAGACAATAAAAATGGTCAGTGGTCAGGTATAAATTTCACAATCCATGCTGGTAAAATAAAGCTTTTTGTTGCAGATGGAACAGGATATACTGGAGTTGTTGCGACACGTCCTTCTGATAATACATGGCATCATTTGGTCGCGCAACGTATAGGAAATAATGCACAAGATTTTAGAATATTTATAGATGGAGCAGAAGTGGCAACAACTGTGGAAACTAGTGGATTTACATCTGGAAACATCGAAAGTGGGGGCGTAGAGAATATGAAAATAGGAAGTAGAATAGGGAGTGCTAGTTATGTTAGCTATTTTGATGGAGAAATTGGAGAGGTAAGAATGTATAGTAGACTCCTTACTCTGAGTGAAATCTATTCTTCATTCAATGGAGGTTGTGGCTCTAATCCTATTAACTCCTCGAACTTGGTTTTATGGGCAGACCTTATTGAAGGAGCAGGAACAACTGTTGTAGATAAATCGGTACATGCTCAAACGGGTACAATAATGGGGACGAATGTAACATGGGAAGCTTCAGTGAAAGAGGAATGCTCAAGTACTGAAATGGTTAATTGTGATCAGAATTACGACTACCAGTATCACCTCAAAGATCACTTGGGTAATGTGAGACTGACATTTAGTACTACGCCAGACATTTATGAAAGAACTGCAACCATGGAGTTTAGTGAAGAACAGGATGCGTTTGATCCTTGGATTCAGAGTCCAAGGAATGGACTTTCTACCGTTGGCAATGCAAGTGCTAATGTGATGAGATTGGACACTGATGCCCAGGGAGATAGTACCTTGATAGAAGGTATAACAGGTTTATCATCAATGTACGCAGTACAAAAAGGTGATAAGTTTGACTTAGAAGTAAAAGCATACTACGAACAGGGACCTGCTTCAGACGGCTTCTTTGCTGCTAACTTGCTGTTCAATATGTTAGTATCAGGAAGCACGGGGTCTAGCACTGCAAATGAAAACTCTGTTACCAATAATTCTAATTTAGATGCTGCAGCAGTAGGCGGAATCCAGGCAAGCAAGGATAGCACGGTTGATACTACCGTGCCAAGAGCCTATTTGAATTGGTTGATCTTTGATAAAGATACTGTTTTGTTAAATGCAGGGTTTAAGCAGATTAGTAGTACAGCAAATTACAATTGGGAAACGCTGGCAACCAGCGAATCAATAAACATTGAAGAAGATGGTTTTTTCTATACTTATGTTTCAAACGAAACCAACGCATTAAGCATTGTTGATTTCGATGATTTTAAGGTAACGTTGACCAAGACGAACGTGGTGAGCACGCAGGATTACTATCCTTTTGGGCTGACGTTTAATGAAAGTGTGAGGGTGGCGAGTACAGTTAATAATTTTACCTATAATGGATTTGAAGAGCAGGTGGAGTGGGGAGTGTTTGACTATCAGGCCAGATATTATGATCCAGCAATTGGTAGGTTTATTAATGTTGATCCAATGGCTGATTTAATGAGAAGGCATAGTACTTATAACTATGCCTTTGATAACCCAATTAGGTATATTGATCCAGATGGGATGGTACCTGAACCAGTAGTGGGAGGATATGGAGAAGAATTAAGTGGGACAGCTTCATTCGATCATTATGATTTTAGTAATAGGAATGAGGATGAAGGAGGAAAGTCAGAAACAACCAACGGTGCTGCGAAACTTCAGCAAAAAGCAGAAAAAAGTAAGTCGAAGTTTAATTACTTGTTTGGATCTGGCGAAATGGAAGATGCTCTCAATGCGACCGATGTTGTTGCTGGGGGTCTCTCTTTGCTTGGAATTGCAAAAGCAACTCAATTAGGGGGTATTGCAGCTAAGATGCCCTCTGTATTTCTAGGATCAGCCACAGGGGCACATATTTTCGTAGAAGATCCTAGGTTGATAAGTGGTTTTAAAAATGCTGGATTAAAACTTAAATCAAATAACTTTTTAACCAGAAGTATGAGCTATTCAAATTTGGCAAGTGTAGCAAAATGGGTTGGAGTTGGAGCGGCTGTTGGGGGTACAATGTATGATATATATCAAACCGGTTCATACTATAGAAATGGTGGAAGCGATGGGGGACATAGAGGGGGAATAACAGGGCTCAATACTACATTTACAGCTATTGGTTTGTTTGGAGGCCCAATAGGTTGGATTACATCGGCTTCCTATTTTATAATGAGTAGAATTGCAATGCCGGATGCTGCTTCTATGGCTAGATTGGAAGTAAAAAGAATTATGGATACAGTAGAGTATGGAACTTCTAACCCTCGAAGAAGACCAGTGAAATTGAAAAATCCCAAATTTGAACCTTAATGTATATAACGGATCTAATTTTTTACTATGCGTATAAAGTAAATGAGTCTTATAAACATGAAAATGCTTTGATGTTGGGCTTTTATGCGATAGTTTTTTTGATTGGAATTAACATTCTTTCTATTCATATCCTTGTTGAAGCTTTAGTAGGTCAAGTTGTAATTACTAATCTTTCAGAAAATACATTTTTCATAAGTTTAATCTTGGTATTGTTAATAATTGCCTATTTGACAGCTATTAGAAATAGAAGGTTTAGTAAGATTATTCAACGATTCGACCAAAAAACAAGCAAAAAAAGATTCTATGATAAAATATTTTTTATAAGTTATGTATTTGCTTCATTCGTGCTCCTGATGATAAGCTTAATAACATTTTCCAGTTAGTAGAGCCCTATCTAGGCGTAGGATATAAAAAAGAGGAGTTGTTTACAAAAAACAGACCCTAGGCGTTAGCATTTGCTACGCCTTTTTTATTCTGTTTGCTTTCATAGCAAAAGAAGAATGGGTGACAGTTATCAAATCAAAGATCAGGAAGGATTGTATTTCTTGACATGCCAGGTTGTAGGATGGGTGGATATATTCAGTCGGAAAGTATATCGAGATATAGTTGTTGAGAGTTTAGATTTCTGCAAAAAGAATAAAGCACTTAAGATCTATGCCTATGTCATAATGACAAATCATGTACACATGATAGTACAAAGTGATTCAGGATATTTATCTGATACAGTTCGAGATTTTAAGCGATTCACATCGAATCGAATAATGGAAGAAGTTGAAAACAACAACCAGGAAAGCAGAAAGGAATGGATAGAGATGGTGTTTCGCTATCATGCGAAGTACAATGGAAGGGTTAATGATAAACAGTTCTGGACGCATGAGAATCATGCCGTTGAGTTGACAAGCAATGATATGATAGATAGCAAATTGGAATACATTCACTCAAATCCAGTAAGAGCAGGTTGGGTAGAGAATGCTGAGGATTATCTTTATAGCAGTGCTAGAAATTATTGTGAATTGAAAGGTCAATTAGAGATTGACATGATAGAGTAAGGCGTAGCTACAACCTACGCCCAGATGGGGTTGTGCTGCATGCTTTTGGGTATGAGTAAATTAAATCCCATCCATCGCTCTTTCCCAACCCTGTGATTTTGACATGTTCGATGCTATGCATCGATAGTGGGGGCATAGAAGCTATGAGCGTAGGAAAATGAAGTATTCTCAGATCATCTTACAAAACCACTGTTTGACCCTGAGGTACGATGGGGGGTTTGGTTTTGTGTGCAAGCGCAGCTTCTTTTTTCAGCGAAGAGATTCCAGCCTAGATTTTTTGTTTACTTTTTTATCAATGAAAAAAGTAAAAGCCCTGTGGCTCGAACATACCTTCTTCATCGTTGATGGTTTTTTGATTTTAAGGGGTGGGGTTAAATTGTGGTGATGGAAAAGACTTTTTCAACTTTCCTTCTTATTGCAGCACTTAGTTTGAGTGCTCAAGATACTAGGCTTATAAGTGAGCATGTAAAGAATGCGCTAAAAATGATAAGCCTCGAATCGTATTCGTATGACAGTACACTTTATGCTGGTGATTATGATTTTGTTAATTGTGAAGCTTCATCCAAAGGTGATGATTATAAGTTGTACTTAAGAGATGGTGAGGTAACAAAGGTCTCATGGGTTGAATTTGATTCAGATTTTGAAGTTTACTTATACACAGCAGATAATGTGAAGTATGGCTTTATGTCTATCAATGGCAATCGTGTGAGTAAAGGCCTAATTGTTAGATCAGAAATTGACGAACTATTTTATCTGAAATTGATAAACGGATTTCTAAAATGGCTTGATCGTGATTCAATATCTCATGAAGAGATCATCAATGAAATTGAATCCATTTATTTTCTTAATCAACAACTGCATCCTACAAATACAGCGAGCTTCAAAAAGGGAGTTATATCAAAACTTAAATTAGAAGAAGAATATTATGAGTTTGATGAGGAATGTGGTGAAGACAGTCTCAATATAAATAATATTGGTTTTGACTTGTTGGGACTATTACTAACTGATTTTGAATGTGGATGGATTGTAGAATCAGGAACGGAAGAAAAATTCAAAGATTGGTTGGCATATTATCAATTCGATAAACATAAACTGAAGTAAGATTCTTGAACACTTAAAAAACCACCTTCTTATCGTTGGTGATTTTTTGGTTTTAGGAGGGTGGGGTTAAATTGTGGTGGTCTTTGATAGATTTGTTTTCAAATTTGATAGAGTTAAGCCATTAACTAAAAACCAATGAATAATGAAGTCAACGTAACATATATTAAAAGAAAGGGGATTCTTGAATATATGTTGATGATTGTCTCGTTTATAAGCGTTCCAATTTTATTTGCGTCATCTATTGGAGGAGGAAGATTTGTTGAGTATAGCCAAAATTCTATTATTTACGACCTGCCAATATATCTCAGAGTGATTTCATTTTTGGTTTTTTTATTTATGGTAGTTGTATTTTTAGGAGTCTTTACTCATATCAGAAAGGCTCAAGTAACCTTTTATGATACAGAAATTGTATGGAATGATAAGAAGATTCAATTTGAAGAAATCAAGATCTTCAAGATTTCCTCACTTCCAGACCGAGGAGAGCCAATGTTACTTTTTAAATTTATTAAAACGAACTCGAAGAGTTTCACATTCAAACTCATTGGAGACAAGACTCAAAAAGATATGATAATTGATTTGTTGGGTAAGGAAAAATTCAGCTATGGCCTAATTTAGGTTATCCACAGCTACCGCAAGTCTTCCAACTAGGGCTGTGAGGTGGCGTGACTTGTTGTTAAGAACAAAACCCACCTTCTTCATCGTTAGTGATTTTTTTGGTTTTAGGAGCTCAGTAGAAATTAATACTATTGAATAGACGTAAGCGGACATTTACGCCATGGATGCAGCAAGGGATAGATAGGATTTACATGATCAGAATTCTACCCCTCTTTTTTTCTAACTAGCTCAACCTCCTCGGGTTGTATAATGTCATGATTATTTCCCCAGTTATTTCGGATATAGTTGAGGACATCCGCAATCTCTTGATTTGTCCAATCTATTTTTGGCATACTTTTATCATATTCAAGACCGTTCACAGTGATCTTACCTGTGAGTCCGAAACTGACTGCTTTGATACTATTCTCTTTACTTTTCAAGTAGTCCGATTTAGCAAGAGGGGGAACTAGGCGATCCTTGATATAGCCAGAGCCATCTATTTTGTGGCAACCGGCACACTTTCCATTGTATAGTTTTTCTCCACGTATTAACCCTTCTTCAAGTGTATTATCTTGACCAGAGGTTACAAAAGCACTTCCTAAAAAAGCTAAAAAAGCCAAGATCTTTAAAGACTTAGATTCCATTGATTTGATAGTTGATTTGTATGCATTAGCGTACGATTTTGCTGGTATCAAGAAATTTTATTTATGCCATCTCTAGGCACCTGTGTGTCAATGTCCATTTGAATTATGCAAAACTATCACTGCATCACTATGCAAGTTGAAGATGCTTATTATTAAGCTGAACAATCGGCATGACTTCACGCAGAAGCTAATGATGCTGCTTACATCATTACTTATTATTTCCGCATAATTCCCTGCTAATCTGGCATAAGAATCTTTTTAGATCGCTTAAAGCCGCGTAGTATTAATTGGGGTGGTTATGAGTTATGTTCTCTTTTAGGAGATTTTAACACCGCCCTCAAGTATCACTGATATCTAAGAAACGATTGTACAAAGTATTTAATTAAAGTAAATGATTCCTGATTACTTCAAGGTCACTCTTAGAAGAGCTAAAAAATATTGGCTTCAAAACCTCATCAATACTTTTGGTTTAAGTGTGGGTTTTTTATCCGTTATTTTTATTTACCTCTTCATCCATCATGAGCTGCGCTATGATCAATTTCATAGTAAAAGTAAAACCACCTACCGCCTCACCGATTCTTGGGGTGTCGATGCTCGGCCAGCTATAATACCACCTTTATGGGCCGAGGCACTAAAAGACCGGTTCCCGGAAGTATTGACTTTTACACGTATAGACAAACGAATCAGGTTCAATCCTCTAGTGGCTAATGGAGGTGTTAAGTTTTATGAAGACGGATTCATAAATGCTGACTCATCATTTTTTGATGTGTTTAGTTTCAAGCTAAAAAGTGGAGATTCACGGAGTGCATTGAATGAGCCCAACACCATTTTGATTACAGCTTCGAAAGCAAGGAAATACTTTGGCAATGAAGATGCCCTTGGTAAGACACTCGTCCTGGATAATAGCCAGTCATACAAGGTGACAGGAGTACTAGAAGATCTTCCTGATCAATCTCACCTAAATTTCAATTTTATATTGCCCATGGGCGATGTGCCGGATTTCAGATGGGTTTACTCATATTTTGTGGTAAACGAGGAGGTCAATATTGCAGACTTTGAGGAAAAAATTAATTCATTCTTAAAATCGGAATTTGAAGTTAAATACAAAAATCAAAAATTCGATACCAAATTTCAGGCATTAGAAGACATTCACCTCCAATCAAACCTTGAATATGAATTTCAAAGCAATGGGAATATCAGTTACTTGTATATCATAGCCTCAGTTGGTTTAATTATCCTCATTATCTCGGTCTTTAATTTTATCAATTTAAACGTAATTCAAGCTGCTGGCAGAGTGAAAGAATTAGGAGTGCGGAAAACGCTAGGAGATGAAAAGTCACAATTATTTTGGAAGTCTCTTAGTGAATCAATTGCTTATTGCCTTGCAGCCTTTTTACTTGCCTGCCTATTTTCTTATGCATTGCATGCTCCGTATGCATCCTTACTTTCTAGAAGTTTTAACTGGTCATCGTTTGCTACAAGCCATTTATTAGAAGGATTGATCGCCGCTGTGGTTGTAGGTCTCCTTGCAGGAATTTACCCGGCACTTCTTTCTTCGGAATTGCGACCAGTAGATGCACTGAATGGTAATTTCATTTTAAGAGGAGGCAAATTAAGAAACATACTCTTGATGTTGCAGCTCATTATTTCATCATCGCTAATTGTGGGCACAATTATTATTTATCAACAATTAGACCTGTTGAGCAATAAGAATCTGGGTTTTGACGGAAGTCAGGTTATTGCAGTAAATGGCAGGACTGCAGAGGGCCTTGAAAAACACCAGAAGACATTGAAGTCAAAATTGGAGCAACTGCCAGAAGTTGATTTGGTGAGTTTCTCTCAGACTGTGCCAGGAGATTATAGCAGCATGGCAAACATTGCATACAAATTTGAAGGAATCCTGGAAGATAGAGTCGGGGTGAGAACCATTTTTGTGAGCCCAAATTTCATAAATACGCTTGGTATCGAAATGAGGATGGGGAGAGTTTTTTCTGATGATTACGTCAGGGATTCCGCAACGTATATCATAAATGAAGCCTGCGCAAAGATGTTGGAGTGGGAGGAAGATGCGATTGGGAAAAAGATGAAAATGTCGATCATCGACCAAATGGAAGGAGAAGTAATAGGAGTGATGGAAGACTTTAATTTTGCGTCGCTTCATACACCCATTGAGCCCTTGGCTTTGATGATTTTTCCACCCGCCTTTCAAAAAGTACTCATTAGAATAAAAACAAGTAACGATGTATCCGAGTCACTTTTAAAAATCTCAGATCAATGGCAAGAGGTGTTGCCTAATTACCCATTTGAATATCAATTCTTGGATAAAAAATTTGACTTACTCTATTCAGCAGACAGGCAATTTTCATCTGCCTTTTTAATATTTACGATAATAGCAATTTTTCTCACCTATCTCGGACTGTTTATTTCAGTGGTATTTGAAATGAAAACAAGGCTTAAGGAAGTAGGAGTGCGACGTGTAATTGGTGCCTCGGTAAGCAATATTATATTCGTATTGAGTAAGAAATTTCTGATCATGATGTTCATATGTACCCTAATATGCATCCCATTGTCTTACATGGTTCTTGAAGAATGGCTCTTAAATTTTGCCTATTCGGTTGATATCAAATGGTGGGTTTATTTAGTGACCTTGTTTTCGGTACTACTCATTTTCATTCTCACGACCGGAGCTAAAGTGCTTCAGTCTGCGCGAGTAAGCCCGGTTAAAGTTCTGAGGGATGATTAATCTATGTAAAAAGAAGTCTCCTTGGACCTATGTAGTAAGTTAGACGAATGCTTTACCATCAAGGCGGCCCGCTACAAAACCCAGCTTCTTCACCGTTGGTGATCCTGCTTGCGGTAGGGGATGGGCGCTCAAGCCGCTGGGCTCCTCATTTTTTACTGTCCGACGTTTCGGGCAATGGAAAAGAAAGGCCTTGCGGCCCGAGCATACCTTCTTCACCGTTGGTGGGTTTCTTGTTTAATCTTTTTTGGTAACTAGTAAAGTATAGGTGAATAAATGAGCGTTAGTTTTGAAACAATTTCGCTATCTCATAAACTTCATTCACACCATAGTCTGCCTCTGTGTTGGTGCATATTGCGATCACTATTTGCTGATCGGGCAATGCCAGTAAAAATGACCTGGCTCCAACAATCCTACCTCCATGATGTACGATAAGCTGACCGGTAGATTGAACCTGAGAAATGCGAAATCCCATGCCGTAGCCTGTAGTGGAACCATCCGGAAGCTTTTGTGGTGTGATCAAATCTTGCAGCGTAGAAAAAGAAATGATCTTACCTGCCCGGTTAACCATCGATACAAGGTCTGAGGGAGTAGACAAGAATCCTCCACCTGGCCACTTTACACTCAGGTTTACTTCGCGAGTTTCCCGTTTCCCACCCTTGCTGTAGAATGTGGCTACTCCCGATTCATCAAATCCACCGTCGGCTAAAACGGTATTTTTCATTCCTAACACCTTTAACACTTCGGTTGACATATACGCTGCATATGATTGTCCAGAAAGGACTTCAATTAACCTACCCAGAACCGTATAACCATAGGTAGTGTATTTATATTCAGCTCCAGGTTCGAACAAAAGTTTGTCGTCTCTGAAAGGATCTAAGCTTTCTTCTACACTGTTGTATTGTTTGTTCGAATAGAACTCAAAACCCTTGTAGTGTCTAATCCCTGACTGGTGACCGGCAAGTTGGCGGATGGTATAGGAACTATTTGTTGCTTCTCCGATTGATAAATGCTTGTTGACGGGATCGGACCACTCTAACTCCCCTTCGTCATAAAGCTTTCCGATTGCCAATGCGGTCAAAGTCTTGGATATACTTGCAATTCTGAATTTGGTTGAAGTGGTGACCGCTGTTTCATTTTTGATATCAGCGAATCCAATCCCTTCCTTCCAAATGGTCTGTCCGGCCTTTCCAACGGCAATAGAAATTCCTGGTATTTTCTGATCTTCTTTCAGTTTAAGAATTAGTTCTCGCGCTGCGTGTATCTGTTGAGTAAAAGTTGAGTCAGCATAGTTTTGACTATTTCCAAAATGCGAAATAAATAAGCTGGCAAGTGTTATTAGAAAAATTCGTTTCATCGTTCCTTTTTTTTGATTCAAAAGACGGATAAAAACCACAGTATGGATGGGAAATTACGGTCGCAAACGACCCACCGCAGGGAGTGGAACCAAGTTACCTTGAGCTGAGGTACTCAGAAGGACGCATGCCGGTTATTTCTTTGAAAACGCGCTGAAATGTTGTCTTTGAATTGAAGCCACATTCTTTGGCTAAGCCCGCAAATGTCAAATGAAGATTTTCAGAAACTCTTGATTTGAATTCGTTTACGCGGTATTCATTAATGAAAGAGTAGAAGTTTTTGCCTAAACCTTTGTTCAGTGCCTCAGATATCTGCTTGGCGGTAAGATTTAGCTGGTCTTCCAGGTAGCGTACATTCAGGTCGGTTAGCAGATATAGTTTGTCGTGCTCCATGCTCCTTATCAGAATGTCTAGGTGTGATTGAAACTGGGAACCATCCTCTCCAGGATCGCTTGGGCTCAGGCCTCTAATAGCAATTTCCGGTTGGCGGATTCCTCCAATGCCAAGCCAAAAAATGATGATCACGTAGATTACTGGCGTCATTAATTGATTATTCACATTGTGATCGCTTGTGAGTACCAATATCCAGAATACCAGCGCTATGGGAATTAAGATCAAGAAAATGGTAAAGAATTGATTTAGCCAGTTTAATGTCTGCTGCTCAATGTTTGAAAGTTTTTCTCTAAGCTCACTCTGATAAGTCAAAATTGTTTTTCTTGAAATCAATAGATAGTAGATGATAACAATTATGGAGAGTGCTCCAAATTTATCAACGACCTCATGTAGTAAGTGATTGGGGAATGACCGGCCATAGTACCAATGATAGATACTGTGCGTATAATCACCAGCGAACCACAATAGGTGCCAATAATTCAATTTCGCATTAGATGTCAAGGATCTTATATAGAGATAGATGAGAGGACCAAGACCGTAACCGATACCATATGGGAGTAGATGAAGGATGGGGTATTCGTTGAAATAGGATCGAGAGAGAATCCATGCAGTTATCAGGTTGATCCCAATGGCAAGTATGATTGAAGCAAGGAATCTATTTGCGAATTGATTGCTCTTGGATGAAAGTAGAACGAGCGAGAAAATCGCGGAACAAAGACAACCAGTAAAAATGAGATAGGGAATAATATTCATACAGGACAATTCGCACTGAGACAGACGGAAGTTAATGGTAACTGTTGAATCTTGGAGTGCTCAGAAAGATTCATTGCAGGGAGTGGCACCTATTTAGATATCACTTGCTTCCTGAAAGCAGAAGGAGTTTGTCCCGTTTTATCTTTGAAAGAAGTGTTAAATACTGACTTGGAACTAAAGCCTGTCTCAAGCATTACCTGTTCGATGGATAAGTGCTTATATGTTTCATCCCTAAGCAAAAGAATTGATTCATCAATTCGCAAGTTGATAATGAACTGGTTGAAGTTCTGTCTTAATCCTTTATTTAAGTAGATAGTTAGATCATGAGGTTGTAGTTCTAGATGATTAGCCAATTTAGCTAGCGTTAATTCGGGATCTTTATAGAACTTGTCTATACGTATGGCGTGATCAAGTCTATTTTCTATAAGTTCCTTGAAACTACTTGATAGATGATTACTTAAGGGTTCGTTCTTTAATAACTTAGGTTTCGCAATAACTTTAACAAGAAAATAAGTCATTCCAATTGTGATGGAGGTCTCCGCAAGAATGAAGATTTTCCAAGACGTGACTTCAGAGATTAATTCTAAAAATTCGAATAAAAAGACCTCAGAAAGCCATAAAATATTCCAAATCAACAATGCGATTAAAAAGGGTTTAAACATGTGAATGATTCCTTTCTTTAGAAGTAAAATCGCTAACACAAAAATGAATACCACTCTTACGACCATAAATACCTCAATCAAACTTTGATTGAAATATGTGGCTAGAATAACGTTGAAAGGAGCTAATACAATTGACGGGAGATAGTAAAGAAAATCACGTGACTTGAATGATCGGTCTTGATCGTTTAGCGCATCCGACAGTAGCCACAAACTAGCGATCATTCCGGTTTCCAAAGAGCCCATAAGCATGCGATATATATTTAGAACATCTCTCGTGAGTATATTTTCAATCCAGAATGTATAATTAATAACGCCATAGAAATCTTCAAGGAATTTCAATAATAAAAATAGCGTGAGCATCTTTAGTGTGAGTGTGTGATGCTCATACTTTGTAAACAAGTAGATTAGGAACAAAACAGAAATAAATAATTGAATTATCTCCGTAAAGCTTTTAAGCCAGTAGTAGTCGATCATACAGAAATGAAATTAGTTCGGATTTAATAATTAGAACCCATTTCTAATGCATAGATAAGATTTTTACTAAAATTTAAATCAAAGGTTTATATCACATGTATTGGGAACACATTATTAAATTGTTGGAAAGACATAGGTTAGCATGTTTGCTTGCGGTCTTCCTTGGAATAAGCGTCATCGGCTTAGGTGTAGCGCAGGATTCTCTTCCAAAGGTACTTACATACTTATCAGTTATTATCTGTTGCTTTTTGCTTTCAGAGTTTATTTTCTACTCAGGAAAATTAATACTCCCTGATTGGAACATACGTCAGCAGAAAATTGAACTCATTGTAATTATCAGCTGCGAAATCGTCATGCTTCTTCTTCTTATCTATTGGTTTGTTTTTGTAGACCCAGGTGCAATTTCAAAAGGAGGTAGGATTGGACTTATGATTCTTCGCTTACTATTTGGATATCCCATATTCTTCTTGATTTATTTCCTCGGAATTAAAAGATACTCCTTAGCAAACTTGGGATTTAGATTAAAGCATTGGTATGTAGCCGCACCAATAATCATCTTGATTGGAGGATCGACCTACCTGACCTTTCCAGAGGGACTGAAGTTTCAGGATGTTCTGCAACATCAAGGGGTTATGGCCTTCTTGACTTTAGGATTACTAACCGCTTCTATCCCGGAGGAGTTGACTCGTCACTTATTTCAAAGTAGGCTGTCAGCATTAACCTCAAAGAGTATCGGATGGTTTGTAGTATCACTGGTGTGGGCTCTTACCCATATTCCGAGCTTTGGGAGCCAATCGGGTGATTACATTGGAGCTACGATTAGTGCGATTGGAATATTACCTATTGGGCTTTTATGGGGTTATCTTAATCAGAGATATCGATCCATTATTCCGTCAGTGATAATTCATGGAACCAATTTATGGGGACTTCAAAACATTTTTTAATTTCATCTTTTACCAATGTATGTGGTGATTTTTTTGGGGACACTCAAGCCGATAGGCTTCCGGAGAGCACTTTGCAAATGCAATTGTCTTTTGATGTATGCAGCTCAAAACACTCCAAATCCATTCGCTTCTCTATATTTAATGCATGGAAGGAATCTTGATTACGTCAATATTGAGCAGTGTGGGATTGGGCATCAGCTCGTTCTTTGGTTTTTTCTTAATTAAGAACAATAAACTCGAGAATCGCTTGCTCGCATGGTTGCTCATAGCTCTGTCCCTTCGAATCACTAAATCGATCTTTTACACCCACATAGATCTGCCACTTTTCATCAAGAATTTAGGTCTGGCAGCAAATCTTGCTGTTGGCCCCTTACTGTTTCTATACGTCAGCATGCTGCTTGGGAAGAAAAAGCTGCATCGGCTGGATGCACTTCATTTCATCCCGGTGGCGTTCTACTTTACTTTCTCTCCCGTTTTGCCCAATGGAGGAGGTAGTGATTTTTGGATGATCAGTTATTCCTTGATTTTGATGCAATCTTTCATATACGCCGGCCTATCAGCTGTTTGTTTAGCCAAGAGCCGGAGAAACTCTGGTAGTAAAGATTTGACATGGGCTACAGCCCTTACCACCGGGCTATCAGTCATGTGGTTGGTCTATGCTTTAATATTCTTGAAGTTCCTTCCGTTATATGCGTTGGGCTCTGTTTCCTTCTCCATTTTGATATTCATTCTCCTGTTCGTAGCGCTGAATCACTACAAGCTATTCAAGGGCTCTACCTCCAGGTACCTCAATTCAAGAATATCGGACAAGCAAGGGCAAGCTCATTTCTCAAATCTGCAGAAGCTGTTGTTTTCGGAGCACCTCTACAAAGAGCCCGATCTTTCACTGGCAACTCTGGCCAATAGGATGGATCTGCTGGAACGTGATGTTTCACTCATCATCAATAAATATGGGAATTGTAATTTCTCACAATTTGTCAATGAACTGCGGATTGAGGAAGCCAAAAAGTTGATTAAGGAAGATCCTAAAAAGAAAATCATTTCCATTGCTTTCGACTCAGGGTTCAGCAACCTGGGCACTTTTAATCATGTGTTTAAGGGAATCACAGGCGTTACCCCTTCAGCGTTTCGCAAAAATCTTGATTGATTGGCCTAAATCATTTCAGCATTCATGAATTCATAGGTTTCATAGCAAGGTAAGCGCCTTCTTTACCTCAAAAAACGCTATGAGTATAACTATAAAACGACGGGAGTGGCTGAAGATGTCGGCACTTGCTTCAGGGGCAAGCTTTGGATTACTTAGTGGGCTTGATGTTTTCGGAAAAACGACACCCGATGCATTATCCGCTATTGAAGGTGATGAAAATGTGAGAAGGCTTCTTTTCAACGAAAATCCGCTGGGACCCAGTGAGAAGGTCAAAGAGATCATTCCAGAGATGCTGCATAGAGCAAGCAGATATGCGACTTTCCATCGATATGATTTCATGACCCTCAAAGAATTGATTGCCGAAAAAGAAGGATTAAAACCCGAAAATGTCCTTTTAGGACACGGCTCTTTCGAGCCACTCATAATGATATCTTCGTACTTCTCAGAAAATGGCGGAGAGATTATCGTTCCGAGTCCCAGCTTTGATGTGGTTGGGAATTTTGGCCGAAAAATTGGAGCCCAGGTCAGGCAGGTAGAGGTGGACGCACAATTCAAGATGGATTTGCCGGCAATGGAAGCTGCTGTAACCTCCAAAACAAGATTAGTGACTATATGCAATCCGAACAATCCCACAGGGACAAGCTGTGAACCTGATAGTCTACGTGCCTTTTGCAGTGCACTAGCTGATAGAGCGCATGTCCTGGTAGATGAAGCCTACATTCATTACCTCAACGCATGGAGAAAACACACCATGGCACCATTGATAAAGGAAGGAAAGAATGTCTTGATAGCTAGAACATTCTCTAAAATATATGGCATGGCAGGTCTAAGAATTGGATATATGTTAGGCCCGTCCAAGCTCATGCAAGAGCTGGAAGCCAAATATACCTTGGGGTTTCCCGGAAACATGCCCAACTCTCTAAGCGTAGCAGCAGCAATTGCGTCGCTCGAAGATGACGACTTCATTGACAAGTCAAGAGCATTTAATGAACAAGGCAAATCAGCATTTTATCAATCCCTTGATGACCTGGGTATCCCATACATAAAGAGCGATGCAAACTTTGTCTTTTACGATGTTCAAAAATTCAAAGAGTACAAAAGCCTGATGTGGAAGAATAAAATTCTTCTGGCTGGTGGCTGGCCGAGCAAGCCAAGTTGGGCGCGTGCTACGATCGGTTCAGCTGAGGATATGCAATACTTGAGTGACCAGATGCAAGGCAAAAAGTGGCTTTAATAGGTCAAGGTATCATAGTAGAGTGTGGGCCCTATGCTTGTGAAAATAAGCTGTGGGTCCATTCTTACTTCTTTGCCCCAACTAGTGCCAGCGCCCGATTGCGTTGGTGGATTTTTAGTTTTAGGGGAACGCTCAAGCTGGGGGGCTTTCATTTTTGGCGCTCCAAAAACGAATCGGAGTGACGTTTCGCCAAAAAGAGCTACTAAAATCAATCCAGCCCCAACTAGCGCAAGCGTCCGCTTGTGCTTATTATGAATAACGATATTAAACCACCTTCCTCAGAGACAGCGCTATCCTTTTTCTATTTGGTTTTTGTAACAGCCAAAAGTTGATCACAGATAGATTTAGTATCGAGGTGTTGCGACAACCCACTTCAAGCAGCACTTTCGAAATTCTTTAGCCAAATACCTATGTTTGAGCTATAATCCACCTATGAAGAAATACTTGCATTTCCTATTGATGTTCACATCGCTGATTGTTAGTGGACAAAGTGAGCAACTTCAAGAACTCTTCCAAAAGGCATACAAGTATCGAGCTTCGTATGACAGTGGACTTTATTATTCCAGTCAAGCATTAATTCTTTCCAGGGAGACACGATTTGATAAGGGAGTGGAGTTGAGTAAGATGTATGCTGGCATGGCGTACTACAATGCTGGGCTTAGAGACACAGCTACTGTGTTGCTATATGAAGCACTTCCTGAACTAGATGACTTTGTTTTTGAGAAAGGAATGGCTCATTGGTACATAGGTAAAATTCATGTTCGGGCAAGAGATTTTAAGAATGGTGAAGAGCACTATCTCCATGCCATGGAAGCCTTTTTAGCGACTGACTCAATCGCATTGCAAGGTGATGTTTACAATAGTCTGGGTGTAATTCAAGGAATGCAAACGAATTATACACAAGCCCTGGAATGGTTCACAAAGGCTTATCAGCTAAAAATAATCAACGGGTTGGATCGTGAAACATCATCCGAATTGAATAACATCTCATTGGTTTATATGAGAATGGGCAGCTACGACAAAGCAATAGAATATGTCAGAAGATCCATTGAGTTAAATGAACAGGACAATGATCAATCAGGATATTCAACGTTGGGAGGTATTTATAATTTTGCTGGAAACTTGGATAGCGCACAGTATTACTATGAAAAAGCACTGTCAGAGGCTAAAAAAAGAAGTGACAGTAGCTATCAAGGTATGGCACTTTCCAACCTCTCAAACCTCCAATTTCAACAAGGAAATTTTCGAGAAGCCATTCTGTTGAATAGAAAATCACTAAAATTTCGCAAAGCGAATAAAAATGCACTGTTCGGTATTTATACGGAATTGGGGAAGTCGTATCGAGGGCTCCAAATGATTGACAGTGCTTCTTTTTTTCTGCGGGAAGGTTTCAGCTTGGCTGTTGAACAAAAAGATAAAGTATGGGCAAGAGAGTCTACCGTATTCTTGAGCTACCTGCTTGCAGAGCAGGGGCAATTCGATAGCGCATTTCATTACCTCACACTCGGTCTGGCGTATAAGGACTCTTTGAACAATGATCGCATACAGGAGATATTTGCCGATCAACGGGTAGCACTTGAAACAGCTAAAAAGCAACAGGAGATAGAGACCCTACAGAGGGAAAGAGAAGTCGATAGGTATAAGCAACGAACAATTATTATTGGCTGTATTTCACTACTTGCAATAGGCTTCCTCGGTTTTTTCAATTACCGATCTCGTCAGTTGATCAGGCAAAAATCATTGAGTGAAGAGAAGCAACTTTTAACCGAAAAGTTGGAAAAAAATCAAGCTGAACTTTCCGCATACACCCTAAGCATGATTCACCGAAAAAACAGCATCAAGGACATTGAGGATTTTGTTGAAAAGTTAGAAGGCAGCGAAAAGCAAAAAATCAAGAGTATCATAAACGTGAACAATGCGCTGGATAAAGACTGGGAAAATTTTCAAAAATACTTTAGCCAAGTCCATGCTACATTCTTTGAAATGCTGAGAAAGAAGTTTCCAGCGCTCTCGCAAAGCGAGGTAAGATTGAGCGCGTTGATCAAAATGAACTTGACCAATAATGAGATAGCCGTCTTACTTAACATTGAATCGAAGAGTGTAAGAATGGCTCGTTACCGGCTTAGAAAGAAATTCAACCTCTCAGAAAAATCAGATCTCAATTTATTCATTCATAACCTGGAATAGTTAACTCCTTGTAGACGGTTTGTATATCGTGCAAATTTGCATGGCGATCCACATAGAAGCATATTTGATTATTAGAATACTTCAAATATGACTAGATATATTACCATTGTTTTATGCTTTGTGATAGGCTATCATGTGAGCGCTCAAACGACACATGAGGTGACAGTTGCAATTAACCAGGGCGTTGATTGCCCCATTACCGGTTTAGACGAATCGGACGTTTTTTCGGTCTACCCCAATCCAATAGAATCATCCTTCACTATCAAGTCTGCAATCAAGGAAGCTGAAATCAAGCTGATAGATCTCAATGGAAAGAAAGTAAGATCAAGGAAGATGACCAATGGAGAACTTCAAGTTGAAGTGTCGGATTTGCCTAAAGGGATTTATATCATCCACTTTGAACATGTTTCAGGTTCAGATCGCATTAAAATTAAAATTCAATGAGAGCATTACTAACGAAACTCGCAGTTTTGATTTTGATCATCTCAACCAAACCTGCAGTCTGTCAACAAAGTCTTTCTGTGGCACTTGAAGATAGAGTGGTACTTACAGGGGATACCTATAGAGGCGAAATCCAGTGGCAATACTCCAACGACAATAGTGAATGGGTGGATTACAATGGAGGAGCGATCAATGGGCTTGAGGTGGTGATCGGTCAAGAGCGCATGTATTATCGCGCGCGGATTGAAGAGGAGGGCTGTACACCTCACTTTTCAGAAGTGATAGAGATCGAGTCTACTACCAGCACGAACCTATGGTCAGATCCCGCGACATGGGGAAGCGCGGGTAAACCACAAGCAGGTGATGAAGTTACCATTGCTGAGGGCGATTATATCATTTTAGATGAGACTCCGCCTGACTTAGGAGGATTGCTAATCAATGGAGTTTTATCATTCGATCGATCAGATCTGTCGCTGACCACCGAATGGATCGTGGTGAATGGGACACTACGTGTAGGAACCACAGAGAATCCATTCACACAAAAAGCCATTATCACGCTTAATGATCAGGATACTGAAGCAGAAATCATGGGAATGGGCACCAGAGGAATTATGGTCATGAATGGAAACTTGGAATTGCATGGAGCTTCACCTGATGTGATTTGGACCAAAATCAACGCACATGGAGAATTAGGATCGACCTCACTTACTTTGACAGAAGAAGTAGACTGGAAAGCTGAGGATCAAATCGTAATTGCACCGACGGACTACTATGAAGCTGGTGCTGGAATTTCTGTTACTCAAAGGGTGGGATTGACAGAGGTTAATGGCACTACCTTGACCCTAGCTGAAGGATTAAATGCGCATCGATGGGGTTTGCTCCAATACCCTACAACTGATGGCATGAGCCTATCTCCCAACGGACTAGTCACCGCGCCTTTACCAGATACGGGAAATGAGATCACTCCGCTCGTGTTGGACGAACGGGCTGAAGTTGGAAACCTTACGCGAAATATTGTCATTCAATCTGCAGATGATGAGTTATGGGCCCAAGGTTTTGGTGCCCACACGATGATAATGCCTTCGGCGACAGCTCACGTAGAAGGCGTAGAGTTTAGAAGAGTGGGACAGGAGGGGCGCCTGAGAAGATACCCTTTTCATTGGCATATGCTCAGCTACAGTGGCACAGAAACATTGGCTGACGCTACAGGGCAGTACTTTAGAAACAATACCATCAATAACTCGGCTAACCGTGGCATTGTTATTCATGGAACAAACGGCGTGCTCGTACAAAACAACATTGTTTATGATGTGAGAGGGCATGGTCTTTTTACAGAAGACGCAGTTGAGCGGAGAAACATCATTGATGGCAACCTAATCTTGCATGTGAGAAATCCAGAATGGGGAAGTCAGCTGATGATGCATGAGGTAGGGGATTTTGGATCATCCGGATTTTGGATTGCCAACCCTGACAATGTCGTTACAAATAATACAGCTGCCGATTGCCAGACATTTGGCTACTGGCTCGCCTTTCCGTCGAGACCATTTGGGCTAAGTAATGCCGTATTATACGATGATGGAATATTGATGCGTCCCAATCGGCTTGAATTTGGAATCTTTGATAACAATACGGCACACTCTAACAGGAACGATGGAATACACATCGATGATCCGCAATCGGATGATGAGGGTAATACGACTCCTCTCCAGTATTGGTCCACGACTGATGGCAGAACAGACATTCATACCAATTCCTTTGAAAACCTGAGAAGATTTGCCCTTTCAAGAATAAAGACCTGGAAGAACATGGACAATGGTTCTTGGGATAGAGGTGTTTGGACGGATATGTATGAGTTTGTTTCAGCAGATAATTGCGGAAGATTCTTTGCAGGCTCTGGAGCTGATGGGGTGATAGAGCGGAGCTTGATCGTTGGGACAAGCCTCAACTTTATGATGAACGGCACAGGAAGGCCCGATATAGCTGATTTTCAATTTTTTCCTTCTGCTGCACCGACTGCTTTTGCTACATATCACAGTGCATTCAGCATGAGGAACAACGTAGTAGTGAATTTTCAGGTGACAGCGCATGATCGAGCAGGAGTCTTTGCAACAGATGACTATTACTTCAGGCCAGTAGACAAAGGACAGGTACGGAATTATGACAACCTCTTGATAGCGTCAGATCCAGGCGTCAAACTTAAGGCGTCAAACTCCTACTTCACGTTAGCCAGCGCTCTTTGGGATCCATATGGGCACTGGGGACCTGAGGAAAACTACCTGGTGTACGATGACTCTTTTCTCACCTATGGAAAAGACGTAACCATCCCTGCGCTTGGGTCTGAAGTTGTTGGTGGGGTAAGTGTTCCTGGTCCTTTCTATGGTTTCTTGGGGTTCGTCCTGCATGGAGTTGGCCCTGGTCCTCCTCAAAATTACAATTTTGAAGATTTTATGGCCATTCATGTAGATAGATATGATCCCGCGGATTTGGCTACTCCGGTAGGTTCGTGGGCTGTGACTACATCACAACCAGAATGGGCACTCAACCACATGCGAGATTTTGCAACAAGTCCGGACGGGGTGTACGAATTAACGTTTCCGGATGAAATCATTGACCCTACAAATTTCAATATGGAAGTGGAGAGTATGATGGAAGAATCAGATTTGCAGGTTATTGGCATTCAGTTTGATGGCTCCATAGACCCGGTTGTTTTTATCCAGCAAATAAGTAACACAGCCAATTTTCACGTGTATGAAATGATGAATTCGTTGGAAGAAGTAATGAATTCCAATGGAGAAACCTGGTGGCAAGACAAAGTCAACAATCGAATGTGGGTCAAAATCCAAGGAGGCAGGTGGGTAGCTACACCTGATGATGAGGGTGAGTTTGAGGCAGAAGCGAATGAAACCATGAACCTCATAATCAGAGCTGCAAATTGAGATTGATAGCGATGGAATCGATGTAGACTGATTCAACTTTAGCAAAGGCTTTTTACAACCACATCTTGCGTGAATCGTTAAAACGCTTGAATCTATAGAAGTAATTTTAGTCATGCGTTTTAAATCTCGAGTACTATTAATTTCAGTTCTGTGCTTTACCAAGTTTCTGGGTACACCAGTGATTGCTCAGTCTGATGATGAACAAATGAGGTTATCTGATGCGCCCACAAACGCTGACCAGCAACGTATTTCTTCCGAGAAATCCTACCAGGAAATTTTAGAAAATTGGGATCATGTTGATAGCGTAAATCAATGGATTGGCAAGTACTTTGGATATGATATGTCAAGAGCGCTCAAGTTAGGAGAGGGCAGTGACTTACGCAGCAAAACAAAGATTCTGACACCTGAGGAGTTTTATGAAAACCCAAATGGTGTATGCCTGGATTTAAGTCGCTTTGCGGTAGAAACGCTTCGGAAGATGCCGCAAGAATATGAGGCGAATTACCTGATGATTGAATTTGAACCAATAACGATCAAAGGCTCCACCTTAAGCAAACATTGGATCGCTGTTTACAAGGATCAAAACGGCTTATTCAATTTCACAGCTGACTCAAAATATCCTGGCAGGAAGTATGAAGGCTACAGCGACGTAGCAAGTTTTGTAAGTGAATATGAAACACTAAGAGATAGAAAAATTCTGCGTTACCAGATCGTTCCGACCTACGAGAAGAAGAAGAAGAAGCTGAAGAAAGCAAAATAAAAACGAGTAGCAATTTTGAAATTTAACCTTACGAGCTGCCATTCTTCTAACTAGCGCAGGCATTTGGATTAATCTCCTATGCCCACACCGGCAGGGTTGGATACATCTAGCTCAATCCGCCATAGGGTCCAGTGATTTAACAGCTCTTTTCAATTGTGAGTCGGAAAGTTTATCAAGCTGTGGGAGTGTTGGTCTTGCAGCGTCATAGTCGACAATTTCTTTGCTGTTCTTTTCCATCCAATCAACCAATCCTTTGACCACTTTGAGGTTAGCCTTCCCGTGCGAAGTGTCATCTCCGATGTTTCTGGAAATCACCGCAGATACGGCCATCATTGGTTTAGAAGAAAAATATATCTCGGATAGTTTAGCGGTGTACTCGAGTTTTGCTGACTTTTTAGAGTAGTTGTTTTTCTTGTCAATGACATGCCTTCCTTCATGCGCATAGATTCCGGATTCCAGGTCTAGAAACTCGATGGTGTTGATGAAGGCAATTCGCAGCTCAGCAACTATTAGTCCACTACTTTTAAGTGAGTCCAATAGTGACTGTTCCTGCAATCGATCAAGCCTCAGACTTAAGCCTCTCAAAAATGCATATGGATTTTCTTGTGCTATGGAATCATCCTTGAGACTGTACTTTTCAATGTCCTCTTTCCATTCTTTGATCTGTACCGAATCCGTTTGCTTAACCCATTTATTGACTGGGCCAGACGTGTAGGCACTCCTGACTTGCAAAAATCCTTCATCATCTGCCCAACCTCCGGTTTGTGCCAGGCCGTCCCAAAACCATCCGGAGTATCCATTCGAAACCATATGATCTACCGCGATGTAGCTGAATACAGCTTCCTCACCATATTGTTTGATGGAGCGCTTATCATTCAAAACAATGTGCCCCATTTGCAGGCCAAAATATCCATTCGCACTGAAAGGACTAATGATTGCTTTGAAGCGTTTACGCAGTTCTCTTTCAAACCCTTCCTTTGTGAAGGTTGGCTGCCCGCTATTCCACTCCAAAGCTTTCCAAAGCTTCATGGCATAAGGTACCAATTGGTTGACATATATTTCCTTACGTTCATTGTTTGACCGTTCTCCATTGGCGATTATTTCTTGATAGAAGGCAAGTGTCATCGATTGTATGGATTCAATGAATTGGTGGTAAAGCAGGATTTCTTTGATGTCCTGATCGGAAGATGGGTTTTTATCAAAATATAGTGAGTGTACCAATGCAGCGTATTCGTAGAATCCGCTCTCAGCAAGTCCCAGAAGCACAGCCTCCTTAGTTTTTAGCGTGCTCGTGCTGCTGTATGATTTGGCTGCCTCCTGAAACTCGTCTATTTGCTCTATCAGAGAGGGGTGTACCTGATCAATGCGGGTCAACCTGAAGTAGGACATCCAGCCATTGAACAAATCTTCACCGCTTCCGACTAAAAGCGCGTACCCAATTTGCAGCTTCGCAATTGCCACATCGCCGGGCCTTGGATCAGCCAATTTTTTGAGTCTTGAATACCCTTCCAGCAGCTGCTGATGTTCAGGATTGAACGCTTGATTGTTAGTGCTGGCCAGAGATTTGTGTTTTTCAAGAATACTGTAGCAAAATGCAAATTCAGCATCGTAAAAATCTTTTTCTGATTCGCCTGAGGCAGACGCTAAGGTTGCTGCTTGCATTGCTTCATCGTACTTGCCTTGTTCGTTCAGAATTCGCGCCCTTAGTAAATGAAATTTAGCTTGATCTTCGTTCAGTTCTAGTCCTTTTGCAATGAGTAAAAATGCGCTATCTGGATTTTGATAAAACATCCATTGCATTTTGGCAGTGTAGAAAGTAGCAATGATTCGATCGTCGATCGTTTGCTGGCGGTCACGCATTACATTGGCAAATGTTGCATATGCTTTTTTGTGATCCATTTGGAAGTAGGCGTTTTGAGCATCATCGATGGAACGACTGCTTTGAGCGCAGGAGGTGCTTACCAGCCCACTGAATAAGACAATCTTTAGCAGTTGGATAAAATACAATTTCATAGTCCTTTTTTGATTTTTTGATCTAGCAAATCAACGGACTGATCAATGCGGATAATTGTATCAGATTAACTTTTGCAGATTTTTACTTTGAGTAGGCGTTTGATTAAAAGAGCCCTTGAAGGATTTAATGAAGTGAGCTTGATCAAAAAAACCGGTGGAGAATGCAGTATTTGTAAGTGTAGACTCCGCATTAAATAAATCAAAATAGGCAGATGTAATACGCTTGGACCGAATGAAATCGCCTATGGTACTATTCATTTTGTTTTTAAAAGCTCTGGCGAGATATACTGGATGTACGTTGGCAAATGCAGCAATTTCTTCCAATGAAAGCGACCGATGAAAATTTTCTGAAATAAAATCCACGGCTTTATTTACCACTACGGAATCTCTTACCCCTTGAGTCTGAAGAAGGAAAGAGGCGAAAAATTCCCCTATTAAGCAGTTGATTTCATCGTCTCTGTATCCCGCGAGTAAGGCATTGACTACCTTGGCAATTTCCAAGGTGGGTGGGGTAGTGTGATATTCTTTGAATAACAATGAGAAGAGCCCCAGCTTATCTTTAGATTCGTCATTCAATTCTATGTTGAGACACACACCACCAGTGTTAGAAAACTCATTGGCATGTTCGTATCCCATCTGACGAAAGACAACCTTGGAGGTACCAACTTCTGTTCCTTCGGAGCTGGATTTTCTTTTTTCTAAGTATTTGCCACGAAGAACAATACTTGCATAAGCAGATTCATGCGCATGGTGGGGTATTTTGTGCTGGTCTTGATAGTAAGTAAGCGTAACTAGATAGTCATCCAATACCCGAACCCTATCTTTTAATCCGAAATATGCGCCTTTGCTAAGAATCATATTGAATTAGACAGATAATCAGGCCAAGAGTTGCATTAATCTTAAGGATTTCAGATTTAAAACCATTTTTTTTACCACCCTTCCATCAGTCGCGTGCATTACTCGACCAATCCATTTATTCGATTGATTATTATCAAATGATAATTTTTACCTTCGTAGAAGCGAAAACCCTAAATAATTATCTATGCAAATGAGTGAGTCTATACCTTTTTCTGTACCCGTAGAGGGTGTTGAAGTCAAGAAATTTAGTCAAAATAGCCATAACTATCTTCATTTCACTTTCAATGGAAAATTCACACATGAATTATCATCTGATGCAATAGATGAATGGAAGAGTCAGTGTAAAATGAATCCATCTGAAAAATTCGTTCATATCTGGGACTGTCAGAACATGAGCGGATTCGATAAGCAAGCAAAAGATCTATGGATGGAGCAAATGAACTCCCTCTATGATCAAACCGAAAGAATTGTGCTCGTATCGGATAACATCATCATCAGAGGTGCAGCTAGGTTGATGTCCAGATTTACTAAACACACACTATGTGCTTATAGAACTTTGGTAGAGATGTCAGCAGCAGAATTATAAACCAACCATCGAACAACATGATCAATAGAATAGTACATGCAATCGCAGGAATTTTTATCTTGACAAGCTTACTTCTTTCCATTTATGTGAATCAAAACTGGCTTTGGTTCACGGCTTTTGTAGGAGCAAACCTTTTGCAAAATGGTGCTTGATGAATGATATACTGAAGAAACTGGGAGTTCAGAATTAGATAGGAGCGAATTCAAGGCTATTTAGACATATCATAATTCATAATCATGCGAACCATACCAAGGTAATCGGTGAAGAATCTCCTCAGCTGAGGCATTTCCGTTGAATTGATTTGCATGGTAAATACTTGCCGGGATTCCGCATGATAAAATCCTGCGGTGTTATATCCGGGAAAAAAGCCCGAGTGGCCGATGAAGGTACCCAAACCAGGGAATTCGTATTTGATAACCCCCAATCCATAACTACCTTGAATTTCAGGTGCATTTACGTAGCTGAAAAAATCAGCTCTGAGTTGCGTCATATCAAAAGCCTCTCCTTCATAGATGCTTTTTAGAAGTCTGGCATAATCTGCATTTTCATAGAAGTAGCCCCCACCGGTCCATTCAAATTGCATGTTATTCTGCGCCCTTCCATCTACTAAAAAAGGAGCCTTGAAGCCCAGAGCGTATTCGGATCCTTCGGTGTAATACCCTTGAGCCATCTTAGCTATCGCGTCGTTGCTGGTAGGAGAAAAGCTAGTGAGAGACAAAGGTTTCAAGACGCGCCTATTGGCCTCCGAATAAAAATCATTCCCACTGATCTGTTCGATAATCATACCCAGAAGTATATAATTGGTGTCCGCATAAGTAAACCCGCTTCCAGCTTCAAAGGGCGGTTCATCATCGAGTACGTAAGACAGCAGCTCTTCTGGCTTCCATACCCTTGTCGGATCTTTCTTAAGGTCTTCCAGGAATGCATCTTTAAATTCATAGCGTATTATTCCCGAGGTGTGCTGAAGCAAGTTTCGAATCGTGATTTCTTTCGCATTCGCAAGCCTGCCGTACCATGCGTAATCTCCCAGAAATTTGGATGATCTATCCTCCAGATTCAATTTGCCCTCTGAGATCAACTGCATCACTACAGCAGAAACTACCTTTTTGCCCGTACTTCCACCGTGTAGTTTGTGGCTTGTAGCCATCTCTACCTGGTTTTCTTTGTCAGCCCAACCACTGGCAAATGTGCGCACATGATTGTTGGAATCGATGTGGGTAAAAACAAGACCTGGATAATCTGAAGCAGACAGAATGCTATCCAGAGCAGATTGGATGATCTTATTGGGCTGGGTATAACCAAAGCCTAAACAAACAAGCGATAACAGGATCGAAGAAAGTAGCTTTTTCATAGTCGCAGAGATTTGTAAAGCAAGAAGCTAGAAATAGTGGTATTAGTCAAGCAATTAGTGGATGAGCGGCGAAACGAGAAATGATTTCGGAAAACTATTTCATCCAATGATCCTTGCTAAGACACATAAACCATTTGATGTTTGGTTTGTAGAAAAAGAAGGATCTTGAGACCGTTGGTGTTGTCAATTAATTGAGGCTGAGGGCTTTGGCGGTATTACCGGTTTCCAAGTATACACTATGCAGCAAGTCTCTTACCTCGGTATTTTTTGGCTCGAGTGCATAAGCTTTTTCAAAATATTTCAAGGCCAGGTTTAGATGACCTTCCTGATTGCTAAAGCGATAGTAATGCTTACCCAGTTCTCTATTGGCTTCAAAATGATCCTCGTTCATACGAGTGACCTTAACAAATGAAGAAAACGCTTCATCATGTTCGTTATGCTGTGCGCTTAATAGACCGTATAGATAAACAACGTCAAGGTTGTTTGGCTCTTCGGTTACCACTCGTTTAGCAAGCTGTAGTGCACTGTATTTCATGCCTTTGTCTGTGTACCGCATGATTTCGATTTTAGCAAAGCGATTGCTGTTTGGGCAATCATTTTTTGCATCACTTAGCAGTTGATCTACTTGATCATACTTTTCTAACTTATAAAGTATGGCGAGCAGCTCTTTATAGGCGAATTCTTTCTTGTGATTTTTTATAATCATTTGGTGCCAATAGCTCATCGCTCTAAGATCGCGTCCAAGTCTTGTAGCATCCTCCGCAAGTTTCTCTATAAAATCGCCCGTATCTTCTCCTATGGTCTCTAAAAGAAGCGCAATATGATCCATGGTGTAGAAGTATTCGCTGTGCTGTTCGGATTCATATTGCTTTGCAGCAATATCTACAAGCAGATGAGATAGCCTCACTAGGCCAGCTGCGATTTCGGTTTTTCTTGTTTGCTCTTTCTGAATATAGATCGTGTAAGCCTCTGCGATTTTTTCGGTGAGCTCCACATTGTTTTGCAATGCCTCTGTCGATCCATATATCTCCATATTGATCAAGAAATAGTAATACATAGCACTGGCAACCTCTTCATCTGATGTGAAAGGTTGTGTCAATGCTTGATTGATTTCTTTTTCAGCAATACCAAAATTCTGTGAATCGTAATGTTTGATGGCCTGCTTCAAATCAACATTTTGAGATAAAAGGTTGAAAGAGCAAAAGATAAGTAATGCACATACTAACGTTTTCATGGGGCTTGGTTTGATGGGGTGATGGGTTTCGTTCCAATTATTATATGTGAAGCAAGCTAAATCACTAATCAAAAGCTTTATCTAATATTCGTTGAACGACCCAAAACCTTATTTAGAAGTGCTAAAAATCAGATAAGCCAAATTGAGAGTAAGGTGAATTGCGTAAAGGATGATATACTTAATCGAGTTATTTGGCTGTTCACCCAATTTATTGAATCGCAGACTTATTGTTATCTATCATTGCGTGGCTAACAGATTCCGTTTATGGACCTGAATCAAATAAAAAATCAAATTCTCCATCAAAATATTCAAGCGATCATTCTTGACAAGAAAGGCGTTGCCTTGAGTTCAGATGACCAATTGATTGCATTGAGCCCTGGCACCTCCTTGATCAAAGGAAATGAAGTGTTTTTAGGGCTTAGTGAGATGGTGGAGGAGTTAGCAGTGGGAGAGGAGTTCAGGCTCGATTGCATTGAAGTCGAATTTCACGGACGTCATTCCATCTATGATTTTCTCATAAAAAGATTGCCAGACGAGGCTGATGAAATAAGGTATTTACTCCTTATTTATGATTTAGGAAATGTTTACAGAAAAGTAATTAATCTCCGACAAGAGCGTAATGAAACCGCCATTTACGCAGAAAAGCTGGCTTCCGCTCATGCAGATTTGAAGCAAGCACAGCTTCAATTGGTGGCCAATGAAAAAATGGCTGCCATCGGATTATTGGCTGGTGGTATGGCGCATGAAATCAACAATCCGCTGAACTATATTTTCAACGGAGTAGAGTTAATTAAGCGAGGTATCAATGAACCCACTGAAAATCAGAAGGTTTCAGAAATGCTCTCAATAATAGAGACTGGAGCAACTCGAATAAAAAAAGTAGTTAGCAACCTCAAAGTTTTTGATTCAAGTGGCCATAACGAGCAAAAGCTGGTGGATATCCATGCCGAGATCAATCAGACGCTTAATCTAGTGAAGCACAGGTTCAAGGACAATGCGGAGATTATCTTAAACTATGTTCCCCAAAACATAAGCTTGAAATGCAGTCCTGAAAAAATAAATCAGGCCTTGTTTAACCTGCTACTCAATTCTGCCACTTTCACAAATGATGTCAATAAGCCTAGGATTGAGATCAGTACCATCCGAAGCGAAAATCAACTTTCCGTTTATATAAAGGATAATGGAATTGGCATTCCGGATGCCATTCAGAAACAGATATTTGACCCTTTTTTCACCACGAAAAAAATGGGAACCGGTAAAGGATTGGGTTTGTCTGTGGCACATATAATAATCAAAGAGCACCAGGGAAAACTTACCTGTGAAAGTGTGGAAGGGCAGGGCACAACATTTTGCATTCAATTACCATTGAAAGCATGAAGCATTAATTATTGAATTGTCTCATTAAGCTATCACGGTAGGGCAATTTTACATGAGCCTTGATTTTCTCACACGATCTATCTACACATAAAAACAAAAAAAGCACAACTTACGCTGTGCTTTAATAGTGGGCCCACCAGTACTAACACCTTATTGAAACAGGCTGTAACATCTAGTCAAAAAATATCCTTATCATATCACATAGCCTTTATTACTTGATAGAAGACTGTAACTTCATGTAACACTGTGTCAATTTTTTATTTATTTTGTAGTACATATCGTAGTACATGCCTCGAACAAAACAATCTTTTCGTCTAAATCCAAGATTCTCTCTGGACAACAATAAAGCGAATGTTGTATTTCTCATTTCATCTCGATTGTTCCCTGGCGGAAGATTTAGTTATGCATTGGGTATTCCTGCTAAACCCTCAGAATGGGATACCAGTAAAGGAAAGTTTAGGGTAGGTAAGACTTTTCCGATGGGAGAGAGAAGGAACAAAATGCTCAATCGGATTTTGAGCAAGGTTAGAGAGGTAACGGAGAAAGCAGATGGAAGCCCTATTAACAAGGAAGTTCTGAGAAGGGAATTAGATAAGTTATTAGGGAGGATCCCAACATTAGTTGAGAAGGATTTTTTCGATTTTTATAATTCCGAGATTGAGATAAATCGGAAATCATGGAAGACCGGTTCTATCAAGGCTCTTAAAACAACATTCAATCAGTTAAAGAAATTCGAAAAGGAGACTAACTACTTTATAAGTTTTGCCACTATAAATCTGGATTTCCACGCAAAGTTTACTAACTGGTTGAATGCTCAAAACTATGCAAAGAACTATGTTGGAAAACAAATTAGAAATATCCGAACCATCCTTAATATGGCCGAGGATTTGAACTATCCGGTTAATCCTGATTTTCATAAGAAGTCTTTTAAGGTTCTAAGAGAGGAAAGTGATAACGTATACCTCACCACTGATGAACTGAATCAATTAAAGGAATTTCAGTATGATGATCCATCTCATGAGAGATGTAGAGATTTGTTCTTATTTCTATGCAATACCGCATTGAGAATTAGTGATGCAAAAAGAATCAATGAAAGTCATGTGTTTGATGACTACATAATGATCAAAGCGATTAAGACCTATCAGAATGTCACCATACCATTGAATAGGGAAGCAAAGAGGATATTAGGTAAATATGATAATAATCTCCCTTCATTTGCTGACCAATATTTTAATCGACTTCTAAAGGTAATTTGCAGGGCTGCCGGAATAGATAAGTCAGTAACAATAACTAAAACAAAAGGAGGGATGAGAGTGGACGCTGTAAAGAAGAAGTGGGAGTTAGTCTCAAGTCACACTGGACGAAGAAGTTTTGCTACTAACAGATTCCTGGAAAAAATGCCTATTCAAGAAATTATGGCTTATACAGGACATAAGACAGAATCTGTTTTCCGGCAGTATGTCAAAGCAGATCAACTTACTGTTATTCGGGAGATGACTAAAATGACATCATGATATTTCGGTACGATAGGGAGAAATTGCTAAAATGGACTAAGGATGAATTAATTGATAAAATCCAAGACTTAGCTAAATATGAACTTCTATTCCTGCAGGAAGAGGAAGAGGAACGATTAAGTATTAGTGCCTACAAGTTTATGGCTGGATGTATGATTGTTAGATGGTTTGATATTGTAAACTCAAAGAATCCAGATAAAAACACTAATGGACATCCAATGTTCACAAAAAAAGAGTTGAGAAGCCTAGCTCAGAATCACAGTTTTTCCTATAATGCAATTCATAGAGCTTACAATCGTCTTTTGGGTGACTTCAGAAAAGAGAACAAAAATATACTAGATAAACACGCAAATTTTTTTCTGCAGAGAGGATTTCTTATGGATAATTCGGCTAAGAACGAAGAAATATTCAGCACCTTCTTACGAAGGTGACATGTCACCGGCCCTGTTTGTGACATTATGATACAAGCTTTGTCCAATGACAGAGCAAGAAATAAGGCAAATCATTGATAGAGAGCTAAACAAGGCCTATCGACCTTCTCTGAACCTTATCTCCATTCAGGCAGCTTCAAATGCATTGGATATATCAAGAATGAGCATCTACAGGATGATCAAAAGAGGTCAATTACAATTGATAAAAATTGGAGACAGAAGCTATTTAAAGATATCTGAGATAAACGAGTTGGGAAAGAGGGAGTAATTGTGGAGCAAAAAACAGTTTCTTCGAGGGGAGGACAACTTGATACATTAGCACAAAGCGAGACAAACTCAGTCTTAATCAATGGTCAAGGGGTTGATGTTAAGAACAAAAAACAGCTCAAGAGTTGGCTAAAGAAAAAAACAATTACTCAAGTAATGATTCTAAACCTGATAGAGGTTGCTGAAAAGAAGGGGAAGCTAGAACAAGTCAAATCCTACTGGAACTCATATTATTGTTTTGATAGCATTTATGAAAAAAGTGGACGTCTTTACGGAAAATATTGTAAGAATAGAGTTTGTACTTTATGCAGTGCAATTCGGAAAGCTGATCTCATTAACAAATATTACCCCGTAATGAGCTCTTGGGATGATGCGCATTTTTTGACATTGACGATTAAATCCATCCCGGCTAAAGAGTTAAATCGATATGCGGATGGACTGCACAAGGTTTTACGAGATATAATAGGGAAACATAGGAAAAGACATCAGAGGGGAAAGGGGATTCGCCTCAAGGGGATTCGTTCATTTGAGTGCAATTTCAACCCCCGGAAAAGAACCTATAATCCACATTTTCATATAATAACCCAAACGGGCGAAATGGGTCAAATTCTTAGAAATGAGTGGATGGAAATATTTCCTTGGAAGCATGTTCAACCGTGGGGACAATCTTTTTCAAAAGTCAAATGTTTAGAAACTAATTTGATAGAAGTTATAAAATACGGTAGCAAAATTTTTACTGAACCTGATCTTGAGTCTAAATCGAAAAAAACTGTTTCTCCATACGTATATGTTTCTGCATTAGATAATATTTTGACAGTAATGTCAAAAAGAAGAATTTTCGATCGGTTTGGATTCAATGTTGGTAAAAAGAATGAAGCAACTGCAAGCTCTGTCGAGTTTAACCTCAAAGAATGGAAATTTGAAATGGCTGTTAATGATTGGTTAAGATCAGCTACCGGTGATCTATTGGTTAAACAAGATTTACCAAAAAATTTACTTTCGCTCCTAAAGAATAACCTTAATCTGGAATTGGACTAATCTTCAAAATTTTTCATTAATTGTTCCAGGTTAATATCAAGAACCTTGCAGAACTTCTTCAAAGTATAAATTGTCGGGTTAGTCTTACCAGTTTCCAGCCTGGTGTAATTCCCTGAATCCATAAACATTCTTTTGGCCATTTCGATAGTACTTAGGCCATATTTGGTTCTCAACTCTTTAAGATGTCCTCCAAATGATTTAAGAAATATTTCTTTATCTGCTTCCATGAATGCTTAGCAACCATGACTAAGCAACGATTTACTGTCATTAAAAACACTATCATATATGACAGTTTATGATATTATTCCTTAGCTTTAGGGAAACTCTATTCTTATGGAAAACTCAGACAAAAAATGGTATGACAACCAGTTTCTAACTCATCTATTACTGGTATTTATATTTCCAGTTGGGCTATATGCACTGTGGAAGTCTAGGACAATTGCGAAGTGGTGGAAAGTCACTGCTACGATAATAATTGCCATTATATTCATTCCGAGTCTGGGGCCAGAAAGTCCTAATGAAGGGGGAAATAAGGATATTAGTATACTTGAATCTCCACAAGTAGAATTGACACAGTATAAGCTTGACAGTATTCAGGAGGTTGAACGGTTAAAGGAAATTGAACAGCGTAAACAATCTACCATTTCGGCAAGACAGTTATTCAAACAGTATGAGGATAATGAAGTGCTGGCTGACAAGAGATACAAGGATAAATACTTCTACGTTGAAGGAGTCATCAGCGATATTGGTAAGGACATCCTTGACGATATTTATGTGGTACTTAAAACTGATAACGTCATGTTCGGTGTACAGTGCTACATAGATGATGAAGAGTTAGTTGCCCAATTGGAAAAAGGGATGAAGGTTACTTTTCATGGTAAATGTGATGGAGTCCTGGGCTCAGTTGGAATGAAGAACTGCACCTTCGTTGAGAATCTTGAATCTCTTTGAAGTATATATCAACCTAGAATATACCGCTTGAAGAAAACACTATGGAATAATAAGCCAAATTTAAAAACATGGCTAAAAACTTTTAATCCTATCAAATAGTATAGATAATTCAGCACCTAGAGAAATACTCTAAAGCCTTCATTGCCACAATATCCCCTAACTCAGGAACAAAATGACCTGAATATTCAATTTCAAGTGGTTCGGAACAATTGCGAATCGTATTTTGAATTGGAATCATTACTGAAGGCCCCACAATTTCATCCTTCATGCCAATAGCCATAAAGGTGTCTCCTTCCCACTGTGTCTTCCAAAAATTTATGGCCTGTTTTGATACTTCAACTCCAGGCATTTCCTTGTTGACCGGTAACAAATTTGGGAATGACCTAACACCTGCTTTATATCTTTTATCAGGAAACGGAGCCTCGTAAGCCAATGCTTCACTTTCACTTACTGTTGGCATCCAAGACTTTATCATCTGAGCAATATTTAAATCGTCCTTTATATTGTTATACTCTTTCCATCTAAGAAATTCCTCATTGATTATTCCATTGGCAAATCCTGTATTCATTATTATTAATCGCTTGAAGCGATCGGGCATAATATGTGGAATTGTTAAGCCAATAACACCTCCCCAATCCTGACAAACTAGAACGATATTTTTTAGATCAAGAGCTAGGATAAACTCTATCAATGCATTTCGATGAAAGTCGAAAGTGTAAATGCTGTCCTCAATTGGTTTATCCGATCGACCAAAACCAAAAAAATCAGGAGCGATAGATCTATATCCATTTTCTTGAAATACTTTGATCATTTTCCTGTATAGGAAACACCATGTCGGTTCTCCATGGAGACATAAAAAGACTTCATCCTCATTAGCTGTACCAATATCCAAGTAATGCATCCTAAGATTAGAATAGCCGGTTAGATTATCAATGTACTTCGGTTTAAATGCAAAATCCGGAAGATTTTCAAACCTAGAATCTGGTGTTCTTAATTTTTCAATCATTTCGAATCTGCTTAATTTTCAAAGAAGATTTGTTCCATAAATTTTGGAATTTCTATTGTCCTGCCCGCTTTAATATCTATCGTGTGACAAGTGAATGATCCGTAACAAAATACTTCACCACTTTCTGACTTAATCTCGAATGGAACTTTTATCAGAGTGTCAGAGATTTTCTCAACCCATGATTTTACATCAACATTAGATATCGTATTGACAATAGATTTTTTGAAATTCATTTCTGTTTTTGTAATGTAAAAGCCATAGCCCTTATTTAGAAAATCCCTTTGATTTAAGCCGTAAGTATTAGCTATATATTTAAATCTTGATGAAACAACATAATCTACATAATGCTTAGAATTGACATGCCCAAACATGTCAAAATCGGAAAAATGAAGATCTATATTTTGCTCATATATAATTGGAACCATATCATTTTTTTTCTTTTTTGTTCATCCCGGGAAAAGTATTTAATATCATAGAGTCTGGCAGTTTCCAACGTCTAGCACCTTTTTGTGATTCATTCCAATATGCACGAATCATATTTCTAATACCAAAAGGAGATGTTGCGGCTAATAAATTAAAGAAAGAGTTGTTTAAACCACCTACCATTGTTCTTAGCGGACATCCAATTGCTACTGATAAGTTTGTGACTTCATGCCACCACCATGAGGGATTAAATAATATGTCTCCTGGATTAAGAATTGCTTCATATTTTGAAACTTTATCATAAAGTAGATAATCACCGTTACTCTTGGCTGAATTTACAGGGGAACCAATAATAGCTGCGCTTGGATTCAGACCAATCATTGGGTACATCGCCAGTGAATCTCTTGGATCAACAAGTACCCACTTTTTTCTTCCTGTTACCATAATAAAAAAATTTGCACCAGCTGCACAATGGAAGGCAGAAGAAGCGTTCTTACCGCCAACAAAAAGCTCCTCTCTAAAGAAACTTATTCTAAATAATTCAGAAAGCTCCTCGCATCGAAGCTTATCAAGAAGCTCTGGATGTTCTTCAAAGAGTTGTGCACAACTAATTACACTCAGGTTTTCTCCATTCTCTATCCTTGAAATCACTTCTCTCATTTGGATAAGTTCTACTTTCTGCTCATGCCAACTTCGTCCCTTAATAGCTTTCCTATGAGTAGGGACCATAGTACTTCCATATTTAGTTTTTAAATCATTGATTTCAATTATTTCCTTTTTAAAAAAATTCGTGATTACCAGAGGCTTGGATGGTTTAGTGTGTACCATCTCTAAATTGAATTTATCAATTGAAATTCTTTCGACTGGAGTTGCAATCTGATTTGGAGTAGCACTTATGCTAACCTCGTATCTTTTATAGATTTTTTGTGCAAAATCACTGAACATATCCTCCCTTTTTAACAGGTGCCTAGCTAGATAAATAGGTTTTAATGAGTTTGGAATTCTGACTTTTGGAACTATTTCTTCCATATCTTCTCGGCTGTATTAATCTTGAACATTTCTTTTCTCATAAACTGAATAGCATGAATCAAATATTTCTCTCACCTCTTTGACCTCAAAAGAATCAACCCTCTCTCTTAAACCACTTTCTTCACTAAAAACTGTTTTGAGGAGAGAGTACACTTCTCCAACCGCAGCGTCGGCCTGAAGGGCTGCACAAGCCAAAAACAAGTAGTGAACCAGTGATATCTCTTCATCCTTAATATTCTTCACTACAAGGGCATAATGAACAGATGCGATTTGAAATGTTCTGTGAGGAGGTGTTACTTCTATTTTATTCTTAGACACCTTCCAAACACATTCACTTTGCTCAGCAATCCTTAAACCTTGCTTAGAAGTTGCATTAAGCGTAGGCCAAGGTGTAATTTTCAGTTCTTTTTTATTCTTAAACCTTATATTCAGAAGCATTAAATAGCACCAAGCCATGCTCGCAGATACTCTTCGACTTAAGGAGTCGTCAAGCGCAGCCATTTGCTCTAAGGTTTTCAAAGAGTCTTCAAAAAGAAAATCCCAATTTTTGTCATCCTTCTCGTTCCTTAGTAATCTCATGCCAAATGAGCTAATTACTGTGAGTCTTGACACCTCGGGATAATCATTCTTTATGGCCGCACCAGCAAGAAACTTATAACATGATCTCATTATTGGTACCGGGCCATTTCCTAAAGTTGCAGCCAAACTCATTAGAGCAATTGGAGAAGCACTTGAGATTCTCTCCCCGTACATATCTTTTATCCATCGATCATCAATTGCCGTTTCTTGTTTATTCATAATACCAGCTAAAAGCAGTGAAGCATCCCTGTATATTTGTTTGTTAAATGCCCTATACTCAAGCTCACTTCCCATTCGACCATAGACTGACAGCGCCAAATAATTAGCCACTAATGAGTCTTGCCATTCTCGGTGTAAAAATCTCATGCCTGCCGATCCGACTGCAGTAAGGACTGTTTTGAATCGAATTGCCCTCATCCCTTTTGAGTCAGAAATTAAATCAAAAGCTGATTTCATATCTTCTGAAAATGGTACCGAATTTCTATTCCAGTTGGATTTCAAAACCTCAGCGTCTTCCTTCAAGTCTTGTTGGTTCATAACTCCCTTGTTCGATCGATAAAAAATCCATGCAATAACACTCAAGGCATTAATCCATACATCCTCATGATATGACTCATTATTTGAAAGTCTTAGCATAGGCAATTGAGATGACTGGACTAGGGCTTTCAGTGCCGTTCTAAGTATTCCGATTCTGGTACTTATTTCACTAACTGAAATAGATTTAATAACAGGTCCTATTCTCCCTAGAATAAGTGGTGTTAACATTAGTATTCTCAATTCATCTTCCTCTATTTTAGAAAAGAGTTTACCTGTCCCTGGAAATAGTCTCTCCGCGTCCTTCTCAGCCAATGGGAGAATTTCAAAAGTATTTGAATTAGTGGTTAACAAATTAATTGTAGGCACTGTAGATCTGACACCAATTACAATCTGTGTCTTATCATAGTTACTAGACAACTTTTGTCTTATCCTCAAAAAAAAGTGTGTATCCGCATTGGGATTATTGACAAGCCATTCATCAATGGCATCAAACACCAGTACAGTCTTTCTCTTATAAATGCTTTCAAGCAAATAACTAGAATTAAGTTTGGCAATAATGTTACTCCAGTTATCAATATCAATTTTGCTTGATGGAGAGGAGCAAGCTTTTTCTTCATATTGATCAGAAAGTACGATTTTACCAAAGCTACTCCAGTGATCCATTAATAATTTAAGCTCAATTGTTCCAGTTTCATTAGAGTTTACAGAGTCCAATTCGTCATTTGTGAAGACCACCTGTTGAAGTGGTATTAGCATGCAAAGCGGAGTCGTTCCTCTAGATTCCAAATATTTGATTGAAAGATTTTTTGCTACGGTTCTTAGCAAAACGGACTTACCTACGCCGGCACCCCCAGTTACTATAAGGTCAGTATTATTGTCAGAGCTGAACGACTTATCTAAAGCATCATAAATATCAATTTGAGATCCCTTTACATCAGTTCTAGATCGATAATTACTTGATAATTCCTTAATTGAATCAGACTTTGAAACAAAATTATTCTCCGATTCTCTAGAGCTTAGCGATATATTTTCATCCAGAAGCCTTGATCTTCTTACTGTTGCATAAGAAATAGCCATAAGAGGATTATCAATATAAGGTTCTACCCTGTTGACAATCATTTGCAGTATTGAGCTATTTGTTGTTTTTGAGCTGAAATTATATTTAGCTATTTTTTCTACCTCCTGATAATGATGATCAGTTTGAGATGAATAGTTATCATCGAATACAAAGTCTGTTATTCTCGGAGTTGGAAGGTTGGAAACTGATATTTTCTTCAGAGCTGAATTGAACCTTCCATTCAAATCAGTTGTATATTGTCTATCGTATCGAACTTGATTAAACAATTCATTTTTACCAAGATTAGACCATTGTCGATTGATTGACTTCAACAGTTTCAGAAGTGGTTGTGAAATGATATTTATTATCCTCAAAACATCTAGGTATGATTTTAGATATTTTTTAATCCCAGAATGTGGAACTGAAAAATTTATTATTTCGCGAGTTCTTCCGACAATAGCAGGCAGTTTCGAATTAGACTTTTTCTTAGAAAGAACATTGCTATCTTCATAAAATAGTTCTTTCAGAATCAATCCGCCAACATCTTCAGCAATAAAGATGAGATGCATGTAGTTAGCGAGTGTTTCTGTCAGAAGTTTCCTCAAGTTAGTAGCAGCCGTTTCTATATCTGCTTGATGGAAAGCTCCTTTTTCATAACTAAATGAAAGTATATCAAAATCGGATCCAGTTTTATCTATGACTAGTTTCGGAAGTCCTCCCCATGTTTTAATTGCGCTTCCTCTAAGTCCATGAATAAAAACTACAAGGCTAGAACGATCTCCGGTCATCCCAGAATGAAATAGTGATTTATCTATTATCTCTGTCCAAAAGCCTTTAATTTTCTTTTTGTCCTTATTAAGTATCTCTGTGAATCTCTCTGATTCTGATGGGTGAGCATCTGCATTTATTTTAATAGATTTTTTAAAAATTGGAATCAGAGATAGAATAATTGAAAAGAAAGAAATTGGACCAATTATTTTTAATGCTTGACTTTGTCCAGGTGACAGTTCTGGGATTTTAAATACTCCAAAATCCAAGCCCGGAAAGTATGGGGCCAGACTAAGGGCAAGTGAAAGTGTCAGTAGGACACCAATAAAACTTGATGGCAAGTTTAAAAAACTAATAAGGCTTCTTCGTTCAGGTGACATTTTGAATTGCGTAAACTAGGCAATTCAATTTACGATAATTTTTACTTTAAACTTAACTCTTGTATCTACGGAAGAATTATTTGTAATATTATAATAAAGATGATTTTGTTAAGAGATTCTTTTCATTGATCATATTGCTTATTCTCATTCAAGTCTGCCAAATGACTATCAACCTGTCAAGGTTATACTTAATGGCAAACAGAATCATTCCCCAGATCAGGTAATGCTTTCTATTTATCTCCCCTTTCCATGAGAGTAATTGTGAGAGTTTCATAACTTCCAAGTTAGCAGGTGTATATGCCAAGATAAATACCTTGGATTGAAATTTGTGGAATTTGGAGATACGATGCATCTCAATGGAGATGAATATGATTGATTGCTTATGAAATACTTATTACCTATCCTCGTATTGTTTGCTTCCATTGATCTTCAGGCTCAGGAAACCTTATTAGCCGTGAAAGATAAGGAGGCTGAAGTGGAGCTACATTCGGTCAAAATAGATGTTGAAATTATTGGATCAATTGCCATTACCAATACTGAACTCACCTTCTACAATCCAAATGATCGGGTATTAGAAGGAGAGCTCAATTTCCCCTTAACTGACAATCAACAAGTATTTCGGTTTGCAATGGACGTAAATGGAAAGCTGAGAGAAGGAGTGGTCGTAGAAAAAACGCTTGGAAGGAGGGCTTTTGAGGGTGTTGTAAGGCAGGCTATCGATCCTGGGCTACTAGAACAAACCGAGGGGAATAATTACAGAGCAAGGGTATATCCAATTCCAGAAAAAGGCTTCAAAAAAGTGGCTATAGGATACCAGGAGGATTTGAGCTTGTCTAACAAAAACATCTACCAGCTGCTCCTCGAATATGGAAAGGTTAAGGAATTTTCACTTGTAATCAAGGTATTAAATCAGTCGAACGCTCCGCAGATTGATAAGTCAGATATTTCCAACTTTGATTTTAAGAGTTGGCAGAACGCCTATATCGCAGAGACGAGAAAGAAGAATTACAACGCTATTGGAAGTCTTGTTATTGATCTTCCGGTTGAAGCTGGAGTTGCGCAATACCGTCAAAGTCTAGCTGAGAGTTCAGACTATTTCTACCTGGTGGATAAGCCCACCATAGAACAGAATATAAATAGGGAAGCGCAAGAGAATTTACTGATTCTTTGGGATGCCTCTTTTTCAGCAAGAAATAAACACATAGAAAAGGAGCTTGCTCTTATTGAAAAGTATTCGGATGGGAATAAGAAAAAGGTGACTGTAGTTCGGTTTAGCAATCAGGCAATTGATACGGCTGATTTTGATAACAAGAAAAACCTGATTGAATATCTGAAACAGACCGTTTATGATGGGGGTACTAATCTTTCCTCCATTGATTTTTCTCAAATAGCTTCAGAAACCATCCTGTTTACTGATGGTCTTGATAATCTTACTGGTTCTGGTAGGTATAGCGCAAAGCACCCAATCCATTGCATTAGTTCTTCATCGAAAGCCAACAGTAAACAACTTGAATATATCATTAATGCTACTGGCGGTACTTATATAAATCTTCTCAACACAAGCGTCGATCAAGCATTGGCAAAGTTGACCCAATATGAAGTAAGGTTTATTCGAGCCGAGTACAATAGCAGGAGAATATCAGATGTGTACCCGAATACCTCGGTTAGTCTGCCTAATGAAACCTTGGCAATTTCAGGTAGGATAAAAGGTAAGAAAAAGGCAAAGATCACTTTGATATATGGAATTGGGAACAGGGAAACATTTAGGAGGGATGTGACCATTGAGGCCTCTAATCACAGTAGTTCCATTGGGCGACTCTGGGCTTCCAATACGGTAAGGTATCTCATAAGAGATCCGGAAGAAAGGAAAGATGAAATTATCAATTTGGCGAAGAAATACGGATTGGTTACGCCATATACTTCACTTATTATTCTGGATCGGGTGGAGGATTATGTAGAGTATGGTATTGAACCACCAGAAGAACTTTTAGAAGAATACAACGAATTGATTGCAGAAAGAGAAGAGGAAAATTCTTTAGAACTGTCAGAAATAAAAGATTTGGTTTTGGAAGATTACCTTGATTTTGAAAATTGGTGGAGTAAAAATCAAAAAGATACAGCAGTCTTTGTAAAGGAAAATAAACCAGAGAATCAAAGCCAACAAGATGTACCTCCACCTCCACCACCATTAGACAACAATTCAACCGAGACGGTGGATCGTGATACTATACAATTGGGAGGGTGGGAGACTGTACGTATTAATCAAGTTGACACCACAGTTTTTAGCAAGCTGATAAGAGGTACGATTACAGATGATATTGGAGAGCCATTACCTGGTGTGAATGTCATAATTAAAGGAACGACAAGTGGAACGGTTACAGATATGGGTGGTAGATACCAAATCTATGTAAGGCCTGAAGATATTTTGGTTTACTCCTACGTAGGTTTTGAGGCTCAGGAAATGGAGATTGGAGAGGAGGCAGAACTCGATATTATCATGGGCGGAGCTACGGAATTACAAGAAGTAGTTACACTAGCTTATGCCACAGAATTAAGAGGTCAGGCTGCAGGCGTTCAAATAACTCAGGCTTCTGGAGTGACAGAATCGCAAGAACAAGATGGAACTGTGATTGTAAGAGGTTCTAATTCTGTGACTTTAGGAAATAGCCCTCTCTTTATAGTAGATGGAGAGATCATGACAAGTGAGGAATATCAAGGGATATTAGCCGATGAAATTGCTGACATCAATGTGATCAAAAGCGAAACTGCGACAAGCCTTTATGGTTCAAGAGCCAGTGATGGGGTTGTGGTGATTACTACTAAGTGGGGTCTGGAAGATGATGTCGATTTACCGGATTCATTATCAGCTTATTTTGATAAATCAATTGAAGTCAAATCATGGATTCCAAATGAACCCTACATTGATTCACTAGATGCCTCAATAAATCATTTGAGATATGAGAAATACTTGGAGCTCAGGAAAAAGCATGAAACTAATCCATCCTTTTTCCTAGGAGTTGGTAACTACTTTCTGAATCAGGGCAATTCTACGATTGCAATAAGGGTACTTTCAAATATTGCTGAACTCGAATTAGAAAACCATGAATTGCTTAAAGTACTTGCAGCAAAATTCAAGAATGAGAAGCAATATAAAATCTCTGAATACCTGTATAAAAGGATCTACGAGATAAGACCAGAGGAACCACATTCTAAGAGAGATTTAGCTTTATTGTATGAGGAGATGGGTAAGTATCAAAAAGCACTTGATCTTATGGTGGAGATATTAACTTCCGATATAAAGGATGATGATGAGTTGTTCCCTTATTTCAAGTCAACCTTGTTGAGAGAATTAAACAGTCTTATTTCAAGAAAAGGTAAGGATCTAGCGTTGGGTGAAGTTCCAAAAGAGCTCATCAAAGATATGCCAGTTGATATCAGAATTGTGATTGATTGGAACTCACTTGAGACAGATATTGATCTTTGGGTGACGGAACCCAATGGAGAAAAGTGCTATTTCACTAATCCTCTAACTGTCAATGGAGGACGCTTGACTGAGGATTACACAGATGGTTATGGTCCAGAAGAGTATCTGATCAAAGAAGCTGTCTCCGGAGATTATATCATAGAGGTGGATTACTATGATGAAAGAGTTCAGAAAGTATCAGGTCCAGTTACTATTCAAGTTTCTGTTTTCAAGAATTACGGTCGCTCTAATCAAACTGTGGAAAAAACTGAGCTTCAACTAAAAGAGCCAGACCAGAGCTATAGGGTAGGAGAGGTTAAATGGAAAGAGTAATGAATACTTAGTGGAGATAATTTCAAGTGATTTTTCAATTAGATAGTATTATCATATATAACTAACTTACCTTATTTAAAGCCTGTAATGATTCTTAGACTCAATAATTTAAACGGATATGCTGACATTCGTTTGCTTGAAGATAAGCCCTTGGAGATTCGTCCTGGAATTAATCTATTAGTTGGTAGGAATGGTAGCGGAAAAAGTAATCTCATCAGGCTAATTCAATATTTAGTGACAAGCGATGGAGATATCCGCAGGGCGGTTGAATCTTCTGTTTTTAAAAAGTACGCTGAAAACACAATTAAGTCGGACAAAGAGATTCATAAAGCATTTGGTTCAATCGAACTGATTAAGTACTTATTCAAAAGAAAAAAACTTTCAGTAAGTGCTCATCTCTCAACAGAAAAACCCGTAGAGAAATTTGTGCTAGAAAATGTAAAAAACTCACCTGAGAGTTTTCATAGCTTTCTTTCTATTGATAAGCCCCCATTTGATTGTTCATGGAATTGGATTGGCAATAATGACGGGATTAGAAACATGAATATGTCGGGGCACCATTTTTCAAATCTTCTAAGCAAGCAACAAGATAAGGATATCACTAGATTATTTGATGAGCCTGTTGAAATGGTCAATGAATTTGTCAGAGCCAAAATGAGGGAATTTTTCAGTAGCTCAGATTTCAAGAATCAGCTTGATGAACTGGAGAACTCAATGAATTCCATTTTGGGGAAATTCTTGCTGAATACGAATAAAAGAATATGTCTGCTACATGATATGGAGAGACTTGGATCCATTAAGCTGACAATCAAGGATGGTGACAATTATATAGACCCACAAGTAATGAGTTCTGGGGAAAATGTACTATTGAACTTGATATACTCCTTAACCACTGCCAAGACTAACCAGTATGATTTTGTTGCCTTAGACGAGCCAGAATTACACATGCATGATGATATGATAGAGGTGCTTGTTGAAGAAATTGATTCACTCTCAAAAGAGGTTCCTAACTGCAGTTTCTTAATTGCAACTCATTCTACTTCGTTGATTGAACAGCTTGCAAACCTTGATAATAGTCCAAACCTTATTCTTTTCGATGAGAGCAGAAATGTTTCCAACTCCGAATATGATATCGATTTTATGAAGGCTCTTAAAAGGAATGGGGTGTGGTTCACCCCTCTTATGCTCTCTAAAAAACATAACCTGTTTATTGAGAATGATTTAAATAAAGGAGTAAAGCACAGAAACCTACTTCTTTCATTTTTTAAGCCCGGTTCCTCTGCTCCGAATATCATTCCTATCGGAACAAGCGATAATGTTTTGAAAAGCGATAATTTTTCTATGATCCTAGAAGATTTGATTCCAATCGAATCAATGAATTCAATTGGTATAAGAGATGGTGATCTTTGGTTTAAAAAGCATCTATTTTCATTCTTGAAAGATGAGCTAGACTTAAACTCACTTTTAAGCCTACTTCCGGATGATACTGGGCTATACATTAGAAACACCGAGGTGTCCAATCAGTATTATTTTAATTTTTGGGAGATTGAAAACATCTACTTATTTGATGAAATGCTCCCGTGTTGGGTAAAAAAAGAGAACTCTCTTAATCGTGAGATTTATGTAGAGCTATTGCAACGAAACCGATCAAAAATCACTAGGATATATCTTCATAATTTCTTTAAAAAACTTAGTTACAGCAGCAGGTTTGATAGACCATCATCTATAGAACAGGATGCGAAAAGAATTGAGGCCACAAATCTAGAGCTGGCTGAAAATGTTAAGAATATTAAATCCTTGGAAAATAAAATCTCACTTCTGATTGATAACCTTATCGAAAGGAATCTACTGAGATGGCTTCCAGGTAAAGAGTTAGATAAAATGCTTAGAGGAGAAGGATATGATTTCGATGATACTCATTTTGATCATGTTAATTCATCAATTGGTTTGAGGCTTCAAAGAATAATTGAATCAAATGGAAATTGATGGAAACGATCCAAATGGCGTAGAGAAGTTAGTTAACCTTTTAAAGACAGGGATTCAACTAGTCAATGGATTGAGATCACTGTGGCCAAAGGTCGACAAGAACAAAAATTTTGATCAAGCTTTAAATGATGCGCTTTCTAAAATCAATAAGCATTATGGTAAGAAATTATTTGGTGACAATATTCACCAGGTCTTCAAAAACCCTGAAGTAAGAGAACCCCTCAAACAAGTATTACTTGGCTATGGAGATCCTGACAAGGACTTATTAGCTCCACATATTGATTTTGACACCCTACCTGATGATTTCTTTGAAAAGCTACTCTCTTATCTGATAGAAGAACTTCTACAATATGAAGACACACGAAAGGGACTCGTGGATTGGTTGAATTCTCAAGACTTGACATTCATAAAAAAAGAGGTTTCTGAAACTAAGGAAGGAGTTAATGAAATTAGAGATGATGTTAAAGAGCTCCTCCTACTTATTCGGCCGGAAAAAGGTTTGATCAGTGATAGCATAGAATCGAATCAGTATGAATCAATTTCCGGCTACCTACAACGATCATTATTGAAGTTTGAAGAGTTTGATTCAGTAAATCTTGAAAGCAGCTTTAATAGGACTTTTCTTCTAGATACTAAAGCCCTTCAACTTGATGAGCTTGTTGATACTAGTTCCAAAATTGTGATCCTGGGAGTTGGAGGTTTTGGAAAAAGTACTGAGTTGAGACAAGTAGCCTACAGTTTATCGAAGAGGTCAAATTGTTATCCTCTTCTTATTGATTTAAAGAATTATTGGAATGAAACTATTGAAAATCTTCTCTTGGATGAATTCAAAGATTGGGAGAAAGTTCCAGAGGAAAACCTCTTTGTGGTTTTTGATGGATTGGATGAAGTTCATCAAAGCAAAACAGACGAGTTCATCCGAAAACTGAATCGTTTTTCTAAATACCACGATAGAATTAAAATAATCGTCAGTTGTAGAAACAATCAATACCCACTAGATGACGATCAGAAAGGAGCACTAGAAAATTTTGAAGTTTATTCTCTTGCTCCTTTAAAGCATGATCAGATCCAGGCTTTCTTGAAGGAACAACTTAGCGAAAAGGCGGAAGAGTTCTTCAATCATATTTGGAATAATAACTTGTATGATCTAATTCAATCGCCTTTTTATCTCATTAAGATCACAGAGCTTTACTCACAAGAAGGGTTTTTGCCAGAAAAAAAAGCGGATTTGTTCAACTATCTCATCACTGAAAAGATCAAGAGTGATTATAATAAATTCAAACTAGTAGGAATCGATCTTCTTAATTACGATAGTCGGATAAAAGGGCTGATAGCAAGCATAGCTTTTGTAAGCCAATGCTTAGGCATGAGCTATTTAAATGAGTCAGAAGAACTTCAATTGGTCGTTTCTGATATCGAAATGCTTAAAAGGATACAAAGAGCATTCTTATTTAACAGAGGATCTGAGGGTACTTGGGAGTTTGAACATAATAATTTCCGAGAATATCTAGCAGCAAAATTCTTGTCCGATAAGTCATTAGATTTCATAAAAAATGTAGTTGCTTTTGCTCCAAATTTTTCCAAGATAGAACCCAAATGGGTCAATACTTTAACCTTTCTTATTAGCATTTTACCAAAAGAGTCAGTGTTGAAGGGTCAGGTTTTAAATTGGATAGTAGATATAGAACCCGATCTACTTTTCCGAATGGAGAAGGAGAAGTTGGATCTCGAAGTTAGAACCATGCTTGCTAGAGATATTGTCGTAAAATATGAATCAAGAAATTTATGGCTGAGAAGTGAAAAATTCACTACTGGAGAGATATCAAAGTTTGTATCAGATAGTACTGAGATTTTTGATTGGATGATAGGACGATTATCTACTGCGGAAGATAGTGTCACTCTGACTCATACTTTGGAGATTTTGGAAGGCTTGAGCATTGATCTAAGGAAAAAAGATGAGGTTGTACAGAGTCTAATGTCTGCTTTGAAGAGGGATGGGTTTGATGAACATTGTTATTACAAGATTGCGAAACAGCTTATTACTTTAGATTTTAATGATCCTTCGATTATTGAAGTACTTCATACAAAAAGTGACTTCAAGGAGAGTCAATATATCAGAGCTTCGTTATATCTATATATTCATTCATTTGGCTATTCAGATCAGCACATTGATATCTTGATTGAAGGAATTTCTTTAGTGAAGAAAGTCAGAGCTTACATAAACTCTTCAAGGACAAAAAGAGCTCCAGTTATTGAGGCTGAATCGAGAAATCTGATTGACTCAGTTAACGGCATAAAAGATGTTGAATCGATAAAAAAACTACTGAAGTGGGCTCTTGGAATAGATAGGATATCTCCACCTCTTCACATTGAAAAAATCATTGAAATAGGTATAGAGAAAAGTATTGAGTTATTTTCTTCAGACCCTGATATACTAGAATTGATGGTTGAACTTTTCTTGAAAATCGATAGGATCTATGCCCCTGAAATTGAAGCAAAAATTTTAGAATTTTTTAGCGAGACTGGAAGCAGATTTAAGGCATTTGAAATTCTTTTTGATAGATGTAAAAATGATAAGGATGATCATTACTATTCCATGTATAAACTTGCTGATGTTGAGGCTGCTGGAGTAGTTTTCAAGAGCTATACTGAAGGAAATTTATCGGATGAATTTGTAAGAGGTTTTAGAAACCTTCTATGGAGGACCAATGATCAGGCGCACAATTGGTTTCATTCAAAAATTAATGAGTTTTCAAACGATAAGTTCCTGTATCCTCCTCCAGAAGTTTCTTGGGAAGAGAGAGTGAAGCATAAGCACAAACAAGACATTCACTTCCTTTTTAATAAACCAGAGTTGTTGTTGTTGGTAAAGGAAGTATATCAAGAATATGGTTTAACTGAGCTTGAAATAAAGGATACCTACAGATCCTATAGAAGGAAAAATCCAAGTTTGGAAATAGAAGAGAATCTTGCATTAGATATAATCAGAGATTTAGCGGAAGATCAGTCAAGTGTATCGGAGGAGGGTGTAATCAAATTCATAAATGATGAAAAGATTTGGGAGAGATACAAGGTGGGTACTCTTTTACAGAAAGACATACGAGGTGATTTAAGCCTTGAGGGAAGAGAGATTAATTTCCTAAAAAGTTGGTTTGAAAATAGACTGCCTGAGTGTGATTTCAAAAAAGGGATTTACAAGTTAAATGGAGGTTGGTACTATAATACTCTTGAGAGACGAATAGCCTATTTAGCACAAGAGTTTGATTTTTCTATCCCCTGCGATCTTACTCTGGATTTTGTGTATATGGATGATTCAAGCTATATCCTAAAGAAGCATTCAAAACTGGAAGAGGAGAAGAACCTAGAGGAGGCTCCAAAACTCACTGATTGGGTGGCTTCTCAGTGTGGTTTTGATAAGACAAGGGATAAAGTATTGGAATGCTTAGATGGTACACTTTTCAACCAAGTGAGAGTCAACCTGCTTTCATTTTGCGCTAAGAATGATATCAAAGAAGCCATTCCGTACTTTATTTCAACTATTAAAGATTCTTCGTTCCAGGATTACCATAGATATGGTCTACTCGAAGGGTATTTTAAATTGACTGATGATTATGAACCAATTCTTTCATTCCTAGGAGACTTTGACTCAGATACGCAACTTCATGCGATAGACCTACTTGGTAAAAACAATTACTCCGGATTTGAAGAATTATGCTTGAAATTCATTGAGGAGGAAGCAGACGAAAGGGAGAAGCTAAAAATTATAAATAAGCTTGGCAAGTATAAACATCTAAGTGGGTATCAGGAAATAGGAAAGTGGGTAGTCAGAAATAATGACTTACCAGATGATTTTTATCATAATGTTGACCCTCCTGTAGAACTTCTGGATCAGGTTCTTGAGCCATATATTGATATCTATGAAGCTGCAGTAGAGAATGACTTTGGCGATTGGGATTTCAGAAATAGGAGAGGATACTTGGAAGTTATTCTAAAAGCTGGAGCGCTTTCTGAGTCTAACTATAATCGTGTCAGAAGCAAATTCGAGGAATGGATAGAAAGATTCCAAAATCACTCATTCTTACATCTAAAGCTAGAAGAATTGGATACACTTTACTACCAGAACATTACTCCTGTTATGACAATAGATGAGGCAGTTAGGCTGATAGAAAGTTGAGCAGTTATTACTAATAGCTAATTAACAATTCTAATTGTCGAATCATTGTTTTCATAAGTGAAATGATTGAATACAGGGTAATCAAGATAAATGATCCATGAATCCGTAAGAATATAGTTGATTGGTTTTTAGTTTATATTTATTATATATAACGACTTATGATATGGGAGATTTATTTAGATGGACTGATTATTTAGCTGATAAGACCATAGATGATGGTCTTACTGAAAAAGATGTTAAAGAAAGTATATTTTCTTTTTATGATAAGGAAGGTAGTGCTATCCCATCCATTGAAAATATCGAGATTCTTGAGTATGGGTATTGCAAAGCTGAACCAAGGGGAATTATACTGGTAGTTAGGTGGAAACAGGTTTAAAGAGCAGTTCTTATGGCGATGTACTCTGAACCTGAAAAGCAAATTGCAAGAAATGAAGCTCTAAAATTTGGAGTAAATACACTCACCAAGAACCGACATAAGAGCACAATTGCAAGGAGATCGTATGTAAGGGATATAAAGGAGTATTTGAAGTCCAATGGTTCTAGCTATGACAAAGAAATCTTGTCATTCTTAGATGATTCCGAAATTTCAAAATGGGAAAAATTCTATGATTCAATAATAAGAAAAAAGGAGCCAGGAGAATTAAGAGTTGCATATTTAAGTGGCCCCAATCCAGAGAATGATATAGAAGTCTTTGTGGAAAATGGTGTTCTTCCAGAAAATATTTGGGCTTTTGAATCAGATAATAAGGCCTATTCTTCAGCTGTTATCGCTGCCTTGGAATCTAAGTTTCCATTTGTTAAAATTTATAAGGGTAGAATTGAAAACTACCTTAAAATTCTACCATTTAAGTTTGATATAATATATCTAGACTTTTGTGCTACTATAGCTAGTTCAAAAACACTATCGGTCATTCGTGATATTTTTCTCCATCAAAAACTTGAAAGTTTGGGAGTTCTTATCACAAACTTTTCTTTGCCTAACAATACAGATTCTCGAAATCTGGATTATCGAGAAAATATCAATTTATTAGCTGCGAACTATTTATACGCTAAACCATTTACAGAGAAGTTAACAGGATTGGGAGGTGGTTTTAGAGAGTCAGCACAATGTCATGGAATTGATCCAGAAGAATTTTTAAAAATTGCGAGAGAGGATGAACGAACTTTCTATAGTCAATTAATAACCAGAGTTCTTTTTGATCTTCCAAGTGTGTTAATCCCATATCAACGTTTAGCTGGTAATGAATCTCTAATTAAGTTGTTTTTTAAAAATTTCAACAGATCATCTTTTCACAAAGATTATCAAGAGGATCTAATGTGTTTCCCAGATGAAAACTCTCTGATCTGGGGCCTATCAGACTTTGTAGTCGAGAAAGAATCTTTTTCTTCATTTTTCGAGAAGTTCAAGAATCAAATTTCTATAGATTCAAATGCACAAAATCTTTTAGATAGCATAGAATTGGTTTCTTATTTTATTACTGAGAGGGGAGAGGAGGGACTACATAGTGACAAGCTGGATGTCATAAGGGAACGATGGAATAGTTTTGAAAAATACACTTTCTGTGATGTGTTTATGTTTCATCAACTTAAAGATATTTTAGTTGGTCAACTGACCAGCCCTTATTTCTATAACGTTGATTATACTAAAAGATGGTTATATAAAGCTAAGGCTACAGAAATGTATATGGATTTAGTTACCTATGATGAATGTAGATACGTTTTTGACTGGATGCCCACATTAGATATGCTGGAGGAGGGTGTTGAAGATTGGAATAGACAACTTTCTTTAAGATTTGCAATGGATAGTATAGCAAAGCAACGTAGGTGGTACAATAATGAATTTTTTTTTGGTACTGCCGTTGTTGACCAAGACACCAAGACCTTCGAGGCAAAGGAGTTGAGAAGAAGGAAGCTAATTAGCTAAATAACTTCCATGGCTATGAAATATGAGAATAGAATTGTTTTGTTTCTAGACATCTTAGGTTTTGAAGGGATAATTTCAAAAACAGTCGAAAAGGAAATTGATGATGAAGAAAAGATATCTGACCTCTATCAGGTATTGTCCTTAATTCGTTTTCAGAATGATGATGTTCCTAATACCAAATCTAAAGTCATAACCCATTTTTCTGACTCTTTAGTTGTGTCATTTCGTGAAGATGATGTCGGAGAATTTATAGTTTTCTTTAGAGAAATTCTTGATTTGGTCACCAAGCTCATAAGACATGGGATATTATGCAGAGGAGGAATTTCTCATGGTAAATTATATCATTCAGATGAACTACTTTTCGGGCCAGCATTGATAGATGCGTACCAGACAGAATCAAGAGCTGCACTTTATCCGAGGATCATTCTAGATAGACATACAGTTGATCTTCTCCATTCAAACTATCAAGAAAGAGTTACTGGCAGTATTGAGCAAATGCGGTTCGATCCTAAGGTTAGGTCAATACTGACTAGGGATACCGATGAAAAACTTTACATAGATTACTTTGAAGGTGCTTTAACCTTATTTCAGGATAAAACCTTAGTGTCTTATTTTAAGCAGTTAAGAAAAATCATTGTAGGAGGTCAAAGGTTTACTAAACCAGATGTTAAGGTAAAGTATGGCTGGATGAAAAATAAGTTTAATAAGTTCTTGAAAAATTTACCATCTACCGCTCATGAGAATATGTTTTGGCATGACCATTATGATCTTCTCTTAAAGAATATTGCACCTATCAAATAGTTCTTACCAAGTAAACGGCAAACTATGGAACCACTATCGATATGTAATGAAGTATCTCAAAATGCAACTACCTGGACCCTTCAAAACATAAAGGATCTAGTTTACATTGTGGCTGCCGCCGTTACTATGTTCCTTGCTTTTCGTGGATTCAGTCGTTGGAAGAAAGAACTACGTGGAAAAGCGTACTTTGATTTTTCGCATAGGTTTTTAAAAGTTACATATATCATTCGTGATACGCTTTATGATAAACGTGGGATTATGTATGAAAATTCTGAATACCTAGATCCTGGGCCACCATCAGAAGATCAAAAGGAAGCTGAGGTGAAACATTCATATAAGGTTTACAATGGTCGTCTAAAAGAGGTACTATCTGCTGCTCAAGAGTATAATAGCTTACTTGCTGAAGGGGAAGCCTTGTTTGGAGAAAATTTCAGGGAAATAGCTCAACAACTAATTGTTAAACTGAATAGCTATAGATATGCAATCGATCAACACCTGCAGTATAAAGCAAATTTCATTTATGATTCTAAGTTAGCTCCAATGCCTGAAGAATATCGTGCAAATATTTATCCTATTGTGCATAGACAAGGAGGAAATGGAAACGACCCATTTGGAGATTCGATTGATGCCATTATTGATGAACTTAATAAGATATTAGTTCCATTGATTAGGGCTAAATGAAAAGGCTTATCTTGTAAATTTTGATTTATGGAAACATTCCTTCACCTAAATAATACCAATTCCAATTGGAAAGAAGGTGATGAAATATTTATAGGAAAGGGATATAATAATTTCTGGAGAACTTACTTGGAGAGAGATGAATCTTTTAACATTCAGGGAGAAGAGCTAAATGCTTTTAAAGTACTAAATGCAGCATTTGAGGAGTATTCAAAGATTCATCCTCCTCCTAAAAAAATGGATAGCTATCATTTCCAACCAATAGATACTCTTAGAGAATCTATCGAGTGTCTTAGAAATGCGATTACTATTAATAGAGAATTAATTTTTGAATCAGTAAGGAAAGATATTTATCCACACTTGCCAAGTAGACAAAAGTGTATTTGGTTAATTCCAGAAGTTCAAGAGTCTCTAAGATTTTGGATGAGTGTTCTGAACAGAGGAGAAAGAAAAAGACTATTTCGGTTAGAGTTATTGGAGGGGAAATTTCATAGGGCAGCACAAGAGTGGTTGGTTGGTGGTACTTACTCAATTAACAAATGGAATCAATTAGCAAAAAATTATTGGGAAGGTGAGAGATCAGGAAATATTGAAGATGAAGTACTTTACGAAGGAATGATTAGAATAGTGGAAGAAGTTGTTATGCGCTGACTTCACTGAATCTTAGGCTTTTTAGAAGCAATTAAGTCTGTTTCGTATCCTATTTTGTAGCACATAAAAATAAAAAACCCCCACTTGAATAAGTGAGGGCTATTTATTGTGGGCCCACCAGGGCTCGAACCTGGGACTTACTGATTATGAGTCAGTTACTCTAACCAACTGAGTTATAGGCCCTTAACATTCATTGCGGTCTTTCGACTGGCTTCTGAAATTTTCGTTTTGGCAGACTATCTTGTGCCTTGCTTCAAAACTAATAATAAAAGCTGTTTACAACAGACTTTTAAAAGGGAGCGCAATATTACATATTTGCGATTTAATAGCCAACGAATGTCTGACCTACTGCAAGGCGTAGATGCCATAATTTTTGATTTCGGAAATGTTCTCATCGATTTAGATTACCCAAGAGTAATACGGAGGTTTTCGGAAGTAGCCAAAAAAAATACCGAAGAGATAGAAGAGATGGTGGTGACTGCCCCTGTGCTTCAGCAATTTGAACGCGGCATGATTGGCCCGGAAGAATTTAGAGCAGAGATCAATAAGCTGTTGGGTACCAACATGGGAGAGCGCCAGTTCGAGGATATTTGGAACAGCATGCTGAAGTCCATAACCAACGAGCGGATGAATAAAGTCTTGAAAATTGGTGAGAAATATGATACTTACATCCTCTCCAATACCAATATCATCCATGAGATCGCATACGAGGAGATGATTATGGAGGAAACAGGTCGTCCAAGCCTCCGTGATTTTGTGAAGGAGGTTTACTATTCACATGAAATAGGTCTTCGCAAACCGAACCTCAATTGCTACGAACATGTTATAGACGAGATAGACAATTATGCATCACGTATGCTTTTCCTTGATGACCGACTAGACAATGTTGAAGCTGCAAAAAAAGCAGGAATGAAAGCAGTACAAATTTTTGACGCAGATAGACAGCTAAACGAAATATTCGGGCTTGGATAAAAATTTAAAGACCAAACTCATACAACTGGGTTTATTTATTGTTACCCTCATCACCACCACATTTGCTGGAGCAGAGTGGACATTGGGTAAGTTTTTAATTGGTGGGATGACATGGGATGATTTTCAATTCGGATTGAATTTCTCGATTCCATTCTTGTTCATTCTTACCGTCCATGAGTTCGGACACTACTTCACTGCCCGTTATCACAAAATCAACGTAACACTGCCGTACTATATTCCGATGTGGTTTGGCTTTATAGGAATGGCCTCTTTGGGAACAATGGGCGCATTCATTCGAATTAAGGAAAGCATCATTAGCCGCGTCAAGTACTTCGATGTAGGTGTTTCAGGACCCATTGCTGGTTTTGTGGTTGCCGTTATCTTGCTGATTTATGGTTTTCAAAGCTTACCCGACACCGAATACATCTTTGAGGTGCATCCTGAATATGAAGTGTTTGGGGAAAATTTTGAAGAAAGAATGCAGGGGCTGGACACTGTGATTCTAAAGAAAGACCTGAACCCGGATCGGATGGCTTATGAGACGCTGAGTGACACCATCCATACAGGCAGGGTTGGGGCAGTCTTTTTTGGCGACAATATCTTGATGAATCTGGGTAGAAAATACTTAGCTCCAAATGATCGGTACATTCCTAGTTCACGTGAACTCATGCATTATCCAGTCCTCTTAGCAGCCTATCTCGCTTTCTTTTTCACAGCGCTAAACCTGTTGCCTATCGGTCAGTTGGATGGCGGTCACGTGTTGTTCGGATTGGTAGGACCAAAGAACCATGCCATCGTCTCTCGCATCTTATTTACAGCGTTTATGTTTTACGCTGGACTTGGATGGGTTACGACGACCGATTTATTGAATACTTCCCTGGAAGGGATAGGAAATTTCCTCATCAGCATTGCGGTGTATCTGATGGTTGTTTATTTGAGTGCGTATAGTGTTTTTAAGGAAAAAAGAGATCGATTACTCTATGCTACAGTGATGTTTACCGTGCAGTTTTTTGTTGCATCCATCTTCAAAGTAGAAGGGTATACCGGCTGGTTACTTTTCTCCATATTGATTGGCAGATTCATTGGTGTGGATCACCCACCAGTGGTAGACAATAGTCCGCTTTCCTCAGGAAGAAAAGTGCTGGGCTGGATAGCACTCGTTATTTTTATCTTATGCTTCAGCCCTGAACCATTGGTGGTAGAAGGTCTTTAAAGCTCCAGGTAAGCAGTGATTCCACCTTCCATGTTTCTGACATTGGTGAACCCTTGGGAATTAAGAAATTTTTTGGCCCTTCCTGACCGTCCACCAGACTTGCAGTGAACAATCAATTCTTCATGCTTCATGTGTTCGATCTCTGAAAGCCTTCCAGGTAAATCTCCCAGCGGAATCAACTGAGCTCCAATGTTCTGCTCCTCGTGCTCCCATTCTTCTCGGACATCTACAAAATGGAATTTCTCTCCACTATCCAGGCGAGATTTTACTTCGGCGCAAGTGATATCTTCGTTCATTTCTTAATGATTTTTAGCGTTTGATCACCTTCTTTTCGGTGAATTGTAAGCAAATATAATCCTGCCTTCAGATTTGAAAAATCATGAACCTTTGTTGCGGCCTCCTGTATCCAGCTTTTACCTGAGAAATCAATCACGGATATGGATTGGTAAGATCCTTCGATGCGAATGGGACCATCCGTGGGATTGGGATATGCCTTAACCGTCAATTCCTTTTCTCCTGCTCTCAAAACAATATCGCCCACATCTGCAAAGACTGGCCGGATCATTAGCGCACCGCGCAAACGTTCATTCTGTTCCCACAATCCTGTTTTGTTTTCATAAATGTATTGGGCAGCTTCGGGATTACTCGCGTCGAAACCTATACCAATGTATTCATTTTTACTTTGTTCATAGCCAAGGTAAAAAGTGTCAGAAAGGATGAGCGGCCTGAGAAATTCGTAACGTGTAAACTCATCAATCTTGGTCGCATTGACTATCGTGATGTCTTGCGTTTTGATGGGATCGTCAGCCAGGTTCTTGTATATCTGCAATTGCAAAACACTACCGCCACTCAGCGGATCGATGTTCGGAAAATGGATATCAACATGTGTAAGCGTATCCTTTTGTTCCAGCCAAAATTGCATCGCCACTTTCGCTCCATTGATATTGGTGCCTACTGCATACTCTGCCGTACCATCATCAAAGGCGTAGTAGTTGTGAAGTAGATATTCACTCCTTATCGTATCGTTGATTTTAAGATCGATGGATGTTCCATCTAAAAAGTCATCATCCGAGCTTTCTAGATAAACTTCAGACATCAGCCAAATGGAATCTTGGTTGGGTATTGCCGACAGGTCTAAGCCTCCCAAGTCAATGAATCGCTCCACAGATACCTTAACCGGATTGGGGTTATTGAAGAGTGGATCTTCTGAGCCATATTCTACAGAGTCGATTCGACTACCATCATTTTGATTTCGGATGACCAGGATGTATTCCGTGGGCTGGAGCTGTACATCCAGATTGAATGCTTGTACTCGCTGACTACTGCTGAAGGCAGATTCGTTTGCCTTAAACTGATGCGCTGGCATTGTTTTAAATGGAGCCAAGGGCGAGGTTAGCTGTCCCGTCAGGCCTCTGTCCAGGTAATAGTAATTGTCGTTTTGACGATTTTCATTGAGGTAAATCCAATCCACGTGCCAGGCGTCGAATGGACCATCTTTATCCCCAAAAGATTGAAATCGAAAAACAAATTTTTGTGTGAGAAATGGACCAGTTACATCGACTATCTCCTGCGTAAATATCGAATCTTGATTGGACTGAAGATTTTCACCATCCACAGACCAAACGGTTCTCCACTGATCAGTTGGATTATAGAATTGAAGCCTGAGCGAATCACCAGCATCCGGTATTTCTACATTGCCACCTGCCTGCCAATAGAATGAAAATACGACGTTGGCTTTCCCTTGCAAATCGATGGTGTCAGAGACAAGTTCATCCGCAAGCCCAATGTCTGAACCAGCATGGAAAGCACCATTTGCGTCCAAACCGTCAAATGTAGCGACCTTATAGGTAGGAGGATTGACAGCCATCGTCGCATTTATAAAGACGTTTTTACTCAATTCGTAGTTCCATTGGGATGTTGTATCCGTCCCCCAAATGCGTATGCTATCAGGGGAGTCTGTAGTGATCGAAAAGTCATCCCAAAAGGGGAGCGTAGCAGGATCTACCGTCGCAGTTTGTGAAACCCTTCCCTTTACAATATTTTGTGATTTTTGAATAGGCTTGATGATCAACTGAGCAACGCCAAGCTGAGCAATTAATAACAATATGACAATGAATAACTTTCTCATTGATCATCTAGAATAGTCGAGGTATTGCTGATGGAATCTGGCTTATAAATCCAAATATCTATGGGGTCACCTATTTTAACCCTTCGCTCGGAAGGAGGGTATTGCTGCTGCACAGTACCAGGAGCAATGGTTCTGTACTCCAGCATGTCATTGCCTAAGGAATCCACCGCAGCAAAGCCAGCCAATGATTTATCCGTAGCTCTGATTTTTCCAATCCTTAACCCAGAACCCAATATGGCAAATTCTGCTTCTTCTTGTTCCAGGCCTATAAGGTTGGGAGATTGAAAAATGGTATTTCCGTATCCATTACCTGCGATGAGATCGATTACGGATCCTTTTTCAATGCGCTCACCTTCCAGTACTACTCTGCCATCCATTCGAGCTTCAAGCACAATAAAAAAATCATCCGGGACAAAGGAAATTTCCCCAAATATTAGATCATAAGATTTCAAAGTCATTAAAGCACTTTTGATTGAGAGATCTTCCACTTTAGGCATTCGTACCTTTGGTGGACTTTCTGCATTCAGAGTAACGTAAATTTTTCTATTTTCTTTCACTTTCGTATTGGGTACCGGAACTTGTCTCAATACGGCTAGCGGAGGGTACTCGGGAGAATAGCTGGAATCAGCGGTCACTTCAAACCTTAGACTTCTTTTGTTTAAAAAGCCATCTAGTTCATCAACTGTCATCCCTTTGATATCAGGAACAGTGATGGTTTCGCCATGATTGGTGGTAATGGGTAGCCAGATGTAAAATACAATAATGACGATAAGAAGCGAAGCTCCGATAAGCACACCAAGGTGTATTAAATAATCTTTTAAGCTGGTTGGTTTTCGAAATGACATAACACTTTTAAATCAAGGGATAAACCTAAACAATTAGCGACTAATAAACAGTTTTTGCGTGCTCTTGAATTGACGCCCAATGATATTTAGAAAGTATAATCCTTCCTGTCCAGGTGCCTTATATTCAAGAATTTGATTGAAAGCATTTTCTACTTGTTCCTCGAAAACAATCCTACCACTCATGTCTATGAGTCTGACAGTGACTGATTCCTTCGAAGGAAGATTTAATCCCACATTGAATCTTTCAGTTGCGGGATTAGGGTATGTCCTCACAACGTCTTGATAGGTTGGTGGATCATTGCTCCGAATAGTGATGTCATCAATGTATAAGTCATTCCCGTTTCCATTTGTGAAGACGAATGCAATCCTGATATTGTCCTCGGCATTTATTTGCGCAAGATCAAGCTCGAATTCCTTCCAATCCTCATTGGCAAGTGGAACCCATTTTACATTTGTTTCTGTCATCGCCAACGAATCAGAATCGGCATCTAGCAGTACAACCGAATAGCTGTTGCCACAGTCCCTGGAAGCCAATACCCTTAACCGGTCCGTTTTACCCACGCGTGATGCATAGGAAGTACGAAAGAAAAGCCCTGCGCTATCCAGTCTTCCGGTGTTTAGTGCTGGGCTTACAAACCAGGATTCATTACCTATGGAAATTGCGTCAAAAGCATTGGCACGCAGAATGCCATTATTCGAAAGGGATGCTCTTTGCCAAATACTTGTATTCGTAGGAGATGTATTGATCCAACTATCCGCAGATTCAAAATCTATTACCAAGGGGTATTCGTCTTCCTCCGTATTTTTTTGGACAAGCGTGGTAATGGTATTTTGAGCTATTACCGTGTCTTCTTGCTGATTCACCTCCAGTACTTCTACTATTATATCATTTAAGTTGTTGGGTGTTGGAATTTCAATGGTAATGGTTCTGGAATCATTGAGCGGAATAGTGATGCCTTCCACCTCTTCAACGCTAGTGACTCCATTGGTTTGGTATTCCAGCTTTAATGCCTCGATAACTCGTGAGCCAGCATTTTTTACTAGTAAAGAAACACTGGAAGTGTCTGCGCAGATAACGCTGGGTGCATCTATCTCGGTCAGGCTGGCATTAAACGGTGCTCTATTGCTTACATCTATGGATATTTCATCCAGAAACAGGTTGTTCCCACCTCCACTGTAGGCAACAAAGGCAAGCACCACTTCGCTTCCATATGCATTTGTGAGTTGGTTTTTAGGGATGATTAGCTTTTCTTCATTCCAGTCCATAAAATTCGCAGGCAAAAATTCACTATCAGAAATGTCACCGACGGTGGCTAGCTGAGGTCCAAAAGCTGAGAACAAATCAAGACTCGCAAATGTATTCCCACAGTCGTAACTGTATTTTACCTCAAACCCATCATAGAACGAGTTTTGTCGGTAAGCGTAAGCATAGCTAAAGGATAACTCTACATCATCGAAACCTGAAAGGTCCAGAGGCGGGGTAAGTAAAACTTCGGTGCCGGTTGAGGAGGTATTATTGTAGGCGTTAAAAACCAATGCTTTATTGGTGGATACTTCTTTTGGAGCCTCGGCTATTTTCCATGTATTGTTCAGGGAAATCTCACCCAAGAGGATTGAGTTGTTCTCTAGATTATCTTCAAAAGGTAGGCTCATCGAGCTCGGTGCAGAGATTTTGAGAGATATAGCATCATTGGCGGGATTGCCATCCGTTGTGCCATTCACATTACTTATTTGGAAAGAAATAGTAGCTGAGCTGGATACTGATTGCATGCCGAAAGTGACCATGTTTTCCGCCAGTGGTTCTAAGGGCTGGGAGATGCTTTGAGGCCCACCGATAGGAGTGCCATCAATCAACAATTGAACGTCATATGTGGTAATCTCATTCGTACCATGGTTGGCAACTTTAAGTTCTGGAACGAAGGCAGATGCACATCCCACATGCTGCGGACTTCTGATCTCTGTAGCTGCTAAATCATTGAGAAACCTAACCGGTTCATTCAGGCCAGGGGACGACACCAGAGAGATTCGGTTCTGTGCATTATCCATTACAGTACGCATACGCGTTTTTTGCCCCACCGTAAAAAGATTCATACATATATCGTCTGTATAATCCATGTAATTCTGGAACATCTCAGGTTCACCTTCAACGCAAACTTGTGTATCATCAGGGTTAGGAAATGTACATGGCGATGTGTAATCTCCATTATCCGTATTGGCCAGCGGGGTATCACTTACAAAATCATCCACAGAGCAATTACCGTCTCCCCAAATGTGCCTCAAGCCCATGTAGTGACCTACCTCGTGTGTAAGAGTTCTTCCGAAGCTATCGAATGTAGGAGTAGAAAGGTTGACTCCAAAGTATTGAAAATCAACAATGACTCCATCAAAAATACTGTCTTGTGTGTCGTTGATTATGCCCTGCAGCGAGATCACGGGAAACGAGGCATAGCCGATAAACGATTGCAGGTCGGTTACATAAATGTTTAGGTAATTCGCTGGAGGCCAATAACTTTCTGAGCGCAGGAGTTGCCTATCTGTATTGGCACGATAAACGTCCTTGGTTCCTCTTAAGCGTACGATTCCATTCGTTGGGTTGCCAGATGGATCTTGCTTAGCCAAAACGAATTCAATTTCTACATCAGCAGCTACCGGTAGAAATTCTGAAGGTGTGTTGCTGGCATCTGCATTTCTTCGTCTGAAATCTGCACTCAGCGAGTCAATTTGAGCCTTGATCCGATCATCTGATAGGTTTACACCTGTACCTACCGGTTCACCTTGGTGAAAGACATGAACGACTACTGGTATTTGATAGAGGGTGGCTTGGGTGTTGTTAGCCCTGGCACTACGTTCAGTTATTTTGGTGCTTATCCAATTCTCAAATGCTCCGGTAGAAGGAGCAACGGTACCACACCTGTTTTGAGCAGTTAGGTTGGATGAAAGGAATGTAATAAATATTAGAAGGCCAACGCGCATGGCTTCATCAGTTTGCAAACGGAAGTTTAGCGTTTGGATCGTCTGGTGAAGTAACGTTGACTGCATGCACACTTTTAATTTCAGGGACCTCACGTTTTATTGCTTCCTCAACACCAGCCTTAAGTGTCATGGTAGACATAGGGCAGGAGCCACAGTTGCCCATCAGTTCCAGTACAACATTCATTTGATCATCTACCTCCAAAACTTTCACATCTCCACCATCAGCTTCCAGGTATGGGCGGATGTTGTTTAAAGCTTTTTCTACTCTTTCTTCTAGTTCTGACATATGCTAAACGGTCACTTCTACTTTTTTAGTCTCTACTTGCGAAGCATTTCTAATGGCCACCTGCTGAGCTACGCTTTCTGCAAGTTGCTTAAATGCATCGGATACTTCTCCTTCCTTCATTGCGACAGGATATCCATTGTCCCCACTTTCTCTGATGGACTGCACAATAGGGATGTGTCCCAATAGGTCTACATCATTATTTTCTGCAAGGCTTTTCCCGCCACCTTCTCCAAAGATAAAGTATTTATTATCAGGGAGTTCCTCAGGAGTAAACCATGCCATGTTTTCTATCAATCCAAGAATAGGGACGTTAATCTGAGGTTGTTTAAACATTGAAATACCTTTCTGGGCATCTGCCAGTGCTACTTTCTGTGGTGTCGTCACTACCAATGCGCCTGTCACGGGTACAGCTTGCACTAAAGTCAGGTGAATGTCACTTGTGCCCGGAGGTAGATCGATTAATAGGTAGTCCAAATCTCCCCACTTTGCGTCGGTAATGAACTGTCTCAGCGCCGAGCTGGCCATAGGACCTCTCCAAACAACCGCATCCTCGCTGTTGGTCAGGAAGCCAATGGAAAGCAGCTTTACACCGTACTGCTGTATTGGGACGATCTTATTTTTACCATCTTCCTGTACAATGCCAGGTTGCTCGAATTCACAATTAAACATTGTGGGAATGGATGGGCCATAGATGTCCGCATCAATTATTCCTACGTCTGCACCGGATCTTGCCAATGCAACTGCAAGGTTAGAAGCTACCGTAGACTTACCTACACCACCTTTTCCAGATGATACAGCAATGATGTTTTTAACACCTGGCAATACCGGACCATCGTCGCGTTTGGTCGTCACATTTGAGGTCATGTTGATGATGAGCTTCACTTCATCACCTAAATGCTTGTGAATCTTTTCCTCACAATCCTTCTTGATCACCTCTTTTAAGGGACATGCCGGAGTAGTTAATACCACGTCAAATGCGGCTTTAACCCCATCGATGTGAATGTTTTGGATCATGCCCAGTGATACTAAATCTTTTTTTAGATCAGGATCTATGACTTCACTGAGCGCTTTTAGTAGGTTTTCTTTCGTCAATTCCATTCGTGCTGCAAGTTAAGATTTCTCCTGCATTATTTTCTTCACATTCAATGTTCAAACCAACAATTATTCAGATCAGTTCGATCTCATCGGATTGGGAGTAAATTAGTTTGAGTAGAGTCGCTAACTGGGCTGAAAGCGCCTGGAACAGTTGGTTTAGAAAAGACTGTCATCATCGCTCATTTCTTGGTAATTTTGCCATTCCATTTTTATTTATGATCCATCCCTCAACCATTGATGAAATAAAAAATCGAATCGACATTGTCGAGGTGGTAGGGGATTTTGTAACGCTGAAAAGGTCAGGATCAAGCTACAAGGCGCTAAGCCCGTTCAGCAACGAAAAAACACCTTCCTTTTATGTAGTCCCTTCCAAAGGGATTTTCAAAGACTTTAGCTCGGGAAAGGGCGGTGACGCCATCACATTCGTGATGGAAGTAGATGGGCTTAGTTATGTGGAGGCACTGAAATACCTTGCTGGAAAGTACGGTATTGAAATTGTCGAGGAAAAGCAGTCTGATGAAGCCTTAATTGCCCAAAACAAACGCGAAAGTCTATTTATCGTATTGAACTTCGCAAAGGAATACTTTGAAGATGTTCTGCATAATTCTGAGGAAGGTAAGTCGATTGGGCTGTCATACTTCAAGGAGCGTGACTTTACCGATGAGACCGTAAAGAAGTTTGAGCTTGGCTATTCCAAGGAATTGTGGGACGGGCTGCTGAATGAAGCAGTAAACAAAGGCTATAAGAAAGAGTTGTTGTCCGAAGCTGGGCTAATCGTAGATAAGGACAACAAAACGTATGATCGTTTTCGGAGCAGGGTCATGTTTCCCATTCACAATGTGTCAGGCAAGACCATTGCTTTTGGTGGGAGAAAGCTTTCCAGCACAGATAAGTCGGCCAAATACATCAACAGCCCGGAGACCGAGCTTTATTTCAAGAGCAAGGTTCTGTACGGAATGTACCAGGGTAAGAACGCCATTCGGAAAGACGACAATTGCTACCTGGTAGAAGGATACACCGATGTGATTTCCATGCATCAAGCCGGTATAGAAAATGTCGTTTCTTCTTCGGGAACAGCACTTACCGAAGATCAGGTAAAGTTAATTCGCCGGTATAGCGAAAATGTGACGGTAATTTTTGATGGCGACCAAGCCGGCATCAAAGCTTCCATGCGAGGCATTGATTTGTTGCTCGAAGGAGATTTGAATGTACGTGCGGTAGCCCTTCCTGATGGAGAAGATCCTGATAGTTATGCAAGACAACTGGGCGCGGCTGGTTTTAGAGATTATGTAGCTGAAGAGTCACAGGACATTATCCGTTTCAAGACAAAAGTCTTACTGGACGAAACCGGGAATGATCCTGTTAAGAAAGCGGGTGTAATCAAGGATATCGTTTCTAGCATTACCAAAATAAATGATCCGGTAAAGCGCACGGTATACATCAAAGAATGCAGTGACCTTTTGGGTATCGCCGAATCTGTACTTATTTCGGAGCAGAATAAAATACTCATCGAGAATCGAAAAGGACAGAAAAAGGATGATCCCCCTATGCCGCTGGAGATGCCGCCTTTTCCGATGGAACAGGATGAATTGGTGGATAGCCTCGACATCAGTAAAATCATTGAATTTCAAGAAAGAGAGAGCGTACGCGTATTGGTTAATTATGGGAAGAATAAAATCCAGACACGCGAACTACAGGATCAGTACTTAATCGACTATTTTCTAAACGAGGCGGACGAAATTCAGTTTACGAATGAGACGTATCGAAAAATAGTAGAAGTTTTTCAAAAGAAATTGCGGGAAGGAGAGGTGATTGATGGAGAGTTTTTGTTAAATCACGAGGACGAAGATGTGAGGAAGACGGTCATTGACCTCAGCGCCGAAAAGTATGAGATAAGTCAAAATTGGAGTGAAAAGTATCAGATTCATGTACCTCGCGAGATCGAATTTCTAAAAGATGTCACATATAGTAATGTACTGCGATTGAAGTTTAGAATTGTACAGCAACTGATTCAGGAAGAAACAGAAAAACTGAAGCATACAACAAATGAAGTTGAGGTGGATGAACTTTTGGATGATATAAATGAGTTGAAGAAAGTATCGGTGGAGATCGCCAAAATATTAGGAAACGTATTAGTAGGATAAGCAATGCTTGATAAAATAGAAGAGGCCATTGAGGCCGTTAAGAATGGAGAAGTGATCATCGTAGTAGATGATGAGGATAGAGAGAATGAAGGGGACTTCATTTGTGCGGCTGAAAAGGTAACGCCGGATATCATCAACTTCATGTCTAAAGAGGGCCGAGGACTTATATGTGCCTCCATTTTGGAAGATAGATGCCAGGAGTTGGATTTGGATTTGATGGTGGGAAAGAATACCGCCACTTTTGAAACGCCATTTACGGTATCGGTTGATTTAATTGGTCATGGCACAACTACCGGGATATCAACATCTGACAGGTCAAAAACAATTAAGGCTTTGGTAAACCCTGATACCAAACCGGAGGATTTGGGACGACCTGGGCATATTTTTCCACTCAAGGCTAAGCAAGGAGGTGTGTTGAGGCGAGCGGGACATACAGAGGCCGCAGTTGATTTTTCCAGATTGGCTGGATTAAATCCTGGTGGCGTCTTAGTAGAAATACTAAAAGATGATGGAACGATGGCACGTCTACCGGATTGTCGGGAAATCGCAGATAAGTTTAACCTGAAGCTTGTTTCTATCGCTGACCTCATTGAATACCGCATGGAGAAGGAATCCATGGTGGAGGAACAGATAGAGGTGAAGATGCCTACCAATTGGGGAGATTTTGACTTAAAAGCATTTAAGCAAGTAAATACAGGTGAAGAACATCTCGCCTTAGTGAAGGGAACATGGGATAAGGACGAGCCTGTCATGGTACGTGTGCACAGCTCCTGTGTCACAGGTGATATTTTTGGATCATGCCGATGTGATTGTGGAGGACAGCTGCATGGAGCTATGAAAATGGTAGAAGAAGAGGGTAAAGGTGTGGTGTTATACATGAATCAAGAGGGTCGAGGAATCGGCCTTATGAATAAACTCAAAGCCTATAAATTGCAGGAAGAAGGCAAGGATACCGTAGAGGCCAATCTCGAATTGGGATTTAAATCAGACCAGCGCGATTATGGAGTGGGAGCTCAGATATTGAGAAAATTGGGAATCACCAAGCTTAGATTAATCACTAACAATCCGAAAAAACGTGTTGGATTGATGGGATATGGCTTGGAAATTGTAGAAAACATAGGAATTGAAATTACTCCAAATCAACACAATCAGAAGTATTTGGAGACGAAAAGAGATAAGTTAGGTCACGAAATTTTGAAATGAGATACCTACTCACATTTGTTTTTTTAACATTCTTTTTCAGCATTTCTGCGCAGCAGTTTTCTTCTGAAATATTTCACGAAGGATTTTTAATTACCGCTGATAAGGATACGATAAGGGGCAATCTTAAGTATGACCTTGAGGCCAACCTGCTAACGGTGATTCATCGAGGAAAAACCAAATCTTTCTCAAGTCACAAGGTGTTTTATTTTGAGATTTTTGATAAAATACTTAATAACTACAGGCAATTTTATTCGATTCCGTACAAAGTGAATTTTGACTATAAGATTCCGGTGTTCTTTGAGCTGGTGTATGAAGGTAAGCTCTCTTTGCTTGCTCGGGAGAAAATTGTGAGTCAGACTGTCAATAGTTCTTCCGCCTATTGGGGTGGAGGTGCTGGTACCAGACTGGTCATCAAGTACACTTTTTATTTTTTGGATAGCAAAGGCAAGATTACCTATTTCTCTGGTCGAAAGAAGGAATTGTTGAGCTTCATGGGAAGGAAGCAATCATACGTAAAACAATTTATCAAAGACAATAAGCTTGATACAGATGAGATGACTGATTTGGTAAGAATTACCTCTTTTTATAATTCAATCTAAGCAATGGCAAAACCTTTAATTCTAATAAGCAACGACGATGGGATCACATCTCGTGGCATTCGAAAACTTGTAAATGCTGTTAAAGAACTTGGCGAAGTAGTGGTGGTGGCACCGGATAGTCCACAATCAGGAATGGGTCATGCGATAACTGTTGGTGATACCTTGAGATTGACAAAGAATGACATTTTCGGAGATATAGAAGCTTATGAGTGCAGTGGGACACCTGCAGATTGTGTGAAGCTGGCCAAACACTATGTGCTTAAGGATCGATCAATCGATCTGATTGTTTCAGGGGTGAATCATGGAAGTAATAGTTCTATCAGCGTCCTATACTCTGGTACCATGAGTGCCGCTATTGAAGGGGCAATTGAGGGAGTACCCTCCATCGGATTTTCGCTTTGCGATTACGATCCTTCTGCGGACATGTCACACCTCGACGAACACATCAAGCAGATTGTGAAGGAGGCACTTAAAAGTGGGATCCCTAAAGGCGTGGCTTTAAACGTAAACTTCCCAGCCCTGCAAAAAGAAAAAATCAAAGGAATTAAAATTTGTCGCCAGGCCAATGCCAATTGGGAGGAAGATTTTGATGAACGAAAAGATCCATATGGACGTACCTACTTCTGGATGGTAGGCAACTTTGTCAACCATGATAAAGGTGAGGATAACGATGAGTGGGCACTCGCTAATAATTACATTTCCATCGTTCCGTGCCAATTTGATATGACAGCCCACCATGCCATTGCTCAAATCAATGAGGCCTGGGATTTCTAGCATATTTGCTATTGCAACGAATAGTAAGATTTCAGGATTTTGCTATCATCTCTGATTTTTATTGAAGCAAATCCCAGTTTTCTAGTTTGACGGGAATAACTATCAATTACTTTTTGCATTTTATTGGAAGCCGAAATATGGACAATGAGTCCAGTTGTTGAAATAATAGCTCCCAAAATTCCATTTAAAAAGGCGTCAAGATCTACTTCATGATTATATGCATTGTCATCGGATGAACTTGTAGCAATTATTAATACAGTACCAGCAATCAATAGAAATCCACCAACACCTTTCTGTACTCTGTATTTTTCCAGGCGTGTTCGAACTTCGTTATCCTTGTCGAGATTCATGATGAGGTTTTTTATTTCTTTCTTGCTGAGGGAGTCTATATTTTGCGTATACTGGCTTTGTGATGGTATAGATAGAGCTATCGTAACGATCAGGGTGATGAGTTTCTTCATTTGTTAGTGAAATGCGTGGTTTAGTGTTAGTGCGATTTACAGGCGTATACCCCTAAATCGAAAGCTGATAAGTAGACTTTAATGAAGCATACTCAGTCGGATATCACATCCTCGTCAAATTGTAGAAGAAAGTCGATCAAGTTGTCCTCGGTTTTTAAGCCAAGTTTTTTCCTTAACCTATACCGGGCAGTTTTCACACTATCTGGAGAAATACCTAAAAGCTCAGCGGCCTCTTTGAGGTTTTTGTTGAGACGTAGCAATGCGCATAACCTTAATTCTGAATTACTGATGCTAGGATAATATTTTCTCAACTTTCTGAAAAAACCATCATGCATTTGATCAAACGTGACATTAAACGCTTCCCACTCTTCATCAACTCGAAACGTTTTGTCAATGATGCGATTGATATGTGTCAGTTGCTTATTGGTGGCGCTATCGGCATGCTTCTTCAGTTCATTGATTTGTCCTTTTAGCTCATCAATCAATTGATTTTCTGTAAGAAATTGAGTGTGTATGAAGTGATTTCTTTGTTTTTAGCATTGATGTCGGTGGTTAGTTTTTGTAGGCGAAGGTTTGAAATTAATTTGTCCTTTCTCCTTTTTTGAGAGACATATAATATGAGGAGTATGGCAAGCAATGTAACAGATACAATAGCCATGATTAGCAGGTTTCGAACCCCTTGGTCAATTATCCTCAGTTGTTCCAGTTCTACAATCTCTTTTTCTTTTCTTTCCGTTTCATATTTAATGTTCAACTGATCTATTTGCTTGGCTACTTCTGCACTTCGTAACTCCTTATCCATGTTTGATTCCTTTATAAAGTAATCAAGTGCAGCTTTGTAATCCCCTTGTCTTTGATAGAACCATTTCAGGTTTCTATAGCATAATTGTTGACATGTTTTAGAATTGATCCTTATTCCTAAATCAAGCCCTTTATTGAGATAGGCTAATGCCTCATTGGTCCTTCCCAATTCAGAGAGAGTTCTCCCTAAGCCGGTATAAATTTTACTCAACAAGATATCTCGATCGCCTTCATTTATGAATTTCAATGCTTCCACAAAATTCTTATAAGCGAATTGGGCTTCCGATGTTTTTACGTCAATGTTAAACGTATCTCCGACATATATATTGGCGATGTTATTAAACGTACTGGCAATTCCTATGGAGTCATTCTGAGCTTGTCTGATTACAAGAGCCTTGTTATAGTAGAAGATCGCTGAATCTCTCAAACCGATATGGGAATAGTTAACAGCTACATTGCTGTAAGATTTCCCCAGATTTAAAGAATCATTTAAGGTTTCTAAGATTTTAATGCTTTCAAGCAAATAGTTTTTTGCTCGCTCGGGTTGACTAATAAGTCCATATATGATGCCAATATTTATTTTTATTAACGCCTGACCTCTTCTATTACCTATTTTTTCGTAGTACTTAAGGGCATCGATGTAGGATTCTAGTGCTCTTTCATATACACCTCTTTCATAATACGAGATCCCAATGACATGATAGGCGCGGGCTTTAGCTAAATCGGAATCAAGCTGTCTTGCTTTTTCTAAGGCCAATTCAGCTATTTGTTGTGTTATTTGAAGGTCATTGCCGGCAAAAGTAAAAGCCGTGTCGCAAAGCCAGATTGCTGTTTCTTCGGTGTGAGGTTTCGACTTGAGGATTTCTTTGATCTCATCTATCTGAGCTACCCCTGCTAGACTAACTAAATAGCAGATTGAAAAAAATAACTTCCTCTGGTGATACCCAATGAACAACATTATCATTTGATAATATAATTGAAAATAATGTTGATTAAAAGGACTTGAATCTATTTATGGATTAATAGGAATTACAGTTATCGTTTTTTTAGCTCGTAAACGTCCTTCCTGCGATCTTTCAGGTTGTTAACACTTCCAAATTCGTGTAGCTCTCTCAAGTCATCCACGTTTACATCGGCGATCAAAATCATTTCTGTATTTGGTGTTGCTTCTGCCTTTATACCATTCGTTGGGAAGGCAAAATCACACGGGGTAAAAACCATGGATTGGGCAAACTGAATATCCATGTTATGAACATTGGGCAGATTCCCCACACTTCCTGCAATGGCTACATAACATTCGTTTTCAATGGCTCTTGCTTGCGCACAGTTCCTAACCCTGGAATACCCATTTTGAGTGTCTGTAAGAAAAGGAACAAATAAGATGTCCATTTCTTCATCAGCCAGCAGGCGACTAAGCTCTGGGAATTCAACATCGTAGCAAATGAGCACGCCTATCTTACCGCAATCTGTATCAAATGTGTGAAGTTTTTTTCCACCTTCCATGCCCCAAATTTTAGATTCGTCAGGGGTTACATGTAGTTTTTCGTACCGTTCTATTGATCCATCTCTTCGGCATAAATATCCCACATTATAAAGTCGATCATTGAGTATTTCCGGCATGCTACCCGTGATAATGTTGATGTTGTAGGATACGGCCAAGCGCGAAAATCGGGTCACAATTTCCTGTGTGTGGCTAGCCAACTCTCTGATGGCATCCGGCTCAGACATGTGGTTATTGTCTGCCATGAGAGGAGCATTGAAAAATTCGGGGAAAAGCGCGAAATCAGAGCGATAGTCTGATACAGCATCGATAAAATATTCGGCCTGCTGCATGAGGTCGTCTAGTCCCTTGTAGGATCTCATTTGCCACTGAATAAGTCCCAGGCGAACAATCCGCTTGATGGAACTGGCTTGATCGGTTTCCTCTTCATAATAGATGTTATCCCACTCAAGTAGTACGGCATATTCTTTCGATTCCTGATCTCCTGCCAGATAACCTTTCAAAATCTTGGAAGCATGGAAGTCGTTATTTATCTGAAAATTCAGTACGGGATCTTCAATCTCCTTCTTTTTTACCTTGTCTATATATTGTCTAGGTGAAAGATCCTCTGCGTACTTGTGATAGTTGGGTATGCGCCCACCAAAGGCAATGCCACGCATATTCATCCGTTCGCATAGCTCTTTTCGATAATCGTACAATCGCCTGCCCAGCCGCAATCCCCTAAATTCGGGTTTTATGAATAAATCAACTCCATAAAGTATATCTCCATCCTTGTCGTGGGTACTAAAAGAGTAATTGCCCGTGACCTGTTTGTAAGTGTGCTTTTTTTGCGCAAGGCTATTTTTCACGATAAGCGAGAGTGCACATCCCGCCAATTTCCCATTGACTTTAATGACGACCTGACCTTCAGGGAATAAGCTGATGAGTTTTTCAATCTCATGCTTTTCCCAGTAGTTGTCCTCAACCTTCTGGTAGGACTCGATCATCGCTTTTTTAAGTTGCTGATAGTCTTTCAGACTTAGGTAGGTAAGCTCAATGTTGTCAATGTCTTGCATGCTTCAAAGGTAGGGAGGAAGCTGGCTACTTATCAAAACCGCTGGTTCATTCGAATACCCATGAACTTATGAAATCGAGCTTCTGTAGTTTCTTCGGTGCGTCGATAGTAGAGGAGCGCAAAGTCAAATTTAGTCCAGCTAGCCATGATGCCCGCCCGCATCTGAAAAACCCATGGTTCACGTGTTTCTGTATAGATGGATTCTTTTCCTATCAGGTTGCCTTCGATGGTGGCATTGTATGCTACATACTCCATGCCGGGACTTAAGAAAAAATAGAATTCGTGATTTCCCGGAGCTTTGTTTTCAATGCCTAAGACACCATTGTAGTGTGTCGAGTGCTGTATCGGTTTGAATGTTCCTAGACGCACGGTCAGTTCTTGTCTAATGTGTGTAAAAGTGGTTCCTAGAGCCAGGTTTGATTCCGACATCACATCCAATGACTTGCCTCCGAACAATGTATGAGCATAGGTTCCGTACGTGTTGATGATAGGAGCATCATTGATTTCATATTGCCAGCCCAGCGGCAACTGCATGCCAAAGGTTTTGTGCCAACCGTATTGCAATTCGGCAGTATTGAGTGAAGGCCCCATCCATCCCAATTCCAATTTTGCTTTGAGATAAGCTCCCTTTTTGTAGTAATACTGGTTGGAAACAGAGAGTGTAAGCTGGCCGGCATAGGGCCTGTCCATATCGGCAGAGTCTTCCCAGAAAAGATGTCTGGGGCTGTATATTCGATGATTTAGGTCGTAGGAACGAATTACTTTGGCCATTCCATTTTTCCATTTGGAAGAATCCATTAAAATCCGATAACGGATAGCTACACCATTGCTATAATATTGATCTCGTGTCAGATCAAGGGTGTAAGCGTCATTGTCGTTTTCAACCTGCAATTCCCGGATAAGGTATTTTTTTTGACTAAAACTTAGGGTAGCCAGGAGTAAAAGAAATAGGATGGTGGTCAATCTCATCAAAAGCGAAATTAACAAGGATCGCACTTTTCTTGGACAGTTTCGAACTCAATGGTCGCGTGGTTGATACCTAATTTAGAAACACGGTCTTTGGTTTCTTTTTTTATGCTTTGCAGATCAGATAGCTTAAGGTTTTCCTCAATGACCAAATGAATGGATAGAATGTGATATTCGCCATCCATGGACCAAGTATGACAATCGTGAACATCCGTCACCTTGGGTATCTCTAGTACTGCCGCATGAATCTGCTTGATATCGACATCTGAAGGTGTTCCTTGAAGAATGATTCTGAAGCTTTCCTTTAAGTTTTTGTAGACATTGAAAAGGATGAAGGTGGCGATCAATACAGATAGTATGGGGTCAATGATGGGTAAATTCCAAAAGTGCATGACTATGGCACCTATGAGGACAGCTACCCAGCCAAGTATATCCTCAAGCAAGTGTGTGAATACTACTTTCTCGTTCAGACTTCCTCCTTTGCTTAGCCGAAAAGCGGCGGCACCATTAACGATAACGCCACCAATTGCTAAGTAGATCATGCCTTCGGTATTGGGACTGATTGGATTCAATAGCCGGGGAACGGCTTCAATGATGATGAAAATCGACCCTGTTACCAGCACTATGGCATTGATCAACGCGCCCAGGACAGAGAAACGCTTGTAACCATAAGAAAAGCTTTGATTGCGGCCTTTCTTGGCAACCTTGGCGAAATACCAGGAGACGCCCAATGTCAAGCTGTCTCCAAGGTCATGAAGTGAGTCTGATAAGATGGCGACACTGTTTGTCCATAGGCCACCTATTAGCTCAATTATTGCAAAACTGAGGTTAAGAAAGAAGGCAACTTTGATGTTTCCTTCAGAATGATCGTGATGGTGGTGCGAATGCCCCACAGCGTTTGATTTTTTAAATTCCTCTATTCAGGTCGTATGCTTCCAGGTAGTCTGCTACTTTTCTCACAAACATGCCGCCCAGGGCTCCATCTACCACTCTGTGATCGTAGCTGTGAGACAAAAACATCTTACTTCGTATACCAATCATGTCACCTTCAGGAGTTTCAACTACCGATGGCTTTTTCTGGATGGCTCCAAGCGCCATGATTGCCACTTGCGGCTGCATGATGATTGGTGTGCCCATTACATTTCCAAAGGATCCAACATTTGAAACAGTGTAGGTTCCACCCTGAAGTTCGTCTGGTTTTAGCTTATTTTCTCGCGCTCTTCTTGCGAGATCATTTACTTTCTTGGTGATACCCACCAGGCTTAGTTGATCTGCATTGTGAATGACAGGTACGATCAAATTTCCGCTCGGAAGAGCAGTAGCCATTCCAATGTTGATGGCTCTTTTCTTTACGATATTGGTTCCATCTACCTGTACGTTGATCATGGGGAAATCTTTGATGGCGCGCACAATAGCTTCAATTAGGATAGGAGTGAAGGTCAGTTTTTCTCCTTCTCTATTCAAGAATTCGTTTTTCATCTTATTTCTCCAGGCTACCACCTTTGTGACGTCAGCTTCTACAAATGAAGTAACGTGTGGTGATATGTGCTTGGATGCCACCATACGTTCAGCAATCATCTTACGCATCCTATCCATTTCGATGATTTCGTCACCACCATCTACTGATACAGGCATTGGCTGATGTGAAGCGGATGGCATGGTTGGTGAAGTAGCAGGTGCCGCCGCTGAAGGTGTAGGAGCTCCCGATTTTCTTGCTTTTACATAGCTTAAAATGTCATTTTTGGTAACTCTTCCTTCTTTTCCTGAGCCGCTTATGGACTCTAGTTCAACAACAGAGATACCTTCTTCTTTTGCAATGCTTCTTACAAGCGGGGAAAAGAATTTCCCTGAATCAGAAGTTCGCGGAACAACAGCTCCGTTGCTTGCAGATGCTGTACTAATAGCTGTTTCTAAGATTTCTTCGGCTTTTTCAACGGGGTTGTCAGCTTGAGGGGCTTCAGCTGGCTGAGTAGTAGATTCACTTGCTTCTCCATCTATCTCGATAATGGCGATTGGTTTGCCAACTTCAATCACATCTCCTTCCTGGGCTAACACCTCTTTGAGTACTCCGGCATGAGTTGCAGGAATTTCTGTGTCAACCTTGTCTGTTGCCACTTCCAGGATGGATTCATCCTCTTCGATGGAATCGCCAACGTTTTTTAACCACGCCAGGACGGTTCCTTCCATTACACTCTCGCCCATTTTAGGCATGACCATCTCTACAGTTGCCATATTATATTCTGTTTAATGTTATTTATTTGGTTCTCAAAGATAATAATTTTGTTAATCCTTATCTAAGTTTATTCTAATCATGTTGAAGGCCGCAATAGCGCTATACTTGATGTTGATCTCTCTGTTTCTGATAAATCGAAACTTCTTTGCCACTGATTTATCCTTATCAGCATAGCCAATCCAAACTGTACCTACAGGCTTTTGTTCCGTTCCGCCACCCGGTCCGGCTATGCCGCTTACCGAGATTCCAATGTCTGCATTGATTGTCTTCCTCACATTCTCTGCCAAAGCTAAAACAACAGGCTCACTGACAGCCCCATCTTCATCAAGGATTTTTTCCTCCACGCCCAATTGATCTCGCTTGAGGTCATTGGAATAGGGGATCATCCCACCTCTAAACCATTCAGAACTACCCGGTACGGATGTCGTCAGGTGTGAGAGGTAACCGCCGGTACAACTTTCGGCAATTGCCAGTGTTTGTCCTCTTTCTTGCAGTATTCTGCCGATGGCATTGGGGATTTCTTCATCATCAAAACCATATACATATTTTTCAATGATGGGAAGTACCTCATCTATTTGCTTTTGTATAGATTCTTTGACTAGATCCGTATCACTGTCTGCCGTTAATCGGAGTTTTACTGCTCCCATTGTAGGCAAGTAGGCAAGCTTGATTTCGTTAGGCAACTGATCTTCCCAATCTTTGATGAGTTCTGCAAGTTTGGATTCACCAATACCAATGGTTCGAATCATCCGATGGTAGATTCCATCAGAAACAAACTGAGCTTTTAAACGAGGTAGAATTGAATCCGTCATCATTTGCTTCATTTCGAAGGGAACACCTGGCATGGAGACGATTACCTTGCCTTCCGTATCAAACCACATACCCGATGCTGTTCCAATGGAATTCTTAATTGCAGTACAGTTGGCTGGAAGATCTGCTTGTTGAAGATTGGATTCATTCATTTCCCAACCGGCTTTCTCAAAGATTTCCTTGATATTTTCATACGCATCTTCATTCCTAACCAAGTGCGTATTGAAATACTCCGTGAGGCATGGCTTAGTCAAATCATCGTTGGTAGGACCTAAACCTCCTGTTAAAAGAACAATGTCAGCCTTTTCTTCAGCTTCTTTTAGATTGCTCAGAATGTCAGTTTTTGTATCGCCTATTGTTATTTTTTTTAATACCCTAATACCCAAATTATCTAACTCTCCACTGATCCAGTGCGAGTTTGTATCTAATGTTTGACCGTAAAGGATTTCATCTCCAATGGAAATAACTATGGCTTTTGCAGGCATTTGATTTCGGTAATAGCGGTGAATAGAATATTCACTATTTTTATAATGCCTCAAAAATAAGATTTACATCATGAAGTCACGAGTTAAAGTTTTATCATTTGCATTCATTTTTCTAGGATGTACTGCTCAGCAGATTCAGTCCCTTTCTGATATAGTGGGGTATGAAGAAGGTCTCACTGCCGAGCAAGTAGGTGCCGGACTGAAAGAAGCGTTGGTGAAGGGTGTGTCTACCGGTACACAGAAAGTTGGGAAAGTAGATGGTTACTTTAAAAACCCTCAGATTAAGATTCCATTCCCAACTGATGTACAAAAAGTAGAGAATACCTTAAGAGACGTTGGGCTGGGAAGTCAAGTGGATCGATTTGTTATGACACTGAATCGTGGGGCAGAGGAAGCTGCAAAAGAAGCTAAGCCTGTTTTTGTAAGTGCAATAAAGCAAATGACCATTGATGATGCCTGGAACATTTTAAAGGGGAGTGATAAAGAGGCTGCTACGAATTATTTAAGAAGAACCACAAGTGCTGAGCTGAGAGCTAAGTTTGCACCAATTGTGAAAAATGCGCTTGATCAGACGAATGCAACAAAGTATTATTCAGATATCATAAATTCGTATAATAAGATACCACTGGTTGAAAAAGTCAATCCTGATTTGGAAGATTATGCAACTGAAAAAGCAATGGAAGGATTGTTTTTCATGATTGCTAATGAAGAAAAAGCAATCAGGGCTAATCCTGGAGCCAGAACCACCGAATTACTAAAAAAAGTTTTTAAAGAGCAAGATTAATTATTTTCGCAAAAAAAAATGCTGTTATGCTCACTGACCTGCAAATCAATAAGTTAGAACGTTTCTTTTATGTTTTGGACTATGACAGAAATGGAATTATAAATATAGAAGACTTCATTGGAATCGCTGAAAACCTTTGTATTCTCTGGGGAATCAAAGAAGGGGATGCAAAATACGATCAGGTCAAATCGAAATTTGAGGAAGGCTGGAATCACTTCAATTTATTTGTCAATAACAATGATGGTAAGGCTAATTGGGATCATTGGCTACACTTTGCCGAGCAAGTAATTGTCAATGGAGATGAAGCTGTTTTTAGTACATACGTGGACGAATTTGTTGGAGAAATATTTGACAATTTCGACACAGACAATGACGGATACATCAATTTAGATGAATACATTGATTTGCTAGTAGGCTACCGAATTGAAGTACGCTTTGCTGCCAAATCTTTCAGGAAGCTGGATCGCAATCACGATGACCTCATCAGTAGAGGTGAACTGATCAGTGCCGTCAAAGAATTCTTTAGAAGCAATGATCCAGATGCACCCGGTAATTGGCTATTTGGAAGAGCTGTCCTTTCGAACTAGCGGGATATTCTCTTTATTGATCTTCACCTTCACCTTCACTTTTCCTTTGGTCATGAGTTCTCGGAGCAGCCGCTCCAGAGGGAAGATCATAAAAGCTATGGAGGCATCCAGAAGAAAATCGGCTACTGGAGTGCTCTTGAAGCTAAAGAGTGATCCAATGGCACTTTGAAGAAATTCAATGACTAATACCAATGTGAGAAGTGTAAGTCCACCCCTTAACAACCTGTTTTTGGAGCTGTCCTGATTGAGTTTGGTTGAGAAATACACCAATCCACCAAAAAAGATAATTTGGATGGCGTAAAACCAAGGGGTCTGCCAGTAGGGTGGTTTTACTGAAAACGACAATACCTCTCCTTCTTCGGTTCTTCCGAATGCATCACGTGCTCGTACTCTCAGACTGTAATTCCCTTCAGGGAGAAAACTGAAATCAATGGACTTGCTACGAGTCCATTCTGACCAATCATTATGGAGCCCTACCAGCTTGTATTGAAATTCAGGATTGAGAAGTCCAAGAAAATCTGGTTTTGAAAGTTCTATGCTTAAGAAATTATCATCATACCCTAACGTAAATTTCTTTGATTGATCAAGCTCGCCGCTTTCATTTGATACGCTTTTCAGGAAAAAATCAAAGCTTCCCATTCCCCCTGTTTTCGATGGGTCGTACTTCAGAATGTCATTGTTTTGCGTGATTAGCCAGAGCTGATCGGAAGACTGATCTATTGAAATGGCTCGTAAATCTGGAAATAATCCCAAATATTCCAGGTTTTCAATTTTTCCATCACTCTTAAGGTTATGCCATATTTTTCCATTGAAAATCCAAACTCCAAGTTCTACAGGATCTAATAAGTGATGAATTGGGAGCCCAACCTTGCGTTTCAGATTGATGTCTTCTGTCACAATACCCAATGAGGAATTGTAGTAGAAATAGCCTTGTGAATTAATAAAGTACAGCGTGTCATTTCTATTTAAGATGCTGACTTCATCGAGAAAAATATTATCTAAGCTGAACTTTTGATCAATGGTGAAGGTAGAGTCGGTTGATGAGGTTTTGAAAATAGACCCAGAACCTGCCATCCACATGTTTCCGTTAGCATCTTCCTGCATGCTGACGATGATGTCATTCATTTGAGTACTTGTCTGCTCCACCCATACTTCGTTGCTTAGCTTATAAAATTTGAGAGCTAAATCTGAAGTGCTAATGACCAATTGATCTTGCTCGTTTACCATGAAGGAACGTACGCTCTCAGAGATAATGATTTGTGCACCCTCTTTGGTTAGCTCGTAAATGCCTGATGTACTGACCCCCAAGAGTTTGTTTTTGTACGGAATTACGGAAAGAAACTTACCATTGGCTCCATTGACTTGCTTGAACGAATAGTTGATGTCAACCGGAACCCGTCTCACCTTTCTTACATATTTGATGTTTTTGTCAAGCTTTCCTTTTACTTTATCTACTTTATCTTCGTTATCGAAGATGTTAGAAATGGCATTGAATAATCCCTTTTTCTTTTTGTCTTGAGTTTCCTCTTCTGCTCTCTTCTTTTTCCCAAACAGCCTTTTTAGTAGCGGTTTACTTTCAGTTTCCTCTTCGTTGGTGGATTTTTTTACTGTCCTGACCGGCTTGGTTTTCTTCTTACGCTGAACCTCATAGTAGACCTGGTTTTCAAAAACGGTATCTCGACTGAAATAGAAAAGCCCTAGACTGGTAGTAACCCAAAGGTCTTCTCCAATATTAGAAACACCAGTCAGATTGCCATTGAGTCCTAAAAAGTGCGAGTAACTATAAGCTGGAAATAGCGGAGCTATCTGCGTGATTCCAAACTGGTGGGCAGCCCAGATTCCATTGGATTGATCAGTATGAATGGTATAGATCTCATTGTCTGGAAGCCCGGCATTATAGTTCGTGATCTCAGCATACTTTGGATTATTCTTATTAAATAAAACAAGACCGTTTTCAAATGTTGAGCACACGAATAACGAGTCATTCAGCCATTTGATTTCTTGTACTTCAAAGCCTGTTTCTTCTAAGAACTTATTTTGAGGAAGAGCTTCGAATTCAAAGTTTTGATACGAATAGATGGCGTTATCAAAATCTAACACCAGATCCGATTGTCCTTTTATTCTGCTGGAGTAGGCTACTTTTTTAGCAGCATTGACAATGGTAAGAGAATCATTTATCAAATAGGTTTCTTCAGAAACTGTATTTACAAACATTTCTGAGTCTAATTCATAAATGTTAATGAAATCCCCACTGTGGTGTTTTGATTCTTTCTTGGCTATATCATAGACGATTAAGTTTTTACTCCCCATGAAGTATACTTTACCATTCAGGTGATGAGTCTCTAGAAATAAATCGTCTAGCGTATCGACTGCTAGCAAAGACTTATATTGAATTTTGCGATTATGAAAATCTATCATGCCGATATTACCAATACATCCGACATAAACAATATCAGTGGAATCCACGGCTATGGAAAGCGCAGCTGAAGGGGTTTGGTAAAAATCCCAGGCTTCACCATCGTATTTTAATACCCCTGACCGATTGGCGATGCATAGTCTTCCATAGCTATCGCTAGTGATTTCAAAGTTGGAATTATCTATATTAGAATGACGGGGGAAATGATGTGTCAGTAAAAAATCACCTTTTTGAGCAAAGGAGATTGATGAAAAGAGAAGACATGTAAAGGCGATTAGTAAGTGTCTCATTCCCCGAAATTAATAGATGTCTACTGAAAAAAATCATAAACCATATTATCAAATTGATTGCTGGCTTTGTGCTGGTTTTTAATGTGCTAGCTCTCTTATGGGTGGTGCTATATTCTTTCATACCTATCCCTCTCACAAAGCTGATGCTTATTGAGGGACAGTCAAAAGAAATAAACTATCAATGGAGAAGTTTAGAAAAGATATCAGACCAATTACAATTGGCAGTGATGTGCGCCGAAGATCAAAACTTTTTAGTACATCAAGGATTGGATTTTCAATCCATTAGTGATGCGGAAAAGGAAAATAAGCAAGGAGGAAGGATTCGTGGAGCTAGCACAATTTCTCAGCAAGTAGCCAAAAATGTCTTCCTTTGGCCTGGTAGAACATGGGTGAGAAAGGCTTCAGAATTGTACTTCACGTTACTTATAGAGATGATATGGAGCAAAAAAAGGATCATGGAGGTCTATTTGAATGTAGCGGAATTTGGTAACGGGATATTTGGCGCGGAGGCAGCTTCTCAAGTCTACTTCAAAAAGTCTGCGACTGAAATTAACAGAACACAAGCTGCAAGCCTTGCGGCAGTATTACCCAATCCGAAAAAGTATTCTGCTGTAGCTCCTGGTAGGTATGTCAATCGAAGGATTGTTTGGATCAAGGAGCAGATGAAGTATTGGGGAAATGAAATGACCTACGATGAAAAGCTAGTCAAGCAAAGAATTCAATGATCATATATACGTAGTTGTCGCTCCCATGTATCATCTCCCCCCTCAGCTTTGATGATGTAATGTCCGGACGGCAATTCAGATAAGTCGAGCGTCTTTTCAGGTTTCTTAAAATCGAGCAATACTTTGCCATCCAGGCTGAGAAGTTGAAGACGCTCAACTATTTCATTGGATTCGATATTGATAATGCCATTCGAAGGATTTGGATATATGACAAAATTCCGATCATCAGTAATTGCCAAAGGGGGGACAAAGTCCAATAGCAGTGTGTCGGAGGCTTGGCATCCATTAACATCACTTACTACCAGTACAATTTCGTATTCTGCAGGATCCAAAAAGAATGTTGGGCTTTGCGAGGTTTCAGATAAATCGCCATTTATATACCATGAGAATGAGGTAAGTTCCTCATCTGTTATGATGGATAAATCCACTTGATTTTTTTGTCCAATCGCGGTAACAATGTGCGAGATGTCAAACGCTACTACCTTGTTTGATATGTTCACTTCTATTGGCATACCAGGGAGACCATCATCCAGGTTTACCACATAAATTTTGTTGTGCGTATTGGTTTGAAGGTGAGTTCCCTTACTAATTAATGTGGTCAATTCGGCGTCCTCATAGAAACCAAAGTAGGTGCCATTTTCTGGACGTATATCTACAAATTCGTTTGCACATGACAGTAGGTCTGTTTGAAAAGCAAAAGGAGATGTACTGATGAGTATCTCTTCCTCGAGGGTTTTATTGCAAGCAGCTGGACTGATTATTTCAACAACTACATCTACTGTACCAGCAAGTGCTGGGATTATTATCTCCTCCTCAGACCCAGCAGGAAGTCCACCTACATTCCATTCAAGTGTTGAACCAACTTCCATATCCATGATTGAAATTACAATTTGATGATTTTCAGAGAGCGTGTCTGGTCGGTAAAACATGCGCCCCTGCACTTCCAATACATCGATATTTAAAGGGGTTCGCTCGCTTTCAAAAGATCCATAGACACCACTGATGTACAATGTGGTGTCCTGAGTAATGGATGTGATGGAAATGTTATTTCCGCTGAGGGTAGGAGAAGAGCTGCTTTCATGCACATATACATGGATTTTTTCAGCAGAAGGTTCATTGATGGTTACTTCTTCGCCCGGGCATATTGTCAAGTCGCCAAAAGTAGGAGGGGATGGGCGGTTAGCTACCACCAAATTTTTTGTAACAATGTCAATACATCCCAAGGCATTCCCTACTTCAAGTGTTATGGGATAAGTACCTGGTGTGGCAAATGAAAGTGAGGGATTTTGAATGGTAGCACTTGTTCCTTCACCAAAATCCCAACTCCATGAAGTCGCATCTAAGCTCTGATCTGAAAATTGCACAACGTTTGTGGAATTGTCGAGGTATAAGGTGTCAGTAGACATTTGAAAGTCAGCTATGTCATTAAATAGGCTTATGCGAAATTCAAAAATATCTGATGGATAATTATTGTCGACGTTTTTCAAGTAGAATACGGTGTCCTTGGTGATTGTGCCAGGATCGTAACTTGAGGCGGTAGTAATTAAGTCTTGCGCTAAAGGGTCTTCGTAAAATTCGTACATCAATCCATCACTGGGATCAATGGATATAGAGGCGCCATCACAAACCGACAAGGTTTCCAGTACCCTGGGTTTTAATAGAAACTCATCCAATCGCACTTGAGCATCAATGAAGGCAGCATCCAGGTTGTCTTTCGAATCGGATACGGCAAAAATGACATTTACAAATTCTTCGGAATAGGCATCCATTTGGTTTATGGTAACACCGTTCATAGTGGCAATGTCATTTCCACTCCCCAAACTTCCAGCCGTAGCGATTTCTTGATTTACTAGAAATTCATATTTTTCAGAATCACTAAAAACATCATTAATGTCTTGAGAATTTCCATTTAAGCCCGCCATATCTAACGCACTGAACTCTACTCCATTTCCCCCCAGCACTTGAACTCCTCCATATAGATCACTGCTACCATTTCTGGCAAACATGTAATTGTTGGAAAGATCGTATTCGGCGTAGTTGGTATACTTATCTGCTAAATCCCAATCCGCGAATATCCCTACGGAGAGATTGTTTAGGGCTGCCGCTGAGTTGTTGATGATTCGGTAGCGAATGATGATGTAGTCTTCATTATCCCAGGTGATGTTGGATTGTTCAACTATGAGAGGTTTATTCTGATCAATGAATTCGGAATAACCAAAATGATCAGCGGCAGAATGATGATAAAGCTTATAGAATTGCTGAACAGTGAAATCTTCATTTCTGGTTTGATTTGGATAGTTGCTGATAATATTGCTGGATACTGATGAGGCGTTTGAGGCCAAAAGAAGACCTGTGTAGGTCATGAGTGTGTCAAGTTGATAAATAAATCCGGATCCTTCAGGATCTGAGCCATATGTATTGAATCCCAGGTCACCGTCTCCACCTATGGTCATTGATAATTTATCGTTTCCGAAATCAGCATAATCTGGAGAGGTAGTTACTTCCAGAAACTGAAAGTCTGTATAACCTGTGGCAGCATAGTCCAGTCGAATTTCGATATCGGTTTCGGGTTGAATATCTTCATTTAGGATCACATTAAAAGAAATTTGTCGGCTGTCTTGGCTACTCATAAATCCAGGTAGAAAACTGCCTTCAGAAATAGTGAAATTGTCACCAGGCGACGAGATGGTCACAGATGGGTCATTGATAGCAGAGAGGTGATTGGTAAGTATTGCGCTTACCCGGACGGTATCACCAAAAAAAACATTGTCTCCAAATGCTGAAGTGAGTGTTGGATTTTCAGCTCGAAGGGATCTTACATTTGTTTCGCTCACAGCTCTCAGAACATTCAGCCTTCCTTTTCCCAACTTTCCTTCATAAATGGAATTGTTACCAATGTCGTAGATGTCATCGGCTGTTACCCGTAAACGCTCCATGATCTGCACTGCTGAAAGGTTGGGGAATTGATCCTTAACCAACGCTGCACTAGCAGCCACTTGAGGCGAAGCAAATGAAGTTCCTGGTCCACCATTTGAATATCCATTGTTATTAACTGTAGAAAACATGGACACTCCTGGAGCGGCAATGTCTACGGATCTGTTAAATGAAGAGCCAGAAGACTTGTTGTCAGTCGCATCTGATGCCGCTACCGATAAGACATTTTCATAGCTTGCAGGGTACCATTTGTTTTGTTCTGTAGCTTTTCCGCCTTCATTCCCAGCAGCTGCAACTACGACCATGTCATGATCCAGGACAGCATAGTTAATTATGTCTTGCTCCGATTGAAGAGGAGCACCCATTCTGCCCCATGAAAGATTGACAACATCAAACCCGTTTTCTGCTGCATAGATAATCGCTTCATACAATCCTCCGCTTTTGCCATTCGAAGACTTGAATCCTTTTAATGCAGCTACTTTCGTATTGTAGCCGACACCTGCAATCCCTTTTCCATTATTAGTGGCAGCCCCTGCTATACCTGCTACGATCATTCCATGATTTCCATTTTGAATGGAAGGATCAGTATCTATATCGGCAAAATCATATCCTAAATAGTCATCTATATATCCATTTTCATCATTGTCAACTCCATCGACGGGATCATCCGTATTTAGCCAAAGGTTGGCAACCATGTCTTCATGGTCAAGGTCAATGCCTGTATCTATGATGCCAATGGTAATGTCATCGTCGCCTTTAGTGATTTCCCATGCTTCATGGACTTTGATATTGTCTAAGTAAAACTGATTGCCAATAAGGGCATCTGAGGGCGATGCTAGTGGAAGGTATTGGACAATCGGATCGGCGTAAATAAGATCAGGTTTACTTCTTCTCAGTTCGTTGCAATAATCTATTGGATTTCTTCCTTGTGGTACTTTTAGTTTGAAAATATCGAAATGAATTGATTCATTTTTTGAATCTGTAAGTCGTTGAGATCGTGCTTGATTCGGAGTGCTGCCATTCTTGAATTTCACATAAATCCATTGTTCATCCAATTGCTGGTTTTGAAAATCAACAGCTTTAAGCAGCTTGGTCTTTTGTCCATGAGACGCTAGTCCGAGCGCAGAAAAAATAAATATGTAAATAAACCTTATCACTAAGTCACTCTCAATTTTCTAACCGCTTTAGCAGCGGCCTTTGGCCAAAACCTTTTCAAGTAGATGCCCATTTTCTCTTTTAAACCTCCTATATACGCCTCATGTTTGTTGGATTCAATTGCTTTGACGATCAAACGCGCGCACTTTTCCGGCGGCATCCCTTTCTCTTGTCCTGGATCCATCTTGTTTTGTTTACTGCCATCTCCTATGAGTGCATTGTAGGATATGTTAGTCTTAATATATCCCGGGAGTACTATGGTAACCTTTATGTTGTCATCATGATGTTCTGCACGCAAAGCATCGTAGAACCCGTGCAGTGCATGTTTGGATGCACCATATCCAGATCTGAACGGCGTATTGATTATGCCTACTGTAGAGGTAACAATGACGTGATGTCCCTGTTTTCTTTGCACCATGATAGGGAGCAGTTTTTTTGATAAAGTGATTGATCCAAAGTAGTTGACATCCATCAATTTACGATCTACGTCAAGGCTGGTATTCAAAATTGTATCTCTTTGACTGATGCCTCCATTGTTTATAAGGATATCCACCTCGCCGAAGATTGTTCCCGCTTCTTTTGCTTTTTGGGTCAATGAAAATGCGTCTTCTAAGTCAATTTTGAGGGTGGCTACTGTATCGGACTTACAAGTTGCTTTTACCCGATCCAACTCTTCTTGCCTTCTCGCTGAAATTATGAGTTTTGCACCCTTTTCAGCTAGTTGGTAAGCCAGTTGTTCTCCGATACCAGAGCTTGCTCCTGTGAGCCAAACCACACTATCCTTGATCTTCGTCACGCTTTGCTTTGTTATTTTCCACAAAAACGTAAATGCTATAAACCCCAACAGCTGTTCCGAATGGGAAACTGAAAATGGAGACACATCCGGCGATTAATGCAATAACGATCCCCCAGCTTCTTTTTTGAAGTAGACCAAACCCGGCAATGATGGAAGGTAGGGCTGAAAATACGAGCAGAAGAATAAATACTGTTCGAATAATTGACTCAACAAACAACAAAACTTTATCAGCATCATTACCTACCTCATCTGCGATTTCTTCTGCAATAAATGGAAAAAGCATGGTGACAAAACTTCCAATAAAAATGAAAGCAACGGCGATTAATGAGCCGTACACTAAATGAATAATTCCAAGGGTTCTTTTGTGTGATTGTATGTCCATTTTCTTATTATTTTCTAGAATATACTACGAAATCGAATGAAAATCTGTGACGATCATCAATGGGGTGATGTTTTCTCGACGTTTCTTTCCAGATGGTTTGATCAAAATCAGGGAATGTGACCTGGCCATCAAAATCTTCATTGATTTCTGTAAGATAGATTTGATCCGCATACGTAAGACCCATTCGGTAAATCTCGCCGCCTCCAATGATGAACGCTTCTGACTCATCATTTTCTTTGGCTATTTTGAGTGCTGCATCCAAAGAGGGTACCACCGGTTGACCCTTTGCATCATAGTCAGCTTGTCGGGTGATTACAATATTCGTTCTACCAGGAAGCGGTTGAAAGGAATCGGGCAGAGATTCCCAATTTTTTCTACCCATGATCACATGGTGACCCTTAGTCGTCTCCTTGAAGTATTTGAAGTCATCAGGAAGGTGCCATGGAATGTCATTATCTTTTCCTATTACGCGGTTTGTGCCCATCGCTGCTATCATTGATATGATCATAATTCCATTTTTTGTTTGTGCGTGCAACCAGATCTAAAATTAATCATGGTCTTGCTCTTGATCTTAAAACTTTACTTCCATTTCGATGAAGCGTATTTATTCGGCGTCTCAAAAAGTTGAGTTGGTGTGAAAGCGCAATATGTTTGATTGAAATTCTTACTAGCTATTAAACTGATACCCTCTTAAAAAATCTGCTACTGGCATCCTTTTTTTGCCCTCAAGCTGAAGGTCAAGGACATCAAGTGTTCCGCTTTTCGTATTTACTCGTAGATACGTTTTACCATCTGAGTAGAATTCACCTGCAGGTTTATTCGTGCCCATTGAGGATTCTTTTGCTTCAAATATCTTCACAGTCTTACCATCCATTTCTGACCATGCCGCTGGATATGGGGAGAGTCCACGTATGAAATTTAAAACTTCATGAGATGGTTGCTCCCATTCGATTCGACAGTCTTCTTTGAAAATCTTTGGTGCTGGCTTTAGTTCCAGATCTGTATTTTGAGGTAGCTGGGGATAATTTTCATTGGCAATGGCATTAACTGTTTTCAAGACTAAATCAGCCCCTTTTTCCATCAGTCTCACGTATAAGCTACCCACATTATCTTCCGGATGGATGGGCTCAGACTCTTGAAATATGATTTCCCCCGTATCAATTTCGTGTTTGAGAAAAAAAGTAGTTATCCCGGTCTGAGTTTCACCGTTCATTATTGCCCAATTGATTGGGGCGGCACCTCTATACTGAGGAAGAAGTGAGGCATGCAGGTTGAAGGTTCCCAAAGGAGGCATATCCCAAACAGACACAGGTAGCATTCTAAAAGCAACAACAATTTGTAAGTCGGCTTTAAAATTTTTTAGCTTCTCAAGGAAGTCAGCGGACTTAAGATTGGGCGGCTGCAATACTGGCAAGCCGGCTTCAAGGGCATATTCCTTAACAGCCGACATACCAAGCTTTTTTCCGCGTCCTTTGGGTTTATCAGGCGCTGTTACTACTGCAACAATGTTCACCTGATTTTCCACAAGTTTTTTCAAACTTGCTGCTGCAAAATCAGGTGTTCCAAGAAATATGATTCGAAGTTCTTTGCTCATACTGCTGCAAAGAAACCAAACCTTCTATTAATCTATGAGTGATCTAAGCTTAATAGAGAATGATTTTTCAGATCCGTCTTGATTGATAACTAAATCTACAGTTTCACCTTCCATCTTCAAAAGCTTTTTAACATCCGGAAGATTAATCTCCTGCATGGTTTTGCCATTAATTTTAATAAGCTCACTGTCTACTTTGATACCCGCCTCAGAAGCAGGACTCTCTTCAAACACCTGATGAATTAACACTTTCGAATTGTCTTTTGAAAGCTGTACGTCGATTCCGCTACAGTTTACTTTGAAGTTAGCATCATACGTATGATCTTTTTCCAGGTATAGCATTTTAGTCCCATAGTCTAAAGTAAAGTTGTACATCCTCAAAATCTGAGACCCGATGATGCCTGAAACTTTTTTATCTGCCTGAATGCCTGATTTAGCTGCGCTGATACCAATAGGTAAATCCTCAACGACCTGATTTCCGAATTTGAAAGATTTTACATGACCTTCATAGTGCGGGGTTTCAAAATCGCTTAGTCCCTTTACAAGGTAGGAATAATGCTTTCCTGTCTTGTGAATCACATCCCATTGCTCTGCATATGGTGAATTGAAATCTAAGGTAGTTCCGGCTCCTGTCATGACGAAAAAAGTACCATCGTGTGGTTCATCATTGTTAAGAACAACCGTTCCTTCAATGACCGGGATAGAAACGTGAAGGGTAAACGGAATGGCATCTCCTCGTTTAGGAGAGTTGCTGTGGTCGTAGATATTGATCACCATCGTGTCAAAGTTGACATAGATGGAATGGTGTCTAAGGAGATCATAGCCGATGATTCCATCCAGATCCATTCCTAAGCTTATTTCCAGATGATCCAGATCAGTCGAATACACTTTTGTGTTTTTCTCCATCAGGAAATGGTTAATGGCAATCGTATTGTGTTTAATCAAATGCCAGGCAGATGAAGCCTGATTCATTTCTATTTCTTTTCCTGCCAGACTTAGCTTTTCTGCGACATCATCGTCTATTACGGTATATCCAGAACCTGTATCAAAAATGAAATCGAGAGGTTCGGAATCGTCCACGCTCACTTTGATAATGATGTGATCTCCGAAAAGCTCAAAAGGTATGCTGGTAATCGGTGCCTGCGCAAATGAATTAAGTGCGAATACAAATGATAGTAAGTAGGTTAGTTTCTTCATGACATGGTTGTTTTGGAATGACTGGCTGAAGTTAAAAAGTTTAGCTGACAAAGATGTAAAATGAACATGATATGCTCAAATAAAGATTGCTTAGCAAATAGTTAATTCAGGCTTGAAGCTACAGTTTTATTACTTTTCTACTTTAGCTGCATCAAGAATCAGCTATAAAACATATCAAATTACTATTCGCAGTGCTTACATCCTATTTGTTGCTACGTTGCAGACAAGTCCAAACTTCATTAGCCCATCAAGCTTAAAGGGGGAGTGAATCGATGCAAGAGGTATACATTGAAGGTAGTTCTGAGGGAGGAGGTAGTCGAAGGGGCTTATGATTGATAGAACGAAAGTTTTTTGACAATCATTATTTGATTTCAAACCAAGCGAACATTCTTTAAGTAATGGATGTTACGCAAATCAAACAATAAGAAAATATGAGTAAAAGAGTATGGCTAATTACAGGGTGTTCAACTGGCTTTGGACGAGAACTGGTAAAGGTCGTGGCTAGTAAAGGTGAAATTGCTATTGGGACGGTTCGTAAGCAAGAGCAAATTGCTGAGCTTGAATCGATCAATCCAAACTTAGTGAAAGGAGTAGTGCTTGATGTGCAAAAGCAGGATGCAATCGATGAGGTTGCCAAGGTCATTGAAAGGGAGTTTGGGCAACTTGACGTCTTAGTAAATAACGCAGGCTATGGCACGCTTGGCTCAATTGAAGAAACCTCTGAAGATGAGATTCAGCGACAGTTTGATGTAAACGTGTTTGGATGTGTGAGAATGATGAAGCTGGCATTGCCATTTATGAGAAAACAGCGGAGTGGAAACATCTTAAATATTACCTCAATTGCAGGGTTGAACGGTTTTCCAGGGATAGGAATATATAACGGGAGCAAATTTGCTTTGGAAGGAATAGGAGAAGCATTGGCTGCTGAAACAAAGCATATTGGTATCAAGGTAACGAATATTGAGCCAGGACCATTCAGGACAGATTGGGCGGGAAGATCGGCGACCTTCAACGAATCTTCAATAGCGGAATACAATGAAAGTGCTAACAAAAACATGGATAGCATTCGCGAGGTGAGTGGAAATCAAATAGGAGATCCGGTACGCGCCGCAAATGCAATGTATGAGGTTACCATCTTGGAAACCCCGCCCGTTCACTTACCACTTGGTGGCCCTGCGTACAAACGAGTAGGAATTCGTCTTCAGGAGTTTAAAGAGGAAGTCGAAGAGTTCAGATATCTGGGAAGACCAACTGATTATACAGAAGAGGAATTGGATAAAATGAATGGCTAGTTTTCACAGCAGCGCAATCCACTAATGTTGCGTCTGAGGTGCTGAACAAAGTTTAGTAAATACTGAGGACTATTATCATCGGACATGGTAATTGCATGCCAAGTTCGATGAATGCCTCTTTTTGTCACCGGTACTAAGGCCAATTGATTGTCCTTTAAATAGGGTTCAACAATCCATTTGGCCATTACATTGATCCCCATTCCAGACTTTACCATTTCCACGACAGCCTCTGTAACTTGTACTTGCATTACCCTGTTAGGATTTATCCCTTCCGGTATTAATACCTGTGAAAAAAGGGAAACAGATTCAATTGGGTAGGAATGGATAATTACGTTTTGACCTTCAAAATCTTTGGCTTCTACGTAAGACTTTTTCGTCCAAGGGTGACCAACCGGAACCAATGCATAAACTTCATCTCTAAAGAGTTCATGGTAATCAATGTTCGCTCTTTCAGAACTTTCGTAAATAATGGCTAAATCAATTTTTCCATCCAATATTTGATCCTCTACATCCGCATCATTGTTATGGAATATTTCGATTTCTACGTTTGGAAATTCTTTTTTGAAATCCGTCATTAGAGAAGGCAGCCAATGGTAACAAGTGTAGCATTGAGTAGCTAGTCTAAGAGTACCTGTTGAACCCGACACATATTTCTTTATCGAAATCTCGGTTCGTTCCAAATCTTTGAGAATACGTTCTGCTGATTCCAGCACCATTTTCCCAGCATTGGTAAGGATCAACTGCTTGTTTACTCGATGGAACAGTTGCGTGCCCAACTGGCCTTCAATCTCTTTGAGTTGGTGGCTAAGTGCAGATTGGGAGAGGAACAGCGCATCCTTTGCTTTGGTAAGACTTTTGGTCTCCGCAACCTCCCGAATCAGTTTGAGGTGTCGTATTTCCATGAGGCTATATTAGTAAAATTAATTCTAATCATAAAATCAATTCATCCAATTAATAGTTAGTCCGATTGTTAATAGTGTTCATTTTGAAAGACGAAACATGCAACACTATGAAAATCAAGAATATTCATCTGCTACTTTTACTTGCGAGTCTTTGGGGTCCTTCGTTTTTATTTATCAAAATAGCTGTACGTGAAATTCCGCCAGTTATGCTGGCAGCCCTCCGCATTGGGATAGCTGCTATCATTCTGAATCTGTTGCTGTTGGTGATGAAACAAAGACTTCCTAAAGATTATTCTTTTTGGAAGAGAACCTTCATTGCTGGGCTATTTGCGCAGGCAATACCCTTTGTGCTGATCAACTGGGGTGAGCAATTTGTGAATAGCTCATTGGCATCAATACTCAATGGGTTAATGCCTCTGTTTACAATCATTTTTGCTCATTTCATGATACACAATGAGAGACTCAGTGGTCAAAAGATAGCTGGTGTTTTGATCGGATTCTCTGGGTTGATAATCTTGGTATGGCCTAGTTTAATCAAGGGAGTGGAGGGCAGCACGTTTGGTATTCTTTCAATAACTGGGGCAGCAGTGAGTTACGGAATAGGGCTCTCATATATACGAAAGTATTTCGCAAATACACCTTCTTTTAAAGCGCCTGCAGCTCAACTTCTATCCGTAACAATCTACCTGGCGCCTTTGGCATTTGCTATGCATCCGGAATTTAAATTCTCTGCGGTTTGCTTTTCGGCTTTCGGTTCTTTGCTGATACTCGCAATCTTTGGGACGGCCGCAGCCTTCATTGTTTATTTCAAATTGATCGAACGATCCAGTGCTGGCTATGCTTCTTTGGTAACCTACCTGATGCCCATTTATGGTGTAGTACTAGGAGTTCTTTTTCTGGACGAGCATATTTCAGCCTGGATGATTCTGGGAGCTTCGCTAATCCTCTTAGGTATCAGTGTCACCAAAAAAACCGCAAAGGCCACTCGGCAAAATTTTGAAGTAAATGTGGATGAAAGGCTATTCACCAAATTCCGATAGTCATGAGAGATTCTATCACAAAATTTATGCTTGTGATGATACTGATTGTTTTATGCCTACTGGCTTTTGGACAATCTAAAACTTCTCTTTATGAAAGAAAGAACCCAAGCAATGACGGTTACCTTGAGGTGGTGCTGACTCGGCTGTCTGTTTATGAGCAAGGAATAAGCTATGGTGAAATAGGAAAATCGATGAAATCAGTTCCTAAGAAAGAGCACGTAGGTATTACACATTTGCCTTCTTTAGACTTCAATATATATCTAACATTCTATCGTTCAATTAGTCCCCGAACGCTGACTTCATTGGAAATCTCGCTGAACTATACTGGGGTGATGAACGTAAGAAACCTGATCTTTTTAAGGAAAAAGGATAGGTAATGGAGGTGGCTAAAACTTTGACTTCAAAAAGCTTTCGATCGACTTTTGGTCAAGGTTCAAGGACTCAAGCATTTTGATGGCTGTCTCTCTGTTTTTCTTGAGGGCAGCTTTGAATGCTTCATATTGACCGGTTACTTTCAGTCTTTGCATGATAGTCATTCCGACGAAATTGGATTGTATGGTGCTCATTTTTCTACTAAGATTTAGTTTCGTTTTGGTAACTCATTTGAAAGCCGATTTTATTACCGGCACCCAATGATTGCGTTTTTTCAAGTTTCTCCCGCACCGTAATCTTACGGATATTAGGAAATGGTGGTACTACTAGATCATTATCTGCTGCTTGACTGATGATGAGCTTAATGAGTATATCCAAGTCAACTTTGTCTAGTGGCTTTGCTGAAATGGACTTAAACATAAAACCAATCTGTCTTTCACCTTCAACGATAAAGTAGTTTTCACTGTTTATCAAAAGGCGGGCAAGTAGATAGCCGGGATCATTTAGTCGATTAAACTCAAACGAATCGGCCATGAAATTGTATACATTAATCTGACCCAGGTATTTGCGAAGTGGTTGGTCTGCGACGTAATTACTTTTGTTGTATTCGTAATCTTCTGGTAGAGAGATGATATTGGTGTGCAAAACAAACACCAATAGATCTCCTGCAATACGGATGTGAAACTCCTGATCACTGACTGGTTCTACGCTCAATTTGATGTCTTGATCTCGTTCTGTAGTCTTTGCACTGATGACATCTATGAGCAGCTGAGCTTCTTGCTCTAGTTCTTTAAACGCCCGACAGACATTTCTGTAGGCCTTCTGCTTTACGGTTGACTTGCTGAGTAGAATTTCAACAATATTTTCAGTAGGATCTTGATGCATATCGATTAAGATGCTTGCTGGTGCAAGGCTACTCTATTTCCTTCACAATCTTCGAAATGGGCAACAAAACCATGTTCACCTATGCTCATCTTTTCATGGATAATTTGACCTCCTGCTGAGGTGATTTTAGGAAGTACCTCATTGATTTCACCAACGGAAAAATAGACCATGGTTCCTTCATGTGAAGGGATATAGCTTTCTTGCTTGATGAGGGAGCCGGTAGCGCCGCTTGCATCTGTCTCAAATGGGAAGAAAGACATCACAGAATTTCCGATTTCGATCGTATCTGCCATTTGAATGTCAAAGATGGAAGCGTAAAATTTCTTAGCGCGGTTCATGTCATTTACAGGAAGTTCAAACCAGTTTGCTCTCATACTTTATGATCGATTAGGGTAGGGGTATGTAAGTTTTGTCATTTGCAACTTTGGGAAAATTTTTGTTGCGCCACAGTTCCTTTGCAAGCTCAATTTTTTCTTTGTCGGAAGATACGAAATTCCAGAAAATAAATCGTTCTTCAGGGAAAGTCTCCCCTCCAAAAAGCAAAATTTTTGAATTGGATCGGACGGTGAGTTCACAGGCATTTTCTACTTTGGATACCAACATGTTTCCTTCCTTCACAATCTGACCACATGCATCGATGCTACCTTCAACAATGCAAAGTCCGATTTCTCCTTTTAGCTGATCTTTAACAATGAGCTTATAGTCAGCTTGTGTTTCTATTTCGATCATAAATAGGTGGCTATGAACCGGCAGAGGAGATTCCCTATCAAAACCTTTACCCGCGATCAGCTTGAATGCGGCAGCACCATCTTTCCATTGGGGGAGTTTGGATGCATCTAAATGATGAAATTCAGGCTCCATATCTTCCTTGTGTTTAGGAAGAGCCACCCAGATTTGGTACCCATGCATGATGAACTCTTGGCCCTGACGTAATTCCAACGGGGTTCGCTCGGTATGAGAAACTCCTTTACCTGCTGTCATCCAATTGACGGATCCTGCCTTGATGTGCTGATTTGTCCCTATGCTATCTTGATGCTGAATTTCTCCCTCAAGTAAATAAGTAAGGGTGGAAAGTCCGATATGTGGATGCTGGTCGATATCCATATAAGTACCAGGCTTGATCGCTGTTGGGCCCATATGGTCGATGAAAATGAATGGACCAACCATTCGTTTTTTGCGAAACGGAATTAACCTACCCACTAGGAAATCTCCAATATCTCTGCTTCTTTCTTCGATGATTAAGTCGGTGTTTGACATACTTTTTCAGTTTAAAAAATGGATGATCCTGTCATGTCAGTAAGAAACTCCAGGGCAAGCATACCAGCAGTTGAATTTCCCTTTGCATTTAGTTTTGGACTCCAAACAGCTACACTATACATGTTGGGATAGATGGCTACTATTCCACCTCCAACGCCGCTCTTTCCAGGAAGTCCTACCCTAAATGAGAATTCACCAGCTTCATCGTAGAACCCGCACGTCTGCATAAGCGCATTGATCCTCTTGGTTCTTTTTACACTTAAAACCTGCTCTCCTGTTTCTTGCAGACAACCATGATTGGCATAAATCATGAACGTATTGGCAAGCTCCTTACACGACATACTTACGGAACATGTATGAAAATAGAAATCAAGTACAGTGTCTACGTCATTGTGAATGTTCCCATATGATTTCATCAAATTGACCATCGCGGCGTTATTAAAACCATTTGCTTTTTCTGATTCTGCCACCTTTTCATTGTAACTAATGTGCGGGTTACCTGCCACTTTTATTACAAATTCGAGGTATTCCTTTTTTGGATCCTTGAGGTTAGAAATTAAGGTATCGCATACCACTAGCGCTCCCGAATTGATGAGCGGGTTTCTGGGAATGCCATTCTCATATTCCAATTGGACCAGCGAGTTGAAAGGATCACCAGATGGTTCTACATCCACTCTTTCCCAAAGCTTGTCATCTTCATACAGCAAAGCCAAAGAGAGAGAAAGTACCTTAGATATACTTTGTACTGAAAAACCTTCATTTGAATCTCCAAAGAAGAAATCGTCTCCACTGGTACTGCATAAATGCATTCCAAATTTGTCTGGTGAGACTTTAGCCAATTCAGGGATGTATGTTGCCACCTCACCTGATAACTGCCTACAGTCTATTTTATTTTTTATTTGATCTAGTATTCCTTGATAGTCCATGGTCTTGCATACATCCTATGCTTCAATTAACTCGGCGGTTCATATACATTTCATTATTTAAGTTCAGATTCAATACCTTTTGGAGATTGAAAAAGCATCTGTTATCGGTCAATAATCTTCGCTTAATTAATCGTATATTAAATACTTACTTCTGATTTCTTTGAAACGATCAAGGTCATCTTTCCATGTTTCGCGGATTTCTTTTTCAGTCATCCCGGATTCTATTTGCTTTTGGAGTTGATCTGTCCCGGCCAATCTCTTAAAATAGTCATTGAAAAACTCAACTTGATCCATCTTTTGATAGGCTTCAATCAGGGGCTCAAGTGTAAAACGATATTCCGGTTTTTCACCTATCCAGGATACCCCGTAGCACATAAGATCTTCATGGGGAGGCCATTTGGCACCTTCCCTGGATGTTGGAGTGAAGCCATGCTTTGCTTCTGGATACTCAGGATGACCGATTTGCTGGAATGCATGATCCGTACCTCGCCCCACTGACATTATTGTACCTTCAAAAAGGCATAAACTTGGATAAAGTGAAATGCTCAGATCGTTGGGAAGGTTTGGAGATGGCTTGATTGGGAGAGAGTAGGGGGTAGAATGATTCCAGTTTTGCATCGCTATTACTTTAAGATCGGGCGTTACACTCCCCTCTAACCAACCTTCGCCAGAAAACATTTTAGCCAATTCCCCGATGGTCATCCCATGCACAATAGGAATAGGAGCGATTCCTACAAATGATGAAAAAGCAGTATCCAAAACGGGACCGTCTACATAGCTGCCATTTGGGTTTGGACGATCCAGAACAATCACTGATATATTGTTTTCCGCACACGCCTCCAAGACGTAGTGCATTGTACTTATATAGGTGTAAAACCTTGTGCCTACATCCTGAATATCAAATACCATAACATCCAACCCCTCTAGCTGGGCGGTTGTTGGTTTTTTATTTTTTCCGTAGAGTGAAATAAGTTCGAAAGATATGTGAGATGAGTCATACGTTACTAGGGATCCATCGCTTGCCGTGCCAGTAAATCCATGCTCTGGCGTAAAAACTTTTTGAATGTTTATTCCACGTGCTAAGAGCGTATCCGTTAGATGGATGTTTGAAACTTGAGAACTATGGTTTACAGTGAGCCCTACGTTCCTGCCTTCCAATAATGGGAGGTATTCATTTAGTTGATCTGCTCCAGTCGATAGCTGCGACTGGGCTTGGTCTTGTTTGGTTGAGCAACCAAAGACAACGATGCAATAGAATAAAACGAGTCTAAACATATTTAAATCCCCAAGTTAACTTGTTCTTACAGTATTGAAAACCCTATTTTGCAATGAAATAAATGAATCTCCCTTTTTTCATATCAAAGCGCATTTCCAAAGAAGCTTCAGGCTCTTTTTCCAGTATCATCAATCGTGTGGCAGTGACGAGTATTGGGCTGGGCTTGGCCGTACTCATCATTGCGTTTATGGTGCTTTTCGGTTTCAAAAAGGAGATTAAAGATAAGATTTACAGTTTTAGTGGTCATTTAATTGTAAGCAAGTACACCCTTTCTACGTCATTTGAGGAAAGCTCAATTATTGTAAACGATTCCCTTATCAAGACATTGCAAGAGTATCCACTGACAAAGCGCATTCAACCATATGCCATGAAGGCGGCGTTACTCAAAACAGATGAAGAAGTGCAAGGTGTGATTATTAAAGGCGTGGATGAATCTTTTGATACCCTCGGGTTTGATAAACACATGGTGAAGGGACGATTCCCAAACGTATATGACGAAAAATATACAACTGAGGTCGCTTTGAGTAGGCGAGTTTCGAACTACCTGACGTTGGATGTTGGAGATGAAGTTCTTGTATACTTTGTACAAAACCCACCCAGGTTTAGACGCTTGCAAGTAACGGGTATTTATGAAACAGGGCTAGAGGAATTTGATGAAAAAATAATTATTGGAGACTTAGGCTTGGTTAGACGAATGAATAATTGGGCGGATTCTATTGCGGGTGGAATCGAGGTTTTTATTTCTGACACTGATCAGTTAGAAAAGGCTGAAACTGAACTTTTTAATACGCTGGGTATCGATCTCTATGTGGATAAGGTTACCGATCGGTACTTGCAGATTTTTGAGTGGTTGAATTTGCTAAATAGAAATGTGGTGATATTACTCACCATCATTTTGTTTGTTTCCGGGACAAGCATCATTTCGATCCTGCTAATTCTTATCATGGAGCGTACGCAGATGATTGGGATTTTAAAGTCGGTGGGAGCTCCTAATCAGTTGATCCGTAGGATATTTGTTTTTAATGGGCTACAGCTCATCGTGAAAGGTTTGTTCTGGGGGAATGCAATAGGTCTTTCTCTTGGGATGATTCAAAAACAGTTTAAACTGATTCCACTGGACGAAGCAAACTATTACATGAGTCATGTGCCCATCGAAATAGATGTACTGACGATTGTCGGATTAAACCTGCTCATACTTTTGCTGATTGGCTTGACACTTTTAATACCTGTTGCAATTATCTCTAGTGTAAAGCCAGTAAAAGCTATAAGATTCGATTAAGCGGCTGGCTCATATTTTTGAAAAAGACTCTTTATTTTCATTTGAAGCACTCCAAAAATGGCTTCTTTAAAGATCCCTTTCGACATTTTCGATACACCCTTGGTTCTGTCTGTGAATATAATGGGCACCTCAACAATCTTGAACCCATGCTTCCAGGCATTGAACTTCATTTCTATTTGAAAAGCATAGCCAATGAAATGAATTTTATCCAGGTTTAGTTTATCGAAAACCCTTCGGTGGTAACATTTGAATCCTGCCGTGCTATCCATGAAAGGCATTCCTGTGATTAGGCGAACGTAAAAACTCGCGAAGTAACTCATTAAAACACGTCCCATAGGCCAGTTTACCACATTTACTCCAGTTACGTATCTGCTGCCTATTGCCACATCTGCGCCATTTTTGCATGCTTCATGGAGACGTATCAGATCATTAGGGTCATGAGAAAAATCAGCATCCATTTCACATATGTATTCATACCCATGCTCCAGTGCCCATTTAAAACCAGTGATGTAGGCCGTTCCTAACCCAAGTTTGCCCGTTCTTTCGATCATAAAAATTCGATCAGGCGCCTTCTCCATTTCTTCCCTCACAATCTCTGAAGTACCATCAGGTGATCCATCATCTACCACAAGGACATCAAAAGAGGGTGAAATCACTCGGGACACCGTAAGGATGTCACGTATGTTTTCGCGTTCATTGTATGTAGGGATGACAACAAGGTTTCTAGACATTAATGTTTGATATTCTCAGGTTAATTATCAAAAATAGCTGGAATTAATAAACGGCGTATACGCATATGAGTTTACCTTGGATCAATACCCCAATATTTTCATCATAGCATCACTGTGCTGCTCTTGAGCAAATAGTTCATGCGTTATTTCTCCCTTTTCGTTTCTATCTATTATGATGTGTTTTGGTGCAGGGATCAGACAATGTTGGATTCCGCCATAGCCTCCCAAAGATTCCTGATAGGCTCCGGTATGGAAAAAACCAAAGTAGAGGGTCTCCTTTTCATCGTACTGCGGAAGAAACACTTCCCCAATATGGGCCTCAGAATCGTAATAGTCCATGCTATCGCAAGTAAGACCTCCTAAGTTAACGCGATGATATGGGCTTTTCCAATGATTGATTGGAAGCATGATATACTTTTCATTCGTACCCCAAACATCGGGCATGTGGGTAATGAAAGAACCATCCATCATGTACCACAACTCTTTATCATTCTGAAGCTTCTGATCAAGAACGGAGTAGATCGTAGCTCCACTTTCGCCGACCGTGTAACTTCCAAATTCCGTAAAAATGTTTGGTACAGGTACATGATTCTTTTTGCAAATCCATTGAATGTTTTCAACGATCTGTTCGGCCATGTATTGATAGTCGTACTCAAAGTGCAAGGAGTTTTTTATGGGAAAGCCGCCACCTATATCTATGGTGTCTAATTCTGGGCAGATTTTTTTGAGTTCGCAATACTTGTAAATAAATCGACTCAGTTCACTCCAATAGTATGCAGAATCTTTTATGCCCGTGTTTATAAAAAAGTGAAGCATCTTCAGCTTCGCTTTTGAGTCCTTTATTTCCTCACTGTAGTATGGGAGGATGTCGCTGTATCGTATGCCTAGTCTGGAAGTATAGAAGGAGAAATTTGGTTCTTCATCTGCGGCAATTCGAATGCCTACTTTGAAACCGTTTGCTGAATTTTCTTTATAATGTTTGAGCTCATTCAGATTGTCAAGGACAGGGATACAGTTTCTGTATCCCTCATTTAACAGGGCTGTAACTTCCTGAAGATAAAGCGGACGTTTGAATCCGTTGCAGATTATGTAATGATCCTTTGTGAGTTTTCCACGCTTTTCCATGCTCCTCACGATTGGGATGTCGTAAGCGGAGGAAGTTTCTATATGAGCTTGGTTGGAAAGAGCTTCTTCTACAACAAATCGAAAATGAGAACTCTTCGTACAATACGCGTAGGTGTAGCTCCCTTCATAATTGTGTTTTTTTATCGCCTCTTCGAAAATCTTGTATGCATTTTTTATGTTTTGCTCGATTTTAGGGAGGTAGCTAAGTTTTAATGGAGTGCCATACTCTTCAATGATCTCCATAAGATTAACCCCATGAAAGTGGAGGATGTCTTTTTCTACCTTAAATTCTTCGGTAGGAAAGTAAAAGGTTTGATCAATTAAATCTGAATATTTTCTCATTGGCTTGAATAGAAAATTCGTTGCAATTATCTATTAAAATTGGGATTCATGAAAGTAAATACAACTCGTTTTTAGATTTTAGCAGAAATGAAATTCAGCTCCCGAATCATTAAAGTTGAATGGCGGTTAGCATGAATATAAAGCTTAAATTTGCGTGAATTTTTCAACAGCCATGATCACTGTAAAAGTACTAGATGAAACAGCTCCGCTAGAGGCGGTTATTTTAGGAATTGCCGACAATATGGGAGGAGTTCCGGATATAAAACATACGTATGACCCGAAATCAAAGGAGCATATTTTGGCAGGGACTTTTCCAAAAGAAAAGGATTTAATTGCAGAAATAAATGCTGTTGCCAGGGTGTTTAAAAAGTATGGAGTAGAGGTTTACCGACCTGCAAATATCAAAGGTCTTAATCAGATCTTTGCAAGGGATATTGCTTTTGTAATAGGGGATAGCCTTGTAGTGCCGTGTGTTACTCCCGAGCGGAAGTTGGAGTCTGACGGAATCCAACACCTAATAGATGATGTGAAAAAAGTTCTGCTTCCTGATGAACATGAACGAATGGAAGGTGGGGATATCATGCCCTGGAAGGATCATATTTTTGTTGGTTATTCGAAAGCTGCTGACTTTGAAAAATATACAGTAGCAAGAACAAACGAAGATGCAGTTAAGTATTTAGAAAGGAATTTCCGAGGGTATACCATAAAAGCTTTCGAGTTGAAAAAATCGGATGACAATCCACGAGAAAATGCCCTACACCTCGATTGTTGCTTTCAGCCAGTAGGTAAAGACAAGGCGGTAATCTATCGTCAAGGATTTAAGAATGAGGAGGATGCGGATTTTCTTGTCAATTTCTTTGGAGCAAACAATGTCTTTGAAATCACAAAAGAGGAAATGTATGAAATGAATTCTAACTTCTTTTCCATAAGTCCAGAGGTAGTGATCTCAGATAGTAGCTTCACCCGGTTAAACCAACAGTTTAGAGAATGGGGAATCAAAGTAGAAGAGGTTGAGTATAGAGAAACAGCTAAAATGGAAGGATTGCTGAGATGTTCAACCATGCCATTAAGAAGAAGTTATGAGCAAGCAGATTACTAATAACATTATGATGATAAGACCGGTGGCTTTTCATATGAATGAGCAGACCGCAGTAAATAATTATTATCAACAGGCAGAAGAAGGAGCAAGTCAAAAAGATATTCAAAATGAAGCTCAGAAGCAGTTTGATGCATTTGTAAAAATTCTTAGAGCGGAAGGGGTCAATGTTACGGTATTTGATGACACGTTGGAGCCACCTACTCCAGACTCAATATTTCCCAATAATTGGATTTCTTTTCATCAGGATGGAGCAATCAGATTGTACCCAATGTATGCTGAAAATAGGAGATTGGAGCGAAGAGAAGATATCATAGATGGATTAAAAGATTCATTCAAAGTAGAGGAAGTCATAAGTTTCACACGATGGGAAGAAAAAAGTAGGTATTTGGAGGGAACTGGAAGTTTATTGCTCGATCGACAAAATAAGATTGCTTATGCTGCAATATCGGAACGAACGATGCCCGAAGTATTGGAAGATTTTTGCGATGAAGCTGGTTTTGATCCTGTGTCCTTCCACGCTTTGCAAACCGTGAATGGCGCTCGCTTGCCGATTTATCACACCAATGTGATGATGTGCTTGGGCGAGACGTTTGCTGTTGTTTGTCTCGATAGCATTGACAATGCAGACGAACGCAACAGACTCGTAGAGTCCCTTGAAAAAACAGACAAGGAGGTAATTGATATCTCAGAAAAGCAAAAAGAACAATTTGCAGGAAATATGCTTCAATTGATTGGTGATAATGATCAGCGGCTCGTAGTGATGTCTTCAGCGGCCTTCAATTCATTAAGTGATGGTCAAAGAGATCGTCTTTCCAATCATGGAAAACTTGTTCACAGTGATATTCATACCATAGAAAAACTAGGTGGTGGAAGCGCTAGATGTATGATGGCCGAAATTTTCAATCCTAAGAAATAAGAACCAAGCGAAGAGATGCTGGATAAAAAAATACAAGAAGCGATTTCAAAGGCATTTGCCGAGCTATATAAGCATGACTTACCCTCAATTGAAGTAGGGTTACAGCCGACCCGCAAGGAATTTGAAGGGAGCTATACGTTTGTCGTCTTTCCCTATTTGAAGGTGACAAAGGGGGGGGCGGAAGACTCAGGTGCTCAGATTGGAGACTGGCTTAAGGAAAACACTGACTTCATCACCGACTACAATGTAGTAAAGGGCTTTCTTAACCTGAAGCTAAGCGACCGTAGCTGGACGGAGACTTTGAGCGAAATCGCAAAGAATGAGTCTTATGGAACATTTGCAGCCAATGGACAGAAAGTTATGGTGGAGTTCTCTTCACCAAACACAAACAAACCTTTGCATTTGGGTCATCTTAGAAACAATTTTTTGGGAGACTCAGCGGCCAGAATTCTAGAGGCGAATGGGTATGAGGTGAAAAAAGTGAATCTGGTGAATGACCGTGGAGTTCATATTTGTAAATCCATGCTTGCTTATCAGAAAATGGGAAATGATGAGACTCCCGAAAGTGCAGGAATGAAGGGTGATCACCTGATTGGAAAATACTATGTGAAATTTGATCAGATGTATAAGGCTGAGATCAATGTTCTTGTAGAAGAAGGCATGGAGCCAGAGGAAGCCAAAAAGGAAGCACCATCCATTAAAGAAGCGCAAGAAATGCTTCAAAAGTGGGAAAAAGGAGATAGCGAAACAGTGGCTCTGTGGGAAAAGATGAATAACTGGGTGTATGATGGCTTTGATAAAACCTATGAAACAATGGGTATCCGGTTCGATACCATGTACAAAGAGTCCAATACCTATCTGCTTGGAAAAGAACTTGTGGAAGAAGGCTTGCAAAAAGGAGTCTTTTTCAAGAAAGATAATGGCTCAGTATGGGTGGACTTGACCGAAGATGGCATGGATGAGAAGCTCGTATTGAGAGGAGATGGCACCGCGGTATACATGACTCAGGATATGGGCACTTGCGACATGAAACACAAAGACTTCCCATTTAATAAGTCTGTGTTTGTGGTTGGGAATGAGCAAGATTACCACTTTAAGGTGCTTTTTACCATCATGAAAAAATTAGGCCGTACGTATGCAGATGGCCTATACCACTTGTCTTATGGGATGGTGGATTTGCCTACTGGTAAAATGAAATCAAGGGAAGGAACGGTAGTTGACGCGGATGATTTGCTACAAGAAATGTTTGATACAGCAGAGAGGCATACCCGTGAGCTTGGCAAAATTGAAGGGATGGATGCTTCCGAAGCGGGGATTCTTTACCGAACACTTGGCTTGGGTGCACTTAAATACTTCCTATTAAAGGTCGATCCGAAGAAACGAATGCTTTTCAATCCGCAGGAGTCAATAGAGTTTCAAGGACATACCGGGCCATTTATTCAATACACTCATGCGCGTATTTCTGCAATCTTGAGGAGAGGCAAGTCATTGGAAGTACAGACGAGCTTTGATGCGAAAAATGTAGGAGAGTTAAGTCAAAGAGAAGTAGATTTAATTTTCAAAATCACCGCATATTCAAATGCTCTGCAAGAAGCAGCCAAAGATTTTTCTCCAGCTATCATAGCTCAATACGTGTATGATTTAGCCAAAGACTATAATGGGTTTTATCAAGAGGTGCCCATATTCAATGAAGAAAATAAGGATAAACTTGCCTTTCGAATAGCGCTTTCGTCCATGACAGCAAAACTGATTAAGCAAGGCATGAGTTTACTTGGAATAGATGTTCCGGATCGAATGTAATTTTTAAATGAAGAATTGGATCAAGGCTTTTCGTTTGCGTACACTGCCACTGGCTATATCAGGCTGGTTGGTTGGTACATCCATTGCTGCCAATGTATCGCAGCTGAATTTCCTGATCGCTATTCTTACGCTGCTTACCGCCATATTTCTACAGATACTATCCAATCTGGCCAATGACTATGGGGATGCCTCGTCAGGAGTGGATAAGGAACGCAAGGGTGAAGAGCGCATGGTCAGTTCGGGCAAAATATCAGCATTGGCCATGAAACAGGCCATGATTGTATTTGGCCTCCTTTCGTTGACCTCAGGTTGTATTTTAGTAGCGCTTGCTTTTCCTGAAGACTGGGTGTCTGCAATTATTTTTCTGTCACTTGGAATCATTGGCATTGCTGCCTCAATCAAATATACAGTGGGTAAAAACCCTTACGGTTATGTTGGCTTTGGTGATGTGTTCGTGTTTATTTTTTTTGGTATTGTTCTCGTTTTTGGAACGTACTACCTTCAGATACAGGAACTCAATTGGTCGGTCTTGCTGCCGGCGACTTCACTTGGGCTATTTAGCGTAGGTGTCTTGAATGTGAATAACATTCGAGATATCGAATCGGACAAAGCAGCAGGTAAAAATTCGATACCTGTAAGACTGGGAAGGACAAAAGCCGTCGTTTATCATGGACTACTTTTAGGTGGCGGTATGCTCACATCTGTCCTTTTTGTTTTGCTCAATTTTGAATCATATTGGCCCATGATATTCCTCTTTATCAATGTGCTCTTTCTTAAAAATATTCAAGCAGTGAGCAATAAACCACTCGATGAACTCGATCCGTACCTGAAGCAGATGGCCATCTCTACTTTTCTTTTTTCAATCTTATTCTCCTTGGGTCAGGGACTGGCATAGCAGACTGATAAAAGATTTCTCTTTGCATGATTTTAATCAAAATACAGCGATGAATAGCATTTTTCGTTAAATTGGGTAGTATATAACATGCGATAAAATGAAAAGAATATTAGTACCATACGATTTTTCGAAAGTATCAGAACATGCACTTGATTTTGCTTGTCAGATTGCGGATAAAGTTGAAAGTGAGATCATGCTTCTCAACGTAATCGAGCATCCCACAGCGGACTCTTTCAAGACATTAGGAATGCAAAACGTAGATCCTATGGAACAACTCTACATCAAAAAGATGTATGAGATGGTGCAGGAGAAGTTAGCAGGAGTTGTTTCTGCTGCCAAATATTCGGATGACAAAATAACAACCAAAATTCAGCTAGGGAATCCTTTCAATACGATCATCGATCAGATTGTTGATGAAAAGATGAGCTTACTTGTGGTCGGTACCGAAGGAGCAGAGGGACTTGGTGAATTCTTTGCAGGATCAAATGCAGAGAAAATTGTTAGAAAGGCCTCATGTCCAGTGATTACTATTCAAGATAAATGCGAATTGGAACCTATTGAGAAAATTGTTTTTGCTTCAGACTTTCAACATACCGATGACAGCTTTGTAGCGCAATTGAAAGAGCTGCAACATACGTTTGAAGCACAGCTGAATATTGTGAAAATCAATACACCGGCAAGTTTCACATCTACCAGACACGATTTGAAGCAAATGAAGGAATTTGTTGAAAAATATGGCATTGACAACTATACCATCGAGATCTACAACTACAAGAATGAAGAAGATGGGATTATCCACTATGCCGAAGATATCAAAGCGGATATGATTGCTTTAGGCACTCATCAGCGAAAAGGTGTTGGTCATTTTCTGGCAGGAAGTATTGCTGAAGACGTAGTGAACCATTCTGAAGTGCCTGTGTGGACTACACATTTAAATGATTAAGATTTGAGAATACCTCACTTTATTGTATTTCTACTGAGCCTCTGTTTTGCAGAGGCTCAATCTTTTCAGGCCGTTATCCAAAAAGGTCATGGGGAGGTTGTTAAATCTGCTCAAATCACGGATGACAGCAAATATTTGATAACTGCCAGCAGAGATAAAACGGTCAAAATATGGGACGCAACCTCTGGAAAAGAAATAAGGTCCCTCATCGGGCATGACCATACGGTAAATGGTTTCTCTTTGGCAGGAAACCGTCTTGCATCGAGTAGCGCTGATGGTACTGTAGGAGTTTGGGATATCACTACAGGGAAGCTTATTTGGCAAAGTCAAAAGTTCAGAGAATACGTTACTTCTGTCGTTTTTAGTCCTGATGGTAAGCTCTTAGCAGTGGGGAGTTATGCCGATTCCATTGCTGTTTTCAATGTAACCGATTTTCAACTTCAAAAAAAGATTAAAGCCAATGCTGATCGTGGGGTAGGATATGGAGTAAGCGTGAATTTCAGCGACAACAGCGAGTATCTGGTGGTAGGAGAGGACAATCGTACAGCCAAAGTGTACAATGTAAAGGACTGGTCATTGAAATATGAATTTAAGCCAGAAGAAGGATACTGTGGAGGATGTGGCACACTTACGGCTATCCGAGGAGATGAAATATTGAAGCTCTCTAACGGAACCATTTTCACGAAGTATGATCTTTCCACGGGAAACAAAATATGGGAGGGAACAAGAGAGTTTAGAGACGTTTCAGCTGTTGACTTTCAGTACTCAGGCGAACATTACCTTGCTGCAAATGAGGACTCCATTTACCTGTATAAAAATGAAACCGGAAGACTAATGAGCAAATGGTCGATGGAAGGTGAGATCAATGACGCCTCGTTTGACCCAATTGAAAATCAGGTAATTACGGCAGTCGATAAGGTTGTTGTTGTGACTGATTTTAATGGAAAAGAAATCAAGCGCTACCATGGTATTTTGAATAGTTCCAGTACAGGCCTGGATTACGATTTGGGAAGCTATTGGGAGCATTACATAGCCAAGTGGGTCAAATACAAATCTGCACGTATGCTGGATGGCCAATCCGTGTTTATAGGCAAGACTGGAAGCAAGGCTCGCAAGTGGAATGTGAAAAACGCCTCCATTGCCATGGAATATTTAGGACATGAAAAAGGAATTCTCTCCTTCGAGCGAATTGATGATGAAACTATCGCTACGGGGGCAGGCGATGGGAAAATCATTATCTGGAATGAAGTGTCCGGAAAGGCCGTAAAAGAAATCAATGCCCATCGTGAGCCCATCTTTGATCTCGAGTTGAGTCACAATGGAAAACTATTGGCAAGTACGGGATGGGATGGCGTGATCAGCCTTTGGAACACCGATTCCTGGGATAGGTACAACTATGTCTACAATGAAGGTGCGTCTACTTACACACTCGCCTTTACACCAAACGATGCTTACCTGGTGGTCGGAATGTTGGATAAAACATTGAAATTGTGGGAAGTAGAGACCAAAAGGTTTGTAAAGGAATTTGTTGGTCACACAGAGAATGTGACAGCTATTGAAGTAGATGGGAACGAAATTTTATCCACAAGTTGGGACGGATCTATTATCCTTTGGGATCTGTATAGTGGACTAATAAAGCAACGGATGTTTTCAGGGAAGCCTGTGTTTGAAGGTTTAATCAATGGAGATGAAATTGTGACCGTCGGGGCGGATAGGTTGGTGAGTTTTTGGGACCGGAACACAGGAAGCAGGAACAGTATGCTCGAAGGGCATCAGGCAGAGATCAACGGGTTGGATATTTCCGATAACCTGATGATGACCTCAGATGTGGATGGTGTTACCAAGTTTTGGGAATTGTCTGGAAAAAAGGAGCTTTTTGAGCACATCCAGATTGGAAAGAATGATTGGATGGTGAAAACGCCTGATGGCTACTTTGATGCCACCGATGATGCGATCTCGAATATCCATTTTGTGAGGGGCATGGAAGCAGTAGGGGCAGACCAGCTGATGGATGAATTCTATGTTCCAGGATTGGTCGAGGATATCTTCAGTTCCAATAGAGCAGGAAAAAAATCGATGGGTAAGATTCTTGATCAGGAACCACCACCAGTACTCAAGTTATCTGGGTTGGTACAAGACGAAACTGCAAAGCTGTATTTGAAAGCTCAAGACATGGGAGGAGGGATCCATACTGTTAAACTCTTTCACAATGGAAGAAGAGTAGAGCTGGAACCGCAAATTCAAAAAGTACGATCTGATAAAAATGCCAAGATTTACAGCATTGAGTTTCCCTTGGTAGCTGGCCACAATGAATTCACGGCTGTTGCTTCCTCCAATGCAAATCTAGAATCGAATCGTGCATCTGTCACCTTGTTTTCTGATTCTAAAATACCGGGAAGCACTTGCCATATCTTAGCCGTCGGTATCAATGAGTATAAAAACAAAGAACTGAATCTTAATTATGCTACCAAGGATGCCAAATCTTTTGCCGAACAAATGCTGGCGCAAGGGGAGGAAATCTACTCAAACGTAGTTCTCCACGAAATTTTTGACCGTGAAGCCACCAAAGAAAATATTCTGAAGAAGGTGACGGAGCTGCAAAGCCAAATTTCAGTGAATGATGTTTTCATTTTCTACTATGCAGGACACGGAAGCATGATCGATGATAAATTTTATTTGGTGTCATCTAACGCGGTACGCCTATACGATGGAGATCGGATGAATGACTATGGTATTGAGGCATCCAAACTGCAAGAAGCAATGCTGAAAATAAAAGCACTGAAGCAACTGATTGTAATGGATGCTTGTCAGTCTGGTGGATCTGTAGAAGTATTGGCCAGGCGAGGAGCACCTGAAGAAAAAGCGATAGCTCAACTTTCGCGAAGCTCCGGGATTCATGTGATGGCAGCCGCTGGTAGCGAGCAGTATGCGACAGAGTTTGAATCTTTGGGGCATGGATTGTTTACCTATGCACTGCTGAAAGGCCTTTCTGGCGAAGCGGATGGCGCACCTAAAGATGGAAAAGTTACGATTTACGAACTCAAAGGATATCTTGACGATCAAGTACCAGAGCTGAGTATTTTGCATAAAGGAAGCCCTCAGTACCCAAGAACTTTCTCAAGAGGGCAGGATTTTCCAATCGTAATTGTTGAAGACTAAGTTTACGGTTCTTGTAATAAAATGACTGCATTAGAGACAAATAAGTCAAAACCTTATGATGGACAGTTTTAGACAAAAAAACATAAAAAGGACACTGATAACTGTTGGCCTCTTCATTGGAGTATTCATACTCAATAATGCTCAGGCGCAAGAACTTGAAAATAGCCTTCTATGGAGAATAGAAAAAGCTGACATAAAAACATCATTCGTTTACGGAACCTTTCACCTTTTGCCTCAAGAAGATTTTGAACTAAAGGAAAAAGTAAAGCGGGCATTTGAAAGTGTAGAGTTAGTAGTGATGGAGCTCGATATGGATGATGGGAACATGCAAGCTGAGATGATGAGAAATATGCAGATGAAAGGAGGAATGACGCTTGACCAATTGATGACAAAGGATGATCTGAAACTTTTGGATGATCAATTGTCTGCCACCGTTAATCTGACTGCCGAGCAAGTCAATACATTTAAACCCTTCATGGTGGAGACTTTTTTACTTCCGAGCTTTATTGAAGGTACGCCTGCAAGTTATGAAATGACATTTGTGCAAATGGCAATTAGTAAAACCATTGCTATCGAAGGATTGGAGGAAGTATCTGATCAAATCAATCTTTTTGACCAGATTCCCTATGAAAAACAAGCTGAAGACCTACTTGACATACTCAAAAACAGGCAGAATATGGAAAAGCTTTTTGCCAGGATGATCGACATATACAAGAAAGAAGACATCAACGGCTTGTACCAGGAGAGCTTAGACTATTTCGACGAAGAAGAAGTAAGCATTCTACTAAATCAAAGAAATGTTAAATGGATTGAAAAAATGGCCGACTTCTCGAAAGAAAAAGCAACTTTTTTTGCGGTTGGCGCAGGTCATTTAGGGGGTGAATTAGGTGTCATAACTTTGCTCAGGCAGGCTGGATACAAAGTGACTCCCATATTGGAATAGTGCTTACTTGATTTTAAGTATGCCACTTCGGTAAAGATCCAGTGCTTGGTTTAGGAGTAGCTCAATTGTTTCGATTGGCAAATCTTTGGAAGGGTTTACTTTGAAAATTTTCATGCGAGCACGCGTGCCTTGCTGCAGACCAGGATGATTCAAGCGTGTGCCTTCCACAAATAATACATAAGGTTCATTTGATTTCTTGTCTACCCATAGATAGCAAAACATTCTTTGCTTGTAGCAGAAGCAGGGCATGCCGTATTTCTTGGTTTCTGATATTTCTGCATCTTGTTTTAGAATGATGTCTCTCAAAGCGAGCAAGCAGCTTTTGTTAGGCTCATCCTTGCTGAAGTAAAAGTCGTCTAGTTCGTCAATCATCCTTGATTTGTAATGATCTCCAAAATATATCCTTTGCCATGTACGTTGGTAATCCTGACCTCAGGATCTGCTTCCAGGTACTTGCGCAGCTTTGAAATAAAGACATCCATGCTCCGCCGTTTGAAGTAAGAGTTGTCGCCCCAAAGCGATTTTAATATGCTATCTCGCTCAATCAACTCACCCATATCTTCACAAAGCATTTCCAGCACTTTGCTTTCCTTTTGCGTGAGATGGATGGAGGCTTCATTCAATGTTAAAACCTGATTTTTAGCATGAAAGTCAAAACGACCTATCGTATATCGTTCTTTTGAAGATCGAATATTGCCGCTTCTTCTTAGCACGGCCTGAATACGCGCTATTAATTCTTCCTCTTCTACAGGCTTCACGATGTAATCATCACACCCAACCTTAAACCCTTTAAGCTTGTCAATCTTCATGGATTTAGCAGTAAGGAATATCAAAGGCATCTGAGGATCAGTAGTTTTTATTTCCACTGCAAGTGAAAACCCATCGCGCTTGGGCATCATTACATCTACAATGCAAATGTCGAAATTTCCATTATTAAATTTCTCAAGTCCCTCTTCTCCATCTTTTGCCCAAACAACAAAAAAATCATGCATTTGCAGATACTCTTTTAAGATGTATCCTAAGCTATTGTCATCTTCTATGAGAAGTATTGTGATCATGCAATATTTGGTAAATGAATACTAAACTGGCTGCCTTGTCCCAATTCGCTTTTTAGCTCAATTGATCCATCGTGAAGCTCAACTATGCGCTTTACATAGCTCAGTCCAAGACCAAAACCCTTCACATTGTGGACATCTCCCTTTTGCGCACGGTAAAATTGATCGAAGACAAATTTTTGGGTGTCCATGTCCATGCCAATTCCATGATCCTCAATGATGAGCAAGACTCCCTGCTTTTCATCCAATGTAGTAATTACTATTTGAGGTTTTCCTTTCGTGTATTTCTGCGCATTGTCAATGAGGTTGAAAAGCGTATTGCTTAGGTGGGTTTCATCAGCTATTATTTCTTGTTGCTCAGCGTTCAACTTCAGATTAATGGATCCTTGTTTCTCTTCAATAATCATTGCAAACCCTTCAGTGACATTATTTATCAGCTCGTGCAAGTTGACTTTCTTTTTCTCCAAACTTAAGTTTCCAGAATCAAGCATCGCCATTTGCAATATTTTGTCCACCTGACCTTGCAATCGCTTAGATTCATTGCTGATTAGGTCTGCATAATTATCCATTTTAGAAGTTTCATTCTTCTTGCCAGATTCCTTGATTGATTTAGCGGCCAGCGAAATGGAAAATATGGGAGTTTTGAATTCGTGGGTAAGGTTATTGATGAAATCACGCTTAAGATCTGAAAGCTTTCGCTGCTTACGAATGGTGTGGATGGTGTACCAAAAAGAAGAAATGATCACAACAATGACTAAGAAACTAGCACGAAGTATCCCCGCCGAATCACCTATCAGAACTTCTTCCTTATTGGTGTAGGTCATCGATATATCCAGCGTGTTGTTTAGCACCATGCAAAAGCACATATGCTTATCTGTGTCTTCTAAATTATCAATCCTTGGTAATTCTGATCTATGTGTTCGATGAATGATACACCCATACTCTCCGGATACGAATCCGTCTACTTTATAATCCAGATCAGGATAGTTCAATGAGATTACCTCGTCGAGTCCATTTTTAAGTACGATCTGAAGGGAGTCAGTAGGATTGGAGTCGTTGGTAAACTCGAATCTTCCCGTACCTATGAATTCATCAGTGTACTTCGCCAAATCGCTATTAAACATCATGATGTCGTACAGGTCTGATAGTATTCCAGCAATGGATGACTCCAACATGGTCTCATTCTTTTGTATGTCTCGTTCAACAATCTGAAACTGCATAAAAAGTAAAACACCAAGGGAGCTTAACACAATCAAAAATAAGATGGCTAGTTTGTACTGATTGGTTTTCATTCAGGCATGAAATTAACTGAAATTGGCTTTTGAGCTAAAAAAATTAACGTTTCCTTAACCCTTTTAACGTTTCCTTAAGTGTGTTTAACATCCACTTAACGCCACCGATTCAGGCTATGGCGTAAACTGCATGAAAAAAGAATCATGCAAAAAATTAAACTACTCTGCCTGCTTTTTCTCGTGACATGCTTTTCTGCAATCGGCCAGAAAACACCAATTCTTCTAAGCTCAGATCAACTTTCTCAAAAAATAACAAGTGGAAATGTGGTAATTCTCCATGTGGGGACAAAAGAAGATTTTGAGAAGGAACACATTCCTGGAGCTCTTTTCGTTTCACCTGGAGACTATACATATGATGATGAAGAAAACAACATCGTATTTGATCGTCCGGAAGACAGCGTACTCAAATCTTATTTTGAAAGTTTGGGCATTAGCAATGACACCGAAGTAATCGTTTATACACCAGTCAATTGGATCCCACTCGTCACGCGCCTCTATTTTACCCTTGACTATCTGGGACACGGAGATATGACATCCATTTTAGATGGAGGTTTGGTTGCTTGGAAAGCCAGCGGACGTGAAGTGACAAAAGAAGTTATGGAGACTCAAAAAGGAAACTTTGAGATCAAACCGAATTCTTCACTGCTCGCTGATACCAAATACATGAAATCAAGCATTGAAAACCAGGGGAATACCATCATAGATTGTCGATCAGAAGCTTACTACAAAGCAATTAAACCTACCCATGGAGCGAGACTTGGAAGAATACCAAACTCCAGAAGTATTCCATACACAAGCCTATATGCGGCATCAGATATTGGCGCGTATAAATTCAAATCGCTCAAGGAACTTGAAAACATATTTAACAGTCAGGATCTGGATAATAAGGAACCCCTGGTGCTCTACTGTCATATTGGAATGCAGCTAACCGTCGTATACACGGCAGCAAAAATGCTTGGATACAACAATGTAAAGATGTATGACCCATCTTTTAATGTCTGGGGTAAGGATGACTCATTGCCTATTGAGCAGGAATAATGACAAAGCAACCTCAACCATACTGGAATCCCTATGCGTCTGGAGTGGGACTTGGCCTTGTTTTGCTTGCTGCTTTTGTGGTGATGGGTAGAGGAATCGGAGCTTCTGGAGCGATGACTTCCGTGGTGGCCACTGGAGTGCAAGTCGTTTCAGAAAGTCATGCAGAAGCGAACTCATTTTATGCTGGCTATCTGGGGGATGGGACGATTCATCCCTTGAAAGACTGGCTTGTTTTTGAAGTACTAGGTGTACTACTCGGGGGTTTTATTTCGGGCAAATTGGCTCATAGAACTAAGATTAAAATAGAAAAAGGAGCTGCTATTTCAAATAAACGAAGACTTCTCTTCGCATTCATCGGAGGAATTATCATGGCATTTGGAACCAAACTAGCGAGAGGTTGCACAAGCGGACAAGCGCTGACCGGAGGTGCAATGATGAATGTGGGAAGCTGGCTATTTATGATCACGCTCTTTGTCGGTGCCTACGCAGTTGCAGGTTTTGTAAAAAGACTATGGATATGAACGGACCATTTTACGATTACGGATGGATAGGGGAAGAGGCAAGCTTGATTTTTGCCCTTGTCATTGGAGTGGCTTTTGGATTCTTTTTGGAAAGAGCAGGGCTGGGAAGTGCAAAGAAGCTATCGGCTCAATTCTACCTCAAAGATATGACCGTCTTTAAAATGATGTTTACAGCCATAATCACTGCGATGATAGGTGTGTTTTGGCTCAATTGGATAGGGGTATTACACGCTGATATGATTTACCTGACACCCACTTACATCTGGCCTCAAATCGTAGGTGGGTTGGTTTTTGGTGCTGGGTTTATCATAGGTGGATACTGTCCGGGCACTTCCTGTGTGGCCTCTTCCACAGGTAGCTTGGACGGTATAGTGAATGTAATAGGATTACTTTCTGGCATCCTTTTATTTGGTGAGGTATACCCTTGGATAGAACCATTCTATACAGCGGGGTCAATGGGAGAGGCTACTTTTCCAGCGATCTTGGGTCTGCCAGAAGGAATCGTAGTTTTCATGCTTCTCATCATTGCATTGATTGGGTTTAAGGTATCTGAACAGTTGGAGGGGAGATATGCGGGAAAGTAGCACGAAGAATGATAAACTGGTCTTAGCTAGCCTTTCATTCGTTTTGGCCGGATTGGCACTGGCTATTGCATCTCCAAATGGATTAAATGGCGCAAATAGACAGCCAAACTTTATGGGGGTAATTGAATTGGCAGAGAAGATTAAGAACAGAGAAAATCTTCTCTTGATTGATCTAAGAGATGCTCAAAAGTTTGAAGAAATGCGAATTCCAACAGCCAAAAATATTCCTTTTGACAGTTTAGATCTTGGTGAATTGAAGGGCACCACGATTTTTTACTCCGGTGACGACTTGTTGTCTCGTAAGCTATGGGATTCTTTGCCTGATTCCCTCAGGGATCAAACGATTATTCTTTATGGGGGCATGAGAGATTGGTATGATCGGATGCTATACCCAACACTGCCTTTTGGTGATCAAGTGTCAGATTCCTCCTTGCTTAAACACCTTCATGAGCTGTGCGAATTTTATGGAGGATTTGCAGATTTTGAGCCTGATTCTTCACTGTTGAATTATTACCAATTGGACTTATCAACAGCTAAATGGCCTAAAATAAGAATGGGCAATAAGCTCATGCGGAAAGGATGTTAATCTTAAAATCAACACAATGAAATATTTTAAAACAGTAGCCGTACTGATACTGATGTCCTGCGCGAAGGAAAGCGATGAACAGTCGCAAAGCACGCATCCGGTATGGTCCCATGATGGAACAATGATTGCATTTATTAATAATGCGGAGGGAGTTGCGAAAAATAACGCAATCGATTTTGAAGTCTTTACCATGAATGCTGATGGAAGCAATCTTAGGCAGCATACATTCAATGATGCTTTTGAAGCAGACCTTGCATGGTCAAATGATGGAAGCAAAGTGGCCTTTAAGTCCTACAGAGATGAAAATGATGAGGTTTATGTCCTGAATTTGGAGGATGGGGTGCAAGTCAATGTATCCAATCATGCTGCTTACGACGGAAGTCCCCAATTCGTTAAGGGTGCGCTGTTTTTTGAATCTGAAAGAGATACTGAGATTGGTGAACTTTATCGGTATGATTTTATGTCCAACTCAATCATTCGGCTCACGAATAATGATTACCGGGAATCTGGAGCCGTTTGGTCTTCCGACGGTAAGCTGATTGTTTTTACATCCAATATGGATGGTGACGATGACCTATACCTGATGAAGTCTAATGGAGATAGCTTGGTCAAGCTAACGGACAATCCGCTAAATGACTGGTACCCACAATGGTCTCCGGATAATGAATCAATATTATTCACTTATGGAGACTGGGAAACTGATAAATGGGAGCTTAGAAGATTGGACTTGGAAACATTGGATGAAACGACCATTCTAAGTGGCAACGATAGTGGTAATGCGAGTTGCCACCCATTAGGAACCACGATTGCCTACGCATCTTCAAAACTTGGAGCTGGCCATGTCTTTTTGTTTGATCTGAATACGAAAGAAGAAACTCAGCTAACTGAATAATTCCATGCCTGCCTCTGCAAATATCGCTGTGCTGGAAAAAGTACAATCATTGGAAACTTATTTTCATCAATTTCGGGATAACATTATTGGAAAAGACAGCTTCATAGATGTTGGTGAAAGAAAAATGATCCGAATGCTTTATGCGGATTGGACGGCAAGTGGGCGGTGCTATCGGTTGTTGGAAGAAAAGTTGATCAATGACATAATGCCTTTCATTGCTAACACCCATACAGAGACCAACTATGTAGGCTCTTTTATCACAAACCAGTACTTGAGGGCTCGTGAGTCTATTAAGAAACATGTCAATGCAAGTTCTGAGGATGTGCTGATATCTTATGGATCTGGAATGACAGATGTGCTAAACAAGTTGCAGCGAATGCTGGGATTACGGGTTCACGAAAATTTTCATCATTCAGTCAAGGAAAGGCCAGTTGTCTTCGTTTCACATATGGAGCATCATTCCAATCATACCAGTTGGTTAGAAACCATTTGCGAAGTGATTGTTGTTCCACCTGATTCTCAAGGAATGGTTTCAGTAGCCCAATTCAACAATCAACTAGAGCGGTATCCCAATAGAAAGAAATTCATAGCTATCACAGCATGCTCAAATGTGACCGGAATAGAGACTCCTTACCACGAATTAGCAAGACTTATTCATGAGTATAATGGACATATCATTGTTGATTTTGCCTGTTCAGCCCCGTATGTTGATATAGATATGCATCTTGACTCTGAGGCATACTTAGATGCTATCTGTTTTTCACCTCACAAATTTTTGGGAGGACCCGGATCTTCTGGTATTCTTATTTTCAATAAAAAACTGTACAAAAACTCAATTCCGGATGTGTCGGGTGGAGGTACCGTAGATTGGACCAATCCGTGGGGAGGTAGGAGATACGTGGATCAATTTGAAGAAAGAGAAGACGGTGGAACACCAGCTATTCTCCAAACGATTCGTGCAGCGCTTGCCGTACAATTGAAAGAGCAGATGGGCGTAAGCAAGATTTTGAGGAGAGAAGAAGAGCTAATGGATATCATTTGGGATGGGTTTCAGGAAATTAAGGGTGTCAGCATTTTGGCTGGTAACGTACGTAGGAGGTTAGGTGTATTGTCATTTTGTTTTGATGATATTCATTTTGACGATGCTGTGCAGCTATTAAACGATCATTTTGGAGTTCAGGTGAGAGGTGGATGTTCCTGTGCAGGAACTTACGGACACTACCTTTTGGATATTGACGCTACACAATCAAAACAAATTACGGATCAAATTGATAGAGGAAATACTGTGGCAAAGCCAGGATGGGTGCGTTTATCCATTCATCCAACCATGACAAATGAAGAAGCATGCTATATGGTAGAAGCAGTTAGGGCGGTTTCAAAAATGACTTAAGCTTGTTTTATTAATCATTTAAAGAATCTTTAATCTTTTTTAGCCGTTAGTGTAATAAATTTGTTGTGTTTGGTACTAATACATCAAACACTTGTACAATGAGACAATACATCAAAAAATCAAGAAACATTCAACTGATAGCCCTGATACTTGGACTGTTGGTGAGTGGTGCTGTACTTACTCAGGACTTTAATTCTGATTCCGAAGGATTGGCTACAAAAGAAAACTCACTAGAGTCTTTTAAGAAGACAATTAAGAACAATAAAAACTTGATTGTTAATTCCTATCTGCTAGGGGTATCTATTTTCAAAGAAACATCTGACTGATATTCTAAATCGGTTTTTGACGCCATTTTTTCTTCTCACTGTGCTGTTTCTTCTCTTCCAGTCGCTTACGCTTCGATCCTTTCGTAGGCTGAGACTTTTTCCTCTTTTCTTTGTTATGAACGCCTCTGCCAAAAAAGCATCAAGTTTTTTAAAGGCAATCTCTTTATTCATCAATTGAGATCTTTTCTCATCTGCTGTGATTACTAGTTCACCATCTTTAGTCAATCTGGTTCCATGCGCCGCTTTGATAGCGTCTTTTTTCAAACTCCGTGAGGATTTGTGACTTCTCAACGTTAAATCGCAGCGTCACCTTCGTTTCTACCTTATTTACATGCTGACCTCCAGGACCACCGCTTCGTGAGGTGGTTAACTCAACCTCTTTTTGTATATGATTAACTGAAACTGGCTTCACGTCAGAATTTATGGTTTTCGTGTTGAGCTATGAATGAATTTCTCCGAACTCAGAAAAAGCTAAGATACGAAGATTGCTTGCGGACTCTTCTGAAAAGCTCTATCATCGAGCTATATTGATTACTTTCTACTTTATCGAAACAAATAGTGGCACACTTGCGTATGAATATCTGCAAAGTAGAAACTAATAAAATGATATTGGTATTGTTTATTTCAAAGCATGCATTAAGACAGAACTATCAAGTTCATACGATTGTAAAAATTATTTAGAAATATGAAAGGAACCAATCTCGGCGAGTTTGAAGAATTACTTCTGCTTGTCGTCCTCATTCTTCAAAAGGAAGCCTATATGCTCCGCATCAAGGATGAAATAAAAGATCAAGTAAATCGATCCATTTCCATGGGTGCGCTCCATACGACACTTAGTCGGCTTGAGAAAAAAGAATTTCTTAAATCGGAATTGGGCGGTGCAACAAAAGAGAGAGGAGGAAGGAAAAAGCGTATTTATGAACTAACAGCTGACGGCAGGGCAGTCCTCAATGAAGTAAAAGAACTCAGGGCAAGTCTTTGGAATCAAGTGCCGTCATTCGAATTAAAATTCATCAATGCCTAAAGCTTCACAGCCACCGAAATTTTCATTGAACCTTATCCGATGGTTTTGCAAAGATGAGCTTGTTGAAGAACTGCAAGGTGATCTGGAGCAGTACTACACAGAGACCAATCAAAGTACATACAAAGGACTAAAATATTGGTATCAGGTTTTCAATTACCTAAGACCATCTACACTTAAATCGTTTCAAAACTCAAATTCAGGACCTATGTTTATTTTCAATCCCATTCTGACCCTGCGAAATCTGTACCGTCACTTTTCCACCACACTGATAAGCCTTTTGGGATTCACGATGGGTTTAGTGGCCACCATTTTCCTGTACTTCTATATCTATTCTGAAGTATCGACAGATGATTTTCATTTGGAAAAGGATGAAATTTATCGAGCAGTGAGAGTATCTGAGATAAATGGAACACCCTATCGCATTGGTGTGACTTCAGCTCCTTACGCTCAAGCCCTCATTAATGATTATCCTTCGGATATTTCATCTGTTACCAGAGCACTACCCGAGTCCGGATTAGTAGCCGTTGGAGACAAGAGATTTCAGGAAGATGACCTTCTTTTCGTTGATCAAAATTTCTTCCAGTTTTTCTCATTTCCACTTGAAATTGGAGATAAAGAGTCCGTTTTGTCTACAGCGAACGCTGTGGTCTTAACTAAAGAGGCTGCGAAAAAGTATTTTGGAAATGAAGATCCAATAGGACAAATACTTGAAGTAGATAACACGTATGAATTTATAGTTACAGGGGTGCTGGCGGAGCTACCAGGAAACACACACCTGGAGTTTAGCGCCGTTTTGCCTATTGATTTATTTGAGCGTTTTGATTGGTTTGGCGGATGGTGGAATAATGGCTTGAATACGTATGTGAAAGTCCCTACGCCTGAGATTGCAGATAATTTGGAAAGTAAGCTTTCTCAATTTATGGATAAGTATATGGGGGACGATTTTGCTGCAGCAGGCAGCAGGGTGGACCTGGAGCTAGAGCCTTTGACCGAAATCTACTTTAACAATGAAACACGCTATGATTTTGCGCAGCACGGTAGTTTTTCTTCTATTGTCACACTCGGTGCGGTAGCTATTGCAATCCTATTCATTGCCTGTTTTAATTATGTCAACCTCTCTATAGCTCAGTCATTTATGAGAGCAAAAGAAGTGGGTGTAAGGAAAGTTCTTGGAGGATCTAGATGGCGTTTAATTGGACAATTTTTAAGCGAATCATTGATGATCTTGTTTTTCTCAATTCTCATATCCATCGGATTATGCGAACTGCTAAACCCTGTTTTCAATTCCTTTTTTGGCCTAGAAGTTGAGCTCAATTGGCTTGACCTGAATGTAATTACTTTCTTTTTCTCACTTGTGATTGCAATCTTACTAAGCTCGGGCGTTTATCCAGCTGTCTTGCTGTCGTCTTTTAGGTCAGTTGCTATTTTAAAAGGAAGTAAACTCACTTCTGGCAAGAATGTGGGATTGCGAAAAGCATTGGTGGTCACTCAGTTTGCCATATCCATCTTTCTAATTGTTGCCTCGCTGCTCATCTTTGTACAAACGAATTATCTCAACTCCAAAGACCTTGGATTTAGTAAAGAGGCCATCGTATTAGTCGATCTCAACAATTCCGAAATTCGCTCACAGCGCCAACAATTTAAAGATAGACTACTTTCCAGTGCAAATGTAAAAGGGGTGACGATGATGTCTGGAGAACCGGGAGGATTCCATGATGCGTCTAGTTTTGATGTAACAGGTTTGTCCGAATCACTTCGGATGCGTACGCTATTTACCGATACGGATTATTTCGATGTAATGGAGATCGACTTGGTCGCTGGTAGAGATTTTTCTCGGGAGCTTGATTCCGACGAGGGGTACACCGTGATTTTTAATCAAAAAGCAGCGGTTGACTTGGGACTTGAGCCCGATGAAGTGATCGGAAGAAAAATTTCCATGCCTGGTTGGGATATTTCAGATGTTCCGGTAGTTGGTGTTGTTTCTGATTACCATTTCAGCACGTTGAAGGACGAGGTTGAACCATTAGCTATTCTGGCAGGCGGTTTTCACCGAAAAATGGCTGTAAAAATCAATATGACGAATATGGAGGATGGACTGTTGCTGATCGACAGAACTTTCAAAGAATTAGCCCCGGAGTTTCCTATGTCTTATGAGTTTCTAGACGATAGCCTGAGAGATTTATATGAGAAAGAGCAGCAGCAAGCAAAAGTCTTTAGTGCATTTTCAGCACTCTCTATTTTCCTTGCTTGTCTGGGTATTTTCGGACTGGCAGCCTATGCATCTCAGCAACGACAAAAAGAGCTGGGTATTCGCAAAGTTTTAGGTGCTACCGCACAACAAATCATTGGTTTGATCTCCAGGGAGTTTGTCTGGTTGGTGGTGATAGCCTCGTGCATCGCCATCCCGATCGTCTGGTATTTTATTCAAAATTGGTTAGGAGAATATGCATACCGAATTGAAATGCTGGATTATTGGTATGTATTTGCATTTGGAGGTGTGGTGACAATCCTCATTGCATTGGTTACGGTTTCTATAAAAACGTACAAGGCAGCCATTTCCGACCCCACGGAGAGCATCCGGAGTGAGTAAACACTAAAGTGAAAATGGGTAGCTCAAAATGAAAGCTACCCTTTATTTCTTGTTACTGATTTACTTCTTTTCCTTAACTACGCACGTGCTTAGTCCAAATGGAGCATAAAGTGGGCAAAAACTCACAAAACTGGTAAGTACAAATACTACCGCTAGAATGAGTAATACAAGCCCCAATGTACCAGCGATCACATTTGTAAAGTATAGATACCCTATTACAGCAGCTATAATCAACCTGACAATTCGATCCGTGGATCCCATATTCTTTTTCATGGATGTAATGTTTAGTTGGACAAAAATTCAACGACGAGAACTATGCCATAAACGATGCTGATGCAAATGATGCACACTCCAACAAGTTTAGCGGCCTTTTCTCTGTTCATGTGATCAAAACTAGAGCGCCTGCCCGCTAAAAACAGTGACTTTGGTCACCACTGTATTATTTCTATGGTGTTGCTGTGCTGAAGTACTTTTCCTTCGATCTCCAACTTTTTCATAACGCGTGAAATAACTTCTCTAGCAGTACCAAGCTCATTGGCAATTTGGCGGTGGGATAGTTTGATTGGGTTTTGTTTTGTCAGGCTAGATTTTTCGGTCAGGTAATCCATAAGTCTAGTATCCATTTTATCAAAGATGACATGGCTAATCGTATCGAGTAGTTCGCTGTAGCGGAGGTTATACTGTTGATAAAACAATGTGTTGATGCTGGGGAATTGCTGAATCCATGATGCTACTTCATCGACTGGTAAAAGTAGAATTCTGGAGTCTTCTTCAGTAACTGCATGTACCTTACTCGGATCATTTTTAAAGCTAGCAGCAAAAGACATGATGCATCCTTCATTTGGTCGGATGTAATAGAGTAGGAGCTCTTTGCCCTTAAATCTTGAGTATACTTTCACGAGCCCGCTGAGTACAATGGGAATGACTTTTACAAACTGACCTTCGCGAAGTATCTCCGTGTCTTTGGGTATTTCCTTGACAACAGCAGATTCTTCAATTTTTTTCAACAATTCAGGAGCTAGAAAGGGGAGTGATTGATGTATCTCATTCATGCCTTAAATATAAGCTGAGCAAGACATTGCTAAGAAAGGCCCACATAGGTGAGCCTTTCGTTTGTTTTGCCTAAGCGTTTAATTGGTAGAAACGGAATAAATTCGAATTTCCAGATCGCTTGCTAGGTAGGGTTTTAATTCACGAACCACATCTTGCTGAAACAATTCTGAAGTTAGATAAGCCTTGGCATCTTCTTCCGTTTTGAATCCATGCAACACCTGAACATCTTCCGTTCTAAGAAGTAGCTGTTTTGAAACTGCTCCCTTGATTTGTTCTAAGAATGGTTGTTTGTATTTAGCATATACTGCACCTCCATTTCCACGGTTTTCTGCTTGAATATCCAATGTAATTTCCAGGTACGCTCCCGGATTATTTTGATCTGAATTTGTCATACTAGTTAACATTAAAAATGTGAACATGGCTATCGCCGATATTAAAAGTGTTGATTTAAAGAATTTCCTATTGCCGATTTTAGGTTTTAGTTTCTTCCGGCCATTACACCCCCATCAATGTCTAGAATAGCCCCGGTCACCCAGCTCGAATGATCCGAGAGTAAGAAGTAGATCGCGGATGCTATATCGGCAGCAGTGCCATTTCTTCCGATTGGATGAAAATTGTTGAATCCAACGAGAGCTTCCTTAGCTGCCTTTTCACTTCCAAATACTTCATGGTAAACTGGGGTGTCCACCACTGCCGGAGAAACAGCATTTACTCGGATGTTATAATCTGCCAGCTCCATCGCCAAATGTTGCGTGAGCGAATGAAGTCCTGCTTTCTGCATAGAGTACGCAGACGAAGGTGTGGCCTTCACAGCTTGCTTAGCCCACATAGAACCCACGTTCACAATGGATCCACCATTGCTATTCTTCATGATTTTTGCCGCTGCTTGTGTGATAAAAAAGAACCCACGGTTGAGAGCTAAATATGAATCATAATCAGAAGGTGTATGATCCAGGAAGGATTTGGGGCCAAAAATTCCTGAGGCATTGACCAGATAATCGAGGCTCTCGAATTGCGCTATTCGATTGATAAGTTCATTAGCTTCTTCGGGCTTTGTGATGTCCGTTTTGTACTTAATAAGATGCGCTGTATCAGCAATTTTTTCAGGATTTCTCCCTACTAAATGAACCAATACCCCTTCCGCTAGTAGTTGCTCTGCAATGGCTTTTCCAATGCCACTTGTGCCGCCAATAATTAATGCTTGTTTTGTCATTGTATCTATTGTTTGATTGACTCAAAGCTAGATTTAGACACAACCGATAAATGGTAAAATAGAGACTAAGAATGGTAAAATCGCCTCGACTATAAAAGACGTTTTTTGAGTAAATGAGCAATGTGCAGGGCACTTCGAAGAGCCCCTTCCATATATCCAGGGAATTGGGAAGCAGTTTCTGAACCTCCAATATGGAAAGTGCCATCAAAGAGTGGTTTCAAAAACGAAGGATGTCCATTGTTTTGATGGGGAAGCAGATCCGATTGATATGGGAGGAAAGTCAATGGATCATTTCTCCAGACTTTTTCTTCGTATCCAATGTATTGATCTGCTCGATCTCCAAAATATTTTCTTAGCTGACCCAATATCAAATCAAGTCGTTCCTGCTTATTCATGGAGTAGTATGCACCATTCATAAATCCTTTAAGTGCAAATCGAGCATTATCGAAATCGGAGTGATCGTACATTTCTGGAATAGGTCCGATGTTGCTGAAGATGGTTCCACTCAATTTGGACGCGCGCCAAAATGGCTCATCATAGTACAATCCTACTTTGATGGATTCACCCATCCAGGTATGTGTATTTTGTGACAGAGATGCAATGTTAGCAGGTAGCTCAGGTTTAAATTTTACAGAATTAAGCAGCAAATAGGGGGGCAGCGTGGAAACGACATGATTAGCCAGGTAGCGTTTCTTTTCTGTGTATATGAATGTGCCAGACGTTTGTTTTTCAATAGAAACTACTTGTTCGTTGGTGTCTATGGTACAGCTATCACCAAAGTTTTTGAGGAGACGATCAATTAGGGTGGAGGTTCCTTCTTTAATTCTAAAGCTTACATCTTCTCCGCTTGGAGGGAGGTTGACCAATTGAGGGGGACTTGTAGAAAGTGGCTCGTAGATGGCATTTTCTCCTAATGTTTGTTCGAACTGATCGATGCTTAAGTCAGACAGAAGTTTGTTGATTTCTGTGTGCTTTTTCCCAAACCATGTAGCGCCCATTTCGATGGGTGCCCGGCTTTCTTTCTTCAAGGTCAGAATTCTGCCACCAAGATGCGGACGAGCTTCGATTATGCGAATAGAGCAAGGCAAATCCCTTAAAAGGTAGGCCAAATAAAGACCAGTTAAGCCTGCGCCAATGATCACTACATCATCTTCTATTTCTTTCATTTGGCTGCAAAAGTGGATGTTCCAAATGAAACAAAATGATAGTATCGAGATAAAAAATGGTAAATCAGAGCAACTGCGACGAAAATTCTTTAGGCGTAAAACCCGTATGTTTTTTAAAATATTTGGTGAAGTAGGTGGGTTGATCAAAGCCGAGTTTATAGGCCAGTTCTTTAATGGAAATATTGGTGTTGGAAAGTAGCCGCTTCGCTTCTAGGACTTTTCTTTTGTGAATGATATTCAATGGGGTGTCATCAAGATAGGTCTTAGATATTTCGGTCAGTTTTTTCTTACTCACCCCGAGTTTTTCGCTGTATTGATCCACATTTAGTAGCGAATGCATATTGGCATGAATGGACTTTTTAAACTGGATTGCCAGTCTGTAATCTTTGTCTTTAGTATAGGAAAGACCAGTCTGTGAATGCTTGAGTCGCTCCACAGCAAGAATCAAAACCTGAAACAAATGGAAGACTTGTTTTGCATAATTGTGTTCCTGATTTTTCATTTCCTCTTCCAGCGTAGGTACCGTTTTTTCAAAGAGAGCGACTGTTAACTCAGGCAGGTGAATGTGAGGAGATCCCATGCCATTAAAGATTTTGTATTGTAGCCAATTATCGGCTTCCTGATCTTGTTGGTTTAGAAATGCATCATCGAAGTGGAATAACACTCCGGTGTTTGCTGAGTTTGAACAAAAATTATGCACTTGACCTTTGTCAAGGAAGAAAAGCGTGTTAGCCTCATGTGTGATCACTTCATAGTCTACGAAATGTTGCCCACTACTTTGAAACCAGATGAATTGATAAAATGAATGCTGGTGAGGCTTGTAACAATGAGTTTCATTCTTATCACAATAAGCTTCAGCATCATGCACTTGAAAGTGTAGCTTGGAATAGTCGTCTTTATACAGATGATACTTTTTGATTTTTTCCATGCGGAGTATGGGACGCTATATTCTACTTTGATAAGTGTAAAGCTCGAAGTATCTCCCTTCTTTCGCGATCAGTTCATCATGTGTGCCTCGTTCGGCAATCTGTCCATCCTCAATAACCAAAATTTGATCTGCTTTACGAATCGTACTGAGTCGATGAGCAATCACGAAAGTGGTGCGATCTTTCATCAAGTCATCCAAACTTTTCTGAATGAACGTTTCGCTTTCCGTATCCAGATTGGAAGTTGCCTCATCCAAAATGATGATCTTTGGATTAGCTAACAATGCGCGTGCAATAGAAATACGTTGCTTTTGACCACCTGAAAGCTTAACACCACGCTCACCTATTACTGTATTCAAACCATCCTCGAAACGGTCTGTAAATTCACTTACATATGCTCCTTTTACGGCTTCCTGTAATTCTTCTTCTGTGGCATCCGGCCTGGGGAAAAGAATGTTTTCACGGATAGTGCCTTCGAATAAAAAGTCGTCCTGCAACACCACTCCCAGATGCTTGCGATAACTGGAAAGGTTGACTTTCGTCATGTCTTGGCCATCGATTGTGACAGAACCTTTTTTAGTACTGAGAAAAGTAGCCGCTAAACTGGCTGTAGTTGATTTACCTGAGCCAGAGCTGCCAACCAGAGCGGTGACTGATCCCGGAGGAGCTTTGAATGAGATATCTCTGAGCACATCTTTACCCTCTTCGTAGGCAAAAGAGACATTGTTGAATTCGATATCTCCTATAACCTCTTGAAGTACAATCGGTCGATCATCCGTCATATCTTCCGGATCCATTTTCATGATCTCTTCGGTACGATCCAAACCTGCAAAAGCTTCCGTCAGCTGACTCCCTATGTTACTCATTTGAACAATAGGTGCGATCATAAAGGCGAGGAGGGAAATGAAGGAGATCAGTTCGCCGGAAGTAAGCTCATTTTCAATCATGAAGTACCCACCCATAGCTAATATGCCAGCACTGGCAAACCCAATGAGGAAGGTGCCAGAGCTTGTCACAATTGCGGTGGCAGTTAAACTCGACTTTACATTTTCGTATAGCCTGCGAGCGCCATCTTCAAATGTTTTATTTTCAGATGCTTCAGCATTGAATCCCTTAATTACTCGAACACCATTCAATGTTTCAGTAAGACGGCCGGTTACCTCAGCGTTTAGCTTACCTCGTTCACGAAAGATTGGACGTATTCTCCCGAATGCCTTGAGTGCGATGAAAGCGAATAGCCCAACAGGAACAAGTGTAAATATGGTCATCGAAGGACTTATGTCGAGGAGTAGAATCAATGCCAGCACAGAGGTTATTGTACCACCTATTAGCTGAACCAAACCTGTTCCTACAAGATTTCTAACACCTTCCACATCTGTCATTATTCTGGAGACAAGTGCACCTGATTTATTATTATCAAAGAAATTGATAGGTAGAGAGAGGATTTTCTTCTGAACCTTAACCCTTAGTTCTGAAATCAGGAATTGTGCCTCAACGCTCAAGATTCGAGTCAGTAGAAAGGATGAGACTGCTTGAACAGCGAGTGAAATTACAATGACTATTACAATGAGTTTAAGCATGGCAAAGTCTTGATTGGGGACAGCATCATCCAATAAGTATTTGGTAGCGGTAGGAAGTACCAACCCAGCTGGTCGACTAATGATGATGAGTAGAAGTCCTACGAAGATGGTTTTTCTTCTCGGCCAGATAATATTTCTGACAGCCCATGCGAAGGTTACATTTTTGTTCTTGCTCATTTGTTATATAGGTGAATTAAATTCGGACTTTTACTCTAACCCAAATAGAAGGAAAATAAATCCCACGTGAGCATTCTTGTTAAAATTAGAAGTATAAAAACAAATTTTATTGACTTCCTAAAGTCTCCAAAAGATTATAAATATCTCAATGTTGCCAATCTCGAGAAGTTGAAGGATGTGCTGGCGCTGGTTCTACTTGAACTCGCAATGATTATCCCTATAGGACTGCTGATTTATTTGCTGGAGGTATTTAAGATAATATCTCCCCCAGATCATCTTTTAGAAGACTCGTTTAAGGATATGTCATTTATAGAGCTCTTTTTTTATGCGGTAATTCTAGCGCCTTTTTTAGAAGAGATCATGTTCAGAGGATTTATTGTTTTGAAAAGATTTTACCCCCTACTTTTTTTCATTGAAGTGATGGCCTCCTTGGGAAAAAGGAAGTTCATACTTCTTAGACGGGTCAAAAGATTGTGGGGTCACATCTTTCCTGCTATGGTTGTTGCATCCAGTTTATTCTTCGGTTACGTGCATGTTTTCAATTATCAAGGTCAGGTAGATTCATTGCTTGTTCCTCTATTAATTGCACCGCAGGTTGTTTCTGGTTTTTTTCTGGTGTACGCCAGAGTGCGATATGGATTAGCTTGGAGTATGATCGCTCACGCGGCAACTAACCTCATATTATTGATACTGCAATTCACGATACCATTGGAATGATAGATGTTTCATGGTGGATTGTATCTATAGTAAATCTTGAAACCAAAAATCCACTTCGCCATCACCGGAGGGGTTGGGATAGGATCTTTTGGTTTTCTCGCCTAATCGAAAAGAGATTGGCTTTTTGAAAATAGGTCCGTCGTAGCAAAAGGTATGAAATTCTCCATGCTCTCCACATGGATCAATACCGACTGGTAAATCTTCTATGAACGATTGGTCAATGGTTCTACCCAAAAAACGTTCCCCAAGCCGGTCATTGGCACATACGATAACAGCCTTGAAGCCAAGAGATAGGAACTCATCAATCAAAATTGAGGTGTTTTTCTTCCAAAGAGGAAAGACAGTTTTGAATCCAAAGCGATTCATTTCTTTTTCACGATAAGACTTGAGGTCTTCGAGAAAGATATCACCGAAAGCTGATTGAGTGAACCCCTTACTCGAGAGTTGGTTCATCGACTCTTTCATTTGCTGTTCATACGCTTCCATGGAAGCAGACTGGGAGAGTTTGATCACATCGTGATCAATGCCCAGAGATTCAACTTGCTTTTCCAGTAGCGCTTGGGGTGTGCCATGCATGGTGACACGTCCATAATGCTCATTAATGGTCGTGATCAGCTTATCTACTTTATATCGCGAATCCTGCAAAAGATAGTAGAGCGCCAAAGCAGAGTCCTTGCCTGAACTCCAATGAAAGACTGTCTTATTAGCGGGCACAATTCACACATCTATTGCTTTCCGGCATTAATAGAATCCTTCCAAGTGGAATTGGCTGTTTACACTTGATACATAGTCCGAAATCCGGTTTACCCAGATTGTCCATTGCCTGGTTAAGTTTGCTGAGCTTTAGCTCTGCTTGTCGAAGGGCAGATTCTGTAATGCTCTTATTATTGATAGCATCCATGCGGGATATGCGCCCAATCGAATTATCCAATGTTACAGGTTTTGATTGCTCCTTGTAGTCTTTGATGAGGAGTTTTGTTTTAGCTATTTCTTCCTCGATCTTTTGCTTGATTTCGTCGACTTCCATAGGCGAAAGTATCAAAAATGTATTGGCAACGAGTTGATCTGATTATTTTAGTATTTAAGTAAGATAATTTTATATTATACAAAGACCAATTTTATGAAACACCCTAGAAAAATCGTTTTAATTTCATCCATCATAGCGCTGTTGTTTAGCGTTTCATGTGGGAAAGATGATGGAGATACCATAGACTTAAGCAATATAGAGTTTGCTTTCAGTCAATCAGATCCACCAATTGACCAAACTATAATAACGAACCTTGCGAATGCACAAGATCCGAATGCTTCGCAGATTGCATCACAGCTTTCAATAGCGAATCTCATGACCGCATTCCTCGGGTATTTTCAGGAAACGCCTGGAGCTGTACAAACCACAACGCCTATTGGAACATGCGGAGGAGATGCCGTGGTGTACACGTATACATCTACGGATGGATCTGATACGTATTCGATCGCATATCAAATTTGCGATTCTGGGGATAAATACACATTTCAGGTATTCGTTTCTGTCAATGGGGCTGATTTCAGTTTACTTGTTTACGCAGAAGAGACTAAAACGGAGCTTAAAGAAGGCTTAATGAATATTTATGCAGCTGACCCGGATGAGATTGCGGCAAGCACGGAAGTTGTACTGAAGTACACCTGGAAAGAAAATGCTGATGGATCACTTGATTATACAGCTTCAAATGATGATCAGGGATTCTTGATTTCCATGAAAATTAATGCAGATAATTCAGGTACATTGAGCTACACGTTTGATGGTCTTCTATCTTTTGAAGCAACTTGGAACGCTACAGGTACTGCTGGCACATTTACCAACTATGACAGTCAAGGTAATATTGTGAGCTCTGGAAGCTGGCCAGAATAATCGAAGTAAAAAATAGGTTAAAGGCAATCCCAAAAAGGATTGCCTTTTTTATTCGTTGGTGTTAAGATAATCTTCCCTTACCGGACAAAATACATCTAGTAATTTGCATGCTGTAATAGCCACACCAGAATGGGGAACATTTGATGGGATTACCGCAACATCACCAGGTTTCAATCTTTTGGTCTCGCCATTGACCGTTAATTCATATTCCCCCTCGAGGACATTTGCTACTTGCTCATGATGATGAGAGTGTTCGGGTAGGGGGCTGCCCTTTACTACATCCCAATAAGCAAAGGTCATTGTGTCTGTATGAACAAAGCGTACCGTATACCCCGGTAATATTTCTTTTGGATTGATTGTTTCTAGATTCTTAAATGGCATTTTCTATTCATTTTTGGTTGTCCACATGCGTGAGATAACTTCCCATCTGTCTTCAGATTTCTTTCTAAAGATAGAGCTGGCATATGAGGTTGTCTCTTTGGTCATGGTAACTTCTCCAAAAGTATATGTGAAGTTGATTGTGCCCTTCTCCAGAGAATAAGCCATGGAATCACTGACGTGAAGCTCCAGTAAATCAACTTCGTACGAATGAATGATTGTTTCAGATCCATTATTAGGAAACCAATATTTTTTGATTTCCCCCTTCCCGACAATTGGAGATACCCCACTTGGAATTATTGTAGCATCCTCAGCAAAAATACCTAAGACAGTTTCACTGTCGCCAGCTAACCAGCCATTGATATAATCTCTCCTTATTTGATTCACTGCGTCCAAATCTCTTTCGGAGAAAGCACTTTTTCTATCCCCGCACGACCCCAAAAGGGCAGCAATGCAAATGATTTGTATAACTCTCATTTCTTTTTGGTTGGCTTAGGCTTCAATGTTTCAATATATTGCCTGGATCGAATGAGGTACTCCTTGAGTTTGTCCGTATCCTTCAGAAGACTGTCAGGAATCATTACATACTCTTTCATCACAGCGCCATATGAAATGGCTGGCTTGGTGCCAAACTCCTTCTCGAATACTTCCTTCTCTTCTTTGGGTAGGCGAATAGCTACATAGCCTTCTTTTGCCACGAATGAAAACATATGACCATTAAGAGAGGTGTAGAAATTGTTTTTACCCTTCTTCTCTATGCCATCTACTGCCTCTATGAGTTGATCATAGTGTGCAAGGGTATCTTCTGGAATATTGTGCTTATTGGCCATCGTGGTTGTAAATTCTTCAAACGTACCCTAGATTTTTCAGTTGCTGATATATTGCCATGCATATCCACGCATCTGTAGCGGCATATTTTAATTGAGCCGGTGAGAGAATCTGATTTTCCCAATTAGATACTTGTTGATTTTTTGATATCCTTGATTCAAGAAAAACGGCAGCTAGCTTCTTTACGCCCATATGCTTTACGCCCAATTCACGGACTACATCATTGAGATCAGTGAAATTTTTGGGATTGAATTCGCGCGCTTTGTTCAAATCTTTTAAGTCGTCATCTATGCTGATGCCCAACTTCAGAATGGATTCATCTGCCATGAAATCAAATAGAGCGGTAGGATAGCCCATGTTATTCAGCCGAAAAAGGTAAGCGTTTTCCATTGTGGAAAGTTGAACCATAGCTGTATGGTTATATTCACCTTTAGTGAAGGTAGGTTTCTTTTCGGTATCAAATCCAACAACATCAAATCTACGGAGCTCTTTCACAGCTTCATAGCAATCTTCTTCAGTATCGAGCGTGTGAATTTTTCCTTCGAAAGCGAGTAGAGGGAGTGATCTTAAGTCTTCTTTTGTGATATGTTCGGCAAAACGGCTATTCACCTTTCTTAGCTATTTTTCTGATCTTATATCCGGTATATGCAACAAGAATGGTCATAAACGGACTGATGATATTAAAGAAACAATAGGGAAGGTAAGTTCCAGTTGAAACGCCAAGTACGCTGGCATGATATGCGCCGCATGTATTCCATGGAATGAGAACTGAGGTAACCGTGCCGGAGTCTTCAAGTGTTCTACTCAAGTTTTCAGGTGCAAGCCCTTTTTCGCGGTAGGTGTCTGCATACATACGACCGGGCACTACAATGGCCAGGTATTGATCAGCAGCGGTTCCGTTGAAAAAAATGCACGTACCTACGGTTGAGGTAATAAGTGAGCCCGTTGACTTTACTTTAGAGATAATCGCCCCGGCTATTCGCTTAAGCATGCCAGTACCTTCCATTACCCCTCCGAAAATCATAGCGGATAAAATTAACCAAATTGTGCCCATCATACCTGACATGCCCGAGCTGCTGAGCAACCCTTGGTCATCAAGGATGGCGTTGCCAGTAGTAAAGGAGGTACTACCAAACATGGCTTGCATTGTACCTATGAAATTGTTCGTGAGACCAGGAGATATACTGTAAAAATCATCATATAATATTCCATCAAAACTGGCTGTGGCAGCCACCTCAGCTACAAGGTTTGGCTGAAAAACAAGTGCAAAAACAGCACCAAGTAAAGTTCCGATAAGTAGTGCTGGAAGGGCTGGCATTTTCTTCACAATAAGTACAACAACAACAATCGGAACAATGAACAGCCAACCAGAAATATTGAACGTTCCTGCAATAGCTGCTAGAATTTCAGTTTTTCCTTCGATAGCCCCGCCAGAGGAGTTTGCAAACCCAATGATAAGGAAAATGATAAGGGCTAGAATGATAGAAGGTACCGTGGTTATAGTCATGTACCTGATATGAGTAAACAAGTCGGTTCCTGCCATGGCTGGTGCCAAATTGGTTGTATCAGATAAGGGAGACATTTTGTCCCCAAAGTAGGCACCGGATAAAATGGCTCCTGCAACAAGCCCTTCTGAAATTCCCAGAGCCTGACCAATTCCAATGAGTGCAATCCCAACAGTTGCGGCAGTAGTCCAGGAACTTCCTGTGGCAATGGAAACAATGGAGCATACAATGCATGCTGCTACCAAGAAGATGGTGGGGTTTAAAATTTGTAGTCCATAATAGATCATTGCTGGAACTACACCGCTCAACATCCATGTGCCTGCAAGCGCACCAATAAGCAATAGGATTAAAATAGATGCCATCGCAGAACTAATGCTCTTGACAATTCCATCCTGAATCTCTTGCCATCTATACCCAATACGGAAAGCGACAATTGCAGCAACACCGGCAGATAGGATTAAGACTATCTGATTGGATCCGCTTAAAGCAGAACTACCAAAGATTCCGACATTTACGATCAGAAGGAGAATAAGAAAAATAATAGGGATGAGGGCTTCAAGTAAGGTGGGTTCTCTTTTTGTTGTCATATTGTATCATTTCTCTAACCCTCGAAAATAGGGCTTTTCACAATACAAGGACAACTAAACCTACTATTATCCTATTTTCTTTCTAAACTGAGATCGATTTTAGCCCCCTAGGCCACGCGTAGGAAATCGATTTTTGAACAATCTACTTTTGCTTTCAATGAATGCAATATGTTGTATAAACCAAAAAATGTCCGATTGAAATAGATGAAATGACGAGAACCCCGAGCTTGCAATCGATTCATTTCAGGGTCCTTAGAAATTTGTTCCCCTTTCATATAAATTTCAGAAAAGTAAGCGTCATCACTGAAATCAAATATTCCATCATTGAAAGGCCTGGATAACAAGCGAATCAGATCAGTAAACATAGCGGTAACAGTTTTCACATCTTTTTCAGTGTCAGATGGTCGTATGATCTCTAATTGCTTAAAGAGTTGACTTACCCGCTCAGGGTTGTCCAAGGTTTCATAGTTAGCTAGTTCAAAATAAGCTTGGTAGAAATCGTTTGGAATATGTTTGATACACCCAAAGTCAATTACGCCAAGATCATTTTTGTCATCAATAATAAAGTTGCCAGGATGAGGATCAGCATGCATCATGCGAAGTTCATGCATTTGAAACATGTAGAAGTTCCAAAGAATTTGTCCCAAGCGATCTCTGCTTACTTGGCTTTGCTCGCCTTTCATCCAGTCTCCGATAGGCTCGCCTTCTAGCCAACTCATGGTCAATATCTGCGGTGCCGAAAGCTCAGGATAATATCTAGGAAAAAATACACCCTGCACTTGCTGACATTTCTCAGCGAAATCCATGGATTGCTTTAGCTCAAGGCCGTAATCAGCCTCTTCCAACAATTTTCCTTCCACCTCCTTCAAGTAAGGTTCTACTTCTTTTCCTTTCACATTCATCAATTTTAATGCGAAGGGCTTGGCAAGTTTTAAATCACTCTTTATGCTATCGCCTACTCCAGGGTATTGAATTTTAACGGCAAGTTTTTCTCCATTTAATTCTGCCTTATGTACCTGCCCCATGGATGCCGCATTGCTGGCACGCTTGCCAAACGTATCAAAAATTTCATTTGGATCTTTGCCAAGATTTGAAGTGAAGGTCTTTTTTACCAATGGATAGGAGAGAGGCGGGGCACTGTACTGAGCCATTGCAAACTTGTCTGAATATGCTTTTGGGAGTACATTTTGATCCATGCTAAGAAGTTGAGCCATTTTTAGCGCACTGCCTTTTAACTCACTAAGGGAGTCATAAATGTCGCGCGCATTATCACTATCAAGTTCTTCTTTATTCAGTTTACCATTGATTGCAGCCTTGCTGTATGCTTTCACATAATTAACTCCAACCTTAGCTCCAGTGGTAACAAACTTGCTTGCGCGTTTTACTTTTCCTATCGGAATTCTATCAAGTTCTTTAGACATTATGCTGTGGCTTTTGCAAAGCCCATTTTTTGTAAGAAAAATTTACTTAAGTCAATGAGTGAGTCTAATGCAGGCATTTCTCCAATATCAAAAGCGGTCCGTGTGGATTTTTCTATAAAAACATCCGTATCCTCTGCCGCTCCTGAATCATCTTTTACCCAAAAAAGAAGAGTTGCTATGCTGTGAGACCATAAAAATTTCTTATAAGCAGAATGAGAAACGCTTTTAGCTTTTTCTGGTAGGAATTCAAACGTCTTAGCCCAATCAATATCAGATTGCGTGATCAGTTTTTGGGTCTGATTCAATTCAGTAGGTAATTCATGAGGTTTTTTACCTTCGAGTTTGTATAGAATGTATGAACGATCTGGCTTTACAATTTCAAGCATTGTGTAGAGAAAAGAGAGGTGTTTCTCTCGACCATCCATTTCTTCAAAATCTGGATCATTGTTTATGACTTTCAAGGTTCGGGTGTAGTAATCTTCCCAAATTGTGGTTTCAATATTTTTTAAAGACCCAAAATGCTTATAAAATTCTTCATCGGATATTTTGAGATACTTGCATAATACTCTTACCGTTTCCGGTTTTTTACCTTCTTCCAGAAGATAATCCTGATATCCTTTTTGAATTGACGATTTCGTTATTGATTTTTTTGCCATGATCTAGGGTTTAATCTGCGTATAAAACCAAATATTCTAACTTATGGTTTTGATAATTTGATTTTTATTGAAAATTCTTGAATTATATTGAACGTTGTAAGTGAATTTTTCAAGAGCCATAAATTAACCATCTTTATTTAATGCACCGCCGCATCTGTTGTTTGATTATTTGTCTTTTTTCTTTTTTATCCAGTTTTGCTACGCATACCCAAGACGAGTCAACGGATACTATTGATATTATTTGGTACCCATCTGTGCCCTTTGTTTATGAGGACGATGAAAGTCAAATGGTGGGTATTGAGCCGGATATTATTCGAGCCTTCCAATCTTTTCTTGAATCAGAGAAGGGGCAGGTAATTTCACTAAACTGGGTCAAGACCGAAAGTTTTTCAGCTGTGCTTGAGAAAGTGAAAGACGGAGATAACAATACAATTGGGGTTTCCGCATTGTCAGTGACAGATGAAAGAAAAGTATATGCGGATTTTGTAACCCCCTACCTACCTGACATTACAGTGCTTATCTCTAGCAAGGGTACGCCGATTGTGAGATCTTATGAGGAAATGAATGAGATGATGAACTCATTGAATGCAATTACCATAAAAGATTCGAAGTATGATATGATGCTTTTAAATCTTAAGAAACAATCCGGAATAGATTTTGAAATTAGCTACATCGAAAGCGAAACCAATGCGCTTGAAGGAGTAAGCGCTGCGAATGATCGTTTTGGGTTTATTGATTTACCTGTGTACTTGATGTATGTAAAGAATGGCAGCAAGATTACACGTCAAAACTTTTTTACCGTAAAAGGAGAAGGTTATTCTTTCATGATGCCGAGAGGGAGTAAGTGGAAGGAGTCCTTTGATGAATTCATGACATCTGAAAAGTATAAAAATCAAATTTCTCAAATCATCTCCAAATACCTGGGAGAAGAACTCTATAGATTCATAGATGAAATTTATTCTGGAGAAGAACTTGGAACTTCAATTCTGACAAAAGAGAAGGAAATGCAGTTTGCCCTGGTGAGAAATGCAAACCTTCGTTTGAAACAGGAGCAAATGACGAGCAGGATACTAATTATTGGAATTGCAATCACCTCAATCTTTTTATTTGCAATCGGTTATCTCTTTTACAAGAATCAAAGAACCACGAACCTATTGATTGGACAGAAGGATCAAATAGATGATCAACAGGAAGATATTCGTTTGAAGAACGAACAACTGATGAATAGAAATGCGCAACTAGTAGCGCTTAATGAAGAAAAAAATAATTTAGTTAGAATTTTGGCGCACGACATTCGGTCTCCATTAAGTCAGATAATAATGGTGACAGATATTGTTAATCAAAATAAGAGTGAAAATTTTTCTGAAATGGAAGCAAAAATGCTTACTCAGGTCACCGCCAGTGCAGAGCGCATAAATCAGATGGTGACTAAAATTTTGGATGTAGACGGCTTGGAGCAGAATAGGATAAACGTACTTCAGGAAAGGGTAGATGTTCGGAACATCATGAAGGATATTGCGCAGCGCTATCGACCTATTGCAGCAAAGAAAAACATTGATCTAGCTGTTGAATTTTGTGAAAATCATAACATCATTCGTACCGACCATTTGCTGCTGTTGCTGGTGCTAGAAAACCTTACTTCCAATGCAGTCAAGTTCTCTGAACCAAATTCAACAGTGGAGTTGAGAGCAGAGTGTGCATACGATAGCGTGGTTTTCAAAGTGTCCGATGATGGGCCCGGGTTTTCTGAAGAAGATAAAAAGAAATTGTTTAATCGTTTCCAAAAGTTAAGCGCAAAACCAACTGGCGGTGAGGTATCTACGGGATTGGGTCTTTCTATCGTAAAGAAATATGTTCAGGATCTTGGAGGAAAAGTATGGGTCGAATCAGTAGAAGGTAAGGGGAGTACTTTTTTTGTTAAACTCACTGTATAACTGGTTCTAAGGAATAAGCGTGCGAGGTACACTCAAAATCTTCCAAAGTCGTTTTTAATTTCTTCTCCATGATCAATTTTAGTTAGCTGAAGCTAAAAATACGTTCAACTTATTTCATCCATGTACACCTTTTGACTACCTGCCAAATCCTCACTTACAGGTGTGATTCCGTGAAATTTGAAGCTAAGGTTTAAACTTTAATTTCATGCGAATTGATAAGTGTAATCATTGGAGATTAATCCTCACTTTTTTTTTGACTATATTCTTCCTTTCAGGCAGCGTAAGTGGGCAGGTCACCAAGACATGGAACGCTTCTTCGAATAGTAACTGGAACAATGCAGCCAGCTGGAGTCCGAGTGGAGTGCCAGCTAGTTCGGACGTAGTTATTTTTGACAACACCAGCGACTTTAACTGTTTGATAGATGCCAATGTTACCGTTGATTCCCTGAGTGTTGAAAGTACCTATGACGGAATCATAACTCAAAATACGGGTGTGACCCTTCAGTTTAATACTGGAGCAAACTTTGAAGGCGGCACGTTTGTCGGAGGCAATCAGAACATTACCGTACAGGAAAGCTTCACACTGAATGGTACAAACTTTACGAGTACTTCTGCCACCCTCAACTTTCTAGAAGGGGCAGACAATACAAGCCATGATATCCGATTTACCTCAGGTGCCTTTAATCATAACAATGGTCTGGTTCGATTTAGTTTGACAAGAGGCCCCACAGCGATTCATGGAAATTTTACTTTTTATGACCTTCTCCTAAATGGTAGGTATAGATCCATAGAAATGGTCAATGACGTATTAGTAGCAAACGACATGACAATCCATAATGGCAGTGGGTCAATTACTTTGGATTTGCACGACACATTGACGGTACAAGGCAAATTGGCGTATACTGGCACTAGCAGTCTTTCCATAGACATAGATAATGGAGACGCTGGTATTGGAGCCTTGAAATTTGAAGGTGCTACTATTGACTTGCTTTCAAATAGCGATGGTGGGGGAGGTTCTGCTTCATTATACATTTCTGGAAGTGCTCCCCAAACGATTAATGCTTCCAATGTTTCGGGTCGCTGCCCATTGCCCGATATAAAAATTGAATGCAATACACTAAATGTATCGGGTTATATAACTTTAAATAGTGCCAAGTGGGAATATATTTCAGGTACGTTGAATCATCCAAATCCGTTTGAAATTGTAATGAACGGGAGCTCTGAAATATCTGGGAGCGCACACACCATTGATAGCCTTACAATTAATGGAAACTTTAATACCCAAAGACTTGCTGCGCCGATTACATTGGATGGTGCTTTAAATATCATTCCAGCAAATAAGACAACCATTGAAGTAGAAGCACCTTTTACCCTCAATAATGACATGAATATAAATACTTCGGCAGAGGTGGTTTTCAATTTATCAGCAAATCAAAAATCAACCATTAATGGAAGCTTGTCAACAAGTGGAATAGACAATCTTCAAATAAATGGAGACACACTTGCAGTGAGCGGTGATATAAGCATCGCTCATTCTGGCACAAACAGCGGAGGCAGTGGCGTGTTGGAACTAAATGGAACTTCTCAATTAATAACCATTGATCCAAGTTTATCTGAAGGAGAAGGCGAATTGACAGACCTTTACATTAACATGACCGGGACACTGGATTTTGCAAATGATGGAACTTTCAACTTGGCCGGCTCCTGGCAGTATGAACAAGGAACGTTAGATTTATCTGGAGTGACCATAGCTGTTAATGCAACTAGCAATAGCTCTAATCATGCACTCATTGCTGGTAATCCGCACACACTCAATAGTTTATGTTTTTTTGGCACATATGGCTATTTGGACATTACAGCAAATATTTCTCTTGATGGTGATTTGAAGATACAATCTAATGCTACCGAAGGACCAGCAATTCTTACGCTTTCGGATCAGGTGTCAATTGCTGGAGATTTAGTAACAGCAGGAGCCAATAATATTACCATAGATGGTGACACCATCTTAGTGAGTGGAGATATTGACATAGGTCATACAGGAGTGGGTAATGGTACTGGAGCCATAGAAATTATAGGTATAGGAGATCAGCTTTTTTCAGGAGGAGATGTCCTTTCAACAGGCTCTGTTCCAGATATTATCATAAACAAAGCAAGTGGAACTTTAACCTTGGAGAAATACATTACGGTAAATGGGGATTGGACACTGGATGATGGGGTGGTGGATACCAGAACCAATGGTTCTTCTCTTGCGATAGTAAGTGCTGACGGAGAACGAAAATTAGATCTATCGAGCCCCGATGGCATAATGACACTAGACACGTTAATTGTGGATGTTGATAGCAATGACCAATTGCAGATAGCCGATGATTTAGCCATTAGGGGTGATTTGATTATCAATGAAGGAAGTGCAATCAACGTTGAGTCAAACAATGTAACATTAGGAGGAGATTGGATCAATAATAATTTAACCAATAATGGATTTGTAAGCTCGGGGTCAACAGTCACACTAAATGGTACCTTAAGACAGGTGATTTCATGCACCGCGTGTACAGAAGGAGAGGTCTTTTTAGATTTAGTAATAAATAATACAGCTGGAAGCGGAAGTGATGACATATTCTTTGCAGATACCGTTCAAATCACAAATAGTCTGACACTCACCAACGGTGTTATTCAGACGGATACTGATGCTTTGCTCTATTTAAGAGACGGATCTACCACCACAATCGGAACAGGTAATTCACATATAAATGGGCGAGTATCTTACGAGAAAGCTTCGGCAGGGAGTACAACCTTAAACTTCCCTGTAGGGAAGTCCGGGAATCACCGACCATTTGAACTAACTGTGAATCACTCGACTGCAACTTCTTATACATACACGGCCGAAGTTTTTAATACCTCAGCGGCAGCATTGGGGTATACATTGCCCACCTCAATTGCAAATGTTTCTTACCTAAGATATTGGGATATTGATAGATCAGTTACCGGGGGAGCTGATTCGCCATCTACTGACCTGGCAGGCAATGCTTCAATAACCCTTTACTATGGCACCTCAGATGAGGTTAATGACTATGAGAATCTAATTATCGCAAAATACGATGGAAGTAGTCAGTGGGAGAATCTAGGTGGAGTTGCAAGTGGAAACGGATCAGGGACAATTGTGTCACAATCTACTCCTGCCGCTTTTGCTTCTTTTGGAGGCGAGATAACCGTTGGTAATGATGAAGACGGGGCAAATTCCCTCCCGGTGGATTTGATAAAATACAGCGGGGGAATTGAAAATGACAATCCTGTAATTCGATGGGAGACTAGTTCTGAGTTGAACAACAGTCACTTTAGCATAGGTAGATCATCGGATGGACACTCTTTCACCAATGTTGGAAAGGTAATTGGAAATGGGACGGTAAATAAAAATCAATATTATAAATGGGAAGATTTTTCAACGAATCAACCTGTAAATTTTTATAAACTAAGTCAAGTTGATTTTGATGGATCAATCGAGGTATTAGGAATCGTGCGCATCGATGTTCTTTCACATTTCAATGATTTGAAAATTATGTTTGATAAAACAAAAAAACATTTTTCAATTCTAGGCTTAAGCCAAGCCGAAAATGTTGAATGGATAAAGGCTTATGCATTGAACGGAAAACTTATTCAGCAGCTAGATGATGAGTTAAACTTTTCAGAAATTCAAGGCTCAATTGTATACTTAGTAATTCACACCAACCTACGGCAAAATACATTTAAGGTATTAATGCATAAAACATCATATAGTCTAGTTAGTCAGATTCATACGCGCACGGCTAGTGCTACGACGGTCGTAGGTTCAGGAAAAATAAATGGCACAAAAAAACCTGAACTCCATAAAGAATTCAGGCTTCTAAAGTCGGGGTAGTAGGATTCGAACCTACGACCCCCTGCTCCCAAAGCAGGTACGCTAACCGGACTGCGCTATACCCCGATATTAAAAATCCATACTAAAATTTGCATGGATGGAAATCCGCTACTCAAAACGGAACGCAAATGTAGAAATTCAATTTTTAAATTTCTGCATAGACTAGGTTTTTTTTAATTCAAAAAGGTAACATTTTTAATACACCTCTTTATTCAGATTCAAATCTTCAGATTCAAGGGATTCAATTAATTTTAATCGTCTTACAAAATCATCTAAAATAATCGTTTATGAGAAATTTCAAATACCTAACTTTTATCTGTGCTTTTGTTTTGACATCTTTAGCTTCTGCAGCCGAAACGGATCCTAATAAAGGTGTTGATCCTCAAGAACGAAAACAGCAACTTGAGAATAGAATTCAGGAGATATAGAGAATGGATTTTTCAGAGATGGAGATGGATCAAAAGATATCCTTAAAGAAGGAAATTAAAGGAATAAAAAAGGAGCTGAAGCAAATTGGTTTGGATAGTAAGGTAACAATGTGCGTTGGCTTGATTATAATCATTTTGCTTTTATTAATATTACTTACTTAACACTTAACTAAATTTTCAACTATGATTAAAAGAAAAATAGCATTCTTCAGCGTTTTGTTTTGTATGATCGGAGCAGCTTCCGCGTCAGATACAAAGGATCCAAAAGAAGTACAAGAAAAGGTAGAGCAGCTTGAGTCTCGGGTATATGAAATCTGGAAGATGGATTTTAAGGATATGGAGAACGATGAAAAAATTGACTTAAAGAAAGAGGTTAAAAACATTAAAAAAGAATTAAAGGAAGCGAAGCGAAATAGTTCTGTAACATTATCTGTAGGCGCGATTATCATCATTTTGCTGCTCCTTATACTTCTTACATAAATCTCATGCCTGCTACGCAACCATCCAGGTACCCAAGTAGGGGTACAGAAGAAAGAAAGACCTTGTATCAAATAATCGATGAAGGTCTTTTTTGTACAATAGCTTTTATAAGAGAAGGGGTGCCACATCAAATTCCAACAGGATTTGCGCGTGTTGGAGATGATATTTATATACATGCTTCAGCGAAAAGTCATTTCATTGAATCCATTATTGATGAGTTAGTTAGTTTCTCGATAACCCATCTCGATGCACTGGTTTTGGCACCCACTGCCTTTGACCATTCGTTCAACTACCGCTCGGTTATTGGTTTTTCTGAGGTTGAGGAATTGGTTGATGAGGATGAGAAGCTTAAGTTTTTTAACCTTTTTACAGACCGCTACATTCCTGGAAGAATTGCTGATATAGGCGAACCAACATCTGAACAGATTAGAATAACCAAGATTGTACGACTCTCATTGAATAATGCAGCTGCTAAGATTCGTGAAGGTGATATGAATGTTAGGTTACAAGATGAGACTTCATGGTGCGGCATTATTCCGCTAGAAAAGAGATACGGGACTCCAGAAATTGATCAGCAGCAGCCAGCAGACTCAGAGCTGCCAAATTACTTAAAGGAATTAGTGAATGGATTTAGCAAACCTTAAAACAAAAGATAATGAATCGGAAAGCAGATTCGAGCTTTCTTTAGACGGTGAGATAGCTTTCATTGATTATAAAATTGGTAAATCAGGTGATGTATATTTCGTCCACACTGAAGTGCCTAAGCAGCTTGGAGGAAAAGGGATTGGTCATAAGCTCGTTCGAGAATCTTTGGAGATTATTGAACAAAATGATTGCCTAATAATACCATTATGTCCATTCGTCAAATCTTTTCTTAAAAGCCATATCTCTGATTATGAGCATGTTTTATCTGAAAGAGCTAAATTGTAAATCATGTCTGAGAAAATCAAAGAATACGAAAGTGAAGAATTGTCAGTGATCTGGAAGCCAGAGAAATGCATCCATTCAGAAATATGTTACAAAGGGTTGGCAGAAGTGTTTGATCCAAAATCTCGTCCATGGGTCAATGTAAACGGAGCAGATGATTCAGCAATTAAAGATCAGGTTGATAAATGTCCTTCAGGAGCGCTTTCATATAGACTAAATGGAGCCATTGAGAGCCAAGATCAGATCAATGATGAGCAAATTGTTGAAGTAACGAAGGGTGGGCCACTGATGGTTTACGGAAATATAAAAGTAAAGAATCATGATGGATCTGAAACTGCTAAACATCGTGTAACCGCTTTTTGCAGATGTGGTGCTTCATCCAACAAACCGTATTGTGATGGAAGTCACAAATCGGTTGATTTTGAAGAATAATACGCTATTTTAATACCAGCTTACGTCCATGAAACTCACAAAACCTAATCTAAACTGGGGAGACATATTTGCAAACCTATTAGCTATGTGCGCCTTCATTGCCATTGGTCTTGGACTTTGGCTATGTTACATCTTTATTGTAAAAATTGATGGATTTAGTCCTGAAGTTTGGCAAGATAGGACAGTGTTTGGAATGGCTGGAGAATTTTTGGGAGGCACGGTAGGCTCCATTTGGGCTTTAGCCGGAGTTATACTTTTCTTTTTAGCGCTCATATACCAAAAGAGGGAACTTGTTTTACAGAGGATCGAACTTCATGAAAGTAGAAAAATCATGGAAGATCAATCCAAAACAATTGCTATTCAGCAGTTTGAGAATACATTTTTCCAGTTGCTCAACTTCCATATAAATGCGGCAAATCATATCAGAAATACCAAGATCAACGCCAATTCAAAATCACAAAATGCTTTCGATGAGCTTTACCTGGATTTCAAAAAGGAGACTGTTAAATTGAAGAAGAGAAGGAAAGTAGATGCTGGAGCTCTCAGCCTTTCAGACGAGTCTTTTGAAAATACTTTCATTGCTGTTTTTGAAGGATATAAGAATACCTTCCAGCATTATTTAGAAAACTATAAAGCACTCTTGTTCTTTATCAAAAACAAAAGTCACGACCCGAGCTTTTATTACAATATTGTAAAATCTCACTTCACAGAGCAGGAGGTGCAGGTACATTTCTATTACATCATTCTTTTGTCAAAAAATCCAGAACTCATCAAGATTATAGAGCAATATCATTTATTTGAAAAAATAAACGAGAGAGCAGTATCTGAAATAGATTCTTATCACTTGCAGAAGGTGAATAAAGAAGCCTTCAAGAGAGAGTATTGAGCTGATGACTATTATTTTTTTTTCGGGCTTCCATTTCCATGTTGACTTATGTTGTTCGCTATTGACGATGCTTCTGCTTCCATTGAAGCTTTACAAGTTCAATGGATATAATTCCTAACATTCCTGTAATCAAAATGATTGTTGAAAAAAAGAAGATGAAAGGATGTGTTTGACCACTCCATACATCAGTGATTATTGCTACAACAATAATTATGTATAATGTGGTTTCAATTTTATTAAGTAACTGTTTTTTGCGAGTATTCATTCTAGCCTTACATTGAACCTGAAGCAAGGATAAAAGCTCCATCAATTGATGCCAAAATGAAAGGGTATACATAAGGTGAACAAGCGTTCAAGTCACACCTCTCGCCATTATTGCAATACAAAGTAGTGTAGGTTTTTCTAGAAACCACCAGTGAAAACGATATTGGAGGTCAGGGAAAATCAGAAAGATTGCATGAATTAAGAGTAGTGAGAGGGAGATTTGAACTCCCGACCTCCGGGTTATGAATCCGACGCTCTAACCAACCGGGGCGCGTAGCCTGAGCTACCTCGCCATTATTGCAATACAAAGTAGGGGTTTTTCTAGAAACCACCAGTGAAAACGATATTGGAGGTCAGGGAAAATCAGAAAGATTGCATGAATTAAGAGTAGCGAGAGGGAGATTTGAACTCCCGACCTCCGGGTTATGAATCCGACGCTCTAACCAACTGAGCTACCTCGCCATGAAATTTGAAGATATTTTTATCCGCCTTTTGGATACGCTCCTCAAAAAGGAACGCAAATCTATAAAAGATTTCTTTTCTGTCATGGCCTTGTTGAAATAGATTTTTTTTTTACCTTATCAAAAATTTCAGGAGTATGGCAAAGAACCAATATGTAGGAGAGTTTGAATTCAATGCATCGAAGAAAATGCTGTATCCATATTTTAGCACGGCCTCTGGTCTGGCGCAATGGTTTGCTGATGATGTAAACATCAATAACGAAGATAAAGTCTATACTTTCATCTGGGATGGAGATGAAACAAAAGCTAGGTTGACCTCTAATCGTACCAATCATCATGTCCGCTTCGATGTTATGGATGGTGATGACGATGGTAATTTTTTTGAGTTTAAGATCGATATGAATGAACTCACACAATCAGTGTATGTAAGAATTACCGATTATTCTGATATGGATGATGAGGAGGCTCATGAACTTTGGGAATCATTAATTCATGATTTAAAAGAGATTGTGGGAGGATAACTCATTATTGATGAGTCTGGTACCTTTCTTGCTACCTTCCAATTTTCTAATTTTGCAGTTCTATGAGAAAGTTGGATGTATTAATGCTTAAATCCTTTATTGGACCTTTTCTGCTTACGACAGCAGTTTCCAATTTCATTCTTCTAGTACAATATCTGCTAAAATATTTTGATGATTTTGTTGGCAAAAACCTTGGCTTCACGGTCTTTGCTGAGCTTCTTTTTTACTTTTCTTTAAACATGTTGCAAATAGCGCTACCCCTTGGTGTGCTGGTGGCTTCATTGATGACATTTGGAAATCTTGGAGAACAATTCGAACTCACAGCAATTAAGAGTGCTGGCATCTCTCTTTTAAGAACATTAAGGCCAATCTTTCTTTTTGTTTTCCTACTTTCTATTGGAGCATATTTTTTCAATAATTATACCATTCCTGCAGCAAACCTTAAAGCGTATAGTTTGCTATATGACATAAAGCATACCAAGCCTGCACTAGATATTAAGGCGGGAGCTTTTTACAATGGCATTCCAAACTACAGTATCAAAGCAAAAAATAAACTACCTGATGGAAAAACGCTGATTGATGTGATAATTTATGATCACACTGCTGGAAGAGGAAATAAAACTGTTATCATGGCAGATTCCAGTTTAATGTATACGATCATGGACGATCGATACTTGAAATTAGAATTATACGACGGGCATTATTATGCCGAAGAGCCTGTTTCGAGGAGCAGTGTTGATCGATTTTACCGTACAGAATACGATAAAATGGATATGGTTTTCAGTCTTGCATCATTTGACCTTAAAAGAAGAAAAGAAGAACTCTTTCAGAATAATCGGCAAATGAAAGATATAAGTGAGCTTTCAAGTGATATTGATTCATTTCAGAATATGCTGATCAAACAACGGGCAAGCTTTATCAAGACGACCCAGCGGTACTTTGAATATCATTTTAATAATAAAGAAAAGATACAAGAGAAAGGAAATCTGATTCAACCCGATAGTGTGCAGGAAATCAAACTAGATATGATAGAAGCATCTTTGATTCCTTCTTTTCTATTTGAACAAAAACAGGAAAAAGAGAAGGCTATAGAAATAGCTGAGGTTGAAGAAAAGGATTTAAATGAAGATCAACTGGGTGAGTATGTAGAAAAAGAAGAAGTACCCATAGTTGGGAAAGACTTAAAAAACAATGCTAAAAGGCTACGCGTAGCAACAGGGATGATTGATACGTTGACATGGAGCCATTTGGATGAATATTTAGAGGTGAAGTTCAAAAGTCATAAAGCAATTGTCACAGACGCGTTGAATAAATCCAGGAACATAAAAGTTAACTTGAATTCAACAAAAAGCCGCCTATACCAATATCAAAAAGATGCCAACCTGTATACAATAGAGATGCAGAAGAAATACGCACAAGCATTGGCTTGTCTGATAATGTTTCTAATTGGTGCTCCACTTGGAGCAATTATTAAAAAAGGAGGGCTGGGAGTTCCGACGATCATTGCCATCTTCTTTTTCATTATCTATTACGTTTTTACGAGTATAGGAGAGAAACAAGCAAAGGAAGGAGTGATGGATCCAATGATAGCAGCATGGATGTCCGATGCTATTTTACTCCCATTTGGTTTGTTTTTTCTGAAGCAGGCAAGAGTTGACGCCAGGTTGTTCGAGTTGGATGCCTACAGAATTGGAATAGAAAAGCTTACGCGTAGATTTGCGCGGAATAAGAACAAAGAGTAAATTTGCGCTTCAAATTAAAAGAGGTAGACGATTTTAGAATGTATCTAGCAAAAGAAAAAAAGGAAGAAATTTTTAAAGAACACGGAAAGTCAGCAAAAGACACAGGTGCTCCTGAGTCTCAAATTGCGTTGTTCACAACTCGAATCAACCATTTGACGGACCACTTAAAAACGCAGAAGAAAGACCACGCATCAAGATTGGGTCTTTTGAGATTGGTAGGTAAGCGAAGAAGACTTCTTGACTATCTACACAAAAACGATATTGAAAGGTATCGAAGCATCATCGCGAAGCTTAACATCAGAAAATAAAAAATAAAGGGGATCAAGTTTCTGATTCCCTTTTTTATTGTAAACCCTTAAGGGCAAAACGTGCCTTTATTATCAATATATTATGAACGTAATTACAAAAACCTTCAAACTATCGGACGGCAGGGAAGTATCCATTGAAACAGGAAAGCTTGCAAAGCAGGCAAATGGATCTGTTGTTGTTAGTATGGGGAATGCCAAGCTGTTGGCAACAGTGGTTTCATCAAAAGAAGCCAAAGAGGGAGTGGATTTCTTGCCGCTCTCAGTAGACTATCAAGAAAAATTTGCAGCTGCTGGTAAAATTCCAGGTGGCTTTTTGAAAAGAGAAGGACGGCTTTCAGATTATGAAGTGCTCATTTGTCGTTTGGTTGATAGAGCACTAAGACCTTTATTTCCATCCGACTATCATGCAGACACTCAGGTGTTCATTCAGTTGATTTCTGTAGATAAGGATATCATGCCTGATTCACTAGCCGCACTAGCTGCATCTTCTGCACTCTCGGTTTCAGACATTCCATTTGATGGACCAATTTCAGAAGTACGTGTGGTCAAAATTGATGGAGAATACAAAGTAAATCCGTCTCCTGAAGAACAAGAAAAATCATCGCTTGACCTTATTGTTGCAGGTACTGCTGACAATATAATGATGGTTGAAGGCGAATGTAAGGAAGTGGATGAGTCTGAGATGCTTGAAGGAATCAAGAAAGCCCACGAAGAGATCAAAGTACAATGTGCTATTCAGAAAGAGCTTGCAGAAGAAGTAGGAGCTACTGAGAAGCGTACATACGATCACGAACCAAAAGATGAAGAACTTAAGGCTTCAATGCATAAAGCAGTTTATCAAAAACTGTATGATGTGGCGGCAAAGAAAAACCCAAGTAAGTCAGAGAGGAAAGAAGATTTTAAAGCTGTATATGATGAATATATAAGCCAATTCTCTGAGGAGCAACTGGATGAGCTGAACGATTTCTTGCTTGGAAAGTATTTCCATGATATCGAAAAAGAAGCCGTTAGAAATTTTGTACTGGATTCTCAAGAAAGAATCGATGGAAGAAAGCCAGATGAAATTAGGCCAATTTGGTCTGAGGTAGATTACTTGCCTTCAGCGCACGGATCTGCTGTCTTTACCAGAGGCGAAACACAATCATTGACATCTGTTACATTGGGAACCAAGTTGGATGAGCAGATGATTGACGGAGCAATGTTCTCTGGTTATAATAAATTCATTCTGCATTACAATTTCCCGGGCTTTTCAACTGGTGAAGTAAGACCAAACAGAGGTCCTGGGCGAAGAGAAGTAGGTCACGGTAATCTGGCCATGAGAGCATTGAAACCAATGATCCCTACAGAAGACGAAGGTAACCCTTACACGGTACGCGTAGTATCTGACATTCTTGAATCAAATGGATCGTCCTCCATGGCAACTGTTTGTGCTGGAACTATGGCACTTATGGATGCAGGAATCAAAGTTAAGCGACCGGTTTCTGGTATTGCGATGGGGATGATTTCAGATAGTGAGAGTGGTAAGTATGCGATTCTTTCTGATATTCTTGGTGACGAAGATCACTTGGGAGATATGGATTTCAAAGTAACGGGTACCACCGAGGGAATCACTGCATGTCAGATGGATATTAAAGTAGACGGGCTTTCATACGATGTATTGGCTCAGGCCCTTGATCAAGCGAAGAAAGGAAGACTTCACATACTCGGAGAAATGGCTAAGTCGATCACCGAACCTCGCACAGAGCTTAAATCTCACGCGCCTAGAATGGAGCAATTGAGAATTGATCGTGAGCTGATTGGAGCAGTAATAGGCCCAGGAGGAAAAATCATTCAGGAAATTCAGAAAGAATCCGGAGCTACTGTCAACATCGAAGAAGATGAGAAAGGTGGAAAAGTGAGCATTTTTGCTGTAGACGGTGAATCATTAGATAATGCAATGGCACGAATCAAGGCCATCGTGCAGCAACCTGAAGTTGGTGAAGTATATGAAGGTAAAGTGAAATCAATCATGCCGTTTGGAGCCTTTGTTGAATTCCTTCCTGGAAAAGACGGGTTGCTTCATATTTCTGAGATCAAATGGGAACGTGTTGAAAACGTTGCTGATGTGATGGAAGAAGGAGAGGAAATCAAGGTCAAGCTTATTGATATTGACAAGCGAACAGGTAAATTCAAGCTTTCTAGAAAAGTTCTTTTACCACGTCCTCCAAAAGAAGAGAAGCCAGTTGAGAATACAGAAGAGTAAGCTGAAGGACACTTTAGATTTTTAATATGCCTTTGTGGCACAAAAGATAATAAGATGGTGTTCTGATAAGGACACCATTTTTTTGTAAAAGAATAGATAGAATAGACATATGCCAACAGAAAGAGTAAAAGTATTAATTGTAGGATCAGGTCCAGCTGGGTTTACTGCAGCAATATATGCTGCAAGAGCAGGAATGGAGCCTGTATTGTATCAAGGAGGCCAGCCCGGAGGTCAACTTACAATCACAAACGATGTGGAAAATTACCCAGGGTACCCTGACGGTGTGATGGGACCACAAATGATGGTGGATTTCCAGAAGCAAGCTGAGCGATTCGGGACTGATGTAAGAAGTGGAATGATCACATCAGTAGACTTTAGTGGTTGGCCACATAAGGTTACTGTAGATGAAAAAACAGAAATTGAAGCAGAGGCAGTCATCATCTCAACTGGTGCTTCTGCAAAATGGCTTGGTTTGGAAAGTGAACAAAGACTCAATGGGAAAGGTGTATCTGCCTGTGCGGTATGTGATGGATTTTTCTTCAGAGGTCAGGACGTTGTAATCGTTGGCGCTGGTGATACTGCAGCTGAGGAGGCAAGCTATCTTTCCAAGATTGTGAATAAAGTATACATGTTGGTGAGACGAGACGAGATGCGTGCATCGAAAATTATGCAACAAAGAGTTCAGAACGCACCGAATATAGAAATCTTGTTTAATACAGAAACTAAGGAAGTACTTGGAGATGAAGAAGTTGATGGAGTTAAAATAGTGAATCGCGAAACTGGTGAGGAACGAGTATTGGATGCTCAAGGATTTTTTGTTGCCATTGGTCACAAGCCAAATACCGATATTTTTAAAGGCTTGTTGGATATGGACGAACAAGGCTACATCAAAACCATTCCGGGTACGTCAAAAACGAACGTCCCTGGTGTGTTTGCAACAGGAGATGCTCAGGATAAAATATATAGACAAGCAGTGACCGCTGCTGGGAGCGGCTGTATGGGAGCATTGGATGCTGAAAAATGGATCGCAGAAAAAGAAGTTGAAATGCAGGAAGCGTAAAGCATCTAGTCTTGCTAAAAATAAAATGATCTAACCCTAGGCTAGCCTAGGGTTTTTTTATGCCTATGAATTACCTCCAGACTAGAACCGAATGAGAAGGGATGAAAGGGATGATTTAATAAGCATGTCTTGCAATAGGTTACTTTTCGTGAGTTGGGAGTACACCAATTGTACACCTTATAAATTTTGAATAGCCTAATATTCTGAGCCACTTTACATGAATGATTAAACCAGTCAATCTCATGAACTCTCAGTGTGTAGAACTATATCCGAAGAACTCTTCACTATTAGTTAGTTCTAAAATTGCCAACCAGGATTTAGCAGAAATTGTTAACTACAGTTTAACTGAAGCTGTCTTTAGATTTACTTCAGATGGAAGTATAGTCTATTTAAATAACGCTTTTGTTGCCTTGTTCGAGATTGATAAAATCGAAGAAGTAATTGGGAAAAAAGCAGGCATTCTTTACGCAAAAAAATCGAATGCCGATATAATCAACAAGTCCTTGAAAGCAAACAGTTTGTTTGAGGACGAAATTGAATTGAGGAAGTTTAGTGGCGATGTTTTTAGTGGTTATTTAAGTGCAAGACTTGTTCGAAAGGGCAAGGAGGAATTCATTGATGGTGTAATTCGGGACATCTCGGAAGAAAAAAAATCAAGACAGGAGATAGAAAAGAGGACGCGAATTCAAAATTTGCTTATAAAAATTTCTTCGAAGTTTTTGGACACAGACCCTGATGATACTGTTCAAAACATCAACGAGTCCATAAAAGAAGTGGGAACATTTCTTGGAGCAGATCGACTACAAGTTCATGAATATGATTTGGATAACTGCAAGCGAGTCATTACTTATGAGTGGGTGACGGATGATGTACAAGCTTCCATTGATACACACAGTGAGTTTTCATTGGACTTGATCCAGGATATGGTTGAGCTTCATGAAAAAGGAGAGCATCTTTTCATTCCAACAATTTCTAGACTTCCGGACTCAGCGTCAAAGGATATTTTGATGAGTCAAAACGTTAAGAGTAGCCTGACGATTCCGATGAAACTGGAAGGACGATGTGTTGGATTTTTATCACTGGATTCAATTCATAGTTTCTCTATTCAGTATTCTGAAAGTGTGATTTCAATGCTAAAACTATTTGCAAATATGTTAGCTGGCTTCAGTGTCAGAGCAAAAGGACATGTTCGCCTAAGGGAATTGATGGAGAAAGTAACAGCTCAAGGAAAACAGCATAAGGACTTTTCTTTCATTACCTCCCATAACATCCGCGCCTCCGCTGCAAACCTTGTCGCAATTACTAATCTGATGAATAAAGACTATTCAGAAAGATATCTCAGAATGCTGGATGTTACTGTAAGAAAACTAAATGAAAGCATCTGTAATGTTAATAGCATCCTTCAGCTCGACTATAAGGACCTCCTCAAATGGTCGGTATGTAATGTGGGTGAAGCGGTAAAGCGAATCTTAGAGAGCCTTAAGGTTGTGATATCAGATCATGAACTAAGCATTGATAATCAAGTATCCGCATCTATACTACTCAATACTATTCCAAGCTATTTCGATAATATACTCTATCAAATAATTTCTAACGCGATCAAGTTTGGAACCAATGATTCTAGCAAGAGGATTACAATCCGTGCTGAAAGGCATAGCAGAAAGGTAGAAGTTAAAATTATCGACTATGGCGATGGTTTTGATATTGCAAAACATAAGCATCAAATGTTTAAAGTAGGTTCAAGGTTTGATCGTAGCATTAGTGACGGCCAAGGACTTGGGCTGTATATCGCAAAACAGCAGGTTAATTCGCTCGATGGAGAGATCGAAGTAGATAGTTCTGAAAGAAGCGGTACGATAGTAAGCCTTTCATTTCCGATAAAATAAAGAAACCCTTTTCAAAAAAAACAGAAGTGAATCTTGCAGGGCTTCAGATGCCATGGAAGAATTCTATTTAACATAAATACAACCAAAATTTTATGACAAGTAAGCAAATTGATTTAATTATTAAATCATGGGAAAGAATATCTCATGAGCCACAGCTAATTCAAAAGTTCTATGATAAATTATTTGAGATAGCTCCTGAGACTAGAGTGTACTTCCAAGGTGATATAGCAAAGCAAAGTGAGAAATTTGCATATACGCTTGGTTTTGTTGCCGGCAATATTGAACGGATGGATAAAATCAAGAAAGATATTGAAGAGCTTGGACGCATTCATAGCAAATTGTTGATCAAGGAAGAAGAGTATAGTTATTTAAAAGAAGCACTTCTGATAACAATAGATGAAGCGCTCGATGGAGGTGATAATACTGAAACCATACAAGCGTGGGACCATGTATTGACTTACATATCTGATTTAATGATAAATGTTTCTAGGGGAGACAAAAACAAGAAAAAGACATTTTTCAGTAAGATATTCAGCACGTAAAAATTTGATTTTTTGCTTGATGGAATGACTTCTGAAAAGTTATTCCATTCGTTTCTACTCAGATGCATGATGGATTGTTATCCTTCGTTTTTGTAGATGAATCAGAAAAGTGGAATTTAACTAAATGGCAGAATCTTGAGCTCTTAATTCTTTGGAAGTACAATTAACCCTGCAGTGCCAGCAGCAATGTAAATGTCAGTATCGCCTAATGCAATTGATGTAGGGATGTTCCCTTCTGTTGGAAGAGATTCACTACTAACCAAAATGGGACTGCTAATATCGGAAAGATCTACTTTTACCAAAGTTGGAATTTCCCCCTGATATCCAATAATATATCCAATATTGGAATCCATCGCTAAAGAAACTCCACTTATGCCAATGTCAACATTTGTACTTGTATCAAAAACATAATTTTCTATCAGACTGATGATTGTTAATCCCCCGCCATGGGCTACAATTAGATTATCATTGTAGGTAGCCGTCTGAATAGGAAACCCAACAGGTCCTGTAACACCAATCGTTATTCCAGACTCCAAAATTCTAAGCTCAGATGCAATGAAAGGGATTTGAAGCTGATCTCCAATATAGAGAGAGGTTACCCCGAAACCGTTTACCCCACCGTCAAAGTCTGTGGAAATGAAGGCAGCCTGACCATCATCAGATAGCAAAACATCTGGATGTCCGCGATCCCTTCCAAAAGTCACGGGACCTTCTAGCTCACCATTATTTGAGTATTTAAAGCGATTAAGAAACGTAGTACCCCCGGAAACAACCAAATTGCCATTTGAAGCAGAAATCCCATTGAAAGGACCACCTTCAACTGTCAGAGGTTTCGTAACTAAATCTGCAGCTCTTCCATCGAAAGAAAAAACGGCCATGTAGTCTCTTCCTCTAGAATCAAGTACAAAAATTAAGTCACCATCTTTATCAAAATCATCAATGCTGTTCATTCCTTGGGGAGGGAATATCTGAGTGATAACTTCTCCAGAGTTTTCATTTGCTATGATCAAGCCCCCTTCGCCATAGGCAGTCATTAACAAACCATCGATTACTCTGACCACACCTGGTGTATGATTAGGTACTTCATAAGTTTCTTTGCAAGAGAATAATAGACTTATGACGAAGATGAAAACGTATCGCATTGCTCAAAGATATTCTAGTCTCTATTAATTGAATGTCATCATTATGACGCAAAAGATAGATTGCCAGTTATAAATTTGAGGATGAAAAAAATAGTATTGGCTGTTTTAGCGAGTTTTTCCATAATTGGCTATGCATCTTCGCAAGAAATCTCCTCGATTGATTTAAGTTTCAATAAACTTGATAAAGAAGATGCTTTGATTATTTCTACGGCCGTAAGGTTCGACTTTAACAACCATGGATGGAGCATTGGACCTGCATTCCTATATTCGTTTGGAGATCAAATTGAGGAAAGAGAGGCTCTTAAACTAACCGGATTTGCTTTAAGTTATGAAAATTTCCTCCACGGCAAAACTGCAAAATGGAACATGTTTCATTCATTTGATTTTGTGGCTCAACGGATTAAAGATGTTCAAGATTCTCAAATCTTTGACACAAACAGTAATTCATTTGTTCCCAATAAGATTGAACAAATAGATAAAAACATCCTGCTAGGCGCAAGTGCAGGTGTGCTTTGGAACTTGAATGAAAAATTAAGTATTAGTCAAACAATAGGAATCGGAGCGAATGTGATTTTCAGGAACACTACTTCAGATTTTGATCAGTTCGATGATCTGTTTTTAAATCAACAGTGGTCTTTGAAAACAGGTATCAGGTACAATTTAGGAAACTAGGATCACAATTTGATAGTTAGGTTTTTAGTGTAGCTATAACCTATGTCATAGATCTCTTTTGCGTGTTTCGTATCCATGATGTCATAGTTGGAGAGATCAGTCGGTTCGATGAATAAATGACACTTACTTTCTATTTCACTTTTCCTTGGATTGACGGCAAGCTGAAACATACGTGCTGATACCTGAATGAGATTAGTCATTTCCTCGATTTTTTGAATGGGACTGATACTAACGCCTATGACTCTTTTGCACTGAGCATTTAATACTTTGACAGGAACATTATCAAAAATACCCCCATCAGAATACAGTTGCCCATTCATTTTTACCGGGCTGAAAAGTACCGGAATAGATGCAGAAGCTTGGACAATATCTGCTAGAGGACCTTCAGTCATATATTCTGGCTTGCCATCGAGCATATTACTAACACATATCACCAATGGGATCTCTAGATCCTCGAGGTTTTTTGTGGATAATTTTTTTAGGAGAGAAGACTTCATTTTAGACGAGCTAAGAATTCCAGTCTTTGGAATAGTCAGACCTGAAATGCCCGTAAAATTGTATTGTTTGAGTGTCTCAAAGGCCTCAAGCGGAGTGTATCCTGATGCAATGAAAGCTCCTGCGATGGCTCCTGCACTAACTCCTGAAATAATATCTGGCTTTATCCCTTTTTCAGCCAGTGCTTGAAGAACTCCTAAGTGAGCAAAACCTCTGGCACCACCACCACCAAGTGCAATGCCTAATTTATATTTCTTTCTCCTCCCAAACATATGCGTAAAATAGGTATCGAAACTTTTATAAATAATAACCCCTCGAAAAATACTTTTCGGGGGGTTATTAAAAAGTAGAGGTCAATTGCTAATTAATCATCGACTCCCGGAGCTCTATTCAGATATTCCTCATATAGCTGTGTATGTCTGCTTACCATAGGGATATTCCAACCATCAATAAAGACATATTTGATTTGCGTCTTCGTCTCAAACGGATCTCCATCAGATATAAAGAGATTTGCTACTTTACCTTTTTCAAGAGATCCAAGTTGATCATCAAGCCCGAATATTTCAGCGGGTACGATTGTAACCGCTTTGAGTGCTTCATCTTTGCCCATTCCATAGGCAGCAGCAAAACCTGCATGATAGGGTAGGTTTCTGGCATTTTCAACCTCATTTGTACGAATCGCAACTTTTACTCCTGCCTTCTGCATTGCACCGGCATTAGCGTAAGGTCTGTCGTATCGATCATAACTTCGTGTTGGGTTACTTAGAACGGGACCAGTAATAACTGGAATACCAGCTTCAGCTATTTCTTCAGCCACTCTCCAACCTTCAGCTACACCACACAATACTGCGTTGGCACCTTTTTCATCAATCCATTTAAGGGCTTCCTTAATGTCATTTGCTGAATTCACATTCACAAGTAGTTTCATTTCACCCCGTACCACAGGTAGCATAGCCTCCATTTCTGGATAGTAAGGCTGATCTTTTCCTCCTGAAGCTGAATCGATCTTGTGGTATTGAGTGGCTTTGTTCCAAACATCATTTAGCTGTTTTAATGCTTTTTCAGCGGCCTTCTTGATGTCCTCATCAGAGCGCCGATCCCATCTGCCTCTTCTTCCTGTAGTAGGAAAATTCAATACCATACCCTTAAAGCCAGCATACATTTGATCGGGTGTATATCCGTGCAAATTGATTAAAGCTGCCGTGCCAGGGAAAAGCCCGCCTGATGGCATTGTTAAAGCCGTAGTAACCCCAGAAACTCTTGTAACCGGGTGTATTACGGAACTTGGGTTTACCGCTGTTAAGGCTTGAATATGTGGAATTACACTTCCGATTTCATTGTTATCCCTTGTTCGCGGATCAGAGTTGACTTCAACTAGTCCGATTTGAGTTCCTCCATCGATCATACCGGGATAGATTGTAAGCCCAGAGCAATCGATAGTTTTTGCATCTTGTGGAATAGTAATGTTCGTTCCAATATCCGAAATTTTCCCAGCTGAAACAATCAATGTTCCATTCTGAATCGTACCATTAGTTATCGTTTCAATGGTTGCATTGGTTAATGCAAAAGTGCCCGTTTCCGCACTTGATATTTGGCCAAAAGCGAATACGGTTAGTGCGATCAAACAACCTGTTAGTATATTTTTAATATTCTTCATGATATTTTATTTATCAGTGAACAAAAATTCTGTATTTGCCATACATCTATCGTGATCTTCTGCTTCCCAAAGCGTTACATCAATTTTCTCTTCAGGATCTGGATATATTCTCATATCTGCAGGGTCACTATTGCGATCAAATCGTACGATTCCATCCACAATTGTGAACATCGGTATGCCATATATGGATAGGGGATGATTCTTGAAAATTGCAACATCACCTTCTTTTCCTTCTTCCAATGAACCAACACGATCGGAGATTCCCAGCTGTTTTGCTGGATTGATCGTAATCAATGAGAGTGCTTCATCGTTTGTTAATCCTCCATACTTCTGCGACTTGGCTGCTTCATGGTATAAATGTCTGATCAGTTCACCCGAATCAGAATTGATAGATGTAGTTACACCATTCTTTGTTAGAATAGCTGCATTATAGGCGGTGCTGTAATAAACTTCAAATTTATAAGCCCACCAATCTGCAAATACTGAAGCACCAGCTCCCCATTTAGCTAGTTCAGGAGCTACTTTGAAGCCTTCGTTTACATGCTGAAATACCAATCGCGTAACTCCAAAATCTTTACATACCTGCATAAGCATGTATATTTCGTCTGCCCGATAGGAATGACAATGAATGATAATATTCCCTTTCAAGATATCCGCTAAGGTTTCTAATCGCAGGTTATATTCAGGGGCTTTTCCCTTGAAACGCTTATCGTTCTTTTTGGCATTGTATTCATCCCATGCTTCCATGTATTCTTTGGCTTGCTGGAATGAGCTTCGGATCACGTGCTCTACCCCCATACGTGTTCTTGGAAGTATCCCATTTCCGCTTCCATGCACACGAGTAGGATTCTCCCCCAATGCAAATTTGATTGTTCTTGGTGCACCCGACATTCTTAACTCATCTGGGTCAATTTCTCCATATCGAAACTTAACTGTCTCACATTGACCTCCGATTGCATTTGCGGATCCATGCATGGCATGCGCTGTAGTTACACCGCCTGCCAAAGCTTGATAGATGCCTACATCCAATGGATCCAGCGCATCACCAACCCAAACTTCAGCAGTTACCGGATTAGTAGCTTCATTCACTGCATCTAGTGCCAAATGTGAATGGGCGTCAATGATGCCGGGCATTACAAATAGACCGTTTGCATCTATTGTCTTCGCGCCACTTGGAGCATTTAGATTTTTACCGATCTTAGAAATTTTACCATCTCTGATAAGAACATCTGTGTTTTCAAGTGTGCCATTGGTTACCGTCAATACGGTTCCATTTTTAATCAGCACACTTCCTTTTTCCTGTGCCGTCACAAAGACGATCGAGAGGAGTAAGGCTATGATTATATTTATTTTTTTCATGTTATTTCTTTTGAAATTAGTCATTACTTAGGGTCACGAGATCCTTCCATGGGAAAGCTTCCGAATGCAGGCACCGATAGTGTTCCTTCAAAAGAATCACCGTCGATATCCATACTGATATCTACATTGATCTCTTCTCCCATATTCAATTTGAATGAAAAGGAAATGTTACTCCCATCTACGACCACATTATCAATGTCATTGGTGCTATCATTAAAGCTTACAGTAATTGTTCCGCTATAGTCACCAGAAGTTCCATTTATGGTGATGACTCCACTTCCATTTCCTTGTGGAGTTTCGGTTGTGTAGTTCCAGGTACCTGCAGCATCAACAGCTTCCTCACCATTACTTTTCTTCTTTTTCTTCTTTTTAGCCTCGTAATCGTACTTTTTTCCGTCCACGAATACGAACCTGACGTTAGCATCCTTGGTGAAATAAGCCGTGTCAGAAATGATTAGGTTGGCCATTTTGCCAGTTTCTATTGTACCCATCATACTTGAAACACCTAAAATGCTAGCAGGCTCAGTGGTTAGAGCTGCCAGAGCTTTATCCTCTGATAGACCATTTTCAATGACTTTTAGAAGATTGCCTTTGAAATCTTTAGACTTCACACCCAAAGTAGAGAAGCCAAACCGAACGCCATTGCTGCTGAATTTACCAGCCTGGGAGTAATAGTTATTTATCATGGCATTTTGACGCGACTTTAGAGCTATCTCTTCTATTTCTTCTGCTGTTGGTTCCTTATCACTTTCCTTGCCTTCATCTTTCTTTTCTTCATCCTTCTTTTTCTCATCATCCTTCCATTCAGGCAGGTCTAGTGAAAGAAAAACTGGAGCTCCAGTACCCTTGATGGCTGAGATCGCGTCCCATCCTTGTTTTACTTCACCAAGGATCATGTTAAAGCCCAAGTCTCTTTGTAATGCGATTACTCGCATCAAATCTTTTACACTTTCTGCTTTGAATGAAACACTAATCTGCTTAGAAACCACAGGATATAGTGCTTCGATAGTTGCATTTGGTATAGGTCGCTCCATACCATTGGGATTTAAATTGTACTTGCTTTGATAAGTTCTGGCTTGTGTGGCTTTCCGATATAAGTCTCTATATTTTGCCATTACTCCAATAACGGTATTTGGATAAACACCTCCTGCTCCGGATAGCTGAGCGAACATTGAGGCATTATCTTTTACTACCATATTATCACCGGTGGAGCCATCGAGCAAGACGATAGCACCTGTTCCCGGAAGCATACCTTTGTGTGGTACACTGTGAGAAGCAGTGAATCCTAGTTTTCTGAAATCGCCAATAGACTTTTCGCTTACATCCAAAAAATCTCTAACAGAATTTCCTGGTGTAATCCCAGCACGTTCGTCAGAAGGATTTCCTGTGAGCTTTCTGTCCCCACGATCATTATTATCTTCAGGCTTTTTTACGCCAATGTTGGATAAACCACTTATGAATCCAGCATACACAAACATAGAGTCCGCATTTACTATCCATGTGTCTGCAGGAATGGATATATTAGATCCAACCGCCTTAATAATTCCATCTTCTATCAGGATTGAGCCATTTTGAATGGTTTTACCTGGTGCCTGTACAATTGTTGCATTTTTAATTGCATACTTATTGGTTACAGGTTTCAGATCGCTATCCTGAGATACACTGATAAATGGCGCGATGCCCATCAATAAAATCAGGAAAACGCTTCTGAATAAGCTGTTACGTTTTCGCATAGGTTATTTACTTTAGGTTTTTAATAAATAGACTTTTGAAGATAGGAAATTCTATGGGCATGAATAACATTATTATATAAGTGGTTTTTCATGCGATTTTTTTCAATTTCATAGACGAATGAAACTAAAAGGGCGTATTACCAATTCTATCTGATAGAACTTTAAAAATGATCCAATGAAACTCGATATACTTGCCATTGTTGCTCATCCTGATGATGTAGAATTATCTTTTGGAGGGACGCTTTTAGCGCATCAAAAGAAAGGATATAAAACAGGAGTTCTTGACTTAACTAAAGGCGAGCTTGGAACTAGAGGTACTCCTGAGATAAGAGCGAAAGAAGCCAAAGATGCCGGTGAAATTTTGAAGCTTTCAGCGAGAGAAAACCTGGGTATTGCAGATGGCTTTTTTGAAAACAATAGAGAGAATCAGCTTAAAGTCGTTGAACAAATTCGACATTTTCAACCAAAAATTGTCATAACAAATTCTATTTACGATAGACATCCGGATCATACCCGGGGTGCTCAATTAGTTGAGACAGCCTGTTTTATCGCAGGATTGAAAGCAGTGGGAACAAAATGGAAGGGAGAGGTTCAGGAAGCATATCGCCCAGAAAAACTTTATTTCTCTATTCAAAGCACTGCCCATGAGCCTGACTTACTCGTTGATATATCTGACGTAATTGAGGAGCGAAGAGACGCCATTAACGCCTTTAAGTCTCAATTCTATGATCCCAATAGTGAAGAGCCAGAAACATTCATAAGTTCAAAAGGATTTATGGATATGCTTGAATCTCGTACAAGGGAGTGGGGTCAACGAATAGGAGTGGAGTATGCGGAGGGCTTTAAAGTGAAACACTTCATTGGGGTGAAGAGCTTGTTCGATTTAATTTAATGTTTCATGCTTTCCCTCGATCCAAATATCTCAGTTGAACCAGGTATGATTCTTTCTTACCTTTAAGAAAAAAGTGTTTGGTTCTCAACCATTCCAGCGCTTCTTCCAGTTCAACATTTTGATAAAATTCATCCCGGCAGAAGTGTACATATTTCAAAATCTTGAATGCGTCGAACCATTGATGAAAACGCTTCCTGAAAGCGTCCTGTGAGCTCACATGACTTTTTAGTTTTTTAATTTGATCAACCCAATCCTCACCCAGAAATGTCCTCACCGACATTGGAACCTTCCAGTCGTCTTCATTCCAAAACGAGTCGAGTTTATCAATGAAGAGTTTTAAGTCTTCAAATGTATTTGGATGATAAACTTCATATTCATCAATTGAATTTAGAAGTTCATTTACGGCTTTACCTGTACCAAAGGGCACACGATCTGAAACGCGATCCGACGGTCGAATGGTTGTGGAATTTATTTCTTCAAACCCTCCGTGAGGAATGGTTTTATTAAGGAAATAGAAATCCTCTCCTGCTTTACGAGTATTCATTCCTCCAACTTTCTCATACATAGAGGCTCGAACCGTGATACATGAACCCAGTGTTTGATGTGCATACGGAAACCGAGCAAATCGCAAAGCATCAATGTAGTAGCGCAAATACAACTCGTAATCTACAATTGCAGAATGATTATCGCGATGAAGCTGATGCTCATAAAAGATGATTCCTGCTTGCATACTTGGGTCAGAATAAGCTAGTTCTATTTCATCCAAATAATTTGTATCACATCTGCAGTCTGCATCGTAGCAAATAATTGCACCGTCATTACCTACTTTTCTGAAAATCCTGATGGCTTCATCCATTCCGATTTTTCTAGCTAAACCGACCCCTGCTTTTTTATTGGGAAGAATTTGATGGGTTACCAGTAATGGGTACTTGCTTTGATAGTTCTCTAATTGTTGAATGGTAAGTTGATTAACTTTTTTCACCTCTGAAGAGGCACTTTCAGATTCATTTACTACAACAATTAATAGAACAGCGTTTGTTGGCTCTTTGCAATCATTCAATGCATGTAAAGCTCCTAGTATATCTGGCTCTTTAAAGCTAGGTATCACCACAATCAAGGATAGATTATCAGGTGGCTGATAGCGAGGAAATAGTTCATGCGGCCAAGCATACCGCTCAAGGTATAACGACATTAAGGAGCAAGACGGCTAATGTTCCAAGATTCTTTTTGATCCTGTTGAAAAAGTATTCGATCATGGAGTCTACTTTTTCTTCCTTGCCAGAATTCTATTGAATCTGGCACTATGCAATAGCCACCCCAGTGATCGGGGAGGGGAATCTTTCCCTCCTTAAATTTTTTCTTCATTTGAGCCAGCTTGGTCTCCAGTATACTTCTAGAAGAGATTACTTTACTTTGATTGGAAACCCATGCCCCCAATTGACTGCCCTCAGGTCTGGATAAAAAATACTTTAAGGATTCTTTTTTAGATACTTTTTTTACCGTTCCGGTAATTGCTACTTGCCTTTCTAGCGAATACCAGGGAAATAGCAATGAAACTTTTGGATTGTTTTTTAGATGAATCGCCTTTCTGCTTTCGTAGTTAGTGTAGAAAACAAAACCCTCCTCATTAAATGTCTTTAACAACACGGTTCGCTGAAATGGTTGTCCTTCATCACTGACAGTCGACAGAATCATGGCCGTTGGTTCTATTATCTCACTGTTTAATGCTTCTTGAAACCATTTTTCAAATTGCTCGAATGGGTTTTTTAGCACCGAACGCTCATCTAACTCTGCTCGGGAATATTCTTTGCGAATCGAAGCAATATCTTCTTTCATGTTCAGCTTTCCTTTTACTTTTGAAACTCAACTAGAGCGAAGGTAAAAAGGTTAAAATCAAAAAGCGATGAAGTTTAGGATTGACTTGACGGTAGATTCAAAAAAGGAATGGTTAGAAGCTGTGATGTCAGATTTTGATTCCTTTTTGCAAGATCATGCAGATTGTGAACGTAAAGCTTCGGGGATGGCACTAAGTCTAGTGGCGAAATATCCTAATCGGACTGAGATCATTCCTGAGTTGATCGATACCTCTGTAGAAGAACTCGAACATTTCAGAGATGTGTATGATATCATGCAACGCCGTGGATTGCAACTTAACCACGAGATTCCGAAAGATATTTATATGCAAAAATTATTGAAAATTTGCAGGGATGGTCGAGAAGATCGTTTCATGGATCGACTACTCTTAGCCTCTTTGGTAGAAACACGCGGTGCAGAGAGGTTCAGAATGGTGTATGAGGGGTTGGAAGAAGGTGAACTGAAGCAGTTCTATCATAGACTATGGGCTTCCGAAGCTCGCCATGGCGAGGTTTTTGTTAGAATGGCTCTTAATTATTTTGAAGAACAAGACGTATACGATAGATTAGAAGAAATGAAGAAGAAGGAAGGAGTCATATTGGACGAACTGCCAATTAGACCAGCTTTACATTAATGGATTTTTTCTCATCAGATGAATTGATTCTTCCTGAAAAAGGGGATCTACTTATTTCAGAGCCTTATTTGCCAGATCCTAATTTTGAGCGAACAGTCATCTTTTTGTGTGAACATGATGAGAACGGAACGTTTGGGTTTGTTCTTAACAATAGAGCTCAGGTTGGTCTCAAAGATTTAATTGATGAAGTAGGAAACTATCCTGCCAAGCTGTTTGTGGGAGGGCCAGTACAGCACGACACACTCCACTTTTTACATCGCGAAACCGAATTAGCGACATCTTCTAAAGAAGTAGTCTCAGGAGTTTATTGGGGTGGAGACTTTAATAAATTGTCTGTGATGATGAACACCAGAGCGATTCAGCCGGAAGATGTCCGATTGTATATTGGATATTCGGGGTGGGAAGTTGGTCAGCTGATAGATGAAATGAAGGCAAAATCCTGGATTGTTCTTAAACAAGCTACCCCAGAAATGATTTTTGACTGGGACAACCAAGACCTATGGAAAGCGTGTCTAAATACCATGGGTGGGAAATACCGACTCATGTCAAACTATCCAAAAGATCCCAGATGGAATTAGGGTATTTGGTTAGCTTTGTGTCATAGAGATAAAAGTAACCGGTTCCAATAATGGATAACGCAGAAAAATTGCAGGACGTTTCTGATAATGTCACCAAAGAAACGCCTGAAGAAGTTCAGGAAAAAGCTGAATTAAGTAAGGAGAATCAACCAGAAGCTAGTCAAGAGATTGTTGAAGACTTAAGCGAAAGTGCTAAAGAGAATGTTTCCGAGGAGGGGGATGAGGTTGACGGTGAAAAAGGGGAGGAATCTTTATTAGAGGAATCTCCGGTGGGAGATTTAGATAGTCAAAAGGAGGAGCCTAAGCCTGAAGTTGCTGATCCGATCGAAGGAGGCTCTGCGGTTGAGGTTGCAGCTGTCACCGATTCAAAAGAAGAAGACACCGAAAGTTCTTCAGAAGATATCCAAGAAGGAACCCAAAGTGAAGAGGAAGAGCATGAAGAGGAATTGGACTTTGATCATGCTACCAGAGAAGAAATCATTGCTAAGATTCGAGAGGTAAAAAACGAAGAGAATATTCGATCGCTCGATCGCGTATTAAAAGCCCTAAAACCTCGATTTGATGAGCTGTATGAAGTTTCTAAAAATGAGGCTTTGCAAAAATTTGTTTCCGAAGGAAATGAAGCAGACTCGTTTGAGTATCATGGAGATGAGTCTGACAAAGAATTTTTCACGCTTTATGGTCAGTTAAGAACCAGGCGAAATAAACACTATAAGGATTTAGAAAATCAAAAAGAAAGCAACCTTAAAAAGAAGGAGCATTTGCTGGAAGAGCTGAGGGAAATTGTAGACGGTGAAGAATCTGCTAATAGCATCAATTCCGTCCGCGATCTTCAATCTGAGTGGAAAAAGATTGGACCAGTCTCAGGCGCTCAAAACAAAACACTTTGGGCAAATTATAATGCACTTCTTGATAGATACTATGACAATAGGAGTATTTATTTTGAACTGAAGGATTTAGACAGAAAGAAAAACTTTAAGCTTAAAGAGGGGCTTTGTGAAAAAGCGGAAGCTTTGAATGACTTGGAAGACATGAAGTCTGCAATTATTCAATTGAATGAGTTTCATGAAGAATATAAACACATTGGACCCGTTTCAAAAGAAGATCAAGAGCCTCTCTGGCAAAGGTTTAAAGCAGCCTCCGATGCAATTTATTCCAAGAGGAAAGACTACTTTGATGGCCTGAAAGTAGAGTTTGAAGCAAATCTTGTAAAGAAGCAAGAGATTATCAATCAAGTAGTTGAGTTTACCAAGTTCGAGTCTGATCGAATCACTGAATGGAATGGTAAAACTAAGGAGCTATTGGAGGTGCAGAAGCAATGGGAAACGATTGGAGGTGTGCCAAGAGAAAAGGCTAAGGAAATAAATAAAGCTTTTTGGAATTCATTTAAGGGGTTCTTTTCCAATAAGAATCAATTCTTCAAAGAACTGGAGTCTAAGCGCGAAGAGAACCTATTGAAGAAGCGTGAACTGATAGCAAAAGCGGATGAGCTTAAAGACAGTGATGACTGGAATTCCACAGCAGACAAACTCAAGCATTTGCAGGCTCAATGGAAGGATATAGGACCTGTTCCAGAAAAGGTTAGAAATGAAACGTATAAACAATTCAAAACGGCGTGTGATCATTTTTTTAATAAACGCAGAGACCAAAACAAGGAACAATTCCAGGCATATGAGGATAATCTTCAGCTAAAACTGCAGATATGTGATCAGCTAGAAACAGCATGTACAGCTGATGAAATCAATTTAGATGATCTCTACGATTTAATTGATAATTACACATCCATTGGATTTGTACCCAAGAATACAATTAAGAAAATTCGGAATCGATTTGATGAAGTGAAGGATAAGCTTTTGAATAATGATGCCATCAGTGAAGATGATAGATCAGATCTTCGAAACCATATCTCCATGGGGCGTTTGAAAAATTCCCCTGGGGGAGCCCAAAAGCTCAATCGAAAGGAACATTCTATTAAGCGCAAGATTTCCTCACTTGAAAATGACATTTCTACTTGGAATACAAACATGGAGTTTTTTGCGAACTCACCTACGGCAGACAAGCTAAAAGCGGACATGCAGAAAAGAATTGATAAGGCAATTGAAGAGTTGGAGGACTTAAAATCACAACTTGCAGTAATTTATTCACAAAATTGACAAATAGATTTGCGAAATAGCTACACACTGCTATTTTTGCAAACCGATTTTCAGCCTCGCTGAAAAGGCCTCCATAGCTCAGCTGGCCAGAGCAGCGCACTTGTAATGCGCGGGTCGTTGGTTCGAATCCGACTGGAGGCTCTCAAAACCCACTCAAAAGAGTGGGTTTTTTTATGCCCTTTTAAGGATGAGAACCAATGAAGGTTTGAAATCGAACCGTAGGGAGATTCACGAAGGGCGGTGCGGCATGGCTGAGTGTATGAGTAATCCGACTGGAGGCTCTCAAAACCCACTCAAAAGAGTGGGTTTTTTTATGCCCTTTTAAGGATGAGAACCAACGAAGGTTTGAAATCGAACCGGAGGGAGATTGACGAGGGATAGTGGGCATGAGCCAAATTCAGTGTATGCTTATCATGCCATAAACTTTTCCATAAACACTTTTCTATATGACTTACTTATGGATATTAAATGTTGATCTATTTGAATCTTGTAATTCTCTACACTTTTTATGCGCTTAACATTGACTATATAGGATCGATGAACGCGAATAAACCCACTTTCTGGTAAGAAATTAATTGCTTCTTCCATATTCATTAGCGTCATGATTTTTTCCTTGTCTGTGTGTACGATGAGATAATTACCTGAAGCTTCTAAGAAAAGGATTTCTTCATTACCTACCTGATAAACCTTTTGTCCGCTTTTAAATTTTATAAGACTTTTTTTGTCCCTTCTGCGCTCTTTATTACTCGGCACCTTATGGCTGTTCAAAGCTTTGTTGCAAGCTTTCAGAAATCGATCAAACTCAATTGGCTTTAACAGATAATCAACAACGTTTAATTCAAACCCTTCAAGTGCGAATTCTGAATAGGCTGTAGTTAAAATGCAGAGCGGTGGATTTGATAGACTCTTAAGAAGCTGCAAGCCAGATAAAAGAGGCATATTAATGTCCACGAAAAGGAGATCAACGCTGGTGGATTGAATAAAAGCTAGCGCCTCCACCGGGTTAGTAAATGCGCTTTCTAATTTCAGATAGGGAACTGTTTGAATATACTCGTTGATTAGAGCTAAAGCATTTGGCTCATCGTCGATTGCAACACAAGATATTATCCGCTCTGACATCAATTAGCTTTAAGGTATAAATTTAATTCAACGCCAAAGACTTCATTTGCATGGTTGATTTCCAGGGTATGCACATTTTGGTAGATTAGGTTGAGCCTTTTGGTCGCATTCTCTATTCCAAATCCACCAGTTTCAATATCATCAATTTTATTTATCCCATTTTTCACCATTAGGTTTATGCTCCCGTCACTTTCTGTGAGAGAGATATCAATGAAATTGGATGCTGATCCGAATTTGAAAGCATTCTCTATAAATGGGATGAATAGCATTGGCGCAATCTGAAGGTTTTTATTTGTTACGTCTACCTGTACACTGACGCTGGATGGATTTACTAATCTGATTTTTTGTAAGTCTACGTAATCATTTAAATATTCGATCTCCATGGATAAACTCACTTCATTTTTTGAAGTTTCATTGGTCATGTACCTCATTATTCGCGCAAGTTTAGAAATACTCTCAGGTACCTCTTGAATGTTACTCCGTTTTGCAATAGAATAAATATTGTTAAGCGTATTGAATAAGAAATGAGGATTTATTTGAGATCTCAATAAGTGTAGCTCAGTTTCTATATTGTGCTTTTCCAGCTCTTTGCGGTATTTATTAGAACTGAACCCGAAGCTTACAAATGGAATGATAAAATGGAATGCTATACTATATGGCATCATGTAATCAAATATTAACTCCCCGGTCGTTTCATCTATTGTGTATTGGTATAAGAGCCATAATCCCAATGAGATGATTAAGGTCATTGTTATGCTAAAGACCGTGCGGATGCTTAATCGAATTGTGCCATTTTTGCTAAAATGAATAATCAAATAGAACATAATGGCTTTCAATCCTACATCTATAATGATGACAGGGAGCATTAGATAATCATACTTCAAGTAGTATCGCAAACCATCAACTTCTGATGACTCATAGACTCTCAGACGTTGACCAAAAGCGCTGAAAATAAAGAATGCTAAGGTCAACCAAAGTGCTGTGTGAATAAGAATGTTTAGGCGCTTCATCTACCTGAAAATTATATATTCTAAAACCTAAAAGTCAGTGTTTGTTACGAATGAAGCCTTTAAGCTTATGAGTGACCCAATTCTTTGTCTTAGTTGATCCAAAGGAGATTCTTAGCCGTTGAGATAACCAGCATGGCCATCTATCAATTGAATTTTCATCTGTCTTTGTCAGCAGACATTTTTGATGGAGGACTAATAAATACATTGATATGAAATACAAATTCACTTTGTTGATTGTAGCTGCTTGCTTTTTGCTGAATGGTACTATCACAGCTCAAAAGAAGATGCCGGATGAAAGCATCAAAAAAATTGATCAGAACACATTAATTGCTAGCATTGGTAAGCTTTTAAAAGAAAGATATCTGTACGTAGACTCAGCAGCTAAAATGCATGATTTTTTACTTGAAAGACACAAAAATGGGGCTTACAAACATGTGAGAACAGCCAGGGAACTTGGAAGGGAAATCACCAAGGACTTACTGGCTAATTTTCACGACAGACACTTATCGGTGATGTATGCACCAAGACTGGTTGAAATGCTGAATGCCGGAACGCCAAGTGAGCCAAGTCAAGAAGAGATAGATGCTGAATTGAATGTAGAAGTTTATAAAAATTTCCAACTGCCAGAAATGAGAGTGATGAAAGGCAACATTGGATACTTAAGAATTGATACTTTTTTACCTCCTCGGTATGCTCGAGGGTATGCGGAAAAAATCATGGCATGTTTTGAGTTTTTAGGCGATACCGAAGCGCTCATAATTGACTTAAGAGAAAACCCAGGAGGCTACGGAGACGGTGTGGAATTCTTTTTAAGCTACTTATTGCCCCCAAACACTCACATCTCCACAGAAGTGTCAAGGATTCCCAATGGAGGAATGATGGAAACGTTAGGATATTCGGGATCAGTTGAGGGTAGAGCATACCTTGAGAAACCGTTATACATTTTGACAAGTCCAAGAACAGCGTCGGCTGCAGAGGCCACAGCTCATGCATTGAAATATTCAAATCGGGCAACTATTGTTGGAGAGTATAGCTACGGTGCAGGATATCTAGGAGATGACTTTCCTGTTGACGACAAGTATATAATGCGCATATCATACGCCGTTGGAAAACATCCAAATGCACCTGGCAATTGGGAAGGCGTAGGAGTTGAACCAGACATTCAAGCCAGCTATGGTCAAGCAGAGATTGTGGCACGCGAACGTATTGTTCAAGAGCTTCTCAATTTAGAAAGAAAGAAAAGCAAAGACCAACTGAGAGAATCAGTAACTCAAGCCCTCGAATGGGAATCTAAAAGACTAAAAGATATTCAAAATCCCCTGATCTTAGACGCTGAGCAAGTAGAGGAATATGTTGGTAAATATGAAAATAGAAGAATCTTGCTCATAGATGGAGTACTCTATTACTATCGGTCTAACCCAGATAGACCAAAGAGGAAGATGATTCCAATTGCTAAGGATGAATTTCTTTTAGAAGGATTGGACGATTATCGCATAGGTTTTGATAGGGACAAAAAGACTTTTTCAATAGGAACACTAAGATTGTATAGTGTGGATAGGCTTTTGATTTCTAAGAAGGATGATTAGAGTTTTTCAGTTTATTCTAAAGTCAGCAACTAAAACTAAGACTCTTCGCAATGTATTATGTTACTTTGCAATGCTCTGACGAGCAATATACAAATCTGAGAATGTAACAATAAATGAGTTTGTTCAACACGCTAAATCACGCCCTTCTAGGGATCATTGAACGTGCTGACTGATTCATAATCCTTCTAATAAGAGGTTTGATATAGGCTTGTCAGAGTTTTTTTTGTGTTCAATACTTGATCGCTACTTCCAAATTGTTGTAGTTTTATCTTGCATTGAAAACAGGTATGAAAACACGATCCATAAGTATACTCACTCTTCTGATACTCTTGAGCTTTAATTCCAAAGCCCAAATTTGCAAATATGTTGTGAATGAGAAAGACCCTATTACAGATGACATCATACGTACGGTAAAGACTCGTTTGACGGGACCTACTCCATTTTATTATTTTTCTTATGTTAGAAATGGAAGTGATTTTAAGTTCAATGTGGAAGTAGGGGACTATGGAGAGTTAGCCACTGTCATTCCACAAGGAAGTGAATTGGTGATGCGAGCAGGAAACGGATCGGTAATAAGAATGCAGTCCGTAGAAGAGGCGACTTCTCAGATTATAGATGACTTTGGAAGCAAGATCACCAGCTACAATATCACATTCCAAATGACAGAACAAGATATGCGAGCCATTGCCGAATCTGGCATTGTATTTATTCGAATAAAAGCGATGAAAAATACATTCAGCGATCAGCAAATCCCGATTGCTGTCGTTGAGATTTCAAAGGCCAATGCCGAATGTATTTTTAAATGATCTATTCCGCTCTAAGCGTTTCCGTCGGATTCTTGCTTGCATTTATCCAGACTTGCGTAAGGATGGTAGCAGCAGCTATACTCACAATTATTAGAGCTGTCGGAATGACAACCGAAGCATCTAAGGGTGCATGAAATGCCATTTGATTTACCCATAGACTATTCAACCATAAACCAAGTGGGATTGTCAAAATTGAAGTGAGTAATATCATAATGATGAATCCTTTCGACATTGAAAAGGTGAGTGATCTAAATGATGCACCAAGGACCTTTCGGATACCTATCTCCTTTATTTTGGTCTTTAACTCGAAGCTAACCATTCCTAAAAATCCAAGCCCAGTAATGGATAGTGCGATCATGGCTATGTAAGTAAGGATGTTTCCTAAATCATAAAAAAACTGATATACTTGGTCTAGCTGCTTGTTTAGAAATCCCCCTTCAAACTCTCGAGCAGGATCAAAGACAGTCCAGGCGTCTTCAAACCGCTTACCCTCTTTCACAAGGTTATCACTTTTGATTTTGAGGTATACATACGCAAATCGTTCTGGCTGTATCCTGAGAGCCAATGGACGGATGGACTTCATTAAAGGCTCCCAATGGTAGTCCTTCATTACGCCAATGATTGTCAATGAGAGGGTGTCCATTGTTAGTACCTCGCCAATGGCTGCATTCGCAGATTCAAAACCATAGGTGCTAACCGCAGTTTCATTGATGATGAGGAACTTTTCATTTTGATCGTTTACATCTTTCGAAAAATCACGACCCGCTACAAGTTCTAATTCCATTACATCTACATAGTGTGGATCTACGCTAAAATTGTATAAGGTTATTTCCTCCTGATCTTCTTTCCATCTGGCACCATTTCCATTGGATCGACCGATTGCAGGATGATGTGAAGTAAAAGTGACGTTTTCAACACCAGCCATGGTGCCGTAATGTTGCTTTAGCAATGCTGGATCATGATCATGCGTGTTCACATAAAATACTTCTGTTTCATTGAAGCCGTATTTTGCCTGTGTAAGAAAATTGGCCTGTTTTTTTAAAATCAAGATTGTTACCAGCATAAGAATAGAAAGGCTGAATTGAATGCTAATGAGGGTGCGTTTTCCGGAGATGTATGATAGAATTGAACGCTTCCTGGAATGGGTTTTAGAAGCAGATCCTTTCAACGTATTTATCGCCTTTAGCTTAGATAAAAACAATGCTGGTCCTATTCCAGTAAACAACCCTAAAATGACAGTGAAAAGAATAAAATATCCATAAGTGCCTATGGAGTCTTCCAGAGAAACACCGATCATACTAAATATCCATATTTCATTAAATGCCACGATCAAATAGCGATAGATGAAAACAGAGATAACCAAAGAAATAAGTGCGGTCAAAATTGATTCTGTCAAAAATTGAAAGATGATCTGGCGTCTCGTAGCACCATTGACTTTACGAATTCCAATTTCCTTGGCTCTGCTGAGTGATTTTGCTATTGAAAGATTTGTATAGTTAATGGAAGCCGTGATCAAGACGATCAAGCCGAGTAAGCCGAAAAACGCCAAAACGAACCACGGTAATGTAAAACCTATTTCATTGGACATTGTTCTGCCTGGGACAATTTCATTTAAAGCTTGTAATCTAAAAATCCAACCTGGATGCTTTTCAGATACTTCAAGGTTAGCTTCAGCGATCTCGTTGATTATTTGTTCGGTTTTAACTCTATCATCTTTACTATTGAGTACAAGGTAATTGTAGTTGTCCCAAATGTTCGTCCAGCTATCATAGGAATCAGAGAATACACCTTTCTCAGCAAGAACTGGAACAGTGCTTAGTGATCCCAGAGCTTCGAAAGTGATATGCGTATTGTCTTTGACTTCAGCTAGAACTCCTGTCACTTTATAGCTTCCGTGATCTTCAAAATCTACAGTCTGTCCCAGTGGCGATTGGTTTGGAAAAAGTTTGCTTGCCAACTCATAACTTAAGACGACACTGAAAGGATCAGTCAGAGCGGTTTTAAGGTCTCCTTCGAGCATCTTAAAACCGAAAACATCAAAGAAATTCTGGTCAGCATATAGTGATTCAATGTTAAGGATTTTATGCGGCGACCTGATTTCACCTCTAAAGTTGTTGTTGAGATTGGTAGCTGTCTGCACAAATGTGTAATTATCTATCAGATGCTTTTTGAAAAGCAAAGAAGAGGTGGCATATGCTTCATCAAATGTTCCTTCTTGGCCGTTGTAATAGGTGGTGATTCTATAGGTTTTGTCTGTCTCCGGGTGGAATTTATCGTACTGGTAATGATCATAAACCAGTAAGATTAGTACAAGACAAATCGACATGCTCAGAGAAAGGCCAAAGATATTTAGCCCGGTGAAGAGTTTATGCTTCCGAAGATTTCTAAAAGCAATAGTTAGGTAGTTCTTTATCATCCTTTTATTTTTTTGAGTTAGTAAGCTGTTAGACAACAATTACTAAAAGGATGTTACAAAGTCAGAAAGGTTGTATGCCTATTTGTTAAAGCACTGATGTTACAATTTCTTCCCAATCGAAATCAAATGGTTGCTCTTCAAAGCCTTCTGGAAGGTTGTAGGAGAGAGCCCCTTCAATTCTGTTTTTGGAATTAGGATGCGTCATAATAATTTCTAGATCATCAGGGTAGGACTTTTCTTCTGTCTTCAACTTGGTAAAGAAATGAGCGAGTCTTGATGGGTTTATCTGAGATTTAACCATTAATTGATAAGCGAACTCATCAGCTTCGCGTTCTTGCTTTCTGTCAAAACCCGATGAGAGGAGAAGCTTGGATATTTCCGAGATCATAACTGCATCTCCTCCAGTAAGAACAGCGGCCAACACGCTTAAGCCAAGCTCTTTCATTAGCCTGTCCACAAGGTCTCCATTTTCATGGTGCCCAATCTCATGTGCTAAAATTCCAGCGAGTTGTTCTGGATTGTCAACAAACTTCAAAAGGCCTGAGAAGACATAAATATTTCCATCCAAGGTGGCAAATGCATTGATTTCATGGCTATCGTCGAGCAGATGAAACTTGTATTCATATCTCTGAGGACTCAAAGAGTCGAGCAATCTTCGTGTGATGGGCCCAAGTATTTTGCTGGTTACGGAATCATCGTAAAATTCATACTGATCTTGTAAATCATCCATGATGAGCTCAGCAAGATCCTTTTCGCGCTCTTTGCTGAGCCTTAGGTCCGTTCCCGGAATGCTAAGGGGTCGCCAAGTAAAAGCAAGCCAGATAAGCCCAAAGATTATTACTAGAATGAGTAGCTCACGCCAAATTTTCATTTAGGAGGAAGGTTTTGAATTTTGTTGGTATCTGATTCTTTTTTCTTAAAGACAGCTTCATATGACAATCTTCCAAAGAAGAGGAAGTAGTACATGCGTCCTTTCTTGGCTTTGACGGCCCCAACAATGCTAAAGGCAAAATAGGCAAGATTGAAAATCAATGCCATGATAATATATCCCTTGAAATTGTCAGATAATTCCCAGTCAAAAAAGTAGATACGAATAGCCCAAAAAACACCTATGGCATTGATTATAGTTGTTGGTAATTGACTAATAAGTGATTGCAAGGAGTGAAAATGCACAAACAGGCCTTTCGACCTGTTTGTGAAATAATAAACTATTGCCGCGATTAGATTGATGATTGGCAAAGGAAGCCCTACGGCTACAGAAGCAAACATCATAAGGTATGACCCCATTGCATCATCTTTTTCACGATTCGTTAACTCCTCAGGTTGAGGGATTGGATGATATTGTTCACTCATGGTTTTCCAGAAAATGGCGGGTAATCGTCTGTCATAAATGACATATAAATATTTACTCGGGTAGACCAACGAATGGTTCCTACATTGAATTCATGCCAGCTTTGAGGATAGTTTGCAGTAAACAATACAACCCACCAGGCTAGAAATTGCAGCACTAATGACGCAATTGATCTAAATATCAGCAAGAATGCATGAGGTAAGATCACATATATTGGCCCAAAGAAAAGTCTAAGCAATAGGACACCTCTACTCAGTTTTTCAGGGTATGGTATTTCCACCGTGACGTATTCATCTTTTGCGTCAATCCCGAATGGAGGATAACCATCACATAGGTTATTCAATCGGGCATTTAATCTGAAGTTCCAACGAATAAGTCCTTCTTGAAATTCAAAAAAACTTTGCGGATACTCTCCAGTGAAAAGCACGATCCACCAAGAGATGAAGGATAGAATTGCTCCCCAAAGCGAGACGAAAATCAAAAGGAATAAGTGGGGGAGGGCAATATAAATAGGACCAAAAATGGATCTCAGCAAAAGCTCTCCTCTGGAGTACCGCTCTTGATACTTAATGTCTAATTTCATAATTTAAAATGGTTAGGTTAGACTGTAAGATAAGGACATAGTAGAAAAATTAGAAAGTATTGAAACTAAAAAAGCCTCGAAAGAAATCGAGGCTTAATTCTATCAACTCTTAATAGCTTAACCTAATCGTATTATGAGTGTGGCGATAGAATTGTCAACAGTGTTGATAATTTAATTGGTTTCTATCATATAGACGCTTCGAATACCTATTTGGTTGTGACAATAAAAAAATCATGGACTGTGGCTTTTGACTGACAACCCAAGATCCTCAACTAGAATAGCTAATGTAGGTTGATACCAAAAGTAAAAGCCTCGAATTTTCGAGGCTTTTACTATTTGTGGTTTACTGACCGATCTCTTCCAGATCGAGCAAGAAAGCGTATTGTAACGCAGTTGTTTTGTATCGCTTGAATCTTCCAGAGGCTCCTCCATGTCCAGCTTCCATATCTGTATCCAAGATCAGCGTGTTATCATCGGTTTTCATGTCTCGAAGTTTGGCTACCCATTTGGCGGGCTCCCAATACTGAACCTGCGAATCAAATAAGCCGGTAGTTACTAACATGTTTGGGTAGTCTTGCGCCGAAACCTGATCATAAGGTGAATAGGACATCATGTACTCATAAGATTCAAGATTTTTTGGATTTCCCCATTCGTCAAACTCATTGGTAGTCAATGGTATGGTTTCATCCCACATGGTTGAAACCACATCAACGAAAGGGACAGCTGCCACCACACCATTGTATAGTTCTGGAGCAAGATTTACAACGGCTCCCATCAATAGGCCTCCAGCACTTCCTCCCTGAGCATAGAGATGCTCTGCTGATGTATATTTTTCCTCAATGAGAAATTTTGAGCAATCAATGAAATCATTGAATGTGTTCATCTTCTTGAACATTTTGCCATCCTCGTACCATTGCCGTCCCATCAACTGTCCTCCTCGAATATGAGCAATGGCAAATGCAAATCCGCGATCTAAAAGACTCAGTCGCACTGAACTGAAGCTTGCATCAATGGTTGCGCCATAAGATCCATATCCATACTGTAGGACAGGACTATTTCCATCTTTTTTAAACCCTTTCTTATAGACGATTGAGATTGGCACTTTTTCTCCATCCCGCACTGTTGCCCAAAGTCTCTCTGTAACGTAATCATCAGGGTTATGACCGCCTACAACTTCTTGTTGCTTCATGAGCGTTTTTTCCTTTGTCTCCATGTTATAATCAAACGTAGAGTTAGGAGTTGTCATTGACGTGTATCCAAATCTGAGAATGTTGGTATTGAATTCAGCATTGACGGAGGTATAGGCATTGTAGGCTGGTTCTCCAAAGTCAAGATAGTGTTCATCCCCCGAAGTTTGATTGATGATTCTAAGATTACTCAACCCATTCTGACGTTCATCAACAACCATGTAATCATTGAATAATTCGATGCCTTCGAGCAGTACATCTTTTCTGTGGGCGATTACTTCTTTCCAATTTTCTTTTCCGGTTGCATTTGCGGGAGTTTCCATCAAACGGAAATTCGTTGCGTCCCAATTCGTGACTATGTAGAATTTATCTTCAAAATGAGCAATACTATACTCATGCGCCTTTTCATCTCTCGGTATAAATTGTTGAAAATCGCCTCTCGGGTTATTGGCATCTAATACATGATAATCACTAATGAGTGTACTGCTATTGTAAATAATGATGTAATCATCAGACTTAGATTTATATACACCGATATAATAGGAAGGGTCTTTTTCATGATACACCATCACATCTGCTTCTGACTGAGTTCCAAGCTCATGTCGGTAGATCTTTTCTGAGAGCAGAGACACCTTATTTTTAGCAGTATAGAAGAAGGTCTTGTTATCGTTGGCCCAAGCGCCCCCACCAGTGGTGTTGGCAATTTGATCTTCAATCATTTCACCTGTCTCTAAATTTTTAAATCGCAGCGTGTAAATCCTTCTACTTAAAGTATCCTCGGCGAAAGCGAGAATTTTATTGTCGGGACTCACGTTTAATCCCCCCGCAGCATAGTAGTCGTACCCCTCAGCCATTTCATTGACATTGAGTAGTATTTCTTCATTCGCATCTAATGTTCCTTTCTTTCGGCAATAAATAGGGTATTCCCCACCTTCTTCATATCGGGTATAATACCAATATTCATTTGATAGGTACGGTACTGACTCATCAGTTTGCTTAATTCGACCAACAATCTCATCATAAAGCTTTTCTTGCAGGTCTACCGTATGCGACATTACCGCTGAGGTGTAATCATTTTCCGCATTCAAATAGTTGAGAACTTCCGTTGTGTGATTGTCTGGGTTTTCAGCTCTTTTTTGCTCATCGGATAGGCGCATCCAAAAGTAAGGATCTACTCTTGTTTGTCCATGTTCTTTCAAAATTGTATCAGCCTTAGCTGCAACGGGTGCATCAGGTCTCATAGGTTTTTTTTCTGTTGTTTGATTGGTACACGCTCCTAAGAGAATTACTCCTGTAAGCAATGCAATTGATTGGATATATTTCATTTCCGAATTAAGTTTTTAAGATTGGAAAGTTGCCTAAACAATCAATAATTTCCTAATTCGTTTATATGATCGGTATCAATAAAAAAGGCAGGTTTGTGCCTGCCTTAAATCTTATTTGAAAGTTGTTTTCACTTGGTAAACATTTCACTCACTGCAAGTTCCTTAGAACCAGGCGTGTATTTGTAAAATCCTTCACCAGTCTTTGCGCCAAGGTAGCCTGCTGTCACCATATTTACTAATAGAGGACACGGAGCATATTTTGGATTGCCAAATCCTTCATAAAGTACGTTCATAATGGATAGGCATACGTCAAGTCCAATGAAGTCGGCTAAGTGAAGCGGCCCCATTGGGTGCGCCATTCCAAGCTTCATTACGGTATCTATTTCTTCCACTCCAGCTACACCTTCATGTAGGGAGATGATTGCCTCATTAATCATGGGCATAAGTATTCGGTTAGCCACAAAACCTGGGTAATCATTCACCTCCACGGGTACTTTCCCCAGCTTTGTACTCATCTCCATGATTGTTGAAGTAGTTTCATCCGAAGTTGCATACCCTCTGATTACTTCAATGAGTTTCATCACAGGTACAGGATTCATGAAGTGCATACCGATCACTTTGTCCGGTCGCTTAGTCGCGGCGGCAATTTTGGTAATGGATATGGAGGAAGTGTTGGTAGATAAAATAGCGCCACTTGGAGCATGTGCATCCATTGACTCAAATATCTTCTTCTTAATATCGAAATTTTCAGTAGCAGCCTCAACAACCAAATCAGCATTTTTTACTCCTTCTTCGGTTGAGGTAAATGTGCTAATGTTTTTGAGTGTCGATTCCTTATCTGTTTGAGTAATCTTTTCTTTCTGAACCATTCTGTCCAGATTTTTTGAAATAGTTGCTATCGCTTTTTCTAATGCAACATCACTTATGTCAATGAGCGAAACATTGAATCCACTCTGAGCAAATACATGGGCGATTCCATTACCCATAGTACCGCTTCCAATTACTGATATATTCTTCATTTGGCTATGCGTTCTTACCAATACAGTTCAGATCTTCAAACGCCAATTTCAAACGCTCAGTAAACGTTTTTTCCGCTCCTCTGATCCATACTCTCGGGTCATAGAACTTCTTGTTTGGCTTATCATCTCCTTCTGGGTTCCCAATTTGACCCTGTAGATATCCTTCGTTTTTCTGATAAAATGCTCTAACACCATCCCAGTATGCCCATTGAAGATCGGTGTCGATATTCATTTTGATTGCACCATAAGATATTGCTTCTCTTATTTCATCTCTTGAAGATCCGGATCCGCCATGAAAAACGAAGTTAACGGGATTTTCACCCGTGCTATGCTTCTGCTTAATGTGATCTTGAGAGTTCTTTAATATGATAGGAGTAAGTTTTACATTTCCAGGCTTATAGACTCCATGAACATTTCCAAATGCTGCGGCAATCGTGAAATTATCGCTCACGGCTTTTAGTTTTTCATAAGCATAAGCAACTTCCTCAGGCTGAGTATATAGCATTGAGTTGTCTATATCAGAATTATCAACTCCATCTTCCTCACCGCCTGTCACGCCAAGTTCTATTTCAAGAGTCATCCCCATTTTGTCCATACGCTTAAAATACTCAACACAAGTGCCAATATTCTCTTCGATAGGTTCTTCAGAAAGGTCAAGCATATGCGATGAATAAAGAGGCTTACCTGTTTGCTCAAAATGCTTTTCTCCAGCATCCAAAAGGCCATCAATCCAAGGCAATAGCTTTCTTGCTGCATGATCCGTGTGCAAGATGACCGAAACACCATATGCTTCTGCCATTTGGTGTACATGGTGAGCGCCTGACACACCACCTGCGATGGCTGCTGCCTGTCCGTCATTGGAAAGCCCTTTCCCAGCCATGAATGCGGCACCGCCGTTGGAGAATTGGATCATAACTGGAGAATTAATATCTCTTGCGGCTTCTAAAACGGCATTTACTGTGCTAGAACTTGTTACATTAACAGCAGGAAGTGCAAAGTCGTTTTCATTGGCATAGTTAAGAAGGTCTGTAACCTCCTGTCCGGTCAATACACCAGGTCTAAATTTCATTGTATAAGGATTTGAGAGTTATTAACAGAATTTTGTTCTGCAAATATAACTTCTAGGAATGGAATGAAAACGCTTGTTTAAGCCTGATTTAAAGCTTGCTGAATAGAAGAAGGATCAACCTTTGGATCAGAATCTATGAGCTGTGATTCTTTATTCCAGTTGTAAGTGGCCACCGCAAATAGGATGGTTATAATAAGAAGTTTGATTAGGATTTTCCACTTCATGACCCCTTAGACACACACTATGCTATAAAGGTTTAATAGGGTGTTCGAAAAATGATGAATTGTAGATGAAATGAAGAGAATTGGAGATGAAAAAAAGGCGCAACACATTGATTTTGAGTTTTTCGACCTTCGAGTTGCGCCCGATCCATTAGTCTTCCATTTCCTTTTTCATCATTGCATAGTAGATCAAAAATCCAATGGCAATGCTTACTGCTTCAATACCATAAGGCATTGCGTCATCATTATCTAATCCCATTGAGTCGATTACGATTAGGCCAAGACCTCCAAAGAGAACAATGAGACCCCATTTTAATGCATTTTGTCTACTGTCTTTTTTAGTAAACAGGTTTGTTGTGTCATTATTTACCATATCCTTATCTATTAGTTTCTTTTTAAGTGAATAGTTTGTGAGAATTGTTACGAAAAGAATAACCGATCCGAATACCGATATAATGGCTACTATAGGAATTAATTCGTCCATAATTGTTTAATTTTTAGTTTAACATCTTGCTCCTTTAGACAGGAGCTATATTCTTAAATGTTGCACCTTGAAAAAAAATTTTTTTTATGCAACATTTAAGCCTAGATGGCTGACTAATTAATATCGATGGATGAAAAACAACTTGTAAGTCAGATATTAAGTGGAAGTGATTCTGCGATTCGTCTACTCATTAGTAAATACGAACGACTGGTTATTCATATGGTCGCTCGTGTGGTCAGTGACGATATGGATAGAGAAGAATTATGTCAAGACGTTTTTGTGAAAGTGATAAGTAAGCTTAGTGGCTTCAACTTTGATTCGAAATTGTCGACCTGGATTGCAACCATCGCTTACCGAATGGCAGTTAATTTTGCGAAGAAGAAAAAATTAGATGTTGTTGAGCTGGATGAAGTTGCCTTCAAAATCGGAGAAAATGTTGAAATAACAGAGCAAGAGGATATGAAACAGTTTATTCTTAAGCTTGTGGATCAGCTACCTGTAAGTTATAAGTCAGTATTGACATTGTTTTATTTGGATGGATTTAGCTACCCAGAGATAATGGAGATAACTAATATGCCTGAAGGCACCGTAAAAAATTACATTCATCGAGCACGAGTTAAGTTAAAAAAAATCGTAGAAGAACACGCAGTTAAGGAAATAGCATTGATATGAAACAGGACATTGAAAAAATAATAGATGAAGCTTTAAAATCAGAACCAGCCTTTATGCTTCGAAAGGACTTCAAAGACCGGGTTGTTCAGATAATCAAAAAGCAGGAAAAAGCTAGCCAGAAGAGGTTATACTTCTGGATGGCTATTGGGATACTCACGATTTTTGGTTTTGGATTTGCCACCATCGCTTATTTTTTACCCACAATCTTCGAACAGTTTGGTAAAATGAATCAAAGTGTATCCGGCCTTGTTCCTCTGGCGGTTTTAATTGGCGTACTTGTTACCCTGGTACAATTTCTGGATAAACGTTTTGTGAAGAACAAGTTGCTGATTTAGCAACACCTATAAAAAGGGAGCATCTATGGGTTCCCAAAGTTCTATCTTGCGGCCTTCAGGATCCATTATCCAACCAAACTTACCGTACTCAAACTCTTCGACTTCTCCTACAACCTCAACTCCTTCTTTTCTAAGTTGATCCAGTAATTCTATCAGGTTTTCTACTCTGTAGTTGAACATGTATTCCTTCTGACTCGGACCGAAATATGTAGTGTCTTTGCTAAAAGGACTCCAAGCAGTAGTACATACTTGATTTTTGTCTTCCAAATCCCTCCATTTGAATAACCCACCGTATTGATCAGACGCTATGCCTAAATGTGATCGGTACCAGTCTTTCATTTTTTCAGGATCTTCTGTTTTAAAGAAAATACCACCAATGCCTGTAACTCGCTTTTTCATATGATTCTAGTTTTATGATGAATGATCAAATAAAACAAGAAAACGGAACCGTCGAAAACAGAAAACGAAAATCACCTGAAAGGATGAGTTATCTAGCTTGACAATCCTTAAGCTCTACAGCCAACTTAACGGCAAGTGCGGTTTGCCTCTGGGCTTCAGCTGCTGCTTCGGTTGCCATATTTTGAAGCTCTACAGCTCTCTCTCTTTCTACCTGTGCCTCAATTGCCGATTTTTCAGCTTCGTCAGCTTTTATAAAGGAATAGAGTAGGAAAAATATAGCTACTAGTGTTAGGATAACAATAAGAATGTTCTTTTTCATGATTGCTTTAATTTGAAATTCTATATCAACTGCCGCAATTCCTAATATGCACTAGCCCCTGATATATGTCCATTTTATCGTCCAATAAACTGAAAGCGATAAAAGAATCAAAAAATGAATATTCGGCGTGAGTGCATATTTGAATAAATGCTTCATTTAGCTTTAAAAATAGTGGTTTAATCTTTTAATGGATACCGCTCACAAAAAATCAACTATTTTTAAAATCAATTTTTTCATCATTGCGTTGAAGAAGTGAAGTAAGGTCTAAATATACATATATGAATAAGCTGTTGTTGATTGCCGGGTTTGTCATTCTTACCTCCTTTGGAGTTTCTACAGAATATGGAAATGATATTCAATCCTTTTTAGAAGGAGATACCCTAAAAGTTTTAAAGCCCAAAGAAGAACATCCAAGTGAGGCATATGTAATAACCAATTTGCTAAAGCGAATTCATTATCGAAAGCTTTCTCTTTCTGACTCCATATCCTCTGTGATTTTTGACAACTACTTTGAATCATTGGATCCTAATAAAGCATATTTCTTCGATTCTGACATAGCTAAGTTTGAGAAATACAGGTATGAGCTAGATGATCAAATACCAGCAGGTGAATTGCAATTTGCCTACGATGTTTTTGACATTTATCGAGAACGCGCGCTCGACCAAATTGACTATGTTTTCACCATACTCCAAACAGAATTTGATTTTTCAAAAGAAGAGATTTATGTTTTTGATCGCGAGAAAGCCAACTGGCCTGCCACTCAAGAAGAGCAGAATGAAATCTGGAGAAAAATCATTAAGAATGCCGCTCTTAATTACAAACTGACGGGTAGAGAATGGGAGGATATTTCTGAAAGCTTAACCAAGAGATATAAGCGGGTACAAAAAGCCATCTATCAATACAATAGCGAGGATGTATTTCAGAGTTATATGAATGCATACACCAACGCATACGATCCACATACAGATTATTTCTCACCACCGGACGCTGAAAATTTCCAGATAGACATGAACCTTTCTTTAGAAGGGATAGGTGCACGGCTGATGCAAAATCTTGATTACACACAGGTGGCTGAAATTATTCCAGGAGGTCCAGCTTACAAGAGCAAGCGTCTTCAAAAAGATGACAGAATTATCGGAGTAGCTCAAGGAGATGAGGGTGAATTCATAGATGTAATTGGCTGGCGACTGGATGATGTCGTTTCCAAGATTCGTGGATCAAAAGGCTCAATCGTAAGGCTTCAAATATTAAAAGCTAGTGAAGGAATCAATGCACTTCCAGATACTTTAAGATTGGTAAGAGATAAGATTAATTTGGAACAGCAAGCTGCCAAGGCAGAGATGATTCCAATTACAGAAGGAAATACCACGTATAACCTTGGGGTGATTACTGTACCTAGTTTCTACTTAAACTTTGAAGAGCTGAGAGCAGGAAAAGAAGATTATCGAAGCACAACTAGGGATGTGAAGAAACTGATAACTGAACTCGAGGAACAAGGAATGGATGGATTGATGATCGATTTGCGTTTCAATGGTGGAGGTTCTTTACAAGAAGCCATAGAACTCAGTGGACTTTTCATTCCTGATGGTACGATGGTTCAGGTTAGAAATTATGATGCGTCTGTTGATAAAATGGACGATGAAGATGGAGGGGAAGTCTTCTATGACGGTTCCTTGGCTGTTTTGGTGAATCGTGGGAGCGCTTCAGCTTCAGAAATTTTCTCTGGCGCTATCCAGGATTATCGCCGTGGAGTGATCATCGGAGAAAGCACCTTTGGTAAAGGAACGGTTCAGAACGTTATAGACTTAAGTAGATACATTCGGAATCCAGAGCTGAATCTGGGGCAGATAAAGATGACGCTGGCTAAGTTCTATCGAGTGACGGGCAGTAGCAACCAGCGTGTAGGAATTGCACCTGATGTACATTTCCCATCTATTTATTCACAAGAAGATTTTGGAGAAGCTAGCAGGGAAAATGCACTTCCTTGGGATGAAATTGCAAGTGCAAATTTCACACCTACAAATATGATCTCTGAAGAGCTTTTGGATCACTTAAATTCTCTTTATAGAGAAGATTTAAACAGCGACCCTGATTTGCAAAAACTTGTCAGAGATATTGAGAAAGCAAAGGAGAGCAGAAATCGAAAGTCAGTATCTCTCAATCTTGAGACTAGAAAGGCGGACTCAGATGAAGGTGATAATGATGATTTAGCAACAAGCGTTGACGATGGAGAGGTTTCTAAAAAGAACGCCATAGATGAAAAGCTAAAAAATGACCCATACCTAAAAGAAGGACTGAGATTGCTGGCAGCAATAAAAAAATACAAGGTAGGTTGAGCAACCATTTGCGAAATCCTTCATCTTTAAAATAAACTTGAATAAGTCATGAAGAAATGTATTGTAGTTCTACTTGCGTTGACGAGTACTTCCGTATTTGCGCAAAACATCCTCGCAAAAGCTGAGCTTGAAGCTGAGAACATTGAAGAGGTAAGAATAGAAGGATCATTCGTAGATGTCTATGTAGATACTGGTGATCGAGTTTATTTTAAAGGGATTATTACCGGAAGTGGTGACGAAGGAGATTATCGATTTGAAACAGATATCGTTGGAAAAACTTTAGTCATACGCGTGGATCGTCAAAGAGATAAGAATTGGAGAAACTATCGAATCAACGAATCCAGGATCGATTTAACAATATTGGATGGAGTGAAGTTGGATATTGATAATTCCTCAGGAGACGTAAGGGTAGCAAATCTTCGCGCATCATCATCCAAGATAGAAGCGTCAAGTGGAGATATTACGTTGAGAAGCGTAGTAGCCAATCTTGAAGTTGAAACCTCGAGTGGAGATATTGATATTGATGGGTTGACGGGGGACTCTGAAATTGAATCCACCAGTGGAGATCAAGACATCTTTAATACAAAAGGAAATATTGAGACTCGAGCAAGTTCAGGTGACATCACCATTTCAGGGTTTAGTGGTAAAGTTGAAGTACAGGCTACATCAGGCGATGTTGAAATTAGAAAAGGAGTAGGGGCAATCAAGGCGCGTACTTCGTCTGGAAATATTGACGGGTATGCTATCGAATTAAACGCGAACTGTTATTTCGATGCAACTTCTGGAAATATTGAAATCGATTTTGTCAACGACCTTGACGATTTAAGTTTTGATTTGAACGCTACATCAGGTGATTTAGAAGTTGGGAATAGGTCAGGTGAAAAACGCTTGATGATTGATAGAGGAGGAATAAAAGTGACTGGTACCACTTCAAGTGGAGATCAGGAATACGAATAAAGAAAAGAGTCAAATTAATGATAAGGGTAGCCATCGGTTACCCTTTTTTTGTTTTATCCATACAAATAGACATTTTTGTTGGTGATCAACTATTAAACCTAACCCAAAACCAACATAATGGAAAAACCATATATTGATTCAAATACCAGTTTGCCAGAGATTACGGTAAAGGCGGTCGTCCTTGGAGCCCTACTCTCTATTGTGCTGTCAGCAGCGAATGCATACTTCGGACTTTTTGCCGGGCTCACTGTCTCTGCATCTATTCCAGCGGCTGTAATTTCCATGGCCCTTTTGAAAGTTTTCAAAAATTCAAACATACTTGAAAACAACTTGGTGCAAACTGCAGCTTCTGCCGGCGAGTCACTTGCTGCTGGTGTGATTTTCACAATTCCTGCACTGGTAATCATGGGATACTGGGAAGAGTTTAATTACTTCGAAACAATGGCCATCGCCCTATGTGGAGGAGTTCTTGGGATACTATTCACAATACCTCTTCGAAGAGCCTTAATCGTAGAAGAAAACTTAAAGTTTCCGGAAGGCGTAGCTACGGCAGAAGTCCTTAAAACGGGTGAAGAAGGAGGTAAATCAGTAAAGTATTTGGTGTGGGGATCAATACTTGGAGGAGTCTTTAAACTAGCGGACTCCACTCTTAATCTATGGAGTGGACTTTTTGAAAAAGCCACTTTAGTAGGTCAGAAATTCTATGGATATTTTAGCTTAAACCTGTCTCCGGCTCTTGTAGCTGTTGGATATATCGTAGGTCTAAATATTGCATTTCTAGTATTTCTGGGAGGAGTAATAACGTGGTGGATCGGAATGCCTATTTACATTGGCTCCAATGGATTTGATGTTGTGGCTGCTGAGCTTGTGGAGCTGGGAAAATTCACGAGTGTCAGTGATGTAAATGCTGATAATATTGGAGGTGCACTTTGGAGCGCTAAAATGAGATACTTGGGCGTTGGTGCAATGGTGATAGGTGGGCTTTGGGCCTTAATGAGTCTGGCAAGTTCACTGGGAACCGCATTTAAAGCGGGAGTACAAGCTTTCAAGTCTGGTGGTACCTCCATGAAAGATCAAATAAGAACAGAAATGGATACTCCAATGTCGTGGGTACTCATTGGTATAGGTGTACTAGTTGTTCCCATTTTCATGATTTACCTATCAGCTATTAGCGATGTTACGGTGACCATAACGATGACTTTGATCATGGTTGTTGCCGGATTCCTTTTTGCAGCGGTTGCGGGGTATATGGCTGGACTCGTGGGAAGTTCAAATAACCCGATTTCAGGAGTAACTATCGCAACGATATTATTTGCATCCATTTTATTGTTGACGTTGATGGGTACGGGCAATGAATTATCAGGTGCTGCTGGAGCAATTTTAATTGGAGCTGTCGTCTGCTGCGCTGCTGCTATTGCAGGAGATAATATGCAAGACTTGAAAGCCGGACATGTATTAGGTGCGACTCCTTACAAGCAACAAATTATGCAAGTAGTAGGAGTTGTAGCTGGAGCATTGGTTATCCCGATCATATTGAATATTCTATTGATTGGAAATGGAATAGGAGCTCCAACACCTGAGCAACCGGAATCATTGGCCGCCCCTCAAGCGACTTTGATGATGAGCGTTGCACAAGGCATCTTCAGTGGAGGATTACCTTGGAATATTATTTATATCGGAGCTGGGATCGCGGTTGTTATTATATTGATTGATCTGTATTTAAAGTCAAAGGGGTCTGAATTCAGAATGCCTGTTCTTGCTGTTGCAGTAGGGCTCTATCTTCCATTCGAGCTTGATTCTTCCATCTTTGTTGGGGGTGTTTTGGCCTATTTTCTAACGAAGGCAACAAAGGGCAATAAAAATATTGAAAAAGGAAACAACGCAGGACTATTGTTGGCATCTGGGTTAATTACAGGTGAAGCGTTAATGGGAATTCTTGGAGCAGGGTTGACGGTTGGGATAATGAAATCTGGAGGAGATCCTAACTCTATGAGAATCTTAGAGGAATCTTCCAGCTGGCCTGGACTGATAATTTTCTGTGGGATCATCTATTTCATATACAAATCAGTCATAAAAGTATCTAACGAAGAAGAATAGCCTGTTCGAAACTGAACGTAAATAGTGTACACCTGAATTCACTTTTGAAAAGGAATTCAGGTGTAGTTTTTTGTATATCAGACAGTTAGGTAATCTGGCATGGTTTTAACACATGTTAGACTAGGAAAACCTCATGCCATGCTTAAAAATTATTTAAAGACTGCCCTCAGAAATCTTTCTAGAAATAAGGTTTATAGTATTCTAAATGTATTGGGCCTTGCACTTGGTATTGGCTGTGCATTGGTTATTTATAAAGTCATTGTTTTTGAAAACAGCTTCGATAAACATCAGGAGAACTATTCAAATATTTATAGAATAGTAGGGCAAGGAATCAGAGCAGGAGAAATAAGCAAAGGTTCGGGTACACCACATCCGGTGGGGCCTGCAGTAAGAGAAGATTATCCAGATATTCAACAGGTAACACGAACGCACTATGTAGGTGGTGATCAGATCAATATTAAGGAGGGAAGTGAAATAAAGAAATTCCTTTTAGAAGAGGGAGTGGTCTATTTAGACAACTCATATTTCGTAATTTTTACGGTAAACTTCTTAGCTGGGAATAGTGAAACGGCATTGACTGAGCCAAATACAGCAGTTATTTCCGAATCCCAATGCAAAAAACTGTTTGGCATAGAGGATGGAAACGTTGCGGAAGTAATTGGAAAAACGATCAACGTAGGTAATCTCCAGGATTACAAAATTGTCGGCGTTATTTCGGATCCACCTGAGTCAACAAACTTTCAGTTTACGGTTCTTTTAGATTATGATTCACAAGAAGCCAGCAATCCTTATTTTGGAGAAGGAAAAAGATGGAATTCTACAAGCTCAAGCACCAATACATACATTCTTGTGGGAAGTGGATTTTTACAGAAAGCATTCGATACTAAACTCATTGATTTTGTTGACAAGCACTACGAAGAAGGAGCATCGGAACGAAGAAGATTTGTTACGCAGCCTTTGTCTGCTATTCACTTTGATGATGAGTATGGCAATTACGTATATTCAACATCGCCAGCTTTGATGAAGGCTTTAGGAGTGATTGCTATTTTTCTTATCCTTACAGCATGCATTAATTTCATTAACCTGGCTACCGCGCAAGCAGCCAATCGCTCAAAAGAAATTGGAATTAGAAAGGCTATTGGTGGATATTCGGGACAGTTGGTTGCGCAATTTTTCACCGAGATTACACTTATTACACTCGTTTCATTATTCTGCTCACTAGCCATATCCGAATTTCTGTTTGTCCAGCTTGAGGATGTAATTGGCGTACGCCTTACCCTCGATCTATTCACCAGTTTTGAGACCATTGGATTTTTACTCATCCTTCTTGTTTTGGTAAGCTTTCTTTCCGGATTTTATCCATCCATTTTGCTTAGCAGTATGAATACAGTAAAAGCGTTGAAAAGTAAGATCACTGCCAAGAATCACTCGGGCGGACTCAACCTAAGAAAAACACTCGTGATAGCACAGTTCACTATCTCCCAATTCTTAATTATTGGAACCGTGATTATCGCAGCGCAGATGAGGTATTTCATGGAGAAAGACCTTGGTTTTGAAAAGGAAGCAATCATAAAAAGCTACCTACCTGAAAGAGAGGAAGTGAAAACAGCGCGATTTAAATCAATGATGCTAGAAAATCCGGCTATTGAGAATATCACTTTTTCGCTCAGTTCTCCTACGGGAAATTCAAACTCACATTCTAACTTCAACTATCCTCCATTAGATATTGAAGAAGATTTTAATGCTAGTTATAAACCTGCAGATGAAGAATATGTGGATCTCTATGGTTTGGAAATATTAGCTGGACGAAATATTCGAAAAAATGACAGTTCCAATCATGTAGTAATCAATCAGCAAATTGCCGATTTGATGGGCTTTAAAGATGACTATGCTGGTGCAATTGGTGAGAGCTTAACCACAGGGTGGACGATGGGAAACTTGAAGGTAATTGGAGTGATGCAAGATTTTCACTCGCAGGACCTGAGCCAAGGGTTTCAGTATATTATCCTGCTTAGAGACCCCAGGATTTATTACGAGCTTGCATTCAAAACCAAGGATGGGGCAAATGTGAATACGGCAATTACACATTTTGAAGACACTTGGGAAAAAGTATATCCAGAGTTTGTCCTAGACTGGGATTTTTATGATGAGCAGTTGGCAGAGAATTATCAACAGGAACAAAGTGTAGCCACTCTCATGAGTACTTTTTCAGCAGTATCTATCATCATTGGATGTTTAGGACTGTATGGGCTGATTGCGTTTATTTCAGCAAACAGAACAAAGGAAGTGGGTATTCGTAAAGTGCTAGGCGCATCCATTCTTAGCATTATAGGAAAGTTCACCAAAGAAGTATTTGTGTTGGTTATCGTTGCCTTTTTAATAGCCGCTCCTGTTGCCTACTACATTCTCAACGAGTGGTTGAGTGATTATGAATTCAGAATCAATATTGGTATCGGTTTTTTCCTTTTGGCTTTTCTTACGACTTTATTGATTGCTGCAATTACTGTAAGTCATCGTACGATAAGCACTGCTTTAATTAATCCTGCTACTACTTTAAAGGACGAATAGAGGGAGTTTTTAACTCATAAGTTTCGTTCACATATCAAAGACTTGTTCTTTATGAAAATTGGCCTCATTGGCCTGCTAAACTTTCCATATATTTGACGGATTCGCATTATGGAATTAGTCAAATATGAGCAAAGAACAGTTTAGCAACAGGTGGGGGATAGTACTAGCAGCACTTGGTATGGCGATAGGTGCTGGAAACCTCTGGAGATTTCCACGGTTGGCAGGTCAGTATGGAGGATCCTTTATTCTTCTATGGATTTTATTTCTCTTCATTTGGTCTATTCCATTGCTGCTTTCAGAGTTTGCCATTGGCAAGAAATTTAAGAAGGGAGTAATAGGAAGTTTCGCACTCTTTGCAGGAAAGAAGTACACTTGGATGGGATTCTTCATTACCATATGTACTCTAGGAATAGCATTTTACTATTCAATAGTTACCGCATGGTCGTTTAGATATCTTACATTTTCCGTGGGGAATTTGTTCAAAGAAGCGACACTACTTGAATCTTTACAGTCAGACCCCGATTATCTGACAAACTTTTGGAACGGGATATCTAATGGCGATTGGATCACCGTTTTCATATACATATGCGTGATATTTCTCGCCGCATTTATCCTTATCAAAGGGGTAAAGAATGGACTCGAAAAAGCAAATAAATTACTTATACCCAGCCTCTTCATTTTGCTAGTGATTATCGTATTTGTTTCGCTAAATATGGAGGGAGGAGTTAGAGGTTTAGAATACATGTTTGCAGTTGATTGGTCTCTTTTTAGTGATTCTACAATCTGGATAGAAGCCCTATCACAATCAGCTTGGAGCACAGGGGCAGGGTGGGGTCTTATGATGACACTTTCTGCTTTTTCAAGAGATAATGAGGATGTTACCCTAAATACCTTCATTGGGGCTTTTGGAAATAACACAGCCTCGCTGCTTTCGGGCATGGCGATTCTTCCAGCGGTATTTGCCTTGGCGGCATCTGATGCAGAAGCAATTTCCTATTTGCAATCAGGAAACCAGGCGTTAACATTCACCATTATCCCAATGCTATTTGCCAATGTACCTGGCGGTGACTACTTATCTGTGCTATTCTTTCTCGCGCTGTTCGTAGCTGCTTTTAGCTCGCTATTGCCGATGATTGAGCTTTTTATGCAGAATGTGGCCGATCTTAATATTTCTAAAAGAAAGACGCTGATATTCGTGATTATTTGTTTCATTGCCTTTGGTTTTCCTTCAGCTTGGTCACTAGACTTCTTTTCAAATCAAGACTGGGTTTGGGGGGTTGGATTAATAGTGACAGGACTGTTTATACTTATTGGTGTCGCCATGAATGACCCTTCTAAATTTAAGGCTGAGACAATTGACGTAGGATCTGATATGATTCTTCCGTCTGGTTTTTTTAGGTTTGCCATCTTTGCCAATATTGCCATTGGCTTCTTTTTGATCTATTGGTGGCTATCGCAAGATTACAGCTCAACCTGGTTCAATGAAGAGGGAAACTGGGATTTGTTTGGCATTTATAGCAATGCATCGACCATTACTCAATGGGGCATTGTTATCATAGCTGGACTTTTACTGAATGGATATTTGTACAAGAAATTTGTAAAAAAATGAGCACAAGCGCTATCATAAGTATGATTGTTATTCTCACTGTAGTAGTGGGTGGCTTCATGTATTTTTTAACCAGAGCAATTCGAAAAGAGAAAGACGAAGGGTAATTGATTTATTAGCAGGGACGTTGATTTGTTTATCTAACCTGTCTGGAAGTAATTACTGTTTACTATTTAACTAATCACTATATATGGATAAAATTGACCCATTAAATCAGGTAGCTGAATTTCACAAAACCTTTAAACATCCAATTCTAGATACACCTCAGATTCCCAACTCGGATAGATGTAAACTACGAGTGTCTCTTATTGCAGAAGAGTTAAGAGAATTGCAAGAAGCCATTGATGACCAAGATGTGGTAGAAATCGCGGATGCTTTATGTGACATACAGTACGTTCTTTCAGGTGCAATTCTTGAATTCGGTATGGGAGAAAAATTCAGAGATTTGTTTGAAGAAGTTCAACGATCTAATATGAGCAAGGCTTGCGACACAGAAGAAGAAGCACAGCGAACAGTAGAGCATTATAAAACCACAAAAAATACAGACGCCTACTACGAACAGCGTGATGGTAAATGGCTTGTTTATCGTAAAGAGGATAATAAAACGCTCAAGTCAATTAACTATTCGCCAGCAGATTTAAAGTCCATACTTGAGAGATAAGGATAGTTAAGAATAGTATTGTTTTAAACTAAATGCGATCTGTTCTCTTTACCCTTCTTTTAAGCTTATTAGTAAGCGCATCGGCACAAGCGAAGAAAATCTTATTTGTCGGAAACAGTCTCACCTACACAAATAACTTGCCCTCGCTTGTTGAGCAAGAAGCCAAGAGTAGGGGACTGAAAGTGAAAACAATTTCACTTGCCCATCCAAATTATGCCATTATTGACCATTGGAATGATGGAGAAGTACAGAAGTACATCAAAAGTCAAAAGTATGATTATCTGGTGGTACAGCAGGGTCCGTCTTCACAAAGTGAGGGAAGAAGAATGTTGATTGAAGATGGAAATAAATTACAAAAATTGTGCGAACAAAGTGGAGTCAAACTTGTGTATTTCATGGTATGGCCATCTCGGAAGTATTACCATACGTTTGATGGGGTCATAAAGAACCATAAAGAAGCGGCCGAGAAAAATGGCGCAATTTTATGTCCTGTAGGAGAGGCCTGGAAATCCTATTTTGAGAATACTAACGACTATTCACTCTACAGCTCTGACGGTTTTCACCCATCTCCAAAAGGAAGTAGGCTAGCGGCCGAAGTGATTGTGGATACACTATTAGAAAATGAATAAGTACGCCAAGTATGCCGACCTCCCCCTCAGATTGTCCGTTGGATTTCATTTGATCTATGGCACTCAGGATAATGTATTTTCTTGGGAGCGCATGCTTGAGTTTCGTGATTTTTTAGAAGCATTTGGTACTCCAATGCCTCTGGTAGCTGCTTTTTTATCGGTTTATGCACAGTTTATATGTGGCCTTTTTTTCATAGCCGGATGGAAGGTCAAGCCTGCGGGAGGTATCATGGTAGTCAATTTTGTAATTGCAATTCTGCTGGTTCACCTTAAAGACCCATACCCAGCCGTTTATCCCGCCATATCCATGCTGGCAGGATCAGTGTTTTTACTATTAAATGGTGCTGGTAACGTAAGTCTAGACAACTGGATAAAACAAAAAAAGGCGACCAGATAGCCACCTTTATTCGCTTAATAATTTTGATTGATCTAGTCTACTTTAGTCATGTAAACGTTCCGATCTTCTTCATGCTCATCACTAATTAACAAACCGTCAATTAGTTTCCATTCATCGTCATCGGTACTGATGCTAAAATCATCATTATCATCATCAATGTCTTCGATCACTAGGTAGCCACGCTTATTGATATACCAGCTCCCTGTTTCAGTTTCCACTTCATCGTAAGCATTTACCGTAATCTTTAAATCGTTATCGGGCTTGAATTCAAAATAGATTTCAATATCCTCCATGATTCCACCAACAAACCCAGAAATGGCCTTAATGAAGACTTCTTCCAGCATAGTGTCTGCATCTTCAGCTTCTTCCTCCATCTCTTCCTCGATGTCTATCACAAGCTTCCAGGTGCCGATGATATCTTTTTCTTTAACTTTTTGCGCTTGTGCAACTACTGAGAGGCACAATACTGCGACGAATAATACGATTGTCCTTTTCATCTTGTTTGGTTGTATTTTGTTATGCAAGGTACTAGTTATACTTCATTTGCTTATTAAAGGTTTCATTTGACTGAAACTATCGTTCACTGCCCACTATTTTATACCTTTGCCATTCGATTTTCTATAGATAATATGTTTGATAGTTTAAGTGTAAAGCTGGATAGGGCGTTTAAGACGCTAAAAGGACAAGGACAGATCACAGAGATCAATATCGCCACTACGGTGAAGGAGATCAGGCGGGCATTGGTGGATGCTGATGTGAACTACAAAGTAGCCAAAGATGTAACCGATAATATCAAAGAAGAAGCACTTGGGCGAGATGTTTTGATTTCTGTTTCGCCAGGTCAATTACTGACCAAAATTGTTTCTGAAGAGCTTACAAAGCTGATGGGTGACACCAATGTCCCCGTTAGTCTTGAGGGAAGCCCAAATGTCATTCTGATATCGGGCTTACAGGGTTCTGGTAAGACGACTTTCACCGGAAAACTTGCTAACCTGATGAAGAAGCAAGGGAGAACAGTTTTACTAGCAGCCTGTGATATATACAGACCCGCAGCAATTGATCAGCTTAAAGTTCTAGGTGAACAAGTGGGTGTAGAAGTGTATGCAGAACCGGAAAACAAGGATGCCGTTCAAATTGCAAAAAATGCTATTAAGTACGCCAAGGACAATGGTAAAAAGACGCTGATTATCGATACAGCAGGTCGTCTAGCTGTGGATGAGCAGATGATGAATGAAATTTCTGAACTGAAAAAAGCAGTCAAACCTGCCGAAACATTGTTTGTTGTTGATTCAATGACAGGACAAGATGCGGTGAATACTGCAGCGACCTTCAATGAGCGACTAGATTTTGATGGTGTTGTATTGACCAAATTGGATGGAGATACACGAGGAGGAGCTGCTCTTTCTATTCGAAAGGAAGTTGAGAAGCCGATCAAATACATTTCGACAGGAGAAAAAATGGACGCCATCGATCTATTCCACCCGGATCGTATGGCCAGTAGAATCCTTGGGATGGGCGATGTTGTCAGTTTGGTTGAGCGTGCTCAACAAAACTACGATGAGGAAGAAGCTCGGCGTATTAACAAAAAGATTCGGAAGAATCAGTTTGGATTTGATGACTTCCTAGCTCAGATGGAGCAGATGAAGAAAATGGGAAGCATGAAAGATCTACTGGGAATGATACCTGGAATGGGTAAAGCAATCAAAGATGTTGATATCGATGATGATTCATTAAAGCCGATTGAGGCGATCATTAAATCAATGACTCCAAAAGAGCGTACGCAACCTGAAATACTAAATGGTCCTCGAAAACAACGAATTGCGAAGGGAAGTGGAACCTCTATTCAGGAGGTAAACCAATTGCTTAAGCAATTTGAGCAGATGCGGAAAATGATGAAGATGATGAATAAGTCTGGAGGCAAACGAGCACTTGCCAATATGCTTGGTGGGATGAAATAAATTCATCACTACCCACTCTGATCAAAAGCAATATAATAGCTGATATATGTCCTGTGTAAGGATGTGATAGGTATCTACATTGGTCACTTGAACCAATTTGTAGAACCATGAAAAATATATTAGTACCCACTGACTTTTCCAGTTTATCAGAGCATGCATTGGATTTCGCAATTCAGTTAGCAAAGCCATTAGATGCTAATGTTCAAGTTATTCACTTTGAGGAAATACCGCTGGGTGATTTATCTCTTCATCTCTCGGGAGAAGCTGGAGGAAGCGCGGTTTCCGACGATTCCTTATTCAATGCTCAATTGTTTAGGGCGAATAAACAGAAGCTGAATACATTACGTCAAGCGTTTGAAGGAAATGATGTGGTTGTTAGTGCCTTTCAACATGGAGGAGGGTTTCTAAAAGGAATTCAACATTATGTGAAAGAAAACCCTGTGGATATGATTGTGATAGGAACAACGGGAGAGGAGAGTATCCAAGAGTTTTTTAGCGGGAATCACACGGAGCAGTTGATCGAGCATATAGGTGTTCCAATAATTTCACTTCAGGATCAGCAATTCCACCCGATAGAAGATATCGTACTTGGACTCGATATTGAGGACGAGAAGTATACAACAAAAGCCTTTGAAAAGATTGCCAGCATTTGTGAAGCTCTGGGTTCCACACTTCACATTATTGACGTTACAAGGTCTAAGGATGACGAAAAAATGATGGGAACGCTTAACAAAATCGCAAAGATTGCTGGCTTGACTAATTTTTTGGTGGATGTGATAGAAGATAAAGACACCAAGAGTGCCTTATTGGACTATGCTGAAGGTACCGATGCAGGCCTGATAATGGTTTTGTCAGAAGCAAAAGGAGGTTTGAATAGGTTTTTTCAGCATTCATTTGCAACTCAGCTTACAAAGAAATCTCATATTCCAGTACTAACAATCAATAAAGGCATATAAATAGGTTTTTATTTCATCCCAAAGAGACTTCCTAAACGGTGATAATTTAAATTCGATGATTGGTGCTTAATTATAACAAGTAGACGCCTTGAATTCGGAAGACATCGTCGATCAGATTCAATCACAGATAGCATTGCTTCAAAAAGAGAAGACTGCAGACTATGCTCAATTCCAAGAGCGGATGGCACTTACGACGATTTCTGATAGAGAAAAAAATGGAATAACCTGGTATCCAATTCAGATTGATAAGGACTTTATCAGTGCTGGAGATCGTCTCACACTGGAGTTATCTAAGACTAAGAATCACGAGCAAAAACATTCATTTCAGGTAGGAGCAGTAGTTGGAATATTTGCTGCTAATGACGAAAAAAAAACACTTAATGGAGTAGTGAGCTACCTAAAGGAACACACAATGCGGGTAGTTCTTAATCAGTCTTTCTTACCGGATTGGTTGAGCGAAAACAAGTTGGGAATTAACCTTCTATTCGATGATTCGACTTATCGAGAAATTAATAAAGCGCTCAATATGGTTCTCAATGCCAAAAATGATCGTTTGGCTGAATTGAGAGATTTATTTTACGGTAAGCGCAAAGCACATTTTGATTCTGGTCATGGCTATGAAATTGCGGACCTGAATAGTGGACAAAACAGGGCATTTGATAAAATTATCCATGCCAGGGATGTGGCGTTTGTACATGGACCACCAGGAACTGGAAAGACAACCACACTAGTCAAATGCATAAAGGAAATCGTCACAGTCGAACGACAAGTGCTCGTTTGTGCTCCAAGTAATGCCGCAATAGATTTATTGGTGGAGCGTCTGGGCAATGAAGGATTGAGTGTATTAAGATTGGGACATCCAGCGAGACTGACGCCAGATGTTATAGAAAACAGCCTTGATGTGAAAATTAGTAAGCATCCAGATTTTGGAAGACTAAAGGAGATGCGCAAGCAGTCTGAAGAGTATAGAGCTCTGGCTGGTAAATACAAGCGGAACTTTGGCAGGCAGGAAAAACAGCAGCGTGAGATGCTTTATAAAGAAGCGAAAGTCTTAAAGCGAGATTCTCGAACACTAGAAAACTACATTGCTGAAAGTTTGGTTGATCGTTCACAGGTGATTGCGTGTACGCTCACCGGATCAAACCATTCACTCATTCTGGAAAGGCTGTTTAAAACAGTTTTTATTGATGAATCTTCTCAAGCACTTGAGGCAGCTTGTTGGATTCCGCTTAATCGCGTGCAGCGAGTAATCATGTCGGGAGATCATCATCAATTGCCACCGACTATTAAGTCAAGAGAGGCAGCAAAAGAGGGGCTTGAGGAGACGCTGTTCTTAAAAGGCATCAGCAATCAAGAAGAGTCAAAATTTATGTTAGAAACTCAATATCGCATGGAGGTATCTATAATGAATTTTTCCAGTACTCAATTCTACAATAGTAAGTTGAAGGCCTCATCATCCGTCAAGTCAAGGAGTCCATTATTTAATAAGGCCGTCTACTTTGTTGATACAGCAGGAGCAGGCTATGTTGAGAAAATCAAAAAGGAGACACTCAGTACTTACAACGAAGATGAGGCAAATCTGCTTGTCAATCTCATTGTTGATGACAGACCTGTGGGGCTTTCAATTGGGGTAATTGCTCCCTACAAAGCTCAGGTGGGAATTCTTACAAAAAAGATAAAAGAGTCCAAAGAAATAGCTCAATATGATGACAATATTGATGTCAATAGTGTGGATGCATTTCAGGGACAAGAACGGGATGCTGTTTATATCTCTTTTACACGATCCAACATGGAGGGAGAGATAGGTTTTCTGAAAGAATATAGGAGAATGAATGTAGCGATGACGCGAGCGAGGCACCGTCTGGTATTGGTAGGAGATTCGGCAACTCTGGGATCAGACCCATTCTTTAATAGTCTAATAGAATACTGCCAAAAGTACGGAGAATATGCTTCGGTGTATGAATTGAACTATGGTATATAGCATAAACGAATTGGTTAGTCGTACTCCTCTAATAAACAGGAAAGGCAGACCTAAAGTCTGCCTTTCCTGTTCTGTTTTTTTCTTGATTAGCTCTTGTAAGTAACTGCTTTAATCGCTTCGATTGTTCGGGATACATTGGGCAAAACTTCCTCAATAAGCGTTGGTGCGTAAGGAAGAGAAACGTCCTTATTCGTAATCCTGTGGATAGGAGCATCTAGCCAATCAAATGCATTTCGCTGAACATGATGACTGATCTCAGAGGAGATTGAAGCCAATGGCCAGGCTTCTTCAAGAATAACCAGTCTATTCGTTTTCTTAACTGACTCTACTATTGTGTGATAGTCAATGGGTCTTACAGATCTTAAATCGATCACTTCAGCTTCTGTTCCTTCTTTTGCCAATTCATCAGCAGCTTGATAAGCCGTCTTCATCATTTTCCCAAATGACAATAGTGTTACATCAGACCCTTCTCTTACAACATTAGCTTGACCGATTTCAAGCAAGTATTCTTCTTCAGGTACTTCACCCTTATCTCCGTACATCAATTCGGATTCCATGAAAATTACTGGATTGTCATCTCTGATAGCAGTTTTCAGCAAGCCTTTTGCATCGTAAGGGTTAGATGGCACAACCACTTTTAATCCAGCGGTATTGGCATACCAGTTTTCAAAATTTTGAGAATGCTGCTGGCTGAGCTGTCCCGCGTTTCCGGTAGGGCCTCTGAAAACAATGGGGATGTTGTATTGCCCACCAGACATTGATAGCATCTTAGCCGCACTATTGATTACCTGATCAATAGCCACAAGTGAAAAATTGAATGTCATGAACTCAATAACCGGACGCAATCCATTCATAGCAGCACCAACTCCAACACCTGCAAATCCAAGTTCTGTTATTGGAGTGTCTATTACTCTCTTAGCTCCAAATTCATCTAGCATCCCTTGGCTTACTTTATAAGCGCCATTGTACTCTGCCACTTCCTCTCCCATAAGAAAGACATCTTCGTCTCGTCTCATTTCTTCACTCAATGCTTCACCAAGGGCTTCTCTAAATTGAATTTCTCTCATAGTTCACTACGTATTTTTCGGTGTGCTAAATTAATGATGAATGGCTGATTATCGAGTATTTATAACTGCTTTTTGAATTGAAGCTTTATGAGTGGAAATAAAAAAAGCCCTACCGAATGGCAGGGCTTTAAAATTTCGTTAAGCTATGATTACTTCACAGCTTCGTTAACAGCATCTGCAAAGTTGGTGAACTCAAGATCATTCAATGCCATGTCCTTGTAAGAAGGCTCAGCATCTACTGCTTTCTTAAGATTAGAACCAACGCCTGCAACATTGTTTTGTCTTGCAGCAGAAACCGCTAGTAGGTAATAAGCATCAGCTCTTTCTACTTGCTTGAATTCTGCATCAGCCATAGAGTTGTCACCACTTAGAAGGTGAGCAAGTCCTCTATCAATCATTACGTTTTCACTGTTGGTAGCAGAAGCGAAAGAAGCTTTAGCTTTAGCATATTCAGCCATTCTAACTTCAACTGCACCTTTCATTGCATTCACTTTACCATTGATGTCGTTAGATGAAGTGCTCACACCATTCAGAGTTTCGTAAGCAGCATCGTAATCACCTTGAAGCACCTGAACTGCAGCCATGTTTGATTGCACTTCAGGAGAGCTAGCCATTTTGTTCATAGCGATCTCAAGTTGAGTGGCAGCACCATCCAATTTAGAAGCATCACCTCTTTTAGCCATCTCGATGTGAGTAGCAGCAAGGTTGTTGTGAGCTTGCCACATGCCAGACTTATCAGCAGCAGCTTTGTAGATAGCAGCCTTTTCATCTAAAGAAGGAGTGAGTGTTGCACTGAACATCAACTCTTCGATAGAAAGCGTATCAGCATCTGCTTCACCACCGACGATTGACTTAGCAAGCACAGCGATTTCAGCATTTGATTTCTTAGGCTTAACTGTAAGAACTTCTGTTTTAGCAGACCTTAAACCAGGGTAAACATCTTTGAATACTTTCTTGTATGTTGAAAGCTTCTTCATTTCCTTTTCTTTCTCAACGAAAGATCCAGAACCATTGATGATGTTAGTGTACTGAGCTTTTTCATCAGCGCTAATGCCGTCATAAGAAGCTAAAGCACCTTTGAAAGCATTCCAGTCCTGAACAATAGGCTTCAAGATGAAGTCAATAGAATCAGCTGCTCCTTTGTAATCGTATCGATCCATTCTATTTCTGTAGTATTTCTCGATAGTCGCAGCTCTATCTTCAGATAAATCGCTGTTTATCGTTTCTGTACCTTCTGGTGAGTGAGTACCAGTGATTGTTACAGTTCGAGTTACGTTTTTCTCAGCAATAAATCCACTAAGCATGTCTCTTCTAGAGGCATTTGACTCTCCATCATAAGACAAAGAAGTTCTTAGATTAGATCTTCCTTGGTCAAAGTAGAAATCAACATTCGTAGGAACCAACTCTTCTTTATCGTTGTATCCGTGCTCTGCGTAAGAAGTAAGAGCAACATCTTTAACCCAAGCTGAAGTCATAACCAATCCCTGAGCAACCGCTAGGCGATCAGTGGTGGCAGTTTTGCCATTATTTAGGTCAGTAGCAACTCCTTGAACGTATAGCGTTCCTGGATTCATGCCATCTTGGTATGGAAATGTGAAGTTTGCAGTCTTCCTTGAAGTAGTAGTAGAGCTGTTAGGGAAATCAGAAGCCGTAAATTCCACCGATCCAACAGTGACTTCTTGATCACCATATACATATATAGTATTAAGTGTGAAGCTTGTCTTAGTAGGAAGCATTTTAGGAGGAAGAACTGCACTCATTTCGAATGGAACATTTCCACCATGAACTTCAAGTGGGTTAGGATTTACTTGAAGATCATTCTCCTGAGCCAATTTTATCATTTTATCAAGCTTACAACCCGAAAGCAAAATTACTCCGGCTGCAAATGCAATGGCTAGGTTAAATTTTTTCATTTGATTCTGTTTTTTTAATTGTACAAACAATAAATAGTATAATTCTTAGTTTATAGTGCACGCAAAATTAATCGAAAATATGATTTTAGTGTACTAAAAAACAAACTATCTATTGTATGTATTGTTTATCTTTGCTTTAATAATTGAATGATGCAGGATTATTTAGAAAAATATGCGTTTGGAGTTTGCACCCGATTAGGGGAAAAGCTTCGTATACCCACCTCAAGTATCCGATTATTCTTCATTTATACGTCTTTTTTGACTTTCGGATCCCCCTTGATAGTTTATTTGGGATTGGCCTTCATAATGAATTTCAGAAAATTACTGCGTAGACGTAACAACACCCTCTGGTATTACTGATCCTTATAGATCGCTGTATTTCTTATTTCTTTTCAAAAAATATTCATAAATCATCAACTTTGATTTAGGCGCGGCAGAAATCAAAGCTCTTTTTTTGATTGTTTTAGAAAAATTGCCAATGACTGAAAAATGAGCTTTCATTACAGCCAGGCTATGCTTTATATTTCCGTCGAAGAGAAATTTGATAGCTGCTACCCAATCCAGAAAGACACGTGCCGGTAACTTCACGAGGAGTTTAACAAGTGGAAGATTCTTAATGAGCAGGTATAAACCGTTTCGAAAATTGAGATAAGTTTTAAAAGGGCTTGATTTGGCGAGTGTCCCTCCACCCACATGATAGACTTCAGTATCAGGTAGGCATCTTATCAAATAGTTCAAACTATGGATTCTCCAACAGAGATCAATCTCCTCCATGTGGGCAAAGAAATCTTTATCGAATCCACCAGCTTGAAAGAAAAGCTCGGAGCGAACCATCATACATGCACCGGAGGACCAGAAAATATCAATCGCCTCGTTGTATTGCCCTTCATCGGATTCTGTATGATTAAAAATGCGCCCTCTGCAAAATGGATAACCTAAGAAATCAATAAACCCACCGCATGCACCAGCATATTCAAATAATGTTTGTTGATTGTAGGCCTTGATTTTAGGCTGACATGCCCCATAGTTAGGATGCGAATCAAGGAAAGCTTCCATCGGGTCGAGCCACCCTTGAGTTACTGCAACATCTGAATTAAGAAGGAGAAAGTATTCAGCTTCTATTTGCTTTAATGCTTCGTTGTATCCACCTGCATAACCAAAGTTCTTGTCAAGAGTAATGGTTCTTATAGTTTGGAAATTATTTTCTATGAATTCGATAGATCCGTCTGAAGAAGCATTATCCGCAACTACTACCTCGGCTCCAGTTGAATGTTCGATAACTAATGGAAGAAACTTTTCCAAGTAAGCTTTTCCATTGTAATTAAGGATGACTACTGCGGTCTTACTCATTTACATCATTCCTGATAAATCCATCCCAGGAATGTTTGGCATCAATCCTTCTGTGGATTTCTTAATGTGCTCTTTGGCTTTGATATCAGCCTCAACGACCGCCTTGTTTACGGCAGCTATTATGAGGTCTCGCATCATATCTTTATCAGTTCCATTCACTAAACTCTCATCAATCTCAAGCCCAATCAGCTCCTTGTTTCCGTTAGCTTTGGCCTTAACCATTCCACCACCTGATTCACCTTCTACTGAAATGTCTTTGAGCTGATCTTGAGCTTCTTTCATCTTGGATTGCATCTCCTTCACTTTGCCCATCATTTTCATCATATCGAACATATCCTTCTTATTTTTTGATCAAGGCAAAAGTACCTTTTTGCGTTCTTTTTTCTCCGTCTGCTGTTTCAAAGATTATTTCATATAAATAAGTTCCCTGAGCAGCGACTGTGCCATTTATTGTTCCGTCCCATCCTGGAGTGGGTTGCTCTGAAGAATAAACTAATTGGCCCCATCGTGAATAAATGTTTGTAGTGGCTATCAAAGTGGGCAGCCCAAATAACTCGAGTGTATCATTCAGGCCATCTCCATTTGGTGTGAATGCAGTGGGGACGTAGATAATCAGTTCATATCGAACGGTAAATGCATTAGAATTTAGAACTGTGCCATCGGGATAAGTTGATGTAGCAGTAATGAATTGTCTGGGACTACCATCCTTTGCATCTAATTGGAGTGAAAATTGACTCGCTGGAATCGTACTTTGTGTTCTGGAAAAATCATTTCCTGTTTGATATTCATTTTCCGGAGTGTCTACTAAGGAGTTGATTGGTGGTGTAAATTGAACCATGTATTGATTCGGACTTTCTTCGGTCGCATCTACGAGAGGTGGATTTGTTTCTGCAGAATAGAGAATTTGATTGCAACTATCCAGGTAGTCAATTTTATAGAAATATTTGCGTCCCCGAGAGCCAATTGCATCTGTAAACGATCCTGGCTGTTCAGAAAGGAGCTCAAATGCTTCCCCTTCAATTCTTCTATAGACAATGAAAGACCCAACGTTGACTGTGTCCAGGTTAATGAAAATACCAGCGGAGCTGTAGGAAGAATAGAGTGATTGAAAGGGGGAGAGTGAAAGGCTTGAAGATATTTGGCAGAAGTCTGTGCTGAAAGAAGAGCTACCGTTGCATGGATCATATGCTTCAATGTTTATGCAGTAATCTTCCCTGCTAAATGGAATACCTGTCAGTACCAATGATCTCTGACTTAAGAATCCTGCAAACAATTGAGAAGTGTTTCCTTGAATTAAATTGATGCGATAGTTGGTGAGCGTGTCTATTGCGTTTAATTCTAAATAAAGACTAAACTGATCTTTGCATGTTTCTTTGATGAAAGCATTTGAAATAGCGGGAACCTGCAAAGAGGGGAGAGGTGTAATGTCTTCAAAAAAACTGGTACATATTTCTTCTGCATTGTTGAAAAATCCTTTGCTTTCGATGACTTGATTTTGATTCGAGACATACGTGTGTTCTGCTGTCTCATTTAGTAAAAGAGTAGCAGAATCTGTCATGGTGAAGTACACTCGAATACTATCGTAGTAAGAGTCCCTAGAGGTAACGGAAAGCTGAAGTCCATTGCACTTCTGAATTTGAATTTCTGGCTTTCGTGATGCAAGTACTTCCACGAAAAGGGTGTCGGTTTTATCAGCTATGCCATCTACTCCTACTACCTGTACGATTTGATAGGTACCAGGATCTTGATAGGAGAACGATAGATTATTGGTAATCCCTGCACCATCAAAATAGTAATACTGACGGGTAACTACGCCAAAAGAGTCATGCTCTGATATATTGACGGTCATTGGATTGCACCCACGATCAAACTCAACAGAAAAGCGTCCTTTACTGCTAAAGATCTGTGCTTCTGCCAGAAACGGCAGTATGGTAAGGAAGAAAATGTATTTCCAACGGTGCATCAATCAGTATACAAACAAGTATCGTAAAGTTAACCTTTAAAATGCTGGATTATTTCATCCAGAGCCATAGGTTTTTGCTCTCCGGAAAGCATGTTTTTCAGCATGTAGGCTTTTGATTCCATCTCATCATCGCCGATGATTAAAGTGTAGGGCGTCTGAATTTTATCAGCATAATTAAATTGTTTTTTGATCTTGTCTGAAACAGGGTAGAGGTCTGCTCTTACACCTGCTTCTCTTAAGTTCATTACAAGCCGCTGACCATGTTTAAGGTTTTCTTCACTGAAGTGAACAAGTAAAACATCTAGGGGCTGAGTAATCTTTTCAGGAAATAAGCCCAATTCTTCCATTACGTCATAAATTCGATCCAGTCCAAAGGAGATACCGATACCTGAAATGCCAGTGAGCCCAAAAACACCCGTCAGGTTATCATAACGTCCACCACCGCAGATGCTGCCCATTTTGACTGAAGTAGGTTTCACCTCATAAATCAGACCGGTATAGTAGGAGAGGCCTCTGGCAAGCGAGAGGTCTAGTTCTACTTTTATGTTTCTCTCTTTGAATTGATCTAAGGTTTCAAAATAGTAAATGATCTCTTTTACGCCATCATTTTCTGGATCAATGGATTTAACCTTCTCGATTAACTTGTTTCGGTCGGTAATTGTGAGTAGCTCCATCACCTCATTAATCTTTGTGCTACTCCCACCTAGTTCAATGATGTTTTGGATGACAGTTTCTGCTCCTATTTTGTCTAGTTTATCTATTTCAGCACAGAAGGGGATGGCCTTTTCTTGAAGCCCTACATATGCAGCTAGCAAGAACAGGATCTCGCGATGATTGATTTTTATGATGTAGTCTTCCAGTCCTAAATCGCCGAATACATCACCGAATAATAGTGTAAGCTCTGCCTCATTCCAGATCCCCTTACTTCCAACGATATCTGCATCGCACTGATAGAATTCGCGGTATCGACCTTTTTGAGGTCGATCGGCTCTCCAAACCGGTTGAATTTGAAAACGCTTGAATGGGAAGGCAATATCGTTTTGATTCATTACAACAAAGCGCGCAAACGGGACAGTTAGGTCGTAGCGCAATCCTTTTTCTGATATCTTGGCAGTCAGATGTTTACTGCCTTCATTGTAGTCGTCAGTTGATGTCTTGTTTAGAAAATCTCCGGAATTAAGGATTTTGAAAAGCAACTGATCGCCCTCATCTCCATATTTACCAGTAAGAGTAGAAAGGTTTTCCATTGCTGGAGTTTCTAGCTGGCTGAAGCCGTACTTGATAAAATTCCTTTTTATTTTATCAAGTATATAGCTGCGTTTAGCTGAAACTTCTGGGCCAAAATCACGAGTACCTCGGGGAAGTGAAGGCTTACTTTTAGACATTGAGAATTCGTTTTGGACAAAACTACATAATAACCTAAATTTGCGGCTCATTTCACGTAAGAAGACCAAGAAAATGGCCGTAACAAGATTAGAAAGAAAAGGAAGAAAAAATAAAAATGTTGCTAAGAATAGAGTGAACACTATGAAGCGTCTAAACGCTGTTCCTTCTATCAAAAATGTAGACATTGAAGAGATAAAGGCTGAATTTGCGAATAAAGCTAAGTCTAAGAAAGAAGAGCCAAAAGCTGAAAAAGCTGCTGCTCCTAAGAAGGAAGTAGCACCAAAAGCAGAGGCTGTTGAGGCACCAAAAAAAGAAGCTAAGAAAGCTGCGCCTAAGAAAGAGGCAGCTCCAAAAGCAAAAAAAGAAGCAGCTCCAAAAGCTGAAAAGAAAGCTGCTACTCCAAAAGCGGAGAAGAAAGCTGCTGCCCCGAAGGCCGAAAAGAAAGCTGCACCAAAGAAAAAGGCTGCACCTAAGAAAACGGAGGATAAATAATTTTATCCCGCTGATTGTACAAATTAAACCTCTCGATTTTCGAGAGGTTTTTTTATATAAAAAAAGCACTGAATTTCAGTGCTTTTATGTGATTAAGTGGGTGAGTACTTATTCTCCGGTAATTCGTTCTCTTATTCTTTTCACCTCCAGCGTGATATCCCTCATTGCACTCTTGGTAAGTACAAAGTTTGGATCATTTTTCATTTTCTCCTCGATCTCTTGGAGATCACTCTTATACAGACGATCCAAAATTGAAAGCTCGACAATCATATCAGCAATGGTGTCGTCAAATGGAAGATCCTCCAATACATCTATGATATCTAAAAGTGGCTGTTCCTCATCTAAGACAATTTTCACCAACGGCTCCAGAAGTTTTTGATTTACCTCAGTATTTGGGTATGCATCAATGGTAATAACTGCTTGATAAAGTCCTTCAACAAAACTTCCTGTTAGCGCCAGGCCTGCCATGGTGAGGTGATGATCTTCTTCCATCTTCACACTGGTCTCCAGAAATAATTTACCAAGACTTCTTGCTATTTCCTCCTTATTTTGAGAGGAAATATGCGTTCTAAATTCTTCAACATCTGCATCGCTATATATTGCTGAATCTCCTAAAAATTCCGCCATTCCATGAGATGCTCTTAAGTAAGAAAGACAATTATCTTCATGTCCATAAGCAGCCAGGTAACTGATGTCTGAGGCATAAACGCCCATGTTTAGTGCCATTTTATCTCTATTACCCTTGTAAGACGCTATGTTGTCCAGAGAGTTAATGTGGGCTTTATCGAATTTAGCATCGATCGATTTTAATGTGAAAGGAACCAGAGATGGATCAGGAAAATCTTCCATCAATTTCTCGAGATCGTGGATTGTTTTTTCTTCGGCCAATTCTTCACTTGATTTCTCTTTTTCTCCGGAAGATGACCCACCGCAGCTAACTAAAAATGCGACTAAGGTGATAAAGGTTAGGACTCTGCTTGATGACTTCATGGGTTATTTATAAGGTTCTTATGTCAAGTTTAATGGTTTTTAAGCTAAATCCCCTCTTGTGGTGTCTAAAATAGCCAGTGTGTTGAAGCTTAAATCTTTACGATTCCCTCAGATGCCAATGTCGTATAAAACTCCTTTAGCGTCGTATTTCTCTCCATCCAAAAATACTTCTACCTTAGAAAGAAATGTGTTGGGCTGAATGAATATACTCGTGGCATAGGTGCCATTGTTGATGAAAAGATCGATTGTGGTATGATCTATCAGCAAATCAATTTGCAGGTTGGACAATGCTATGTCTGGTAGCATCAAAGGGTTTGAAGCATTTTCCTTAGCAAAAGCTGTCCCTGAAAGAGTCAATTCATTACTGGATTTGTTCCAACTCATTCGTAAATCAGATGAATCATCAGAGACCACAATTTCCAACTCTTCAAACTCTTGATCTATTGCTATTTTAAACCACGAAGGTCCGTCCGAATATAGCTTGCTGAGTTTTGCTCTTCTTTTGCCAACTATTTCATTCTGAATATGACTTGCGGGGAAAAGCGTTAGTTTATCCTTGATTAAATTGATGGAGAGTGGGGTCGTGAAAGTTGGAAATTGAGAACCTACCTTGCTGCCAAGCACTAAAAGACTTTCAGTTTCTGAATTTGAAACTGTAAATCCTGAGGCGGAGATCCCCAGATTTCCTGTCTGATTATTCTGCGAAACAAACATTTGTCCATCGAATGATCCTGTCTGATACGCTATACTTTCTCCTTGAGTCAAGAGTATCCAGTTTGGGCTTTTGTTAATCAATACCGCTTTACTCACCTCAGTGTCTAGCTGGACAGTAGAGCCTTTACTCCAGTTCGTTAGATTTTCTGAGGTGAAGAAGGAAAGCTCACTGTCATCAACAATGGTTAAAATCCATTGTTCCAATGCGCTATTCCAAGAACTCGAAATAGTACCTTCGGTTTTAAGTACGGGATTGTTATCATATGTTGTCCATTCTAAACCATCAGCGCTGTAGCTAAGGTTAAGCTCATCTCCATCACTTATCAAAATGTTCCATGGTGCATTTAGACCTGTTAAATTATTCTCATCCCAAATGACTTCACCATGGCCAGAATGGTTTAAAGGAAAAGATGTGCTTGGAGCCCAATCAACTAGATTCGAGCTTACTAGGTGACCCCATTCATTTACTCCGGTTGTATAGAAAAGATGAAAAGACGTGTCAATCTGAACTAAGCTAACGGGCGTGTTATCTTTTCCATGATTGATAAAGGCGTGAAAGCCAGAAGGTCTGTATGAGTTGTCTCTGACCTTCTGGCTTTGTTCTTTATCGGATTGACTACACCCAATAATGAATAAAAGAAGAGAAAGGATAGCTAGCTGTTTGATCATGAAGGGAAGTTAGACAGAATCTATTTCCGTTTCAATATCAAGGATGAAATAAGCGTGACAAGAAGCCCAATGGGGAAAATCTCAGTGAAAGTCATGGCTACCATAATCGGAGGTTTTTTATAGTTTTCTATCCATTGATTCATCTCATCGATTTCTTTGTTTTTTTCTTCATCAGAAGCCTCTGACTGCTCAATTAACTCCACTTGAGCTGCTTGATATTTATCAACAAAATCTGGAGCAAAATTGGGCATATAGATCATCCAGCCGATTACGTAAATAATTGACGCAACCAATGTGATTCCCAAACCATTTAAAAAAGCTTCTTTAAAGGATATGGTACCTTTTTCATCTCTGATTTTTTTAATACCTAGAAAAACTGCCGAGAGAGCCAAAATCATTATCGCATATCCTGCGATTTCTGCTATAGCAAAATCGGGATTATCCCCCAAACCAATAGTGATGAACCAAGAAACTACGATCAAGCCACCGCTGATCAAACCATATTTAAGTGCGATTTTCGTTTTCATGTTTTTTTGATTTCAAAGCACGACGAAATGTATCATTTTTTTTTCATCCTTTCGGGTGATTTACTCTATATCATCCTTTTGATGGATGATAAGGGCTAAATCACGTGCTTTCTGAATGGCTTGAGTTCTCCGTTTCACATTCAACTTGGAGTAGATGTTGGAAATGTGTGTCTTCGCCGTATTCAAGGAGACAAAAAGTTTATTCGCTATTTCTTGATTGGAAAGCCCCTGAGCTAGTAGCTCTAAGACTTCTAATTCCCGCTTACTTAAGCCAAGCTTGTTTCGATCATACTTATCTGGTGCTTTTTTGCGGTAGATGCTGGTACCTAGCCAAATTCCAAACACAAGAAAGAGGAATCCAATAAGACCACCATAGACATCCATTTCCAACTCCCTTACAAGTGTTTTGTAGTGGACAACTTGTAAAATGATCATTAATAGACCCATAACTCCACCGTATATCCAGTAGATTCTATTTAATTTCTGAAGCTTTTTCAAATTATATGTAAATTTTCCCTTTCAAAATCACACCTATGTTAAGAAAAACCGCCTACATCGTTGCCCGTCTTGCTGCTGCATTTATTATGGGACAAACACTTTATTTCAAATTTACAGGTTCTCCTGAGTCTATGTACATTTTTAAAATGGTTGGCATGGAGCCATGGGGAAGGTGGCTCGTTGGAATAATGGAATTAATAGCTTCCATTCTTTTATTGATACCCCGCACGGCCTGGGCTGGAGGAGTTCTCGCGGTTGGATTGATGATAGGAGCTATTGGAATGCACCTTACTATACTAGGAATAGAAATCATGGAGGATAAGGGACAATTGTTTTATTACGCTTTGATGGTTTTTCTATGTGGTTTGTATGTTGTAATCACTAACAAGGAAAAAATTCAGAAAGAGGTATTACCAAAAATTTTAAAAAGAAAATGAAAAAAGGATTTTGGATTTTAGCTTTAGTAATTGCCGCTTGCGGAGGCTCAAATTCGACAACCGAATATGACGATAGTCAGATTCCAGGAGGTGCAATTATGCAGGACTATGCGGGAATTTCAGGTTTGCAGAAAGGAACAGTTACCATTGATGGCATTACTGTGGGGGAGGGAGATTTTCTCAATGGACGATACCATGGTACCTGGACTAGCTATACAAATGAAGGTTGGCCTCAATCTATTACAACCTACAACAACGGAAAAAAGCAAGGCATTCAACTGCTCTTCGACAATATTGGATATGTCCAAGTAAAGGCTTCATATTATGATGATCAATTGAATGGAGAGTACATTGTGTATAACAGAAGGAAAATCTCAGAACGGAAGAATTATGTAAGTGGGGTTCTGCACGGGATTCAAGAACGATTTTACGTTGATGGAACCAAAATGGAAGAGTCTAACTATGTAAATGGAAAAATTGATGGCATGGCTCGGTGGTATGACGAGGAGGGTAATCTTACCATTGAATATGAGTATGAAATGGGGGAGTTGATTGAGGAATCAGCCAAGTAAACGCTCAAGCAAATCTCCTACGAAATAAGAAAGAGCAGCTGCTGCCCCACCTAGAAGCAATGTCTCTAATGCACTTTTAAGCCTACTGGTATTGGTAACCAGACTTTTTAGGAATCCGATGCCTATGAAACAAAAGGCCGTTAGTATGGACGAAATAAGAAATAGGTTACTATTAAGGGGGTTGAAGTAATCGATAACATAAATCCCCAACGGGATAAAACCAAGGAGAATAAAACTGAGAAAAGTAATGGCGCCCATTTTCAATGGGGACTTAGTTTCTTCGGCCATCTCTAATTCTTCTTTCATCATGGTGTCAACCCACCTATCCTTATCCTCTGTTATTACATTGACAACCTTTTCGAGTAATTCTCCTTCAAACCCTTTGGCAGCATATATTTCTCGAATTTCTTCCCGTTCCTTTTCAGGTAAGTTATCGACTTCCCAATACTCAATGGCTTGATGTTTTTGGTAGTTTTCTCTTTCGGACTTGGTGGATAAAAAGCTACCGACAGACATGGCAAAGCCATCAGCGATTAAGTTGGCAAAGCCTAAGATTATTACAATGGAGCTCTCCAAGCTGGCACCAGCAGCTCCTGCCACCACAGCAAATGTGGTTACACTCCCGTCAATGCCTCCATAAACAAACTCACCCAGATAGCCTTGAATCTTATCGAAGAAACTGTTTTCTCCGTGAATCTTAGCTTCTTGTTCCTGGTGATCCATCTATTGAGAAGTATCTGGAGCTTGAAGATTGAAAATGTAGCTAGTCACACAGCCAGAAGATGTTGAATCAGCCGTGAGTATCATACTTATGCCGCTGAATTGGGCCGCAAATCTTTCGCATATAATTTCACCTTCGCTATCCATGCATAGGTTGAGAAAATCACCGGCATCCCAATTGCCGCTTTCAACCGGAAGTCCTCTTTGAAAAGTGTATGTCTTATCACCATTTAGAACAAGCTTAAAGCAGGAGACATCATCACAGTCAAGAGCATCTGATCTGTTTCGAGCTGGTTCAGAACAATCTGAGACCGTAATGTTATCAGCAACCCATGTCCCAACAAATGAAGCAGAATTATCGTCATCGCCACATCCAAAGAAACAAATGCACGATATTAGAAGGAATGGAGTAATTTTTCTCATTTTGTAAAAGTAAATCAAAATCGTCGCAATAATATTGCTGCAGATATGAGTGGAATGGCATTTTCAAGCATGCGTATAGGTAAGAGGTACCGATTAATCAACTATGGAGAAAAGAGTGAGTTTATTCTTTTAGAAATAGTTGGAAGAAATGAATATAAGCTAAAAGACCTCTTTTCGATGGAGAGCTACTTGATGAGCGATCTCACTCAGTATGGAAGAGGAGATGATTTTGAGCTTCGTGAAATACATGATTGAAATGCATTAAGTTCGTTTGAAGATTTAGAAAATGAAAAGCTTACTTGTCCTTTGCGGAGGTCAATCTCCCGAACATAGCATATCCATAAGGTCTGCAAGGAACATCTTGAATGCCCTGGATCATTCGAGATATACGGTCACACTTGTTGGCATATCTCAAAAGGGCGCTTGGAGATTACTGGCCCCACATGAAATTGACGATATAGATGAGATTGATTTGCAAGGTGAGCAAGTATCTATTCAGCCTGGAGAAAAAGAGTCTTTCTATTGCAACGGGAAATCACTGGGTCATTTTGATGCTGCATTTCCAGTACTTCATGGACCTAACGGAGAAGATGGCACTATTCAAGGCCTTTTTCGACTCTTAAAAATCCCTTTTGTGGGACCAGATGTACTTGCTTCTTCAGTCTCGATGGATAAGGATGTAACCAAACGCTTGCTTCGAGAGTGTGGAATGAAGGTAGCCGAATGGGTATTGGTTAGAAAAGAAGATCAATTGCCTGTTTATACTGAATTGGTAAAGGAACTGGGTGGGGTCTTTTTTGTAAAACCTGCGAATATGGGTTCTTCTGTAGGAGTTCATAGAGTAGCTAGCGAGGATGAGTGGAAGCATGCGATCATTGATGCGCTGAAGTATGACAGCAAGGTTTTGGTAGAGAAATCGATTGAAGGAAGGGAGCTGGAATGTGCTGTTCTGGGTAATGCCAATCCAAAAGCGTCTGGCGTAGGGGAAGTTCAATCTGGAAATTTCTATTCGTATGAGGAAAAATATTATGCAACTTCTGATGCTGAAATTGTTATTCCAGCTAAAATAGATGTCAAGTATTTACCATCTCTCCAACACACAGCCATACAGGCGTATGAAGCATTGGGCTGTGAGGGTTTGTCCAGAGTAGATATGTTTCTTACAGACAAAGGCGAAGTTTATGTGAATGAGGTGAATACAATACCAGGATTCACAAGCATCAGTATGTATCCGAAGTTATGGGAACAAGCTGGTTTGAGTTATTCAGACTTAATAGATGAATTGGTCGACCTGGCAATCGGGCGAGAATCACAACGAGTTTGAGTTGATAATAGCATAACTGGATTGTGAACTTTATCATCCATTCCTAGATTTAACTAACCATGGAGTATTGGCAAATCATTAAAGAAGCTTATAGTGGATATGCAGGTTATTTGTGGAGGGAGATCACCCAACCGCACTGGCATAATTATTTTTATTGGCTTATTGGGATTTCTGTTTTTTTCCTTTTTGTTGAATGGATAAGTCCGTGGAGAAAGAATCAAAATCGTTTTAGAAAGGATTTTTGGTTGGATTTCTTCTACATGTTTTTCAACTTCTTTATTTTTTCACTCATTGTTTTCAATGCAGCTTCTGATGTTGTTGTTCATTTCTTTAACAACCTGTTAGGTTCTCTTGGGATTGACAATTTGCTGGCTTTTGAGGTGATGTCCTGGCCGATGTGGGCTCACCTTGTATTGGGTTTCTTCGTACGAGATTTTGTGCAATGGTGGACACACCGACTGCTCCATCGCGTTCCATTTCTTTGGGAGTTTCACAAAGTACACCATAGTGTAAAAGAGATGGGTTTTGCAGCACACTTACGGTTTCATTGGATGGAAACAGTCGTCTATCGTACCATTGAATATTTGCCGCTTGCATTGATTGGAATAGGATTGAGGGACTTTTTCATTATTCACATTTTCACATTGGCAGTAGGGCATTTTAATCATTCTAATTTTCAACTCAACTTAGGCCCTTTGAAATACATCTTCAATAACCCTCAAATGCACATTTGGCACCATGCCAAAGTTTTGCCTGAAAATCGTGCGTATGGTGTGAATTTTGGGCTGACACTGAGTATTTGGGATTACCTCTTCAAAACGAATTACATTCCGAAGAGCGGAAGGGATATAGCGCTAGGTTTCCCTGGGGATGAGGAATTTCCAGAAAACTTTGTAGGTCAATTATCTCATGGAATCACACCTCAAACTTCTGAAGACTCATCCAACCACCACCATTGACTACCTCAAACCCTTGAGCTTTTAGCATGCGCTTAGCAGATCCGCTACGCATACCAGATGCACAGCAGGTTATCACAGGTTTGTTTTTATCTAAATCCCCAATGTGCTTTGGTAAACTGTCTAAGGGGATGTTGATCGAATTTCTAAGATGCCCGCCGGCAAATTCTGTTTTGCTACGCACATCTACGATGATTGCTCCACTACTTATTAGCTTCCTGATTTTTTTGTTTTTCCCTGTGAATATTTCTAGCATGTCCTTTTTTTCTTAAAGCTATAAAAGCAATTGGACGGCACAAACTATTGAATGCGAGAAAAACTTGGTTGGCTTACCTTATGTAGACCTACTTAAATGGATCACTCCATTTTTCGTTTGTGTAAACATCAGTACCACTCAATGTCATTATGAAGGCTGTTACTGCTTCCTTTTCAGCAGTGGTCATAGCAAGGTTTTGGGGATTCCCGTTTTCATCCAACCTTCGATCCAGGCCATTACCTGTTGATTGTATCGTATTGTAGTGCTCTAACACTTCTCCAAAGTCTGTTGTAAAGCCTGTATGCATCATAGGTCCATTAGCTTGAGCCGATGTGTTGAAAAGGTCGCGAAGGGTTGGAGATCGCGTTACATCCGTGTCAAGTTCGTTGGGGTTCTGAAGAGAAGTGATGATTCCGTTGTTTCTACTATTGGGGTCTATGTCAAATTCAGGAGCGCGATGGCAAGCATCACAGCCCAACCCCCCTCCAATCCGAAGGCCATTATTGTTGAGGTTAGCTCTTTGCATGAAAAGATCTTTACCGTCATTCTCTTGTTCAGTAAAGTTCGGAAAGCCTGCATTGTTGTTGCCCGCTAGGGCTCTACCTACATCGTACTTAGCGTCAAATGATTGAATGCTTCGAATGAATTGTCCCAAAGCGTTTTGCATACGTTCCTCCGTGACTTGTTCATCACCATATACGAAGGTGAAAAGTTCATTATAATATTCAATGGATTCCAGTTTCTCAAACAGATCATTGATGGAATCGTCTCCATTATTTCCACTAAATCCCATCTCCACATGATCTTGAATCGGTTGAGTTGTTTGATCTTCAAGTGTGTTTGCTCTTTCATCCCAAAAGAAATTAGCCTCATCAGCAAATCGGGAATTCACCAAACGCATAGAATGTCGTCCTGTGGTGCCATTTACTCCGGATGAAGCCACAGCATCATCGCCAAAAGCTAAAGCTTGCTGATGGCAGTTTGCACATGCTACGGTATTGTTACTGGATAAATTCTTATCATAGAAAAGAACTCTACCCAATATTGCACCTTTATCAGTGATAGGGTTATCATTGGTATTGTCCTTTGATATATAACCTGGGACTTCTTGATTAGCATAGTTGGGAAGATTGGCAAGATCAATGTCGCCTCCAAATTGCGCCAACACAGCGTCTTGGTCAGTAGTAGATATCGTCTCTGGTTCTGTGTCTGAACTGCACGAAGTGAGAAAATAGATCATTGGAAGAAGAAGGAGCCATTTATTAGTCATATCATCTAGCGTTTAAAAATTAGACGAGTAAATGACGATTTGCCCGCCAGACGCATTTCTGCTTTCGATGAATCAATCCCCTAAGCCCACCAAATGTTATTTTCGTTCCATGAAGCTATTCAGGTCACCAGTCTCCTTTTTAAAGGGGTATTTGATCGCATAATATATCTCCAACAGACAATTTTTTCTTCTTGCGAGATTTTGGATACCTCAGTATGAGATTAATAATTATTGACTTGTTTCATTAAAAAACTAACCAAGTGTCATGAAAGATTTTCTCAAACCTTGAAGAATATTTTAATGATTTTTTTTGAAGAACCAGTTTGTCTAATTTTTGATATTATCAATTGATAATTTATAACTGTTTCAGTTGCATATTCTCATTTGATAAATCAATTTAATCGATAAAAAAAGATTGTTCATCCTTCATAATATATTGTTCATCGATGAATTTTAGGTATACAATACTTTGAATAATTGAAATTATAACTTTAAAAATGTGACTGGTAGAAATTGATTTCTCGCTGTTATTTCTCTCTATTTTAATTATTTCGTATACCACTAAAAGAATACTCATGTCTAAACTAACATTATCAAGTATTAAAAATTTTGTATACCTGCTTGGGGTATTAACAATTTATTCATCTTATGGACAACATTCAATTCAACTTGAATTAGTCTCTTCATATCATACTGGGCTGTTTGATGAAAGTGCTGCCGAGATATCAGCTTATGACGCTGAGACCATGCGTTTGTTCGTCACCAATGGAGGACTTAAAACTGTAGATATATACGACCTCTCGTCTGGCAGTATTTTGCCTTATTCGACAATAGATATTACGGTTTTTGGTGGAGGTGCCAATAGTGTATCAATTAAAGATGGGATTGTTGCTGTAGCTGTTGAGAACAACAACAAGCAGGACCCTGGATTTGCTGTTTTTTTCGATGTTGATGGCAACTACATCAATCAAGTAACTGCGGGAGCTTTACCTGACATGATCACTTTCACGCCCAATGGTAAATATGTCTTGTTGGCGAATGAAGGAGAACCGAATGATGATTTTACGATAGATCCAGAAGGAAGTGTCACCATTATTGATATCAGAGGAGGAGTTGAAAATATTAATCAGAGTGATGCTATTCAGATTGGTTTTACAGCTTTTAACAACGCCATCTTAGATGAAAGTATTCGAGTAAGTGCAAACCCTGGTAACTCAACTGTAGCACAAGACCTGGAGCCGGAATACATTTCGGTATCGAGAAACTCCCGGTATGCGTGGGTTGCTCTTCAAGAAAATAATGCCGTTGCTATTATTGATGTTAGAAGAGGAAAGATTCTGGACTTGGTTGGATTGGGCTTTAAAGATCATTCATTGCAAGGAAATGGTTTTGATGCCAGTAACAGAAGTGAGGGGATAGACATAAGGTCATGGCCGGTGAAGGGAATGTACATGCCGGATGCAATCGCCAACTATCGAAGATGGGGGAGAGAACTTGTGGTTATGGTAAATGAGGGCGACAGTCGCGACTACAGTGGCTATAGTGAGGAAACGAGAGTAGAAGATTTGGCTTTGGATCCACTTGCATTTCCAAATGCAGCAGAGCTTCAAGCTGAAACAGCTTTAGGCAGATTAAAGACAACAATTGCCACCGGTGACGCTGATGGGGATGGTTTATTTGAAGAAATATATGCTTACGGTGCACGATCCTTTTCTATAAGAAGGGCCAATGGATCATTGATTTATGATAGTGGAGATGAGCTGGAGCAATTGACGGCACAATTACTCCCAGAGGATTTTAATTCAACAAATGATGAAAATAATTCTTTTAAGGATCGTAGCGACGATAAAGGCCCAGAGCCTGAGGCGGTTGAGATTGCCAGAATTAGAGGAAGGCACTATGCCTTTATTGGATTAGAAAGAATAGGAGGTATAGCTGTTTATGACATCAGCAACCCATATCATCCCACTTTTGTGCAATACATAAATAACCGAAACTTCGATGTAGATGCACAAAGTATAGAGGCTGGAGACTTGGGTCCTGAAGATATTTTGTATATCAAAAAAAGAAATAGTCCCACAGGATCTCGGGCGATTGTGGTAGCAAACGAAGTGAGTGGATCTATCTCGCTTTTCAACGTTAAGGTTAAAAGACATTACTATTACTATGATGAGGAACCAGCTACTTCTAATGAACCAACTGAGGTTTTAGAAGAGGAACTAGCTGACGAATTAGTTACTTCAAATTTCCTTGTATATCCAAATCCAATTGAAGATGGCATCTTAAGGCTTAACGAACCCAGAGATATTTTCATTTACAATCTTGAAGGTAAGGAGGTATTGAGCTCTGTCGAAAAGCAAGAAGTAGATGTTTCTTCTCTGGATGCTGGTTTGTATGTCCTTAAAACAGGTGAAGGAGCTTCCATAAGAATTCAGATCAAATAGCCTGAACCATCAAAAGAATAACTATGAAGACAAGGAAATTATTAATCGTCTTTCTTCTTGCTATGACAAGTGCAGCGTATGCACAAATAAGTGAGAAGGTTAGGTTAAATGGATACTCCAGTTTTGAATATGAATACCTGCTTTCAAATGAAGGAGAAAGCGATCCCAATGGATCTTTTGATGCGGACTTAATTGACTTGGTGATCAATGTCGATCTAAGCTCTAAGTTGAGATTTTCTACTGATTTGACATGGGAGCACGGTGCGGCCTCTGAAGATAATAGAGGTAATGTAGCGGTAGAGTATGCCTTTCCCGAGTACACTGTGAAAAACTGGCTTAAGTTCAGGGTTGGGAAAATGTTTGTGCCGTTCGGAATTTACAATGAAATTCATACAGCCAAGCCAGCATTTCTAGCTGTGAAGGAGCCACTGAGTACCAATAAGCCTGACAAGCTTGGTGGGGATGAAAGGTTTTACCCAAGATGGGCAACGGGCATATCTGTATTAGGAACATTTCTCATAAAGTCCATGCAGTTCGAATATCATGTTCAGCTAAGCAATGGAAATCAAGAGAATACGAATCCTTTTGAGGAGGATGATAATGGGGAAAAAGCTTTGGCAACTAGGCTTTTAGCCTATCCAACGCCTGATTTGAAAATAGGAATTTCGACATATTCAGATAAAATTTCTGTGCTTGATGGAAGTGGCAATGATACCGGGGAAAGGGATAAGTTATTTAGCATGAGTGGACATATAGAATACAGCCACAATAATTACGGAGCAGAATTTGAATACATCATAGGTAAGACAGATTTTTTTGCAAGCCCTGAGTTGAAGAAGAACGGGTTGGAAACGATGGTTTACTATACGCTTAAAGACAAATTCACGCCATATGTGAGAGTTGAGTTTTTCGATCCGAATCAGGATGTTGATGATGATAATGTAAACATTTTTAGCCTTGGTTTAAATGCAGAAGTCGACAGAAATTACTTTGTTAAGCTGCAATACAATTCTGTGAATTCCGGTGATTTGAACTCGGATATTTTAGGGGTTGGTTTTAGTGAGTTTCAAGCAGCGGTTGTTTTAGGGTTTTAATGATAGAAATGATGAAGACAATAACAATAAAATCAGCAGTGAAGTCATTCATGTTTTTACTGCTTCTCGTATCCTTCTCATCGACCATGGCTCAAAAAAAGTTTGTGTTGATAGCAAATAATGATGTGCCTCTCTCAACAATTGACAAGTCAACTTTGAAAAGAGTTTACAATGGATTTACCACGCAATGGTCCAATGGATTAAAAGCTAAGCCAAGCTACATTTCTTCCAATGTCGAATCTTTCTGGGCCTACATTGGAACCAGTAAAGCAAACTTTGATAAGTTCTGGACAAAGCGTGTTTTTTCGGGGAATGGGGTTCCGCCCATTGAACATAAGGCAAATTCGGATGCCATTACCTATGTAAGTAGGGTGTCTGGAGCCATTGGGATTATTGAAGCAAGTGAGGCATCAAACATTGGTGATCAGTGCAAAATGATCTCACTGTCAGACTGATTTATAGCAAAGCGTGTTGCTGACGAAGTGGGAATATGCTACTTCGTCAGCTTTTCTTAAAATCTTTTAAAGGGTTTGAATAGACCCGTTACTTCTTCCTACCATTTACCACCATGAAATTCAGAAGTCGTTTCACCATAGGAAAAAAAGTTGCGCTCGGATACGCAATCATCATTTTGATCACAGGTTTTAGTAGTCTATATGGTCTTTACAAGCTTCGCGAGAGCAGAAGTGTGGATCGGGAGGTTACAGAAGTTTACATGTCTTTACTTGTGAAGATGGATGAGCTGGATTTTGTAGTGGATAGAGGAGGACAGCTAATCAATAATTGGATTTACGTTCCAAATAATACTGAAAAGAATGAACTGAAAGGGCTGCATAATAAGGAATTCCCAGCCTTAAAAAGTGAGATAGAATTGCTTATCGAAAATTGGGCTACCGGGAATGAAAACATTGATAGCCTGGACATCATCCTTAAGCTCATTGAGGATAATTTTTCTGAGCAAAAGCATGTGATGAACATCCTGGCTACTGATGAAGCCTACAACAACGATTCGCTCCTTTTTTTCGAAGCAATTCCTTTTTTTGATGAAAAGATTGAGCCTCATGTGAGTGAAATTCTATCATCTCTTGCAGGGTATACCACCAATTTGCAGCGCATGTCAAACGGCCTGATCGACCAAAAGAATGCTTCATTGGATTCCGTTGAGCTGCTGAGCATATGGCTGGTTGTTATTTCAATTTTATTGGCAAGCCTTGCTTCTTATTTGGTGAGTAGATCCATAACAAAACCCGTAGGACTCCTCAATGGATTAATTCAACAAATGGGAGCGGGGGAACTTCCGAATGTGGAGATGAAGGAGAGCCAGGATGAGATAGGTGATATGATCAAATCATTGAAAGACTTAAGGTGGGGATTATACAATACTGCTGCTTTTGCCCAAAACATCGGGGAAGGCGAACTATATGGTGAATACGCAATTTTGAGTGATCGTGATGTGCTAGGAAAATCGTTGGTAACCATGCGAGATCGATTACACGAGATTACCGAAGAGATAAAAGCTGTGGTAGAGAAAGCCGGGGCAGAAGGTGACCTAAACGCAAGAATCGAAACAGGTGAGAAGCGTGGAGCATGGTATGATTTGACCGATTCGATTAATAATTTACTCTCCTCAATTGTGCATCCAGTATTGGAGGTCAACAAGATTGTGAACTCGATGGCAGAAGGTGATTTGACTCTGAGATATGAAAAGAGCACCAAGGGAGATATACGAAAACTCACCGAAAGTCTCAACGAAGCACTGGATAACCTTAACACTTTTCATACGCAGATCCTTAGGAACGCAAATCTGGTTGAAGATTCGACTTCAGACATGAAAGTGGCAAGTGATGAAATGTTGAATAGTACCCAAGAAATTGCTACTTCCATTTCGGAAATGAGCACAGGAACTCAAAATCAAGTTGAAAAAACGGATGAGGTTATGGGGTTGGTAGAAGGTATATTGAACTTCTCTAAAAAAATGGGTGAGCATTCTTCTCAGATCAATGAAGCAGCGAAGCAAGGAGCAGAAAATAGCTCTACGGGATCGGCGCTTGTCAGAAACTTGGTAGCAAGCATGACAGAGCTGTCTGAACATTCAAAGAAAACCACACAATCCATCAATGTGTTGAGCGAACGCTCCAATCAAATATCACAAATGCTGGGAGTAATCACCGAGATAACATCTCAAACCAATCTTTTGGCACTTAATGCTGCAATAGAAGCTGCTCAAGCTGGAGAAAAGGGTCGGGGGTTTGCAGTTGTTGCAGATGAAATAAGGAAACTGGCTGAGAATTCTAAAAACGCCGCAGATGAAATTGAAAACCTCGTGAGGGACGTTCAGCGAGATACAAAGGTGGCGGTAAATGTGATTGGTTCGATGAATGGCATTGTTGAAAAAGGGGAGAAGACATCAGCAAAAGCCTTGGACGCATTTGGATCAATACAGGAATCATCTGATACAACGCTTGATTTTTCTGAAGAGATTTTATCGGCTAGCAAAGTGCAAATAGCGGATATTCATAACATTGTGAATATCACAGAGTCGGTAGTTGTCATAGCAGAGGAAACCGCAGCTGGTTCTGAAGAGGTGGCAACATCTACATCTCAACTATCTGCTGGTATGAATAACTACAATAAGAAATTTGAGGAGTTGCTCAATATTTCTCAGGAGTTGAAAGAAGGCGTATCTCGATTCAAACTATTGAAATCAGAGACAGATGAAGCAACGTCGATGGACATAAGCTATAAGGTTAGCTAAACCTTCAGGGTACAATGGCTGTAGCCAAATGAACCTAACCTGATGAAGCGTTAGGATTGTTGTATTCCAGGTAGTAGTCCTTGATCAGGTCCCAAAACCCATCTGTGTACTTGTGATCCTCCCTTCGAATAGCTAGTTCTCTCTGCTCACAATCCTTTATTTGAAATCCGAACTGAGCCACCTTTCTGAAAACCGATTCATCTGATCTATTTTTCACCGTTACTATTTGATTGAGAAACAGTTCTGATTTTTTGGACAAGTCAATGAATTGATCCATTTCTCTTTCAGGGTATAGAAGATAGAAAATACCATCCTTGGCCAATAATCGCCTGATGCTTTCAAGCAAGTCTGCTGCCGATAAAAATGTTGAATGCACCGCATCATTTTTATTGGATTCATTTCCAAGTTGGCTGCCTTGAAAGAAGGGAGGGTTACAGATGATTATGTCATAAGGCTGTTCTGAAAATTTTTGGATCGAAAGGTGTCTACACTGCAATCGTTGATTCCATGCGGAAGCACTAAAATTAGCAGAAGCTTCTTGAAACGCTTCTGCATTGATCTCTATTGCATCTATTTTGCTAAATGCTGATGCCTGCGCCAGCATCAGAGATAGCAGCCCAGTACCCGTGCCGATATCCAATATTCGCTTAGGCTCTGATTTTAATTCAGCGATTTCCTTAGCAACCCATGCTCCAAATAGGCAACCATCTGTAGTTACTTTCATTCCAGACCGTGCTTGCTCTACTCGAAATTCTTTGAATTGAAAATGCGTATTTGGCATTTAGCTAAATTAAAGGCTATTCATTCCGGAGGTTATCAGCGGGGTTTATTTTTGCTATTTTCGATACCATCCAAAGAATGGGTAAGAGACCGACGATTAGCATAAATAAGATACTCATCGTGATTTCGAACCAACCGACACCCACACTGAACTTGCTAATCATACGGACAAATATCCGGTCATAAAACACATAGGCAAGGGGAGTAGCAATCAGGGTGGCAATTACTATCAGCTTCATGAAAGATCCACCAAGTGACTGATATAGGTTTAAAATCGAAGCGCCCATGATTTTTCTAATAGCGACTTCTTTGATCCTATTCTCTGTGAAATAAGTAACCATGCCAAAGAGACCAATGACGGAAATGGTAATGGAGAGCGCTCCAAGAAATCCAAAAATCTTGATAATGCCGAACGTCTGCTCATAGGATTCCTGAATCTTGTGATCCAGAAAATAAGATTCGAAAGGTATATTGCTTTCAATGCTTTCCCATTTCTTTTCAAGTTGATCGACTGTAGAAATGATGTCTTCGGATTCCACTTTCATCAATGCATATCTTGCTGATTGAGGATTATATGCGATGACAAGTGGCTGCATTCCCATATTTAACTGCATAAAGTTGAAGTCGTTTACTACTCCCACAATGCTTTTTTTGACGCCATTCATCAGCATGGTAAGGGAGTCTAGATCAGGGTTTATCGTGCGATAAATCTTCATGAATTCTTCATTGACCAGAACCGAATGGTCAACGTTTTGTGTTTCAGCGTTCAAATTTTGTCCCCATTTTATCTTAAAGTCCAGCACAGATAAGAATTGGTCATCTATTTCAATAAGGTAGGAATCAATAGAGTCCATGCGATTTTCAGGATGGTAATTAATCGATCCACCCAATCCACTTTCTACGCCCGGCATAATGGAAGCAACTGTTGTGCTTGTGACACCAGGCACTGTAGAAAACTCATTTAACACGAGTTGATGATCTATACCTTTTAGTGGAACAGTTAACACATTTTCCTTATTAAAACCCAGGTCGTATTGGAGAATATCCTTGTGCTGTTTGGCAATTACTCCCACTCCAATAATGAAGATCAATGAAATCGCAAATTGAACCACCATGAGTGTTTTTCTAATATTTGATATGCTACCAGCTTTTGACTTGATCTCTGTTTTGAGAGAGTTGATTGGCGTAAGCTTTGAGAAATAAAGCGCTGGAAAAAGCCCCGCCATTACGCCCGTTAGGATAGCAAATAAGATGAATATAAGGATCATGGTGCCATTAAGCGAGAAATCAAGTGTATCCGAGTCAATCACCATAGAAGCAAATTCATTTTTGATCAAATTGAATATGAAGACAGAGCCAATGAGTGCGATTACCGAAAGAAGAATGGACTCGACAATGAATTGAGTTGCAATTTGATTTCGATTACTACCGACAATTTTCCTTATACCTATTTCTTTCGTTCGCTTCAGGGCTCTAGCAATCATTAGATTCGTATAATTGAAGCATGCTGGAATGAGAATGAGTAGACCCAGACAAAAAAGCAGAATAGTCATTAGCCAATCAAAAGGAGTGCTCTCGTTGTAGAAGTTTTTCCCGGGACTAATGGATGTAAAAGCCTGCGACTTGAATGAAACAGTTTTTTCACTGAAAAGTGCTTGTGCCCTTTGAGTTAATTGATTCAAAGCGGATTGGAGTTCGGCTTCCTTTTTGCCCAGGTCCATAAGCACATATACATAACTGCTTGTATAGTCTGTCCATTGGGTTACTGACTTATTATTCTGATCAATTGTGCTAAAAGAAACCAAAGCCTCATATTTTAAATGTGTTTGCCTTGGGTGCCCTTTCAAAATACCTGTGATTGTATATTCTATACCGTTTGTTGTGGTTAGTACTTTGCCGATAGGATCTTCACTTGGGAATAGTTTCTGAGCCAAACTTTGTGAAAGGACTATGCTTTGCGGTTCATTCAGCGCAGTAGATTCATTGCCCGCGGCTAAATCAAAAGAGAATACCTCAAAAAAACTAGGGTCCGTGTATCCTCCATCAATTTTGATTTCATTTTGTCGGTGATCGATGGTCAGCCTCAATCCATTGTTAATTCTAACCGTTCCTTTTATTCCAGGATAATCATTTTTTAGACCATCGTAAACACCCAAACTTGTGGTAGCGTAGTTTTTGTTGCTGTCTTCGCTTGACTCTGTTGTAGTTATGCGATACAACTGATCTTTGTTTTCATGGAAAACGTCAAACTGAAGAACTTGAGATAAAATTGCCAGTATCAATAAGCTGACTGACATTCCCATTGCCAACCCAATGACATTGATAGCTGTGAAGAGTTTTTGTTTGGCGAAGTTTCGCATCGCCACTTTTAAATAGTTTTTAAACATTGCTATTGAGTTTTTGTAATAGAATGAAGAATAGGCAGCTTGGGATTTCCTTTTCTTTAGTCCGTAAGAAAAGATCAGAGAGAAAACCTGATACCAATACTTAATGCCTGCCTTTAGTTTACCTTTTTGTTGATATACCTCCTGATATACTTCATCAAGATCGCCTTGGAGATCTTCTAGATCAGCACGTCCACCAAACCATTTTAGTAACTTTTGTGCCAATAACGGAGGCACTATAGAGTCCCTCTTATTCATTTCTTAAATTTATAGCCGGATTGATCTTTGCTACTTTATTGACCTGCCAAAAAATTGCAATTGCTCCAAGAGATAGTGTGATAAACACACTCAGTGCAATCTCTATAAATCCTACACCATCACTGAACTTGTTATACATTCTTATCAATACCAAATCGTAAAATGCATATGATATGGGAATGGCAAAGAGTAGGGCAATTCCCCAAAGTTTCATAAACAATCCTGCCAATGTCGCGAAAAGACTTTTCTTATTTGCTCCAAGAATCTTTCTAATTGCTACTTCTTTTGTTCTGCTTTCGGTGGCAAAAATGACCATGCCTAAAAGCCCTAAACACGAGATGGAAATGGCTAAAGCTGCTAAAAAACCGAATATTTTCATTCCAATTTGGAAAAAAGTATAAGCAGAATCTAACTCATTCTTCAGCAAGGACGCCTGAAATATCTGATTTGGAAAGAGTTCTTCCCATGCATTCTCAAGCTTAGAATAACTGCCGGCATTTGCAGGTGCATTCATAGTGACAATCGCGTAATTATTAAATTCCTGATCAACGCGAATTAACATGGGTTCTATCCTGTGATTTAGAGGCTCATGGTTGTAATCTTTTATGACTCCCACTATCTGTGCCTTTCTGCCGTCAGAAAGAACAATGTTTGTGCTGTCAGCGTCAGGGTTAAGAAGTTTCATGCGCTCCATCAGGCTTTGATTAGCAACGACTTTTTCAATTTGATAAGTTTCATTTGAAAGTTGATCTCCCCATATGTATTCTAAGTTCATGTGGTCCGTAAATTGCTCGTCCACATAGATTTGTCGAACTCTCATTGAGTCTTGCAATTCAGGAAAAAGTAGGTAGAGGTTATTGGTAAGCGGTGTTCCGGGAATGCTGGAACTGAAGCTTAGATTTTCAACTCCTGGTTGCCTTGTATATGTGTTCCTTATCAATTGAACGTCTTGACCTTGGGTAGGTATAATAAATGTGTTTTCAACATTGAAAGAGTATTCGTAACCGCGTGCTTCTTGGTATTCCTTTAGTAGTACGCCGATACCAATCATGAAACCCAATGTCAATGTGAATTGAAATACCAGTAGCCCTTTTCTTACCCCAGAGATGTTCACCTTTTGATTTGAAGAATCAGATCGCAATGCTTGAATGGGGGATATCTTGGCAAAGTAGATCGCTGGACCAATACCGGTTACAATTCCCGTTGCTATTGCAAATAGTATGAAGGTAAGAATCATCCATTCTGATAGATCTAGAGATAAAGCTGCCGACCCAGTCAACATACTTAAAAACTCCTGACGAATGAAGTTGAAAATGAAAGTAGATAGCCCTACTGCCATCATGCATATGATTATCGTTTCCACGAGAAACTGTCCCATGATTTGTTTGCGATGACTTCCTAAGACTTTCCTTACTCCTACTTCCTTCGCACGTTTTAAGGCCACTGCTATTGACATATTCGTGTAGTTGAAACACGCCGGAATCAGGATCAAAAGTGAAACTCCAAAAAAGAGAATCATGGTTGGACGATCGAATTCAATACCTATGGTATCACTCATCATGTCACCTGGAGTAATATCGGTTAACCTTTGCAGTTGATAGTTCGCTTTCTTTTCTTCACTCTGAAATACTGGATCTCCAGATTTTCCGATCACCTCAATTTGAGATGCAATTTTCTTTTTCTGATCAGGAGCTATGTTAAAATAGTAGTAATTACTTCTGAATTCTGTCCATTCAGCTGATCGCATATTTGCATTAAACTTATCTGCAGAGGAGAAGCCAATCAAAAAATCAAACTTGAGGTGTGTTCGTTTTGGGAAGTCTGTCAAAACTCCTGCAATTATCAACTGACCGTATTTCTTGGTTTCTATGATTTTGTTTAATGGAGAATCAGCACCATAGAGTTTTGTTGCCAATTCTTTAGTGATGATAATCTGATTGGGCTGGTTAAGTGCATTTGAGGTTCCTTCTTCCAGCGTAAAAGCGAAAACATCAAAAAAGCTAGGTTCAGTAAAATATCCCCATGAATCTACCTCATTTCCTTTATGTTCTATGATAGGAAAGAAGTGATCATTGATATGGACAGATGCCCGAATACCATCAATTTGCTCATCGATCGCATAGGTTAGAGCTGGAGGAGAGGAAGCATATCTATTTACATCACCAGATTCGGTGAGCTTCGTAGTTATTCGATAGGTGTTTTCTGCATTTGGATGGAATTCGTCGAATTGATTTAATTCCACAAACATTGCAAGTGCCAACAGGGCGATAGACATTCCCATGGCTAACCCTGCTACATTAATAAGTGTAAAAGTTTTTTGTTTTTTTAAATTTCTATAGGCTATCTGGAAATAGTTTTTAAACATAGTCATTGAGTTTTTGTAGTAATGAGTAGAATAAGAAGCATTTTTCTTACGCTTCTTTAGACCATATGAAAAGAGAAGCGAAAAGATTTGAATCCAATACTGCCATGCCGCTTTGAATCTTCCATCAGAGGAGACATTCAGTTGGTATACTTCATCCAAATCGCCTTCTATGTCTTCCATGTCCGCTCTGCCGGCATACCACTTTAGTATCCGCTGAGCAAGCTTAGGTGGATGGAATTCGTGACTCATTTGAGGGATAGATTAATTTTCGATCCAGCCCAAAGTTGATCTCTTAATGCCTTCATGTTGTTGAGTTCGGAAACTGCGCTGTCCGTTAATTCAAAGTATCGCTTGCGACGACCTCCTCGTTCATTCGTCGGCTCACCCAGGTAGGAGGAGATGTATCCTTTTTCTTCTAGACGTGTAAGCGTAGAATGCAAAGCACCAATGCTAAGCTTGCGACTGGCGCGTTCTGATATATCGTTCAATATGGCCACTCCATAAGCATCCTTGGCTAGGTTTGCTATGGTTAGGAGTACCAGTTCTTCAAATTCTCCAATAAATCCTTTCATATTACTTTCTACTTTTAAGAATTAATCATACGCAAGTCTATTCAATATGTTTCTATTTTTAAGAATTAATTGTTTTAAGACTATTTGTCTTTATCAAGTATCTTTGAAGGATGCCAAAAATGAAGAACGTATTGGTCTTATTTGTCTTCGCGATTCTCTGCGCCTGTTCGGATGATGATGCGCTTATTGGTGTTGATCCTTTACTTATTGGTACTTGGAGAAGTGTTGAAACTCGTTTATTGGATTCTGAAGGTGTAAACGATGAAATTGATCTTAACGCTTTTCCAATTAACAATCTTGCAGATTCCTTCATCTATAGATTCAACAAAGACAGGACGATAAACTTTTCAGTTGGTGCGTCTGCAACGTACTCCACTTCAGGAGATAGCCTGTTCATTCATACGACCAAAGATTTTGCGAGAGGGTTCCAATATGCTGTACGTGAGTATAAAGACATTCCTGATACACTATTATTGGTAGATAAGAATAATTTTTCTGGACTGGTGATTACTAAGCAAGTTGCATTTTATAAAACGAATTGATGATTTTCAAATTAGAAGGACACGAATACATTGAGCTCAATAAGTTGTTGAAAATCATGCAGCTGGTAGGTTCAGGAGGGGAGGCCAAGCAATTCATCGATGAAGGACTTGTACAAGTGAATGGCCAGGTAGAAAAGCAGCGTAGAAAGAAGCTGCGTGTAGGGGATAAAGTTTCCTTTGAAGGTCAGGAAGTAGCAGTAGAATAAATCACTGCTAGGTAAACTCTCCGATGTGCCATAGAACACCTGATGGGTCGTAAACAAACCCTTCATGCCCCCAATCAAAAGTTGTAGGTTCCACCAGTTTCACCCCTTCAAATTGTTTGTCCAGACTTTTACCTTTCAGTATTTCCCAGTAGTCTGAGAGATTTTCAACTTCAATGAATAGCATGGTATTTTCTATCCAATCTTTGACGTAATAGTCTTGCAAGTAGAAACCAAAGTTATCAATGAAGAAGTAAGACATCTTAGATGAAGTTACCACCTCGCTAAATCCCCAGGCTTTGTAAAATTCTCTTGACTGTTGATAATCTTTGGCTCCAACAAATGCCCGTATCGATTCAATCGCTGGTTTCATATTGGTTATTTTAAATGGTGAATACCGTAATTTCGTTTACTTTTTCGCAATTGCGAATTTTTTTGGACTAAGAATTCAGGAGTTTATTTCCTATTGTTTCACGGTTGACAATAGAATTGTCATCCTATTCTGTTAAATACTCTCCGAAATGATCCAACCAGCCGACCAACAGGCCTGAAAATTGAAGCCTCCTGTGAGTGCATCAATATCTAAAACCTCTCCTGCAATGTATAGATTCGGAAAGCGCTTACATTCGAAGGTTTCCAGATCGACCTCTGATAATTTCACACCTCCTGCGGTTACAAATTCGTCCTTGAATGTACTTTTTCCATGAACCACATATTTGCCCTGTGCGAGCTCCTCGACGAGTTTATTGAGCTGCTTTTTGGATAATTCTGAAAAGGGCGTTTCAGAAGCAATACAACAACAAGAAATTATGCTATCCCAGAACCGTTTGGGAACATCGAATAGTGGGTAGTTAATCACTTTTCGTTTAGGATTGGCCTCCCGATATTGTACGAGATGTTTTCGAACCTCATCTGGTGCTAAGCCGCCAACAAAGTTGACGAGAATATCAAATTGATAGGTTTTTGATTCAAGTTCATATGCTCCCCAAGCGGATAGTTTTAGAATTACGGGCCCACTTAATCCCCAGTGAGTGATGAGGAGCGGGCCATTCTCTTCCAGCTTGCTGCCTGCGATTTTCACCCGCGCTTCAGCAAATGAAATACCTGGTAGATGCTTAATCCGTTCATCTTTTATGTTGAATGTAAAGAGGGATGGGACAATAGGGGTGATCGCTAATCCTACTTGTTCCAAAACCTTCCAGGTTGAAGGAGAAGATCCGGTTGCTATCACAACCTTATCTGCTTCATAAATCTGATTTGTGGTAGTGACCTGCCATTGGTTTCCTGTTTGATTTAATGCAGTCAATGTTTCATTCTGAAGAATAGACACCTTGAAACGCGCTGCTTGTTTTAAAAAACAGTCTATGATGGTCTGAGAAGAGTTGCTCATTGGAAACATGCGCTGGTCTTCCTCGGCTTTTGTTTCAATTCCCCGTTTCGAAAGCCAGGTGACCATGTCAGTTGTTGAAAATCGTTTAAAAACCTGATGCAATTTTTTTGAACCTCGCGGATAGAAACGAACGAGTTCTGAAGGCCTACTTCTTTCATTGGTAACATTGCACCGACCACCACCTGATACCTTAACCTTGCTTAAAAGCTTCCTGGTTTTTTCAAGAATGCAGACGTTGTATTCTGGGTGTTTTTCAGCAATATTGATAGCTGTAAAAAAGCCGGCTGCACCTCCTCCGATGACAATGATTTTCACATTTCAAATATACACGTCATCGGAGGGGAAGCCTCAAACTATTCGTCTTTTAAGCATTTGGATGGATTCACATGCGCAGCACGCAGTGCTTGTGAGCTAACAGTTAGCCAGGCAATTAACAGTGAAATGGCTGCTGTTCCGATAAAAATACCATAGCCCAAATCAATTTTATAGGCGAAGCCCTCCAGCCATTTATCCATGAAATAGTAGGAAATTGGTACCGCAATGATGATGGAAACACCTACCAATCGAGTGAAGTCTTTTGAGAGCATCATTACAATGTTGGTAACGGATGCACCAAGTACTTTTCGAATGCCTATTTCCTTGAGCCTCCTTTCAGCCGTGAAGGAAGCCAGTCCAAACAGTCCTAAGCAAGAGATGATAATGGCAAATCCAGCGAAATAGGATGAGAGCGTGCCCACCCGCAATTCTGATTCATATAATTCTTGGTAACTCTTATCCAGAAATTCATATTCGAAAATAAATCCGGGAGCAAAAGTTTCATAGAGTTCCTGAATGGAAGTCATCGTTTCTACTTCCTTTCCAGCTTCGAGTCTAACGGCAACATTTCCTGTGTTTCTTAACCAGAAGAATGCTGGGGAGACTTCAGTATGAATGGACTGGTAGTGGAAGTCTTCCAACACACCAACAATTTCTAAATCGTACTCATTCCATAGTCGAATATTTTCACCAACGGCCTCTTCTGGAGTGAAGCCCATAATTCGTGCAGAGGCTTCATTGATTACCATTTTTGTACTATCCGCCCCGAAATCCTTACTAAACCACCTGCCAGCTATGAGATTCATTCCCATTGTTTCTTGAAATTCTTCATCCACACCAATATTCTCAAATAGAACACGCTCCTCCGGAGATTTATCTCGCCACTTCAATCCTGAAGTGTTGCTCATCTGACTGATCATTGTGTGACTGGTGCCAGTTGCATTGGCTACTCCTGGAATTTTTCTAAGTTCTGTGAAAAATGCTTCTCTGCTATCGCGAATGGAACCATCTTGATGGAAGAAGACCACATTTTCCTGATCATATCCCAGGTTCTTGGTGAATGCATATTGTGTCTGGCTGTGGATAACAATTACTCCAACAATCAGGATGATCGTAATCGTAAATTGAAAAATAACTAAGCCTTTTCGTGCCCACACTTCACCAATGGAGCTTTTAATGTCTCCTTTTAGAACTTTGACTGGATTGAAATGTGTGAGATAGAGTGCAGGATAGCTGCCTGCCAGTATTCCTGTTACAAGAACGGTTATTAAAGAAACACTCAGGATTTCTGGAGTTATTTGTAAAGAAATACTCTTGTCTGTGATGATATTGAACTGTGGAAGAACCATGAAAACAATCAGAAATGCAAGAATCATGGAGACCAGTGTGATCAAAATGGATTCACCAATAAACTGGCGAATAAGCATGCCTCTGTCTGCACCAATCGCTTTTCTGACTCCCACTTCATGCGCACGTTTGGAAGCACGAGCGGTTGATAAGTTCATGAAATTGATACAGGCAATGACTAGGATGAAAATAGCTATTATAGAGAAGAGATGGACATACTCAATTCTGCCACCGTCTGGGACACCATTCGTGTATTTACCATAGAGGTATTGTTCGGAATATTTTTTCAGGAATAAATCCACATTGCTGTCATCCTCCTTGCTTTTAATGTAGCCGGCTATCTTTTCAGTTACATTTTCTGCAACGGCTGCATTCTCTAAGATCACATAGGTATTAGGCCCATTATTGCCCCAGTCGGTTGCCCACTCATTTCTATCAAGATAGTCCTGAAGAGGTAGTACAAAATCGAAAATATAGGTGGAGTTTTTTGGGATGTTTTCGAATACACCCGTGACAATAAACTCACGATCGTCTTCATAGCGCATCGTTTTGCCCATCGCGTTTTCAACACTGCCAAAGAATTTGTTAGCAATATCTCTTGACAAACAAATAGACTTTTTGTCTTTGAGTACATTGTCTGGATTGCCAGCGATCAGCGGATATGAAAAAATATTGAAGTAGTCCTGGCCTACATGAAATCCATTTTCCTTGAAGAAGGTGTTTCCATGTGCCAGTAGCGCTTTGCCTATCCAGGTTGTAGTGGCAGCATATTTAATCTCAGGAAAATCTATTTTTAGATTCTCTCCCAATATGCCCGGGGTAGAGTTTGTGGCAAATGTTTCATTGGAGTAGGTCTGAAATTCCATTACTCGATACAGGCGATCATCTTTTTCATGAAATTTGTTTACCTGGAGCTCATCCTGTACCCATAGATATATAAAGAAAGCACACGAAAGTCCAGTGGTAAGCCCGATGAGGTTGATAAGGGATGAAACTTTATGTCTGAAAAAATTCCGTAAGGTTATTCGCAAGTAGTATTTCATTTTGAGTAGGTTTTTAATATGAGATAAGGACAAACTGCAACCGGATAGGTTGCAAGACGGATACTCTACCAATATAAAATGGTTACACCACGAACTTAAGTATTGAAAGATTTCTTAAAGTTTTAGGTCGAATTAAGTAGGAAATAAATGCAGATTATGAAGACTAGCTCTTAGAAGGGTCAGTTAAACTGATTCATGGTTCGTTCCAAACCGATGGTACAAACCGAAAATATTGCGGCTATTGCCTGATCCATATTCAAAACCAGCTCGTCCATTTCCTTTTTGGAGAAAGGGCTAAGCACGTAATCTACCTGACGACCTTTGGCAAATTCATCACCTACACCAAACCTTAGCCTGGAGTAGTTTTGCCCCCCTGTTAGCTGCTCAATGTTTTTCAGACCGTTGTGACCTCCGGCAGATCCTTTGGGTTTCAATCTTATTTTCCCGTAGGGTAGGGCAATGTCATCCGTTATTACCAAGAGGTTTTCCTTGGGGATCTTATGCTGTTGCAGGTAGTGATTTACAGCCTTACCACTTAAGTTCATGTAGGTTGTCGGCTTCACCAAATGAAGTGTTCGGCCTTTGTACTTTACTTCAGAAGTGAATGCCAGCTTGTTCATCTCAAATTTGACACCTTGCTCATCCGCAAGACGGTCCATAATCAAAAAACCAATGTTGTGTCTGGTGAGCTCATATTCAGCCCCAATGTTTCCCAGTCCGACAATTAAGTATTTCATTTTAAAGCAAAAAAAAATCCCGACGCGAAGGTCGGGATTAAAATTAAAGTTTCGAAATTTTTAAGATTCTGAAGACTCCTCTGCTGCTGGTGCATCTGCTCCTTCAGCTCCTTCTTCACCTTCTCCTTCTTCACCTTCTTCATCTTCCGTATCTTTTCCTCTAAGTGCTCTAGGTACTTCGATACCTGCTAGTGTTACCAGTGGGCTGTTTAGAATTTCGTATTCTCCTACTTCTAGCTCACCTACTTTGATTGATTTACCTAATCCAAGGCCTGAAACATCTACTTCGATGTATTCTGGCATGTTTTTAGGTAAAGCTTTCACCTGCAAGTACTTAACTTTTCTAATCAACTTACCTCCTTGCTGTATTCCAGGGGCAGAGCCTACCGGGTGAACTGGGATGTTCATTTTGATAGGTGTACCTCTAAATAATTGTAGGAAGTCAGCGTGCATGATAACTTCACTCACTGGATGGAACTGAACATCCTGAATGATAGCTTCGAATGGTTCTGGTTCTCCTTCAATTGTTAGTAAAGCAAAGTGCGCTTCGTCAGTGTATACAAGGTCTCTAAACAAGATCATTGGAGCGTAAAAGTGAATCTGATGATCACCACCGTAAACAACGCATGGTACCATTCCTTCTTCTCTTAAGCGCTTCGCTTCAGTCTTGCCGAGATTTGCTCTTTTATACCCTATAATCTCAACAGTTTTCATAATTGAATTTGATTTAAAATATGATTATTTAATGAATAATGAACTAATGGATTCGTGATCGTGGATCTTACGGATAGCTTTGGCGAAAAGCTCTGCCACAGTCAGTACTTTGATTTTTGAAGACTCTTGCTTCTGAGGTATTGTATCTGTAATGATCAATTCTTCTAGCGCAGATTCTTCAATGTTTTTGTGCGCATTTCCAGAGAGTACACCATGCGTTGCAATAGCTCTCACTGAATTAGCACCTTTTTCTTTTAAAAGCGTCCCGGCTTTACTAATTGTTCCGGCCGTATCGACCATGTCGTCTACCAGCACAACATCTTTTCCTTCGACATCTCCAATTACTTGCATAGATGCTACTTCATTGGCTCGCTTTCTGTGCTTGTCGCAGATCACCATGTCTACCTCAAATAGTTTTGCATATGATCGAGCACGTGCGGTTCCACCAACATCTGGCGAGGCAATGATCATGTTGTCAAGGTTGAGGTTTTTCAGGTAGGGATGAAAGATGGCAGAAGCATCTAAATGATCCACTGGGATATCGAAAAAACCCTGAATCTGACCTGCGTGTAAGTCGCATGTCATTATTCGATCAGCTCCGGCTGATGTCAGTACATTCGCCGCAAGTTTGGCAGCTATAGAAACTCTGGGCTTGTCTTTTCTGTCTTGTCTGGCATATCCAAAATAAGGAACAACAACCGTAACGTACTTGGCGCTAGCTCTTCTAGCAGCATCAATAAGTAAAAGAAGTTCCCAAATATTATCAGCTGGCGGTACTGTAGACTGGATTAGAAAGACGTCAGATCCTCGCACCGATTCGGTGAAATAAACACCCATTTCGCCATCACTGAAAGTTTGTTTTTCACTTAAACCCAGAGGCTTGCCGTAGTTGTTGGCAATTGCATTTGCTAATTCTGGATTTGCGGAGCCTGAAAATATCTTTACTGATGACATCTTTTTAAATTAAATCCCGCCAGTGTTAGCGGGATTAAATTGTCGTTCTCATTGGAACTAGTTGGCCTACTAGGGCTCGAACCTAGACTCTTCTGGACCAAAACCAGACGTGTTGCCAGTTACACCATAGGCCAATACAGGAATGTTTTTTAAAGTGTTAATCCCACACTTCCGTCTAAACGGAGGGCAAAATTAGTCCATTATCACAAAAATAAAAATGTTACTATCGATCTTTTGTGTAGTGCAAAATCTAAGGGTCGTTTTCTTACCGAATAGGAATTCTTATCGGAGATTTGGAGGATGTAAGTAGCTTTAATTTTTTATATCAATTTAATAGAGGTGGAGGGAGCTTTTCTGTATGCGTCAATCTTAGCTTTAACCTATTTGATAGCTATAAGCTTTCGAAGAAAAAGCTTGGACATCTCCGAAGTTAGTTTCAGGATAATTTTGCTAGTTCTGTTTGTCGAGGTTTTGGTGGAGTGGTTGTTTTTTAGTGATTTAATTAGAGTATACCCTCATTTCATGAGAGTCAATACGCCGATGGTTATTGTACTTCCATCTTCTTTTTACCTCTTCATTTCTTCTAGTCTTTCTGGAAAGCAAAGATTTAAACTCCTTGACGGACTGCATCTCATTCCATTCGTTTTTTTCATCATTTATTTAATGCCTTTTTACGTGTTATCAGTAGATGAGAAGGTGGCACTGTATGAGAAATACCTGCAAGGCCATAGGGTTGATTCACTTCCTGTAGCGACCATTTACCGTGTAGCCCAGTTTGCAGCACTGGTGGGAATCATTGTTCAATTGGCTAAACGGGAGGTGAAGGATTGGAGCATGAAAGTTTGGGTCATTTCTGTTGCCTATCTACTGTTATGGGCGCTTGATCTTAGTCGATACTTTGGCTTAGGTGATCGATACGCAAAGTACGATGGTTATTATTTAATTTCCTTTCTGTTATTGGTAGTCTATCAGGAACTGACGGGTGCTTTTGATAAAAAGAACATCAAGTACACGACCTCCGGAATGAGCAAGCATAAAACGGAGGAACTGGCTTTGAAGACTCACCATCTCATCGAATCAGAAAAGCTTTTTAAGAGCCCGAAACTTACATTGGCTGATTTGGCAAGCAAACTGGATGTTCACCACAATTATATCTCGCAAGCGATTAATAGCCATTTTGGGATAAGTTTTAAGGAATTGATCAATTCGCAGCGCGTAGAGGAAGCGAAAGACCTATTACTGCATGAAGAAAATGATCGACTTACATTTGAAGCGATAGCCGAGATGGCGGGGTTTAATTCGGTTTCAAGTTTCAATGCCTCATTTAAAAAAATAGTAGGAGAGACACCGAGTGCATTTAAGAAGAGAAGTTTAGGTAGCTAATATTGATTCTTTATCTTCCAAAGATGTCAATAAAGAAGTCAACTTCTACTTCAAAGTCGTTATTCCGTATATGTCATAAAATAAAGCATTAGCGATATGATGAAATCCCTCTTTTATTCCAGCCTCCCTGCATTTTTTGTTTTGTTATCATTTCATGGGCATGCACAAAAATTAACAGTAGAGGAATTATGGTTGACCGATGTTGAAGTCAGGACTATCCATTATTCTACTACATATGGTCTAATAGCCGGCTTGGGAGATGGAATTGTTCTCTATGATTCTACAAAAGCCACATCTCTAGCCGGTGCTTTTGAGAATGCTTTTCCTGTGTCAACCTTATTTGAAGATGGTGACGGTAATTTATGGATTGGTGGATTAGGCTTCCTCAGAAAAGTTTCTAATACAGAATCAATCACTTATGCCATAGTTGACGATATTGGCCTTGACGGTAGAGTGATATTCTCTGTGTTTCAAGATGAAAATCAAAACATTTGGACGTCTGCTCCTGGTGGCGCTGCGGTTTACAAAAATCAATCTTGGAAAACCTACCAAGTGAAAGATGGATTAAAACATCATGTGGTACATGATGTATGTCAAGATAAGAATAATAACATGTGGTTTGCGACTCGAAAAGGCGGAGTAAATATTTTAGGCAAGAGTTGGGAATATAAATTGCTGGATAAAAATTCTAGAAAGCTGCTGAAAGACGACAATGATCAAATTTGGGTTGGTGCAAGCGAGGGACTATTCACTCGAGACAACGATCGATGGATTTCTTATGAAAGCGGAAAGACAGTGCTTCCGATGTTTCAAGATGGTGATGGACGCATTTGGTGTGTTGCTGGCGGTACTGGTGTTTTGATTATTTCGGAAACAAAGGAAATCACTCGTTATGAAAAGCTGTTGGGAAATGAAGTGACAGAAATATATGCCATGACTGAGGGCCATAGAGGTGATGTTTGGTTGGCCACAGACAAAGGAGTATTTCGCTGCAGGCCTCAGTAGTGCTCGTATTCTTGCCAATATTTCAATTTGAGAGATATTAAGATATTATTAGTCGACTTTTAAGCTGACAATTTCGTCTTATTGGACTTTAAAGTAAAAAAACCTAATATGAAAACTATCCTTACAATCGCCGGATGCCTCTTTATAGGTATCTATGCTCACGCTCAAAAAACGGAGTTGCAAAAAAAAGAAGTTAAAACCGGTAATACTTCATTCTTCTATCATTTCTCATCAGAAAAGTCCGATGCTGTGGTTCTGCTATTCCATGACTGGTTTGGGGTCTCTGACTTGAGTTATGAAATGGCAGATAGAATCATTGCAGCTGGTATGGACGTGATAATCATGGATTTATATAAAGGAAAATCAGCATCAACCAATCAGGAAGCAGGAGGCCTAATGAATTCAATAGATCAGGCCAATATGTGGGAGTACATCGATGAGGTTCTTAAAGATGCTGGTAAAAATCATGATGACATATACATATGGGGTTTCAGTTTAGGCACAATTCCAGCATCACAAACAGCGATCAAGAACAATGAATTAGTAGATGCCTTGATATTGTTTTACGGGAATGTTACTCAGGATAAGGAGCAAATAGCCAAAATCACATTTCCAGCACTCATGGTCATGGGAGCAAACGACAACCCTGCTGGAGCCATCAATTTTTTTAACAATGTGAATGAGGCATCTGGAACTGCTCGACTATTTATTTATCCCAAGGCGCGACATGCGTTTGCACAGAAGCTGTTCAACGGAGGAGGTAATTACGATGAGAAAGCTAAAGAGGCAAGTTTTGAGGTTGCTTTTAGATTCTTGGAGGAAATGAACGATTAAATGGAAAGATGAGTGCGAATTAAAGAGCTACTCGTTTTGTATGCCTCATCGGGATATGATCGCGCTATGGATTCGGACGTTGATTAAAAGGCTAGGTTCGATACTCTCTAGAATACTTTTTGCAATGGTCACACTTGGATTGAGTGTACATGCACTCTTTCTTTTCTATTGGAAATTTGCTTAATAAGTGTATTGACAATCACAAATCGAGTCATTTCTTTAGCATTATTCACTCTTGTCTGTGCATTATCGCATTCGTCGCAGATTTAAGAGTAGCGAGAAAAGGTAAGCGCCTTTATGAATGGATTATTGAACCCATAAGAGCGCTAACCTGTCCCAACTACTAAAAGGATCATCAGTAAACAATCTACTTCATCACTTCGCCCTTCAAAATTACTGTTTGAATACTTTGGGTATTCGCGATGTTTTCTATTGGATTTTCATTTAAGATAATAATATCGGCCCTGTATGTTTCCTGAATTTTACCTTGATCGTGAAGTTCTAACCATTCAGCAGGCTTGTCGGTAGCCGTGCTTAGAACATCGTAAGTTGTAATACCACTTTCTGAAAGTAGTAATAGCTCTTCATGAAGTGATCTTCCTGGAAGTACATATGGGTTTGGTGTATCAGATCCAGCAAGTATTGTGCAGCCATTGTCATGTAATTTTTTCACCAATAGCAGTTTGTTTGATTTTCCCAGGTTCAAATCAGAATAATCATCGCTGGTCAAATTTTCAACAAAGTTGAATTTCTCTGGTCTCCAACTATCCTGTACCTCTTTAGGTAGTTTTTTTATTTCTGGATCCTGATATCTTTCTTTTATGACCTTCATGGAGGATATTTTGTCTCTAACAACAAGTGTTGGAACGTTAGCTACGCCATAGGAGCTGGTGATACTGACTAGTTTATCTATTTTGGAAGAGTCTATCGGAAAAGCAAAAAAGAGCTTTTTCCAATCCCATCTTCCTTTAAAAGGGGAGTGGTCTGCCTCAAGATGATCTGAGTATCCATCGAAGTGCTCTACACATGATTGCCCATTCTTAATTGCGTCTAATATGGAGATTTCATAAGGGACATGCCCAATTACTCTTATGTTTCGAATTGCACTTTCTTGGAGAATTGCCAGGTAGGATGATTTGCTTAACGTGTGATAAACTTTGATAAAATCATAGCCAGCAGTTACTTGATCATTTACTTCCTTTATCGCTTCTTTTTTAGACTTTACGACCCGCGTATCTTTCCAGTATGGGGCTGCTCCTTCAATTATTGGCCCTGCTGAAAAGATATCAGGTCCCAGTAATTCATTTTTTAATATTTGATCTTTCCAGTTGAGAATGTTTTGTCTGCCATCCATATTTCTGACTGTGACAATACCATATTCAACAAATGATCGGAGATTTGATTCCTCAAGGCGTTCAAGATGAACGTGCATGTCAAACAATCCTGGAATCAGGTATTTCCCTTTAGCATCTATCACTTTGTAGTGAGGTTTCGCAACCTGATCGGATGCGATTTTAATGATCCTTTGATCAACTATAAGAACATCGTGATTTTCAAGAATGTCTTTTTCAGAGGGTCTTACAATATTTCCATTCGTGATAAGTAAAGTATCTGAAGCTGAAAATGCATTTAATAAAAGCATAAGCATCAGAGCGGTAGAAAACATTTTTTTCATGACTTTTTTTTAGCCAAAGTGATGGTATAGGGAGCGTCCAAATGAAGAAAAAGAAATAAATGTTGGCTGAAATGATAAGAATTTTGACGTGAAATGCTATGTGCGTTTTATCCACTTTCTAAACTCTGAAGCTTTCAATCGACTAACCCTACAAAGCTCTGTTGGGATTTTTTCTGATCTCAAACTTAAGACCACCTTACCTCCGTCAGAACTTTTGAAGCTTTCAACGATTGAATAATGAATGATTAATTGCCGATTTACTCTCATAAATTCATTGGAAAGATCAGGTTCTATTTGTTCAAGTGATTGACTTAAAAGAAGTGATTTAGATTCAGTCAGCATGTAAATTTGCTCTTTCAAAATAAAGATTGCTCTGATATCGTCTACATTAACAAGCTCCTCTTTATTTCCATGTCGGGCGGCGTAATATTTTTTTCTAAAAAACTTATTGGTCAATAGTGCTTTACCTATAATGTAAATAAGGGTGATCAATAAAATGTATATGGTAATGATTGGGAAATCTTTCTCGTAAAAGTTAGTGTCTCGATAAGAAAGAAAAAGAAATTCTAATTCTATTAATACCAAGGCTATAAAAATGCCAACTGCCCAGTAAATGAATAGCGCCTTTCCTAAACTAAAAAATGAAGTATTGGAATTGTATTTAATTGGAAAAGCCTTAGAAACGAAATGTAGCGAGAGAAATACGGAAACAAGTTGCAGATAATCAATACATAGATTCTTTATCAAAAACCAGCCTTCCAGAGTTTCCTTATAAAAACTAAGGTAATTGGCGAAAGTCAGAGCCAATGAAAAAGCTAATATGATCCATATAATCTTCTTATTAAGCTTGGAGGCCTTCATCAATGACGCACATCAAATGTTTATTGATAAAATTATCAGGTCAAATATAGCTTACTAGAGCGTTGCACTATGGCATTTAGATACCAGCTGAAAAAACTTTATCAATTCTGGTTTTAATCAAATTGATTTTGTGTGTCCTGCTGAAGAAAATGGTAGCGAAACTACGAATGCTCTTTCACCCATTCAATAGCATTGGCGAAAGGTTCCATCCATGGAGATACTTCTGCACTTTCCAACCCTTCTTTATGAGGCCAATTCCATTGAAACAAGGAGCGCTCAAGGTGCGGCATAATAGCCAAATGCCTTCCATCTTTTGAAGCTAATGCTGCCGTACTGAAGTCACTGCCATTTGTATTGCCAGGAAATTCTGAATAAGAATATTTGACCGGAATTTGGTAATCATTTTCACTTCCACGCAATTCAAACTTACCTTCTCCATGTGCTAGCCAGATCCCCAACTTAGCCCCTGTCATGGACTGAAGCATGATCGAGTTCGTGTCTTGAATGTCAACGCTGACAAATCCGCACTCGAATTTACCTGAGGCATTGTGATGCATCTTTGGGTGATTTTCACCCATCTCCGGATAGATCAGGCCTAATTCCATCATGAGCTGACAACCATTACATACACCTAGGCTTAAGGTATCCTCGCGGGCATAAAATGCATCCAGCGCTGATTTTGCTTTTTCATTGAATAGGAATGAACCAGCCCATCCTTTGGCAGATCCAAGTACATCTGAATTGGAAAAACCTCCAACAAAAACAATCACATTGACTTCAATCAAATCCTCTCTTCCAGTAATCAAATCAGTCATGTGTACATCTTTCACATCAAAGCCGGCAAGCCAAAGCGCATACGCCATTTCACGATCGCTATTTACTCCTTGTTCGCGAATGATGGCTGCTTTGATTCCTGATTTCCCGTTGCGATTGAAATCAAGATTGAATGAAGAAGCCTTGCCATCGAAGCGTTTAGGGAATGAGTAGGAGAGCGGTTGATTGAATCGGTTGGCAGTTCTTTCTTTGGAAACCACCTCTGAGGTCTGCTTAAGGTCAAGTAGTGCGGATGTTTTGAACCAAGATTGACGAGCTTCCTCAATATCGAAAGTGTGAGAAAAATTGCCATTACGAACATTCACTTTTCTGTCGGCAATCAGTTCTCCGATTTCGATAAAACCTATTCCTTTTTCATTCAAAATCTCAGTCGCTTTCGAATCGGACACCTGAATGAGCAATGCTGGTTTTTCTGAAAATAGTACCCTGATGCTATCTGATTCATTCAGGTTTGATAGATCAATTGCTAATCCTCCCCTGGTATTTGCGAAATTCATCTCAAGCAACGCAGTAATTAGTCCGCCAGCAGATACATCGTGGCCCGCAATAACTAAACCTTCTTTAATAAGCTTTTGTACCGCTTCGAATGCATTGGCAACTACGCTGGCGTTTGCCTCAGGCGCTTTGTTCCCAATCTTGGATTGAGTCTGTGCGAAGGAAGAACCTCCCAATTCAAAATCACCACCTGAAAAATCAACATATACGAGTTTGGATTCTTTCTGTGTATAATCAATTACAGGACTCACTGTTAAGTTGATGTCTGATACCTCTGCTGCCGAACTAATGATTACGGTGCCTGGGGCATATACCTTTTCTCCATCCGGATACTTCTGGGTCATCGACATTGAATCTTTTCCCGTGGGTACATTGATTCCCAATTCACAAGCGAAATCACTGATGGCTTTCACACCTTTATATAACCGGGAGTTTTCACCTTCATTTTTAGCGGGCCACATCCAGTTGGCACTGAGTGATACACCCTTTAGTCCATGAGTAAGCGGAGCCCATACCATATTGGATAGTGACTCTGTAATGGATAACCTTGAGCCTACACCTGCATCAATTAATCCAGGAACAGGTGAATGGCCTATGGAAGTTGCAATTCCTTTATTCGTTTTAAAATCAAGGGCCATGACTCCAACATTGTTGAGGGGTAATTGCAATTCACCACAGGTTTGCTGAGTCGCGACTCGACCAGAAACACATCGGTCTACCTTGTTGGTAAGCCAATCTTTACAGGCCACTGCTTCTAACTGAAGGACAGCACTGAGGTATTCTTCAATCTCATCTTCAGTATAAGCTACTTCTTCAAAGTTTGAATTTTGAGTAGCGTCTTCCAAAATAGTTTTTGGAGAAGAACCAAAAAGATGGTGAAGCTTTAAGTCAAAAGGGGATGCCTCAGCATTGTTTTCAAACTTGAGTTCATTGTTGGATCCTGCTTCGCCTACTTCATAATAAGGAGCTCTTTCTCTTTCAGCTACTTTTTTCAAGTATGCTGCATCTTGCTCACCGATGACTAATCCCATTCGCTCTTGAGACTCATTGCCCAGAACTTCCTTGGCCGAAAGCGTTTCATCACCAACAGGAAGTTTTTTCAAATCAATGACTCCTCCGGTCTCTTCAACCAATTCCGAAAGGCAATTCAGATGCCCTCCAGCTCCATGATCATGGATAGAGGTGATGGTATTATCTTCGAGTTCGACCATTGCTCTTACTGCATTGGCAACCCGCTTTTGCATTTCTGGATTGGAACGCTGTACCGCGTTGAGCTCAAGTGATTGATTAAAGGCTCCAGTATCTACAGAAGAAACAGCCCCGCCGCCCATTCCAATGCGGTAGTTGTCTCCACCCATGACAATGATCTTTTCTCCAGCACTAACAGGTTTCTTTTGGGCTTCTTTTTTCTTGCCATACCCAATTCCGCCAGCCTGCATGATTACTTTATCATAGCCGTATTTTTTCCCACCTTCTTCATGTTCGAACGTTAAAACACTCCCACAGATTAAAGGCTGCCCAAACTTGTTCCCATAATCACTCGCACCATTGGAAGCCTTTGTTAGAATTTCTTGAGGAGTTTGGTATAGCCATTTTCGAGCAGGCTTCTCCCAGTTTTTTGGATTCGATAGTCGTGAGTAGGAGGTCATGTATACGGCTGTGCCAGCAAGTGGGATGCTGCCTTGACCGCCAGCCATTCGGTCTCTTATCTCTCCTCCTGATCCTGTGGCAGCTCCATTGAATGGCTCCACTGTTGTTGGGAAGTTGTGGGTCTCCGCTTTTAGCGAGATGACTGATTCAAATGCTTTTGTATCAAACCAGTCAGGTTTATCTTGTGTTGCAGGAGCAAATTGTTCAACCTTTGGGCCTTGGATAAAAGCCACATTGTCTTTGTATGCTGAAACAAGGAAGTTCGGGTTTTCCTTAGATGTTTTCTTGATCCATTGAAAAAGCGACAACTCTTGCTCCTCGCCATCGATGATGAAAGTGCCATTAAAAATCTTGTGACGGCAGTGCTCAGAATTGATTTGAGAAAAACCAAAAACTTCAGAATCTGTCAATGGCCGCTCAATTTCCCTAGCAACTCCTTCAAGGTATTCCACTTCTTCGCTACTTAGTGCTAAGCCCTCTTGCTGATTGTAAGAAGTGATATCATCAATATGGTTGATTGGTTCTGGCGTACGATCAAGGGTGAAAATAGATTGATCAAGACCTTCATAAACTTGCTGTAGCATGGGATCGAATGCACCTGCCGAAACTTCCGTTAGATAAGTTTCAATTCTTGAGATGGCATGAACTCCCGCATTGTGGGCTATATCGGTTGCATTAGTACTCCAGGGTGAAATCATTTCTTTTCTTGGCCCGATGAACTTACCCGATACAGAATCGTTGCTCAATGGCTTTGCTCCAGAAAAGAGCCATTCTAGCTTAGTGATTTCATCGGAAGTGAGTGGATGGGAAACGCCAACGGCGATAATAGCGTCTTCAGAATTTTGGAAGAATTGAATCATTGAAGGAACCTCTTTTTGAAGTCCGCAAAATTAACCTTTTTGTATGCTTTGGCTTACTAGGATTTCAACAATTTCCTTACAGATTTTCGTAAAGCTTTCATTGTGCCAAAATAGTAGCCAATTATAACCCTTTCAATAATGCCTTCACGATTAATAACAAAGTGGGTGGGGTACGACCTTACGTTTAACGCCAAACAGAAATCCTTAACGTCTGCAACAATCTCATAATCAAAATCTCGTCTGGTCAGAAACTTACGTACTCGCTCTTCATCGTCGAACGTAGGAGCTAAGAATACGATTTCCTCATTTTTATATTCTTCTACCAACTCATTCATTTCGGGCATTTCGACAATGCATGGCTTGCAACTCGAAAACCAAAAATTGACGACCAATACTTTTCCTTCGAAATCCTTATTGGTATAAGTTTTTCCATCAATAGTGGTGAGTTCAAATTCGGGGAATTTGCTTCCTTTCATTCTTCTTACTTCCTTTTTGGCTTCCTCAACCTGCCGCATTTGTTCTGCTGTTGGCTGTGAAAAGCTGAAAACTGGCAAGAGGAATATGATAAGAAATATGTTGTATCGCATTTTGGGAGTTATTTATTGGCAATCAATTTAGCAACTTCAGTTTTTATGAGTTGATGATGCTTCATTGGTAAGATGTCAACACTAAAATCCCCCATTTTTTCAATTAGAGGTAAAATTTGAGTTGGATGTATGATGTGATCTTTGCTTCCAAGTATAATTCTTCTGCCAAAAGCATGCCTATTGAAAAGCATGCTAAGTTGCTTCTTTGAATAGCCCAAAGATTTAAAGTGATTCCATGATAAGTAAACACGCTTTCGACTTTCAATGGTATTCATTTCTTTACGCACAAAATCACCAAGATAAGGACTAACTAAACCGTACTTATCATTGAATGTAACTAACCTATCCAATCTGTTTGGGTGAAACATGAAGTATCTGAAAACCCACTTGAAAACGGGGTTGGTTGCGAGTCTAAACCAAAGACTAAGAAATATTCCATCTGGCGCAATCAAGATTAATTCCTTTGTATGCTTGGGATAAGCTAACGCTGTAGATATCGCGAATCTTCCTCCAAGACTGAATCCAACCAGTGAAAATTCTTGAATGTTTTCCTGAGTAATGAAGGTTTGGATGTAGTGAGTCCATTCATTTTTTGTAAGCTTCTTATTGTCTCTGATGCTTTTTCCATGATGAAATAGGTCAAAGGCATATACGGTATACTCTTTGTCAAGAACTTCAATCCAATCGCTAAAAATTTCATTGTCCTGTCCAAAACCATGAAAGGCCAATAATATTTTATTGCCACCAGCATGTTTGGAATAATATAAATGTCCACTTCCTATTTGGATACACCTCATTCTGCTGAAAAATGCTCTAAATATTCCAGTAAGGAAAAAAAACCTCAGAAAACAGTAACAAATAAATATACAGTGCGTTCTTTTGCACGAAGGAAACTTTTAGCTTGCTGAAAGTTTCCATGGTTTTTATCTGGATTTGTAGTGTAATAGAAAGATTTGGAAGCAAAGGAAAAAATATTGAGTAGTGCTGAGGAGCTCTTCATCCAGTATGGGATACGAAGTGTTACCATGGACGATGTTGCCAGAGAAGCATCTATGTCTAAAAAAACTTTATATCAATATTTCGATAATAAGGATGGATTAGTCTTTGAAGTTGCAATGAATCATTTCGAGAAGGAGACAAAAGAATTCGAGGAAATATTCAATCAATCCAGTGATTCCATTCATGAGATATTGTTGGTGTCCCAATGCCTGAGAAAACATGTCTTTCGAATGAATCCATCACTGCTTTATGATATGCAGAAATATCATGGGCGAGCGTGGGATAAATACCTTGAGTTTAAACATTCTACGATCAGGGGGCACATAGAGCGAAACATAGAACGCGGGAAAAAGGAAGGATTTTTTAGAAAAGCGCTTGATGCGAAAGTCTTATCAATCCTTAGAGTAGAAGGGGTGCAGCTGGTTTTCAACACCAAGATTTTTCCAAGAGGCGAGTTTGACTTCCCTACTGTCCAGTTACAAATACTTGATCATTTTGTTCACGGCTTACTTACTGATAAAGGAAGAGAGAAATACGAAGAATACATAAATATGGAATCTACTAATCACATACTCTAATACTAATATGAGAAGCATATTACTACTATTAATAATTATTAGCACTTCTTCGGGAGTGCTATCGCAGGATAAGGCCAACCTTTCCCTGCAGGATTGCATCGACTATGCGTTGGGCAATAATGAGCAGCTGAAGATTAAGCAGTTTGATAAAGAGATTGCAGAAGCTGAGGTCAGGAAGACCATTTCAATGGGTTTACCGCAGGCGAAAGTCAATGGAGGCTTGAACTATAATTTTGAACCTCAAAGAAGCCTGATTGATATTAGCACATTTGATCCAAGCGTGCCAGTTGGAACAGAGCAAGAAGTTTCATTTGCTCAGAATTACGATGGAAACATTGGGCTATCTGTTGAGCAATTGCTATTTGACGGATCCTACTTTGTAGGCTTACAGGCCGCCAAAACTTACAGGGAGCTTTCGGTTAAGGAACACATCAAATCTCAAATTGATGTGGTAGAAGCGGTAAGCAAGGCATACTACAATGCATTAATCACCGAGGAGCAACTTAAGCTTTTGGAGAGGAATATATCAAGGCTAGATACGCTTCTAAGAGAGACCGGTGAAATGTACGAGGCAGGCTTTGCTGAGAAAATTGACGTAGATAGGATACGAGTCAACTACAATAATTTAAAAGTAGAATACAGTAGGTCTAAGCAGTTGAAAGACATAAGCCGCAAGCTTCTCAAATTTCAAATGGGGATGGATTTAAATCAACCCATTGAGCTTTCTGAGGTTCTGGAAGAGGTTGAAGTTACCATTCCTGCTACCCCGCTGGCAAATTTCGATTACAATCAGCGAATTGAATTTTCGCAGCTAGAAACCAATAAAAACCTTGCGTACCTGGATATGAAAAACAACAAGGTACAGTACCTGCCAAAATTGAATGCACGGCTTGGATACGGTTGGAATACGGCCGCTTCCAGTGGAGGTGATTTGTTTGTTTCAAGAAGATGGCTGGACAATGGAGTCGTAGGGATTACAGCTTCCATACCAATCTTTGACGGATTCTTAAAAAGCAATAAGATTCAGCAAAATAAACTTCAAGTAAAGCAGATTGAAAACCAGATGGCTTTTACGAAGAAAAACATAGATCTCGAGATTGAGCAATCACAAATAAGTCTCAGCAGTCTCTTAGAAACCTTAGATGTGCAGCAACAAAATGTGGAACTGGCTCAAGAAGTTTACGACATTTCAAAAATTAAATACCAGGAAGGTGTGGGATCAAACATTGAGGTAATCAATGCCGATGCTTCATTAAAAGAATCTCAAACCAATTACCTGAATTCGCTTTATCAAGCGATAACCTCACAAATCGAACTTAAGAAAGCATTAGGAACTCTTTATAACAACTAAGATCATGCAAAAGATCAATCACATACTAACACTATTCATCGTACTTACAATCGTTGCGTGCGGTGGCAATGAATCAACCATCAGCTCAATACTTGCTGAAGGAAACATGGAAAACATTCGAGCTAAGAAAAAAGAACTCTCGGCTCAGCATAAAGAATTGGAAGGCCAGATGGCTCTTTTAGATTCGGCCATTGCGGCAAATACAGAAAACGCTAACCTCCCGCTGGTAACGACATTACAGACCAAAGTGGAAGAGTTTTATCACTTTGTAGAGTTACAAGGTGACGTCACCACAAAGCAAAACTTGTTGATATATCCTGAGGCTGCGGGCACGCTGTTAAGAGTGCATGTTCAGGAAAGCCAACGAGTAAAGAAAGGACAGTTGCTGGGAACAATTGACAATGGTGGACTGGAAAGTCAACTGATTCAAATGAAGACTCAGCTTGAGCTTGCAAAGACCACATTCGAGCGTCAACAAAGATTGTGGGATCAGAAGATTGGTAGCGAGATTCAGTACTTGCAATCAAAAACAAATTACGAAGCTCAAAAGAATGCGGTAGATCAGATGCAACGCCAGCTTGAAAAGTTTTATGTAAGAGCTCCTTTCTCCGGAATCATAGATGACGTGATAAAAGATCAAGGAACGGTCGTTAGCCCAGGTCCAGGATCTGAGATTTTTCGCATAGTTAACCTGTCAAACATGTACATCGAGGTGTTGGTGCCAGAGTCATACATCACCAGTGTATTACTAGGTAAAGACGTGAAGGTGTTTTTCCCTATTCTGGGTAAATCTTTGGATGCTAAAGTGAAAGAAACTGGAAACTATATCAATCCAAACAACCGATCATTTACTGTAAGGATCCCTGTTCCAAATCAGAACGGGATGATCAAGCCTAACCTTACGGCTAAAGTAAAAATCAACGATTACTACAGTGAGCAGGCTGTTTTAATACCACAAAGCGTCATTTCTGAAAATGCCGAGGGAGAGCAATATGTGTACGTAGTGAGGGGAGTACAAGGTGATAAGACAGCAACTGCACAACGCGCCATCATCACAACAGGCAAAACCCAAGATGGAAAAGTGGAAATCCTCTCAGGAATCAATTCGAACGAAAACATCATTCTTGAAGGAGCCAGAAGTGTAAAAGACGGCCAACAAGTTAAGATTCTAAACGACTAAAAAATGGCAGATTCTAACAAGAAAAAAGTAGATAAGGAATTTAAATTATCGTCGTGGGCCATTGACAACCCGTCAGTTATCTACGTGATGATTGCCATCTTCCTTTACATCGGATTCTCTTCGTATCAAGCTATGCCAAGAGAAGATTTTCCTGAAATCAAGGAAACGAAAATCTATATAAGCACGCCATTTCCGGGAAACACGGCAGAGGATATTGAGCGCCTGATTACAGACCCGCTTGAAGACGAGCTGAAAAATGTAAGCAACGTTGTAGAAATCACTTCAACGTCTCAGGAAGACTATTCCATTATTACGGTTGAGTTTGATGAAGAAATAACCGTTGAGTCCGCAAAGCAGAAAGTAAAGGATAAAGTTGACGGTAAGAAAGCAGGGGAGGATTGGCCACTTTTCAATAGTGCCAAAGTAGAACCCAATGTTTTTGACCTTACGCTATCGGAGGAGATGCCAATCATGAACATCAACATCTCCGGTGATTATCCGGTAGGGAAATTGAAAGAGTTTGGCGAGTACTTAGAAGACGAAATCGAAGATCTGCCAGAAATAAAGGGAGTAGATATAAGAGGTGCTCAGGAAAAAGAGGTTGAAATTGCTGTAGATGTATACAAAATGATGGCAGCTAAAGTCAGCTTTAGTGATGTGCTTCAAACGGTCAGCAATGGCAACATGACCATGTCTGCGGGTAACATTAAATCTGGAGGACAACGAAGAACGATCAGAGTACTTGGTGAAATAGAATCGCCTCAGGATTTGGAAAACTTTGTTGTTAAGTCGGAAAATAACTCACCGGTTTATCTAAAAGACGTTGCAGAGGTTAGTTTCAAAGAAGAAAGTAGCACCACTTTCGCTCGTGAATTTGGGCACAATGTGGTGATGCTGGATGTGAAAAAACGCTCGGGAAAAAACATGATCAATGCGGTGAATGGTGCAAAAAGGATCGTGAAAAATGCGCAGGAAGATCTCTTTCCTCAAGATTTGGAAGTTACGATTTCCAATGACTCTTCTGCGCGAACGCTCAATCAAGTAAATGACCTGGTAAACAATATCATCTTCGGAATCATCTTGGTTGTGTCAGTACTCATGTTCTTCCTTGGATTCAGAAATGCCTTATTCGTTGGTTTTGCTATACCAATGTCGATGTTCATGTCGTTCGCCATTCTGAATACCATGGGATACACCTTGAATACCATGATCTTGTTTGGTATGATCATGGGGCTAGGAATGTTGGTGGACAATGGCATTGTGGTAGTTGAAAATGTATATCGGTTGATGGAGACAGAAGGGCTTTCGAGAACCCAGGCTGCCAAACGAGGAATTGCCGAGATAGCCTATCCGATCATTATTTCGACTGCTACTACAGTTGCAGCATTCGTTCCATTGGGTCTCTGGCCGGGGCTATTTGGTCAATTCATGATCTACTTCCCAATAACGCTTTCTGTGGTACTGGGATCGTCCCTGTTTGTTGCCATCTTCATGAACTCTATGCTTGTTTCCAAATTCATGGAAGTTGGAGATAAGGAACTTACACGGAAGCAGTTGATTAGGCTTACGATTATTCTTGGAGGTTTCGGTACGTTCATCTTGATCGTGGGAGGAGCAATGAAGGCGCTGGGTACCGTTATGATTTTTACCGTCATCATGTTTTGGCTTTACAAGTATGTGATCAAAAAGGCGGCCAATGGATTTCAGAAGAAAACACTTGTCAGGTTTGAAAATTGGTATGAGAGAAGACTAAAACATGCGGTAAGAGGCAATAATGTATACTGGTATTTCAGTATTACTTTTCTTATTCTGATTTCTGCTTTCATGTTCTTTGGAATGTCGGTTGGAGCACAGCGGACAAAAATTGAATTCTTTCCTGATAACATTCCCAATCAGATCATTGTCTATATCGAGTATCCTCAGGGGACAGCTATTGAGAAAACGAATCAAATCACTAAGGAAATTGAGCAGCGAGTTTATGGAGTCATTAACGATCCTGAATACATGGATGGTGATTCCAATTACTTAGTGGAATCCTCGGTATCACAAGTTGGTGAGGGCGCAGGAAATCCGCAAACAGATGGTGGTTCATCAGCGGAAATGCCCCACAGAGCAAAGATTACCAGTTCGATGAGGGAATTTAAGTACCGAAGAGGAAAAGATACGGAACAATTAAGGCTGAAAGTGCAGGAAGCATTGGAGGGTATCTATCCAGGGGTATCCATTTCGGTGGAAAAAGATGCCAATGGACCTCCCGCAGGATATCCAATTAACATTGAGATAGAAGGGAGTGATTATGATGAGCTGATAGGTGTTGCGGAGCAAATGAGGAATTTCATCAATTCCAAAAATATTGGTGGAATCGAAGAACTGAAGATCGATGTAAATAAGGGCAAGCCAGCGATGGAAGTATCCGTAGATAGGGAAAAAGCAGGAGAGCTTGGAGTGTCTGTTGGGCAGGTTGGAAGCCAGCTAAGGAGATCTCTTTTTGGAGAAAAGGCTGGAGTCTATAAGGTGGATGGCGAAGATTACGACATCAATGTTCGATTCAATGAAGATCTTCGATACAATAAAAGTGCACTTTTCAATCAGAATATCATCTTCAGAGATCAGTCAAGTGGTACCATTAAGGAGATACCTGTCTCAGCAGTAGCTTCTCAGAAAAACACGTCTTCCTTTAGTGCCATTAAGCACAAGTCCAATAAGCGAGTGGTTCTTGTCTATTCTGGACTAAAACCTGGCTTTACCGATGCAGCAGCTATTGTGGCTGAAATTCAGGAGGAAATGCAAGAGTTTGATGGATTGCCAGAGGGAGTGAAAATCGATTATACGGGACAAATTGAAGAGCAGAATAAGCAGATGATTTTCTTGGTTGGCGCTTTTTTCTCAGGTCTGGGTTTGATCGCCTTAATACTTGTATTCCAATTTGGAGGCGTTTCAAAGCCATTGATCATTATGATAGCTATCTTCCTATCATTCATTGGTGTATTCTACGGACTAATTATTACAGGATGGTCTTTCGTAATTATGATGACCATGATGGGGATTATTTCGCTTGCTGGTATTGTGGTAAATAATGGGGTAGTACTGCTGGATTATACTCAACTCCTGATAGATAGAGAGAAGGAGAAGAGAGACATGGAGAAAGATGACTATTTGTCCAAGGATGAAGCCAGAGACATTGTAATCAAAGGAGGGAAAGCTAGATTAAGACCCGTTATTCTAACAGCGATAACCACGGTGCTAGGGCTCATTCCTTTGGCCATAGGTTTGAATATTGATTTCTACACTTTGGTGACAGAATTCAATCCGAATATTTTCCTAGGAGGAGACAATGTGATTTTCTGGGGTCCACTTGCTTGGACGGTGATTTTTGGATTGATTGTAGCCACATTCCTTACGCTCATCATTGTTCCGGTTCTTTTCACCATTGTGTATCGAATGAAGTATTGGTTTCATAGCAGAAAAGAGGCTAGGAGTATTGGGCAAGTTGAAACAGCATGATTTTTAGCATGATAAATTTAGTATTCCACTTAACCTTTATTGCTGATTTTACGTTAATAGTAGGGACAGAAAATAGTTATTCTCTTAGAGAATATATCGTCGGTTAGGTTTAAGTTAATAGTATTCCCCTCGGATTTCCGGGGGGATTTTTTTTGCATATGAGTCGTATATATTTCGTTGTTTTTATTGTATCGATATACCTGATAATCGACGTTTATGTGTTCATTGCACTGCGTTCCATTACTGAGGGGATGAACCCTGTGTGGAGAAGAGCCACGCTAATCGGTTATTGGGTGATCAGCTTGGTTTCACTTACGGGAGTCTTGTTGTATCGCCAGATTGACCCGAAGCAGCTAGGCAATCTTCGACTTTATATTACAACCTTCTTTTTTGTTCTTTTCATAGGTAAGCTGTTTTCGACCGTTTTCTTGATGCTAGAAGATATCAGAAGAGGTGTGACCTGGTTGGTTAATTTGTTTCCATTTGTCGAGGAAAAACATTCTACATCCAGATCAGATTTCATGCATAAGTCTGCTCTCATTGCTGGAGCCATACCAGTGGCCACTATGTCTTTTGGCATCATTTCTGGCGCTCACGACTACCGAGTGAGAAAAAGAGTTGTCCATTCACCGAATTTACCCAAGGCTTTTGATGGTATTAGGATTGCACAAATATCAGATATACATACAGGTAGTTTCTTCAATAAAACAGCGGTTGCCGGAGGTGTTGATCTTTTGAACGAGCAAAAACCCGACCTTGCCTTTTTTACTGGAGACCTGGTCAACAATAAAAGTGAAGAGGCTAAAGATTACCTCGATATTTTTAAGAAGGTTGGAGCTCCACTGGGTGTGTTTTCAGTGATGGGCAATCACGATTACGGTGATTATAGCAGTTGGGCTTCTCCCGCAGCAAAGCAAAAGGACATTCAAAATATTCATGAAATGCACGGTTATATGGGATATGACCTGCTGCTCAACGAGAATCGCACCTTGAAAGTAGATGGTGAAGAAATAGCTATTCTCGGATGTGAGAATTGGGGTACTGGCAGATTTGCCAAGTACGGAGATTTAAGCAAGACGATTCAGGGGACAGAAGAGCAAGCATATAAAATTCTCTTATCGCATGACCCAAGTCATTGGGATGCTCAAATCAAACCAGAGCATAAAGACATTGATCTGACTCTTTCTGGGCATACACATGGGATGCAATTTGGTGTGGAAATAGGCAACTTCCGATGGAGTCCAGTGCAATACAGGTATAAACAGTGGGCGGACCTTTATCAAGAGGGAAATCAATCATTGTATGTAAATCGTGGCTATGGTTTCATCGGGTACCCAGGTCGAATCGGTATTCTTCCGGAAATCACGATTTTGGAACTCAAAAGATCTTAGATAAGGGATGTGAATTCATCGAGTGTTATTAATACATCTTCATGTCATACGACAATAGGTGATTTTACAGGTGATTAGGTGAAAGAGGGACGCAAGTCCCTCTTTTTTTGTTTAGTAGTAATTCCGCTGAAAGGTTAATTTTCCTTCTTATCTTTTCGCCTTAATCTATGCCATGACAAAAAAACTGAATCAGATACGGCAATTTATAGAAGTCGATTTATGGAGGATACGACTTAAATCCCTCCCTAAAAGAAAGCGAATATTTTTTGGTTTTATTCGAGTGTGGGTCATTGCTATCAAGGAATTTCTTCATGACAAATGCGCGGAGAAAGCTTCAGCATTGACATATTTCTCTATGTTGTCATTGGTGCCCGTGATTGCTATGGTTGTAGCAATAGCTAATGCGTTTGGTGTCAGGGGGCTGATGGAAAAAGAACTTGCCAAATACTTCAGCGGACAGGAAGCTGTCCTTGAAAATGTGCTGCCATTTGCTGATAAAATGCTGAGTGGCTCCAGTGGTGGTATCGTAACCGGTATTTCCATTGTCTTTTTGATCTTCACGGTTATCAGACTATTGATGAACATTGAGGCAGCTTTCAATGACATGTGGGATATTAAGAAAAATAGAAGGTGGGAGCGAAAAATTTCTGACTATGTAGCTGTTATTTTGCTTGGACCTGTACTCCTCATCGTTGCCAGCAGTGCGACGATATTCGTAAAAGACACCATACAAGAATTCATCACCAGTATTGAATTTTTGGGACAACTCCGTTCTGGAATTGTTTTTCTACTTAAGCTCCTGCCGTATACCATTCTCTGGTTTTTGCTTTTTGGTCTATACCTGATTTTCCCCAACACCAGAGTTAGATTTTGGCCAGCATTGTTTGCAGGGATTGTTGCAGGTACCCTGTATCAGCTGAATCAGCAAGCTTTTATTTCGTTGCAGTTTGCATTTGCTAGGTATGATGCAATCTATGGAAGCATAGCATTTCTTCCGTTATTCCTCATTTGGTTGCAAATCAGTTGGCTTATCGTACTGTTTGGTGCAGAAATATGCTACGGTGTCCAGTACATAGATCAGTGGGAAATGAATTCAGAGAAGCTAAGGATTAGTTTAACCCACAGACGAAAACTCATGCTACTTCTTTTATATCGAGTGGTCAAGAACTTTGAAATGGGAGAGGGGCCATTTTCTTTAAACGATCTGGCAGCAAGTGTGAACATACCTAGGAGATATGTAGTGGATATTTGTTACGAATTGGAAAAATCAAAATTGATCACTCGGGTTGATGGAGATGACACGGCATACCAGCCAAGCTTTGACATAAATAAGATGGATCTCCATGCTGTATTGACCAAATATGAATCTGAAGGAATGCGAGACTTTGATCCGAGAAAATCAAAAGCATTTCAAAATATAGAGAAAGCGCTAGAGGAAATACGAAATAAATGGAAGGAAAGTGACAGCAACGTGCTGATCAAAGACTTATGATTTACGCTGCTTGAATGACCAGGTGAATTCAAACTCAGATACAATCGTTCCATCTTTCATTTTGCCTACAGTCTTGAAGGTCTCCGAGGTAGCTTCGCCTGTTTCTATGCACTTTTCTACTGCTTGAAAAGCCTTGGCGCCATCCTCGCAAGTAAAGAATACACGATCGGTCGCTTTTTTTGTAAAATTCGCCTTTAGATCAACAATGATGAATGCTACAGAAGGTTTTTGACCCGTTATGGCAAGCAGGCAAGGTGAAGCCGTTGAAAGCTCTGCTGCCATACTTTGTACGGCAAAATAGATTGATTTAAATGGATTCTTATTCAAGTTTTTGAATGGAACAGAAGTAGTACACTTGTCCTTAGTAAGCTCTCGCACCCTTAGTCCAGCAATCCAGCCCATGGGGAGACTCTTCATTAAATAGAGTGGGAACTTAAATCCGCTTGTTACCTGATCGGCAAGTTTTTGCTGTTTTGAGTTCAACTCCATCAGGCTATTTCTTTTCTTCCTTTTGAAGAATCTTGTTCTTCTCCCGATTCATAAAGAATGATTCCATCGCGCCTTCCGAAAATTTAACAAGAATGAAAAGAAGACCTAATATCCCAATACTTATGTACTTAGTTTCAAAGTACGTTTCTATGATTGGCTCGAGCAGAAGCTGTTCCAACATGAAAAGAATAACTGCAACCGTAAAAAGGATAGTTGAGGCTCGCCTTCCTACCTTTGCTTTTGCTAGTTGATCAACAGTTTCTCCAAGTTGAACATTCTTATCCTTAATTTCTTCGTTCTGCTCCCTAATCTGAAGATTGGCATTGTCAAGTTTTTTCTGTAGGCGGTCAGATACGCGGGTTATTACTTTTGCTTGGGCTACAAGCTCTTCGTATTCATCAGAAAAGGAATCTAAGTCTTCCTTGTAGATCGCATGAGTCTCAATTTTGGCTCGGAATTTCCTGAGACTATCTACCTCATCGTAATAAAGCTCGTGGTTTTTCTCCATTTAACTGTTAGCAATCACAAATCGTCTTCTTCAATTTCAAAGAAGTTAAAATCTAAATCAAGTAAGTCACTGTAGTCTTCTCCAGCCTCCATCATATCATCATCACCCTCTTCATAGTACCAATTAATCGTAATTTTTCTTCCACTATCTTCAATTCTACTTAGACGTTTGAATACATCAAATAAGCACTTAGAGGAACTTGTGTTGAAATATTCGAATGCAATATTTGCTATAAACTCAGTACCACCAGAAACAGCGTATTCATCAAGGTTGTCCAATACCCGCTGATAAAACTGAATTGAGTTTTCAGGGCTGGAGCGCCCTTTCATTTCCAGTACTCCCTCATCCGGATCAAAATTGATCAGAGGGGTGGTGCGTGTTGGTTCGATGAATACTTTTTCCATAAATCTCTCTACGGTTTGTAAGTTAATCTTTTGGTACTATCCTTCAATTCGTGGTAATCTAATTTGAAAAGTGAAGTAACTCACTTTATCTGTTACGGGCTGAAACTTATAGCGAAGCTTCTGCCCACCAGTTTTCCTTGCGATATCTATAAATCCAAGCCCTCCTGTCCCTTTATCTGAAAACTCCTGCTCTGCAAGTACTTTCTTATATAACGCTCTTAATTCATCAGCATCTACTGCATTGATGTCATCAAGTCTCTTTTGAATTTCTTTTGTCTTTCCTGCAGGAATATAATTGCCTGTTTGAAGGCTATAAAAACGTTTCCTGGCGGCTATCATGATAAGCGCCGAGTTCGAATCGTAACTGCTCACCTTCATGTCATCTGCATTAATCTCATCTAGGTGATAGTAGAGATTTTGAATGCACTCCGTAGCTACATTATAAAACTTCTTTTTCACTTTCCTGTTCTCCTCCAACTCTTCCAGTCTTTCCTCCAACGTCCCTATCATGGCGGTTACCAAATCAAAGGTTAGCTCACCCTTGAACATTAGAATAATGTTTTGATCATAAATGTTTTTATAACTCCTCAGATAATCCATATAATAAGGGTAATATTCTTTGGGCTGGAAAAGTAAGAACTTATGACTAATTAAACCAAATGTTTAAGCACCTAAAACTTAGTGGTGATTATCAATCGATTAAGGTCGCCAGCATTCCAACCCTCAATAATTCTGATTGCTAAATTATGCTATGTCTTAGACTTAAAAAGGTTAAAGCAATACTAAAAAGCAAATTAGGGTTTTCTTTACTACCTTAGTACAGGAGGTGAATGCCGAAATATGTGTAGGTATTATTGCTAGCGCATACTAACGGGAAATCGGTATAAAAATGTGATATTTCCAATAATTGTATTTTTAGCCTAGATTTGAGGGTCTTGCTAATAGGATTTTTTTTATTCTTGAGGTAAGCATGAGATTAACTAGTTATGAGATTTTAACCAACTACGTCTAAGGTATGTTAAAGAAGGATTTATATGCCAATGTCTACATTCTGACTGCATTGGTCTTGATAGGTGCGGTAGCCTATTACGTCTTTGTCTTGCAGAAAGAAATTACCAATTCATTCAATCAGGATCCTAAAGTTGTTCAGGTATCTGCCAGTCAAGCGACATTAGGTCAGCAAATTGTTAAGACTGCAATGGGAATGAGGTATGCTGAGAGCCAGGGAAATTTTGATTTTTTCAGAAATGAATTGAGGAGAGTGTATCCACAATGGCAAAAGGGTCATCAGGCATTACTGAATGGAGATGCAGATTTGAATCTTTCGCAGCCTTCACAAACAGATGAATATTTAGCACTTCAAGAGGATATTAAATTCTTATTTTTTGATATCAACTCAAATACATCAAATATTCTTGATGTTAAGTTTACGACGAACAAGTCCGATGTAAACTTCAAATCCTTGCAAAGATCATTCGAAGCCCTTGTACGAACCATTAGAAGGTATGATACAGCGGCCGATAACATTACCATCTATTTTGTAGACAGAGCACAGAATCGAGGGACAAGCCTGGGTCTTGCAGAATATGTAGGTTTTTCTATTTTCATAGGCATCTTTTTGGTGCAAGGCTTCTTCATCTTTAGGCCGCTTGTAAAATTGGCTAGTGATAACTACCTGTCTGCGAATAAGGCATTCATTAAAGTGAAAAAATCTGAGCAACAACTCAAGATCAACTTTCAGAAGCAAAAACTCATTAACAAGAAACTATTCCTTTCGAGGAAAGAACTTGAAGAGAAGAACCTCAAATTGGAAGAGTCAGAGTCTAAGTTGCTGAAATCTTCTGAAGAGCAAATCAAGATTAACGAGCGATTGATATCTGCTCAGGATGAATTGAACTTAGCCTATAAGAAACTTCAAAACTCTGAAGTTGAAATTAGGGAGTTGGCGGATAAGCAATTGCAGGATAATGAGAAACTATTCCTGGCAGAGAAAAAATTACAGTCCCTACTTGAGAACGAACAGAAATCTAAAGAGGAACTTTCCAATGCACTTAACTCCCTGAAGGGTGCTCAGTCCCAACTGGTACATTCAGAAAAGATGGCGTCTCTAGGGCAACTTACTGCAGGTATTGCTCACGAGATTAACAATCCGATTAACTTCATTTCAAGTGGTATGGTTTCACTTAAAATGTCCATTGAGGCGATGCGTGAGATTGCAGAAGAGTATACCCGAATAGATGATGGGGACAATGCGGAAGAAGTGATAGAGTCTGTGAAGGAATTGAAAGAAGAGCATGAGTACGATGAGATTGTGGATGAGCTGGATGACTTAATAAATGACATTAACTATGGTGTGACGAGAACAATAGAAATTGTGAAAGGTCTCCGAGTATTCTCTCGCCTGGATGAAGAAGAGGCTAAGAATGCGAATGTTAATGAAAACATTGATGCCACGCTTACACTGCTTAGAAATAAGACAAAAGGCAAGATCGAAATTACGAAGCACTACGAAGAAAGTATGCATGATATCGAATGCTATCCGGGGCAGCTTAATCAGGTTTTCATGAATATTCTTAACAATGCTGTACAAGCCATGCCTGAGGAGAAGAAGGATGCAGAGATAACCATCTACACGGAAGAAGCAGATAATGAAGTATATGTAAGAATTAAGGATAATGGAGTAGGTATTCCTGAAGAACTTAAAAACAGAATATGGGAGCCTTTCTTTACTACCAAAGAAGTTGGTGTAGGAACAGGATTAGGGATGTCCATTACTTATGGAATCATTGAAAAACATGGTGGAAAAATTGACCTGTCAAGTGAGGTAGGGAAAGGAACAGAATTTGTAATTACTTTGCCGAAGAAAATTACCCCAATTAAGAAGAAAGAAGATAAAGAAGTAGCGGAGAGCAATTAATCATTAACAACATTAGATTTTAAGTGAGGATGGAAGAGATTCATGACCAGCAACAGATAGACAATCCAGTAAAAAAGAAGAAATTTTCTTTGCTATATGTAGATGATGAGGCAACGAACCTAAGGGTATTTAAAGCCAACTTTAGAAAGTTCTTCAATGTTCACACCTCAACAAATCCAATAGAGGCAATTGATATCCTTAATCAGGAAGACATTCAAGTGATCGTAACAGATCAGCGTATGCCGGAGATGACAGGTACACAGTTTCTAGAAAAAATCCTTCCAGATCATCCTGATGTTATTAAAATCATTTTGACGGGTTTTACCGATATCGAAGCAATTAAGGATGGTATCAATAGATGTGGTATTTTCAAGTACATCACCAAGCCATGGAACTTTGATGAAATGAAAGGAGTGCTTGAAAGAGCCATTGATACTTATCAGCAAGCAGCGGAAAGCGAAGAACATATCAAAGAGCTTGAGGACAGCAATGTAGAGCTGGAAAATAGGGTACAAGCTCGTACGCAAGAATTAAACAAAATAAACAAGCGACTCATTGATAGTATCAGGTATGCAGGATTGCTTCAGCAATCCATGCTTCCAAACGATCGCTATTTGAGCAGGCAGTTCAAGGATCATTTCGTAATATTCGAAACCAAATACCTGTTCAGCGAGGAGTTTGTATGGACCACAAGACTGAATTTTAGATCTGAAGACTATACAGTAGTTGCGCTGATTGAGTTTGATGGAAAAGGTATTGTAGGCTCACTAAAAACACTCATTGCAGACTCGGTTCTAAACTACCTTACGCACGATCGAAAAATCTTTCATTCAGGGGAGATAATCAATGAGTTGAAGTATGAGCTCGATGCAGCGGGTTCTGACGAATTGCAATGTGACCTTAAAGTATCAGTTGCTGTTTTTGACCATAATGCAGAGACACTTCAATTTAGCGGGATCAATCAGGATATGATTGTATTCAATGGAGCTAAATCTACCTTTCTTAAAGGTGATGAAGGCGATCACTTTGAAGATGCGATCGCTGACAAAATTTCAATTGAACCAGATGCCTCTTATTACATGTACTCAAACGGGTATTATAATCAAATGAATGAAGATGGGGCACAGTTCTCTTATGAGAAATTTGAAGAGATGCTTAAGTCAATACAAGGTAAATCTATGAACGAGCAGCGTCAATTTCTGATGAATACTTTACAGACATGGAAGTCAGGTTCAAGTTTAAATGATGATATATCGATCATAGGCTTTAAACTCTAATATTTGGATGGCGACAAAGGCTAGTAGTTTTAAGAATTGGTGTGCAGAAAATATCAGTCCTCAATCATGGACTAGGATATGCCTTAAGCGTGTAGATGACATTCGAGGCAAAGGCTATACGCTGAAAGAAATGGAAGACCTCAATCCCGATATAGAAATTGACGATGAACTGATGGAATCTCTTAATGTGGCACTATCAGAACTGTATGAAATGACAGTTGACGAATCGCTTTTAGCCGCACACTAATTCATTTACTTCACCTCAAAACCTAGTACGCAGATGTCATCCGTTTGGCTGGTGTTTTTAGACCATTCACGGAAGGTCTTTTCTATCGTCTTCTTCTGCTCTTCGATGGATTCAGATGATGATTTTTCAATAAGTTTATTGAAGTTCTTAGACATGAATTTTTTATCGTGAGCACCACCAAACTGATCTTGAAAACCATCAGAGGATAGGAATATTCGATCTTTAACATCTAACTGAATAGTCTCTTTCGTGAGTTGAGCAAATACTTCTTGTTCATCTCCATCAATTCCTCCTACCATTTGTCTCGGACTCTTATATATTGTGAGTTCTTCACTTCCGTGCTTCATCAATCTTAAAGGGATTCCAGCTCCGGCATATTCCATTCTCAATGTATCTAAATCAATCACACAAATTCCGATTTCCATTCCATCCCTGTTAACTTCTTCCGTTTCTCTTTGGAGTTCGAATTTGATAACCTTGTCTAACCGAGAAATTATTTTTTTCGGGTCAATATAGTTTTGATAGTAAATGATGTTCGTGAGTTGATTACTTCCCATAATGGACATGATTGCTCCTGGGACACCATGACCAGTACAATCTCCACAAGCAACAATCATATATTCGTTATTTCCACGTCGTACTCGCTCAAACCAATAAAAATCACCCCCGATAATATCTTTAGGCTTATAGGTAACAAATGAGTCCGGAAAAACAGATTGTAATGTACTTATCGGTGGAAGTGTAGAGCGTTGGATACGTTCTGCATAGCTAATACTATCGCGTATTTGAGAAGAGACAGAAACTAACTGATTTTTCTGCATTTCGATTTGCGTCTTCTGATCTATTAGCTGCTTGTTCGTTTGTCGCTGTTCTTCAATCTGACCTATCAGACTTTGAGATGTTTGGGTCATTTGTTTGGCCAATTTGCCAATTTCATCCCTTGATCCCGTGGGTAGTTCAATGTCTAAATTGCCTTTACTCAGTTCCTCCGCTGCTTGACTCAGTTTCACGATGGGCTTCACAAAGATATTTGCGGCAACCAGCGCCAATATGATGGTAAGGACTAAGACCGGTAGCACAGTCCATAAAATCTGTTCTCTAATTTGTCTCAAAGGAGCAAAAGCTTTATCCTTTGGGATGCTAAGAATAAGCGTCCAATCATTGCCAGTGAACGATTGGTAATTAGTCTCGCTTGTCACGAAATATAGTGCGTCTTGTGTCTCCAGAAAGTTGACGCCAGGCTCTTTTAGTGAAGAAATTAATTCGTAATTGGAATATGTAGAAGTTAAAATATTTGCAGGATCAGTGTTGGAGTAAAGAACCAACCCTTTGCTGTCAATTAAGTTAATGTCTAAATTTCGAGAGGTATCTGAACTCAGAGAATACTCGCCTACAATTTTGAATAACTCATCGACTAGAATTCTACCAACAAGAACCCCTACATCAGCGTTTCCACTAGCGTTGCTAACCGTACTGGCAAAATGCATAACTACTCGCCCTACTGATTCGGATTTAGAAACCTCAACAGCCGCCTCTTGTCCTTCCTCCTGGAGTTTAGTCCAAAACAAATCATTGGGCTGTTGTTTGCCAATGGAAATGCGCTTACTATCTGCTACCCTTACTCTATCCGTATTAAACAAGGAAAACGAATAGTAAAGATTATTGAGTTGTTCAAGCTCTTGAAGCCTTCTGGTTAATTCTTCTTGATCAGTATTTATATTTTTAAAATACGGATTCTTTGCAGCCATTCTGATATCATTAAGGCGCGAGAACATGAACCTTCCAATATCAGAGCTGATTCCTTTTGACTGTTGCGTCATGCTAGCCACAATCTCCTCTTTGAGCGTTTGCTCTACCTTTTGATCTGCAAAATAGGATAATACACCTGCGGTGAATAGAACGAAAAATAAGCAAAGAATTGTAAGCTTGGCGTATATGTTCATAGGTTGGGTTTGTACATTATCTCAGTAAAAATATATCTTTTCGCATTGCTAATCTATCAGATATGCTTGAAAGTGAATAGTGCTAAGATTTCCTTTCTTGCATCAAGGCATTATCTTAGCAGTGCAAATAACACCACCAAATGAGATTTCACATATTCGCCCTAGTGATTTTGTTAGCATTTAGTATTGATGCTCAAAACCTTACGATTTATCGGAGCCCTAAATCCGTAGATGAGACTGTCGATCGATTGGTCGAAATCATAAAGAACAAAAAACTGGTTTATTTTGAAACAGTGTCACACGATAAAGTCGCAAAAGACTATGGTGTAGACATTCCGCCTACCAGAATGATCTTGTTTGAAGATCCTAATCTTATGATTGAATTGGTCTCTTGCAGACAAACTACCGCACTTGATTTACCCATGAAAATTTTGGTTTGGGAGGAACATGAAGATGTATACATTGGATTCTTTGATCCTAAAGTAATGAAGAAAAGGTTTATGCTTCAAGAGTGTGATGACATCATATCTAGTATGTCACGACTCAAAATTCGTGTGGTCAATGAAGCACTTAAGGGCGGTTAATGGGAATTGCCCACCTTACCTTATCCCATCTGAATTTTAGGGAGTCATCGGCAAAATAGAATAGCATACGCTCCTGCGTTTGATCTGCATATTTGGGAATTATCTTTAGCCTAAAGGCATCCAATGTGTCTTTATAATCATAAGATCCCCATTGATCCCATTCTTTATTGAAAATTACCACCCAATGATCTTGATTAGGAATTGTGAAGATTGAATAGCTCCCACTATCAATCTGAAAAGTGTCTATGGCCAAATCCCCAGAGATATTAATGAAAGAAGCGTTATTAGCTCCAGTTCTCCACATCTCGCCATGAGGCACCAAATAGTCGGGACCATCACCAAAGATTTTGCGTCCCTTTACTGCGGGACTGCTAAACTCGATATAGGTGGCAATACCATGCACCGTTGCACTATCGGATCGGATCGGAGAAGGCCTCTTTTGAGGGTCTGAAGAACAACTCAGCAGCATAGCAACATTCATCAGCAAGATGGACTTACTGATTGATTTTGAACGAAAAAATGTCCGAAATTGAAATTCTGCTTTCATTAGGATAGACGATAACGCACTGAGAAATAGTAGGTTACAGATTTGGGTATATTATTTGCCGGTTGAATATAAAAACTATTCATCATATGGGAATTATAGGCATTGAAATACCTCAGCTTAATGAAGAACAAGACATAGAAGTCGAAGTTCGTGTAAATGGAATAAAGAAACAATATCAATACAGAGTAGAGATTTTCCGATGGGATGATTGCCCATACCCGACGGAAGACCGTGTTGAATGTATTCGCCAATTAGTAAACGGCTATGACCAGAGATGGAATCTGGCACATATTGGATTGCCAACTGACGAGTACATCCCAGTTACTTTCAAAAAGAAGCGCTAGAACGGTAAATCATCATCTTGTGAGAAGTCCTCCTTCGCCCATTCTTGAGTGCTAGGTGGAGGGGGGGCAGCTTCAGTTGCTCCAGACTTCTTATCTATTCTCCACGCCTGCAAACTGTTGAAGTATTTTACTTCACCTTTAGGGTCTGTCCACTTTCTTCCTTTTAGGTTGAAATTAACGGTGACATCATCGCCAGCGCTTAGGTCATCCAGCTGCTCACAGTTGCTTTGAATAAGTTCAAACTTTATAAACTCTGGATACTGAGGGTTCTCCGCATATTCAAGTACAAATTCCCGCTTTTTAAAAGTATCTTTAATTGTTTGTGTATCGTACTTCTCTACGATCTTACCTTCTACTATCATGTAAATTTTTCTAAACTATTGTACAAATTTGATGGTTCAATCTGCAATTATGACAAAGTCTAAGAAATATTTCTTAATCGGAGCAATCATTTTCGTAATTATTTTGATAATTGTCGCAGTGGACATAAGCAGTAGAACGGTTGCTCCATGGGAAAAAAATACAATTGAAAAGGAAAATGGCAAAGAATAAAGTTGATATCTCTTTAATTGATCTTGAAAAGGAAAAGGAGAAGATTACTGATTTGCCTGGACTCATCGAGTATGCGCATCATGCCGGCAGTGCTATTATTAAGCCAGAAGATCGGGGGAGAATTAAAGGCAATGCTGTTGCGGCAATGCACGATCAGACCGACAGACAGTTTCATCAACTTTATGAGCAGATGCAGACTTTGATTGATCAGGCCAAGTACCTTAAAAGTAGAGTGGAGGCATCAGAAAGGATATATCAGGCCGTTGTTCCTTTTCAGCCAGTCATTGGAAAAGTGTATTACCTATATAGCAAGAAGGATGGTACAGATTTGCTTTCCATGGTGAGTCCAGATGAATGGGGGAAGAGCTTTCCTTATGAAACTTTTGAAGCTGAAGTTAAATTGCTTTCCGATCACACCTGGGAAATTATAAAAACGCCTCAATAAAGAAGAAATCATTCTACTCATCTAAGGGATGTAAGACTGATCAAGGTTTAGGAATTTCACTCTGCATCAAAGATTCAGATGGGTACTCCAATCGATTCAATGTGTGTAGCGTCTACCTTTTGTCTATTAGGTAATCATTTCTTGCTTTTGATATCCTCTACTTTTGCCCCAATCTAAATACGATTCGAACGTATTTAAAATTCAGAGAGGTATTAGTATCAAAGATTTTTTTATTTCTGACGCAACCATTTTCAGCAGAGGTGACGTTCGGGTCTAAAAAGAAGATTAAGTAAGTAGTGATGATCTCTAAAAAAAGTCGTTATTAAGAGGAACATGAGTAGGCTCACATTTTTAGTTATTTCAATCTCGATTCTTATGTATGCTTGTGAGAGTAAAGATCCTGGAATCGATTGTTCTGCTTCTGATTTGTCCATAAAAGTAGTCTCTAGCATAAAATCTGATTGCCAGAAATCGGGACAAATAGTGGTGGAAGCTTCCGGGGGAGATGGTGAATATCAATACAGTAGTGACGGTGAAAATTTTCAATCCAGTACGATTTTCGAAAACGTTTTTGCTGGACAATTTGAACTTTTAGTAAAAGAGGGATTGGGCTGTACTGCAACCGTAAGTTTTACCTTGGAATCCGAACCAACGGGTATAACACTTGATTTGGAATCGACTAATTCCGATTGCACCGTTCCTTCAGGTACAATTACAGTCTTAGCGAGTGGTGGCGTTGGGAGTTTGCAGTTTTCGCTGGATAATGGAGCATTCGGCACAGAAGCTTTCTTTGACTTTATCCCTACAGGAAATTATACCATAACAGCAAAAGATGAAGGCGGTTGTGTGGTTACTAAGTTCATTACCGTTAATTCAAAGGTTAGCTTGGAAAATGATATTATGCCGATTATCAGAAAAGATTGTGCAATATCAGGATGCCACAACGGCACTCAGACTCCTCGCTTGATTACTAACCAAGAGGTAATTCAAAATGCTACAAGAATCAAGTCCGAAACTCAAGCAACGACAATGCCCAGGGATAGAACACTGACACAATCAGAGATTGACTTGATTGCATGTTGGGTAGATGATGGGGCAAGTGATAACTAAACAAAACACAGATATGGTATGCTTAAACAGTGCTACCTCAGATACAATTGAAAATCCAAATATGAAAACCTACAACAATTAGATATGAACAAAATTGCCTTATACATATGGATCGCGTCCGTCCTTTTTTTGACAGGATGCTCGAATAATAGTGAAGAAGATATTGGGATAGATTGCAGCCAATCTGATCTTGCGGTTGCTGTTTCCTCATCCGTTGAACCAACTTGTGATACTGAAGGAAGTATTTCGGTTTTGGGCTCTGGCGGTACAACTCCCTACTCTTATAGCTTAGATGGTATCAATTTCCAGACTTCAGGCGATTTTACAGGCCTAGTTGCTGGAGCTTTGGCAATCACAGTCATGGATGCCAATGACTGTTCTTTCACACTTAATACAACTTTGAATTCAAATGGCAGTATTTCCTTAGCCATATCAACAACCAATTCGGATTGTAGTAATGATACAGGAACCATTGAAATCATTGCTTCTGATGGAGATGGAAGCTACACGTACTCAATAGATGAAGGGACTGCACAGGCGTCTAATACCTTCAGTTCTGTGGGTGTAGGAAATCATAAGATATCAGTTGCGGATGGCTCTGGTTGTGAAGTTTCTACGGATGTTTATGTAAGTTCAAATGTGAGTTTATCTGGTGATATTATGCCATTGCTATTAGCTCAATGCACTTTTTCAGGATGCCACAACGGAGATAATGGATCTGATAGAAATTGGACTGAAAAAGGGGATGTTATTGCTAAAGCAGCCAGGATTAAAGTTCGAACACAGAGTGGTTCTATGCCAAGATCTCCAGGGGTTTTGACGCAAGCCGAAGTGGATATGATCGCATGCTGGGTTGATGATGGAGCTAAAGACAATTAAAAACAAATAACAAATGAAGATATTACTATATACACTGATCCTATTGAGCGGACTTTCTGGGTTTACTCAAAGATTTAAGACCTCTGAATCATATATCAAATTTTACTCGGATGCTCCGATGGAAGATATTGAAGCCATAAACAAGTCGGCTACAAGTATTGTTGACTTAACCTCTAAGGCCATTGTAATTGTTATCCCTATTAAATCCTTCGATTTTAAAAAGGAGTTGATGCAAGAGCATTTCAATGAAAACTACCTGGAGTCTGATAAGTACCCCAATGCGACATTCAAGGGAAAAATTACTGATTGGGATGAGTCAGAAGGTGTCTCAAAAGCCACTGCGAAAGGAACACTTGAAATTCATGGAGTGACAAGAGAGGTGACTATCGAAGGTGATATTGAGAAAAGTAAAAAATCTTTGAATCTATCAACAGTCTTCAATATTCGTTTGGAAGACTACAAAGTAAAAATCCCTAAGGCAGTCTTCTATAAGATTGCGGAAGAAGTAGAAGTAACTGCAAATTTTGATTATGCTCCCTATGAAAAAGATTAGTTCGATAGTATTGTTGGTATTTTCCTTGTGCGCTGTTGGGCAAGAGCAAGAACTCTTAGAGTTGCTCGCGTCAAGTCAGGCAAGCGATAAGGGATATGCATCCGCCACCTTTAAAAGTACAAGAGTCATCAATGGTCATTCCATAGAGACTCGTTCCAATGGTACATTGGAATTTATTATCAGTCATCGCTTTGGAAAAATAAATGATGGGTATGATGGGTTCTATGGTTTGGATTTTTCAACCATAAGACTTGGACTTGAATATGGAATTACGGATGATTTGAATATTGGCCTTGGCAGGGCTTCCTTTGATAAAGTTGTAGATGCATTTTTAAAGTATCGCTTCTTAAGACAGTCTAAAGACTTCCCATTTACGGCAACCGCTTTTGCCAGTGTTGCGAGAAAAACTGTAGATCAGTTGGGACTTGAGGGGGTTGATAGAAATGCATATACCGCACAACTTTTGATCGCTCGAAAGTTCAACTCAAACTTTAGCTTACAGATTGCACCTACGATAATTCAAAGGAATTTAGTAGCTACGTTGCAGGATGATAATCTACTCATAGCGATTGGCTTGGGAGCGCGGTACAAACTGTCCAATCGAATTGCAATTGTAACTGAATATTATCCACAGTTGTCAAATAAGTCAGCGCAATTTGAAGACTCTTTTGCAGTTGGTGTTGACATTGAAACCGGTGGCCATGTATTTCAGCTCCATTTCACAAATGCAGTTCAAATGAATGAGCGTGGATTCATAGGAGAGACTACTGATAGTTTTTGGGACGGAGATGTTCACTATGGGTTTAACATTACACGAGTATTTGATCTTCGACCAAATAAGAATTAATGAGCTATTATTGACGTATTCTCTTATATTCATGGGAGAATACGAATAAATGAGAAGGCATTTTATATTTTCCATACTGGTGTTTGCTTTTGCTTTTGCTAATGCACAAGATGTCATCGTAACAACCGAAGGCGATAGCATAGAATGTAAAATCACGCAAATTTCTGATGATTTCATTGATTTTTCGGTCTTTGATAAAAGCGGAATTCTCCTTTTAAAATCGAGTTTACCGCTTTCAAAGGTTAAATATTATAACCGGATTGAAACAGGCGTGAAGGATGATACTTTACGAATCGTTGAGTTGAAGGAGGAGGATCGGATCATCTTGGAGGATTTTGAACCAGCATCATTTAGATTGACTCTCAATACTGGATATACCTATCAATTCGGAGGGTATGATGGGCTACCCAATTCTTATAAAAAACAGATGCAATCTCTTTGGAATTTTGGTGGAGAGCTTTATTATTTTTTATCTGAAAATATCGGCGTAGGAGCGAAGTACAATCATATTCGCACAGAAGCAAACGAGGATTTTGTGCCGCCCTTTAACACAGTGTTCGGGTTTTCCAGTTTAAGGGATGAGCGAATAAAATTCAGTTATATGGGTCTAGCCATAGCTTACAGGAATTTTTTATACGATGATCAGGTAGTAAACTATTTTATATCTGGCGGAATCATTAAGTACAGAACGGATGGGTTTGGAGACGGGGTTCCTTTTTATCAAGAAGGAGATACTTTTGGCGTTGCAGTGGGTGTCAGTTACGACTTCATTTTGATGAAGAGTTTCGGTTTAGGATTTGGGGCAGAAATTAACATTGCACGATTGTCCGAACTTGATAATAATGGAGCAATGGTGCTTGCAGATTTTAGCTTGACCAGGGTTGACGTAACCATGGGTATCAGGCTATTTAAATAAGTTAGTAGAAAAACAGTCTGTAGCTTAAATACTTGCACGAACCGCGAAAACAAAGTTTCGACCAGGAGCACTAATCCCAGATGAGTAAGGTCGGTAATGCTTATCCATGATGTTTTCTACGCCGGCATTGACGTTTACATGTTCGCTCACTTGGTAGCTTGACTTCAGATTAAGCGTATACCAACCGGGGGTACCCGAAGCGGTATATAAATAAGGCTTTCTATCAATTTCTGAAGAAGGAATGTCTTCTCGATTTCTATTGCCATTGTATTCAATGTAAAATTCAGAGCGAAGTTTCTTCTCTTGAAAGGTGATGGCTGCTTTTCCAAAGACTGGTGTTGTGTGTCTGAGCGGTTCATCGTTGGTAATGTCTTTGCCCCCTGTATAACTGATGGTTTTTGATACGGCCCAATTGTCAGCTAATTCGGCTGTCAATAGAAGGCTACCTCCATATATTTCAGCATCACCTGCGTTTACTTTCGAAAAGACATCCAAGGTTTGACCATCAATTGATGTTGTACTGAATCCATTGAGTGTAAAAGGTCCATCTACTATTGCATCAAACAGTCGACTATGGAAAGCCACTATTTTAAACAATATTTTTTCTGTTTTACGCTGGTAGGCCAGCTCGTTACTGAGTGAGTATTCAGGTTTTAATGATGGGTTGGGCACAACAAGACTATTGCCAACATCGAATACCTTCCCAACATCGTCTACGTTAGGTGACCTAAACCCTGTGGAGATATTGTAACTTATTTTATTGGTCTCATTGAGATTGATGGCCAGTCCCAAAGACCCATTGATTGCAGAATTTTTTAAATCCAAATTCGCGACACTATTGGACAAAGCCTGAGTGTTGGTGGTTGCTGCCGTAAGACTGATGGTATTTAGCCTAAGGCCAGTATTGATTGTTACCTGATCTGTCAATTTGTACACAAAACTCCCGTACAAAGCTACAGAGGTGAAGTCGCTGCCTCCATCCGGATATCTACTACCCGTAGAGGTAACTTCATTCGTTTCCAGGTTCTGCCTATAGGCTTCCGATTTCACATCATTTCTGTAGAAATCAAAGCCGTAGTATAAATTGGACCTCAGATATTCTTTATCAAAGTCAACGGCTATGGAGTACATGTCAACAAACTCTGATCTAGTGCGCAAGCGATCATCTCCAAAGTCTCTATCATTTCTACTTTCTTTAAATTTTTGATAAGCTAGGGTCACCCGAGCTTGATCAAAAAATGCATTGCTATTGTAGACGTTTAAGCGCACATTATGCATCTGCCATTCTTGCGGCCCATAGTACCATTCAGCGGCACTTAATGAATCAATTCCAGGAGCGATTGTCTCTATTAGGTTATCATACCTGGGAATGTCTGATGTGGTGCTATAATAAAATCCGTAGCTTATATCTGCACTAGGGCTGATTCGGTACTTTACCTTGGATACGGTATTGAACAAGTTGTATCCTGAAAAGCGTTGAATGTCAATGTCATTGTTTCTTACAAGCTGATCTTCACCATTGATTCGTTGCACATAGAATTTCCGTTCAAACTCACCAACGTATCCGCCAGAACGCCTTCTTCCTGCGCGTAGATCATCAAATCCTGTGAATGATGAAGAATGGAAGAAAGTAAATTTTTGCTGCCCCAGAGCAATGTCGATATGTCCGGTTTTTTCATTAGCGGCGGTACTGTAGCGCGCCAGTGCGTTTGCGGAAATATCAGTCACACCATCTGTGGACCATTTAGGTTCGATCGTGTGAAAATCCATAACACCTCCAAGTGCATCACTACCATAAACAACGGACCCAGGACCAAAGATCACTTCAGAGCTTTCCAGTGCATTTGGATCTATGTTGATGATGTTTTGAAGATTGCCACTTCTAAAGATGGCATTGTTCATTCGGACACCATCGACTACTAGCAAAACAGAATTTGCGGCAAACCCTCTAATCTTGGGAGAACCTCCGCCTAACTGACTCTTTTGCACGAAAACCTGACCTGAATTAGCCAGTAAATCCGCTGAGGTTTGAGGGTTTTGAAATTGTATCGTCTTTTTGTTTATCGACATTATTTTCTGAGAAACACTTTCTTCTGCTTGTTCCCACTTGTTGGCGGATATCACAACTTCATTGAAAGACATGATTTTTTCCTTTAGCGAAATTTTTATATTGCTACCTAGATATGCAACCGATTGCAGGTAATAGGAGGGGTGCTGGAAAAAAAGTAACCCGCGAGGAAATGCTGAAATGTCTGCTAATCCCTTTTCATTAGTGTATGAGATGTCCTCTTTGTTTTCGTGGTAAATGAAGACATCAACTACTGGCTTTCCTGTAGCCTCATCTATGACGAAGACATTTTGCGAAAAGGAAATAGTTGAGGCAAGAAGAAGAAGAAAGGTAATCTTATGATTAAGTCTCATTCAGTCATTAATTTCGGATGCGAATTTCACATTTTAATGCAAAAATTGAGCCGTTCATGCCAATAATAAAATCAAAATACAGCAAGAGGCCCTGGTATTTTTTGAATGGTCACTTCGAAACGATCGTTCCTTCATTGTTTTATGACGCTGGAGCCATTCCTTATGAGCGTGAACGGTTGGAGTTACCTGACGGTGATTTTCTGGATTTGGACTGGATTAGAGAGGGGAATAAGCGCTTGATTGTGTTGAGTCATGGTTTGGAGGGAAGTTCTGATAGACATTATATCAAACGTCCCGCAGCGTTCTTTTCAAAGAAAGGGTGGGATATTCTGGCATGGAACAATAGAAGTTGTAGCGGAGAGATGAATCGTTTGCCTCGATTTTATCATCATGGAGCTACTGAAGATATTGCAGCTGTCATCGAGCGGGGTTTTGTTGAAGGCTATGAAGAAGTTGTCTTAATGGGATATTCCATGGGAGGAGGGATGCAACAGAAATACTTGGGGGAGCGTATGCCGGACGAACGTATAGTAGGAGCTATCTCATTCTCGGTTCCGTGCAACGTGCAGAACAGCGCTGATATGCTAAAAATCGGAGCAAATAAGATTTATGAAAACCGCTTCATCTCTAAACTCAAAGGGAAAGTCTTGGAAAAATCAGAGAAGATGGAAATGCCCGTAGACCTTGACGTAGTAAGGAAGGTGAAGAACTTTAAAGAGTTGGATGAAGCTTTCACATTGAAGGTTCATCCAGAGTACAAGGATGCGAATGATTTTTATACCAGAATCACCAGTGATCAGTTTCTATCAAATATCAAAATTCCGTTACTCATTGTAAATGCGGTCAATGATCCGATGCTTGGAGAACCTTGTTATCCCGTTGATCTGGCAGAAAAGAGCAAAAATATTTACCTGGAAATGCCTAAGAAAGGTGGTCATGTTGGTTTTACAATCCCTGGTAGCAGGTGGAGCTACATGGAGTTGGCTTCTGAAAGATTCATAGATGAAGTTATTTTTTCTCCTCAAACTTTAGCGAAGCACCATTGATGCAGTATCTGAGTCCTGTTGGTGCTGGTCCATCAGGAAATACGTGACCCAGGTGTCCGTCACAACGGGCACACAATACCTCTGTACGCACCATACCATAAGCACGATCGTCTTCTTCTGCCACGTTTACTTCATTGATGGGTTCGTAAAAAGAAGGCCAGCCAGTACCAGACTTGAATTTCGTGTCTGACGTAAAGAGTGGGAGAGCGCAAGCATTGCACACATAGGTTCCTTCTTTCTTATTGGAGAGGAGTTCACTGGTGAACGCACGCTCAGTTCCTTTTTCTCTGAGTACATAGTACTCAAAGTCCGAGAGTTGCTTTTTCCATTCAGATTCAGTCTTTTCTATTTTTTTGAAAGGGAGGTCTTGCTTTTTGGCAGTTTCCTTTGCTGGTTGTTGCTGAGCACAGGAAAATGAGGCAATTGATATTGCAATAACGGCGATTAAGTTTTTCATGTAATTCATGAGGTAATAAACGATTTTAATGTGGTTTTCAGTTTCAATGTTGAACCCAAACGTCTTGGATCGGACTATTGCAAAACACCCAGATACTTGGTCCAAATTCCTACTTCGCCTTTATACTGCTTGGCCATTACCCGAGTGATTTGCGAAATGTGACCCAGATCATGCACTACCCAACTTGATAATAAGTTTCTAAGGGTAACCTCTCCAAGCTCAGGATGTTTTCCCATTTTATCTAAATTTTGAGATACATTCAGGGATTTGAACTCCTCAAGGTTTGCTTCTCTCAATTCTTCAAATTCCACCAATAAATCTGGAATGGATTTGCCTTTACTTATTTCATTTTGCGCAAAACGATCAAATGGTTTAAATGGCATGTCTACTCCATATTCGAGAATGATTTTGGTTCGGGGAATCCAGTCTGTCTTCTCTCCATGAATGAGATGGCCGAGGACGTCAAATGGACTCCACGTATCCGGACCTTCATTATTGGTAGTCCATTCAGGAGATAACTCAGCTAGTAAAGCCCGAAGAACTTTAGGCGTTCTTTCTAAAATTTCAATTGATTTGTCTAAATCATACTGCATATGATTAAAGATATGAAACTAAGCGCGTGCTATGCTATGGCATGATTATTTTTTCCATTAAGGCATTTTTGAAATGCACGCCAGACAGCATCTTGTGCTCATCTTCGTAGTGTTCATATCCGTTTTTTGAAAAGAAGGGCTGTGCGGTAATGCTAACTGAAGCCCAGATTCTCTTTAAATCCATCTTTGATGCATGGCTTTCTATTTTTTCCAACAAAGCCGTGGCTACTCCTTGCCTTTGCAATTGATGATGGACATACATGAAGTCAAGATATCCTTCAGAATCGATCGAACTAAAACCTACGATCTGATTTTTGACTGCAGCCACATAAAACGATTGCTCCTTGATTTTTTGCAGCCATGCTTTTTGATTTTTCGAGCTTGACCACACGTTTAGGTGTGCTTCTGAATAATCTCGTATGTCAATGTGCTTAACCGTTTCTTCGAAAAGTGTCAGGATTTGATCAAGATCTTTGATTTGTGCTTCCCGTATGCGCACTACTTTAATTTTTCTATGGTCATCTGAGCTACACGCTCTCCGATGGCCAATGATGAGGTGGCGGCAGGGGAAGGTGCATTTCCGACATTGATGAATTTGTCATGCTCAACAACTAAAAAATCATCGATTAGTCCACCTTTTCTGTCACAAGCCTGGGCGCGTACACCCGAACCTCCTTTTATCAAATCTCTTTTTTGAATTTCTGGAATTAGTTCCTGGAGAGCCCTGGTAAATGCCCCTTTAGAGTAGGAGCGATACATTTCTCCAAACCCCGTTTTCCAGTATTTGTACGCTACACGCATAAATCCAGGGTAGAAAAGCGTCCCCAGCAATTCTTTCATGTTGATTTGAGATTTCGTATAGCCCTCACGTGCAAAGGCAAGTACGGCGTTTGGGCCAGCTTCAATGCCACCATCAATGTGACGTGTAAAATGAACCCCTAAAAAAGGGAAGTTCGGATCTGGTACCGGGTAGATAAGGTTCCTCACCAAGTTTTCTTTTGCGGGTTTGAGTTTGTAGTATTCGCCTCTAAATGGCACTATTTTAAAATCAATTTTCGCACCAGCTAGCTTGGCGATTTTGTCTGTATACAAACCAGAGCAGTTCACCACTACACGAGTAGTCAGGCGTTCGTTTTCGGTATTTACGTGAATAAATCCTCGCTCTTCTTTGAAGCTCATGAGTTTGTTTGAAGAGAAAATTTCTCCTCCGAAATGCTTAAATTTTTCAGCGTATTTATCGGCTACAAGCTTATAATCAATGATGCCTGTTTGCGGAACATACAATCCTCCAACACCTGCTACATGTGGTTCATATTCTGCCAGCTCTTCAGCTCGTAGCTTCTTTATGTCCGCCAAGCCATTGGCAACACCTCTTTCATGCAAGGTATTCAATGCATCGAGTTGTGTTTCTTTGGTAGCGACTACAATCTTGCCACATAGCTCGTAGGGGATCTCTTCTTCGTTGCAGAAATCAAGCAGCATATTGTATCCGTCCACACAGTTCTTGGCTTTGAAACTGCCGGGTTTGTAGTAAAGCCCTGAGTGAATGACTCCACTGTTATGACCAGTCTGGTGTTGAGCGATGGTTCGCTCTTTTTCAATTACCGCAACCTTGAAGGTGGGATTCTTTTCCTTAATTTTAAGTGCAGAGGCTAATCCAACAATGCCTCCACCTATCACAACAACGTTATACATATACCTGATTAAAGATCAGCAGCAAATATCGGTGCTTCACTTTGGATAGCGAAGGATTATTTCAAAATCAAATCGGGTTTCTTAGTTTGGCCATTGAATAGTCTCATCATCTAGAAACTGTGGGCCCCATTGAATCTCTTCCAGAATATCCTGATGCAACCAAAAGTTTAAGCCCAGCTCCTCGGAGGCGATTAGCTTCTGATCGGGATGATCTTCCGATGACATATCCTCTATTTCCAACTCTTTGATTCCGAGCATATCAAGTTCTTCCATCAGTTCATCTGTATTCAGTCCTATGAGGGAGGAGCCTTTGAGTTGATAATCTTCCGATGAAACGGAAATGATAACCAGCTTCCAGTCTTCGGCTTCCTCAAAACTGAGGTCCAGTCGCAGTGGATGATATTCCCACGCATCGCTTTGATCGTCTGCATCATCACCGTAGTGTGTGATCTCCTGGTGGTCAGGTGCTCCTAGGACTGCTTTCACATCATCTCTACTCATCCCAAACTTCAATTTCCCGAGTCCTACACCAGGCAGTATGTCTACATGCACTTTTTCCATTTCTGATTTTTTAGCAAAGGTAGGTATTGGCTAGTAAGTCTTCCTGATTCATTTTCAGTATTAAGGGAGAGGGAATGAGGCTAGCTACCATAGTAGGTCTGGTCTTTACTTAATTAAGAGCACGCCTGAATTTATGGGGTAAAGCCATTCTATACCTCTTTCAGTGATCACCGCATCATCTTCAAGGGCGATTCTTATTTTTCGGCCGCCCCATTCCGGAAGCTTGGTATAGGCAAAAAGTTCGATGGAAATGAGGTTACTGGATTTCAATTCATAACCCAACCTGACAGGGTTAAAGAAAGCGATTGAAGGCCCTATTCCATGGCCCCAGTTCCCAACTGAGTGACAGCCAATGATTATATCTGTTTTATCTAAATCAGTGTACTGGTTAAAGGCTTTCATTTTATTGAATCCGGCCTTGATCAGGGCTTCATAGATGGCCTCTTCCGCGGCTTGTGCTGTTACTCCCGGCTTGATGGTTTTCTTTATGATTGCTCGTGCTTTAGCTCCCTGGTCAAAGGCATTTTGAATGCCTGGTGGCAAACTCGCTTCACCATCTTTCAATACATAGGCCATGCGTTTCATATCGGTGAACATGTTCATGAGACCTACGCCCCAATCGATGGTAAGGAAGTCTCCTCGTTGTATGATTCGATTGGTTGATGTTGCTTCAATCCCGTCCGGCCCTGTGATATAGACGGAGGGCATGCCAAAGGAAGAACCCAGGTTATTTTTGAACTGTTGTTCTTTCATCCACCAAGCAACATCCTCAAGGGTGGTTACTCCAGGCGTGATTACTTCGTTTGAAAGTGCTCGCTCTGCGAGCGTGTAGGATAGCTCTCCAGCTTCAGCATAAATTGCCAGCTCGCTGGCTACACGTCTGGATCGGAAATCTGATACCAGTTTTTCTGCCGAGACAAACCTTTCAGCATATTTGGAGCCCAAAACCTCGGTAAGCTCCTGATGATTCGAATAGGTAAGCCCATCAGCTCCACCCATATTTTTCGAAATGTTAAGGCCAATGCGCTGAGGATTTCGAGCCATTACAAACGCTTTAAGTTCATCTACCGATCCGAAGTAATCATAGGTTCCACCTTCCTCCAAAAGATATCCGTTTATTCCTAACGCAGCTCGCTCAATACGATCTCCTCCGCGATCTGTGAAAATGTAGTACCCGGTCGAAAAGACGTATCCTTCGCCCATGTCGGAATACAACGGATCAAAATTTCCTTCGCGATTGGTGACAATCCACATGTCAATCTTGTTTTCACGCATAGCTTCCGGTAACACCAGATCGAACTTGTCATTTCTGACCTGATTCAATTTGCGCCACCTACGCATGGCTTCCTGGCCATATGTGAGAGTACAAATTATGAGAAGAAGGGAGGTGAAAAAGGTCTTCATATTGGTATTCATTGGTTTATGGAAAAAGATAAACTAAGCTAGCAAAGATCAACGGGAACGCCTAGCCATGTACTCTTAAGGATTTTCTTGTTAATTATCTCTTTTTCAGAGATCCATTATGGAACTGATGAGTCAGCCTGAATTTCGGCGATGTGGTATATCGTGAATCGTGGCAACAAGCTGTTCTTAATTGGCTTTCAAAATAAATTTTATTCAGCTGTCACTTTTTTGTTGTTCAAAACACTATTACCATTGGAGGCACTTGTTGAATGGTTAATACAAAACAGTCCGAATTTTTAAAACTCTACGAACCCGTACACGAGCGGTTTGAAAAATACTGCCGTGCCCGCACCTATGGTGGCTATCCGTACGAGGATTTGATGAACGACTGTTTGCTTGTAGCCTATGATAAGCTGGATTCTATCAAAGATCACGAGGCATTCTTGCGGTTTTTGATTGGCATCAGTCGCCGATTGTTGGCGAATGCTTCCAGAAAAATGAAACCTGAACCCATGGCCGAATCAATGGATCCATCAGAACGCGACAATGCGGAGACGTCCATGAAAGTTCAGTTTCTACACTGGTGTCTGTCCAAGTTACCTGAACCTCAGAAAGAAGCTTTGGTGCTCTATGAGATTGTTGGTTTTTCCATCAAGGAGATAGCCGAGTCTATGGAGGTCACTGAAGCGAATGTCAAGAAAAGGTTGAGTCGTGGGCGACAAAAATTGAAAGAAGTGGTAGCAGAAGAAATGCAAAACGAGAAAGGAGTGAAACATGCCTGATGAGAAATTCATAAACGATTTGTTTGAGGCGGCACGTCAAGAGCCAGCCGCACGCTCTCTGAAATCTGTAACGCAATTCGTACAAGCTACCGGCTCTGGCACCAGTACCAGTTTAATTGTACAATGGTTAAAACAACACAAAATGAACATTTTCATATCAACAAGTGGCGTCATAGTCGCTACATCAATCTTATTGTTTTCTAAGCCAGAAGCATCTGAGCAAAACACTTTAGTAGAGACCATTCAAACGCCAGCAGAGCGAGTCGAATTGGTTGAGACAACAGAAACGGAACCAGAGCCGGCAGAAGAAGCAACGAATGAACCAGCTAATGATGCTGGAGTTACCTCAATGGAAGTCGAAAAGGAAGAAGAAACGATAGTAGAGGAGGAAGCGAGTAAAGAAGAAGTTGTAAAAGTTTCTCCTTCGCAGGACAGCAGTCAGGCACAAATGCGACTGCTTGTCTCAAGTCAGGATACAGAACCAGCATCGACGAGTAATGAGCCAAAGAGGGCTCCGGTAGAAATTGTCTCTCAAGAGCATATGATTGTGCTGGAAAGCGCAAAAGGACGAAGTTCTGTGAAGGAATTTAGCGAGTATTTGACCAATAACTTACCTCAGCTAAAGCATGAATTTACCAGCACCGCTACAGATAGGGAAATCAAAAAATTCACTTTGAAGCTGGACAATGGATACAAAGCTAACTTCCGAATGCAGGTATCAGGCTTTGAGCAGTTAAAACTCCACTGGGAGACATCCGAGGACGGTGAAATCAAGAATGTGTGGTACCGATTGGATGACAAAGAGCTAAAAGAGTTGAATTTTTCAAAATCGACCAAGAGTTCAGTCAGGGTGAAATTTATACATAAGGATTTTTGAGATTTCAAAAAAGACCTTCAACTGGCACGAGCTTGCAGCTCGTGCTTTTTTTATTGCAATTCCAAATTATAGAATTGACTTGATACCCCCTTTTAATTGGTAGACCTCCATCGCTTGATTGTCTGTTAGAGGTTTATTAAATATTGCCATGTCATCCATTAAGCCTCTAAAATTCAATCCAAGGAAAATGTTTGATTTCTCCAACTCCCAGGTAAAAGGATCACCTATTCCGCTAATAGTGCCCACTTTTTCACCATTCAGGTAAAGGCTAGCCAAACTGTTTTCAGTACCTAAACCATCATAAGATATCAGGATATGTGTCCAGGTACTTTTGGTAAATGGGGGTGTCTCAACGGTAACAAGTCTCTTGTCGAATACCGCTTTTACAGATGAATTCAGCGTGTCTAGGGTCCAGGCATTTTTATCACCTATGACGCCCAATCTAAAGTTAGGGGGATCTTCATCTGTGAAATCTACCCAGATCGACGCATCATTGAAATTGGTATCAGTGATTTGTATTGGATCTGTGTACCCGTCGAGATCAGTTGAAGGATCAACACTTAACCAGAAGGAAATAGTGCCAGACCAGTTTTGTGGGTCATAGGCTATGTTGTCCTTGCTTTTATAAAAAATGACTTGACTACTCGTATTGCCAAACTGAAATGCATCACCAAACTGACCTTTTCCTTTGACGATTTGGTGATCATCGTTATTCATGCCAACCTGTATCCCTTCTAAAACCCTACTTGAGTTAATGTATGAAGAATTGGCAGTGTAAATGTAAGCGTCTCCCAATGCGAAATCGGCTGTAGTGCCGCTATCAAAAGAAACATAGAAAGTAAGGGCATTTTTCAGCTCCGAGTTAGAATCAGATTGACAAGAAAAAAGGAAGAAAAACAAGCCTCCAATTAGAATAGTATTGATATGCAGTTTTTTCATGTTTTGTATTTAGTAGAAAGGATCACTGATTTTGACAATCAAAGGACGAAGGTTTATTCGAATGCGGATGGTGTTATAAATGAGGATTTTTGAATGTAACCATTAATTTTTTTAATAACTATTTTTTTGATTCGAACGTCGAGCTAGTAGGCTTTTTGCTGACAATCCATGAACAGAACTAAGATTCTTTGCTAACCGACAGGCACAATGTCTAATCGCAACAATCCTAATTTCAACTACCAATGATCTTGGTGACTCCTTGGGTTTTGCTTTCAAGGCCAATGTTGTAGCCTGAGTAAAGGTTGATTGTTACTTCTTCTGCTTCTGGAAATTCTCTTCTAACAATCGCATTGATTTCACTGAAATGGGCAGACTCTTTATCTAGGGATTCCAATCCAGCATCAATTCTCACAGTAATATTCACATTACGAGATTCCTGCGATACTCTCATGTTTATAACCTTGATGACATCCTCCCTTTTTTCTATGGATTCCTTTACATGGAGAAACTGGGTCAACTCGGTTTCTGCGAAAGTAAAATAAACCGCACCACTTATTATCAAGACACCTAGAACGCCAACTGGAATCAGTTTTTTACTCCCCATATTGTTCGATGCTCCGATTTGAAAGTCGGTCACGCCTTTGTTCAATACAACACTTGAGACTAAGATGTCATGCAGCCCCCTGCGGGATTTGTTGACTAATACGAAGTAGCCAAAGACAAAAATAAAGTACAGGATCGCTGCTTGGATGATAAGAAAGAAAGAGCCGCTTGACAGCATTCCGATGTTCATCAAAGGGAAGAAAACCATCAACGATCTTAGCAATGATTTCCGCACAGTCAAATACTGTTTCGCTAAGCTCATTACTTGAATTTTTACTATACGTTTTCCAAGCGTTTGACCTTTCCCAATGTTGCTTTGCAGAGTGGTAAAGTAAACGATGACAAACGCACTCCCTGCGAGCGTCCCGTAACCAGCCAATGAAACGTAAAAGTCTTCTAGAAGGAAGCCGGATAAAAAGCCAATGAATGCCAGAAGGCTGAAGTCAATGGCAAGTGCCAGTAATCTCCTAATAATTGAAGACGTTGTTTGTTGATCCATCCAAAATAATGCCTAGCTAATCAGGAATTCAGTTACGTAATTCATTGTACTCTGTCAAGCCTTCTCTTTTCAGTAAATACAGTCCTGTGGGCTGTCATTCCTCCTAGCTACTTTTCTTTTTTGAATGGACCATCCTTTCTCCCATCAGCGTAGACGAGTTCAATTGCGGTTACTACTTTTTGCTCATTTCTTATAAATAGGATGTTGGGGATTCCCCCAGGGGCACGAACTCCTTCAGGGACTTTCATTTCGTAGAGATCTCCCTGAAGTAGGACCAGTTTCAAGGCCACAGGGCTTATGGCCCGCTGATATTGTAACTCTCCTGATTCATCTACCCAAATTTTTCTTTCGCCTTCGTAGACCCCCGCAAATGGCGAAGCTTGTGAGGCATTTTGTTCATTGGTCATTTCACTGCCTGAATTGGCAATCCCTACTTTTTCAAACTTGATCAGGTTGTTTTTTCTATCAATGGTTGTACGTAAATCCTTAAGAACCTCATAGCCCAGGTTAACAAATTCGAAACCCTCTGCTAACATCACTTTGGGATTTTCATAGGTGGCATTTCCAATCTTTATAGAACCAACCAGCTCCGCATCCCATCTGTTAAAACTGGCAACAGGAGTTCTGATGGGCGAGCCTTTCACTGGGGGTTCTTTGAAAGTAAGCTTATCCTTCATAGAATAGGGAAGTGTAAAGGCACTTGGGTTGCCTGTATCAAGATGTGCTTCAATACTATGTCCATCTACGTCTATGTTCAAGTTAAGAACTCTGGGATTTTGAATAAAGGAAGTAACATCATCATCGTCTTTAGATAATCCTCCAATTGTCAAAATGAGTTTTGAACCTGGATAATCCATTGTCACCAGGTAATCTTCTAGGAAGTACCCACCTAGAATTCCATCTACGGAAACCATGGCTTTGATAGCAATGACATTCATTTCTGCATCTTTGGAAATATTTGTGCCAGGGAAACTCACCTTCTCGACATTGACCCTTTGTGAAACGAGCTTGTTTTCAGACCCAGGGGTCCTCAATGGGTCTTCGCCGACCACTTCAAAGCCAAACGCTTCATTTAGACTTTCATCAATGACGTTCGCGGAAGATCCTGTATCGAAGATGAACTTGAAAGGACCTTTTCCATCGATCATTACTTCAACTATTGGACGTCTGGTTGTGACATCCATTGGGAGAACAATACTCTGACGCTGAACCCTCGTTGGTTGACAGGTAGACATTAGCGCTATTTGGCAGAGAACGACTGTAACTGCTATTTTTCTCATAGTTAAATACTGTTAAATGCTTGATTGATTGATTACTTTTAATTTGCTTGACAGCAACAGTCATGAGAAAAGCGACCGATTACCTGAAAGAAAAATGAAATTATTATCCAATTAATATGAAAGAAATTGTAGCGGATTCTCTGTCAGGAAATGTGAAAGTTGGTGATTGGAAGATATCTCCGACTTACGGAATATTGGCCAGCCCTGAAAGCAAGTCATTGGTACTTGAGCCGAGACTGGCTAAACTAATTTATCTCCTCAGCGAAAACGCCGATGCGATCGTGACGAGAGATTATTTGATTAAAAACATTTGGACGGAGACGATCGTCAATGATGAATCTTTAACCAGAGCCATCGCGGATCTAAGAAAGGTACTACGGGAGAATTTTATTCATGGCATAGGTATCGAGACCATTCCTAAAAGAGGGTATAAGCTGACTCTCTCGACGACAGGTCGAGTTCGCCCCATTCCGCTGAAAATTGGCCGGCCAAAGCGATATGTATTGTACGGTGCCACAGCCCTTTTTCTTACCTTTTTATGGTACATAGGTTTTCTGAAGATTGTGGTAATGTAACACTTTGAGTCAGGAGCTTTTGGAGTAGTCACAAGCGAGACGCTTGCGCTAGGGAGGGCTTTTAGAGTAGTCACACTTTTTTTCATCTGACTGTTAGCAGTTGATTTTTATCATTTCACATGTAAAAATCCTTTTACAATATTGTCTACTACGCTATGATGGACATTCCATTTATCATAAACTTCCTGTGCCCATCTTTTTATCAAATCCTTACACCTCTTTTCATTGATCGAATTCTCCAGAATATCGGTAGTCGTAATTTCCCCTCGTTCAAGGATAGGGGGTGGAGTTAAATACTCATCTTTCTTATGAGCTTTATACGTATTCAGATACTCACTGAGCTTCGGGGATAATTTGTAAGACCACTTAACATCATATTTGAAAATCAAATGCAGTCTGGAAAGGTGAAAATGGTTATTCCATCTGCCGTGAATTTCAGGATGTTGCAATGTGTGTGCATCAACAGTCAGAAATCTATAGATATGATTTTCAATGTTCGCAAAATCAATCTGATGGAATCCCAGATTGAAAATTTCCAAGCATTCGTGAATGCCTCTTTTTGTATTGGCACCGCAGAATTGACACTTCCCATTGTCTAAAAGTGTAACTCCATTCTTTTCAGCTAAATCAACATAATCTTGCATTATCGTTGATTTTATTCATGCTTCTTTAATTGTAAGTGACCACAAACAAATTCCAATAGCTCACAGGGGTTAGCCTCGATAGCTAAAGCAATCAAATAGATTTCATCTGCTCTTAATTTAGTTGACTCGTTAATTGAGAGTTCACTAAGTCTTTGTTTACTAATTCCAGTCCTTCTGGAAATATGAGATTTATTCACTGCTTTTTTATCAAGGTATTCACCAATTTTCGTCATGTTGTTCAATTTATTCTTAATAATTATAAGAATTAATGAGACTAATGTGCAGAAAATATTGATTTTAATTTGATTATGTCAATAAAATCTGTATAATTGACAATATTAAATTGATCGGTAAAATCATGTAAACAATGAACCGAAAAATCCTTATTCCAATTTCAAATCAAGAGTTGTATAATTCTCGCAAAGGGATTCTTGGCCTTTTAAGAAGAGTTGAACTTGACGAGTGCGACGAACGCTTGAAAGAAGATTTGAAATCAGTATTTGGGCTACTAAACCTTTTATTCGTCTTTGACCCAAATCAACCATAATGAACTCACATATCCAAGCAGAAAACCTACCGTTCTTCAAGTTGTCCGATAGTCAGGATTTGATCCTTTTCTTGATCAAGAAAGAGTTGCAAGGCACGAAATTCGTTCAAGAGTTGGATCGTGTTGGTTTTGACCCATCGGTTTTTTGTCCAGACTTGGGAGTTGTTATCCTGTCGCTTGTTGGATTCGAGAATCGAAGTGATGAGTTGTGGAATTGGTACAGTGAAGTTGTGGATGTTTTTGCTGAGAAAGTAGACCTATGGAACAGGGATACCGTCCAGGAGTTGGCCTTAGATGTTTACTTGGAATTGCGAGCTAAACTGAAATCGGAGAGGGGTTCAAGGTAATGATCAGCGATAACACTCCTGATTTAATTTATAACACAGCTTAGACGGTCACAAGCGAGACGCTTGCGTCAGCGGGGGTTTCTGCTTGCTTTATTTATCACCTCTAAGTAGTGCCATTAACCCAAAAGCTTTTTGCGTATAAAACTCAGAAGTTTCAGCGTCGGTTTTGATTCTTATTTGTTGAAAGTTTCCTGCAAAAGTCATCTGTGCGTCTGAAGCTTTTAGCTCTTGATTTAGTTTCTCAACAAATTTGTTTTTTGAGAAATTGAATGTGGTGTCAGATTCTTTGCTATTCATATCATTAATGTGAGTTGAAACCCGAACCGTTTCGTTTGAGTTCTCAATGATTGAATTCAGTTGGTAAACTCCATTATGTCTATTGATTATCTGGACTTCTAGTTTACTACTTAGACCACCCTGAACAATGTCTAATAATAGCTCAATTGGTTTGGCTGTGGATTTGGAATAGTCTGGCTGCCTGACTGCATTTGTGCATCCAGAGACCACCAAAAGAAAAAATGTTAAAATTCTGAATACTCTGCTCACTATAACTGCCAACGCCCAGATATGGCGCTGTGGCCTCCGAGCTTAATTAATTGCTATAAAAGTAGCTTATCTGTCCGCGCCGACAAGGGGGTGCATTCAAAGCCTACTTACCGCAGGCAGGTATCAGACTAGCACTGCGTCATACAGATAAAAAATTCCACCTTCGCCTTCGCGTAGCTTCAACGACGGCTGAAGCCTTTGGCGAAGGACTCAGCGGAGTAAAGGAGCAGAAGAAAGTAGAAATCACTTCAATTTCCTGGCGGCAGATGAGGTCACAAGCAAGACGCTTGCGCCAGCGGGGGTTAAAATCACGAAGCTAAATAGAAACTCTTTCTTAAGACGCTTTATATAACCAATTTGTTCAGTCTGATATTTCATGGATTAACTGCTCATTTAGCTATCTGATGGTAATGCAAATGCAATTCCAAATTCAAGTACGGTTAACCCAATGAGGATTCCGAACATTGTTAAGAATTGAATGAATGCTTTCCTCTTAGAAGTTGGGTCGTTCTTCTTAAATAGGTTCATTAATATTCGAGCAACGAAGTAGATTATTACCACTGCTTTGACCAGAGTTAGTACTATAAAAATTATTGATTTCATCTTATGAGTTTCGGTGTTCCAATGCCCCACAACGATCTTGATAAAAACCATAGGGATTGAATAGTACCCTTGCTTTGCGTGACCTACGAGCCAAGACCGATTTCTAAATTTAACTATACTTGGTGGTGGACTTGCCAGAATCCGATGATCTTTCGGATTGCAGAAAAGTTCTATGTTTTTTATCTATTGTTAGCATTAGTTTTTTCACTTTTCATGCAATCCTTTTCGTTTTACAATTTTATAAAGATCTTCAAATGAGTTGTAAATTTTTCGTGGGAGAGCTCTTTCTTGTTCTACTCGTATGAAGGTCTCCATTTTATCCCATGAGGAAATTACTACTGCCGCTATTGAAATAATTGCTTTTTTACTCCAAGCACCAGATTTGTAAGCAACTCCGAGTTCTGTGAACAGATTCACATATCGTGTCAAATGAAGGATCATTTCGATATCATTGTCTTTAGTAGAATCAATGAGTCGTTTCACATACTCTTTCCTTTGGTTATCATTTTCAAATGAGTTGAGTTGGTTCGTAAACATCTTGACATACTTCTTTGTCAATAGAAAGTCAGAACTATTATACCTTTCAATATATGACCAAGTTCTATTAAACCGGTAATGACGAATTGTATAAAGGAGTCCCGTTACGATCAAAACAGTGTTCAATACTGTTAGTAAAGGATATATAACTTTGAAAGTCTCTTCCATGAAGAATTGTCTCATTAATGCCAACAATTATTATAAACGCAATATAGGAATAGATCACTTTAGGCTTGAACAACTGAAAAAGGACACGTGTTGCAAACGCGCGCCAGCGGGATAATGGGTCAAAATAGTGATCATTTCTGATCCTTGTTGATTTGGGTTAATTACCTAATTACGAAGGTCACAAGCGAGACGCTTGCGCAAGCGGGAGGGATATTCTTACTAGCGACTGTTAGATAGCATTACCTCGGTTTATCCTTTGGGTCTTGACGACTGTCGAAGAATGTCAATAAGCTGATGTGATCTTTGTTAATCCTATAGAAAATTTTGGTTTGTTTAGAGATTTGAAACCCTCTGATGTGCTTCTCTGCAACCTCCAAAGTTCCAAGCTCAGGGAAGCGTTCAAGTAATTCCAGAAAGTCAAATACTTTATTTCTGAATTTTGTAGATGGTAGTTCACCGAATTCAGTTGAAATGTATGTGTTGATTTCTTGGAACCTTGATTGGGACTTCTTAGTCCAAAGTATTCTCATTTGAATTTGCGAAGAACTTCAGCGTGAGGAGTTAAGTTATTTGAATCTTCTGATTCTTGATAAGCATCCAATACCTCTTGTTTTTGTGAGTCAGTTAAGGAGTTCCAAAGATGTCCATCCTTAGAGTTCCTTCGTTCGGATAAGATATCATGAAGAGATTCAAGTAGGTTTGAATTCTGTATTCCATCAATTAGCTGATGAAGGCTAGCCTTAAGTTCAACTGTACTCATGTTGTAAAGTTACGAAGAATAACGCAAGAAAGTTGATCTGGCGACCATGCTATCTAACGCCCAGCTATGGCGCTGTGGCCTCCGAGCTTTGTTAATTGCGATGAAATTAGCTTATCTGTCCGCGCCTGGCAAGGGGGTTCATTCAAAGCCTGCCTACCGCAGGCAGGTATCAGATAGGCACTGCGCCACGAGGATTAAGAACTCCTACGAGCAGAAGAAAGTAGAAAGCACATCAGTTTCCTGGCGGCAGATGAGGTCACAAGCGAGACGCTTGCGCCAGTGGGGGAAATTCTTTTCAAAGCACTGCATTATGCTTGCCAAGAATTATATAAGCGCAATATAGGAATAGATAACTTTAGGCTTGTAACAACTCATTAAAGGACACGCGTTGCAAACGCGCGCCAGCGGGAGGCTTCTTTCAATTTAACAATTGCTCTCTTCAGTTACGTATTGAATATTGCTTTATGTGCTTTCTCTATATTGAATTTTCAGATGACAGCTTGAGCCTCTATCTCAATCATAAATCCCTCGTTTGCAAGTCCTTTTACACTAACCCATGTACTCGCAGGTGGATTTCTGGCACTAAAATTTTCCTTGAGTATTGAAGTGATAATTGGTGCATCTTCTTTCTGGTAATCCACTTTATAAATTCTTAGCATCATAATATTTTCCATAGTTCCACCTACGGATTCAATAGCAATTTTCAGGTTATCAATTGCTTTTCGAGTTTGTTTTTCTAAATTATTTCCTCCAATGATATTCTGGTTTTCATCCCATGCAACTTGACCAGAAATGAATACTATTTTCCCAGGCGTTGAAATTGTAATTTGTGAAAACCCGTATTGGGTTGAATTAAAAAGTGTTTCTGGATTAATTGTATTTCTTACCATATTGATTCTTTTCTTACATGTGCCTAACGCACAGCTAAAATCCGTAGGCTGACCGTTGCAATTTCGTATAAAGCTATCCGAATCAGGCACTTTTCACAAATAGCGCAGAATGACTATGGATATTTAGCGTTGGTTAGCAGCTTTCCTCCATATCTACTAATTAAACTGTAGATAATATAGAAGTAGGCTCTCCAATGCTCCGATAAAAACGCTTATTAGGATTTCCTTCAAAGACAATTTCCTTAAAGTAAATGGATTCGCATGAGCAACCCATAGGGCCACAATAGCGCAACATACAAACAGTATGGTTGTGTAAGTGCTTAGATTATTGGATAATATTCCCATCCAATCCAAAGCCACTATTTCGAAAATCGTATACCCAAAAATCGCCATCGCGAAATTCGATTTCTGATTTCTTCTAAATAGATACACTCCACTATAAAAGAGCATAATGCTAATAACATATGGAGAAAACTGAATGTAATAATTGAAGCTCATCCACACTTGGAGTTGAACACTAAATTCAGTTCTGATAATAAAAATGCCAAGAGTAATAAGTGCTACAACCGAGAATACTGTTCCAATAATTTTTCTTATTGTCATCTTTTGAGTTTTAGCTAAATAATATACAAAATTTGAATAGACTTAAAAGGTAATTGAGAGAAGCTAGATGCAGTTGACCGGCACGCGAAGTGATATGCACTTTAGCGTCTGTTAGATATTGTTCTTTCCCTTTGAATGGCTCTCTAAAAATTTCTTTAATCGTTTCTTTTTAAGCTCAATAAATATGGAAGCAACTGTTACTGAATTAGGGGAAACTATGTCTGTAGAGTCTTGCAGTTCAGTTACTACGTTGATGGCTTTAATCCAGTTTGGTGAGATAGTTCTTAGTTCGATACTATCCAGTTCAATATTACCCTCTCCTGTTATTAAGTAGAAAGTTTGAACATCAATTTGTCCATCCCGAACAGTTATTCTGAAAGGATCCTGTTCTTGTGCATGTGAGGGTAAAGTGAAAAGAATTCCGATCAGGACTAATAATAATTTGCTCATTGCTCCAAATGATATCTAACGATCTCGTGTATGGCACGTTTTAATGTGCTATACATATTGTTAGCCTTTCTTTTTTAAGATAATAAAGATATTACTTCTTAAATAAATCATAATTGACGTTGATAATTCAACCTAGGCAAGAATATCCCAGCCTGCAAAGCCTACAATAGCATAAAATAAGTTGCTTAGAACATGAATTAGGATCGCCATTTTTAAAGAGCCAGTACGTACCAAGATCCAACCCCAGGTAGCACTATACAGAAAATACATGGGCCACAATATCATGGGACTATGGCCAACAGTGAAAACAATAGACGTTATCAATATAGCTGCCCATAAAGGTATTTTTTTGGCTAATGAAGACTGCAAATACCCTCTAAATACAACCTCTTCCATAATGGGTCCAATAAGGAGTGCCAGCAATAATAAACCAGACATTTCAAGTACTCCTCCATTTGTTTGGATGAAGCTAAACATCTTGGAGCCGCCTGCAATGATTCCTTCGTGACCAAAGGAAGGTAAGATCACTGATCTATATATCCATGCTAAAAAGTGTGTTGATACCAATGCAGCTATAACCAATAATAGGCCTTTGCTTTTTTTAATCTTACTTGGTTGAAGTCCTATCTCCGGATAGAAAGTTTCACCTGATCTACGGATATCCCACCAGTAAAAAATAATTATCATAATGCCACTGAGTAAAGTAGAAGTCAGCCCCAAGATCTCAATAGAAACTTTATTAGTAGGCGAAAAGAACTTTAACCCATAAGAGATAGCTATTCCAGCTAGGAGTTGACATGCATACATGATCACAATGGCCAGAATACCCCTTTTTATTGTTAATTGCTGATGTTTAGTTTCTGTCATCCAGTTTAATTGTTTTTAATATTCATGAAGGCTAACGCCCAGATATGGCGCTGTGGCCTCCGAGCTTAATTATTTGCACTAAAAGTAGCTTATCTGTCCGCGCCCGGCAAGGGGGTGCATTCAAAGCTTGCCTACCGCAGGCAGGTTGCGCGATGAAGATAAAAACATCCACGAGCAGTAGGTGGTAAAAGAACATCAGTTTCTTGGAGGCAGATGAGGTCACAAGCGAGACGCTTGCGCCAGCGGGGGCCAGCGGGGGCACTAAACTAGAGAAACTGACCAACCCCCGCAACAGTATCTACGAAGCACTGCATTGTGAAAGTCTCAAGCCAGAAAGACGAAAAGGAGAGAGGGGGAATGCAAGTAGCAGAATGGGCAGTAGAGCGGTCAAGTTGCTCAGAAACCAGTAGAAAGCACTCTGGCATATGCCTGCTAGTGCTTGTTAGCAGCGGCATTAGTCCAGTTGTGGAAAAAATCAGAGTCAAACATTATCATTTCAGTTAGAAAGAAGAGTTCATCTTTGTCGGAAGGGTTACCCGTGTCAACTAGTTTGCCGTAGTTACCCCACCACGCAGCTTTTTCAATCAGGATTCCGAATTCAGGTGAGAAGAATACTAACATTTCTTCATCATCAGCGTTAGGGTCGTCAAATAGAAACTTATAAACAAGGTAGTTAGTTGGTTCATCCCCTTCGTAATAAATCGATTTCTTATCAATCAATTTAAAACCAAGTTCAGCAGTCGTCTGAGTTACACCTGCAATAGGAAGTTCGTAGCTCTGTGAATCTAGTTCCTCAGTATAGGTTAGATTGTAAACTGAGTCAATAAAAGTTAGTCTAGCTAGTTTCTTAGTTAGTGTGTCGGTTTGATTTCCTTTCCTGAAAACTGTTAAGTACTTATGTTCATTGGTGTTAGATTGCTCGTTATCAGAGTTCTGGCAGCTTGCAAGTACAAGAGTAATCACAAATATTATTGTTAAATGAGTTTTGTACATAGTTAAAGCTCAATCAAAAGTCAATTTATATTGAAGTTAAGTGACGGAAAATAGTTTCAATCACTGAAGTTATAAGCAGTACCAAGACAGACCAAAAAATAATGTTAACTGGTAGCCATATAATTGAGCTAGTAATAAGGTTGTCCCAGCTTATGGGCCAGGATAGCAGGAATATCATAGCTTTTTTATAAAAATTAGTTGAGCCCCAGGTTACTAGGAATATGGAACCAAAAGTGCATGCAATTGAATAAGCTATGAGGAAGGCGATCGTAAGACGGGATGAGATTTTGTACCGAATAATCATTTGTGAGTTCCTTCAGATAGTGGCTGCTAACGACCAGCTAAAATGAGTATGCGCCCCATTTGCTAGATCTTCTAATGATTCTGTTTTGCAAATACCTTTCAAAGTGCTCAGTTCGCATATTCATTTTTAGCATTTGTTAGGGTCTTTTCTGTATTAATACTAGTGATTTTCTATTGTTCAAAAAAGGTAGTTCGATCGTTTTATCAAACGAAGTGTTAGTCGCAAAATGCTTTGCTGTATTGATGTCACTTGACTCTTTTCGAGTGGTATAGATAATCCAGTCACCGATTACCTCCTTAATATGAGGAGTTTGACAATTGAGTTTATCAAGTTGATTTAATTCATTATCTACTTTCAATATTCCTGTCTTAGTCATCAAGTAGATGTTGTCTTCACTATCCCAGAAACTATTAAAGTTATTCAATTTCATTTTCTTCTCATTAGTAACCAGTGCATACAAACCGGCCTTTCGTAACTTCAGGGTGTGTGTTCCTTGTCCTTCAATAGTTAGGAGGTTTTCATTGTGAATACTTGAAAAGTTTGTGGTAGAGGCAAGGAAAATTTCTTCAACTTTATCTGACTCCAGGTTATAACTCAATGAAGATAAGTTTTGTCTGGCTTCAACAATAAAATCAATACTTGACTTTGAAGTCAATAGTTCCGTAGGTTGAGCGTAGTAGTTATAATCGAATAAAGTGTCATATTTTGCCTCCATCAAATTCACTTTTACGAGGACTCGCCCACTAACTCCCACAATTTGGTTATCATTCATCAAATGCCAAAATGAAATAGATGTTCCATCTAGCCTAATAAGTTCTTCAAGTTCATCAGTCTCTAAATTGTAACTCAAGAATTTAGTCCAATACGAGATGTCTTCCATTTCATCAACATTAATCAAGCTAACGAGAAGTCGATCTCCGTTCGCAGAAAATTGTATTGGGAAATGGGAATATGATGAGCTGTATTTGCTTGGACTAAGCCAGCCATCAAACTTTGAAACATCAATCTCTTTCTTCCTGGTTAAACCAAATTGAGAGTCTAAAAAATTAAGTGTTATGATATTGGATGAATACTCAGCTATTACAAGTTCATCTTCTTGGGCAAAGCAATTAGTACTTAGAAATAATATTAATAGGAAGCTATATTTCATGTGGAAGTAAATTGACCCTAACGTCCATGTATGAGGCGTGTGCTCACACTTGGATCGAAGTAGCAAAATAGTGAAATCTGCCGGTGCATCCAAAGTATCAGAAAGCTCTGCGTACAGAAAGATGAAAACTCCTGCGAACTGCACTCGATAGAAAGTACAATACTTTCCTCAACGGTAGATTCACGGTGATGTTTTTACTAAAATTTGCTAGAAGCACTCAAGCACATGCCTTCATACAGTCTGTTAGTAGCTTTTTTCCTTCAACAGTTGCTCCATTGCTGCTCGAGGAAGCTCATCATAATCCTTCGGCCGTTCAAGTTTTGACTTTAGTTCTTGAGTTGTTAAGCTAGAAAACTTGTTCTTCCAGTTGTTAAGTTGCACTGCTCTGAGTCGTTCAGTTCGTTCAATCTCAGGTTGAAAATCTTTATAGACAGAACTGATTGAAGGCCAAAAAGAATACTTGGTTTCAATTGGTTCAATCAGGAATTCATCCTTCGTTAATATTAGTGAGCTAATCCTAAATTCCTTATTATCAGGTGTTCTAATCTTAAGATATGAATAGTTAGACCAAGGAGTCGAGATACGTTTATTACCATCAACCTTATTCTTTTGATAAATTGATAAGTGTTGCTTCACCGTCAACTCGTCAAACTCATAATTGAACTTGATTTCTTCTTTTTCAAATTTGATCGTTCTAGAATCTGAATTGATTATAACAGTTAGTGACTTACTGTTCAGATAATGGTTTAAGTGCATGATCAAAGTTGGCAATAACTCAAAAATCAGGAAGGCTCCAATGGTAATAGGTGCGCCATATGTTATTGAAAATTCCCAAGTCTGCTCTTTTACGTAATGAAGGAAAGGAACAGAAACAAGAATTGTGATTGGTATTGAATAAAGGTGTCTTCTGAAATACTTAAGAGAATTGTGTCGACCTATTTTTGATATTTGATATGATTTTTCCAAGAGCTCAATTGCTACTAACGTCCATGTATGAGGCGTGTGCTCTCACTTTATGGATAGCACTAAAGTAGTGAAGTCTGCCGGTGCTTCCTAAGTTTGCAGAATGCACTGCGTCTCGTAAGTCAAAATTTCCCGAGCTAAACTTCGCAAATAGCACAAACCTTTCTCGGCGGCAGACGCACGGACGAGTTCTAATTCAGTTTGTAGAAAGCACGAAAGCACATGCCTCATACATTCGGTTACCTCACGTTAGTTTACAGCCTTATCAATGACTGATTTCAATTCAGGGTATTTGTAGGTCATAAAATAAGCTCTGCTTACTATGAAATATATGTGTTCATCACTTGCCCACCAGAGAATTCCTCCTTTGCTTATACATTCAGTCCGATTTCCAAGTTGATCTAAGGTTAACTTGAATTGATTTGCAGATCCAATACTTGCGAATTTCACTTCAATTAATTGAAAACTAGAGTAAACGTAATTGCCATTATGATGCGGTTGTTTTAGGTAAGCCGATTTACTACTCAATATTTCATCCAATTTGAGGTTCTGCAGCTCACTTTGATACTCTGAGCAAGTTTTAAACCTCTCTGCCAATTGTTCTTCAAGTTCAGATATCAGTTTGATTGAATCTTGAAGTTGGTAGTCAAGCTCATTATCCAAAAGTTCAATAGCCATTTCAAAGTTCTGACCTAAGCAGGAAAGAGTTGAAATTACTAATAATGTTAAAGTGGCTATGAAATGCATATGAATGTGAGGTAACAATTATATAAACGCAATATAGAAATAGATCACTTTAACCTGCTGAAATGGTAGGGTAATGCAGGTGTGACTCCTTTTAACCTGACGTATTTGGTAGGTTATACACTATTGCGCTTTTCGTGCCAGTTTGGGAAGTTAAAAATGACTTTGCAAATCATTATCTTTATACATATAAAACTCAGCTATGAAACATCTCATCTCACTACTCATCTTCCTGGGTTTCGCCTGTTCGGAGCCAGCAGAAGAACCCATTCAATGGCAGTCCATTGAGGCAGACCTGCAAACGTTATTGATTCAGGCACAGGATGGAGATACCATTGATGTCCCTGCAGGCAATTACATGTTTACCAATCCCTTAATTCTGGATGGCATTTCCAACCTGGTCTTTCAGGGCCAGGGAATGGATCAGACCATTTTGTCTTTCGAGATGCAGACCAGTGGGGCCGAAGGCATTCGAGCAGCTAACTGCACGAACCTGACTTTTCAGCACTTCACCATCCGGGATGCGCCGGGGGATAACATCAAAGTGACGGATACGGACGGTGTTCGGTTTGCCAACGTGAAGTCGGAGTGGAGCGGAGAGCCCAGTGAGGAGAATGGAGCATATGCATTTTATCCGGTGCTCTGCAAGCGAGTGGTGGTAGAAAACTGCTTAGCAATCGGGTCATCTGATGCAGGAATTTATGTGGGACAGTCAGACAGTGTGATCATTCGCAACAATGAAGTCTATCACAATGTGGCTGGGATTGAGAGTGAGAACAGCAGATGGGTGGAAATCTATGGCAACAATGCGCATCACAATACCGGCGGCATCCTCATCTTCGACATGCCCGGACTGACCCAGAGTGGGCATACCACGCGGGTGTATGATAATGAGGTGATATCCAACAACCACACAAACTTCGCCCCTGAAGGTAACGTGGTGGCAGTTGTGCCTCCGGGTACAGGCATCATGATGATGGCGACCCGCAACATTGAGGTGTTCAACAACCGCATCCATCACAACAGAACCGTGGGTACAGCGCTGGCCAGTTACATCCTCGTAGAAGCGTTAGGAGCCGAGGAAGGCTCACAGCTGGAGGACGCCAACAATCAGATCAGTGAAGACTATGATCCGTATCCCAACCTGGTCTATTTCCACGACAATGAATTTGAAAACAAACATTGGTTTCCAACCCTAGAGAACGATTTTGGGCTGCTTTTCCTAAGGTACTTTACTTTCAATCTCCCGGACTTTGCCATGGATGGCATCTTGCCGCCAGATAAGGAATTTGTCATGTGCCTGAACAACAACGGGGAGTTCAACTTTGCCAACATTGATGCAGAGAATGATTTTGAAGGACGCAGCACTGATTGGAGTCTGTACGACTGTGATTCAGGAACCATCGAACCGATCTTCCAATGAGGATACTTGTTTTCATATGGATCGCAACACTTATTTCATGCAGTCAGCCTGAGAAGAAACAACCGGAAATCCAGCGGGTAAGCTTGGGTGTTGAAGAGGTTTCAGATTACCCGAAGATGCTGAGCGAATGGGGCTTTTTCAAAATGCCGATGAGCGATTTAATTCCCAATGATGCGCGCACATTTTCGTATGAAATCAACGCTGCACTCTTTTCAGATTATGCACACAAGGCACGGTTCATCCAATTGCCGGCATCACAGAAAATTGGATACCATGACAGTGAAGCGTTGATCTTTCCGGAAAACACCGTCCTGATAAAGAACTTTTTCTATCCCTTCAATTCCCAGTCTCCAGAATCCGGAAGGCGAATCATGGAGACACGCTTGCTGATTCATGAAAAAAAGGGATGGAAAGCCATTGCTTATCAATGGAATGAAGAGCAAACAGACGCTAAACGAGTCATACTGGGGAAGAAGGTGCCAGTAGAATGGAAAGACACAAATGGAACGCTGCAGCGGATAGATTACAGTATTCCTTCACAACCTCAATGCAAAAGCTGTCACGATTTGGGAGGAAAGATGACGCCCATTGGCCCAACGGCTCGTCAGTTGAATAAGGGTGGGCAACTGACCCATTGGGTTGAAAAAGGGTGGCTGGATGTAGAAGCAGATGCAACATTTCCAAAGCTTGTCGATTATTCAAATGAAAATGAAGAACTGGATGCTCGGGCACGGGCATGGTTGGAAGTCAACTGTGCACATTGTCATAGGAGGGAAGGCCCAGCTAAAAACTCAGGGCTCTATCTTTTGGCATCACAGGCAGATCCTTATCGACTGGGTGTAAACAAGCCACCAATCGCAGCAGGAAAGGGTTCAGGCGGGCTTAAATACAGCATAGTGCCGGGCAATCCCAAGCAATCCATTTTGGTACATCGCATCGCATCTTTGGAGCCAGGCGAGATGATGCCGGAACTTGGACGAAAGATGACGCACAAAGAAGGCGTTGAGTTAATTAGCGCATGGATTACGTCGATGGAGTAATGGCTTGCGCTAGCTCATTAACAAACGCTTTAGGATCATCCAGATAAACAACAATTGTACTGTAGGTCTTTTTAAAACCGTAAAAACTTGCCAATTGAGCCGGGCGTTCTACTTCAATTACCACGTTGTGGCCTTCCATGTCTTTGAAGGGTGACAAGTAAACGATTTCCTTGCTGTCGGTCAGTGATTTGGTTTGCTCCCTGACTGCCTTGATTTGACTCAGTGGAATCATGGATTCACCCATTACGCCATATTTAAGGATAAGCGCATCGTCTTCGATAGTCACGGGGCGCTTGCTCAGTGAGCGAACAATTCCGAATACCTGAAGACATGCGTAGATACTGAGGATTGTCAAAATCCAGGCCACGGTGGCGCTCCAATGCTGAAGTGCAAGGTGCACAGCGAATGCTTCTATGATGATCAGAAAGACAAACACTCCAAGGATCATTCGGGTGCTGGTTGTTTTGTGGTACGAGAATTCATGTGCTGCCAGCTCACGCTTTTTCCAGCTGATAAATCCGTAGTAGAATATGGACAATTCAGTGGCGAATGCTGTGCTCAATGCTTTTGGCATAATGTCTTCAGCAGCTGTCTTGGCTGTGGTAAAGAAATCAATGGATGTGTGCTCATGCTGCTTGAATTTCCTGAACGCTTTGCGAATGGTGATGATCAGGTAGGTGACCACACCTATTTCTAAAAAGGGAAGGAACCATGTTTTTACCTGTGATAAATAGAACTGATGTTCACTGGGCAGAATGATGGAGGCAATAACAATTCCAAGAATAAAAACGGGCACAAGAGTCGTTTTTGGAATATTTCTCTTTCGGATGATGAGAAAGTAGATGACCGGTGTGGTGACCAATAGGTCAAAAGTGATCGCTAGAGAGAGTCCAGATGGATTGGCAGTGAAATGTGAAGAGTTTGCTGCGAAAACACAGGCAACAATGCATGCTATGGGAAGTAGGAAAACGACGTTTCTGAGCCTATGCAGTTGAAGATAATTTACCATCTCTTTAGAGTTGTTGTTCAAAGAGTAGGTAACAAAAGAGGGGTGTTTATTACACCCCTCTGTAAGATTTTTTAAAAAACTATTTGTCCAACTTCACAGCATCTACTTCTGCGTCTTTTACTTTTTGATTGAATTCATCAATTCTGGAATCTAGAATCTCATTAAGCATTTTCAACTGTTCATCGATCTGAGCGGTAACTTCCGCATAGAATGCAAGTGATGAATCAGTTGGCCTGTAGCTGCCAACCCCTGATAGGGAAGCCAGATGACCAAGCTTATTGTTCAATCGGATCGGGAAATTCAATGGATCCTGACCACTCTCATTCTTTGTTTGATAAAGCGCCTTTTCTATTTCAGACATGTCCTTGATGATGGCCTTACCCAGTTCGGAGATTTCATCGTTTTCTGCCTTTTTCATCACATCGTTGATCTGCTTCTTGGCTTTTCTGATATTGATGATTCCCTCGTGCGTCTCCGTTAGCTTATCGCGAACTTGTATGAGGAAGTCAAACTGTGCTTGATAATCTGCGGCAGTAGCCTCGGCTCTTGGATCAGCCACGATATTGAAGTCCTGCGAGCTTTCATTCCCATTGACATCCATTTTCAAGGTGTATGATCCGGGAATAGCCATGGGTCCGCCAGTAGTTGCCCACCATAAGATCATGCCATCAAAGGTTTTGGCACCATTGTATCGCATGCCCCAGTTCATGGTATTCAAGCCAGCTTTGACGTCAAGCATTTCTTCCTTCTCCTCCTTGTTTGGGTGTGTGGAGTATCGCTTAATGAGGTCTCCATCACGCTCATGAAAGCTGATGGAGATCGTATCAGTTTTGGTCGTGTCTTTCACAAAGTAGTTGACCAAAACTCCCCCGGGATGGTTTGTCCCTGTGGTCCTGGATGTTCTACCATTTCCACCACCCATTCGGTAGCTATCCAAAGGCTTAAACAAGTAATGTGATTTTCCTTTTGCTGCTGATAGCTGATGCAAGGGTGTTAAATCATCGAGCATCCAAAAGCTTCTTCCCTGTGTAGCAGCAATCAGGTTATTGTCCTTAATAGCCAAATCTGTTATTGGTACCGTTGGCAGATTCATTTGAAACGTCTTCCAGCTGGCGCCATCATCAAACGAGACATACATGCCTGCTTCCGTTCCTGCATACAACAGACCTTTTTGATTTGGATCAGCTCTTACCACTCGGGTGAAATGCTCTCCTGCAATTCCATTCGTGATCTTTTTCCATGTTTGGCCATAATCCTCGGTCTTGTAGAGGTAGGGAGTGTAGTCTCCGAGCTTGTAGCGTGTGCCAGCAATGTATAAGCCACCTTTGTTAAATGGATTGATCTCTACACTGTTGATCATCATCCATTCTGGCATTCCTGATGGGGTCACGTTGGTCCAGTTGTCACCTCCATCTTTAGTGATGTGTACAAGTCCGTCATCAGATCCAGTCCAGATCACACCTTCTTCGTGATACGACTCAGTAGCTGCGAAAATGGTGCAGTAGTACTCTACACTTGTGTTGTCCTTGGTAATGGGTCCACCGGAAGAGCCAAGCTTGGATGGATCATTTCTTGTGAGATCTGGACTAATGATTTCCCAGGTTTGTCCTTCGTTGGTACTTACATGAAGTTGGTTTGAAGCCGTATAAAGCCTGTTGGCATTGTGCGGAGAGAAGAAGATTGGAAAGTTCCATTGGAACCGGTATTTAAATCCTTCTGCACCATGTCCCATTGGATTGTCTGGCCACACGTTCACCGCTCTCACTTGATCTTTTGAGTGATCCACGCGTGTCAGGAAGCCATCGTAACTACCCCCGTATACTATGTCGCTGTTGTCTGGTTTTGGTGCAATGTGAGCACTTTCTCCACCAGCCGTAGATTCCCAGTCGTCATCGCTGATGAACCTGCCGCCTGAACGATGATCTATTCGAACGGTAGAGTTGTCTTGCTGAGCACCATATATGCGGTAAGGGAAAGAATTATCTGTTGTGACCCGGTAAAATTGGGCCGTAGGCTGATTGCGGTAGGTAGACCAATTCTCACCTGCATCGAAGCTCACCTGCGCCCCACCATCATCTCCAATCACCATGCGCTGATTATCCTCCGGAGCGATCCAGAAGTCATGATGATCACCGTGAGGTGCATTGTACGTTTCATAGGTACGCCCACCATCTGTTGATTTATGGTACCTCACGTTCATTACGTACACGCCATCTTCATCCTGAGTATCTGCGTAAATGCGGGTATAATACCAGGCTCTTTGTCTCAGCTTTCGCTCCTTGTTGATCAATTTCCAGGTTTTGCCAGCATCATCTGATCGATATACACCACCCTTATTATTTTCTATGATTGCCCAAACTCTGTTTGAGTTCACAGGAGAAACAGTCACCCCGGAAATGCCCCATAGACCACCAGGCAATCCTTCATTTGAAGAAATATTCGTCCAGGTATCACCACCATCTGTGCTTTTCCATAGTGCCGATCCTTCGCCACCGCTTTCAAGGCTATATGGTGTCCGTCTTATTCTCCATGTTGAAGCATACAAGATTCGAGGATTATTTGGATCAAAGGTTAGGTCTACTGCTCCTGCATCAGCATTGGCGAAAAGAATTCGTTCCCATGTCTGACCACCATCTTTGCTGCGATAAACACCTCTTTCACTGGAAGACTTGTAGAGGTCGCCCATTACCGCTGCATAAACTAAATCGGGATTTTTAGGGTGAATGCGGATGCGCGGTATGTGCCTGGAATTCTTCAAACCAATTTCTTGCCAGGTAGTACCTGCATCTTCAGATTTCCACATACCCCAGCCAGAAGAAACGTTTCCTCTGACGGTTACTTCACCACCACCGACATAGATTACGTTGTTATCCCATTCGCTCACGGCAACCGCTCCAATTGACCCTCCGAAGAATCCATCGGAGATATTTTCCCAGGTGCTTCCCGCATCACTGGTCCTCCAAACACCGCCTCCGGTTGCTCCCATGTAGTATAGGTTAGGTTTGCCAGGAACGCCGGTAACAGCCGCCGAACGCCCACCTCGAAAAGGGCCAATGTTTCGCCATTGCATACCGTCATAAAGCTTGCTGTCATAGCTGACAGTGCTACTTGCTGACTTACTCTTCCTGCGTTGTGCGGTCCCCTCAAAAGCAACAATTGCTACAAGCAAGAGAACGACTAATGTATTCTTCATAGATCTAGGTTTTAGTTTGATTTCAAGATAATGATTTAGTACATAGATTTTTTATATTAGGCTACACTAGAGGTTATTTATTCATTTGGATGGAGAGCGGAACTTTTCTTAATCATTTAATTTTATCTTCTCTAGTTTTGAAAGTGAAACGAAAATTATTGTGAGTAGAGGGAATTTATCTGAAGTACACCTGGAAATCATCGAAGAGATGATTTCAGAATCTATTCGAAAGGCAGCTCAATCCATGGAACAAATGTTGAGGATTCGGGTAAGCCCAGAACTCATTCAGTTTGGAGAGGGGCAATTGAAGAGTATTCGAGAGTTTGATGATTTGGGAAGGTTCAAAGTGAACTTAATGAAAGTAGCTTTTCATGGAGAAATCAATGGCGCGTTCTATTTTGTCATCAATAACCATGAAATGGACCTCATCAATAGTGTTTGCCTTCCGGATGATATCACGGGCTCCAGGAACTCTCATACGAAGATGATGAAACATGATTTCATGTCAGAAATCGAGAATTTGATTGCCAATATGTCCATTGCGGCACTCTCTGAGTTTTTAGGAGTGGAGGTTATTGGAGACGTACCTATCGTTCGAAATATGAAGGGAGAGCTGGTAAACGCTTATCTGGAGAATGAAAATGAAATCAATCAGACCGCATTTTTCGTCAACTCAACATTGAATGGCACAGTTGTCAATATCGCTCCTCATTTTCTCTGGATGATCGATGAACATTTTGTCCGAATCACCAAGCTCAACACGGTGGCTTAAGCTTTCTTAAACTTTAAAGCACCTGAATTCATGCAATATCGTTGGCCACTTGGCTGAGGGCCATCTGGAAATATGTGTCCCAGGTGACTTCCACATCTCCCACATTTCACCTCCGTCCGTACCATACCGAATGATTTGTCTTTTTCGAAATCTACTGCTTCGGCTCGGATGGGATCATAAAAACTTGGCCAGCCAGACCCCGAATCAAATTTGGTTTCAGAAGAATAAAGTTCATTTCCACATGCACCGCATTCATACACACCTGTTTCCTTATTTTCTAGCAGAGCTCCGGTCCACGGGCGTTCAGTTCCTTTTTCTCTGAGGATATGATACTGTTCTTCAGAAAGTTCATTTTTCCAATCCTCTTCGCTTTTATTGATTTTTTTCATTTTTTTCGCGGTTTTAAAGCTTCTAATTGTTACCAACTGATACGAAGATAAAACAGTTCAAGGACTGATTTGTCCACTTATCACATATGTAAAATTTAGTGCAACTAAATGCACGCTTTCACCTTTAAGTACTTGACACTATACTACTTATCATGAAGAGAAAACTAATTGTAATCTTGCTACCAGTGGCCATCCTAGGTCTCGCGTTTGTCCTTGCTGGAATTTTCGCAAATCAGAAGGAAGATCCGAAGGACCAAACCCCAATTGCGGTAAAAAAAGTGGTGCAAACCAAGAAGGTGAGCTATCAGACCTTACAAACAGATGTAGTTTCCTACGGAAGGGTGCAAACGGCCCAAACGCTCGATCTTCTTTCCGAGGTTTCTGGAAGAATGCATCAGGGCAGAGTTAGATTAAAGGAAGGGGAACGATTTAAAAAAGGAGATCTCCTTTTTTATGTAGATGATAAAGAGCCAGCACTCAATCTCAAATCTCAGAAAAGTAATTTCTTAAGAGATCTGGCAGGAATTCTTCCTGATTTGAAGGTTGACTTCAGTAATAATTTTGATGCCTGGAACACCTACTTCAATGCGCTTGATTTAGATGAAAAATTTAAAGATCTCCCTGAAGCGGGATCAGAAAAAGAAAAGATTTTCCTGGCGACCAAAGGCATTTATAGCTCGTATTATACAATTAAGAGTGCTGAAGCCAGGCTGGATAAGCATAAATATTATGCGCCTTTTGATGGTAGTATCATGGAGGTGAATTTGCAATCCGGTTCATTTATCAATCCGGGCGTTAGTATAGGCAAGGTGATGCGTAGGGGTGTGCATGAACTGAAAGTGGCAGTCGAAACCAAGGACATTCCATGGATTAAAGCGAATTCACCGGTAAAAATTTATTCGGATGAGATGGGACAATACTGGGATGGTCAAGTAACAAGAATTAGCGATTTTGTTAATCAGAATACGCAATCGGTGGACGTGTTCATTTCAATTCAAGCCTCAGGTAAGAAAATTTACGATGGACAATTCTTTCAGGCGGCTATCCCGGCCAGAACGGTGAAGGATGGGATGATCATGCCACGAAATGCAATCTACAATGGCAATGAGGTTTTTGTGGTTGAGGATTCGCTTTTGAAAGTTAGAAAAATCAATATCATAAGATTGGCAGATGAGGAGGCCATCATCAGCGGACTCGATAGAGGCGAGGATTTGGTGATAGATGCATTGATTGGAGGTTTTAACAACATGGTTGTTGAGAAACAGGAAGTTAAAGACATTGATCTGGAATTGAGTAATGCGCAAGAAGCAGCTAGTTCAGGTCAATCACCAGCCGCATCAAACTAAACTTGAGCAGAAATGACGTTTATTAAAAACCTGGTAGAGTATTTTGTTAAGTTTCCGATACTGGCAAACATCATCATAGCACTTACGCTTATTGGTGGAATTGTTTCCATTGTCAATACGAAGAAGTCGTTTTTCCCTACACGAAGTGATAGAAACATAAGCATAACAGTGTCTTACCCTGGAGCATCTCCTGAAGAGATGGAAGAAGGGGTCACGTTGAAAATTGAAGAAGCGATTAACTCAATTGCTGGCATAGATGAAATCATGTCAACCTCTTCTGAAAACTCTGCCAACATCACATTGGTCACGTTTGATAACTTCGATATCGATGACATCTACACCGAAGTTAAGAATGCAGTTGATGGAATTAACTCATTTCCTGTAGGGGCAGAAAAACCAATTGTTTTTAAGCAAAAACAGCGATCTACTGCGCAATGGCTTGGACTTACGGGAGATGTTGATCTGAAAACCCTTAAAAAGTTTGCAGAAGAAATTGAAGATGATCTCTTAGCCAAAGAAGCGATTTCGCAGGTGAATGTCAGCGGCTTCCCTGCACTAGAAGTGTCCATTGAAGTGAGCGAGCAGGATCTTTTAAGGTATAATTTGACCTTCGATCAGGTAGCTAATGCAGTAAGACAAAATAATCGGGACATATCTGCTGGGTCAGTTAAGTCCTCCAAAGAAGAAATTCTTATACGTTCAAAAGCCAAAGAAACGGAGGCTTCTGATATTTCAAACATCGTGGTGAGGAGTAATCCTGATGGTAGCGATGTGTTGCTGAAAGAGATTGCTGTCATCAAAGAGCAATTTGCAGATGTGCCTTCCAAAGCACTTCTACGAGGCAAGGAGGCGGTTTTTATTGAAGTAAGAAAACTTGAAACCGAAGATTTAGAAGAAATTTCCAAAGAGGTAAATGCCTATGTGGAGGATTTCAACGCTAAAAACAATGCAGTAGAACTACACATGACTTGGGACTTCATGAGTATGCTCAACCAGCGACTCGACCTGCTTACCAATAATGGAATAGTTGGTCTAATTCTCGTGCTGGTTTCGCTTGGGTTGTTCCTCAGCTTAAGGCTCTCATTTTGGGTAGCTTGGGGTATTCCTTCCTCTTTCTTAGGTATGTTCATTCTTGGGGCATTTGTAGGTCTCACGATCAATATGATCTCACTTTTTGGAATGATCCTGGTGATTGGAATCCTGGTGGATGATGGTATTGTAATAGCCGAAAACATTTATTCTCATTTCGAAAAGCATGGCAATCCCATTAAAGCTGCCGTGAATGGTACAATTGAAGTTCTTCCTGCAGTTTTCACATCGGTGACCACTACAATCGTTGCGTTTATGCCACTGCTTCTCTTGACGGGCGGGTTCGAGTTTCTCAGAGACATGGCATTTGTCGTATGTTTTAGTCTTGGTTTTTCATTGCTGGAAGCCTTTTTTGTACTTCCTGCCCACCTGGCAAGTAAAAGTGTTCTCAAGGTGAAAAAGGAGAACACCAGAAGCTACAAAGTACGCAAAAGCCTGAACGGGGTAATTGATTACCTGCGTGATAATATCTATGGCAGAGGGCTCAGATTTACGATGCAAAACAGATGGGTATCACTCTCAATGCTAGCTGGATTTTTGATCATCATTGTTGGATTGCTAGCTGGAGGACAAATCAAAGCTACTTTTTTCCCTCAAATACCTTTCAATAGTTTCAATGTAAACATTGCATTTAAACCAGGGGAGAGAGAGCAAAAGGTAGAAAAGTACTTGAGTATTTTTGAGAATGCCATTTGGAAGGTGAATGATGACCTGAAAACGGAGTTCGGTGTGGAGGATGATCTCATCAACAACACATTCACCAATGTTGGTTTTTCTCAGTGGGAGTCAGGTTCTCACACAGGCTCGATTAATATCTTTTATAAAGAACTGGATGATTACGGCATTAATCAATTTGATCTCATAGAGAAGATAACTGCCGAAATTGGACCCATAACGGAGGCGGAGAAGTTTGCCATTGGAGGAGGAAATCGGTTTGGAAAGCCTGTTTCTATTCGCCTGATGGGTAAAAATTACGCAGAACTTGGAGAAGCAAAGCAATTTCTGAAAGATGAACTTTCTGGTATCGCAGACCTCAAGGAGATTGAAGACAATGTTCCGGTGGGTAGGAGAGAGATGCTGTTCGATTTGAGACCTGAGGCATATTTTCTTGGACTCAACCACAATGACATCACAAAGCAGATGCGCCAGGGATTTTTTGGTGAAGAGGTTCAGCGTTTCATGAAAGGCAATGACGAGCTAAGAGTGTGGGTGAGGTATCCTGAGTCTGGAAGGAAAAGCATCAATCAATTAGAAGATATCAAGATCAAGACGCAAGGAGGTGAAGAATTTCCGCTAACTCAACTGGCGGATTATGAAATCGAAAGAGGAGTTTCAGGCATTAAGCACTACAATACTTCCCGTGCAATTACAGTAGAAGCAGAAATGATTGATCCTTTTGGGGAAGTACCTCCAATTCTTACAAAGATTAGGGAAGAGATTGTCCCTGAATTGAATGCTAAGTACCCATCTGTCATCGTGGACTATGGTGGTCAATCGCAGCAAAGCGCAAGAGCCGGAAAGGAAATTGGGTTGTACTTCGGAGGTGCATTCTTGCTTATTTTCTTCATTTTGATGATCACCTTCCGATCGTATTATCAAGCGGTACTTATCATCATGATGATACCATTGGGATGGTTTGGAGCCATTCTTGGACACGGAATTGAGGATTGGATCTCTCCTGCCAAGGAACTACCCGTTTCTTTGCTGAGTGTTTGGGGAATGGTAGCGCTTTCAGGAGTTATTATTAATGACGCTGTAGTATTTCTTTCCAAATTCAACATGCTGGTTAAGAATGAAGGCATGACCGTTTATCAGGCCGCATACAATGCAGGACTTTCCAGGTTCCGGCCGATCATGCTGACATCACTAACGACTGTTCTGGGTTTATACCCCCTGATTAAAGAAACCAGTTTTCAAGCTCAATTCCTTATTCCTATGGCTATTTCTGTAGCGTATGGCGTATTGATAGGAACTTTCATTATTCTACTCTTTTTCCCAGTATTCATTGTCTTGTTTAATGACATCAGAAGGGCCGCGAAATGGTTGTGGACAGGTAAAAAACCTTCCAGAGAAGATGTGGAAAGAGTTCTCATTGACGATCGCCGCATTGAGAAGTACAAGGAATCAGCTTAATCATCTATGCAACAACTTAACATGAAGAAACTAATTTTTTCACTTGGAATACTATGCCTTTTTCAGGCAAACAGCCAGGAAGTGCTTTCGCTATCTGATGCCATCCAAATTGGATTGCAAAGGAACTATGGAATTCAAATAGAGCAGGGCAATGTGCAAGTAGCCGAAAATAACAACAACTGGGGTGAAGCAGGAAGATGGCCTACGTTGACACTCAATCTCAATCAAAACAACAGCATTACAGACAATGTCAAAGTTGCCAATCCATTCTCCTTGCAGGGTCAAATACAATCGAACAGTGTCGTTCCATCCATAAACCTTAATTGGAATATTTTTGATGGGTTTCGTGCCAATATGTCCAAAAAGAGGTTGGAGCAGCTTCAAGCTGAAACGCATGGAAACGCCTCAATCGTGATAGCCAATACACTTCAGAGTATTATTCTAGGGTATTACCTGGCCGTCTTGGAAAATGAGAGACTTGAAGAGTTCGCAAAGCAACTCTCGCTTTCGAGGGATAAATATCAGTATGTAAAAATAAAATCTGACCTTGGAGGGGCAGTAACTACCGATGTTTTGTTGGAAGAGGGTAATTATTTGACCGATTCAATCAATTATATCAATCAAGAATTGGCGTACAGAAATGCCATTAGAGATTTGAACGTTCTCTTGGCTGAAAGAACAATTTCAAAACAATACCAGTTTGCGGATTCGCTAAATATCGCTGATGAGGCGTATCAAATAGAGCCTCTCAGGTCACGGATGTTGAATGAAAATGTCGACTTGAAAAAGCAATACATTACACAAGCTATTTTAGGCACGGCTACTTCGCTTTCTCGTGCTTCTCAATATCCCACTTTGACTTTTAATGCAGGTTTTTCTGAAAATAGAGGAAGAAATGATCTTTCGCGAACAAGTTCTGGAAGGTTTCAGCAAGATTCCCTGAGTAGAAACCCAAGCGCAGTTTTCATTCCAGATTTCACCAACCCTTTGAGCTCAGTTACCGATACTTATTTTGCCAATTTCACTTTATCGTTTACGCTCTTCAATGGAGGGAAAATTAAACGAGCCATCAACAATGCCATTGTCAACGAAAGGGTGGGAGAGTTGAGAGTTGAACAAATGGAGACTTCCTTAGATAGAGACTTGCATACAGCTTTGGATAGGTACAATAGCCGTCGACAATTATATGCGATCAACGCATTGAGAGAGTCTTCAGCAAGAACAAACCTTGAATTGTCTGAAGAAAAATTCAAAAACGGCAGCATCAACTCCTTCGACTATAGAGATGTGCAGAATAACTACCTATCGTCCTCGATTTTGAAACTTCAGGCTACCTACAACCTCATTAACTCAAAGGTTGAATTGATGAGACTCACAGGAGGATTGATTCGAGAGTATAGCCAATAGCTTACAATTCAAGCCTGTGGATTTTGATTTCTCCTGGTTTGCTTTGGCCAGCCTCTACGATTGCATTCCAATAGTGAACGATGATGACTTTGGTATTATCAGAGTACCCTGAAATGTCTGTGAGAGGGACTTTTATGGTTTGATTACCACTGACTTTTGGTTGATCTGCACTAACACTGGGAGCCCAATCTATTAAGGCAAGCTCCTCCTGATCGACGGCAAAATAGAAAACATCACTCCCGGATAAATTAGCCAATACCAATTTATCACCCTCTATTTTTGCTGAAAAAACATCGGTTTGTAGATCGTCATTGCTGCATCCGTAGGAAGCCACTAAGATGATGCCTATGGTGAGTAGAAGAATTTTTTTCATTTTCCTTTTTAATTAACTACCAGCTGCTATCCAAAAACCCTATCAGTATGCGTTTCGAATATCCAAAAGGAATTGTTCCATCGCCTTTTTCACCTCGTCAGTAGGTCGTATGTAATGGTTGTTCATAAAAGAGAAGATCATTCGTTTGCCAGAACGTGTGATTAGAAAGCCCGTGAGGTTGTGATTATTGCTGAGCGTGCCAGTCTTAGCAAAGATGTAGGGCGTTTCTTCTTCCTTGGGCAGGTACCATTCTTTTAGCGTTCCCTCTCCTCCGGTAGGGAGTATGCCAGTCATTCTTTGCCAGCCAAATTCGTCCAAACATTTTTTTAACAACCGTACTTGATCTACAGGAGCGATTAAGTTGTATCTAGACAGTCCTGAACCATCTACCCAAATCATTTCATTGAGATTTGAAAGCCAGGTGTTTTTTACGTTTTCTATGAATGGTTTTATTTCAGAATACCCATTCATCCTGGCGGTCATTAGCAAGAGTTGTTCTGCAAGGAAGTTATCGCTTGGCTTCATCATTCGAGCCAAAACAGAATCTGTAGCATGCCCATATAATGTATCGGGATTGGTAAGCCGCCGATCGGAAAATGCTATTTCGGTTGCCAAAGTGTCATTGAGTAATTGAATCAGAAGTTCCCTGGAATACTCGAATGGAATACTGCGCTCAAAGTCCAATGTATCGCTATCCAGATAAGCCTTAAAGACATTGAACTTGGCCTCCCGACCCACAAGCTCGTCTTTTTCCCTTTGCTCAAGTACCTCGACATATTCCTCAAAAAATGATGGCGTTACCGTGAGGGTATCGCCTGCTTTTAAGATCGTAACCGTATTGCCATACAATGGCCACCAGCTGCGCTGCGATTGGAAATTGTAGATGTAATCATCCCATGCCCATCCAGAGCCAAAAGTCGAAGGGTCTTCCGCTGGCCAGGAAATAAGCGTAGACTTATGTTGATTAATAAATTCGAGCGTTTTTTGCTGGGGAAATGGCGCATAGAGAAATGTTGGATCTCCTAAAGGTGACACTAAGAGCGCCGTATCTAGTTTTTCATAAATCACAGAAGGGATGGAATCTCCAAATGATTTCAGTGCGACATACATCGTTAACAATTTCGTGTTGGATGCGGGCGTGAATTTCAAGGTGGAATTGTGTCCGGCTATGTATGAATTGTTGTCTATGTCAAAAAGACTAAAGCCTGTAAATTGATTAGAAAAAATAGTCGATTGTTTCAGTAATTGCTCGGCATCATTGCCAACTGCTAATTGCTTAACACTCGTGCAGCCTGAGGTAAATAAGAAAACCAGTGTGAGCAATCGCAATTTGATATATTGGGTTTTAGCATTTTTAGATTGAAAAAAGTATGAATTCATAGGCAGATCATTGGCGACTTACACATTTTAAGAGCTGTTTTTTCTACTCTTAGAGCACTATTTTTTTCGTACTCTTTATTTATTTATTTTGCTCTCACTAATCTAAACCAAAAGAAACTTCTACCCGCTGAACCAATGAGCATTTTAGAACTAATCACGCTTCTCATTTTCCTTGCCGCCGCTTTTACGCTAATCAATATTACCGTACTTAAGCTTCCGTCTACCATTGGCTTAATGTTCATCGCATTGGTCATGTCGATTACGATTTTGATTCTTGGCTATTTCGCGCCTTCGATTACTGAAGGAGCCGAACACATCATTGCGGAATTTGACTTTGAAGAAGTGCTGATGAATGTCATGCTCAATTTCCTACTATTTGCAGGCGCTTTATCTACCAATTTGAATAAGCTGATCGAGGAGCGAGTGCCGGTAGTTATACTGGCCACTATAGGCACACTGATGTCTACATTTCTAGTTGGTTTTTTAGTATTCAAAATATTCCCACTGATACTCGGGTTTGAAATTGATTTGATCTACTGCTTGTTATTTGGAGCTCTGATTTCTCCTACAGATCCTATTGCTGTGCTGGCATTGACCAAACAATTCGGGCTTTCTAAAAAATTGGAAATAAAAATAGCAGGCGAATCACTATTTAATGATGGAGTTGGAGTAGTTATCTTCTTGACCATTTTAGGTATTGCAAAAGCGCAGGCGGGGATTCACGAGCCAGGAGGTCATGGAGCAGAAGAGATTACTGCTGCTAGTGTTGCGATGCTATTTATTGTAGAGGTCTTTGGAGGATTACTGCTCGGAGCAGCATTCGGATTCATCGGTTTTAAACTACTTGATTTCATTGACAATGATCATGTAGAACTTGAAGTATTGGTCACCCTGACCCTCGTGATGGTAGGAGGCCGCTTATCAGAAATTATTCATGTATCTGCTCCTTTGGCAATGGTGGTAATGGGATTATTCATCGGAAATCAGGGAAGGGACGAAAAACTGGCCAACGCCACAGGTGAATATGTATTTAAATTCTGGCACTTGTTGGATGAAGCACTGAATGCCATTTTGTTCATACTTATAGGACTTGAAATGCTAGTCATTGCAGAATCATTTACAATGAGTAACCTCGCTATTGGAGGAATTGGTATCATCATCGTTTTGACAGCAAGGTTCCTTGGGGTAAGCATTCCAATTACGCTAATGAAGCGATTCAGGACGTTTGAGCCAAAAACCATTCAAATACTAACTTGGGGAGGATTAAGGGGAGGTATCTCTGTAGCCCTGGCTCTTTCACTTACTGATTTGGCTTTTCCTGACCATGTAAAGGATACTATTTTATTCACTACCTACAGCGTGGTGGTATTCTCTATTTTGGTGCAGGGACTTACAATTGGAGCATTGCTGAAAAAATAGGGTTTTAGCTGTTCTCTTTTCAGTAAAATTTATGAAATTCGCTGATTAGAAACTTTGCATTTTTTTTAAACAACAACCAACTATGAAACTGAGTATTGCGGAAGGATTTTATCTAATAGCTTTAGATGATGAAGAAGGCCGAATTTTAGCAGCCGCTGAAAAAACTGTTGTGCCTGGTGTGATATCGGCATGTATTCTTGAGCTTTACCTTCTTAAGAAAATTAAGCTTGATGGTGGTAATATATCCGTTGTAGATACGATTGGTACAGGAAATGGGATTTTGGATAATGTCCTTAAAAAACTACAAACCGGCCCGTCACTTCTCGATCAAATCAAAACACTTTCTAGCAAATTCAAGGATATTCAAGAAGATTTGAATGCACTTTTAGCCCAGCGTGGCATCCTCAAGAAAGAAGAAACAAAATTGCTTTGGATTCCACTTTCTGATCGAATGGACAATGCCAACTATGCATTTGAGCAAGAAATTAGAAATAATTTAAAAGCGATTGTTTTCAAGAGTGCTAAGCCATCGCATGCATTTACTGTACTATATTCATTAATTGATGATTGCAATATCCTTAGCGAAGTGTTCAGAGATAAAGATGAACTAATTGACGCTGAGAAAGTAGGCAAAGAAATCATTGAGAGATCAGAAGTAGAGCCTGAACTAGCGGATGCACTTCGTCAGCTTAAAGCATATTTCGGATAAGATTTTCCTCATTGCAGAGAAGGAGAGTAGTTTACTCTTCTTCTTGTGATGAACCTTTGTTCACTAAATCTTCTCTTTGCAACTCTTCCAATTCTTTTGTTTCCACCGCTAGAAATTCAATCAGTTTAGACTCAAACTGGGCCTGTCCCGAATCTTCTGAGATTCCATACATACGCGCATATACTTTGTTTTGAAAGTGTTGCATTGTTCTCAGGTAAGAAATAATGGTGTCTTGTTTCTCCATTAATTTATTCGCTCTGAAAGCCATAAATCCAAACCCTTCATGGGGGTTGTTGTTGTCACGCTCGGTTAAGATATATTCGACTCCATCCACTACTACCTTAGTAAAGTGGGTATCTTCAAAACTGTCCTTTACAGCTCTGGGTCTAAACTCTTCCCCCTCATTGATGTCTTTGTTTTCACAACCTCCAAGTAGGAATATAGTTGCGATAATGACTAGCTTTTTCATGTCTCAGTCTTTTACAGTTCCTTCTTCAACACCGAATACTCGTTTCAGAAGCTTAAAAGCTTTTCCATTTAAGATGATGATTAGATAGTCTCCCGAATGGATTTTCAAATCACCTAAAGGATTCTTAATGAGTTTCTTATTCCCAAACTTGTCCCTTTTGGTGATACCTATCAAAACAGAGTTATATCTCTTTTTCAGGTCAAAAAAGACTTCCTGATATGCCTTGCCATTGTATGGATTGTTTGGAGTGATTAACAATTGCTTAATGTCATAGTCACTGTCTGACTTGGCATAAGAAAGTATGGATTCGCTATAAGTGGCCACATCAGGCTCAAACATATAGGAAGCGAGAAGCTTTGATGATATCTCTTGTGTTGATATTGTATTGCTTACTCCAGCAGATAGGAATGTATTCTTTAGATCGCCATTTTCTAAAGTCACAACAAATTCAGTCTCAGGAAAGACTTTCTTCAAGTTAAGCACGTACACAAGCTTATCTGTGTCATCCAGCATGTTTACGAATACAATGGTAGCATCATCTATATTCGATTTCTTGATCATCTCGTGATTATTGTAGTCGCTAAAAAGCACGAACACACTTTTGGCATTGTACTTCTCACGGATCAAGTCAACATCGTCTTTTTTATTAGTGACAACAGCTACTTGTCTCCCTACTCCAACGAGTTGATCAACCACATGCCATCCAAATTCATTCCAGCCAATGATGACCGCATGATTACTGAAGTTGGTGCCAGAATAGCCAAGCTTTTTGTTTTCTTTTATTGTAGTCATAAGCGTAGTAAGTTGTCCAATTAAAATACCGAAAATACCAATACTGGTAAGAATAAAAATGAGTGAAATATACCTACCATAGATCGTAGCTGGGAAGATGTCTCCATAACCTACGGTAGTAAGAGTCACCAAAGAATACCAGAAAGCATTTGAATAATTGTTAAGTGCAGATTGATCACTATCCTTCTCTACGAATACGAGTAGCCATACCAAGGCAAGGTAAATGACCAAAACGAACACGACAAGAAGAAATAGACGAAGACTTGCGTTCTTTTTGAAGGAAGTAGACATAGGCTAGGTAAAAGTCAAATATAACATATTAAAGATGTATTGTGACTCAGTGATTACAGTGATAATTTAACATTTATTCCCTCCTAAGATAATCAGATAATTGGCTGATTGAATAAATTTTTAGAGAATCTGCATGTGTTTTTCTCATCATAAGTGCAAAGGTGTTGTTAAACCCTAACGGAGACATAACCTCAATGCCATATTCAGACTTCAAGCTTGCAGTGGTACTTGCCAATACCTGCTGAGGGTCATTGAAATCGTCAATCTCATTTGGCTGCTTATTAAGTAGAACCAAATACGCGGTTCCAGTATATTCAGGATATATATCAATCTCTCCGAGCCTTAGTGCGTCAAAAACAAGTTTGGTGCCCCCAAATCCAAGTTGAAGTCTGGTTTTGAGACCTGTCTTGTTTTCAATGAGTTGGGAAAAGATGTGAGCCAACAGAAAATTTTCAGTAAAAGCTTTGGAACCAATGATGATATCAGGAGTGTCAGAAGATCCGGCATTCTCGTTGGCATATATATTTAAGGATTTCAGAAATTCATTTGCAACCCCGTTAAGCGGCCTTTGGTTGTAGTCAATTTCATAATTAAGTGCGGACATTAGCGAATCACTCATTTGATTGGCGATGAGATCGAAACAGTTAATGAGCTCTGGATATTCTTGTAACGTTTGTCCATTGACAAGTGGTATCGCGTAGTAAGGAGGGAAGTAACCTTTATCATCAGCAAGTAGGGATAGATCAAACGCTTGAACTCGTCCATCGGTACTGAAGCCATCTATGATATCCACGTCTCCCTCATGGAGGGCACGATACATAAGGGCTATTTCCATTTCCTTAATTTCAAAAGGCAGGTCATACAACGAATCAAGTCCAATATAGCCATCCGCCCGCTCGATGAATTCCGAATTGAATCCAGCTACAAGTTTAGTGTCTTTGGATGCTGAAGTAAATCCATTTCCTGCCAACAAAATGATACTTATTCCTAGCATGCCAACCCAAGTCTCTTTTCTTCTGTAATAACGTTGAATCAATCCCAAAACTCCATCTAGAAAAATAGCGAGTAAAGAGGCTGGAAGGGCTCCCGCAAGAATCATTGATGTATTGTTCAGTGAAATTCCTCTGAAAATGAATTCACCTAGTCCCCCAGCGGCGATTAAGGCACAGAGCGTAGCTACACCCACATTGATAACGGCAGATGTTCTAATGCCGGCCAAAATGATGGGAAAGGCCAAGGGTAGCTCTACGTATCTAAGCAATTGTCTTCTGGTCATCCCCATTCCAATGGAGGCTTCTTTTACAGATGCATCTATCTCCTTAATTCCGGTATACGTGTTTCGTACGATAGGTAAGAGGGCATATAAAAACAGGGCGATGATTGCAGGGGTAGTGCCAATGCCTACAAGTGGAAGTAAGAATCCCAACAATGCAAGACTTGGTATGGTCTGAATCACTCCAACAAATCCGAGGGTAACGGATGCTATTTTCTCAACTCGGGTAATAAGAACCCCAATGAACACACCGATAAATGACGCGAGTGCCATGGAGATCACCGTGAGCTTTAGATGCTGAGAGGTTTGGTCAACGACCTCATCCCAATGCGATATGATAAACTCCCACAAATTCATAGGTAAAGACTACTTAAGGCTCGTGTCAGGATGGTATGTTTTTCTTCTTGGCCTATGGATTCATCATTGATCAATTCTTCTATGGTTCTATTATCTATCTTATGATTTTGCAAGAAAAGCGCTAAACGATCCTTGTTGAGAAATGACCTGACAAAATCATTTATCGGATGGGTTAGCAATTCGAAAGGAGATCCAAACTGTTGAATTTGACCTTGATTCAGCAGAGCGATGCGATCACCAAGTTTGAAAGCCTCCTGCACATCATGTGTCACCAGAACAATGGTTTTTTCTTTTAAAGCCGGGATTCTTAAGAAGTCATCCTGCAGCTGATTTCTGGTGATATTGTCCAGTGCACTAAACGGCTCGTCCATCAAAATAAGGGAAGGGTCATTTGCCAGAGCTCTGGCTATTCCCACCCGTTGCTGTTGACCACCACTTAGCTGAGAAGGATGTTTTGAGAGCAACTTGGTAGATAATCCCGTGAATTGGACCAACTCAATTAGTCGATCTTTCTTTAGCGGATGTTGGTCAATTTGGTTGACCAAAGAAATGTTTTGCTCAATATTCAAATGTGGAAGAAGGCCTACATCTTGAATGACGTATCCAATCTTCCGGCGAAGTGTGTGTGGAGCCGTTGATAGATTCGATCTTCCATCTATTTCAATGACACCTGAATCTGGCTCGATTAACCTGTTGATAAGCTTTAGAAGTGTCGTTTTTCCACATCCACTCGGCCCGAGTAAAACAACAGTTTCAGAAGGTTTAATCTCCAATGATACACCACTCAATACGGGTTTGTCTCCGTATGATTTGTGGATGTCAGTTAGTTTGAGAGATTCGATAAGGCTAGTGTTGGTACTGTCCTAAACTTACTAAATCTACTGGTTAAACCCTCTTAGCTTTATTTTGGTCAGCTTGCGTTTGGTGTCTAAAGGAAAATCTCCTTTCATCATCCAATCATAGAAACTGGGCTCTTTCTTTAGGATATCCATAACGGATTTGCCGCGGTGTTTACCAAAATTGAATACTTCAATTCCATCCTTATAGATCATGCGCCCGGCAAAGTCAACACGTGAAGAGGTGGTGAGTTCATGCAAGACGCCCATGTCATTCTCAATGGTTGCCAGCTTTTTGCCCAAAGTATCAAAAACATCCTGGCCTTCGTATTTTTCAATCTGAGACACAAGAACTTCATGAGTGGCTTGAGTATCCGCCAACGCACTGTGGGCATTTTCCAAGTCTTTTCCGCAATAAAACTTGTAGGCAGCCGTCAGGTTTCTTTTTTCCATGAGGTGAAAGATTTTTTGCGCATCCACGATCTTTCGATTTTCTGTATCAAAATCCACGTTTGCTCTCAAGAATTCCTCAACTAGCATGGGGACATCAAACCCTAAGACATTAAATCCTGACAAATCGCACCCTTCAAGGTATTGTGCAAGAGATTTGGCCACTTGCGCAAAAGTGGGCTCATCTTTTACATCCTCATCATAAATGCCATGTATGAGACTGGTCTCATGTGGGATAGGTATAGACGGATTGATCTTCCTGCATTTTTCCTCTACGGTACCATCTGGCATGATTTTCACCATCGCCATTTCAACAATACGATCTTGTGAAATAGTGGTGCCGGTAGTTTCTAGGTCAAAGACGACTAAAGGATTTTTGAGATTTAATTTGAACAAAATATTGCGTTTAAAAGGTAAGACACCAAAGATACTATAAAGCACCAAAGAGGATATATTTTCGTTGTGGATAAGTGGGGAGAAAATGTGGAATACTACTCGGCATGTCGGGGAATGTCAGGCTAAGTTTGTATGACCAATCAAAACTTACAACGACACCCTAAATGGAAGGAGCAAAACAATCATCAACGACATCAGCTAAAAGCCGCCGAATTGGTCTTTCCACCGTCACAGAACATTTAGGAAAGCTGCCACCACAAGCCGTAGAGATTGAAGAAGCCGTCTTGGGTGCACTGATGCTCGAAAGAGATGCGCTTTCCAATGTGATAGACATTCTTCATTCCGAAAGCTTTTACAAAGACGCTCATCAGGAAATTTATGCTGCCATCGTTACGCTGTTCAATGACAGCCAGCCAATTGACATCAAGACGGTAACACATCAGCTCAGGAAGGAAGCTAAGCTGGAGGTCGTGGGTGGAGCTCATTTTGTAGCAGAACTTACAACAAAAGTGAATTCTGCTGCCAACATTGAGTACCATTCCCGGATCATTGCTGAGCAGTCAATCAAGCGTGAGTTGATTAGAATCTCTTCGGAAATTCAAAAAGACGCTTATGAGGACACGATAGATGTGTTCAAGTTATTGGACAGGGCAGAGCAGTCGCTTTTTGATGTTTCTGAATCTCACATCCGAAAAAATTACGACAAGATGAGTTCATTGATGCATCAGGCCATTGATGAAATTCAGATTAGAAAAGATCGAAAAGATGGATTGACTGGTGTGCCAAGCGGATTCTCTGCTTTGGATCGCGTGACTTCCGGTTGGCAACCATCTGATTTGGTTATCATCGCGGCTCGACCAGGCATGGGTAAAACAGCCTTTGTGGTTTCGGCACTTCGTAATGCTGCCATTGATTTCAATATGCCGGTTGCCATTTTCTCATTGGAGATGTCATCCGTTCAGCTGGTCAATCGACTGATATCTTCTGAAGCAGAATTGCCAAGTGAAAAAATTAAAAAAGGCGACCTGGCTGACTATGAGTGGGAGCAGATGATTCACAAAACGCGAAAGCTTTCTGAAGCACCCATCTTCATCGACGATACTCCAGCGCTAAGCATACTTGAGCTTCGTGCCAAATGTCGAAGACTTGCGGCGCAGCATGGAGTGAAATTGATCATCATTGATTACTTGCAGCTCATGAGCGGTGATAGCACGAAAGGTGGTGGAAATCGAGAGCAGGAAATTGCTTCAATCTCAAGAGCCTTAAAAGGAATAGCAAAAGAGCTGAATGTGCCGGTACTGGCTCTGTCACAGTTGAGTAGGGCTGTAGAAACAAGAGGTGGAGATAAACGACCGCAACTTTCAGATTTGAGAGAATCTGGGTCAATCGAGCAGGATGCGGATATGGTTATGTTCCTCTACCGTCCGGAATACTATGGATTAGATACTGACGAATCAGGAATGCCTCTTCAAGGATTAGGAGAAGTCATTATCGCTAAGCACAGAAACGGTTCGTTGGATACTGTCAATCTTAAGTTCATTGGTAAGTTTACCAAGTTTACCGATTGGGATGGAGATCAAGGAAATGGTTTTGGATCCTTTCCAACATCTGGCCCATCAAATTCTGATTTTACAATTACACTTCCTAGCAAAGCAAATGGGGAAGGAGAAGGAGGCGATGAAACGCCATTTTAAATGTTTCTATTAAGACCGCAGATCACCATTTGTTTAGTTGCTAACTACTTGTAACTGTTAACTTATAATTATTTTATATGCAAGCCATTACGATTACACAGGACTCAGAACCTGTTCAGTTGAATGACATTCCCAAACCGAAAATCTCGGGAGATGAGTGCCTTGTAAAGCTTTCTGCCTCAGCTTTGAATCGGAGAGATCAGTGGATCAGAGAAGGAATGTATCCGGGGATTGTGTTTGGTACGGCGCTGGGTTCGGACGGATGTGGAGTAGTTGAAGAAGGTTCTGCAGATTGGATAGGAAAGACGGTCATCATCAATCCTAATGTTGACTGGGGTGATGACCCTGACGTGCAATCCGATACGTACTCGGTATTGGGTATGCCGACAAATGGAACGCTTGCAGCATACATTAAAGTGCCTGCACATAGACTGCACAAAAAGCCGGATCATTTAAGTGACGAAGAGGCGGCAGCACTTCCTCTGGCAGGGCTCACCGCTTTTAGAGCTACGATCAAAAAAGGAGCTTCAAAAGCAGGAAAAAGGGTACTTGTTACGGGTGCAGGGGGTGGTGTTAGCCAATTTGCCATTGCTTTTGCCGTGGCCTCTGGTGCAGAAGTTTATGTAACAAGTGGCAGTCAGGAGAAGATAGAAAAGGTAAAAAAAGTAGGCGTCACCGATGGTTTCAACTATCGGGAAGAGAAGTGGTTCAAGGCAGCTGGAGCCTTGGGAGGTTTTGATTCCATCATCGATAGTGCTGGCGGAAACCAATTAAATAACTATTTGAAAATCATCAAGCCGGCAGGGCGAATAGTCATGTACGGAAGTACCGCAGGTCATCCAGAGAAGCTTGATGTTTTTCGCTTGTTTTGGTCCCAAGCCCAGATCATGGGATCTACAATGGGTAGCGATGATGAGTTTGAAGAGATGATTGAGTGGGTAAATAAATGTCAGATAAAACCAACGATTGACAAGGTCTATAGTTTAGATGATTACCTCGATGCTTTTGATCGATTCAAAGCCCCTGATTCGTTTGGTAAGATTGTTATCCGGTTTTAAGAGGACTACCTATATCTGTCGTTCAACCCAACGTGCTCCAATATCATTGGGATAATTTTTTCCAGTCGTTTCTGCTTGGTGTCCATGCGTTTGGCTTCCAATACATATTCAGCGTATTCTCGCCTGCATGAAAGCGATAGTGACTCAAAACTTTCAGAAAGCTGACTGCTTGAGGCAAGAGCTTCTTTGAGTTCATCAGGAATTATGAGGGGCTTTTTCTCAGGTTTTACTTCTTTGCCATCCCTTTGGTTTTGAATAGCTTCTTCTAGGTAGGAAACAATCAATGGCTCATTCAAGTCTTCCAATGAGGTAAACCTCCACTGACGCATCCCTTTGGTTTTACCTTCTTGGGCGTTGATCAAAACTTTTGCTTCATCTTTCAGAAATACGCCATTGAAGAACCAGAGACCTGCGTATGTTTTGAAGGCTCCAATTCCCACCACGTTTTTGTTGCCCAAGCAATACGTAGGAATGCCCCATTTCATTTTCTCTACCAATTCAGTGTTTAAGAGAATTGACCGGAGTTTTTCGAGAATATCCAATTGACTTGCTGTCGCTTCAAAATATTCTTCAGGAGTTTTAGCCAGTTTCATGAGTTAAAATTAATCTCTATCGAATTGAAAATTCTGATAGGCTGCTTTCAGTTCTTGTGCTGCTTTTTGATCTTTTTGTTTTTCGGCCAATTCAATTCCTTTGATAAAAACTTGGTCAGCTTCGGCCCAAAGTTCCTCTTCCCAAAGTAGATGAGCGGCTTTAAAGTAGGTGGGAAGATACTCAGGATGATCAGCCAGGAGTGAATTTAACAGTATGATTGACTTTTCTGGAAGCTCATCGTGGTATTCCATTGCAAGTGCATACGTGTTAAAAGGATCTGAGGGCTCCTGTTCGATGTATTTTTCAAGCAATTGGATTCGCGCGGAATTCATAGATGCGAATCTAGTAAATGCTGTCAAATGTGGATGCTACTTGGCAGTTCATTGTCGGAACGAGTGATTTTCGAGGGTATGCCGAAAAACTGGAGCATTACTTTAGCAGCACTGCGAATCATCAATTTGTCCGATACCACGTAAACTTTGGCTATTTGATTTTTATGATTTTGAATCGTATTGTACCATTCCTTACGTGCCTGTAGCTCAAAACCAGTCATTTCCAAACAGTCCCAAACAAATTCGAATGATGAACCTGCTTCCTCATTCATGTATTGCGACCATGCTTGTGATCCAGCTTTAGAAGCTTCTTGTGTCAATTTTTGCTTGAATTTGAAGTACAAGCACTGACTGCCCGTATGTGTGGTTTTTATGGATTGGATATCTAGTTGTGGTGAGATAAAATTCATAATGATGCAAAAGTTGTTATGTGTGAATATAAATTAATCAAAAGACTATTTATAACGGAATTGTAGATTATTTTTAATTACCATTCCTGTTCATTTGCATTCATAGCTTCCAATGCTTGGATGACTTGACTATGTTTATGTCATGAAATTATTACTAAGCATTGTACTGCCCTTGCTATTCATCTGCCAGGCCACTTGTCAAGGAAATAAGCTTGACTACTACTATGAAATCCCGACTGCCCCCACTGAGTATACCGCTGGATCGGTCGCTGCGCGTGTCGTTGACGGGCTTGGCTTTAGGTACTATTGGGGTACGGAGGGTTTGAGACAAGAAGATCTAGGATTTAAACCAAGTGATGAAGCCAGAACCATAGAAGAAACGATGGATCACATTGTTTCATTGACTCAAATTCTAGTTGATGCCGTCAATGAAAAACCTTTTGGTGGAGTGGATCTGGAAGGCAAGTCCTATGAAGATAAAAGAAATATGACCCTTAGAAATATTCGGGAAGCTGGCGAAAAGCTCAAAAAATCTTCCTCAGAAGATTTAGAAAGGTATGATATGATCTTTTCTTCTAGCAATGAATTTCCCTTTTGGAATTTGCTGAATGGTCCCATCGCTGATGCTATTAATCATGTAGGGCAAATCATTTCCATAAGACGTACCAGTGGAAACCCTTACAACCAGAACATCAGTGTTTTGAGAGGCAAAGTGAAGAATTAATCGCCGTGCTTTATTTTAAAAATTAAAATGGTTGCGCTAAGTATCAATGTGATGGCGTTTGCCATTATAATAGGCGAATTGTTCAGCAATACACCGTAAACCAGCCAGCATGCTATTCCAGCTGTAAATAGTATGTACATACCAAGGGATATCCCGTCGGTACTTTTTGTCCTTATGGTTTTGATTGCTTGCGGAGCGAATGAAATGGTAGTCAGTATAGCAGCTAAATACCCTATGAATTCCATTTACTTATTTTTTTGCTATATGATTGATAATTAACTCTGCATGTTCCCTTGAGTTCTCTATAAACCATGCATTGGTTTTCAATCCGCCGCAGATTACGCCGGCCAAAAATACCCCAGGCACATTTGTTTCCATTGTTTCATCATTATAAACAGGCGTCTGGAACTCATCAGTTCCTATTTGCGCACCCATACTTTTCAAAAATGAGAAGTCGGGTTGATATCCTGTCATCGCGAGCACAAAGTCATTGGGGATTGTGATGTCTCCTTTCGGCGTATTTACTTCCAAAGATCGTTCATCTATTTGAGTGATGTTACTTTCGAAATAAGCTTTGATTGATCCTTCTTTGATTCTGTTGTCAATGTCTGGTCGCACCCAATATTTCACGCGTGGGTTGATTTCTTCTTCGCGAATAACCATGGTAACACTTTTAGCTCCCTTTCGATAGACTTCCAGTGCAACATCAACGGACGAATTGGCTGCACCTACAACAGCTATATCCATGTCGAAATAGGGGTGAGGCTCGTCATAGTAATGTTTCACTTTTGGAAGGCTTTCACCTGGGACATTCAGCAAGTAGGGCAAGTCGTAAAAACCGGTTGCAATAATTACACTTTTGGAAACATAGGATTGTTTAGATGATTGAATTTCGAAACCTTCAGGAAGCTTCTTCACCTTTTCAATCTTTTCGTAAAGCCGCGTTTTCAACTTCCATGAAACAGCAACCCTTCGATAGTATTCCAATGCCTCCGATCGAGTTGGTTTGGGATTATGAGAAATGAACGGAACCTCTCCGATTTCAAGTCGATCGGATGTGGAGAAGAATGTCATATTCTTCGGGTAATTGTAAAGCGAATTGACCAAACATCCTTTGTCTATGATAGTATAAGACAACCCAGTTTTTTCCGCCTCAATTCCACACGCCAGACCAATAGGTCCGGCTCCAACGATCAATACGTCTACTTTTTCGCTCATTCAGCGAAGGTAAAGGTGGATTAATTAGGGGAGCAAAAATTGACAGTAAAGTTTCCGTTAACTGTATTCTCTGCGTCAAGAGTGGCATCTAATCTGCCGGTCACTTCAGAATCTGTTATCGAAAGAATTTCTATAGCTCCGATTGAAGCAAGACTAGTTAAAGGAAATCCATCAGTGCTACTAGGATTAATAAGACTTACGAATTCACCGTCAAAACTATTTATATCAAAGAAAAGATTGGTAACTCCAGTGGCTACTTTTGTTGTAAAGGTTACGCTTACACGCTCAGTAGAGAAGAAATCACATGCATCGTCAAAAAGTTCATCACTGTGGTACAAGCGGAAAGATAGAACACCTCCATCAAGGGTTAGTTCTTCAACAGTGCCTTCGCCAAACACAAATGGCAAGCCATCGATTACACCTTGCAGGTTTTGATCCTTAAAGTCAAAGTCCGGTCCTGAATCATCGCTACCGCAAGAGCTAATTAAGATTGCGGAACATAGACCGATGGCAAGTGCGATTGTTTTTAGCTGATTTTTCATTTTAGTGAGTTTTATGCAAAACTACAATATCGAATCATGACTATTAAGCTTCGAGATGAATACCTCGCCAATAGGGGTGATGTAGTCGAATAGCTGAAAATTACCTTCCGCTTCTCCTTTGTTAAGTGTAAGTGCCAATGTCAAATCATAGGCTGGGTAAACCACCAGCAAAGCCTGCCCACCCATGGCCATACCTCCATGATGAATGATTTCAATTGCTTGTTCACCATCGAAATACCGTTTGGAATAATTGTGACGCCAGCCCATTGCATAATTTTGGACATTGATGGAGTCATTATTTAGACGCTGAGGACTGGTCAATAAATCTATGGTCTCTGGGCCTAAGAAAGTTGAATTCAGCAAAACATTCCCAGCGCGTACGAGATCCGAAGGGGTGGATAGAAACCCTCCTCCAGCCCATTTATTGCTGAGGTTAACTTCAGCAGCTTCTCGGTACATGTTTTCATATACTTCATATGGAATGGACCGATCCTTTAGTTCTACATTCTGTTGATCTGGTAGCGTTTGATTCATTCCAAGTGTTTTGAAAACGTGTTCAGTCATGTAATCCAGGTAACCATTTATTGATACATTGTCCATGGCAAGGCTTAGCGCAGAGAAGTTGAAAGAACTGTAGGCGAATTCGTCTCCAGGAGCGAAAAGCAGTTCATCTGATTCAAAATCCGCAACGCTTTCTGCTATACTACCAAACTGCTTGTTTCTATAGTATTCCCAAATAGGGAAACACAAGCAAACATCGTAGTTTCTTAAGCCAGATTGATGAGAAGCTAGCTGACGAATTGAGATGTTTGGTTTATCCATAAATGCATGGGTATAATATTGAATAGAGGAGTCGGGATGGATTTCACCAACTTCAATCATTTTGCCTAACCCCAGGGATGTTAGCGCTTTTGAAGTGCTACCGATGCGATATTGTGTGCTGGTGTCTGCAGCTATCTGTCTAGCTATGTTTTGAAATCCTACAGCATAGGTCCATACCATTTTGCCATTGATCATGGCTGCAACGGAGATGGATGGTGCGCTAGATGCAGCTTGAATGCTGTCAATTAGTCTTTTGGATGCTTCAATCTCTTTCTCAAAACCTGTTTCTTCTACGCCCTCAAACTTTTGGGTGAAGACTTCTCTGGGTAGCGTATCCCATCCAAAAAATTGATCAAAAATGGGCTGAAAAAGGCAATAGATCAACCATCCCAGGCCAATGAGCCCGAGTAAGCAGCTTGATATTTTCATAGGGTTTAGGCTTTTAGTTCAGATTTGATGAATTCAAATCCCTTGTAGAGTAAAACGATTTCGATAATGATCGCTGGTACCAGAACCATGTACCCTAAGAAGAAGAGTATGACAACAGCAAAAAAGAATCCAGCCAATAGTTCAAGTATGCCGGCAATTTTAGCAAGTTGTCCCATGCCGTCCTGTAGCCGCATCAATCCAATACCGAATACAATGGTAAGTGCGCCGTAAGAAATGGACTCGCCAGCACCCAATGACCATAGGTTACTCTCACTCATCTCATAGTAGATCGTGAATATGTCAAAGAAGGTCCAAATGGCGAATAACCCAATCAGTAAGAAGGATGATATTTTGATCAGGTAATTGGAAAAGTAATCACCAAGCTTCACAAAGCCGAAAATGAAGAAGGAATAGAAAATGAAATAGAAGATTTTGGTAGCGATGTAAAAAGGAACAGCATCTACCTCGTATGAATTTTCAAACCGTTCATATTCAAGTATGCCATCTAAGAATCCCAAAACGAAATATACAATTCCTGAAATCCACGCTATTTGAAGCCATGTCTCAGTGGATCGGAGGTAGGAATCCGACTTATTTGATTCGATGGCTTTTTTAAAAGTTTCAAAGTCTGCATCGAGTGCGGTAAGCAGAATTTTTATCGTAGAAGTTCTGGGTGTCACTTCACCTGATTCAATTCGCTGAATTGTTCTTACGCTTACATTGCATGCTTCAACAAGCTCTTCCTGCGTCAAGCTCTTTTGCTGTCGAAGTTCGATTAATCGTTTTCCAAGTTCAGGTTGTCTCATTTCGTCCATTTTTTTCTGGCAATTCTATTCATATCGACCCGTGCTTGCCAAGAAAATCACTTGTAATATACCCGTCATTTACCCGTCAAATTAAATTCTGATGCTGAAAAGACAGGAACGTCACAAATCTGAAAGAGTGGATAACTGCCTGGTGAAAGTATGTTAACACTGACTGGAAGGTGCAGCTATGCAAAGAAGGAGAAAGGCCAATAGAGGCATTAATCATTAATGGTATAATTTAAAAAAATTCCATAAATATCTGATTATCATTGGTATTATAGATTACATTTAGAGTGTGTGAGATATCCACGCAATTGAATCCATCGTATTTGATGCATCCTTTGAGTTCTTGAATTTTTTTTGAATAAAAAGGCTATTCCTAAAGCTTCCCAAATTCGCCATTATTGCTAACTTCGAGGTTCGAAAAAATGAGAGACTGAACCGTTTCGTCTCCAGCTTGTTTGTTTTAAAAACGTTCAACAAATAAATGAAAATATTAGTGTGTATTACGCATGTGCCAGATACAACCTCGCGCATTGCATTCACAGATGGTGATACAAAATTTGACAAAAATGGAGTTCAATTTATCATCGGCCCATACGACGATTATGCGTTAGCAAGAGCAGTGGAGTTGAAAGAGCAGTCCGGTGGAAGTATTACGGTACTTAATGTCGGAGAAGCTGAGTCAGAACCAACGATAAGAAAGGCATTGGCAATTGGAGCAGATGATGCTGTTCGCATTAACGCTTTTCCAGAAGATGCCCTTTTTGTCGCAAAGCAAATTGCAGCGGTTGCCACGGATGGCGGATATGACCTTATTCTAATGGGTCGTGAATCCATTGACTTTAACGGAGGACAAGTGCATGGAATGGTTGGTGAGCTTTTAGGAATTCCTTCGGTTTCACCGGTAATGACATTAGATATTGAAGGACAGACAGCCAAGATTTCAAGAGAAATCGAGGGAGGCAAGGAATACATGGAACTACCGCTTCCATTCGTTGCTGGATGTCAGGAACCCATTGCAGAATGGAAAATTCCAAATATGAGAGGAATCATGAGCGCAAGGACTAAACCTTTGGAGGTGAAAGAACCTACAGGAGACGCACCAAAAACGAAAGTAAGCAAATTTGAACTGCCACCTGCAAAAGGAGATGTAAAGTTGGTGGATCCAGATAACATGGATGAGTTAGTTAATTTATTGAAAAACGAAGCAAAAGTTATATAAAATGGCAGCACTAGCATTTGTAGAAACGGACGAAGGTAAAGTAAAGAAATCATCGCTAGAGGCTGTAAGCTATGCACAAGCAGCAGCAGGTGGCGTTACAGCAATCGTGTTTGGTCAGGTTGCTGATCTGGATGAGATAGGGAAGGCTGGAGCCACCAAAGTGCTCCATGTGACAGACGAAAAATTGGCTTCACCCAATATCATGGCCTATGCTTCTGCGATCGCTGAAGCTATGAATCAGGAGGGAGCAGACCTTTTGATTTTGGCTAAGAGCTCTTTAGGTGATGCTGTATCAGCAAGAGTATCTATCAAAGTGGATGCAGCGCTTGCTTCCAACGTAACAGACCTGCCAGATACATCTGGAGGCTATTCTGTGAAGAAGAGCATATACACCGGCAAAGCCTTTGCTAATACAGATTTAGTAGGTGAGAAGAAAATCATCATCATTAAGAAGAATGCAATTGCCATTAAAGAAGATGGTGGAGTGCCGGAAGTGGCTGAATTTTCTCCAAGTGTGAATGATTCAGATTTCACAGTAAAAACAACGAAAGTAGAGAAAGCCGAAGGAGACATCTTGTTACCTGAAGCTGACCTTGTGGTCTCTGGTGGAAGGGGACTTAAAGGTCCAGAAAATTGGGGAATGGTTGAAGATTTAGCGAAAGCACTGGGTGCAGCTACAGGCTGCAGTAAGCCCGTTTCTGATATGGATTGGAGACCTCACCATGAGCATGTGGGACAAACAGGCATTAAAGTAAGCCCATCTCTGTATATTGCTATTGGAATTTCGGGAGCAATTCAGCATTTAGCTGGGGTAAACTCTTCGAAATACATTTTGGTAGTCAACAAGGATCCAGAAGCTCCTTTTTTCAAGGCGGCTGATTATGGTGTAGTTGGAGACGCTTTTGATGTTATTCCAAAACTTACAGAAGCAATTAAGAAGGCACAGGGTTAATGGCCGATGATAAAATAAAGCTAGAGATATTGGGACTGTCCTCGAGTCAGTCCCAGTCAGGCTCTTTTGCGCTCGTCTTAGGTGAATCAGGCGGAAATAGAAGATTACCCATAATAATCGGGATGTTTGAAGCTCAGGCGATAGCCATTGAGATTGAGAAAATTGTGCCCAATCGCCCGATGACACATGACCTATTCAAGGCCTTCTCGCATAATTTTGATATCGACATCAAGGAAGTTTATATCTCTGATTTAAAAGAAGGCGTTTTCTTCGCAAGAATCATTTGCGAGCAAAATGGCAAAACTTTTGAAATAGACTCCAGGCCATCAGATGCCATAGCAATTGGCCTGCGTTTTAACGTAGATTTCTACACGAATGAAAGTATTCTGACGGAAGCGGGCATTGTCTTGACGGATGAATATGAGGAAGAAATCACCCATGCTGATGTTCCTCAGACTGAAAAAACAAGCATTGAAGACCTTCCCTCAGCTGAATTAGAGAAACTCCTTACCGATGCCTTGGACAAAGAAGACTATGAAAAGGCAGCTCGAATCAGGGATGTGCTAAATAAGCGCAACTAAAACATGGAATACCTAAGAGGAATCGCTGGATTGGTAGGATTGGTGGGCATTGCCTGGGCATTGTCTGGTAATCGAAAGCAGGTAGATTTTAGGTTGGTAGGCATTGGCATAGCCATACAGGTGGTAATCGGACTCATGATTGCCAATGTTGATTTTGTCAATCAGTTATTTTCTTTGGTAAGTGCCGGGTTTGTCAAATTTCTAAATTTTGGGCTTAAGGGTGCAGAATTTTTGTATGGCGACTTAGCAAAGAATAGTGATGCTGTCAACGCCAACCATAGTCTAGGATTTCTATTTGTTTTTCAGGCGTTACCTACGGTTATCTTTTTCTCTGCGGTTACCGCAGGATTGTACTACTTAGGACTACTTCAAAAAATTGTCTACGGGTTTGCTTGGCTGATGGCCAAGACGATGAGACTATCAGGGGCAGAGAGTTTGTCAGCAGCAGGTAATATATTTTTAGGACAGACAGAGGCTCCACTGCTCGTTCGACCTTTCATTGGGAAAATGACGAATTCCGAGCTAAACTGCCTGATGACTGGTGGCATGGCCACCATTGCCGGGAGTGTGCTTGGCGCCTATGTTTCTTTTTTAGGAGGTGGAGATCCAGAACAGCAACAAATTTTTGCGACATATTTATTGAGTGCATCCATTATGAATGCCCCTGCAGCAATTGTAATGGCAAAAATTTTTCTACCTGAAAACGAACCAGAACGGATTGATGGGAGTCTTAAGGTAAATAAGGAGAATATTGGAGTGAATCTTGTAGATGCCTTAGCCAGTGGAGCCTCCGATGGAGTGAAGTTGGCGTTGAACATTGCAGGAATGCTACTTGCTTTCATTGCTGTAATATTCGCCTTAAACTGGATTCTTGTTGATGGTATAGGTGAGTGGACCGGATTGAATGAGTTTGTTGTGCGAACAACAAATGGAGCGTTTGATGGCTTTTCGCTTCAGTATATCCTAGGACAAGTTTTCAGAATTTTTGCGTTTATCATGGGGGTGGAATGGTCAGAAACGATAAAAGTTGGAAGTTTGCTGGGGCAAAAAACGGTTATAAATGAATTTGTAGCTTACCTGAGCCTAGCGGATATGAAGTCGGCTGGATTACTTTCGGAGAAGTCTATCATCATTTCGACCTACGCACTATGTGGCTTTGCTAACTTTAGCTCTATAGCCATTCAAATTGGAGGGATAGGAAGTATGGCGCCTGAGCGACAAGCAGACCTGTCTAAGTTGGGATTTAGAGCACTAGTGGCAGCTACACTGGCAACAATGATGACCGCAACAATTGCGGGAGCACTTTTTGGATAATACGATAATGATGAAAAAAATACAATTAGTTATATCAATTTCACTTCTGATCATGTTCATGGGGTGTGGTGAGGACAATGATGGGCCTACTTTCGAAGAGCAGTTGGCCTTCGATCAAGCCTTGATCGAAAATCACCTGACTTTCAATAATATTGATACTGAAATAGATGAATCAGGCATTCGATACGTGCTTAACAATCAAGGTGATGGTGAGCAAGTGCAATTGGGAGACCAAATTGTAGCGAAGTTCACGACTACTGATCTGGACGGCAATATTCTTTTATTAGATACCATAGGCTTCACCATTAATTTAACGAATCAGGTCATTAGATCATGGGCTTTGATGGTGCCCAAATTGATGGAAGGAGGTTCGATCACCGTGTATTCTCCTTCGGGATATGCGTTTGGTGTCAGTGGTAATGCCACGGTTGACCCGAATAAGATTGTTGTTTTTGAGATCGAAGTGGTGGCTATCATTGATAGTGAAGATGAGTTGTTAGAAGTTGAAGGGTTGCTCATTGATGAGTTGTTGACGGAGAGTGATATTGCATTTGAAACTCATTCATCCGGAATTCGGTATACCGTGATCAAAGAAGGTACAGGAGAATCTCCATTGGCTGATGGTGTTGTATCAGTAATCTATGAAGGTTCATTTTTAAACGGAGACGTATTTGATGGGCAAACGGAGCCTACGCTCTTCGGCTTGGACAACCTTGTTGAGGCTTGGCAGATTATGCTTCCCGAAATGAAAGAGGGTGGAAAAATCAAGTTTTTCGCACCCTCCAGGTATTGTTATGGAACGAGAGGTTCTAATACAATAGCTCCAAATGTTATTCTAGCCTTTGAAGTCGAATTAATAGAAATTCAATAATTAGTTCAACTTAACATCAACTTCATATCCCTTCACTGAGATAAGAATTGGATTCGTAGATTCGGTTTTTGACTTAGCTTCGATTTCTAATTGATCTCCATCTTTTATGTAGCGCTTTACTTCGACAGTCGATTCATCGTAGATGACCTTTCCGTACTTCACATTGGTCATTAGATTGAAGCTGGCAGTTCCAATTCCGATTGAGGCATCGATGTATTTACCATCGATTATTAATTCTGTGGCATTGTTCCCGAGATCATCAATTGCTATTTCATCTTCATATGCATAAAGTTTCAAGTTGCCTTTGAGTAAATCAATGGTATGGTTCCCATATTTAGAATTCTTACTTTCAAAAGAGTCAACGGTACCGATATCTGTTTCATCTTCATAAGATTGATCAAAAGTTATTGTGCTTACTGTACCAAATTCAAATTTGCTGTACTTGCTATCTTCTAACTCAATTGTCCCAGCTTCAGCTGCTTCGATACTCATTTCATAAAATTCAAATTTTGCATTTTCAATGCTCTCAGCAATATTTACTTCGCCGTACTTCATATTTCCCTTCATCTCTGTAATCATCCCAATTTCAAAATCTGATTCGTAAGCTACGACTTCCAGTTTATCGACTTTTTCAAATTCTAAGTTTGAGTACTTAGCATTTAGTTCTAAAACACCGAGAGTATTAATCTCAAGTTTTTGCTCATACAATTCCATTTCACCCTCATTGATGCTTTCAAAGGAAGCTGTTCCATACTTGAGATTCATGTTTGCAGATTTGATAATTCCAGCTTCAAGATCACCTGAATACTGAGTAAGATCTAATTTGTCAAAGCTTCCAACGAGTCGTACGTCCTGGTAGGAACTAGAGATGATATATTTATTGGCTTTTGGCGCTTTTATCTTATAGGTTAATTTGAGTTCCTTGTCCCCAAATGAAACGTTTATCCCAATATTTTTACTTCCAATCTGAATTTTATTAGGAATATCTAAATTGGCGTCAATTTCAAGCTCTCCGCCTGTCATTGAAATGTTGTTTTTGACATTTTCTTCAAACTCTGCTAGAAAGTTTTCCATTTTGTTGCTCATTTCACCATCAAATCGAATTGTAGCTACAATCTCCACTTCATTTTTATCCCATGTTTCTACGATAAGCTCGGTATCCTTGGCTCTAATGTTAATTATATCTGAGCCTGATATTTCAGTCTTTACTGTTGCCGTGCGTGTTTCGCCACTTTTTTTCGCAAATGCTGCTGCAGATAAACTACAGGCTAACGCTATGAGTATTAGTTTCTTCATTGTTTTCGAATTTATTAGTCCTTTTTATTTCTAGTTCTAGTTTTTTAAGCAAGCGTATTTTCTTCTCATAACAATCAATCAGAACGCCGATAAGCTGTTCCTCATTAATTTTCCCAATGTCTTTGCGGTAGAGGTTATTGATCTCATCAAGCGCATTAAGCTCTTCAAAAATCCAATAAAAGTCATCTTTCGATTTAACCTGATTTATTTCAATGCTTGATTCTAGTGCTTTGATCTGTGTTACATAGCTATTCTCCATTGAGCGATACTCTTCAGAAATGTCGCCAAGAGTCGCCAGTTCTTCCACACGATTTTGCAAAGAGATATTGTGAAGGAGGAGTCCCAAAGAAGTGGTGATAAAGATGACGGCAGCCACCTTCCACCATGACATTGTTTTCTCAGACTTCCAATCTTTCTTAATTTCGTCCCACATTTCAACAGGTGGGGTTTCTACATCCAGCTGTTCTTTTCGCTGTTTTATTAGTTCTTCAATATTCATAGTGATGTTGAAGTTTAGTTTTTAATAATTTTTTGGCGTGCCTATACTGCGTTTTAGAAGTTGACTCGGTAATTGCTAGTTGATCAGCTATTTCTTTGTGCTTGTAACCTTCCAAAAGGTGCAAGCAGAGCACTGTTCTGCAGCCATCAGGCAACTCTTTGATGGCGTTATGCAACGTGTTGTCATCAATGAGCGATCCGTCAACATCCTCACTTTCTATGACTTCCTGTCCTTCAATATCTTCGAAATGATATTTCTTTTTCCGAACATACGCTAGTCCCATATTTACGACTATTCGCTTCAGCCAACCACCAAACGCCTTTGGATCTTCCAGGTCATGTATTTTCTTGAATGCGCTTACAAATGACTCCTGAAGTAGGTCTTTTGCCACTTCTGTATCGTTTGTAATTCTTGCAAGTGTGTTGTACATGGCCTTAGAGTAGCTGTTGTATAAATTAAAAGCCGCCAATTCGTTCCCTTTCTTCAATTGCTTTATCCATACTATTTGTGTTTCGGTCACGGTTAATTGGCGTTTTCTATGTGTAGGATGGAGGTAATGTTTAAAGGTTGTATGAAGTTAATTTTTTTTAGACATAAAAAAACCCTGACCATTATGGTCAGGGTTTTGTGATAATAGAAATTTGTTATCAGTGACTTTCGCTTGGTTTTGGAGCTCCTGCCATGATTTCATCATTGGCAAAATTCTCAAACTTCTTGAAGTTCTCAACGAATCGTGAGGCAAGGTCATTTGCCTTTTCATAGAATGCAGAATCGTTTTTCCAAGTTTCACGAGGACTAAGGATTTCGTTAGGAACATTAGGACATGTAGTTGGAATTTCAGCACCAAAAATTGAGTGCTTTCTATATCCAACATTATCAAGCTTCCCTTCAAGAGCAGCGGTGATCATTGCTCGTGTGTATTTCAAGCTGATTCGATTTCCTACGCCATAAGGACCGCCGGTCCAACCCGTGTTTATCAACCACACATTTACTTCATGTTTGTCCATTTTTTCACCCAACATTTCAGCGTACTTTGTAGGATGAAGTGGGAGGAAAGGGGCACCAAAACATGCTGAGAAAACTGGTTCTGGCTCAGTTACTCCAGCTTCTGTTCCTGCAACTTTTGAGGTATATCCAGAAATAAAGTGATACATCGCCTGTCCTTTGCTAAGTCGCTGAATTGGAGGGATAACTCCAAAAGCATCGCAAGTCAGGAAGAAGATGTTTTTAGGAATACCACCAATGGATGGATCCATGGCATTTCTGATATGATGCAGTGGGTATGAAGCCCTTGTGTTTTCAGTAACAGAAGAGTTTTCATAGTCTACTTCGCGGCTTCCTTCTTTGAATCGCGTGTTTTCCAAGATGGCGCCATACTGAATAGCTTTGTAGATATCCGGTTCTTTTTCTTCAGTAAGGTCAATCACTTTTGCATAACAACCTCCTTCGAAATTGAACACATTTTGCTCCGTCCAACCATGTTCATCATCACCGATCAAGAGTCTATTAGGATCGGCAGATAAGGTAGTCTTGCCTGTGCCTGATAGTCCGAAAAATATGGCTGTGTCTTTTTCTTCTATCCCCATATTTGCAGAGCAGTGCATACTTAGCACGCTTTGCTCATGAGGGAGCATGTAATTGAGGACAGAAAAAATTCCTTTTTTCATTTCACCGGAATAGGCGGTTCCTCCAATCAGGATCATTTTCTTGGTGAAATTGATGATAGCAAAGTTAGACTGTCGTGTACCGTCTACTTCTGGATCAGCTTGAAATTCAGGAACACAAAGTATGGTGAAGTTGGGATCAAAGTCCTTTACTTTATAAGCCTCCGGTCTGAGAAACATGTTGTAAGCAAACAAATTGTGCCATGCCATCGTATTGATGACCCGTACTCTTAACCTGTGAGTCTTGTCCGCTCCAGCGTACGCTTCACGTACATATACTTTTTTATCCTCTACAAACTTTACCATTTTTTGGTAGAGCTTATCGAAATTATCCTCAGAGAATGGGATGTTTATATTACCCCACCAAACTGAATCTTCGGTATTTGCATCTTTTACTACAAACCGGTCCTTAGGTGATCTTCCGGTAAACTTACCCGTATCACACATTAAAGCTCCAGTGGATGTTAGTACACCTTCGCCGCTCTTAAGCGTCTCCTCAATGAGTTCTGATTGGCTCAGATTCCAATGAGCTTCTTTTACTTTGATTCCTAAATCTGAAAGATCACTTTTACTGGATTTTACGCCGTATTCTTGCATTTTTATTTTGTGAGGTTACAAATGATGTTGTCGGAAAAGGCTCTTTTTATGGTATTTAATTATTAATACACTTAATGCCTTCTCAAACGTTTGCGCGAAGTTACTTTAACTCAGTCTTTCTCGAAAAAAGGATCGACTATTTCTTTTGCCGTAGGCTTGGTAAGTAAACTAACGACTACCAATGCAACAACTGATGCAATCAATGCTGGAATGGCAATCATCTGGGAGTCAAACGGAAATTGCATGATACCAATATCTAGCTGACTTCCTTCGTATGACCTGTTCAACACCTCGATGATGATGACGGTAAGCATGCCAGCTAAAATAGAGGCTACTCCGCCTTGCTTTGTTACTCGCTTCCAGAAGAATGTGGCCAGGAGTGGTGGAGCCAATGCTGCACCAATCATGGTATATGAAATGAATGCCATCGCAAGGATTTCCTCGAACTGCGTCATGATGAGGTAGGCGATGAAGCCCAGTATCACAATTGAAGTTCGCTGAATAATTAGTTTAAGTTTATTTGAAGCACCCTTGATGAAATATTTCTCAATGATATCCCTCGAAAGGTTTGTGCTGGTAACCATCAGAAAGGTGTTTCCGGTGGAAAGAATGATTGCAGCACCTCCTGCAAAAAGTAAAGACCCTACAAACGCAGGCAGCTTTTCAAAACCGATTCGCAATATGATCTCCTCAGACATTGGAGCATTTACCGATCCATCAGGCATGAAGAATCTGGGATCATGCGCATAAATGGCAAAACCAACAACGGCCAGCAAGCACATGAGAAACTCAATCCCAACGACACCAATAAACATTCCCATCACAGCTTTTTTTGCCGATTTAGCGTCCTTTGCTGCAGAAAATTTTTGGTAAACACTGCTCTCACTTAACAGTAGTATGAGCGTGGGAAGCATGATCCCCACATACCACATGGGTTCATGTCCTTCAGTAATTGATAAATGATCAGGACTTACCTCGTTAATGGTGTTTACTACATTATCCCAGCCTCCAAATCCATTGATAGCAAAAGGCACAGCAAGTATGATGGCGGCTATCATGATGATGCCATTAAAAATATCTATTGATACAATAGAGACCATACCCGCTAACGCTGTGAAAACAATGATGATCAGAAAGGTAATGAGGGTTCCTTGTTCCACGGATATGGAACCTTCTGTGAGAATAGCGAGAAATCGACCCCCACCTTTGAACTGATAGCCGGCAATGATTAGGTATGCAACTATTATTGTAATAGTACCCAATAATCGAGCAATAGGAGAGTAGCGCTTTTCTAGAATATCAGTAAGCGTATACTGCGAAATCCTCCTTACTCGTGCGGCGATAAAATAAACTGCCAAGATTCCTATCCATGCACCCAATGAAAACCATAGCTCCGAGAAACCTACCTGAAAAGTGAGTCCTGCGGTTCCAAACAAACTTCCGGAACCTATCCATGTGGTTACTAAAGTGCCCACCAGCAGGTAAACGGGGACATTTCTGCCGGCTACTACAAAGTCCTCTTCACTCTTAACAGAGCGACTCTTATAAACGATAATTCCAGCTAGGATGAGAATATATCCAACGGTTACAATTAGGTAGGTCATATTGAGTTAAAATTTCGAAACGCCAAGTTAGTCATTCTGATTTTTGTTCCAAGTCCTTATTCTTATCCAAGAAATTCTGATAATCTTCTTGGAGATTCTTAGAGGCGGAAATCAAATTACTTAAATAATAATTACCCGTTTGAGTAAGTGTTCGTGGTTTGATATTGTCTACTTGCATAATCATATCTCCAAGATGCTCAAACATTTGGTTGGCAATTTGCATGTAATAATCCTGGTTTTCATAAACCTCAGCGGCTTCTGTTAAAAATACAGGATCCATATATTGGAATGATCGAGATGTCTTGGTGAAATTCCAAGATATGCTGGATAAAAGCTCATTGTTATAGCTAAAATGAAACCCTCTGATTTCGTCCGATTGAAGGAGTGAATCAATAAATAATTGAAAGTCTTCATTTTCTTGAATCGCTACTTCCAACTTTTCTAGATTCGATCTGCATTCTTTTAAAATATTCTTTTTTAGAAGCTGACTCTCACGCTGGAGATCCCAAGCTTGTTTATAGGAGTTAAGTCCTAAGGCGAGTAGTACCGCAAAAACGATGGATAAAGACTCGAATGCAATCTGGGTCAGCGCTTTTTTCTTCATCAGACTAAAATATAAAATTGTAGTTATTATGAATTATTTATTGGTATTTGTTTTGATTCACGAAACTCCCGATTAGTTTTAAACCCGAATGAAAAGAAGCAATCCAACTATTATTACGATTACCACCGGTATTTACCGATGGAAGGAATGGTAGTTGCTGCTTATTTAAAAAATAATTGAAACGCCATTCTAGAACAGGATGGCGTTTTTTATTGCATGAATATGAAGGTTTTAAAATTTGGTGGCTCCTCGCTTGGCTCCAGTGAGTCACTGCAGAGAGTTAGAGCTATTATTGGATCAGACAAGTTTCCATTGATAGTGGTAGTGTCAGCAACGGGAAATACGACTGATGAACTGCAACAGGTAAGTCAGTTGGCTTGCCATGGGGATTTATCCTACCTAAGTCTGCTCCTCCAACTGGAAGAGCATCATTTGAAATTGTACAGTGATTTGGTTGGAGAAACCGAAAATAATGAAATTCTGAGTGTCTTTGACCAACTAAGGCAAGTTTGCAAAGGCGTCTATCTACTGAAAGAACTCACCGACAAAAGCCTGGATTTTATACTAGGATCAGGAGAGCTGCTTTCTTCAATAATCTTATCGGCATTTTTGGTGAAGGAAGGAGTGGACGCAACTTTGTTTGATTCCAGACAAATAATCAAGACTGATAATTCATTTGGAAATGCGCTGGTTGATTTTGAAAGGACAAAGCGTAATCTGGAAGAGTCTAGTAGTCGCTTTACTGAGGTAAATGTATTTCCAGGGTTTATTGCATCAACAGATGGTGAGCAAACCACTACATTGGGCAGAGGGGGATCAGACTATACAGCATCAATTTTGGCAAGTATTCTAAAAGCTGAAGTAGTAGAAATTTGGACCGATGTAGATGGAATTATGACAGCTGATCCAAGGTTGGTAAATCGATCCCATACACTTAAGCATGTGTCTTACCGAGAGGCACTTGAATTGTCACACTTTGGAGCTAAAGTGTTGTATTTCCAAAGTATCCTTCCGGCTTATAAAGAAGGAATTCCTTTGAAGGTTAAAAATACGTTTTCGCCAGCCTTAGAAGGAACTCTTGTTTCGAATAGAATAGGCGATACTGATTTAATAAAAGGCATAGCCAGTACAGATGATATTTCTGTGCTCTCAGTAAGCGGTAATCATTTACATAGTAATGATGACTTTTTTTCCAGGCTGTTTAAGGTACTCGCGGACGAAAAAGTACATGTTGTTTTCACGACCTATGCGAATGCAGAGTATACCGTTACCCTCGGCTTAAGATCTACTGATTCAGCAAGAGCATTGAAATCAATCAAAGCTGAGTTTAAAAATTCTGAGAACAGCAAGACCATTCAATCATTGGTTGTCGATGAGGGCTATTCACTATTGGCATTGGTAGGAGATAATATGCGAGATCAAGTTGGTGTAAGTGGAAAAATGTTTAACGTATTAGGAAAGAATGGTGTTAGCATTAAAGCAATTGCACAAGGTTCTTCGGAGCGAAATATATCTGCGATTATTCCCAAATCTGATTTAAATAAAGCCCTTAATGTGTTGCACGAAAGCTTTTTTCTTTCAGAAGTAAAGCGGATCAACCTATTTGTAATTGGAACAGGAAATGTAGGGAAGGCATTTCTCAATCAAGTAACGAAACAGTTTTCTTACTTGAAAAAGCATCATCAATTAAACATAAAAGCCATTGGTGTCGCAAATTCAAGGAAAATGAATTTTAATAAGGATGGGATTCCGCTATCTAAATGGGAGAAATACTTGAATGAAGGGGAGAAGTTCTCCACGAAGGACTTCATCAATACAATGACCGAACTCAACTTTAGAAACAGTATTTTTATTGATATCACAGGTGCCCCGGATATTTCGAATCTTTATCTGGAGATATTAAAGAAGAGCATTTCAGTTGTTACACCTAACAAGATTGCCGCTACTCGATCCTATGAAGATTATTTAGCGCTTAAATCATCAGCCAAAAGGTACAGGAGCCAGTTTTTGATTGAAACCAATGTATGTGCAGGTTTGCCAGTACTATCTACTTTGAGTGACCTCATACGCAGCGGCGATAAGGTTATAAAAATGGAAGCTGTATTGTCCGGAACGCTTAATTTCTTGTTCAATGAGTATGATGGTAGTAAGCCGTTTAGCGAAGTGATTAAGTATGCCAAAGCACTGGGCTACACCGAGCCTGATCCCCGGTTAGACATCTCCGGTGAAGATGTCATGCGAAAGCTGCTAATCTTGATAAGAGAAAGTGGGCATGCCGTGGAAATGAACCAGCTAGAAGCTACTCCATTTCTTCCATCATCTTGTCAGCAAAGTGAGACACTGGATGAATTTTATGCGAAAGTTGAAGCGGAAGAGGAATACTTTAAATCGCTCTATCAGAAATCTTTAGATAGCAATACACGCTTAAAAGTAGTTGCCTCATATGCTAATGGCGTGGGAACCGTAAGTTTGAAAGAAATCGCTTCATCTCACCCATTTTATAACCTGGAAGGAAAGGATAATGTGGTGCTTTTCTATACTAATCGATACAATGAACAACCCTTAGTGATCAAAGGAGCAGGAGCGGGAGCGGAGGTAACGGCTTCTGGCATTTTCGCGGATGTATTGCGAATTGCTCAGTCAGACTTCTAATTTATGGATATGGAAAAAATAAAAGTTTTTGCTCCCGCATCTATTGCCAATGTAGGATGTGGTTACGATACATTCGGGTTTGCAGTGGATTCTATTGGAGAAGAATTGGAGCTCAGTAAGAGAACGGATTCAAAACTGGTAATAGCACAGGTTGAGGGTGCTGATTTGAGTAAAGACGCTGATAAAAATGTAGCGACAATCGCCATAAAAGCACTTCTTTCAGCACTAGAAATTGATCAAGGATTCGACATTTCAATACGGAAATTTTTCAAACCCGGGAGTGGATTGGGTTCCAGTGCAAGTAGTGCCGCTGGTGCTGTATTTGCAGTCAATGAACTGCTGGATAAGCCCTTTTCGAAAAAAGAACTCATTCCTTTTGCGTTAGAGGGAGAAGCATTTGCGTCAAAATGCTACCATGCAGACAATGTTGCACCATCGCTCTTAGGAGGATTTCAGGTAATAAGAAGCTACGATCCGTTGGACCTATTTGATATCAAAGCAGAAATCGATCTACAAGTGCTCGTAATCTTCCCGCAAGTGCAGATAAAAACGGCCGAGTCGAAGAAGCTGCTTCCAAGTAAGATCCCAATTTCATTGGCAAGGGATCAATGGGGTAATGTAGCAGGACTGATACATGCACTTTATGCAAAGGATTACAACTTGTTGAATCGATCAATAAGTGACTTTATTGCTGAACCGGTAAGAAGTGGGTTTATTCCTTTTTATGATGAAGTGAAAAGGACTGTTTCCGAAGCAGGTGCTGTTGGATTCAATATCTCTGGTTCAGGTCCTAGCATGTTTGCTTTGTTTAAAAGTGAGGCTGAGATTGAAACCGCTATCGATGGTATCGAAAGTTTATACTTGGATAGTGATTTTGATTTCAGTTTATACCGAACAAGTATTGATTTTCAAGGATGTAGAGTAATAGCATGAAGTTTTTTAGTACCAAGAACAAAACCAACGTTGCTTCTTTTAGAGAAGCCGTATTGAGTAGCTTACCTGGTGATAGTGGGCTATATTTTCCGATCGAAATTCCAAAATTGGAAGAAGGATTTTTGTCTACTTTAGAAGAGAAGACTTTACAAGAAGTTGCTTTTGAAGTATTAAATTCCTTTTGCCAGGACGATGTACCGAAAGAGAAACTCAAGGCCATTGTTAATGATGCGCTAAATTTTGATATTCCATTGGTTCAGGTTGAAGAGCATATCTCATGTCTTGAATTGTTCCATGGTCCAACAATGGCTTTTAAGGATGTAGGTGCTCGGTTTTTAGCACGGATAATGTCTTTTTTCAAAGAAACTGATGATCATGAGACGACCATTCTTGTTGCTACCTCTGGTGACACTGGTGGGGCAGTGGCTTCAGGCTTTCATAATCAGCCGGGCATCAACGTGGTTATCTTATATCCATCAGGAAAGGTTTCACCACTCCAAGAGCGCCAAATGACAACATTAGGTGGGAATATTCAAGCCTTAGAAATCGATGGCAACTTTGATGATTGCCAAGCACTGGTTAAGCAAGCTTTCCTGGATAGCGATTTGAATGATCTAGTCAATTTGTCTTCGGCTAATTCTATAAACATTGCAAGGTGGCTTCCACAGTCTATATACTATTATCTGCCTTACATGAAATCAGGATTCGAAAAAAGGCTGGTTTTCAGTATTCCTAGCGGGAATTATGGGAATATTACGTCAGGTATCCTTGCAAAAAGAATGGGACTGCCGATCCATAGATTCATTGCAGCATCCAATTCAAATGACGTTGTTCCAAGGTATTTGAAAAACGGTGATTACAATCCGATAGATACCATTCCAACAATTTCAAACGCCATGGATGTGAGCGTGCCAAGCAACTTTACGCGTTTACAAATGCTCTTTGACGAAACTTATCAAGCGATCATTGAAGATGTTGAGGGTTTTAGCTTGGATGATAATGAAACAAGAATGGCGATGCGAACATGTTTTGAAGAAAATAGATATGTCCTGGATCCGCATAGTGCTATTGGGTATAAGGCAATTCAAAACTCGTTAAAAGATGACGAGGAAGGAATCTTTTTGGGCACTGCACATCATTGTAAATTCCTAGATATTGTTAATGCAGCGCTGGATGAAAACATTTCTTTGCCCAGAGCGACCGATCCTTTGTTTGAAACGAAAAAGAAATCGCAGAAAATGGCAAAGGATTTTAAATTCTTCAAAGATTTTTTAGCAAGTCGCTAAATAAACAGCACTGGATTAAATAAAAAAAAGCCTCCCCGTTAAGGGAGGCTTTTCAAAATATCGTTGAGCGAGAATTACATCATTCCGCCCATACCACCACCTGGCATAGGAGGCATTGGTGCAGCTCCTTCTGCTTCTGGTTCCTCAGCAACTACACATTCTGTAGTCAAGAGGAGCGAAGCAATAGATGAAGCATTCTCCAAAGCAAGTCTCGTCACCTTTGTAGGGTCAATGATACCAGCCTTGAACATATTTACATACTCACCATTTGCAGCGTTAAATCCGTAATCAGCCTTACCAGCTAACACCTCATTCACAACTACAGAAGCTTCACCACCAGCGTTTTCTACGATGGTTCTCAATGGAGCTTGAATTGCATTTCTGACAATAGTAACGCCCGTATTTTGGTCTTCGTTTTCAAGATTCAGACCATCAAGTGCCTTGATTGCTCTAATCAGGGCAACACCACCACCAGCTACAATACCTTCTTGAACGGCAGCTCTTGTTGCGTGAAGTGCATCATCCACTCGGTCTTTTTTCTCTTTCATTTCTACTTCTGTAGCTGCTCCGATGTAAAGGATGGCAACCCCACCAGAAAGCTTAGCCAAACGCTCTTGAAGCTTTTCTTTATCGTAATCAGACGTAGTATTTTCTATTTGCTGCTTGATTTGATTTACTCGAGCAGTGATATCAGCTTTCTTACCAGCACCGTTTACAATAGTCGTATTGTCTTTGTCGATGTTGATTTTCTCTGCTGTTCCTAGATAATCAATTGTCGCGTTCTCCAGTTTGTATCCTCTTTCTTCAGAGATTACTGTTCCACCCGTAAGGATAGCAATATCTTCAAGCATAGCTTTTCTTCTATCACCAAAACCTGGCGCCTTAACTGCTGCGATTTTCAGAGATCCTCTGATTTTATTCACTACAAGAGTTGCTAGTGCTTCGCCTTCAACATCTTCAGCGATGATCAATAATGGCTTGCCAGTTTGCGCAGTTGCTTCAAGGATAGGAAGGAGTTCTTTCATGTTAGAAACCTTCTTATCGTAGATCAGGATATATGGGCTTTCCAACTCAGCTTCCATCTTGTCAGTGTTGGTTACAAAGTATGGTGAAAGATACCCTCTATCAAACTGCATACCTTCTACAGTTTTCACTTCAGTCTCAGTGCCTTTTGCTTCTTCAACAGTGATCACACCATCTTTTCCAACCTTTTCCATCGCATTGGCAATCATCTTACCAATTTCATGATCATTGTTGGCTGAAACAGTAGCTACCTGTGCAATCTCATCGTTGGTTTTGATGTTTTTAGATTGCTTTTTAAGGTTTTCAACAACAGCAGCAACAGCTTTGTCAATGCCTCTTTTCAAGTCCATTGGGTTCGCGCCTGCAGCTACATTTTTGATGCCATGTCCAAAAATAGCCTGTGTCAATACAGTTGCTGTAGTAGTTCCGTCTCCTGCATCATCTGCAGTTTTCGATGCTACTTCTTTGACTAATTGTGCTCCCATGTTTTCAATTGGCTCTTTAAGCTCAATTTCTTTTGCTACGGAAACACCATCTTTTGTAACGTTCGGTGCGCCAAATTTCTTGTCAAGGATAACATTTCTTCCTTTAGGTCCAAGTGTTACTTTAACAGCGTCAGCAAGAACATCAACACCTTTTTTAATGCTGTCTCTTGCGTCGGTATTAAAGAATATATCTTTTGCCATGATTATATTGATTTTTCAGTTTTTAGATTAATTATACTATGCCGTAAATGTCAGCTTCCTTCATGATCAAGAACTCTTTACCATCTATGGTAATTTCTGTCCCTGAATATTTTCCATAAAGTACTTGGTCTCCAACTTTTACATTGATTGGCTCGTCTTTCTTACCAGTACCAATAGCGACGATCTGTCCTTTCTGAGGTTTTTCTTTTGCAGTGTCAGGAATGATGATTCCCGATGCTGTTTTCTCTTCAGCCGCAGCAGGTTCTACTAGAACTCTGTCAGCAAGTGGTTTGAAATTTACTTTAGACATGTTTTGCAAACGTTTAAGTTTATTTGAATTTCATTTGGATTCTTCTACCATCATTTAGTGTGCCAAGACCTAGATGTCAGACTTCTTCGTATCAGGATATGACATATTTGCAGATTAATAAGTCATATTCCTCTAAATGTTATTCCTCAGTTTGACAAACTGACATCTGATGACTAATTTCTAGTAAAATGAAATTGCATGGACAGCTTGAAACACGATTGGTTGACTGAAGGGTTGATAGACTATGAGTATAAAAAATATATACTCCTGGCTTATTTGAAAGATGTAGGAAATAGGTTTAATCAATCTGAATTGTATCCATTTATGTCGGATTTAATCTTTCATTACAGAAACCTGCTCAAGGTTAAAGAAAGTAAGAAACTGATGTATGATAATTTTCCTGAAACGCTTACCAAAGCCGATTTCAATAAATTAAGACTGACGTATGACAAGATCATAGGGGACGATGAAGTCATGAATCAAATTGAAGAAATAATTGGTTTTGCGATACCTAAATTGAAAGGGATGCTTGAAGAAGGGAAGGAGTTGTATGAGTTCGTGGAAGAAAATATCGAACTAGAGCCTGTAGGACTATCTCCAATTTACTCGGACGAAGGCTACCTGTTCATTAATCAGGATGCTTCTAGTGATGTTTCTATTTTTCGATATCAGATGACTTTTTTCGAACATGCTGAAGAAAAATATAGAAGTATGACTACAGAGTTTCTGATGAACGAGATTAAAGGAATAAGTAAGACATTTGAAAATATTAAAGTTGACCTAACTCGAAAATTTGCAGAACTCCCCAATCCAGCAACTTATCTCGCAAGTAGTAAGCTGAAATTTCCTCTGAATGAAACTGTACTGCCCGTTGCTAAGCGAATGCTCGTGCGAAAGATTTCTTAGATTGTGCTTGCACCGGCTGATCAAAACACTAAGATGTTGATGTCAACATAAAAAAAGGCAATTCAATGAATTGCCTTTTCAACTATATCTTAAGTATCGTAAACTATTATCTACTACTGATCAATTTTCAGTACTGTCAGTTGAAGAACTTTCAGTCAAATCATTAAGGTCTGTAGACGAAGCATCTGCCGGCTGGATTCCTTGTGGAATTGCTGGTTGAGTAGTTTGCGCATTATCTAGGTTTGGACTGGAAAGGATATCCTGATTTACCTCAGGCTGAATGAAATTAGTAGAAACAGAAAGAACCAAAAGAGCAATTGCGAAACCCCATGTGAGTTTTTCCAGTAAGTCCCCTGTCTTTTTCACACCCATTAGCTGGGTAGTTCCTGATCCACCAAACTGACTGGACAAACCGCCACCTTTTGGATTCTGTGCAAGCACGACCAAAATCAATAGCACAGCTACGATGACAATGAGAGTAACAATTATTCCGTACATCTATTCAATTTTTGAAATTAAGTCCGCAAAGTAAGATTTTTTTTCTGGATATTTCAAGCTTAATGCTTCATAGATTTCAATCGCCCTTTTTTTATTTCCCTGATGCAGGTATATTTCAGCCAAATACTCAGAGGCTAGATTTGGATCCCAAGCAGCACTTTGCTCGGCTAAATCTTCGCTTTCTAATGGCTCTTTGCGTTGATACTTTATGGAAGGAGACTCCTTTATAAACTTGTCTATGATATCTTGTTGATCTTTGCGATCACTCGTATCATCTTCTTTTTTCTCTTCTTTAGAAGCGTTTGATTTTGCCTTGGTGGATGCTTTTGGCTTGGTCTTTTTGGCTGTCTCTTTCTTTGCAACGACCTTTTTCTTAGTAGTAGTTTTTTTGGCTACAACTTTCTTTTGGGTGGGTTTCTTCTCTTTTGACTCCTTTTCCTCCTTCTTTTTAGCGGTCGTTTTTGTGCTAACTTTTTTCTTTGTCGCTGGCTTTTCTTTAGCAGCTTTTGAAACGTTCGTTTCTTTAACAGCTTTAGCGTCTTCTTCGGGTTCTTTTACCGTTGCTTTCTTAGAAGACTCTTCATCCTTACGTTTACTCGACCGCCTACTTTTTCTAGCGACTGGCTTTGCTTTGGATAGGTCAGGTAGTTTTATCTCGCTTGAGCTTTCTTCCTTGTCAGTGTCATCCTTTATTTTATCTGCTGGTTTTTCTTTTAATTCGTCTTTGTCATCCTTAAGAAAACCCGCAGGATCTATATGATCGGTGGGGTTTAGATAGCTCCTAGAAGAAAAACGTGAGAATCTAGGTTCTCTAATCACACGTTCTGCCCGCTCAGAGTCAGATGTGGAATCTGTTTTCTCGCTTTTTTGCTTCTCTGCAATGGGCTTAACTTCTTTCACTTCTTCTTCAGGCGAAATTTCCGAATTTGAAGAAAGCTTTTCATCTGAGTCCACGGTATCAGCGGCAGGGGAGGGTTGTTCTTCAGAAGTGTCTTCCTGAATTAGAGCTCTATCTTCATTGTCAACTTCCTCTTTCGCTTTCTTGGCAGCTGCCAAAATTTGCATGGTAATCTCAGATGCGGACTTCTTAGCTGCTTCTGCTTCCTTTTCTTCTTCGTCCTCTTTTGAGTGCTCACTTTCACTTTCAGGGACCAGTTGATCAGAAGTAACCTCAACAGTAGGAGGTTTCGACTCTTCTTTTGAAGATGCCTTTTCAAGTGCAGCTGAAACGGCATCATCTTCTTCTATTTTTTGTTGTACCTCCGAGAACTTTTCACGCGAATTTTTGAGATTAGCCATGTCCTGTTGAAGTTCCTCGAGAATGGAGTCTAAATCTCCTGATGGGAGTTCAGGAACTTCCAGTTGTTTTTTTTCAACAACCTTTGTAATAGCTGCGGGTCGTTTATCTGAACGAGATGGTCTTTCTATGGATTTAGCGGTCTCAGAGCTTGAATCACCAGGGCTTTTAACTTTTGCGGTGTCTCTATTTTGTTCTTTTGATTCCTTTTTTGTCTCTTCCAGTCCTGAAGTATCTTTTTCTTTTGCGACTGGTGCATTTGTTTTAGATACAATCGGAATTTTCCCAGAAACTTCCGCACCTCGATCTGGAGTATGCTCTTCCGAATCATGATCACTTTCTGAGGCTTTATGTGGTTGACTTAAAAAGAAAAGATCTCCGTTTAAATACTTCTTGAGTAATACTCTATCGGTGGAATAAATTGCTGCTGAAGCAACCCTCTTTTTCGTTTCAGCGTGTTTTTGCTCTTTACTAGCCTTGGCAAGAAGTAGTCGAGCACTGAGAAAATATGGATTTTCATCAACAATAGCCTCCAATTCCTCCAATTGCTCTGAAGAAAGCTTAGTAGGATCTCTTAAAAAGGTGATTAACTCGCTCTTGTTCACAGGTTAGACGATGGTGTTTAAGCTAAAATTAACCAAAATCACCAATTTGCCACTGAAGCATTGAAGATATCTAAAACTATTTGATCGAATATTTCTTCCACAAACGCTTCTTCATTCGATGCTAAATTGGTTGAATTGTCAAAATCTTTAAAGAATGAAAAGCTCCTGTCAAAGTCAAAAGTTGCATCATTTACGTTTGTATAGGTGGCTGAAACCGTAATTGTAATTCTAGAAAGCGCTGAAAAATCCGCTTGCCCTTGACTGCCGGATGTTGCTGCTACCGGAGTAATGGTGTAATTAGTGATGAAGCCATCTAGCTGCAAATCACCATTGCTATCTACCAACTCCAGACTGGTGTTTTGTTGAAAATAATCTTTGATTGTTTCTGTGAATAGCGCGCTCATGTTGGAGGGACCCAAGGGCGCATTGTTGTAAAACTGTGAAATTGAGATTGTTTTTGTATCAGGAGATAGCGTGCCTCCGGTGAAGTTGTAAACACCACATCCAGAACTTAATCCAATGCAAATAAGTAATACTAAGAAACTAAAGGTTTTCAAGTTCATATTGCTTAATCTTCCTATACAAAGTTCGTTCCGAAATCCCCAAATCCTCAGCTGCATACTTCCGTTTGTTATTATTTTTTCTCAGCGCACGAATAATTAATTCTTTCTCTTTTTTCTCTAAGGATAAAGAATCTTCAAATTCCATTACGTGAGTGATATCTTCAACTTCTGAATCATATTGATCTTGATTTGAAGCAATGATGAGGGTAGGTTCCTCTTCTGGCTCATGTTCTTCTTGATGATATTCATCTAGCCTGGTATGCGACGAGTCGATGTTTTGAAAAAGAGATTTATGATCCTCTAGAATTTCTTTCTCATCATCATTACCATCCAGCATTTTAAATACCAGCTTTTTTAGCTCTGCCATGTCTGACTTCATGTCGAACAGGACCTTGTAAAGAATATCTCTTTCAGTAAAATTATCTTCAGAATCTTTCTTGTTGATCAGTGCTGGAAGATTACTCCCGGTTCTTGGTAGGTAGGTTTGAAGTTGATCCAATGAAATTTCACGCTCGATGCTTAAAACACTGATTTGTTCAACTAGATTTTTCAGCTGTCTGATGTTTCCTGGAAAACGATGTGACTTTAAGTATTCTTTTGCATCATCAGCAAGTTTGATAGGCTCAGTTTTATAATCTTCGGAGAAATCATAAGCAAACTTTTTAAACAACAGTACAACATCATCTCCTCGCTCACGAAGCGCCGGTACGTAAATAGGTACCGTACTAAGTCGATAGTAAAGATCTTCCCTAAACTTGCCTTTATTCACTGCGTCAAGCAAATCAACATTTGTAGCAGCAATTACTCTGACATCCGTCTTTTGAACTTTCGAAGATCCGACTTTGATGAATTCTCCATTTTCCAACACCCTGAGCAATCTGGCTTGTGTGCTCTGAGGCATTTCACCGATTTCATCAAGAAAAATTGTACCACTATCAGTTACCTCAAAATACCCTTTTCTATCACCTGTAGCACCAGTAAAGGCTCCTTTTTCATGGCCAAATAACTCCGAATCAATGGTGCCTTCAGGAATAGCTCCACAGTTAATGGCAATGAACTGACCATGTTTGCGGTGGGAAAGACTGTGAATTATTTTCGAAAATGATTCTTTACCTGCACCACTTTCGCCAGTTATGAGCACACTCATATCAGTAGGTGCTACTTGCATCGCCACACGAATCGCATTATTGAGTTTGGTAGAATTGCCGACTATCGCAAAACGTTGCTTTATGGCTTGTACTTCTGAATCAATCTTTAAGCTCATACCATTTTTCCAAAAAGAGTTGCTGGATTGCAGTCAGTCACTTCGACGTTGACATACGTACCGACGGGAACGTTCCCTTCAAATATGATCACCTTATTTGCAGAATTTCTCCCTTGCATTTTTTCATTTGACCGCTTGCTCTTCCCTTCAACCAAAACTTTAAAGACTTCTCCAACACTAGATTTATTTCTTTCGAATGATATTTCCTGCTGTTTGTCAATGACTTCTTGTAGGCGTCTTTTCTTGACTTCAAGGGATATATCATCAGGATATTTTTTAGCTGCTAAGGTTCCAGGACGTTCAGAATAGAAAAACATGTATGAAAAGTCATATTTGACGTAATCCATGAGTGAAATTGTATCTCTATGTTCATCCTCGGTCTCAGAACAAAACCCGGTAATCATATCTGAGCTAATTCCACATTCCTGCCCCAGAATTTTTCGAATGGAATCAACTCTGTTGATGTACCATTCTCGATCGTAGGTTCTATTCATCATTTCCAATACTCGGGAATTTCCGCTTTGTGCTGGCAAATGGATGTAATTACAGATGTTTTCATATTTCTTCATTGTATGAAGTACTTCATCTGTAATATCCTTAGGGTGTGATGTAGAAAACCGTACTCTTAAATCTGGATGTACTTCAGCCACCATCGCAAGCAGATTAGCAAAGTTTATTATTTCTTTAACGTCATCTTTCTTATCTAACCTTGCTTTGTTGTTTTCTTCAGAGGACCATTTATACGAGTCAACATTCTGACCTAAAAGAGTCACTTCACGATACCCCTTATCAAATAATTCTTGCGCTTCACCGACAATTGAGTGGGGGTCTCGGCTTCTTTCACGTCCACGGGTAAAAGGAACTACGCAAAAAGAGCACATATTGTCACATCCTCGCATGATTGAAATGAAGGCGGTAACCCCATTGGAGTTGAGTCGAACAGGGGAGATATCTGCGTAGGTTTCTTCCCTGGATAGGAAAGTATTAATTCCTTTTTCACCTTCTTCAGCTTGTTTCACAAGCTTAGGTAGGTCACGATAGGCATCGGGACCCAAAACAAGATCCACAATTTTCTCTTCTTCCAGCAATTTAGATTTTAGCCTCTCTGCCATACAGCCTAGAACTCCAACCGTAACATCTCTGTTTTTTTTCTTAACCCCTTTAAAAAAGTTTAGTCGATTTCTTACAGTTTGCTCTGCTTTCTCACGTATGGAACAAGTGTTTATCAGAATCACATCTGCATGTTCTGGAGAAGAGGTGGTGCCAAAACCTTCTTTTTTCAATATGGAAGTGACTATTTCACTATCCGAAAAATTCATCTGACATCCATAGCTTTCTATATAAAGCTTCCTTGTAGCCGATCCTCCGTCTTCCTCAGTTGTTTTAAAATCACAAGATGCATCACGGTTTTTTTCCTCTTCCAGTAAATCTATATCTGCTATCAATCCTTGCATGAGGCAAAGATATGAACTGCTGTGACATTTTGTCAGCATTTTTGATATTGATTTTTAATCTAGCTTTAAGGCAAAAAATGGCATATCTACAGGAAGTTCGAGGGTTCAAACCAAAGCACGGTACTGATTGCTGGTTTGCTCCCAATAGTACGCTGGTGGGAGAAGTAGAAATGGGAGATAGTTGTACTGTATGGTTCGGAGCTGTGGTGAGAGGTGATGTTAATTATATTCGAATAGGAAACAATACGAATATTCAAGATAATGTCACGATTCACGGGACCTATGAGAAATCTGGTACGACAATTGGAAACAATGTTTCAATCGGACACAATGCAGTGATCCATGGATGCACTATAGAAGACAATGTTTTGATTGGGATTGGAGCCATTATTCTGGATAATGCTGTTATTAAATCTGGATCTATAATTGGAGCTGGAACGGTAGTGTTGGCAGGAACGGTAGTCGAAGAAAATTCAGTTTATGGCGGAATACCCGGTAAGAAACTAAAAAGTATGGATAAGGAAAATAAGGAAATGCTAGGCAGAATTGCCGGAAACTATGCCATGTATGCATCATGGTTTAAATCGGAATAATTATGAACACATTAGTAAAGATTCTACTTTCATCAATTGCAGTCGTTATCGCGTCGTATTTATTGCCAGGTGTATACGTTGATGATTTTATTACTGCAGTTATAATTGCTGTCTTGCTTTCGCTGTTAAATATTACAGTTAAGCCACTGTTGATAATTCTGACAATTCCGATTACCGTTTTTACACTCGGGTTATTCCTACTTGTGATTAATGGAATAATAATAATGATAGCGAGTGCTATCGTTTCTGGATTTGTTGTTGATGGTTTTTTCTGGGCACTAATCTTTAGTTTGGTACTTTCTCTAATTAATGCCCTATTGGCAGATCTAACAAAAGAGGGTCAGAAATAAACTGGACACTGAGGGTCTTTGCGATAGTTTCTTAGCTTAACGCGATAGTTGAGCATAATTTCATGCGTACCTCTTGAATGATTGTTCAATGCATTTACAGTGGCATCATAGGCATAACCAATTCTGAAATTTTCATTTAGAATAAGTTGCGTAAGAAATACCAGAGCATCTCCGCTACGATAGGATACACCTGCATATGCTATCCCATCAAAAATAATGGTGGCATTTAAATCCCACCCGACACGACTCTGCTCTTGATACCTGATTAACGTGGATGGGCTGAACTTAATGTTTTGATTTATATCCAACACAACCCCACCGGTAAAATAATAGTATCTGCTCTCTTTAGCTTCTGAGGTAGTGCCATCTGCCTGGACTTGAAATAAACTATTTTCAATAATATAGGGTATCGATAGTCCAACATACATTTTTGGGTTTGCAAAATAGATTCCAGTACCAAAGTTTGGGGTAAATCGAGTAGGGGTGCCCGTGAGTAATTCGTCCTCCTGATTTAGAATATTCAGCTGTGTAAAATCAGAACGCCGATTATCAAACCCACCGGAAAGACCCATTGCTAAAATGCCAGCACTTGTTTTAATCTTATAGGCTCCGCTAACATATGCAGCAGATTCTTTATGAACGCCAATAACATCTTGCGATACTTGAAGACCCAAGCCTATTTGATTGCCATAGAATGAACTATGAACGGCGAAAATGTTGGAAGTTGGCGCTCCGTCTACATTAATCCACTGCTTTCTATGAAGAAAGCTTGCACTCAAAATATTCAAACTTCCGGCGTAGGCAGGGTTCAAAGACAATCCATTAAACATGTATGTAGACATAACAGGCCTTTGCTGAGCAATTGCATTGCCGACCGCTATGAAGAGAATAATTGCTACTAAGGACTTTTTCATTCTGTATAAAATTACCTAACTAATTCTAAATATCCTTGTACAGGATCCTCTCCATTACCTAAATCTATTATGTAGAAGTAAGTACCGGAAGGTAGTTTTAGACCTCCACCACCTACGTTGCTGAATCCTTCAAAACGAATTGAAGTGTTGTTGTAGCCATCTATATCGTATATTTTTTGACCTGCTCGGTTATAGACTTGTACGTTATTATTCGGGAAATAATCTATACAATCAATAAGGAAGAAATCATTTTTACCATCAGCATTGGCAGAAACTCCATTATAAATATTTAGTGAAGTCTCTATGGTAAACGATGCAGAGTAGCTGCATCCATTCTCAGCAGTAAATGTTACTGTATAATCTCCCGGATAAGCATCAATCAGTCTGGAGTCATTGCCAACAACCGTTCCGCTGGCATCTCTCCATTCGTATTCAGAAGCTAACTGGAATTCTTCAAAGCCAACGATTGCTGTCCCAGTAAACTGGTTGGTCGATCCATCTTCCGTTCGTAAGCAAACAGAATTGTTAAATATAACTTCATAAACAGGATCAACTACTTCATATCCAATGTCCACCGAAGTAAAAGCCGATTGACATCCGGTGGCAATATTAGTTGCTCTGACAAGGTATGTGGTTGTATCCAAATTGAATACTTCAGAACCAGTGGCATAAGGTGTATTCATGTCACTTGGATCAAACCATTCGAAAAGGAAATTATTCGTAACCCCGTCTACGTTTGCGATTGCACTTCCATTTGCGAATTGACAATTATTTCTGCCATTATTCACAAGCACGAACGGGTCATTCGGTGTTACTGCATTATTCAATATTTCAAATGATTCTTCGGAGATACATCCAGTTATAACATGAGTTAACTGGAGCCTATACATACCAGCATCAAGTGAATCAACAAAGAAGGTATTACCAATCAAAGTGTTGGTGTCATTGAACCACGCTATATCCACTGAGGATAAGTCCGGAACATTAACTTGTGCAAATCCATTCTTATCGTCAAAGCAAACCGTAACATCACTAGTTGTGAGTAAGAATGTTGGTCTTCTCGTACCATCCTCAACAGTTACTTCCTTAGCTTCAGATTGACAGAAATTATCGATTTGGTCAATAACAAGCACCACATAGTCCCCATCTGAAAGATTTTGAATAAGAGAACCAGTGAAATCAGCATTTGCTGGGTTTGGATTGGTACCGACAGTAGCCAAATCGCCAATAAACCAGTAGTAACTATAATCACTCACTGATCTGCCAGGTGCCGGCGAGACAACTGAAACAGCAACTTGCCCATTTGGATTGACACAATTCGTATTTGCCGATGTAGATGTCGAAATGACAACCGGATTCGGAATATCGTCAACCATTTCATAAGTTTCAATAGTCACACAGCCAGTGACATTGTTGGTCACTTCTACGGTATAGAAACCAGCAGCAAGGCCTGAGACTTCATTGGTAGAGGCACCTGTAAGATTAGCACCTCCCGTATAGTCATCCGGAGTAAGAGTGTTTCCAGTTCCTGTACCAAAATACCACTCAAAGTCATAAGTAGCGTTCTCGGCTTGACCATCTGCCAATACCAATAACCTACCGTTTGGATTGCTTGGATCACAGTTTGCCTGAAAGTCAAATGCATCAAGCTCTATTGCAGGGTATGCTAGATTTTCACCTACCTGAACTTCAAATGCAGGAGTTGTACAATTAACAAGTGTATTCGTTCCTACGACCCAGTAAGTTCCAGCAGTTGCGACAGTGTAAGCAACTCCCGCGTTTCCAGTAAATACAATTCCTGCCGCCCCAAGATTTGGATCTTGATTATAGTAATCAAAATTGTAATCCGTTACATTATCTCTGTTAACGCCTGTTACAGTAATAATTCCATTGCCAGGAGTACAGTTAGTTGCATCTACGATTGAGACAGTTGTTATTTCAACGTTTGTTGGAACATTTGGTAGTATAAATTCTTCAAGCGTAACACAACCAGTTGATAGCCTCGTTACCTCAACAGTATACGTGTCTGCTGAAAGTCCAGAAATACTAGAGGTAGCAACTCCAGCAGGGGTAGAGCCATTACCAGGATCAACTCCGTTTGCAAGCGGAGTTCCAGTGCCGGAACCGATGTACCACTGGAATGTGTAATCAGCATCTGCATCAGTTATACCCGAAGTGGCACCAACAGTAGCAGTAGCCAAAAGTGAACCATTAGGTGTTGCTCCAGCCGTACACGTAGAATCTGCTGCCTGAAGTGCAATGTTTACCACAGGTCTTAAGACATTATCGATGACATCAAACTCAGCAGGCTCGGAAGTACAATCGGAATCAAGTTTCCGAACGATTGCAAAATAGTTTCCGCCACTTAGCTCGGTATAGATGAAGTTCGTATTGTCACCGTCTCCATCAATCACAGGAGAGGTAAGCAATTGATCTTCATACACTTCCAGACGATAGAACCCTGCCATTGCTGCTTGATTCAAAGTAGCGCCATCAAAAGTTGCTTCCAGTAACTCAAAGGTTCCAGCATCAACAGGATTACCATCATTGTCATCATCGCAGATATTATTATCGCCTACTGTAAAGTTTGAGATACTTGGGTTTAATGGAACATTTGTAATTGTATATGTTCTGACTATAGAGCAGTTTGTGTTATTGTTTGTAACAGTTACTTGATAATCACCTGCGGCTGCACCTGAAAGTGTAGACTCACTATCTGTAACTCCAACTGCACCACCACCTGCAACTTCCCATAGGAATGTGAAGTGATCGGTATGATCAAACTGGCCGTCGACCAAAACTTCAAGACCTCCAGCATTGACGCCACCACCACAATCTTGGTCAGGGGTCATGCTTATTAAGGCTACCTGAGGATTTCTTGTAGAATCTTTAACATTTATGATAGCTGTTGCGGCCGCACATCCTCTAACATCATGAGTTGCTATGACAAAGTAATCATCAGCAGCTAGTCCATTGATTATAAGAGATGGAGAACCAGATCCAGCTGCATATGGAGATGCCCCGACATGTCCACCCGAAGCAGATCCTTGTCTAACCTGAATTACGTACTCATCCAATGTTCCGTCAATATCTGAATCGTTAATGGTTATTGTTCCTGTGTCTCCAATTCCAACACACGTAGAATCTGGTTCCGTTCTTGCCTGAATCGCAGATTCATTGAGTGTTGGGATGTTTAACATTGATCCCACATTATATACAGCGGTAGCTGCACATCCTACGTTACCATTAGCTGGCGTATCTCCAAGATCTTTCGTAACAACTACTGTGTAGTCACCTTTAGCTAGGTTAGAAATAGTTGTGAAATCAGCATTCGAAGTTGCTGAGCCTTGAGTTCCACCATCCGTTGGGAAAATTTCATTTGCGGCTGCAGCTGTACCTCTATACCAAGTGATTGTAAAGTCTGTTGGAGTTCCAGCAATGCCTTCATCTATAATTGAAATAGAGATTTCACCATCACCAACATTAGCTCCATTATCGCAGAAGGTATCCTCAATAATACCGCTTGCAAGGTTGATTATTGGGCTCACCCTTTCATCATCGATGATGAACTCAACGAATTCAGCAAGAGTTTGCGTACATCCAGTTTCGGCTGTGTTAGTGATCTGCACATAGTACGTACCATTTGGCAGTCCCGCGATTGCGCTAGCTCCATTGGAACCAGAAGCTCCATTCGGGAAAGTGACATCCGGGAATGTACCGATTGCGATGGTTGTAGCTCTATCACTTTCAAGCCAATCGAATTGGTAGTCAGCCATGGTTGTGTTTGTCACAGGACCGGCAGGTCTTGACTCAGTGATTCTTAAGATTTCATATGCACCATTAGAAGGTGAACAATCTTGGTTTGGCTGGATGTTAAAGTCTGTTGCAGCGATGTTACCCACTGAGATGGTAGAGGTAAACTGCTCAATGACCACTGTTTGCACTGCAGAAGTACATCCATCACCTGGGTTGGTAAGGTCTTCGGCCTGAACGAAGTATGTACCAGCAGGGAGTCCATCAATGATGTTTACTCCCGCCTGTGCATTGGCAGTGTTACCAGAAGCTCCATTTCCAGAGAATGTTACCTGTCCCATGCCAGGGTCAGTGATATCGATTACATCTGTAGGAGGGTTGTCGAGGTACCAGGTAAAGATATAATCGTCAATGTCTGCTCCACCGGTTAAGTTATCGATAGCAGCTGTTGCTTGTCCTGTAGCGGGGTTTGTAGCATCATCATCGCACGAGATATCTTGAGCAGTAGCTGCCACAGAGATTGCTGGATTGACTCTTTCATCATCAACAACAACAGAAGTAACAGGCGATGAACAACCTTTGGTCGCGTGTGTGACTTCTACGAAATAAGTGCCTCCTACTAAGCCAGATACACTATTTACACCTTGATCACCATTATTTCCTCCATCAACAAACCCGTTACCTAGTGGTGTATTGGTAATTGCATCCGTATAAGCAGTGTACCATGTAAAAAAATAATCAGCTGCATTATCTGTAAGGTCAGAATCATTTATCATGATTGCTCCATCCAATGGACTGCAATCTGAGTTAGCGGTTACAGATGGAGTGGTTATTTCATGGACTTCTTCATTTAAAGGAATGGTATAAGAAGCTGTTGTATCACAACCATTTGTAGCCGGACCTGCAAGTCCTAACCTTGTCACAGTAATGAAGTACGTTTCTCCTGCATTGAGATTGGTAAAGGTTGTGTTAGTTACATCACTTTGATTACCAGCATTAGCTAATGGAACCATTCCCGAATCAAATATTTCAAATTGGAAATTGTTTGGCTGATCATTTATCCCATCACTGTCTGCTGACTCCTTAGTTCCTGTAATAGCAATACTACCATTTCCTGTTCCAACATTACAGAAGGAATCAGAAGTAATATTTACTGCACTAATAATAGGTTTGTAAGCTTCTTGCTCAATAATGTCTGATGCTGATGTACTCCAACATTCGAAACCTCCACCAAAAGCGGCCGACGCTTTTTCACGTGCTATTGCAGTATATGGACCAGCAGGTAAGCTTGTAAACGTAACAGTGCCTCCTGTAGCAACGGCACCAACATTTACGACAAGATTATCATCTCCATCATCTATGTCTCCAGTTATTGGATCAAACTTGTAAGGAAATCTCAAAGTTGTCCCTACAGAATTTACTACATCATATGCTGCAAGTCTATTGACAGGAACCCCGCTTCCGGCATATAAAAAGATGATGTATTCCTCTATGTCATCTGCTTCATCTGCTATATATCCAACACTATTAACCACATCAATTGTAGCAGAAGCTCCACTTGATGTTCCAGTTATGGTATGAAGACCTCCACCAACTAAAGCACCAGATGTCAATGATAACTGAATGGTGCCACCTTGGTCTACACTAATGATTCCTGTAGCTCCATTGCTTGTTGTATACGGTTCTAGCGTTGTGAAAAGACCTCCAATTTGTCCACTTACAGTAATAACTTGGTTATCAGCGAGAGAAACATCAGCTTGACCATTATCAGGACATTGACTCACATTGATTACATTCAGAGTGGTTGTTGTTTGTATACCGTTGAATGGAAGGTCAAAGGAGGATTGATGGCGACACCCTGAGCCATCCTCAACAACCAAAGTATAAAGCCCGCCGACAAGATTATCTAATTCAATAGTTGGACTTGTTGTAACAGTAACAGTTGGATTTGGACTTGCAATTAAAGCAGATCCGTTAGTAAGAGCGGCCGCACCCGTGGGATCATCATTAGCAAAATCGTCGGACCCCTCGTACCAGAAGAAGTTAAACGGACCTGTTCCTCCAGAAATTGTGGCTGAAATTTCTCCGCCTGTGGCATTACAAGACCCTGGAATTGCGTCTGCTACTATGTTGATGGTAGGCGCAGCAGGTGTACTATCTAAAATCTCTATTGTTGCTGGATTTGAGATACAACCCGAAGATGTCTCTGTTACTACAACAGTATAAAAACCTGATGTCACTTGAGATAGAGTTGCATTAACCTCACCAGCGAGTGGATTGTTCGTGTTTTGGCCGGCATACCACTGGTATGTATAGCTCGCACTAAATCCAGTAGAGACACCTAATGGGAAATTGAAACTAGGTGCAACTGTTGCCTGACCATCTGCAGGAAAGCAAACGTTCTGATCACTGTTCTTTGTAATGTTTGCGCCTATTGTAGGATTATCTTCAGGTACTACAATAGTTGCTGTCTCTGTACATTGAGTAGTATTATCTCTTACTAGGATGGTATAACTTCCAGGAGCCAAATTAGAAATGGTATTTGCTGCATCTGTTGTGGAATTGATGATTGTTCCTGTAGCACTTGTACCTTGATACCATTCAAATGTAAATCCTGTATTACCAGCACCACCTCCAGTTATCTGACCTCTTAGGCTTCCAGTAGGGGTGACAGGATTACATGAATAATCAATGGAAAGTAAGGTCGTTTCGATACTGATAGGAGCTAATGTCTCACCTATTGTGACGCTGGAGGTAGCGCTAGTACATCCGGTGACATCATCAGTAACGATGAGTACATAGTTTCCAGCTTCTACATTGCTCAAGATAGCATCGGTGTCAATTGTAGCAGCTGGAGCTGACGCAAGTGCCCATGCATATGAGTATGTTCCCGACCCACCGGT